>NC_008698.1:0-1200000 GCF_000015225.1 Thermofilum pendens Hrk 5
ATAAATTCCCGGGGTGAGAGTATAGAGGGATGGCGAGGAGTAAGCTTGACTACCTTTTCGCGGCGGTATCAGTCTTGCTACTTGTCTCCCCGCTGATCGCCTACCTGACTGGTAACTGGGTCGGCTTCTGGCGGCTTGCCACGAACCTGGGCGACGAACCCGCCTACGTGGCTCTAGCCGTTGTGCTGTACTTCCTCGTCGACCAGGGCTTGGGGTTCTCGGTTTTACTAGCGCTCTCCACGACTGCTTGGTTGAACGTCGTAGTGAAGAATACCCTTCGGCTCCCCCGCCCCCCGAGGGAGCTGTGGCTTGCGAACGCAGAGGGGTACGGTTTTCCGAGTGGGCACTCGCAGACATCCACCACTTTTTGGTCCAGCCTCTCGCTTAAAACGCGGAGGCTCGGAGTAGTGGTTCTGGGTGTAGCGGTCGTAGCGATAGTCGGTGCCTCCAGGATAATGCTGAACGTGCACTATCCCTGGGACGTTGCCGGCGGCATTGCGCTGGGACTCGCTGTGTCTTACGCCTCGTACTACCTCTTCGACAGGCTACCGGGGAAGGCTTCTCTATCCTCCGCTGTTCTGGCGGTTTACGGGCTCGCGGTGGGGGGCCTCTACCTGGTAGTCGCGGACGCGACGATCGCTAGGATAGGGGGGCTGATAGTAGGCCTCTCCGTATACCCGCTGGTAAGCGAGAAGGTGAGCCTAGCCGGCAAGCCTCTCGCGTGGAGGGCGGTGCTCGCTGCGGTAGCCCTCGTGGTCGCCATGCTTCTAACGACGGTTGCTAAGGCGCAACCAGTCCCGGTACAGTTCATCGCCTACCTGGCTACGGGGGCTACAGTTGTAAGTCTACCGCTTCTACTGAAAAGAGCAGAAAAAGCTTAGAGACCCTATATATTCACGAACCTTTTTAGGGTTTCCTGGTCCAGCCGCTTCACGAGTTCCAGCACTAGTCGAACGGCGTTCTCCACGTCGCTCAGACTCACGATGCTGACGTGGCTGTGTATATGCCTAGTGGGCACGCCTATCACAATGCTGGGCCTTCCTCCCTTGTAAAGGTGAAGCCTGCCGGCATCCGTGCCGCCACTCACAGCCGATAGCTGGTAGGGGATCTTTGCCTCCTCGGCGACCTCTATGACGAACTCCTTGAAGCGAGGATTAGGTATCATCGACCTGTCGTACACGATTATGGACGGTCCCTTCCCGAGTTTAGCCGGAGCCTCGCTAGGCTTTATCCCCGGCACATCGCCGGCTATGTCTACCTCCGTAACTATGGCTACGTCGTGGTCTGCCACCCATCCAACAGTCTCGGCGCCCCTAAGCCCAACCTCCTCCTGCACAGTTGCAGCCGCGTAGAGCGTGTTCGGGTGGTCAATACCGTTAAGCCTGAGGTGCTTGAGGACCTCCATCGCTATGAAAGCCCCCACTCTGTCGTCCAAAGCTTTCGCCATGATTCTGTCCTCGAACGCGGTCCTCGTGAAGGGAGACCACGGCGCCACCGGGTCCCCTATTCTTACACCTAGCTTTTCTACTTCCTCCTTGCTCGTAGCGCCGACGTCGATGTACATCTGGCTGAACTGGACGACCTTCTGCCTCTCCTCCGGTGTCAACAGGTGCGGAGGCTTGCTCGTAATGACGCCGTAGACCTCCCCCTTCTTCGTCCTTATGACGACCCGCTGAGCCAGGAGAACCTGCTCAAACCAGCCTCCCAGCGTGGTGAACGTGATGAAACCTTCGGGGGTTATCCCCGTTACGAGGAAGCCCACTTCGTCCACGTGACCAGCGACAAGAACCTTGGGCCTCTCGCTCGAACCCCTCTTGACGAGGATCAGCGAGCCAAGGTTATCGCGTCTCACCTCGTCTGCGTACTCCGAGTAGTACTGCTTTATCCTCTCGAGGACGGGCTCCTCGAAGCCGGAAGGCGCCACTATCTCCGTTATCTCTTTTAAAACGTTCAGGGATTTTTCATCTAATTTGTACGCTGACACAGCGTGCTACTACACGTGGGAGTTTAAATTTCTTCCGCGCAGGAGAGAACCATAGTAAGCCCCTTAAAAAAGGCCATGCCAGGTAGAGGTTAGCGGCAAGGAGAAAACGAAAAATATATATTTTGCTGGAAATACTTATTTAGGACCAACGATGTTAACACTGCTGTTAACCACAGTAGTAGCTGTTGTCGTCCTCTTACTGGTAGCTGTAGCGTTTTCGGCTTCGCGAAAACTAGCGAGCCCTCCGAGAAAGGTGGGGCAGTGGTCTCCGGGCGACATGGGCTATACCTACGAGAAGCTCGAAGTAAAGACGAGCGACGGCTTGACGCTTAGGGGGTGGCTTATCCCTAGGGGGTCTGACAGGACAGTTCTCGTCGTCCACGGCTATACGTCTTCGAAGTGGGACGAGTGGTACATAAAGCCCGTTATAGACATCCTAGCTCGTAACAACTTCAACGTCGTAGCCTTCGATATGCGCGCCCACGGCGAGAGCGATGGGAGGTACACTACGCTGGGGTTACGCGAGGTGGAAGACATAAGCAAGATAATCGACTTACTAGAGGAAAAGGGGCTGGCGTCCAGGCTCGGCATGATCGGCTACTCGATGGGCGGCGCGATAACCCTAATGACCGCTGCGCGCGAAGACAGGGTGAAGGCCGCGGTGGCGGATAGCCCGTACATCGACATCAGAGCCTCGGGCAAAAGGTGGGTGAAAAGGGTTGGCGCGCCCCTAAGGTACCTGCTCCTAGCTTCGTACCCGCTGATAATCTACTTCACGAGTAAAACTACCCGGACCGACCCCAGTAAGCTCGTCATGTTCAACTATGCCTCGTTGATCCGCAAGCCGCTACTCATAATCGCCGGGAGAAACGACGACCTCGTGGCACTAGAGGAGATAGAGACGTTCTTCAACGAGAACAAGAAGGTAAACCCGAACACCGAGCTATGGGTAACGGATTCGAAGCACGTCTCCGCGATACAGGATTACCCGAAGGAGTACGAGAAAAGAGTCGTGGAGTTCTTCGAGAGGTGGCTGTAAGATGCCGGAGGGAAGACCCAGGGTTAAAGTCATAGTAGCCTCCCTAGCGCTCTTCGTGCTCTTCTACTTCATGGGGTACTACATGCTTAACCCGATACTGCGAACGTTGCACGCAGAGGGGCTCATTCCCGGGAAAAGCGAGGTCGAGTGGCGCTTCAACGCCGGGCTTATAGCCACGCTACTTCAAGGAACGGGCCTCGTCCTCTCGTTCGTGTGGGGAGTGCTCGCCGACAAGGTTGGTAGGCGCCCAGTGATTTTCACGCTTGGAGTAATAATGGGGTTAGGGCTACTCCTGGTGTCGCAGGCTAGGAGCTACGCCGAGCTACTCGCCTACTTCATCGCGTTCGGCGTGGGATACGTGGGCGTGGGACCAGCGATATACGCCTTTATCTCCGACGCCCTGCCCAGCGAGAGCAGGGGGAGAGGTTACGCGTCCTACTACGTCTCAAGCGTGCTCGCCATGATCCTAGGGCTGATAGTCGCCGGCGTACTCCTGCCGTGGCGCACAGCCTACATGCTTGCAGGACTACTCACACTGGTGTTCTCCGTCCTCCTGTTCTACTCTTCGAGGGGCATATTCATAGGGTACTCGGAGAAAGGCGCTAGAGAGGCTAGGAGGTACTCGCTCAGAGAATCCCTGCCGAGCCTGAGGAAGAAAAGCGTTCTGCTCGTACTCCTAATGATCATACCCTGGACCATCCCTTGGGGTATGCTGAGCATATGGTCCATAGACTACATTAGCACGAAGTGGGGCGTCTCGACTGGTACAGCGTCGCTGATAATAGCGGCGGCGACTGCTTCGATAGCTCTTGGACACATAGTGGGCGGCACCCTGAGCGATAGGCTCGCCGGCAAGGGGGACTACACCGGGAGAACAAAGGTGTCGCTACTGGGAGTAGTAGTCGGGTACGTGTCGATGATGCTCATGGTAACATACCCCTACCCCTACGGCAGTACGAACTTTAAAGACCTCCTTGTACCCTCAGCGCTAGCAGTTGGCGGAATGATGTTCACCACGTTTGCGTACCCGAATATAAACACCGTTCTAAGCGAGGTGGTAGTCCCGGAGCATAGAGGCACGGTGTTCGCTGTTTACAGCGTTCTAAACAACCTGGGCTGGACCCTGGGCCCAACGGTCTACACTCTTCTCCTCAAGGCATTCAGCGGCGTCTACGCAGACCAAGTATCGGCGATGACCGCGGCAGCGTCGACGATAGTCTCCCTGTGGCTCATACCTGCACTTTGCTGGCTACTGCTCCACAGGGTCTACCCGAAGGAGAAGATATAGCCTTAAATACCCTTCTTTTTCCTAAGCTCGATTATGTACTCCGCGATCTTCGAGGGAGAATAAGCCTTTAAGCCGAGCATCTTCGACAGCCTTTGAAGCTGCGTCGGGATGAAGCCCTTCTCCTCAAGGAACTCCGTGTCCAGAAGGACCTCCTCCGTCGCGCCGTCCCTAATCAGCCTACCCTTCTCAAATACGAGAACCCTCGTCGAGAACATGCCCAGCAGGTCCAAGTCGTGCGTTATCACAACGACTGTTTTCCCGCCCTTGTAAAGCTTCTCGAGAACCCTGAATAGCTGAAGGCACCTCGCGTAGTCGAGCCCGGTTGTCGGCTCGTCTAGGATCAGGACGTCGGGCTCCGTCACGAGCACGCTGGCTATTGCGAGTCTGTGTTTTTCCCCGAAGCTCAGCATGTGCGGGGAGGCGTCGAGAGGCTTCGACAAGTCGACGCTTTCAAGCGCTCGTAGCACCATGTCTTTAACCTTGCTCTCCGGGTAGCCCATGTTCCTCAGCGCGAATCCTACCTCGTCGAGTATCGTGGGAGAGAATATCATGAGATCCGGGTTCTGGTACACGTAGCCGACCTTCCTAGCTAGCTCGGAGACGGGGGTCGTCCTCGTATCCTTCCCGTCGACGAGCACCCTGCCGCTACGCGGCTTGAGGAGCCCCACGGCCAGCTTGGCGAACGTGGTCTTCCCGGCGCCGCTGTGCCCTATAACGCCAACGAACTCTCCTCGCTTAATCTCTACGTTGAGGTCCCTCATCTCGAAGAGCCCTTCCCCGTAGCTGAACCTAACGTTCTCGAACCTGATCATCCCCTCTCACCCAGGAGAACCCAGCTGTCAGACATCTTCACCGGTATAGGCACGTTCACGCCCCTCTTCCTAAGCTCATAGGCTACCTCGGCGACACCCGGAGGCCTCACGCCGTACCTTTGGATGTCCTCTACCCTCGAGAACACCTCCTCGGGTTTCCCCTCCAGGAGGATGGTACCCCTCCCCATCACTACCACTCTGTCGGCTACCTCGGCAGCCCACTCAACGCGGTGTTCCGCGACTATGACCGTCAAGCCCTCCTTCTTCAGCTCGGCTATGGCGTCGAGAACGAGCCTCGTCCCCCTGTGATCCAACATGGACGTAGGCTCGTCGAGTAACAGCACCTTGGGCTTCGATGTAAGCACGCTGGCTATAGCTACCAGCTGTTTCTCGCCGCCCGAGAGCGTCTGGGGATCCCTCCCGAGGAAGTCGTGAAGGTTCAGCATGTCGACAACCCAGTCTATCCTGGCGCGTATCTCTTCGCGCGGCAAGCCGAGGTTCTCCGGGCCCATCGCGAGCTCCTCGAGGACAGACCTCGTTACAACCTGCATCTCCGGGTTCTGGTATACAAGCCCCACCACGCCGGCGAGCCCCTTGTAGCCGCTCGAAACAACGTCTATACCCTCGACTACCGCCTGGCCCTCCACAGTGCCCGGGAGGAGGGAGGGTATAAGGCCCGCCAGCACCCTGAAAAGGGTTGTTTTACCGCAACCGCTGGGACCCATTATGATAACCAGCTCTCCTCTATTTGCTTCGAAGTCGACAGCTCTCAGAGTCCAGTCCTTCGATCCGAGGTACTTTACGTTCAGGTTTCTCACAGTAACTGAAGTCCCCATGCTATTATCACCCCGTAAAACACCAGTGAAAGAAGCGCGAACACAGTGTCCCTGGAGCTCCACCTCGGCTCCAGGAGGTAAGTCCTCCTCTTCGAGTACCCTACGTACCTGGATGCTAGGACCAGGCTTAGATCCCACACGTCGCTTAGAAGCCTGGAGATAACCGGTACTATAATGGGGATGTAGTTTCTAAGTCTGTCAAGCACGCTCCCCCTGTCGAGCGCGAGGCCTCTCAACTTCTGTATATCTATGACGTCCCGGGTAGCCTTAACCATGGTGGGCAACAGGCTCACAGCTATCACGAACGCCGTGGAAACCTTGGAGGGCATACCCATTTTTTCCAGCGTCCACGCGACGTGGTAAGGCTTCGTGGTAACGAAGAACGTTATAAAAGCGAATACAGGGCTCATTATGAGGAAGAACTTCCCGCTCGCTACAAGCAACCCTACGTCCGTGATCCTCAGGAATCCTAGCACGAACACAGGGCTTCCGTGGCCGCTGTACATCCCCGCCCATACGAGCGTCGTTATAAGTAGGAACACCAGGGAGTTGAATATCAGTACGGCCGCCAGCCCCGCGCCTATTCCGGAGAGGGTCAGCGCGGCTATAGCGGAGACGAACACGGGGAAGCTTTTCAACCCGTTGAACTGCGTCGCTATGGAGGCGGCGAGCACGAGGGTGGCCCAGAGGAGCTTCACTCTCGGATCCAGCGAGTGAAAGAACGACTTCCTCTCGACGTAGAGCCCGCTCAGCATCGCTTGTCAGAAGAAAAGAAAAAAGTAAAGGTTTATTATGTTTACGCCGTGGATTTCTGCGGCATTACTCTGTCCTTCCAGTAGAGACCCCTGGACTTTACTAGCGGGAAGAGTATCACGCCGAGGATTGGCGAGAGGACGGCGTTAACGGTGATGTTGTTTATGAGTATCGAGGTCGCTATAACCGCCCATATCACGAATACAGGTAGCCCTACGACGCTCTGCATCACGTCGAGCCACCAGCATATGTAGATGGCACTCACGAAGGCTTGGACTATGACGCCCCATATGTAGAACTCTCCTATCGAGGACGCGCTACCAAAGCTGTGATCCCTGACGAACTTGAAGGGTATGTAGGCTATCAGGAAGTTCCCTATAAAGCCTCCGAAAGAGCCTACCCCGAAGTACCCTGAAAGTATGTCTGCCAGTAGGTTGCCTATCGCTGCTCCGAGGCACCCGGGTATGCCGAAGAACATTCCGAAGAGCGGAGCGAGAGCGTTGCCAGGGCGCAACCACGTGAAGCCGGGTACTATGGTTATGGGGGCTGTAGCCGCGAGTAGCCCTCCATAGACGGCGGCGCTTAGGGCTACGAGGGCCACGTCTATAACGCTCCAGTCTCCTACCCCCATCCTGTTCTTAGCGAGGCCGGACTTAGTAATTGTGTAGCCGGCGAGCTCCGCGAAGAATACTATGGTTCCCAGAATCCAGATCACACCACCTACTATGAGCAGAGTATCACGTGCCTTCATGAAAGCAACAGATACAGGGAAGAGCTCCCAAACCTTGTTGGGCGCCTCTTTAGGTCCAAACATCTGGAGTGCCGTTTGGTATGCCTGCCAGAAGGAGTAAACGATTGCCGCGACAATCGCTAGCCCTATGATTATTGCTAGGTAGTAGATTGTTTTTGCTTTGTTCACAAGGATTTAATTATGAGGAAAAGTATATTAGCTTTTCTTTGAAGAAAAAGGAATGTTTATATTTCCTATGCATACGCCTGCAACTATTTAACTGTTCAGCGGAGCCTGCACCCACGTTGTTTTCGGCGAAACCTACGCAAGCTTTTCGACGGACACTATCTCCAGAGCGAAGTCCCACTCGTCGTAGTACAGGTTCCTTGACGGTGTCTCCACCTCTCCGCGCTGGCTGTCCACGGGGTCTGAGCGTATGTAGCGTTTAGGCGGGTCGAACTCTGCGTACACCTCTATGTTCGAGGCTAGGCGGTACCCCTCGGTTGACCCCAGGTAGAAGGTGTTGCGCCACTCGCCGCCCTTCCTCTTGTTCCCGAAGCTTGGATCCGCGTACAGCCAGCCGTAGGGCTCGAGGTAGAATTGCGCCCAGTCGTGCATGCCGGGCGATAACGGGTGCATGTACCAGCCTGACTCCCACCTGGCGGGTACCCCGGCGATACGGCACATCGTTATGAAGAGCAGGGCCTGCATGCCGCAGTCGCCCCTCTTCTCGCGGAAAACGTACTCCGGTATGTTGTCGTAGAATATGTAGTCCTTGGCGTAGGTGTACCTGACGTTCTCGGTTATCCAGCCCCATATCCGCTGAACCTTCTCGTAGGGGGACGCGGCGCCCCTAGTCAACCGGTCCACGAACTCCCTGAGCTCGCCGGTGAACGCTATGTGCGGCGGCCTCTCGGACAGGTACCTTCTAGCGACCTCGGAGTCCGGGTCGACGCTCGCCTCCCTGGGGTCTACCTCTACGTGGAAGCCCCTAGAGGTGAACTCGTATTCCACCCACACCTCTCTAGTGTCCCCGTAAAGCTCGAAGTAAGCTGTCCTCTGAGGGTGATCCGGGGGCGCTACGTGTACAGGCTTCACGCTGTAGTCGAGAAGCCTGAACTCCGAGTGAATACCCTCGACCCTCGGTAGCGGGATCCAGACCCTCACGGGCTCTCCGAGCTCCCTCGGGCTCCTCTTCAGGCTCACCCTTGCCCTTACGCGGTACCTTAAAGGTAGGACGTAGCCCCCGCCCTTCTCGCGTGCGGCGCTGAGAACCCTCTCGGCTCTCCACTTCAACGTCAGCTCGTTCAGGTCGCTCCGCTCGTCGCCCAGGCTTTTCCTACGGCTTGAGAGGTCCCCGCAGAGCCAGAAAGCGTTCGGCTCGAAGCGTCTGTGCACTCTTACCTCCCCCTCTATAACCGCGTGGTCCACGCACCCCCTGGATATCAGCGAGGCGAACTCCTCCAGCGTGAGATCCTCTACGCGCTTCCTGAGCTGCCTGAATGCCTCCTCGACGGTGTAGGGGTACTCGTAGCCCATCCTTCTAATCCTTTCAAGCTCGAATTCGAAGCGCTTTGCCAACGGTTGCGGAGACGTCTCTGCAAGCCTCCTCAACTCCCCCTCCGCCTTCCTCAACTCCCCTCTCCTCAAAAGCTCCGAGACCTCAGCCGGCAACGGGTGCTTCAAGTACTCCAGCGTGTTCGTGTAGCAGGATCCCCCGCTCACACAAAGCTAGCTACGCGCGAAGCCTTAAAGCCATCGCTAGGCCTCAGGCGTTACCCTTATTAGCATGCAGAGAGCTTAGTCTATAACTCGGGTGCAAACCATAAGGGTATCAATACTTGGACCGCCGGGAGCCGGTAAGGGGACGTACGCGTCCGAGGTGGCTAGGTTCTTCGGAGTGCCGCACGTATCCACGGGGGAGCTTCTGCGACAAGAGATACGCAAGGGGTCCGAGCTGGGTAGGCGCGTCGCTACGTACGTTTCCAGGGGGCTACTGGTCCCCGACGATGTGGTCAACGAGCTTGTTGGAAGCCGCCTCTCGCAGGGCGACTGCGCGAAGGGCTTCGTCCTGGACGGCTACCCGCGGACGCTACAACAGGCTCTTTTCCTCGAAAAGCACTACCCCCTGGACAAGGCTGTGCTTCTGAGTGTAAGCCTGAAGGTCGCCGTTGAGAGGCTCTCGGGAAGGCTTTACTGTCCCAACTGCGGCGAAACGTACCACGTGTCCTGGAAGCCTCCGAGAAAACCGGGTGTATGCGACAATTGCGGGTCTAGGCTCGTGAGGAGGAGAGACGACGACCCGGAAGTCGTTGAGGCGAGGTTCCGCGAGTACTGGAGACTCACGCTCCCCGTCGTGGACTTCTACAGGGAGAAAGGCAAGCTCCTGGAGTTCGACGCAAACGGAGATTCCAGGGAGCTTGCGCCGAGGCTTGTATCCATACTCGCGGGAGCGTTGGCGAAGACCTCTACCTAAAAGTTAGGCTTTTTACCCGCCTCCCGATCTCCTCCTAGGATGGTTGGAGAAAGGCTCGGCAGGTTCCAAGTAATGGCCCTCCTGCAGGCCGCGCGGTACTACGTGCTGACAGGCGACCTTGAAAAAGCTTATTCCTTCGGGCTCAACAGGGCGATATTCTACGCCTGGGCGAAGAGGAGAGGAGTCCCCGTTGCCGCTTCGCGCGAAAAGATCGCTAGGGGCGTGGAGGTCGAGAAAGACTCCTCAGGGAGGACGCTCGTATACGTGGGCGACGAGGCTGCATACCTCAGCGAGCACGGGTGGTTCACGATGGGCGGGCAGGACCAGACTCCGGAGCTCTTCGAACGCGAAGTTAAGTCCAGGGTGGAGAAAGTTATGCCCTTCGAGGAGGCCTGGAGGATCGCTGTCGAGTACGTGAAGTCGTTCGACAAGAGGACGCTTCTAAGCCAAGCGGACTTCTACGAGAAGGTCTACCTACCTGTGCGCGACTCCTTCCCCGAGATTCCCCCTAGAAAGGGGAGGCAGACAACGCTCTTCTAAGCCACCCCTGCAACAGCGTACAGAAGAGGCGTACCGGGGGAGTGTCAGCTTCCGCCGTAGGCCTCACAGCTCGGTCCTAGCGAACTTCATCACCATGCTTGAAAGGCTTGTTGAGCGGATAAACCCATCGCGCTCTAAATGGGGAGTATTTCCTCGTCTTCCTCGTCCATGACGAAGAGGTGGAGGAAGGCCCCCCATATGAGCACGTTTTTCCTGGCTTCCTCCACGTTTCCCGGGTAGTACTTGCCTATTATGGCGTCGAACTCCTCCACAGTCATCCTCTTTTTCTCCTTGAGGGTCGATGCTATCTCGGCTAGAGGCTCGATGTTGCTGATAGCGTTCCTTAACAGCTTCTTGATGCTCTTCGGATCGCTTCGGGCAACCCTCTTCCCCAGCTCTGTTAGCTGTAGGTTTCCTTTATGGGTCTTTATGAGCCCTAAGGCCTCCGCGACGTCTATAGCCTTCGGGAGAACCTGTATGTTTTCGTGGACAGCGTCCCCTACGTACATCGAGTCAGTCAACCCTCCCATTGTGTGTAGGACTTCTAGCAACCCGAGGACGTGGTCGGGGGAAACATCCCTTGGAAGCACGATCTTCTTAGAGCTTTGTTGTGACACCTTAAGGTCCCACCCGCTCTAAGAAATAGCTATATTAACATTTTTAACGTTTTCGCAAATTGTCCTCGGTGAACGCTAATGCTAGCCCTGCTTATCGCGGTCTCGGCGAGCCTTGCACGCATGGCGGAAGCGTACATCGTATCCCTGCTCATAGCTCTAGTTCTGGGCTCGCTAATGGCTCGTAACAAGGTTGTCGAATCCATCATGCTACCCGTGCTCGACATCCTCCAGTCAATACCCATACTCGGCTTCTTCCCGGCTGCCCTCGCTATGTTCATAGCTAACCTTCCCAGGGCTTTGGGCGTAGAGGCGGCAGCTGTATTCTTGATAGTGACTAGCCTTGTGTGGAACATGATATTCGGGGTTTACGCGTCTATAAAGTCCCTTGAACCCTCCGTTTTCGATATGGCGAGGGTTTACTCGCTGGGTGCTGTTTCGAGGTTTTTCTACATATACGTGCCGGCTTCTAGGGCGGCGCTCCTGGCGAACAGCCTCATCTCGTGGGCTGGCGGCTGGTTCTTCCTGACGGCAGCCGAGGTCATCACTCTGGGAGAGGAGGAGTACAAGCTGACGGGTATAGGCGCCTTTATAATGGAGAGCTACAACAGGGGGGACTACGCGAGCTTCTACATCGGCGTTGCCGCGCTGTTCGCGACTATCATGGCGACGTATGTTCTCCTATGGAACCCAGCCGTAAAGTCCGTTAGAGACCTACCCCTCCCGTCCGTGAGCGCTTTCTACGAAAAGTTCTCGGAGGTTGTTTCCCGCGTGTGGAGTGGTCTAGGAGAGGCTCTGGTATGGGTCGAGGCGAGAGTTAAGCTTCCAGGCTTCGTCCCCAGGGTTGTCGGGGCTACGCTACTAGTGGTCGCGTTGTTCTACCTTGGCTCCGGCGTGGCGGGTCTTCTAAGCTTGGACGTAGTAGGCGTGGCTAAGAGCTTCCTTCACGAGCTACCGCTGAGCCTCGCAAGGGTGTCTATAGTGCTCGTCTTTTCCCTGGTCCTCTCGCTCCTAATAGCCTACCTGACGTACAGCTTCAGGAGAGCTGCGATGCTTATTGGCGCATCGGGCGAGCTACTCGCCTCAGTGCCGGCAATCATATGGTGGCCTCTACTGGGCTACGTAGCCTTGACCTTCTCCTGGGGGCCTCTCGTGGTTTTGTTTACGGTTCTCCTGCAAGGCTCTCTGTGGTACCTGTACTTCAATATACTCGTCTTCGGGCTTGGAAGCATAAGAAAAGAGCACGAAGAGCTCGCCGCCGTGTACGGCGTAAAGGGGTGGCACTTCTTCAGGTCGATATTCTTCCCCTCGGTTTTTCCCTCGCTTCTCACAGGTGCTTTAAGCTCGTGGGGTGGGGCGTGGAACGCGACGATAGCCGCTGAATACGTTACGCTGGGCCAGAGAACGATAGACCTGGGAGGTGTCGGAGCCCTGCTTAACAGGTATACTGTTGAGGGAGAAGCCGGGAAAACCGCGCTGGCGGCACTCTTCTTGTCGCTGGTTATAGTAGCGGTGGATAAAGCGGTCTGGGCGAGGCTGTTCTCAAGGCTTAGCGGTAAGTTTGCCGGTGAGTAGCATGCAGACGATACTCTCCATAAGGAACATCGTCAAGACGTTCAAGGAAGGCGGGAAGACACTACCGGTTCTCGACCACATATCCTTCGACGTCGGAGAAGAGTTCGTCGCGATCCTAGGGCCCTCCGGGTGCGGGAAGACCACGCTTTTAAGGATAATAGCCGGGCTTGAGAAAGCCGATAGCGGGGAGATAGTGTTCGCTAGAGGCGATTCGCGCATAGGCTTTATCTTCCAGTCTCCAACCCTGCTACCCTGGCTGACTGTACTCGAAAACGTGGCGCTCCCCCTAAGGGCTAACGGCGTTCCGCGCAGGGAGGCCGAGGAGAAGGCCAGGAAGTACATCTCCCTGGTGGGCCTCCAAGCCTTCGAGAACTTCTACCCGCACGAGCTGAGCGGCGGGATGAAGCAGAGAGTCAATATCGCGAGGGCACTCGCGGTGGAGCCAGTACTGCTACTCATGGATGAACCCTTCTCGCAGCTCGACCCGTTGACCGCGGAGTCGCTCAGGTCGGAGATTCTGGACATGTGGATGTGGGGTGTAACGACCGTAAGAGCGATAATAATGGTTACCCACAACGTCGACGAGGCAGTCTTCATGGCCGACAGAATCATCGTGCTAACAACGCGGCCCGCGAAGATCGCTGGAATAGTGCATGTCGACCTGCCGAGGCCTAGGGATAGGAGGTCGCCGGAGTTCCAGAAGGTCGAGGACCAGGTATACGAGTACATAAGCGCCTAAGCGCGCGGAGCTGAGAGGAAGTGCTGAACGCCTTTCCCTGTCGGTTTTTCGCTTTAGCCGCGCGTGAGTACGCGGCGGAAGATGCAACGCTATGGGAAGCGCTCTACCGCTTCGCAGTTGCAAAGGCACAGGCTAAGCCAGCCGCGAAGAAGCTAGTCGAAGAACTGCTAAGAATTAAACCAGCTGGGGCACAAGAATAAGGGGTAGGACCCCCGGGGAAGCGGTGCCCGGCCCCCTCATTGAAGCACGCGCTACTCGCAACGAATAAAAGAAGACATTATTGTAGAACATTGGGGGATGAGGAGGCGGTGGCTGTACGAAGCTGGTGAGTGCAGGGTAAGCTTCTGACCCCTACTCGTTGCACCTAGGGCTTACCTCCATGTACTCGGTCTCCACGCCGGGAGCCTCTACGACGAGGGCAACGCCGCGCCTACCGCCCGGCCTGTAGGCGTTGTGCCACTCGTCTACCACGTAGAGCTTGCCGGGCTCCATCTTTACCTCCCTCAGCTCCGACCCGTCCTCGCTGACGACCAGAGTTATCTCCCCCTCGAGTAGGACGAAGAGCTCCGGTCTATCGTGCTTCTCCAGTACAGTGACTTCCCGTAGAGAGGCGTTCTCGGGGATGTAGATGCCAACCTGCCACTTGTCGTTCTCCCTGTAAGCCACGGTCCACCTTTCCCCGTAAAGCCTGGCGTCAAGCACCTTCACGGCGCAACACCCACTAGCAGGCACACGGGAAGCTATAAATCTTCCTCCTTCACGCCCCCCGCTTTCTCCTTCTCCACGAGCCGAAGCCCCTTCTCGGCGGCGAGCTTTTTCACGAGCTCTTCTACTCTTTCCATGGCGTCCGAGAGGCCCTCGGGGGTTTCCGAGTAAGCTGTAAACGTCAGCGGAAGACCCTTCCCGGTGTAGAACCTCGCGTCGAGCCGCGCGAACACGCCTTTCACCCCGCTGTTTACCTCGGAAACTATGCTTTCAGCCTCCTCGACGCCGCACTCAACGTCCATCGAGAACGTCACCGAGTACTTTTTCCCGGTTTTCTCCCGGAAGAAATCCTGTATGCCTGCCTCGAAGGTCTCGATCGTCTCCTCGAACCCCGGCGGCGTCGCTGCCACGAATCGGTCGTCCGTCAGGCTAAAGGCAACGAACGCTGGTACGGGTCCGCGCTCGTTCGGAATAACGTAGCTGAACTCCGGGGTTATCGCCAGCTCTTCGACGTTGCCCGGGATGTCCACCCGGTCCATATAGTACCCGGTTACGAGCTCCAAAGCCTCCTTGTTTACCTCCAGCTTTAGTCCCAGCGCGTTACCTATTACTTCCACGGCCTTCCTATTCCCCGCCGCGCCCACTACTATCACGGCGTCCTGCTCGGCTATGACCGCGGCGACCTCCTCTAAGCTGACGTTCGCCCGCACAAGAGAGGGCTCTACCCCTATAGCTCCGAGGTACCCTTTAAGCCACTGAAGCGCGGCTTCGGGCTCCCGGGCTTCCGGCAGGGCGACTACGGCTACCTTCATTGCATGTCAACGCTACCTGGCAACATGCTGTCTAATTTTTCTATTGCCTCGTCGACGTCCGAGTAGGCTACCAGCCTGAAGTTCTCCCACGTTATACCCCTTATCATCGCGGATACCGATTCCAGCCTCTCGCGCAAGGCCAGGGCTATCACCGGCTTCCCCCTCAGCAGAAAGTACGCTATCTCGAAGCCCACGCCGAGGCTCGGGTACGATACCTCCGCCACCAGGACGTCCGCCTCTTCCAGCAACCTTATATCCCTCTCGAAGACCTCTCTAGGCGTCATACCCTTCTCCACGTCGAGCACGTCGTCCGCTACGTGCTTCGTCAACACGACGTACCCCCTCTCCTCCAGGGCTTGCAACAGCTTCTTCACGTTTGCCAGCGCGCTACGGTCACCCCTCATCGGAGCCGCCAGGTAGACCTTCACGCCGGTCACCCGGGTCAGCCCATAGAAAGGAGGCTTTAATCCCTTACGTGGTCCCGGGGTTGCGCGCCGGGAGCCTTGCGAGGTTCGCCTTGTCGATCCTTATCGGTAGCTTCGTTGTCTCCTTAACTACTTCGAGCACGACCGACGTGTAGGTTTTCTCTACCCCCTCGATATTTCTCAGCCTGTTTACGACGAGGTCTCCCAGCTCGTCGACACTCCCCACGCGGACCTTGGCGAGGATATCCCACTCACCCGTGATTATGTGAACCTCCTGGACCTCCGGGATCTTCGCTATCTCCTGGGCGACCTTCCTCTGGTCGAGCCCTCTATCCCTCGAAAACGAGATGAAAACGTATGCGAGTGTGTCGTAGCCCAGCTTTTTAGGGTCGAGTATAGCCCTGTAAGCCTTTATCACGCCTTCCCTCTCCAGCCGTTTAAGCCGAGCGTGAGTCGTAGTAATCGGAGAGCCTATCCTCTTGCTAATTTCCTTTATGACTAACCTCGCGTTCTCCTGGAGCAACTCCAGTATAGCCGCATCCTTCTCATCGATGATCATTTTATCAGCACGTCCAAAAGCATCCAGGAAAATATACTTTTCTATTTCGATTTTTTGGAAATTCCTTCCTCCCCTCCGCCTACACCGCTGTAAAAAATCCTGCTAACCCTCTCGAGAAAACTCTCCTCCAAGCCTCTCTCCGCTATCCTCCTCAGCTTCCTCTTAGCCTCCCTCAGCGCCAGTATACTAGCGCGGCGAGTAACCTCTAGCTCGAGCTCTCTCACCAGCCGCCTTACGACCTTCAAAGCCTTGAACACCGTCAAGCTCCCGGGGAGCGGCACAACAAAAGAGACGTAGAGCATCTCCTCTCCGCTCTCCAAATCCACGTAGCTAACGAAGCCAGAGTCCATGAGCTCCTTTAACACGGAGAGAAGAGCCTCCTGGTACGCCTCTATCCCTATGTACGACCTCCACTCGGAGAACCACTCGTCAACGCTTACCTCGACTCCTCCCCTGTTAACTTTAACCTCGTATGTGAAGAGAGAGCCCATCCTCAGGATGTAGAAGATGTTTTTCTCCATGTACTCTACGGGCTCTATCGACACGCCTTCGGGGATCTCCTCCAGCCTTAACCCCCGAAGCTTGCCTACAGGTATGGGTACGAAGTCGCCGACCCCGCTGTACGTCTCCCCGTCGAGGTCGAGGTAGAGGACGTCACCCTCCCTGGTGAAAAACGCCCTTATCCTCCTACTGGAAACGAACTTCGAAGGCCTCCTCTCACCGTCCCCCATGCCGACACCAGACACTCTTGCTTGCCATGCACAAGCCCCTTATAACGGTAACGCGTGCAGACGAATGTTTTTAAGCAGGCCTAAGGAGTGGTGGAGGGTGCATTCCAGCATGCTACTCGGAGTAGCGGGCATGTTGCTCATAATAGCGGCATGGATTGCAAGCTTCAAGGATGTCCCAAGCCCTCGCTTAAGCTCGCTTTACGCCGCTGGAAGCTTCCTCCTCGCCGTGCACTCCGTGCTCATAGGAGATCCCGTGTTCCTAGTCTTAAATAGCCTTGCGACGGCGCTCGCTCTCCTCAACCTGTACAGGTGGTATAGGGGCAGGGCGAAGCCGTAATGACTAGGGCGGTTTTCTTCGACATGGGAGGGGTGCTCGTATTCGACAGAGGGTTTGCGCACCATCTCGCCAGGAACGTCAGTCTGGCTCTACGCGAAGCAGGGCTGGAATACTCCGAGGAGGAGGTGCTCAGAGCCTGGAAGGAGTCAAGTGTGCACGGTGACGAGCTGGAAACCTGGGACCTTGTCAGATCCATGGTGTTGCTTAGAAAGCTGGGCGTAACCCCGAAACCCCTGCTCGCAGAGAAAGTGTACAAGGCTGTGCTCGAGAGCTACGTTCAAGGCTTCTCGCTGGACGAAGAGGCTGAGCACGCGCTGAGCCTGTCCCGTAGCCTAGGCTTCACCGTGGGGCTAATAACCAACGTTGGGAGCTACGAGATCGTGCGGAGGAGGCTTGAGGAAGCCGGGCTCCTGAAGTACGTAGACGTCATTGTAGCCTCGCAGGCTGTTGCCTGGAAAAAGCCTTCACCGAGGATATTCGAACTAGCGTGCTACCTGGCCGGCGTCGAGCCGGGCAACGCCGTCCACGTGGGCGACGACCCACGCATAGATGTGGAGGGCGCCAAGAAAGCCGGGCTCAGGGCCGTACAAGTGCTGAAAGCCGGGCCTCCGAGAAGCCCCTACGCTGATGCGTGGGTCAACTCCGTAGGAGAAGTTCCAGGGATTCTAGAAGACTGGGTCTCCAAGGGGCTTTTTCGCTGAGTAAGATCCCGACGAGGCCCTTCACCGCAGCTCCGAGCCTCTCTCCGAAGACTACGAGCAGACAGTCCTCCTCCTCGGCTTCTCCGAGGACCTCCCCGCAGAGCCTCGGGGCGTACGAGCAGAGATCCTCGCCTCCCGGCGGCAACCTGAACTTTCCCCCGTCGAACACGGCTATCACCGCGCCGTCTGCGCCCTCCCTAACCGCCTCATCCCTCAACTTCACAACGTTTTCAGCGGGCGGGTACCCGTGCAGGAGCACGTATACAGCTTCCCGCGCGTTAAGCTCCCACGCAGGGGCAAGCCCGAGCCTCTTAGCGGACATCGCCTCAAGCAATCCGCGCACGCCGTTCCTCCCGCTATCCGTGAGAGCGTTCCCCGCCCGCACTGAGCGCACAAGCCCCCTCTCGTTGAGAAACCTTAGGTGGGACCTGACCACGCCCTCCCCGAGCCCGAGCTCGCTCGACAGCGTCTTCCTGCTTACGTAGCCGCCGCTAACATAGAGAAAAAGCAGAAAGGAAAGGTAGGTTTTAGAACTTCCAGTGCTCATACCTCCATACTATCACGTCGCCGTTCGCCAAGATATATTTGTCTGCCGCCACTTGCCCCATGACCAGCTGGGACTTTCCTGGGTCGTACCTGTACCAAAGCCACGAGTAACCCTCGTTCTTCGATAAGAACTTCTCGGAGACCCCGTTCACGCTGGTGACGTAGGCCCCCATCTGGGAAGTCTTGTACTCGACCTTCGCAACAGCTACTAGCGCGGTTAAGGCCGAGGAGCCAGAGGGAAGCGGGGTGGAGTTAAACCATACGATCGTCCCGTTCCCGTAGTCAATGCCTATATTCACGAGCACGGTTCTCGATGCGTAGGATCTAAGGGAGGCTGAAAGCCGCTCGTTCTCCAGGTAGAGGTAGGCCGCGAAGCCGCTCGCAATTATCGCCCATGCGAGTAACGCTAGTACGAGTAACCCGGCGATCTTCCTTCCAGGGCTCTTCTCTCCAGACACGCATATTGGATTCTTATCCAATATTTATGTTTTTCCCTAGTCTCCTCTCCAGCGCTTCTAGAAGCGCCACTGCCAGCGCCGACGTGGAAAACTCCGTTAAAGGCCCCACACCGACCAGGAAGCCTCCAACCACAGGCACGAATAGCCCTAGCAGACCGAAGACCAGCGCGTCCAGAGGCTTTAGACCGAAGATCATGTAAAAAAGAACTGATGTCGTCACGTCGAAAAGAAAGCACGATAGAAATGCCGACACAAATAGGTAGGTCTTCTCCAGCCCACGCCTATAAGAGAAGCCGAACACAGCGGAGAAAGCTCCCGCGAGGAAGGGGTTCACGAGAGTCCAGAAGCCTGGTCCTATCAGCATATCCGAGAGGACATACGAGAGAAAGCCTACTAGGAAGCCCTCCTTATAGCCAAGGATAGCAGAGGAGACAAACGCCATGGCTAGAGGAATGTTTACAAACTGGACTGTCGTAACGAGGTTCTTCGCGACCCTGAAGACAACGGCCGTCGAGGTGAAGACAGCCACGGCCGCTATCCTTCTCGCGTCCACGGCTGGTTGGACAAAAATCCAATATTAAAGATTTATCCTCTGCACCAGGAAATCCAGCGCTTTGCCAGCATACCTCGTGAGAACGTAAATGACCACAACTGCGAGAAACGCTAGTACAAGTGGGAGAACAGCAGTCTCGGCGTAAGCCCTAAACACGCTAAGGCTGGACCAGGGCGTTACACCGGTAACTCTCTCCGCAGCGGCTAGCGTGACTAAAACAGCCAAGATGATGAAAGAGAAGAACACGGCGAGAAGCCAACCTAGCAGTAGCTTTTCCAGCACTGCGCGTTCAACCCGTCCTAGCTTTTCAGCCAGGACAATACTTCGTCGAGCTGCCCCTGGGTCATGCACGCGTTAATATCGAGGCAACCAGGTACGACGAGGCCTTTCCCCTTCTCGGGGTTCCAGAATATAAGCGTCGGCGTACCCGTGTAGCCATCGCTTATCAGCTTCTGGGAGAGAGACCTCACATGCTCCGCGCCGGCGTTAACCTGCTTGAGGCACTCGTCTATCAAAGCCTTACCAGTGTACGTCGACGCGATGCTCGATAAGTCTTCGAGTGTAGTGCTCACGCCTTGGTTCAGCTTGTCGTAAAGCTTCCTCGACAAGTTGAAGTAGAGGTACCCGTCCCCCGTCTTGTTGTAAACGCACTTAGCTAGAGCGTGCATCTCTGCAACCTCGGGGTGCACTATTAGGTCTACAAGTACCACTTTAAGTGACCCCGACTTGGCTAGCCTCGTAAAGGTGTCGCCAAGGCTCGCCATGAGCTTCGCGCAGAACGGGCAGTGGTAGTCCTCGAGTATGTAAAGGGTTAAGCTAGAGGAGCCTACAGGGACACCTTCCCTTGCCAGGTAAGAGGGAGGAGGTGTTCTGATTTCGTAGACTTGAACTCCGAAATATTCCAGTACTCTGCCCGAGACGTCCTCTCTGAAGGTGTAGTATCCGTTGCCTAAAGGCTTTATGAAGGCGTAGCCCTTCGAGAGGTTGTAGTCCGACTTGAAGACTATCGCCGGTAACCTTGTCAACGTGAAACTCACACTACTCGGCGTGACGTAGGTTATCCTGGAGACATTGGAGAGGGAGAGCTGGCTCAGTATACGCCTCATGTCGTCCTCGCCCGCCCTTATGCCTGTAAACGGAGCAGTGGAGTTCACTATTATGGCTTCCGACTGGTACGTGAAAACGGGAGAAGCCCCCGCGGAGGAAGCCATGTAGGCTGAAACACCTGGGTTTAGAACTTTGTAGCCCCCAACCTCGCCTACGACCAGTTGTTCTAGCGCGGAGATATTCCCTTTGAGAAGGAGCGCCGGGTACACTCTGAGCTTCTCCGGGAGGCTCGATGCCGGCAGGTAGCACACGGGGACATTCACTATGTTGATCCCGTACTGCTGTAGCACTACCTTGAAGTTAGAGGTTATAGTGTCACCCAGGTTTTTCTGCGCCTCGTCAAGGTACACGTAGACTAGGCTTGTAGGCTGGCAGGACGGCTGCGGCTGCTGGACGCTTCCCGGCGGCGCAGCCTGTTTCAGCAAGAGGAGGCTCAGCCCGGCGGCGACGGCCACAGCGACTGCTAGTAGTGCGTATACTACTTTCTTGTCCATTTCGCGTCAAGCCTCGCTGGAGATGCATACACTAAAAGCTTTCGGCGCTGAGAGGGGGGTCGCGCCACGTGCTTCTCCGGCCACCGGTTGGCTAAGCTTGGGAAAAAACGCGGGTACCCGTGCCTTCGTTTGGAGGTTCTTATACGCGCTATACTTTCGGCATGTGCTAAAAATATTTAAACATATGCGCAAAATGTATTTACGTGAGTAAAACCAGACTGTCTGAGAGGATAGGTAGGCTGGACTACCCTATAAGGAAGTACAACGCTCTCGCAAGGTCCCTCGAGGAGAAGGGGGAGAAGGTAATATACTTGAACATCGGCGACCCCTTGAAGTACGACTTCACTCCTCCGAGCGAGCTTGTCGAAGAAGCCTGCAGGGCCCTCAGAGAAGGGCACCACTACTACTCTCCGTCAGAGGGGCTCAAGGAGCTTCGCGAAGCCATAGCCTTCAAGGAGAAGTCCTGGAACGGCGTTCAAGTCGACCCTAAGAACGTGCTCGTGACGAACGGGGTCTCCGAGGGCATAAACGCGCTCTACGCCGCGCTCGTAAACGAGGGTGACGAGGTGCTCATACCTGACCCGAGCTACCCTCTTTACATAAACTTCGCGGACTTCTACAACGCCAAGAAGGTGTTTTACCGGACGCTGGAAGAGGAGGGCTGGAGGCCCGACCCCGACGATATCAGGAGGAAGATAACCGATAAAACGAGGTTCATAGTGATAAACAACCCGCACAACCCCACGGGAGCGGTCTACCCCGAGAAAACGGTGAAGGAGATACTCGACATCGCGGCAGAGCACGGCTTACCGGTAGTCTCCGACGAGATTTACGACGCACTTGTGTTCGAGGGTTCCTTCAAGAGCACAGCCGCCGTTGCCAGCGAGGACAACGTAGTGATAGGCATGAACGGCTTCTCTAAAACATTCCTCGTAACCGGGTGGAGGCTCGGGTACATCTACCTGAGGGGGCCTGAAGAGAAAATCGCGGATCTGAGGGCCGCCCTCCTAGGATTCCTGATGACGAGGCTCAGCGCCGTTACCCCACTTCAAGTCGCGCTGGCAAGGTTTGCCGTAAAGGCTCCGAAGCACCTCGAAGACCTCAAGAGGAGGCTCGACGAGAGGAGGCGCTACACTGTTAGGAGGCTTAACGAGATACCGGGAGTCAGCCTGGCCACTAGCCCCGCGGGAGCCTTCTACGCGTTCCCGCGGATCGACGTCGACATGGATGACGAGGAGTTCACGAAGAGGCTCCTACTAGAAGAAAAAGTGTTCGTGGTCTACGGATCCGGCTTCGGCCCCCTAGGTGCCCGCCACGTTAGGCTGGTTTTCCTACCCCCCGTACAGCAACTGGAGGAAGCCTTCGTCAGGATGGAGAGGTTCATGAGGAGAGTTGCCGGGAGCTAGGGCGCTACGGGTACTCCGAGCTTTTTCGCTATTTCTCTCAGCTCTTCGTCGTAGGTAGCCAGCGTTGCACCCATCCTCTGGGCGAGTACCAGGATTATGTAGTCGTTGATCATGGAGGGGTCAGCCTTGTCCTCTTTCATCAGGTCGAGCGCCCCCATGAATACCTCGCTGTTCTCACTTATGTATATGAAGCGCGCGTCGCTGAAGTACTCCTCCAGCTTTTCACGCACACTGTCGATGTCTATCTTGAACTTCGTGAGGAGAAGCCAGAGGTACTCGTGCACCACGATGGAGGCCAGGTAGATCCTGTCAGCCTCATCGAGGAGCTCCGAGGCTTCGGCGTGCTTCTCGCTATCCTCGAAGGTGTCGTGCAACAGGATATCCGTGTCGACAACTATCCTGGTTACGTCTCCCATCTCGCGATCACCAACTCGTCCAGGGCCTCTTTTATCAGCTTTTCCATCTCCTCCGTCCTTATCTGCCTGCCCAGCCTGAGCGGCGACCTCTTAGTCCTAAACCTCAGTAGCAAAGCGGAGCCCTCGCGGGTTATGCTGACGTAGGCTGGAAGCGTTACGCCCATATCCTTTAGCACCGCTAAGGGTAGCTTTACGTTGCCCTCCTCGTCCACCCTTGCAATAAACCTCTTCTTTCCGGCCACGTAAAGCTCTCCGCGAAATGCAAATATATTGTTTACCCACATAGTCGTCAGAAAGAGCCAGGTGGTGATGAGCCATCGAGGAGAAAACCTTCGTGCGCGACGGCGTCAGGTTCTCGCTACTAGAGGACTTCAAGCAACTCCCAGCTGCGCTCCAAAGACAGCCCCGGGGCGAGCGGTGGGACCTGCTCGTAGTGGACGAGTTCATGACAGCAGAGATAGTCTCGACGGGGGACGCGCTGTTGCTTGCAATGTACGCCGAGGTAGAAGCCCCCGCCGGGCCTATCCCTCAGCCTACCGACCCGGACATAACCCTAGTGCCCGAAGGCGGGACTCTGAAGCTGAAGGCGTTCACGAGGTACCCGATGCAGGGGACTCTCATCTACCACTCGATCATAAAGAAGATCAACGAGTTCAGAAGAACTCTGGCAGCGCTACTGGCGGTCTCTAGTAAATAGCCTGGCTTCTAGCTTGCGCGTTTATGCGAAAGTTTCGGGCCTGCGTCCCATGTCCTCGGGCGTCGCGCGTGTGATTAAAAACAATTGCACACTTACTAAAGTTTAGTTTAGTTTGCAGAGAGCATCGTGCGTACACCGCGAAAGGCATATTAATTCTAAAAGTTAGAGCGGGGATTCGTGAATGTAGGTATAACGGGGGGCGCCGGCTTCATAGGCTTCAACACGGCCAGGTACCTCGCGTCGCGCGGGTTCCAGGTAGTGGTGCTGGACGACTTCTCCAGGGCGACCGTGGGGAGGGAGGACTTGGAGAAGGTGGGCGCCGAGGTCTACGAGGGCGACGTGCGGGACGCCGAAGCCTTGAGGAGGTTTCTATCGGGAGTCGACGCGGTAATCCATCTGGCAGCCCTCGTGGACGTCCGGGAGAGCGAGGAAAGGCCGGAGGAGTACTGGAGCGTGAACGTAGAGGGTACACGGGCTCTATTAGCGGAGGCTTCGCGCGCAGGGGTTAGGAAGGTCGTGTTCGCGTCGAGCGCGGCGGTGTACGGAGACTTAGGGGGGCTTACCGCGGGGGAGGAGGTAGACGCGAGGCCGAAGTCTTTTTACGGGTTGACGAAAAGGGTTGGCGAAGAGCTCTGTAGGTTTTTCTCGGGGAGGGGCGTGGTCTGCGTTGCTTTGAGGATTTTCAACGTGTACGGGGAGTACAGCAGGCGGGGAGTGATCTACGAGTTTGCCCGCAGGGTGCTCTCGGGTTTGCCGGTGAAGGTGTACGGTGACGGAAACCAGACTAGGGACTTTGTCTACGTGGGGGACGTAGCGCGGGCATTCGAGGCTGTGATCGCCGAGTGGAGCGGTGGCTTCGAAGTGTTTAACGTTGCGAGCGGGCGTTGCGTCTCGGTGAACGAGCTAGTCAGGCTTTTCGAGCAAGTTACCGGCAAGCGCGTAGGGGTCTTGAGAGAGCCGGCAAGACCTGAGGAGATTAGGCGTAGCTGTGCGAGCACCGAGAAAGCGGCGAGGATGCTCGGGTTCAGGGCTTCGACGAGCCTCGAGGAGGGCGTGAGGAGGGTAGTCGAGTGGGTAGCTAGGTATGCCGAGGATAAGGTATGAGCGCGCCAGAGACGTTGAAGAGCTTGTAGAGGATATAGTGGCGTGCCTAGGGCTGGACTGGATAGATGTAAGGCGCCTGCACTTCGTGAGAAGCCACGGTTCACGCTCCAAGGCTTACGCCAGGATTTACGGCGTTCCGAGGATATTTCAGGTCGCCCTGGGGCTTAAGCCCTTATACATAATCGAGGTAGTCTCGGAGAACTTCGACAAGCTGGGCGATGCCGAGAAGATTAAGGTGCTTATCCACGAGTTGATGCATATACCGAGGAGCTTCTCCGGGGGGCTCAGGCCACACGGCAAGTATACCTCCAGGCAGAACGTGGAGAAGCTTTTCAAAGAATACCTTGCGAGGAAGAGAAGCAAGAATATATACGGGACACTAGGTAATAGGATCGAGACCCATGGAAAAGCTCCTAGACCAGCTGGAAAAAGCCGTAAAGCTGGAGTTGTTAAACGCGGAAAAACTAGAAGAGGGCGTTAAAAGCCTCAAAAGCGAGGTGATCAAGAGTATTCTGGGTAGCATTGCAAACGATTCGAGGAAGCACGCGGAAATCTACTCCGGCATACTGAGGATACTCCGCGAGGTAGGACCTGCTATCACGGAGGAGGACTTTTCAAGGCTTGAGGGGATAGTGAAGACGCACATAAGGATGGAGGAGGAAATGATAGAAACCCTGAACAGGTTCTTTAAGGAGGTGGACGACAAGAGAGTGGAGTACCTGTTTAGGTACATTCTCGACGACGAGGTAAAGCATCACCGCCTCCTGCTCAACATACTGGAGCTAATAGTTAAAAGAGAGGTTGTTACGGAGAAAGACATCTGGGACTTTATATGGAGAGAGGTCCCGTTCCACGGCACTCCCGGCGGCTAAGCTTCCACTAGTACTTCCCCAGAGCAACAAACCCCTACTTTTTCTGAGGATAAGAGGCTCTCCAAGAGCCTGCCCACCTCCCTTAGCTTCCCTGCAAGCTCCTCAGCGCCCGGCAAGCCTTCTGCCTCGACAACTATGCCTGCTAGGTTCTCTCCTAGATCCATTGTGTGTACCTTGCCTCCTAGGCCGCTAAGGCGCTCCTCTAGCTCGGACACACTGGCGTTAACGGGCACTACTATGGAGAAGGATTCCTCGCTGAACGTCGTTAGGACGGGGACCTCCTTACCTTCAGCCACGTCGAGGAGCACGATCAGGGTTCTCGAATCCTCCGAGACTATGTTCTTTAACCCAAATCTTTCGAGTTCCTCGCTCACCCTGAGCACTACTTCTTCGACGTTTTTCCCGGTTTCCACAATACTTGAAGTAAACGGGGTTATTATTAAGTTTTGTTATTACTTTGCATCGGGTGGGAGCATCCTCACGCTCACAGATGGGTGGAGCCACTCGTTGTGGTCCCTGTAATGCTTCACCGCGTCGCTAGTAAGCCACTCGAAGCTCCAGGACTCGGCTACTAAGAGCTCGCCGTAGGGAAGGTCCACGCGCGTCTCGGCAAGAACCCTGTATACAAGGGGGGACATGTAGCACGGGGTCTGCGCGAGGAGGACGGAAGACTCCTCGTTCACAAGCGCTTCGAAGAAGAAGGGTGCCTCGATAAGCGTCCTGGCGGCGACTTTGCTCGCGTTACCCCGGAGAACGTAAACCCTTTCGGGCGCGAGGTGCCTGTCTATCCTGAAGCTCACGCCGTTGTAGGACCATAGGGGCGAGACGTGGGTTCTGTAATGGTAGCTCATCAGCTGCCTGCTGGGGGGAGCCGTGCCGAAAACGCTCTTCGCCAGGGAGTAGACGTCGCTCAGCTTCGTAAACGCGTACTTCATCTTGAAGTAGACTATCAGCACGTCCACCCAGTCCACCCACTTCTTCTCCCTCCTCGTCACGGGTCCCCTCGACGCGTAGAGCACATCCTCCAGCTGGTCGTAGGCGGGGACTACTATGCCGTGCGCCGCGACGTACCTCGTTAGCCTCCCCGTTGGAGCCCAGTGCCTGTACTCATCCCCGACCACCGTAGCGACGGGCTCCCGCGGCAGGCTAGCGAAGAACTCGTTGACCAGGTAGTCCGGGACAAGACCCAGAACCCCCGTGAAGAAACCTCTCCCGATGAGCCTGTAAACGTTTGTAGTGTAGAGGGGGTACCCGGAAATGGGAGCACCCTCTATCAACGCGAAGACTTTCCTCAGGCCCGCTAGGTCGAAGTACGGTATGAAGTGTATCCCGAGACCGTTCCCCGAGAGCCTCCTCATAACGTCTATCACAGTGCTGTAGGGTAGCTTCGCCTGCTCCGATACGCGCGAGACCGTCGTAGAGTTCACGACGGATACCAGGACTTTCCACTCGTTCGGAGTCAGCCTGAAGGCTTCCCCGCTTCTCGCTATCGACGCGTACCAGCCTTCAAGTAGCGCCACAACAGGCACCTGGGTATCCCTCTCCGAGGCTAATTATGTATTTATCGCTTGTCAACCGGGGTTTTCCGTGAATTTTACGAAAAAAGTTCAAGTGTCGGCGCGCGACAGCTAGAGTGGCGCATCGATGGCTGAGGGCGGGAAAACCTGCGAGAAAAGCTACTACTATTACAGGAGGGTAGCCGAGGCTGTACTCAGAGAGGCTGACATAGCCGAGCTTAAGGATCTCGCTCTCGAGCTCGTGATCGCGGAGGTGAAGGCGAAGATCGTTATGTGCGGGGGTGGAGAGGAGGAGAGGAGGGACGCGGAGAGCCTTCTGGAGGACATTGAAAAAGCTAAAAAGCTCCTGTACAAAGCTTACGTGCTGATGTCCACCAAGGGGAGGAGTAGGAAGGTGGTTAGGTGGATCTGACCGGTAACATCCACAGGTTGCTCCTCGAGGCTTCGAGAAGCTTGAAGAGCGGGGTAATAGACCCCCAGGAGTTCCACAAGCTCGGGATGGTGCTTCTTTCGACGGCGCTCTTAACGGAGGATAACTACTTCTTCGTGCTCAGCAACACTATGTACACCCTCGCGGACGCTCTTTCATCGTTCCTCAAAGTCTCCTCCATGCCCCTCTCGATGGAGTACAGAGGTAAGACGGAGGCGCTTATAGAGGAGGTGAAGTCCGAGCTCTCCCACGCTCTCCAGGAGATCGGGGAGGCTATAAGCTCTGGAGACAAGTGCAGGGCCCTGCTAGCCTCTTCCTCCATGCTGAGAGTATCCTACAGGGTGAATATGCTCGCGGAAACACTTAAGAACGTCGTTGTCGTGGGGAACCAGGAGTAGCGATGCCTAGAGAAGTCGAGGTTAAGTTCCGGGTAGAGGGGCACGATGTTCTAAGGAGGAAGTTGCGCGAGGCCGGCGCCGCCTACGTTGACACCGTCGACCAGGTGGACATATACTTCCAGCACCCCTGCAGGGACTTCGCATCGACGGACGAGGCTTTAAGGCTCAGGGTGAACTACTCGGGTAGCGGCTCCTACGCCGAGTTGACGTACAAGGGGCCCAAGGAGGGCGGATGGGCGAAGAACAGGGAGGAGATCGTAGCGAGGGTAGAGGCTGCGGAGGCCTTGAGGAAAATACTCGAGAGACTCGGCTTCTCCGAGGTTGCCACCCTGAGGAAGCACAGAGAGTTCTACGTGCTCGACGGAACCGAGGTCTCGCTGGACTACGTCGAGGGGCTCGGCTTCTTCGTGGAGATCGAGGACAAGGGCGGCGGGGTCGAGGCCCTGAGAGAAGTTGTAAGCAGGCTTGGGCTGACGGGAGAACCCCTCCCAAAGACCTACCTTGAGCTCTACCTCGAGGAGAAAGCTACGAGACAGCGGACTTAACAAGCTCGTAGACGGTTACTGCGGCTGCTACCACGAATACAGAGTCGTAGACTACGCGCGACACGTGGTGCTCCAGGAAGACGTCGAACACCGGCACGGCGACCCCGAAGAAGCCTCCATAAAGTACGAGGAGCGACAAGAGCCTTAGAGCCCACTTCGCAACGCCTCCCACCCTCCCGGGTTGAAGCTTCAAGTGGAGCGCAACCTCGCTTGCAAGAGGCGTTGCGAGGGACTCTGCTTTAATCAGGAAGACAATCGAAAGAACAGCTACGACGATATTGCCGACACTTACCCCTTTATAGACTGGCACCGGTATGTAGAGGCTCGTCGAGAACAAGTACATCAGGGCTAGCACTATGGCGAGCGCCGTGACACCTCTTACCAGGAGACCCCGCATTGTGACGTGGCTGGACACAAACGGGTAGAAGCCTCCCGGGGTTTTTCTGCTTTTCGGCTGTAAAGCATTTAAGCCTAGCCGAAAAGCTATGGCGGGGACGCACATGAAGAAGTACGACGTAGTAATAGTGGGGGCCGGTATCGCCGGCCTAACCGCCGCGCTCTACGCGGCGCGCCAGAAGCTATCAACACTCGTTGTCAGCGCCGACCTGGGAGGACAGCTACTCCTCACGACCGAGATCCAGAACTTCCCGGGATTCATGTCTATAGGCGGCTTGGAGCTAATTAGGCGCGTAGAGGAGCAGGCGAAGACGTACGGCGCCGAGATAGTGTTCGACGAGGTCGTAGGCGTCGAGGAGAGGGAAGGCGTGTTCGTCGTGAAGACGGCCTCCGGCGCTGAGTACGCCTCCGACGCGCTGATACTCGCGTTCGGGAAGTCTCCGAGGGAGATGGGAGTCCCCGGAGAGAGGGAGTTCAAGGGTAGGGGGGTGTCCTACTGCGTTATATGCGACGCCCCGCTGTACAGGGGTAGGAGAGTCGCGCTGGTAGGGTGGGGGGCACACAACTACGAGAACATCATCCTGCTCAGAGACTACGCGAGCAAGGTCTACTGGGTGTTCCCCGGCGAGAAGCCCATCGAAGAAGACGAGCTACTAAGGGAGGCCCTCTCGAAGGGCAACGTGGAGCTCGTGCCGTTCTCGGAGCCCGCCGAGGTGAAGGGAGATAAGAGAGTGCAAGCGCTCGTCGTGAGGGATAAGCGAACCTCGGAGCTCAGAACGCTGGAGGTAGACGGGGTCTTCGTCGAGATAGGCTACGTGACGAAGACGGGCTTCCTGAGGGGCTTCGTGGAGCTGAACGAGAAGGGGGAAATAGTGGTCGACAAGGCGTGCCGTACAAGCAGGCCCGGAGTATTCGCGGCGGGAGACGTGACCGAGATGCCGCACAAGCAGGCAGTGATCGCTGCCGCTATGGGAGCGTGCGCCGCCCTCAGCGCGTACGCCTACGTGATGGAGAAGCGTGGCAGGAAGGTTGTCTCGACCGCGGACTGGAGGCACGTGGAGATCCCGGGGAAGAAGAAGGAGGGCGGGGGGCTCGCGATAAAGCTACGCTAGTAGAAGAAGACGTCCCAGCTTCTTTTCCTGTAGCTCCCCTTTATGTTTATCTTCGCGCCGCACACCGGGCACCTGTTGTCCTCCGTTAAATCCCACTTCACTATGAAGAAGCCCCTCCTCTCTATGACCCTGTGGCCGCACTTCGGGCAGTAAGTGTTCTCGAGGGGGTGCCCCCACACGTTCCCTATGTAGACGTACTTGAGCCCCTCCTCCCTCGCCACCCCCGCGAGCTTTTCGAGGTCCCCGACCTCCGTCGGCGGGTAGTCGATCATCTTGTAGTGGGGGTAGAACCTCAGGAGGTGGAAGGGCGTCTCGTCGCCCAAGTTCTCCGCTACCCACCTAGCCAGGGACCTCAGCTTCTCCTCGTCGTCGCCCACTATTGGAACCACAAGGTTCGTTATCTCTACGTGGATCCCCTTCTCCTTCATTCTGAGCAACGTGTCGTAGATGGGGCTTGGGTCTGGCACCCCCATAAACTTTCTGTAAAACTCCGGGTCGCCTCCTCCCTTGAAGTCCACGGTGGCGGCGTCCAGGTAGGGCGCCAGCTCGTCGAGGGCCTCCGGGGATATGTAGCCGTTCGTAACCATCGTGTTGAAGAGGCCCTCCTTCTTCGCTAGGCGCGCAGTGTCCAGCATGAACTCGTAGAATATCGTTGGCTCGTTGTAGGTGTACGAGATCCCGTCCGCCTGCAGCCTCTTAGCCTCCCTTACGACGTCCTCCGGGGGGTAGTAGTGCCCGTAGAGCCCTCTCTCCAGCCTGCTCTGGCTTATCTCCCAGTTCTGGCAGAACTGGCAGAAAAAGTTGCAGCCGGGCGTGGACACCGAGAACACCGCGCTACCCGGGTAGAAGTGGGAGAGAGGCTTCTTCTCGATAGGGTCTAGATTCGCGGCTGTCAAGAGGCCGTAGACCAGCGTGTAAAGCTTGCCGTCGATATTCTTCCTCACACCGCAAACCCCGAACCTACCGGGGGCTATCACGCACCTCCTGTTGCAGAGATTGCACTTCACGTAGCCCGGCTTCCCCTGAACCGGCTCCCAGAATGCCGCCTCCCTGACGAACGGTTTACCCAGCAACTTATCGCTCATTCTACGAGAATAAACGCCCCGCGCCTTTAAAACCTTTACCGAAGCGCTACGCTAGAGCTCCTCCTCGACCTCCACAGCGATGCTCCTATCGAGCTCTTCGAGCGCCTTCGCCTTCTCCTCGATTCTCCGCTTGTCGACACCCTTGTTGAGGTGGCCGTTGATTACAATCACGAGCCTCGAGCCGCGCAGCTCTGTGCCCACGTAGGTCCCCTCGCCGGCGTAGGCGTTCTTGAAGGCGTCTCCGAGCCTGACGGCCGCCGCTATGACTCCCGCTTTTACCCCGAGCCTCTCGATGCGCGGGTCCTCCGTCAGCCTGGTCTTCCTCCTGTGGTGGTACACGGCAAACGAGACTATGTCGACGTCGCAGACCCCCCTTAGGAGGGGGTTTCTCTTAACCCACTCAGCCCCAACCTCGTGGTGCCTCTCCTCGGGGCCGAGAACCCTTCCCACGTCGTGCAGGAGTCCCGCCAGGTAGGCGTTCACGTAGTCCCTCCTATCGAAGCCGTAGATACCGGAGAGGGATTCGAGCACGTCGAGAGCGACGCCGGCAACGCTCGACGCGTGGTCCAAGAACTTCCAGTACCCCTCGTCTTCGAGCTCCAGGAGGAGCCTTTCGAGGAAGCCGACGTCGAGAAGCCCCTTGACGCGGTAGAACCACCTCACGGCTAGAGCTTGCGACAGCGTCTCGTTCTCGTACCCGAGGCGCCGCAACCTGCGGAGCACGCCTTCAAAAGAGGAACCGTCCCTAAGCGCGAGGATCATGGCGACAGTGCTCCCGCTCCTACCTATCCCGCCGTAGCAGTGCACGAGAACCCCTCTACCGCTCTCCAGGTAGCGTAGCGACGGGAGGACTGCCTTCACGAGGACCCCCTCGAAGGCCCTGAAGGAGAAGTCCGGGATGGGGTAGTTCACCCTGTCGACCCCGCTCGGAACGCTGTACTGGCACTCCTCCTCGGTGAGGTCTACGACGAGCCCGAGCCCCCGCTTTGCGAGGGTTTCCAGTAGGTCGTCGTCTGGGCACGACGACCAGTAGAGCCCGCCCCCGAGATCCCTAAACCTCGCCACGTGCTTTAGGTCCGGATCGGCGTTAAAAACCTCTCCGCGACGCTAAGCTCATAAAGGGCGTGCCCGCGTATACTTTGATGCACGAAGACGACGTGAAGCTGGTACTCGGGAAAGCGGGTTCTCTGGGCGTACAGTTCGCCGAGGTCCGGTTCGAGGAGAGCACCCGCGAGATCATCTCCTACGTTAACGGCAGGATAGCTTCTATGAGCAACCAGCGCCTGAGGGGAGTCGGCGTAAGGGTGCTCTACAACGGCAACTTCGGCTTCGCATCCACCTTCGACTTGAGCAGGGATGGGTTGCTCTCGGCGCTCGAAGAGGCCTTCAAGGCGGCTAGGGCTCTGGGGCCCGGCAACAAGAGGCTAGCGGAGGTGGAGGCCTCCAAGAGGCGGTACAGCATAGAGGGCGTGAAGAGGCACCCGGCGCGCGCAGAGCTCGCGGAGAAGCTCGACCTCGTCAAGAGGGCTTACGAGACCCTAAAGTCCGGGGGCGCCTCCTCGGCTGTCGTGAGGTACGGGGCGTACTACGGGAGGGTGGAGGTCTATACGAGCGAGGGGCTGGAGGTGTCCTCGGAGAGGCTCGTTACGGGCGTCTCGGCTACCGCCGTGCTTAGGGAGAACGGCAGGGTGGGCGACGGGACCGAGACTTACGGAGCGTCGAAGGGCCTCGAGGCGTTCACGGGGGACCGCGCGCCCGAGGCTATAGCCGAGAAGGCACTCGAGGTCGCTAGGGCCGCGCTGAACGCGTCTAGGCCTCCCGCCGGGCTACAGACCGTCATCACCCGCCCCGAGCTCACGGGGGTGTTCGCCCACGAGAGCTTCGGGCACTTGACGGAAGGCGACGGGGTGTTCGCCGGGTCCAGCCCGCTGGTCGGGAGGCTGGGAGAGGTACTCGCAAGCGAGCAGGTAACAATAGTCGACTCCGGGTTCGACGAGAGGGGAGGCTACGTGTTGCTCGCCGACGACGAGGGGGTTCCCACGGAGCGCACGATCCTAGTGGAGAAGGGGGTGCTCAAGGGCTACCTGCACAGCAGGGAGAGCGCGGCACTCACGGGGATGAAGCCTACAGGCAACGGGCGCGCGCAGAGCTTTGCCCACGACGTGATCGTCCGCATGCGCAACACGTTCTTCGAGGCCGGCGACTGGACCGAGGAAGAGATAATCAGGGAGACTAGGCACGGCATACTGCTGGACAAGCCGGCGGGCGGGCAGGTGGAGGAGGACGGCACGTTCACGTTCAACGCCAGGATAGGGTATATAGTGGAGAACGGGGAGCTGAAGCAGCCAGTCAGGGACGTCGTACTGGCGGGGAACATACTCGAGATGCTGAAGTACGTAGATGCCGCCGGTAAAAACGTAGAAATATCCACGAGCCCCTTCGGCGGTTGCGGCAAGTGGGGACAGATGGTCCACGTAGGCGACGGTGGACCGACGCTCAGAGTTTCCCGCTTGCTCGTGGGTGGTGAGAGATGATCGGAGAGATACCGTACTTGGCGGAGTGGCTCGTAAAACGCGCCCTCGAGCTAGGGGCGGACGAGGCGGAGGCTAGCTTCTCGGTGTACAGGGAGAGGAGCGTCAAGTCGGAGGGCGCCTACCCCAAGGCGCTCTCGCGGGCATCCGTGGACGTCTGGATACGCGTGGCCAAGGGCAAGAGGGTCGCCATCGTCACGGCGACCTCCCTGGACAGGGACGTCCTCTCCGAAATCCTCGAGAGGGGGGTGGCGATGGCGAGGGTAGCCGAGGAGGACCCACACTGGGGAGGGCTACCCGACCCCGAGGGGCCGACGCACGGCTGGGTGGGCTTCGACGAGGGGGTAGCGACTTTGGGCGCGGATTGGCTTATCGCCGCGGTTAGAGAGCTGGCGGAGGAGGTGCGGGGAAGATTCCCGGACGTGAAGGTCACCGGGTCGGGGGCGAGCGCGGCCTCCGGCTACAGCTACGTCTACAACAGCAGGGGGCTGAGAGCGGAGGACAGGGGGACGTCGATGGGCGTGTACCTCTCCACGAAGGCTTCGCACGCGGGCGGAGAGGGGACGGGCTTCGCGTTCATCCACTCGAGGAGCATGGTCGCGGAGCTGGAGGGGCTAGCGGAGAGAGCCAGCAGGCTGGCGCTCGACGCGGCTAGGGGTGAGAAGCTGGGATCCTCGGTAACCGGGAACGTGCTCTTCAAGCCCTACCCCTTGGCGGAGCTCCTGGACTACCTGCTCGTACCCGCGCTCAACGCTATGAACGTCCTCGAGGGGCTCAGCCCGCTGAGAGACAAGGTTGGCGAAAAGGTCCTCGGAGAGATGACGCTCCTAGACGACGGAACCCTCCCCGGAGGCATTGAGACCTCGCTCTTCGACGCCGAGGGTGTGCCGCGCAGGCGGACCTTGCTGGTCGAAAGAGGCGTGCTTAGGGGTTACCTGCACAACACGTACACCGCCAGGAGGATGTCGACGAAGAGCACCGGTAACGCCGGTAGGGCTAGGGGCTCGTACACGGTGTCGCGCTCGAACATGGTAGTGGAGGGAGGAGACGAGTCCGAGGAGGAGCTAGCGCGAGACGCCGCCGTCGTTGTGGACGGAAGCCTCCTAAGCGTTCACACGGTGAACTACGTCACGGGTAACTTCAGCGTTGTAGCCACGAACCCATACCTCGTCAAGAACGGGGAACTTAAACCCCTCAAGCCCGTAACGATAGCCGGGAACATATACCAGTCGGCCCCCACGTTGAGGTTCTCCAGAACCCCCAGGAATACCTACACCGGCTTCTACCTGCCCGAAACGCTCGTAGGAAAAGTCACGGTATCAGGCTAGAAAAAGATTCTACCTTTCTCCTCCCGTCGCCAGCAGGTCCAGCCTAAAGGACCATATGTCGTAGAGCTCCCTCGGTACGCCTCCCCCTACAACCCTCTCGTCGACGACCTTCCAGTAGCCACCGCACTTGTAGCAAACCATCAGCTTGAACTTGTCCTCGCCTTTAACGGGGATCTCGACCACCGTCTTCCTGTCCGAGTTACCACAGTACGGGCACTTCCCCTCCGGGTAGCCCCACTCCGTCCCGCAGAACTGGCACCGGAGATGCGCGTGACCACCCGCGTCGACGTATTCGAGCTTGGTCGGGCCGCCGCACACAGGGCAACGCCCGCTGGTCCACGTCGAGAAGTCTACCTTCGAGCTGACGGCGTCCGAGAGGGCCTGGAATATCGGCTGAAGGGACCAGGCGATCACGGCTTCCAGTATCTCCGGGTCCACGCCAACCCTCTCCGCCACCCCATGGACATGCTCCTCGTCGCCTGCGAACAGTGCGTCCGAGAGCTCCTTCAGCCTGAGCTCCCCGGTCTTCCTGGACTCCTCTATCCTCGCTATAGGCTCCCTGGTCTCCGGAAGGCTCTCGGAGAGGTAGCCCGTCACCGCCGCGTAGGCCTTCTCGATGTCTTCCTCGCTTATCTCAAGGGGTAGCGACAGGAAAGCGGGCTTACCCTCCTTGAAGCCCTCCTGAACCTTCTCCACGTCTATATCCCTGAACTTCTCGGCGTAGAACCCCTTAGCCTCTTCCTGCACCTCTATGAGCCCTACGTACGTAGCGAGAGAACCTTCCTCGATGGGAATGTCCTTCTGTATCTCCTTCAGCTTTTCCTTCAAGTTTCCCTTGCTCATTTAACTCATCTCTCGGCGGATACCTATGCGAAAAACACATTAAAAAACCTGGCGACTGCGGAGCGCGCGCTCCTCAAAGGGACTGCCTAAGCCCTTGAGGGTACCTCAGGAAGGCGGCGACGGCGTCGCCGGGGTTCACCCTGGCTGCCTGCGCTATGGGCCTGCACTTTGCCACGAAAGCTACGAATACCGCGGTCTTCGGCGGGCTCATCAGGAAAGCCTCGAAGTTAGCCATGCCCTTCGATATCACGACGTCTGCCCACTCGAGGGCCTTCACAGCCTCCTCCGAGACGTAGCCCGGGACCACCCCGGGAAAATCGCTCCCCGTGCTCACGACCTCGCCGAGCTCCTGGAAGCCCATCCTCAGGGCGTCGTCGTGCGTCACGTCGTTCTGGTAGGGAGCACCCTTCGCCACTATCTTGAGCTGGATTCCCATCCTCCTGAGCTCCCTCAGGACGAGCCCGTCGAACACCGCTTCGCCGCAGTTATCCAGCAGGTACGTGACCCTAGAGCTCTGCAGGAGCGTTAGGTAGAGCCTGTCCGTCTCGTCCCTCGCGAACCTCAGCGAGGAGGCCTTCTCGAGGAGCTGCTCCGGCGAAACCCCCATCGGGGACCCCGGGTCCACGAGGTTCGCCGCGACGCTCAGCGACAGGAAGTACTTGAACCTCTCGTAGCCCTCCAGCCCCTCAGCCCTCGCCGCGAGCCTCTCGACAACGCTCATTGCCGCCGCGTGGCTCTGCTCCTTGAAATACCTGTAGGGGTCCTCGGCTCCCAACAGCTCCTTGACCTTCCTGAAAGCCTTCCACGCCAGGACGACCGTGGAGGACGACGGCTCCACGAGCCCGCCGTAGAAAACAGTGAGCTTGCCCAGAGCCTCCACTTTCGCCTCGTCGGAGAGGTTGGACGCCAGCACCTCCCCAGCCCTCGTCCTGTAGATGCAGAGCACGCACTCCGGGTGTATCCTCACGGTACACCCAGCCCTCCGGGCCCCTTATATACCCTGCGCGTCGTGTGAAAACGCTTATATACCGATACCGGGTAGTGGCTGGTGGTTTCCTTGGGTAGCGTCAAGGTTCTCGGGAACCCGGTGCTACAGGAGATACTCGGCAAGCTGAGATCCAGGGATACTCCGCGCAGGGAGTTCAGGGAGCTGCTGTTCAAGGCAGGCGTGTTCGAGGCGTACGAGATAGCAGAGGAGCTCCCCACCGAAGAGTGCTCCGTCGAGACACCGCTCGGACGCAGGGCTCCCTGCGTCAGGGTTACTGGAAAACTGGCGATAGTCGCTGTCCTCAGGGCCGCGCTACCGATGGCGATGGGGATGCTGGAAGTCTTCCCCGACGCCGCGCTGGGCTTCGTCGCCGCGAAGCGCTTAGAGGCCGACGCGCCGCCGCGGGACTGGAGGCTCGAGGTCTCCGTTCCCTACGTCTCCATGCCGCCGGACGCCGAGAACCTGGTAATAGTAGACCCCATGCTCGCAACAGGCTCCACGCTGGCGAGCGTGATTGAGAGGCTGAAGGGAGGCGGCTACTCCTACGGGAGGCTCTACGTAGCCACGGTGATATCCACGGAGCAGGGGATAAGGAGGGTTTTATCCGTCGAGCCGGAGGCCAGGATCTATACCCTCAGCGTGGACCCGGAGCTCAACGATAAAGCCTTCATAGTGCCCGGGCTCGGCGACGCCGGGGACAGGGCTTTCGGCTGAAGCCCAGCCCGACGGGGTGCACGGCTTGAGCTCCAGGGAGGGGGTGCTGAGAAGCTTTCTCTCGAGGGCGAGGGGGTTCAGGGGGGTCGCCGCGGTCGAGGGGGGCAAGGTATACCTCGCCGGGGAGATTACGCGGGAACAGGTAGAGCGGGCGGCGGAGGCCTTCTCCTTCGCCTCGGAGGTCTTGAGGAAGGCTAGGGGGATAGGCGTGAAGGTGCTAGTGGCGGAGGGCGAGGGGGGCGGGCTCGTCTACGCGAAGTACGGCTTCACGAGCTACGTAGTGGCGGTCTACAGGGACATATCCCTGGGCGTCGCGTACCACGAGGTCAAGAGGCTTGTAGCCGAGCTCGCAGGGTAGCCCCGCGACCTTTATATACGAGCTTTACGCGAATTACAGTAATGGCAGTGATCACCGTAAGGATAGACGAGGAGACGAAGAGGCTTATGGAGAGCGTGAAGATCAACTGGAGCGAGTTCATAAGGAGGGCTATCAGGGAGAAGATAGCCGAGGAGAGGAGAAAGAACCTCGCGAAAGCAGTCCTCATAAACGAGAGAGTTAGGAAGAGGAGCAGAGGAGAGGAAAAAGCCGAAGACATCGTGAGGAGGTTCAGGGATGCGAGAAGCGGTAGTTGACGCCAGCGTGGTTGTGAAGTGGTTCGTCGAGGAGGAGGGCTCGGATAAAGCGCTGAAAGTAAGGGACATGTACGTCGAGGGGGAGGTAGAGCTCGTAGCCCCAGAGCTCCTCGTGTACGAGGTTCTCAACGCGCTGTACTACAAGAGGCTTTTCTCGGAGGAGGAAATGGCGCAGGTACTCGAAGCACTCGAAGCCTACTCCTTCAAGCTCTACCCCCTCAAGGGCGAGTACGCGAGGAAAGCCCTAGAGATCTCCTATAGGTGCGACGTAACGGTGTACGACGCCTCCTACGTGGCGCTGGCAGTCCTCAGGGACACCTACGTATACACGGCGGACGAGAAGCTCGCGAGAAGGCTCGGCGAGCCCTACTCGGGGAGGGTAAAGCTCATCTCGAGCCTATAGCTCAGCCAATCAAGCTCTCCTCACCCCTCGGGACCAGAAACCCTCATCACCGAGACTACCAGCTGTACGCACAGATATAAACCTTGACACAACGCGTATAACCCCCGCCGCGGAGCCACAACCGATGTACCCCTTAACGCTCTACGCCCTATCCGCCGTATCCGGAGTCCTCGTAGGGTTCGCGCTGGGGCTCGTCGGGGGAGGAGGCAGCATACTCGCGATACCGCTGTTACTCTACTTCGCCGGGCTCTCCTCGGTCCTAGACCAGGACACCGCCGTCCACGTCGCGATAGGCACGACCTCCGTAGCCGTGGGGCTCAACGCGCTCGCAAACTTCGCGATGCACCTGAAAAGCGGGAACGCCGAGCTAAAGGCAGGCGCCGTGTTCGCCGGTATAGGCACCGTCGCCTCGACGCTAGGCGCGCTACTCGGGAGGCAGACGAAGGGGCAACTACTCCTAGCGCTCCTCGGGGTAGCCATGGTCCTCCTCTCGTTCTGGGTAGCTTCGAAGAGAAGGTACGCAGGCGGGAAGACTTCCCTCAAACGGCTCGCCGCCGGGAGCGCCCTCGTAGGCTTCGTCTCCGGCTTCCTCGGGATAGGCGGAGGCTTCCTCGTAGCCCCAGCCCTCCTCTGGGCAGGGCTAGACGTCAAGAAGGCTATAGGCACGTCCCTCCTCGCCGTAGGGCTCTTCGGGCTATCGACGTCCGCGGTCTACGCCTCGGCGGGCTACGCGGACTACGCCATAGCCGCCGCCTACCTCGCCGGCGGAGTGCTTGGCGGGAGGCTCGGAGTACACGTGTCCACGAGGGCTCCGAGGGAGAAAGTAGCGCTAGCATACTCGGCGCTCATAGCCGCCGTAGGAGTATACACGGTGCTGAAAGCCCTGGGCTAGCAGGCGCGCATTCGCACGCCCGGGAAGGGTTGCGGGAGCGTTTGAACTAAAATCCTTTTAAAGCGCTGGGCTTCGGGGAGCACGTGGTACGCATGGCTAGCAGGGTAGTAGTAGAGCTGAGGTTCAAGGGCTCCGGTGAACCTTTGACCTTCGAGCTTGAGCCCGGCAGAACGGTCGAGGTTGAGCTCGGGAACCGCTCCCCGGAGACCCTGGTCTACAGGTTCACCTTGAGGAGGATCGAGGGGTTCGTGTCCTACACGATAGTTAAGCTGGAGGCGGGCGGCAAGACGTCGTACGTGGGTCGCAGCACGAAGCCGGGGGTAACGCTCGAAGTACTCGTACACCCCGGGGAGTCGGGGGCGCTCCGCCTAGGCGCGGTGTCCCCCAGGACCTCCGAGGACGACTTCAAGGTAGAGATAGAGGTTACAGTCGAGAGAGTCGCCGCGGCGACACTACCAGAAAAAGCACCGGTTTTAAGAGCTCAGCGCTTGTAGAGCAGGAGCCCCAGCGCGGCTACGAGGGCTGTGCTCAGCCAGACGATCCAGTCCCAGAAGCTCAGAGCGACGAACACGGCTATGAGTATGTCCGCCAGCACGGGCAACACGGGGAAGTCGCCGACGTTGAGCGGAACCCTGAAGCGCCTCGAGAGGCCCTCCCTCCTCCTCAAGGCGACCACGGCGGCGTTCACGACGAAGAACGCGAGGAGAACAGCCAGGCTGGCAGTCTTCCCGACGAGGTCTATCAGCTGGTACTCCTGCCCCCCGAAGCTCAGCCTCCACCCGGTGACGCTGGGCAGGTAGTCCGTCGCGAAGACGAGCAGGGCGGCGAGAACACCCGTGAAGGCGACGGCTACGTGAGGAGTCCTCCTCCACCCGTCAACCCTCCCGAAGCCGCTCCACGCAACCCCCTCCTCCGCCAGCCCGTAGGCTAGCCGCGAGGCCGAGACGAGGAAGCCGAGCGAGGTGTTAGTCGTGGCGAAGAGGGCTATGAACATCAAGAGGTGGAACGCGGGGGGCCACGCCCTCGAAGCCGCGTCAGCCATCGGGGCCTTACTGGCGCCGAGCTCCTCCCAGCTCATAAGCCTGACGACAGACAGGGAGACGAGCAGGTACAGCAACGTCGTCACGGAGACCGCTAGGACTATGGACTTCGGGATAACCCTCTCGGGGTCCACGGTCTCCTCGCTGAGCGTCGGCTGGTACTCGAAGCCCGTGTACGCGAAGTAGAACACGGCGGCGCCCACGAGTACAGCCATCACGGGGTCGACGGAGGGGTTGAAGGAGAGGTAGCCGGGGCTCCTCGCCGGGAAGAGGAAGCCCAGCAACACCACGAGCACGAGCCCGCCCGCCTCTATCACCGTGAAGACAGCGCTCAGGAAAGCCGACTCCTTAATCCCCCACCAGTTCAGCACAGACAGCACGGCGAGCAGGGCCACGGTGACCGGGACCACCCAGCCCTCCCCCAGCCCCGCCAGCCTGGAGAAGTACCCGGCAAAGCCCAGCGCCGCCGTAGCCGCCCCCGCGACACCGCCGAAGAACAGCATCCACGCGGCGAAGAAAGCCAGAAGCCCAGCCCCCGGGAAAGCCTCCCTCACGTAGGTATACGTGCTCGCAGCCTTCGCGAAGATAGAGGAAAGCTCCGCGTAAGAAAAAGCCGTCGCAACGGCTATGACGCCGGAGAACGCGACACTAGCCCACACAGCGTCGCCCACGATGCCCGCAGCCCTCCCGATCAAGACGTATATACCGGCGCCGAGTATCAACCCAACGCCGAACAGCGTCGCGTAGCCCAGCCCAAGCTCTCTTTTAAGCCGCGACACGGTATAGAAAGGCGCAGAAACATTAAAAAATCTTTATTTGAGCTCTACGGCAACCTCTCCCTCCAGCGCCCCAGTCTCCGCCCAGACCTTCACGTCCCTGAGCGCTAGCCTCACAGGCCTACCGTTCTCCAGCGTCAAGACAACCCTGCCCGTCACCAGCTTGTTGCCCCCAACCTTCTCTTCGAGCGCGAAGCCAAGCTTCTGGATCAACCTTGTAAGCTCGCCCCTCCTCTCCCTGTCCTCCAGCAAAGACCTGTTCCTCGCCCCTATAGCCCCCCAAAGGTACTTGATGAAGCTCACTCCAGCCGGATTCACGGGCCTAACCAATTCAAACTCAATCGTCTCGCTCATCGAAAACACGAAAAACACGCAGGTAAATATACCTAGCGCACAGAAAGAAAAGAACAGGCCCAAAGGTGACGACATTCCAAGCACAAATGCTGCCACTCAATCGATAAGTGTGCACAAGTTACTCACTCTCTTTATGATTGTTTTTCTTTCTGGGTTACAATGAGAGAATACATTAAAAAAGATTGCTTTTGCATACCCATCCTTGTCCTAATTTTTACGGCAGGGTTATTAGCTTGGGGTACTCCTTACCACCAGTGCTGTGAAGCTTCACCTCAATACTAACGCCACTAGTAAACTTTGTCCCGCCGCATTCATTTCCATTTCCGAGAGTAAACGTTATTGTGAGGGGATCTCCACCAGGCTTAAGAGGTTGAGGAGTAGCAGTAACATCAGGATTTGGAGTTATTGCGGGGTTGCAGTTCTTTACGGGTACTCCATTAATGAATATATTGTCAATGCTCGTCGAGATCGTACCAGTATTTTTAACGATAACTGTTACATCCCACCCTCCTTGAGCATTGGGCACAGCATAAAGCGATACTATTTCGAGTTTCTCGACTGTGCCTGTGAAGATGCCAACTATGCCCGTCATCCAGAATGCTACCGCTATTGCTATAGCGATCGTTACGGCGACGATGATGACCGTTGCTATCACGGGGCTGATGCCCCTTCTTTTCTGCGCCGCCATCATTTTTTTAACTGCTTAGGACTTAAAAAGGTTGCGCGTGGAAGGCTGGGAAGGCTTACCGGCCACGCTGTTCTCGCGCGTTTTAAAGCTGAAGGTTTAAATCCCCCGGCGCCCCTTTTTCTAGGCGAGCCCGGTGGTGTAGCGGTCAAGCATGGCGGGCTTTGGACCCGCAGATCCGGGGTTCGAATCCCCGCCGGGCTACCACTTCTACGGCACGCCCACTATGAGGGGGTATTCCCTTCCGCTAGCCGTAACCACGACTACTTCTAGGGCGTCCGCGGGCGGAGCCTCCACCGTTATCGACGCTGACGAGCCGGGCTCCACGGCTACCCGCTGCTCGTAGACCTGGCCGTTCACCTTCACCGCGACTATCGTTGCGGGCTTCGTGCCCCTGTTCCACGCGTACACCGTTACGACCGTCTTACCGCCGGACCTGCTGGCCGACGCTTTGAGGTCGAGGATCTCTAGGCCCATCTGCTGGGTAGCCATGTTCGCCAGCCAGAAGGCCGCCGCGACAGCCACTGCCACCACTACCACCAGTACCACTACTTCCCCGGGCACTTCCACGGCTTTTTCGGCGCGGAAGCCCCTTATATCGGTTGCGCGGTTTTGCATCTACAAAACAGTCCGCGGATGGCCCCGGGAAGAACCCCGGGAAAACGCGCCCGGCCACGGGCAACAACCCCCTCGAAAAAACAGTTTTTTCGAGGCGAATTTAGCCCCCTCAACGCCCCGGCGCCCGCCTCGTTTTGTCATGATGAATCACCGGGAAAGAATTAAACCCCCGGCGCGAGGAGGTGTGCGGGTGGTAGGGCGTGAAGTTCGGCAAGGCGGAGAGAGAGGTGGACGTTAAGGACACCGGTAAGGTTGTCGTCGCCTACGATGCCCGGTCGGAGTGGGCTAGGCGCGTCGCGGAAGGTGTGCTACGGGAGCTGGGGCTTAAGTAGAAAGAAAGTCTCTGGGCCCCTTCTTTTCCGCCATCTTTTACGGTCGAGGCTCCGCCGGGGTTCTAGGCCTGCGCGGATGCCTCCTCCACCCAGCCTTGCGGTATGGATTCCTGCTCCTCCTTGACTCTCGCACCGGCCTTATCGATTACGCCGAGTACGTAGCTCCAAGCTTTCGACACTCTCTCCCTGAGCCCGGGGCGAGGAGAGGACTGAGGCACGAAGACTCTCCCGATGCTCGCCCTCGCGAGCAGCCATGCCTCGAAGAACCCCTCGCCTAGCTTTTCGACCCGCTCCCTCGTCGGGACCTCGCCGGTTAGCCAGTAGAGGTCCCTCGCGAAGTTGCCCGCAATGTTCCTGAGCAGCCCTTGCTCGACCTCCGAGAAGGGGGTTTGCGAGAGCCTCCGCGCCGCGTACTCCGGGAACTTTTCGCCTTCCGGAACAAAGAACGCACCGCTAGCCGACATCAAGTAGCTCTTCGAGCCCGCCACGACGGAAAGGTCTCCGGCGACGTAAACCGCGGACGCCACGGTGAGGGAGTAGTAGACGCTCTTCAAGAGCCTGGAGAAAGCTTCATCGAGGGACGAGACGCGGAGACCGGCACCGCTAGCCAGCGATACCACTTCTTCGTCTTCGAAGTACCCTTGGAGCACCAGCCTACCGTTCAGGGAGAACGCCGGCACAGAGAATACCCCGTACTCGAGGGCCCGGAATGGGTACTTCTCCGTGTCGAGATAAGTTATCCGGGTGCTTTGCGGTGTGCGGGAGCTTAGTAGCCGGTAGACTCTGTAGGAGTCGGCGCACCTGGGGTGCACGTAGACCGTTAACATAGGAGGGGAATTTTTCCGTGGGATTTATCTGTTACGCTGAGGTATCCTTTGTGTGGGAGAATTTTCTTCCCTGATTTATCTATTTTATAACTTGGTTTTCGTTTTTCGAAATTCGTATTACGTTTGTCGTATAACGTTATTCGTGCTTCGTTCAACGTTCTCCGGTATCAGTTCCCCGGGAATTGTCCTGCGAAAATTCAACCGCTTTTTTCCAGTTAGCGGCGTGTGCATTTTACTCCCATGTATTGTATCACAGGTTTTCTATTAAAATCTAGCATTTAGGATAAGATTCTAGGACGTTATTTTAAACGAAATATTTATTTTGGGGTGGGCTAGGCGTGGGGCGCCGCAACTTGAGGCTTAGGTTTATTTGCCCCGTTAACGCCTAAGCTCTCTGTGGCTACGCTGGTTATCCGCGACGCTGACACAATCTTGACGATGAACAGCGCGAGGCCCGTGCTTAGGCACCAGTCGATCCTCGTTGACGGCAACGTTGTGGCGGCCGTGGGGGATTATAGCTCGCTTGTCGCGAGCTACGGGGCTCCCGACGAGGTTATCGATGGTCGTGGAAAGGTCGTTTTGCCGGGTTTCTACGACCTGCATACTCACATCGCGATGGCGGGTTTCAGGGGGTTGGCGGCGGACGCCGGCGACGTTATCTACAGGGTTTTCTGGCCGCTGGAGCGGTTGCTGAGCGGGGAGTCGGTTTACCGCTTCGCCCTGCTAGGCGGGTTGGAGGCTTTGAAGAGTGGCGTGGTGCTTGTGGCTGACCACTACTTCTTCATGCGGGACGTCGCGAGGGCGCTGGTAGAGCTGGGCTTGAGGGGGCTTCTGGGGCATACGTACATGGATAGGGATGGCCCCTTCACCGGGGAGCGCGAGCTTAGGGAGGCTTTGGACTTCGTCGAGCGGTGGAGGGGGCACGAGCTGATCACACCCGTGCTGGCGCCCCACGCTCCCGACACCGTCAGCAGGGATAACCTGCTCTACTTCGCGGAGCTCTCCAGGGAGAAGAACCTCTTCGTACACATGCACCTCGCGCAGACTCTACGTGAGTTTAAAACAGTGAAGGAGGAGACCGGCTATACCCCTGTGAGGTATGCTTTGAGGCTGGGGCTCCTAGGAGGGAGGAGCATAGTGGCTCACGCGAACTACGTGGACGAGAACGAGAAAGCCCTTCTGGCGCACAGTGGTAGCGTGATCGTCCAGTGCCCCTCCACGTACTTCATGTCCGGTACCCCGTTCCACGCCTATGACTACTGGCAGCTTGGCGGCAACGTCGCGATAGGCACGGATGCCCCGTGCTACAACGACAACGTGGATTTCTTCGAAGAGATGAGGCTCCTGGTCTACGGCCAGCGCATGAAGCTCGAGAAGAGCGGTGTTTGGAGGGCCTACGACGTCCTGGAGATGGCTACAAGGCTCAGCGCGAGGCTTGTGGGGGTCCGCGGCGGCTTCGTCGGTAAGGGGGCCTTGGCAGACCTCGTGCTCGTGAACCTTTCCAGCGTGAGGCTTAGACCCTTCCTGGACCCCTTCTCGAACATAGTCTACGCCGCTAGTAGCGGTGACGTGGACACGGTGATTGTTAACGGCAGGGTAGTACTGAAGGGTGGGAGGCACGTCTCGCTCGACGAGGAGAGGATTGTCAGCCAGGCCGAGGCCGAGGCGAGGATGCTCTTGAGGAGGGCGCTCGACGAGAGCCCCGAGCTCGAGAGCATAATAGGGAGGGATAAAGAAATATAGCCGCGCATGCATCGAGGTAACCGTGGCTAAGCCGTTACACATACTCGCAAAGCCGGAGGACATAGCCCCCAGGGTTATCGCCTCGGGGGACCCCGCCAGAGTGAAGCAACTCTCAAGCTACCTCGATAACCCCAGGCTGGTGAACGAGAACAGGGGCTTCCTGGTATACACCGGCACGTACAAGGGGGTACCCGTGACTGTTGCTACCCACATGATAGGTGCTCCCTCCGCCGCGATAGTCTTCGAGGAGCTCATAATGCTGGGTGCGAAGCTGATAGTCAGGTTCGGCACCTGCGGCGGCTTCCTGCCGGAGATGCGCGTAGGGGACTTCGTGATAGCGACGGGCGCCTCGTACAGCGGTGGGGGAACAATGAATACCTACAGCCCCGGCGAGTGCATGGCCGCCGTGCCGGACTACGACGTGCTCAGCGCACTCGTCGAGAGCGCTTCGAGGCACGGGTTGAAGTACTTCCTGGGGCCCGTGGTTAGCAGCGATAACTTCTACTCAGGTATAGAGTACCTGAACAGGTGGATAAACAGGGGCATGATAGCCGTCGACATGGAGGCTGCCACGCTGTTCGTCGTCGGCAGGCTTAGGCGCGTGAAGACCGGTGCCTCCTTCGTCGTGAGCGACGTGATCGGTGAGGCTTACAAGAAGATGGCGACGGCCGAGGAGCTACGCGAGGCTGTCGACAAGGCTTCGAGAGCCGTGCTAGACGCGGTTATAAGCGTGAAAGTTTGATGCCTTCCAGGGAAAGGGCCGAAAAAATCCTTTTTCTACTCGGAGAACTGCTGTACGAGTCCCAGCGCGTACTGTCGTCGAGCCACGCCGTACTGGTGTTCGGAGCCCACAGGTTCGTCGTCCCGAAGGGGTGGGCGGACTCCTCACTGAGAAACCTGGAGCACGTCTTCGTCAAGCACGACTACGACAGGATCCCCGGGTTCACCCGGGTGCCGCGAGGCTCCACAGTCGTGGACCTCGGGGCATACGTGGGCTTCTTCAGCGTAAAGGTGCACTCCGAGAGCCCCGGCGCGAGGCTCGTAGCCGTCGAGGCGAACCCCCAGGCGTGCCGGTACCTCAGGCACAACCTGCGCATGAACGGGGTACGCTCCGAGGCGTACTGCTTGGCCGTGGGGGAGAGCGACGGGGTTGGCAGGCTCTTCGTGGCGGAGGACCCTGTGAACTCCTCGCTACTGGAGGAATACTCTTCAAGCTTCTCCAGGGTTTCCGGAGTTGCACGGGTCGCCCAGCTCTCGCTGAGCAGCCTGTGGAGACGGCTCGACGTGGGACACGCGTCACTGTTGAAAGTCGACGTCGAGGGGGTCGAGGAACGCGTACTCAGAGCTTCCAGGGACGTTTTAACGCCGGGCTGCGTCGACAGGGTCGTCGTGGAGGTTCACCCGCCGTACTCCTCCCCGTCCAGGGTCGTGGAGCTACTGGAGCGGGGGTTCCACGTGGCTACGTACTACGACTACGAGGCGCCGTTCCAGGTCTTCGTGTACGGGTGGGCTAAGCGGTAAATTCTCCCAGCTCTTTGAGGGGCTATGAGAGCCTAGGAGAGGTGGCGGGGCGCGGTAAAGCCTATATCCCTCGCCCGCCCGTACATGACCATGCCTTACCACATAAAGGCTGAGCGCGTAGCTGGGAGAGTGCTCGTAGTCGGCGACCCCGGGAGGGCTAGGCTTGTCGCAGGGATGCTCGAAGATGCCCGCCTGGTGAACGAGAACAGAGGCCTCCTAGTCTACAACGGCTTCTGGAGGGGCGTCGAGGTGTCCGTGGCTACCCACGGCATGGGGGGTGCGGGCGCGGCGATAGTCTTCGAGGAGCTCTTACAGCTGGGGGGCAGGACCCTCGTGCGTCTCGGCACGACCGGAGCTATAAGGGGGGAGGTCGAGGTGGGAGACTTCGTGGTTCCTTCCTCGGCGTTCCACCACCCCGGAGGGCTCTTCCTGCAGTACTTCGGGGACATCTGTGTCTCCCCCTCGCCCGACTTAGAGCTCGCGTGGCTCCTCGCGAGCGAGGCTAGATCCGCGGGGCTGAAGGTGTGGACCGCCCCGGTCGTTAGTAGCGATGCTTTCTACGCGGAGACAGGCGAGGTCATATCGAGGTGGGCTTCGTTCGGCGCCGTCAGTGTGGAGATGGAGTGCGCCACCCTCTTCGCCGTTACGCGCCTGAGGGGTGCGAGGAGCGCCGCCATACTCCTGGTTAACGGTAGCTTGGTGCAACCGGGCAAGAGAATGGTTTCCGAGAGCGAGCTGGAGGAAAGGCTCGTCAAGGGCGCCGAGGTAGCCCTAGACGTTCTCGCGAAGAGCCCGTAGCGGGTGGGAGCCCGTGGGCGTCTGCCCTAGGCGTCTAACGGAGTTCAACGTGGCGGGCAAGGAGATACGAGAGAAGAGGAAGCTCCTCGTGTACGGCTCCTGCCTGGCCTACGAGTATCCCGAGTTGCTCCGCGAGTACAGCGAGGGGCGCGTGGACCTAGCCGTTTGCCTAGAGGCTGAGCACTTCAATGTCGTCGCGCTCAAGCTGGCATCGATGCTTGCCCGCGTGGACGTAGAGGAGGTCGTCGTACTCACCGTTGACGGCTCGCCTCACTGCGTTCAGCTACACCACGCTGTCGAGGAGGCGAAGAAGGTTACCGGTCGGAGCCCGAGGACTAGGCACTTGGTGATCGAAGAGGGAAAAGTCGTGGAGGTTGATGAAAAAGCCGTGAAGACGGCGCGGTACCTGTCTAGGGTTCAGAGGCTCCTCGATAAAAGCTTATAAGGAGCTAGGCTACACCTTACCTTGTGGCCGGAAAAGGAAGAGCGAGCCTATTCATAGCGCTTGCTTCTATACTCTCCGCCCTAACCGCCGTCCTAACGTACTTTCCCGGCTTAGCCCTCCCGTCCCCAACCGGCGGCTACACGCACGTTGGAGACACTATAATCTACGTCTCCGCGCTACTCTTCGGGCCGTGGATGGGGCTCGTGGTAGGGCTCGTTGGCCCCGTGATCGCCGATTTCCTCGTAGGCTACCCGAGGTGGTACGTGACGCTCGTAGCGCACGGGCTGCAGGGCTTCATAGCGGGTTACGGCGCCGGTAAGAAGTTCAAAACGCAGCTAGTGCTCATGGTAGCCGCCGGGCTTGTGATGTCGTTCACCTACTTCGTTGTGAACGTTTACGTCAAGGGGCTCGGGCCAGCGCTCGTATCGCTTGCCAGGGACATCTTCGGGCAAACCCTCGTTTCGATAGTACTCGCGTCGCTACTCCTTAAAGCCCTCGAGAAGGCTCCGGCGGTTAAGAGGGCCCAGGAGCTTCTCCGAAAGTAAACTTTTTTCCTCCAAATACACACTGTACCTTGTGGGCGAGGATATCTGCTGGAGCGGTAGCCCTTCTCCGGCCTCCTACCTGGGATCCTACCTCAGAGGGTTGGTACCTACTGTCGCCGTGGCGGCCCTGGAGTCCTCCGCGGGGCTCCTCCCACCGGTACTCGCCGGGCTCTCGAGCAGCCTTGCGTTTGTACTGAAGTGGGCTTTGCCAGGGATGAGCCCGGTAGAGGGGCTTCTCTACGTTTTGGGCGCCTTGCTCGCGATCCTCGTAGCCCTCTTAGACTGGATAATTAACGTCAGGGTAGGGCTACTCGCGTTTAGTCTGGTGGCTTTCGTAGGCGTCGAGGCTTTAAGGGTTGTTCTCGGGTTGAGCCTAGGGCTTGGAGCGAGGCTGGCACTTCTATCCTTGTTCTCCGCGGGCTGGGTTCTTGCCGTAGACCTGCGGAGGAGGACTTACAGGTACTTCGTGGGGTACAGGAAGGTCGGGATTACGGGCGGCCTTCTCAGGAGGGTTGAGCGGTACATTAGCGGAGACATGGTTAGCGACGTGATAGTGGTTAAGCCTCTCCTCGGGAGGCTCCTGGGCTTCGGGCACGTTGTCCCAGTAACTCCCAGTGGGCTTGGGCTGGGAGAGACTTTCAGCGTCGGCGCGGCTGGGGCGTCCGCGTTTAAAGGCTTAGCCGTGGGTGTCGGTGGGGGGAGGATTGTAAGGGATATTGCACCGAGGGAGTGGAACTGTCTCTACGGGGTGAAGAACCCCGACAGAGTTAGGGACCTAATACTGCTCGGGTGCGCGCCTCAGGGGAGAAGCGCCGGGGCAGCCGCCGCCGAGAGGTAGGCGAGTGCGAATAAGAGGTCTCCTCTGCGGAAACGGGTTTTCTCGAGGTTCGTGCGCTCGGCGTACTTGCCGAAGCCGCGCGCCTGCATGGATAATGCTAGCGTGATCGAACGCCTAACGGCGAGGAAGAGTAGCGGGAACGCGTAGGACGCTACGTACCTGTGGGGAGCCTTCCAGGAGAAGTACCCCTTTATCCTCCTGTAGGCAATCATGTTCTCTAGGTCTCTCCTTATGAGTGGCGCCATTCTGAGCGTGACGAAGGACATGAACGCGTACACGTAGGGTACACCCAGCTGCTCTGTGAGCGCCACGGTTAAGGCCTTCGGGGTCGTGGTGGCGACGAACGTCATCGAGTAGAGTATTATGATCGCTACGCGCGCCGTTAGCTGCAACGCGTTTCTAGCGGCGTCCCACGGGCTCATGGAGTAGTTGTAGATGTAGAGGGCGGTGTTCACCCACGTGTAGCCCACGAGGGTCGAGAGGGCCGCCGCGAACTCCGCTTTCCCAACCTTCGGCCTCACGAGTGCTAGGAGGGTGGAGGACAGGAGGAGGTGGAGAAGCGCGTACTTCGGGTCTCCGAGCAGGGCTACCTGGAATATTCCCACGAGGAACAGCGCTAGCTTGGTCAGAGGGTTTAGGCTCGATAGGAAGTCCTTAGGGCTAGGCAACCTCGCCATAGTTCCTCAACCTCTCAGCGTACTCTTGCACGGCTATCCTAGCCTCTTCAATGTTCGCGAGACCCTTAAGGGGGGCTGGCGGCTCGAAGTTGAGGTATTTCCAGACGTCGCTCTTAGTCAGTAGCTCGGGAAGCTCCCCTTCGAAGACTATCCTTCCATGTGACAGGCCGTAGACTTTGGGGCTGAGCAGGGGCAGTATCCAGGAGTCGTGCGTAACCACGACGACGGCTTTTCCGGAGGATGCGAGCTCCGCGATACTCCTAGCTACGGTTAGGCTGTACTTGAAGTCGAGCCCAAAGGTCGGCTCGTCGAGCAGGTAGACTGGCTTGTCCAGCATGTACATCTCCACGAAGGATACGAGCCTCTTCTCGCCCTGGCTCAGCTCGTAGACAACCCTGTCGGAGAGGTGCCCGAGCCCTCTCGCTTCAAGCACTCTTCGGGCTCTTCTCAGCCTCTCCTCCCGCCTGGAACCTCCGAGCACGCTGGCAACCTCCTCCACAACCGTTCTCTCCGTGAACTGGTGGTCCGGTATCTGCGCGACGAAAGCCACGAGCCTCGGCGAGGGTCTTCCTCCGGCTACCCTCACCTCGCCGCTACTCGGCCTTACAAGCCCGGCTATTGCCTTCAGGAGGGTTGTCTTCCCGCTCCCGTTCGGCCCTATGACAAGCGTTACCTCGCCTCTCCTCGCCCGCAACGATACATCCCTCAGTATGACCTCGGGGCCTGCCCTCACTTCTAGGGATGAAACGTCTACCAGCGGTTCGCGGTTCTCCCTAGGTGTACCAGCTGTGCGGGGGTTTGCGGGGTTTTTCCGCGGGAGGTACTCGGGCGGTATCCAAACGCCCGCGTCTACAAGCTTCTCGGCGCCGACTTTTTCCACGAGTTCTCCGATGCTCCTGGCTAGGACGCCTCTGCCGTCCTCCAGGTAGAGTACCTTGTCTGCTATTCCCGCTACGTACTCCACCCTGTGCTCTACGAGTATGAAGGTCTTCCCCTCGTCCTTCAGCCGCTTAACGAGCGCGTATATCTCCTTGGCTGTTCGCGGATCTATATGCGCCGTGGGCTCGTCGAGCAGGAACACCTCGGGATCCATGGCCAGGACGCTTGCTAGCGCTAACTTCTGCTTTAGGCCCGTGGAGAGCGTGTCCACCTCGCTACGCGCATAGCGCTTAAGAGACACCAAGTCGAGTAGCTCGCCTACCCTCGCCACGATGCGCTCTGGGGGCTCGAGGAGGTTCTCCATGGGGAATGCTACTTCCTCGAAAACCGTCGGCATGACAACTTGGGCTTCAGGGTCCTGGAAGAGAAGCCCCACTTTCCCAGCCATCCCGAGGAGCCCCTCCTCGACGGGGTTTTTACCCCCCACGCTTAGCTCGCCGCTGACGCTAGCCGGGATCACCTGCGGTATTGCCCCGGCTAGCGTGAGTAGAAGCGTGCTCTTCCCGCTACCCGTGGGTCCCAGCAGTAAGAGGCACTCCCCGCGGTCAAGCTGGAACGAGACGCCCTTCAAAACCTGTAAGCCGGACGAATGGTAAAAAACAGATAAATTATTGACTAGTACTTCCGCCAATCTTTTTCACCGATTTTCCGACGGCGAAGTAGTCTAGCAGCGAAGAGCTCTTTGCAACGTAGTCTATCAAAGCTTTAACGAGTACCCCGGCGATCAAGGCTCCGCTCACGAAGTAGAGGCTCCAGAAAACTACCCTTTGGCCGGGAGACAGGGGGTTGGTTATACCGTAGAGCACGGTGTCCGCGGGGGCAGCCCACAGCGCGGGCGCCGCTCCTGCGAGAGCCATTGTCGCCCAGTCCCACCTCTTGTACCTAGTGGCGAAGAATACGAGCTCGGACATGAGCCCCTGCATGAAGCCGTAGAGTAGAACCGTGGAGGCGAACTGAGACCCGTAGAATAGCTCTAGCACGGCTGCCAGGAACTCGCCGAGAAGAGCTACTAGCGGTTTTCTCACGATGTAGGCAGGCACGGTTGCCCCTATGAACCACATCCCGTAGATAATCGGTGTAAGCGTAAGCCCGAGAACCAGCTTCGATGCACCCCAGACTACGTTAGACCATACAAGGAACACAGCCCCTATGATTGCCGATAGAACGGCTGTTAGCACCAGTTCTTCTACTCTGAGTTTTTCTTCCCTCATCGCGTTGAAAACTACAAAACCTGGTTATAAATTTTCCCGTAGCCTTAAGGTTAAGCACAATTATTTTATATAACTCGGTTATGAGGAAGAATCTTTCAATTTAACCAAGTTATATCCTCTAGCGGTTAATGCATTCAAAGGATATGTTTATAATTCGGTTATCTACAAGTAGAGCTGGGGGTAATGTTCCCGGAGACCGTCGCTTCCAGCGTGTTCGTCCCGTACCTCAGGAGGGTTCTCGTCTCAGAGCTACGCAAGCTGAACATGTCTCAAACGGATATAGCTCGGCTCACTGGGGTTACTCAGGCTGCTGTCAGCAAGATTCTCCGAGAAAAGCAAGGATCCAGGTACGGTAGTACGGGGCTGGACGTCCCGGAGAACGAGATAAGGGTCGTTGCCAGGAAGATAGCCAAGATTCTAAGCCAAGGGAACATAAACGAGGCTGGCTTCCTGTCTAACAGGTACTGGTGGTTGATAGCGGCTTCCGGGGATGCCTGCAAGGCCCATGAGAAGTACGGCTGGAGAAAAAGTGAGTGCTACATATGTACTAAGGTTGTCTACCCGAATCTCGATGTAAGCAGGGGGCTTGTAATGGCGGACATGGAGCGGGCCTTGATCGTCCTGTGGTCCTCCGAGTACTTCGGTTTGCTCATCCCGGAGGTTTTGACGAACATAGCGATGGCTATTCCAGGGGCGAAGAGCATTTACGACGTAGCGGCTGTCCCCGGGCGTATTTCCAGGTCGAAGAGCGGCGAGATACTCTACAGGCAACCGGAGTTCGGCGCCAGCAGACATTTGAGCGGGATACTCTTGTCGATAAACGGAAAGTACCGGGCGGTGATAAACATCAAGTACGACGAGATAGTCGAGGAGGCACTGGTAAGCATGGGTCTACGCTTCAAGGAGTTTAGTAGCGAGGACTACCCCTCGGCTAACCCAGCAGCCTCCGCAGCCGCCGAACTCCTAGAGGAGTGCCCCGACTGTAAGGCACTCGTAGACGTCGGCGGGGAGAACGTGGAGAGCGTAACGTACATCTTTGGTAACAGGGCTGTCGAGGTAGCTAATATCGCCGTTTCTCTAAGCGAGATATACTACGCTGTTGCCGTGAAGAAAGGCAAAATTATATATAGTATTGAGACTTTGTAGACTAAGTTCTCCCCGTTTATTCGACAAGCAAGTATTAATACTTGGTCGTAATTTACTCTCTGGCTCGTTATGAGCGAAAGGGTACCCGGGGAGGCTGGAGGCGGAACCCCCAGGGATAACGCCATCCAGCTCTTGAAGCTACTGGGCCTCACGGGGCTGGAGGCGGAGCTGTACCTCCTCCTGCTGGAGAAAGGCCCGCTGAGCGCCCCGGAGATCTCCGACTACCTGGTAAAGCATAGGCCTCAGATCCACGTAGCCCTCACGAGGCTGTCGTCTAAGGGGTATATTGAGGAGCTTGGAGGAAGGCCGAAGAAGTACAGGGCTGTGGATCCCCAGCTACTCCTGAACCTCTTCCTGAAGGACTTCGATTCCCTCGCGAAAAAGGCTCTTAGCTACATGCGGGGGTTGTCTAAGCCCTCGTTGGAGGAGAAGTTCGGCGTCTGGATTATCCGGGAGCCCGAGGTCGCTAAGAGCAGGATAGCCGAGCTACTCGACTCGGCGACTATCGACGCGCTCATAATGGGTGACATAAAGTTCCTGCACATGCTCAGCGATAAAATAGAGGCGGCAGTTGAGCGGGGTGTCAGAGTATACGTGCTCTCGTATTCCCTGGGCGAGAGGGGGGCTAAGTTTATCGTCGAGGACATGCCGTTCCTGAAGAAGCTAAGGGTAGCGATATCGGGAGACTTGGTCGTCGTCGTGGACTCCGAGCGCGGGGGAGTCCTTAAGGCGCGCCCAACTCTGCCGATCCGCCACGGCTACTTAATAGAAGAGAGAACGCTCACTGACTACCTCTCACACGACTTTATGAACCGGTGGGTTAGCTCTAAGGTGATAGTAGACGAGAACTACGACATGCCGCTAAAGTTTACCTTCCACAGGATGGCTCTCTACGAGACTAAAAAGCTACTGCTTGAGAACAAGAAGCTGAGGCTAAAGGCTACGGGGTACGAGATAGATACCGGCGCGCGGGTAGAGGTCAGTGGGCGCATAGTCGATGCCGTACTGGACCTTCCGGCTGGCTACGCGCACTTCAAGGTTGAAACCGACTCCGGGGTTATCCGCGTGGGCGGGCTGGACGCGATAGTGGAGGAGATAGCCGGCGAGTACTTCGAGATATACGAAGAAAGCTAGCTTCTAACCATGTACTTCGCTATCTCGAGGATCACCTTTGGCGTTAGGTAGGACAGGTTGAGCGCCTTCATGGGGTAGAGTTCCTCTTCTCTGAGAGTTTCCTTGGAGTCCAGGATTTCCGGCCTTCCGCCTCTCCTGGCCAGCTGGATGGACTCCATCACCTCCCTGAAGTACTCCTCGTCTATGACTCCGGCCCTGTACTTGCTTGTCGCAAGGCTCTCAACGGCGTTGTACGTTGCCGCCGCTATCTCTGCCCGCGTCATCCACCTAGTCTCGTAGTTGAGCATTAGGTACCACTTATCCGCGAGTAGGAGCTTCCTGTGGTCCGAGAGTGTATACGCGAATAAGCGGTACCCGTACTTGCCGGACATGTGGAAGGCCGGGCTTCCCGGGTCAACGAAGGGCGCTAGTGGCGCTACGAAGGCGTCTACGACTTTTGGGGCAATGCGTCTGAGTTCTTCGAAGAAGCTACCTATACCCTTAACGTTTTCAGGGGTTTGCCCCGGTAGCCCTACCATGAAGTAGAGGTCTACCCTCGTGAAGCCTAGATCCTCCGCGTTTCTTAGGAAAGCCTTCAGCGAGCTGTTCGTGTAGGGCCTCCCGTACGTTGACCGGATACTCTCGTCGTGCGTCTCGGGCGAGATCTGGAGGTAAACCCTTTCCTCGGCGCTTCTCAGTACTGCGAGGAAGTCCCTTGGAGGCGGCGTGAAGAACTCGAAGAATACCTCTACGCCTGCCCTCTCACTTCTCAGGAGGCTTACTAGTCGCTCTACGTAGCTTTTCCCTAATACTTGGAGGTCGTTGACGAAGAATATAGGAGCCTTCAGCCTCTCGGTTATCTCCTTGTACTCTTCGAAAAGCGTTTCCGGCTTCTTGACGCCCAGCTTCCTCCTCCCGTAGATCACGTTGTACGTGAACCTGCTTCCTCCGCAGGCTAGGCAGTTGAACGTGCAACCCTTGTACGTTATAACCGCGGTTACAGGGTGCTTGAGGAAAGTGCTCCAAGGTATGGAGTACGTTATACCGCTCCTCACCATCACCTTTACGACGATGTCGTACTTTGGTCTGAGCTCGTCAAGCTCTACCGGCACGTACCTTAGACCGTTGAACCTCACTCTGCCGTTCTCGTCTCTGTAGGCTAAGTTAGGCACCTCCCCGAGCTTATCGAGGCGCCCCGCCTCCAGCGCTTGCACTACTTCGAAGAAGACTGGCTCCGTGGTGTCCCCGAGGACTATTGCGTCGACATACGGGAACTTCTCCAGGATTTCCCTCCAGTAATAGGTCGCTGAGAAGCCTCCCAGCACGACGTGCCCCTTCCTCAGCTCCTTGACTAGCCTCGCAATCTCGAGGGCTCCGTGGGCGTGCACCAGCCAGTGCAGGTCTATCCCGTACACGCTTGCCTCGAGGGATCTGAGGAAGCGTGGAACGTCGAAGCGGGGGTCGTTCACCATTTTAGCCGCTAAGTTGAATATCCCGGTTTTAACCCCCCTTTCCTCCAGGTAGCTTGCCAGGGAGAAGAAGCCGGCGGGGTACATGTCGAAGACAGGCTTAGAGGGTATCACGTCGCTTATGGGTCCGTAGTGGACGTAGGGGCGCTCGCGGAAGTCGTACACGCTTGGAGCGTGAATCAAGGCAACGTCTACGCGCTTCATGTAGCCCCTTGGCAAAGGTACGTCCAATATATATTCTTAAGCCAGTGCCCAGAGAGTCCTTTTACCATTGTACAGGACATGCTTAGCCTAGACTCATATCTTTAGGGCTGTTCTCCCTGGTTGCTCGCAACCCTGTAGAGGATTATAGATACCGCTATCTCAACAGCCTCCCGAGAAGCCTCCAGCAGGGCTTCGCCCCTGACGCTGTAGGCTCGTGTGCTTATCTCCTTTAACAGTATAACTTCTCCTATGATCCTCTCCGGGAGAGTTCCTGCCAGTTCTATTGGATCCAGCGACCCCAGGTCTTCGCTTACCGCGCGGAGCGCTAGCAGTATCGCGAGTCGGGCGTCTCTTTCGAAGTCCTCGTCCTTTGAGAACTTCTCCTCCGCGGCGCTGAGGAAAGCCGCCGCCTCTGCTACCCTCTCCACTTGCCAGCACCTGGTGCTAGGGGATGACTTCCACGGTGTTGTTGAAGGGAGGGTAATAAATATCGCTCATAGAGACCACCCCGGCTGAGAGTAGCTCCTTCACCTCGTTGAGCGTGCTGAGAACTATGTCTATGAACCTCTGTGTCGCTACGCACACTTCGCGGAAGCCATCCTCGCCCCACAGCCTCTCCATGTAGGCGTAGAGGCAACGACCACCGCAGAACTCGAAGTAACGGCACGAGGAGCACGGCTCAGATATTTTAGGGGCTCTTTCTGGGTGTATCTCCCCGTCCTCCACTCTCCCGACGAGTGCCCAACGCTCCTCCACTGCTATGGGGCATGCGACGATCCTGCCGTCGGTGAGTATCGAGAAAGAACTTACCCCCGCGCCGCAGGGGGGCGCCGAGTAGCTTTTGTGGAATGCTCGCGTAATGAGCGCCTTGAAGGGCGCTATTCCCAGAACCTTTCCTCTGCGCATTTCCTCTAACCACTCCTTGACGAGCTTCGCCACTCCGGGTAGGTAGTTTCCATCCCTCCAGCACGAGAAGCACTTCCACCTATCGCTCCACACGACGTCTAGCTGCCAGTGCACATGGCTGAAGAGACCCAAGGAGAGGAGGTGCTTGACGTCTTCGTAGATGTCGGTGTCCTCCGTTACTGTCATCCTGGCTATCAGGTCCCCCTTGAAGCCTATCTCTCTGAGCCATCTAGCAGACTCGACGACCCGCCTATACACTCCTGAACCTCTATGCTTGTCTGTTACGCTCTCCCGTCCGTCCACGGATAGCAACACGGCGTCGAACATGTGCCAGTACCTCTCAGGGAGAGACTTCACGAGTGTTCCGTTGGTTTGAATCACGAAGTGCTTTGCCCTCACGTTTTCCAGAACCCACTTCACGAAGTCCTTGTTGAGAAGCGGTTCTCCTCCGTAGAACGCGACGATAGAGTCTTCGTCGCGTTCAACCAACTTCTTGAGCAGGTGGTAGTCGTACTTCACGCTCCACGGCACTTTCCTTGGGTCAAAGCTTCCTCCACAGTAATCGCACTTCAGGTTACACTGGCCGGTGGTGTGCACTATGTATAGCACGGGTTAACCTGGTCCTCTTTAAACCGATATTCTTTACGGCTCTACACGGAGCCTAGGCGGATAGCCGGGAGCCTGCGTCCACGTAGCGTCCTGCGCTGAAACCTGGAGGAAGTATCCCTTCAGCTTGAACGAGGAGGGCTCCTTAGGGCAGAACGTGAAAACGCCGTCCCCCAGCCCCTCGTACTGCGCTACAGCCTCAGGAGCGAAGCCTGTGAGCTCCGCCAGAACTGTTAGCCTATAAGGCCCGGGAGGCTTAACGTGAACCTCTATGTCGACGCATTCCCCGAGCTTTACGCTTGTCTTGTTCCAGCCAGCCCAGAGAAAACGGGCCCCGTACCCGGGTATTGCTAGCTGGAACTGTTTAGACTTGTTTATGAAGGTTATACCCGTAAGCCTAGTCACCAGCAACATAGGGTACTCGACCAGCGTGAAGTTGCATGCTTCTTCGCCAAAGGGTATCCCGACTTCCAGCTGGAGGACGGAGTGAGAGGCTGGGGGGACTGTAACGTTTCCCCGTGAAGCTCCGTAGAAGCTTGACCCGCACTTTGCCTTTACGGAGACTTCCTGGAACTGTAGCGGGACTGAGTAGGGGTTTGAAAGGTAGATTCTCAGCGTGAGGTTTTCCACGTTTCCGGAGAAGTCTACGTCCGTTACTTCCAGGTAACCCGCATCCAGCGTATTGTACAGGTAGGCCTCGAGTATTTGCAAGAGGACGAATATTAGGAATAAACCTACTAAAATATTCTTTACATTCATTCCGAGTTAATACTGTGTAATTGTCGTATATATGGGTGACCGAGCCTAGAGCCTGCTCAGGAGGTCTTCTATGCATCGCATCGACTCCAGGTATCTCTCGCATTTCAGTATAGTTACGCCCGGAACGTTCTCGTATTTAAGGTGCAACTCGAGGAGCTCTCCTGCCTCCCCGTGGAATCTAACCTTGGCTTTCCGGTCACCGAGCTGGACAACCAGCACCTGGTCTCCGTCCTCTACTTCTCTCGTTACCGAGTAGCCTTTCTCCCTCAGAGTTTTCTCGACGGTTTTAATGGCTTCCTCTATCCTCATGCTCCTCACCTGCAATGAACACTATCCAGAAACCAGATTTATATCTTAGCGGCTTAAATAAAAGGGCGCTATGAGGCTTGGCTTTATAGGAACAGGGGCCATGGGTTTTCCAATGGCGGCCCGCTTAGCGAGGACTGGACACGAGCTATTCGTCTGGAACCGGACAATAGAGAAGGCTCGACCGCTAGAGCAGTACGGGGCTAGGGTAGCCTCTAGCCTCGACGAGCTTTCTAGGGTAGCCGAGGTGGTGTTTGTAATGGTTTCCGACGACGAGGCTTCCCGCGAGGTGCTAAGCGCCGTCCTGAGGGAGGGGCGCCCGAGGATAATAGTCAATCACAGCACGGTATCCCCGATGTACACCAGGGAGGCGGTAGAGGAGGCTAAGAGGAGGGGCGTCGAATACCTAGCCATACCCGTCATGGGAGGTCCCTCCGACATCGAGAGGGGAGAGGGCGTGTGCATAGTTGGTGGGCGCGAGGAGGTTTTCCGCGAGGTAGAGCCCCTTACCTCCGCCTACTGCAAGGAGCACGTGCTCGTTGGATCACAGGAAAATGCCTCCGTGATAAAGCTCGCGCTTAACAGTATGTACTTCTCGGCTTTGGAGGCGCTCGCAGAGGCCCTGCTCCTGGTAGAGGCTTGGAACGTGGAGCCGAAGGTTTTCTTCGACGCGGCGAGCAGGCTCTGGCTGAGGGTCGTAGTGGACAGGTACGCCAAGAGGTTGCTAGACGAGAAGTACCCTACAAGCTTCCAGCTACGGCTTGCCGCGAAAGACCTCCACTACGCTGTTTTCTCGGGTTACCATAAGGGGCAACCGCTACCAATGCTCTCGGAGCTCGCGAAGACATTCCTGGAAGCTTCGACGATAGGGGGGCTGGGAAGAAGGGATTACACAAGGATCTACTACTTCTTGAAAAGGGGCTCAACGGGCTAGAGGTAGGCTACTTCGACCCACCTGTGGGCTTTTACGGCTAGGAAGTCCTCTATCCTGACGGGCGAGAGTACTGCCTGCCTTACGAAGAACGCTGCGAGGTGGCTGGGGATCCTGGCCTGGGACTCCCTGGGAACATTGCCGAGCACGGCTTCCATGTCTACGTCCCTCACAGCTTCGGGTGGAAAGCCGTCGAAGGCTCTCAGCTCGAACTTCCTGGTAAAGTACCACCTCGCGACCACGCTTCTCCTAGTGTTTTTAACGAGCACAGCCGCCCTGTAGCCTCCTTCAGCTTCGAACAGATTCTCGTCCACGAACGCCACGAACCTGCGTACCTCCCTTCTCTTCTCGCTCGCGGAGCTAGCCCTCCCGAACCATTCCAGGAAGGATTGCAGGAAGTCGTCCAGGGAAACGTAGTTCTTGACCTGGAGCTTCTTGGGGGGCTTCTCCACGGGGCGCTCCGTGAGGAGCTCTACGAACCTTCTCAAGTTCCTACCGGATGCCACCACGTAGTTCCACGGTACCTCCCACCAGTAGTCGTACCTGGAGAGCACATCCCACTCGTCGATCTTCGCTACCCTGTAGTTAAGCCCGGCGTCAAAGTCTATTACAGCCTTCACGCGTATCTCCCCCCGCTCCAGCAAGCCGGCCACGGCGCTAGCCATAGATTTCCTCGAGATCAATGACCCAGGCACAACGATAAGCACGGTGTCTTTCGCTATCTCCTCACTGCCGGGAGGGTTCTTGGCAACCTCAAGGTAGCTCTTCGCGTTTTCGGGGTTGAAGCTCGGGTTTAACCTTACCACTCGGTCATCGATGTAGCTACAGTTGTACTGGGAGGCAAGAACCTCGGACACAACTCCTCCCATGAATACGGTGTCCTCTCGGGATACCTTTATCTCCGGGCAGGGCTTTTCGAAGCCTTCTTCGTCGAAACACCTCACCGGGTTCAGGTCATCGTCCAAGTATGCTTTAAGAACCTCGGGTTCCTCTACTATCGCTATCGGTGACGGTGGCGCCTTTACGGGATCCTTGACATATATCACTTTCATTTCAGGCTACCTTTTCTGCGCCACGAAGGCTGAGAAAGGTCCCTTCGTAGAGTACCTTATCTTGGTGAAACGCGAGTCCTGCAGGTTGGTTGCCAGGGTTTCTGGGGGCTCGTAGTCCGGTATGCGCCAGGCGCGTAGGAGGCTACGCAAACCCTCCCTCTTGTTATCAGGCACTATGGCTATGAGCGTTCCTCCCTTCTTGAGGAGAGAGGACGCCATGCCCAGAATGGTTCTCCAGCCAAGGCTCATTGCGTCGAGCGTTGCGAAGACCAGGACGTCGACTGTACCGTTTAGGCTGGCTAGCCTATCCGCGTCTTCAAGCGGCACTACGTTGAGCTTTAGGTCGTACCTCCTGGAGTACTCGTCGTATATCTCCTTAAACGTGGAGTTGTACAGGAACCTCTTCTCGGTTATGATGCCCGGACTGCCGCTTACACGCTGGGATAGGCGTGAGAGGTAGACGGGCGCGACAGTGTTTACCTCGAAGAATGTTGCTCTCGGTGGGAGGCTTGCAATGTTGATGCTCCACTCGTAGAGGCTGTCTATTATGGAGATCTTCGTGAATAGCTCCGAGAAAAACGCGTAGAAGCGCCAGTCTCCCTCGGCGTAGGCCCTAGCGATGCTCGTTATCCCGTACCTGAAAACTTCCTGGAACTCCTTTTCCTCTACCCCGAGGCCTCTGCTTTTCAGCCTCTCGGTAGCCGCTGTGAGCAACTGCGGTAGGTACTTTTCCACGGGCGAGATCTCCTCCAGTTGCGGCGCTGAAGCTTTTTTGAGTTCGGAGAGGGCTTCGGGTAATAGGAGTATGGATATGTCGTGGTAGACCTCGGGGTACGACATCAGCCTATCACCAGGTCTATGACTCCTCTTCTTTGGAGCGAGAGGAGTGCCTCAACGTAGGAGAACATTATCTGGGGGTTCTCCAGGCCCAGAATATCGGAGACCTTTACGCTGGGTGCTTCGAGCACCCTGTTTACAAAGCCGCCGTTGTACTTCTCGAATATTATCGAGGGTCTGTACTTCCTCAGCAACATAGCCTCGGAGGGTCTAACCTTTACCGTTATGTTGGAAGCATTCGTGATGAGCCAGAAGACCTGCTTTATGTACTCGAATGGCTTCTCCTCTATGAGAACGTCGAGCAACCTTACAGCGTTAACGTAGTCCGTCGGCGAGTAAGAGTACGAGGAGTCGAGAGCCTCTGCGAGCAACTCCATCCAGGCTTTCGTAGTCTGGTAGCTCACATCCCTCCTGAAGTCCACCTCTAGGGAGGTCTCCCCCTTGTAGACCTTTATGCTACTCGAGGGGGGCTCGAAGTACCCGGTTACCCGGTAGTTAAGCCTCCTACTCTCTATGGTAAAACCGCCTATATTCCTGAGCCCCCTGAGCAGTTCGGGCTGGACTTTTACCTCGTATAGGCCCTTACCTCTAGCCTGGAGTAACGGGAAGACCCTGGTCCCCCTCTCGCCGCCGTTCCTGTCAACGTAAACTATGAACACGTGCGTCTCATGTTGAAAGGCTACCCCCGCGAGCCCGAGGGGGTTGTTCTGAGCCTCCTCGAGCAACTTGTCGTTAACCTCAACTACCTCTACCTGGCTGCAAGCGGGGCATCGAGCTCTAAACACGCGTTGTACTCCAAGCTTACTCATACTCTCACGCTCTGAACTATTGTTCTCAACAGGAAGAGGAAAGCCTCCTCCACCCTTGCACCAGTCCGGGCAGACACCTCGAAGTACTCTAGGAAGCCTTTCGATAGAGCATACTCGCGGGCCAGGTTGTAGGGAACTATTCTATACTCCTCTAGGTCCGCCTTGTTGCCAATCAGTATGCTGGGGACTTTCCCGAGTACACTCTCGGTGATTTTTCTCCACTCGTCGATCTCGAGGAAGGTCTCCTCCCTCGTTAAATCGAAGACATATACGACTCCTTTAGCCCCTTTCAGGAAGGCGGGAGCAAGGAAGCGGAACCTGTGCTCTCCTCCCAGATCCCATATTACCACGTGGAGCTCCCTTCCGTCTAGCTGTATCTTCCTGAAAAAGTGCTGGATCCCCACCGTTAGGCGTTCCTGCGGGTTGTACGAGCCCTCGACAAACTTTCTAGCAAGGCTCGTCTTACCTACACCCCCGGGACCACAAAGGGAAATTTTAACTGTTGCTATCAACTCTCATCACACCGCTTCCAAGGCTGTAAGTAAGAGCCTAGCCTAGAATAAAAAATTTACCCTTATATTCAGGACTCTATCCACTCCTTAATCCTCGCAATGCCCCTTACAATGTCGTTCTCACTCACAGCAAAGGAGAACCTTAGGTGCCCCTTCCCACCCTCCTTCGGGAAAGCTGTCCCAGGCAGAACCACTACGCCTCTCTCCTCTAGTAGCCTGTCCGCAAGCTCGCGCTCATTCTTCAGCCCTTTCTCCCGTATCACCTCAGTAAAGTCCGGGAATATGTAGAAAGCCCCCTCGGGCTTTACGACTTTTACGCCTTTTATCGAGAGAAACTCCCTGTATATGAGGTCCCTCCTCTTCCTGTACCCCTCGAGTATGGGTTTAAACCAAGACAAGCCTTCCTTCAGGGCCTTCGCAGCGGCTATCTGCTCGAAGGTTACCGGGCAGGAGTAGATATTGTTGGCGACCACTGATAGCTTGGAGATCAGCTCTTTATTAGAGATGACGTAGCCCAGCCTCCAGCCCGTCATCCCAAAGGTCTTCGAAAAACCGTTCACGTAGTAGACGGCGTCGCGCCAACTCGACGTCTGCAAAGTAGAAAAGTGCTTTTTCTCGTAGACAAAGTGGTCGTATATCTCGTCCGACAGTACGACTATGCCACGCTTAGCCGAGAAATCGACAAGCTCTTCCACGTCCCTTTGATCCATGGTGGTGCCCACGGGGTTCTCCGGGTAGTTTAGAACGATCATTCTAGTCTTGGGAGTTACGAGCTTCTCTACCTCTTCGAAGGTCACCTTGTAGCCGTTGCCCCTGTGGAGGCGCAGGAAGACAGGCTTGGCACCGGCGAAGCGTGCGACGGACTCATAGAGGGGGTAAGAGGGGTCAGGTATTATTACTTCGTCTCCGGGCTCCAACAGTGATATCATGGCCATAAAGATCGCTGATTTAGCTCCAACAGTAACGGCTACCTCCTCCGCCTTCACGTCCACTCCGTATTCCTCTGACACGAAGCTCGCTATAGCTTCCCGTAACTCCGGCATTCCCAGGCTTGGACCGTAGCCGTTGAACCCCTCGTCCATCGCCTTCTTAGCCTCAGATATCACGTGCGGCGGAGGCTGGAAGTCCGGTTGCCCTATACCGAAGGAGACGACGTCGACCCCTCTTCTTTTGAGCTCGAGGCTCCGCGCAAGGTAGACAAAAGCCTCCTCTGCTCCTAGCTGGGAGGCGGCTTTACTTAGGCGAAAGCTTGTTTCCCAGCCCACGTTATCAAAATTGATTGGTTAGTATTAATTGCTTATGCTAAGAAGCCGTACTCCGTTCGGGTTTTCCGCCGCATTTTTTTCGGTAAAAAGCTTTTTTTATCTAAAAATTTATAAACGACTTTTTAGACATAATTCTCGGGGTGCGTAGACTTGGAGGAGCTGGTTAAAAGCGTCAAGGAAACACTCAATATGATCGATGCCGGGATTAGGGACAAGAAGTTCCCGGAGCAGATGAGAATATACATAGAGCAGTTAGGAAGGAACCTGCGCCACTTCATAGAGGTAATAGAGGTTACAGGACGGGAGAACACTATACAAAGCCCTATAAGCCCTAGCTCTAGGAGCGCGATGTTCAACTTGAGAAAAGCGTTCTACGCCACGCTTTCAAGAGAGATTAAGCAGAACAAGGTGGACAAGGAGAGGAGTCTAGAGGAGTGGAGGAAAGTGGCATCTAGGATCATAGAGACCTTCGAGAAGAGGGGGTTGACCGAGGCTCCTTCAAAGATTATTCTCACCTACGAGATCAAGGAGGAGGACGGCAAGAGGTATATCGCTTTCCGGGATGCGCGTATACTCTACTTCGGGCTCGAAGGAATCTTGTCGGTCAGCCTGGTAGAGCAACCAGGTGCCTGAAGGGAGGCGAGGGCTTCGTCGGGGCTACCCTTAACTGCGTAAGGGCCCTGGTGCTGGGAGCGCAGGATCTCGCTGACAGCCTCTTCTCCCAGGATGCTTTCCGCGAGCCTAACCACCTCTTCGAGGCTCCCCTCTTTGCGTACTCTTCGTATTCGTCTCTTAAGGAACGGCTTTTCGTACACGAGGAAACGCGCCATCTCCTCGAAGACCTTTCTCCCTTCGCTGTTAAGGTAACCGTTGGAGAAAAACGCATTGCTATTTAGGAGGAGCTTCCTCATCAAGGCTTTCACGTCGCGGCCTACGTTTTCCACAGGTGTTAGCCGTTTTTTAGGCTATTTTACCCTTACTCTGTACACTTTCCCCATGGATTCCAGTATCAGGGAGGGAGGCGCCGCCTCCACGTTCTTTACGCGTATCCTCTTCCCGGCGAGCTTTCTCAAGAATTCCTCCATCGTTAGCTCTTCCATTTTCCTGGCACCTAACCGGTTTCTTCGTTCTTCAAGCATTAGAGTTACGTAGCTTTACAAGGCGTCAAACAACCTAAGTACGCCCGTTTTACGAGTACATCTCTTCTCCGAGGGTGCAAAAGTTCTAGCATCGGTGCAAGTCACTTTAATAAATGGGCGTGTTTAGAGGGAAGAACGTGTGCGGTATAGTGGGCATAGTCTCCGAGGACCTGAACGTCGCTCCTCTCGTCGTAGAGTGCCTCCGCAGGCTTGAGTACAGGGGGTACGACAGCGTTGGTGTCGCTGTGCTTGATGATGGGAAGCTTTTCGTGCGTAAAGGCGCCGGAAAGATAGACAGCGTCGATAGCGCTAAGTGTTTGAAGTGCCTGCACGGTCACACTGGGGTAGGGCACACGCGGTGGGCTACGCATGGACCGCCCACGGACGAAAACGCCCACCCCCACGTAGACTGTACGGGTAGGTTAGCCGTTGTACACAACGGCATACTGGAAAACTACAGAGAGCTTAAGAGCTGGCTACAGGAGAGGGGACACGTTTTCAGGAGCAATACCGACACCGAGGTCTTCGCGCACCTGGTAGAGGAGTACCTGAAGGAGGAGGGGGACTTCTTCAAAGCCTTTAAAAAGTCCCTGAAGGCAATAAGAGGAAGCTACGCCTTGGCGGTCGTTACGTCGCTGGAGCCCAGGAAGATTTTCTTCGCGAGAAAACACTCCCCGCTGGTAATCGGCATCGCCGATGGAAAAATGTTCGTTGCATCGGACATCCCGGCGTTCCTCGAGTACACGAATAAAGTCGTTATACTGAACGACGGGGAGCTCGGCTACGTGGAGCCTAGAGGGCTACATCTAGAGACGCTTGAAGGGGGCGTCGTCGACGTGAATAGGCGTGTCATAGTTGTACCCTGGACAGCCGAGCTCGCTAGGAAGGAGGGGTTCCCCCACTATATGTTGAAGGAGATCCACGAGCAACCGAGGGTTATAGCCGAGACCATAAGGGGCTTCGGCCCGGACTACGAGCGCGGCGCCGAGCTTCTCTCAGACGCAGAGGTAATATACGTGGTAGCATCGGGTACGAGCTATCACGCGTCCCTCTACTTCGCCCTTTTAACCATGAAGATTGCCGGGAAGAAAGTTATCCCCCTGATATCCTCCGAGTACGCGGGCTACGTTTCCTCCGCGTCGGAACGCGACGCTCTGCTAGCCGTGTCCCAAAGTGGTGAGACCATAGATACCCTGATGGCCATGAGGGCGTTCAAGGAGAGAGGTGTCAGGACCGTTTCCCTGACAAACGTCATAGGGAGCGTTATCTCTAGGGAGAGCGACCACCAGGTATACATGAAGGCTGGCCCGGAGATAGGAGTAGCCGCAACTAAGACCTTCACGGTGCAACTAACGGCTTTGACGTGGCTTTCCGCGCTTATCGCGAGAAACGTTGGCGCCATGGATGAAAAAGATGCGGAGAGCCTCCTCGAGAGGATGAAGAAAATACCGGACCTCGCTGAAAAGGTTATTAACGCTTATAGCGGTTGGTGCAAGGAAACCGGGACGTTTATGTCGGAAAAGAGTAGCGCCTACTACCTGAGCAGGGGACTAGGGCTACCGATTGCCCTGGAGGGGGCCCTGAAGCTCAAGGAGATAGCCTACGTCCACGCAGAAGGCTACCCCGCCGGGGAGAGCAAGCACGGGCCCATAGCCCTCGTAGAGAGGGGGTTCCCCGTGGTGTTCGTCTCTGTAGAGAGGGAGCTCGAGAAGAAGCTCCTCGGGAACGTTGAAGAAATGCGGGCGAGGGGTGCCTATACTATAGGCGTTGTACCACAGGATTCAGAGCTCAGGGGGCACTTCGACCGGGAGGTCGTTGTACCTTCTTCCGACGAGGTCGCCGTACCCATACTGGCCACAATACCTTTGCAGTTAGTTGCCTACTACTCGGCTGTTGAGAGGGGCTTGGACCCCGACAAGCCTAGAAACCTCGCGAAAACCGTCACGGTTGAGTAGCTATGATGCCCGTCCTGCTGGCTGGGGGTAACCCGAAGAGAATGCGGCCGCTCAACGAGGGCTACCACAAGTTTATGCTTAAGATATCCGGAAACCCCATATTCTTCTACCCCCTCTCCTCCCTTCTCCAAGCCGCCGGGCAGAGAGTGATCCTCGTTGTTGACAGGGAGATGCAGATTGACTGGGTCAAGGAGTTTCTGAGGGAGAAGAACTATGCCCACGTAGAAGTGAGAGTTCAGCCAGGAGAGTCTCTCGAAGACGCATTTCTCACGGCGACTAAAGACGTCTCCGACGAGTGGTTCCTTCTAGTGTTCGGGGACGTGGTCGCGCCACCTGAAGCGCTCCGCATGCTGATGGAAACCTACGAGGAAAGCCAAAGACCCTCAGCGCTGGTAATACCGAGGGCTGAAATGTCTACGTACGGCGTCGCCTACCTTTCCGGTATGTCCATTAAAAAGGTGTACCCGGGCGGCGACGTCGGCGATAGTAGCTTCGTCCTGGGCGGCGCCTTCGTGCTACCAGTACAGTTCCTCGAACTCGTTGAAAACGGTTCCGGCTTTTTCGAAGCGTTGAACACCGTTGTAGACAAGATGGGTATGGACGCGGCGCTCTGGACGGGCTCTTGGGTCGCCGTCGACTACCCGTGGGACCTTATATCGGCCCTATACGAGATCCTCGGCAGCAGCTGCAAGTCGGTAATCCACCCTGGGGCGCGCGTGTCTCCCCTCGCTGTACTCGAAGGGTGCGTAATCGTCGAGGAGGGAGCTTACATCGACCACTACGCCGTAGTGAGGGGGCCCGCTTACATCGGGAGGAACGTCCTGGTAGGCAAGGGTGCTTTCGTGAGGGAGTACACGTCCCTAGAGGAGGGAAGCACCGTTGGGGCGTTCTCCGAGGTTAAGCGGAGCGTGCTCGAACCCTCTGCCACTGCTGGGAGCTACTCGTTGATAGTGGACAGCGTGCTTGGCCCCTATAGCGTCGCTGAGCCACGGACAACGGTGATAAGCGAGATACGCGGCGAGAAAAGGATTGCCAGGCCGCTCCCCTTGCAAGGAGTGCTCAGCAAGAAGAGGAAGCTTGGCGTATTCGTAGCGCCTCGCGGGAGGATTGCCGCCGGCTCGGTAGTAGGTCCAGGAGTACTCATCCACGGGGACGGGAGGGTCGAAGAGGTCTAAAGCTGTATGAGCTCCTCGGAGAGGGCTCGAGTAAGTGTAATAGTGACGGTCTACCGTCACGCGAGGCGCCTGCGGAGTCTCCTCGAAGCGCTGTGCAACCAGGAAACCTCTTTCCCCGTGGAAGTGATTGTAGTCGCGGATGAGCCGGACGAGGAAGTCTTAGGCATCCTGAGGGAAAAGGCTTGCGTTAAGAGCTTGGTCTCCGAGAATAGGAGGGGGAAGGTTAGGGCTCTTAACGAGGCGATCTCGCTGAGCCAGGGCGACGTCCTGATTTTTCTCGACAACGACGTGACCGTACAGGACAGGAAGTTCGTTGAGAAGATCTACAAGTGGCTACAGGATTTCGACGTAGCAGAGATCAAGAAGATCGCCCGGGTAGACACATTCATCGGTAAACTCGTCTACTACGACTACATGTCATTTGGCGTTGCGAGCTACATCTTCGAGAAGAGAGTGAAGAGGTGCGCTGGCTTAAACGGTGCGGCGATGGCTTTCACGAGGAAAGCTCTCAAGGAGCTTGGCGGTTACAGAAACGTGGTTCTAGAAGACATGGATATAGGCTTTAGGAGCTTCTTCCACGGGTTCAGGTACAAGTACATCTGGGATACCGAGGTCGTGGTAGACCCTCCCTCATCTCTCAGAGAGTGGCTTAACCAGAGGCTAAGGTGGTCTGTGGGTGCTTGGACCTGGATAGATGACTACGTGTTCCACTTCTCGAAAATAGCGAGCATCGATTACGCGCTGGAGAGCTTCGCTGCGCTTTTCGCAATGTTTCCCGGAGGAATCGTCTACGCGTCTATACTACTCGCAGAGGGGCTACCGCTGTTGAAGCTTGGACTGCTCGCAGGATCCACAGTCGGCGGACTCTTCGCGCCGCTCGTACCGGTTCTCGCCATCTACGAAACTGTATCGATGTTCCTCCCGCCTCTACCATTATCCCTTGTAGCCATTGCGGTTGCTTATTCCGCCTTGGTAGTACCCATCGCGTACAGGATAGGCTACAAAGTCAAGCCGCAACACTTCGCTACGTATATCCTATTCTACTCCACCCTCTGGTTCACGGTTATGCTGGCAGGGTTCATAAGAGTGTTCGTATTCCGAAAGAGGGACGTCACCGGGTGGCAACTCTAGTAGCTCGGAGAGGGCTACGGTGTCTCCAGTAGAACCCTTTTCAGCAGGTTGTCCCTCTCCCTTATAACGTTCTCCGCTTCAACGACAAGGGATATGGCTTCGTTTACCTTTTCGAGGAATTCTTTAGGCTCCAGTGCTGGTGTTAAGGCGACAACTCTCTCGAAGATCCTCGAAGCCGTGGAGATGAGCTTAAGATCCTCTTCTAGCAACCGTTGCAAAGACTCATCGTCGATGCTAGCCTTACCGGGGGAAGACGCGCCGGGCTGCTTTAATAGCTGGGAAGCCTTCATCAACTCTATACGCAGATCGTCCAGCCTGAGGCCCAGAGATACGTTCTTGCGTTTAACGTTAAACTCGAGTCTCTCCACGCGTAACCTTGCCTCGTCAAGTATGAGCGAAACTTTCTTTCTTATAAGCTGGTCATCGGCGGAGAGAGAACCCCCGCTATAGCCCCTGAACCCTGGAACCATACCGGCAATTTTTTCAACGAGCTGAGGAATACTACTCATGGAGACACCTAGACCTCGCCTGGAGAATAAAGGGTGGAGCCCGAAAATATACCTTGCGCGCGAAGAGAAGTTGAGGTCCTACCCTTACTTGCTCTCCGAGACCGCACCAAGCATGAGGCATAACAACGAGCACTTACACGCGCAGGAAAAGCAAGAGAAAAAAATAATTTTTTAATTTGGTTTGTTACCGTCGTTTACTGCTTTACGCGCCCTATGAATCTGTAGACCGTGGTTCCACAGTTGGGGCAGGTGCCCTTGTAGGCAAGCCTCCCGTTCTTAAGGGTTACCTGCTGCGGGTTCTTCATTTCGACCTGTTTGCGGCACTTAACGCAGTAGGCAGTTATTTTCTGGTGGGACATTGTTTTTCACCGTGTAGTGCTACACATAGGAGGTATATATTCCTTACGCTTAATTTTTTCTCTTTTTATCTTTCTGACAATGCTTTTTCCGATTAAAGTAAAAAGAGATTTTCACCACCAATTCGTAGTCGGGAGTTATTTTACACAGAGATTTAAGAGACGTAGAAATGTTTTTATTTGACAATGTCATATAGTACTACGAGCGAGATGGCGCACCTTAAGGCTCCCTGCGAAGAGATAAGCAGAAGAGTACTCCCGGCCGTGAGGAGTATACTTGTAAGGTATCTTTACGAGCAAGAAGGCTTAACCCAGCTTCAAATAGCCAAGTTACTGGGGATCAGCCAGTCGAGCGTGAGCAGGTACCTTAACAGCCAGAGAGGTCTCTCTCAAAGAGATATACTGGAGATACCCTCTATAGACGAAAAACTCAGGGAGACTGTACACGGCATCGTAGAGGGCAAGCTAAGAGGAGAGGAGGCTTTGTGTAGCATATGCCAGTACATCAGGATGATGAGCCGCGAAGTTTCCGGGTAAGCTCCAAGAACAATCGTTCAGACTCGGGCGTTTTCTCTAATTTAGACTCTACGCGCGAGGCCCCCCTTGCTCCCGGTGCGTTCGCCAGTACAATCACTTTCCCTCGCCTGCTACTCCGCGGTAAGAGTTCTGCGTCAGCCTGGTCCACGTGGATAATGTCTCTGTCCGGGTCGACGTTCTCTAGGAGAACCTTCGCTAGGATCGTTGGATCCTCCACGTCTACGTCCGGCCCCACAAGGATTACTGTATCGACATAAGGATTCACGGCAGCGGACAGGAACAGTATTTCACCTCCAATACTTAGCAAGCGCTCTCTCCTGTGCGTCGCAACTTTGGCTATGACTGTTCTAAAAGCGTCGTGGCCGAGGAATCTTAGCTCCTGGATCTCCGGGGCCAAAGACTTCATAAGCAACACAAGGAGGCTGGCGACCAAGGAGTATACCTGCGCTACGTCGCTCCTCTCCGGGTGGATGATCGAAGAGTAGAACACGGGGCTTGGAGATAGAAGTATCTTCTTTACGTGTACTACGGGCATTGGTGATCCCCCGTATACCTCCCCGTTTTCGTACAGCATTCTCCCCTCCGGCCTCTCGTCGCCGGGTTCCAGCTCGCCGATTATCGCTACTTCCGTTGGATACGGGATTACCAGACCCTCCTCAGTCTTCACTACGGAGATTTTGCTCTCGGAGAGGACTCCGGCTAAGAGGATTTTGTCCACCGGTGTTAGCCACGTTAGAAGCGACGCTGGGTAAAGGGCTGGAACCGTCCCGGCGAGTATTCCTACATCCAGGCTAGACCTGCTACGCGAGGATTTCTCGATGAGGAACTGAAGGGGCGAACCCCTCGGGACGTGCAGTACCATTGTTTTCTCGTCTACCACCTGTACTCTCTGCGAGGCTATCTCCCTGTCACCTGTGGCCCTGCTGGACGCCACGATGATGGGGTTCACTAAGACCGGGTATTCCTCCTCACGGCTGTGCTTGAGGAAGGGCATTTCGAGAAGATTTACGTCGTAGCCCTGGAGAATGCGTACGGCTCCACCAGGAGCCTCCTTGACCGTCGGGTAATAGTCGGCAATCCACGCAAGCGAAGCCAGTAGCCCGAGCTTGTCCGTTGGTTGCGCGGCTGGGGTGCTCAACAGGTGGAGCACTCGGGCCGCCCTTTCGATTATACGCTCGACCGACGGCGCGTTCAGAACTAGCGGCAACTTTCCATAGAAGAGGTTCGTCGCAAGGCTGAGGGCACCTCCTTTAACCCTGTCGTACAGCAAGGCTTTATCCGTCTCCCGGGAGAGCTGGATAGAAAGCCAGGGTATCTCGATGGAGGGTGCTAGCTCCCCGCCGATCCGCATCAGCTTATCGCTGGACTCTAAAAGCTTGAGTGTTTCCTTCAGGGACAAAGTTTCCACCGCTCTAGTAGCTTACGCGGAACCTTTCTTCCGGTTTCTGCTCCCCTCTGGGCATGAAGAAGACCGGGTTTAGCTTTCCGTCCTCGGAGAGTTTCAGCAACATGTCCCTAAAGGCCGTAGTGTGCCTTATGTCCAGCTCCAGTAGCTTCTTGAGTATTTCCCACACACTCCTTTGAACGTCTAAAAGCATTTCGCGCGGCATGTGCCCAACTATGAAGGGGTCCTGGAGCCACTTATCGAAGGCTTCTATCGTCTTAACCATGTGGCTGAAGGCTGCCCTCGTCGTAAGTATAAGCTCCAGCCTGTCCGCGTTCTCGAGGTTTTTCTCGACAGCTTCAACGGTATCAAGGAAAGCCTTCTGAGCTTCTACCCAGTTAGTCAAGTTAGCGGCGAATAGTTTCACGAACTCGCTCATCTAAACACCGGCTATTCTAGTAGCCGCATGCTAAAAAGCTTGCTCATCTCTCCAATACCAGCTGTCTCGGAGGCTGGTACTGAATCCTCTCTAAGAGCATTCTCCTGCCGGCAGTCCGCCCTACAAGCACCGGCTTAGAGTCTTCGAGGATTCTTTCCACCGCTTGAAGCTTCGCCGAGCTCGAAGAGTAGACTGTAAGCAGGGGGTCTCCCTTCCTGACCTTCTCGCCCAGCTTGACGTGGATGTATACCCCGGCGCCCTTGTCTATCGGTGCCCCGGCAATCTTACCTATGTTCGCCAGCAACGAGTTGTCGATGTAGTATACGAAGCCGTCCTCCTCCGAGTACAGTGTGTACGTCTTGTCTCCCAGCGGTATCTCTTCGGGGGTAACGTCTGGGTCTCCGCCCTGGGCCTCGATTATCTCCCGGAGCTTCTTCTCGGCCTTCCCCGTTCTCAGAGCTTCCATAGCCGTTTCGTAACCGTTCTCCACCCCCACCATTTCCAGGAGAGTGCCCGCCAGGCTCGCCGCTTTGTCGACGAGGTCCCCCGGCCGTAGCTCTCGCAACGCGATTAAAGCTTCACGAGCTTCGAGAGCTGGACCTATCGCGTGCCCAATGGGCTCCTCCGCGTACGTCGCTACTGCTTGCAGGTTCATGCCGAACATCCTGGCTATTTCGAAGAAACTTTGAGAGATTCTCTTCGCCTCTTCTAGCGTCTTCACCTTCGTACCCCTACCTGTGGGCACGTCTAAAACGACGTGCGTAGACCCTACTGCAAGCTTCTTTGCGAGGATGGACGGGATGTAGAAGGGGTCTATCCCGAGGGGGTACTCGACCCTAATTATGATGTCGTCAGCAGGGGCTAGGTTCAGGGCTCCTCCCCAGACGAGGCACGCATTCGTCTTCTCGACTATTCTCTCGATTTCATCTATCGACAGGTTGACCGGCGCCAGCACCTCCATTCTATCGGCCGTCCCGGCGGCGGAGGTTATGGCCCTCGAGGAGGTCTTAGGAATTGTGAAGCCCAGGGAAGCTATTATCGGTACTACGAGGAGGCTCGTCTTATCCCCGGGAACACCGCCAAGGCTGTGCTTGTCGAGTATAGGCTTCCTTTTAAGCCTTAACCTCTGCCCCGTCTCGACCATTGAGAGCGTAAAGGAGTATATCTCAGACGGGGTCATCCCCTGGAAATGTACCGCGGTCACGAAGGCTGCGAGCTCGAGCTCGCTCAGCTTTCCATCCACTATGTCCTTTACTACCTGGTATATCTCGTCGGATTCGAGGCTCAAGCCCTGTAGTTTCTTCCTTATTGCCTGCAGGGATGCCGGCGGACTTGTGGCCTCTACTTCGACCTCGTCTCCGTCCGATATCCCCAGCGCTTTCGCTATGTTTACGTAGACTCCCACGTGTTCGTGGGAAAACTCTTTCGCTATGTTAGCTATCGCTACCACGGTTTTCCCGTTGAAACGTACAAGTACTCTGTCGCTAGGCCTCACGTCGAGTTTCTTCGCCACGCTCTGATCGAGCACGACTGTGTAGTGGGCAGACTCGAACGGAAGGATCCTCGTTTTGAGCTTCATCCAGACCACCTCGAAGACGGGGACCATAAATGGCGCAGAACTTCTACTTTAACTTTTTCTTAAAAGAATTTAAATAACCCCCAGGAGTCTTATTAACATGTATGGCGGCGAAGGGCTGGTGGGGAAGGGTACTGTGGGTTGACCTCTCCCGGAAGTCTACAAAGGTGCAGGAGCTGGACGGCGGAATACTGTTAAGTCACGTAGGGGGCAGGGGTCTCGCTGTGCGCCTACTGTGGGATTACACAAGCCCGGGGGTGGACCCCCTCTCCCCGGAGAACCTGCTGGTTTTCTCCGCGGGGCCGATAACAGCCCTACCTGGGCCAAGCACAGGTAAGCTCGTAGTCGCGTCGAAGAGCCCGTTAACGCACGGCTACGGCGACGGAAACTTGGGTACGAGAGCGGCCGTCATGCTTAGATGGGCCGGATACGACGCCGTTGTGTTCAAGGGCAAGTCCCCGAAGCCCGTCTACGTTTACGTAGAGAACGAGAAGGTAGAGTTCCTCGACGCCGACGATCTATGGGGCCTTGACACCTTCTCGGCGGAAAAGAGGCTCCTGGAGCGCCACGGGAAAGACGCGGGCGTCCTGCTCATCGGGCCCTCCGGAGAGAGAATGGTCAAGATGGCTACCGTGGTCTCCCAGAGCGGTAGGAGCGGGGGTAGACCTGGTATAGGAGCTGTCATGGGTAGCAAGAACTTGAAGGCTGTCGTGTTTCGCGGCGACAAGATGCCCGAGGTCGCTGAGCAGTCGCTGTTAAGGAAGACCGCGGCGGAAGCTTACGCGTCCGCGAAGAGCAAGCCTCCCTACTCCTTCTGGATGAGGCAGGGGACGATGGCAACTATCCAGTGGTCTCAGGAAAACAGTGTTCTCCCCACGTTTAACTTTAGTGAAGGAGTATTCGACGAGAGTAGCGGGATTGACGGCTTCGCTATGGAGAGGCTGAAGGTTTCCCAGCGTGGATGCCCGAACTGTAACTCTATCTGCGGCAACGTTATCCTCGACGACGAAGGAGCGGAGTCGGAGCTGGACTACGAGAATGTAGCCATGCTGGGCTCGAACATAGGGCTGGGCGACCTGCGTAAAGTGGCGCGTCTAAATAGGCTAGCGGATATGTGGGGCATCGATACGATCGGGCTTGGCTCAGCGCTAGGCTTCGCGATAGAGGCTTCTCAAAGGGGCTTGCTGAAGGACAGGATAGAGTGGGGAGATTTCGACAAAATACTGGAGCTTTCCCGGGAAATATCCCTCGGAGAGGGCCCCGTAGGAAGCGTGCTATCAGAGGGCGTCGAGCATGCATCCAAGGTTCTGGGATGCGAGGAGTGCGCCGTACACGTCAAAGGGCTAAGCGTAAGCGCTTACGACTGCCACGCCGCCCCAGGAATGGCTCTATCGTACGGTGTGAGCAGTGTCGGCGCCCACCACAAGGACGCGTGGGTAATATCCTGGGAAGTTGCACATGGCAGGTTCGAGTACTCGAAGGCGAAGGCCAAGAGGGTGTACGAGCTACAGAGGATACGCGGAGGCTTCTTCGAAAACCTAGTGGCATGCCGCCTACCGTGGGTGGAGCTAGGGCTCGAGCTAGACTGGTACGTGAAGCTGTTCAACTACGCTACTGGGCTCTCCTGGACTCTCGACGACCACCTAAAGGTGGCGGACCGCACTATAACGCTTATAAGGAGCTACTGGGTGCGGGAGTACCTCGCGGAAGGCAGGCGTTGGGGTAGGCAACTGGACTACCCGCCCTTAAAGTGGTTTACGAAGCCGTATACCCGCGGACCGCTGAAAGGCGCTAGGCTTGATCCTCAGAAGTACGACGAGCTCCTCGGAAACTACTACGAGCTCGTAGGATGGGATCACCGTGGCGTTCCGCGCGCGTCGACGCTGGAGAGGCTCGGACTTTCCTACGTGAGGACAGAGCTACAGAGAATGACTGAGCTCACGAACTAAGCATGTCTGTAAGGATAATTTTTTACGGCTTCCTCATAGACGTGGCGAAAGCCAGGGAGCTGACAGTCGGGGTCGAGAAGCCGACAAGGCTCGAAGAAATCCTGGGAGAAGGCTTCCTCGCGAAGAGCGGAAAGGACCTTGTAGTGCTAGTCAACGACTTACCGGCTACCCTCGATACTTACGTAAGGCCGGGAGACGTTGTGAAAATCCTCCCTCACATAGGCGGAGGGTAGAGGCGGCCTAGCGAAAAATAGCAAAGTTTACTTGTTTTTCCGGTACGAGACAGTCGTGGAGACTTGCGTGAATGCTTCCTTCCTAGGGTCCCTGCTGAAAGTCCTATACAACCGGTTAACGCTGACTAAGGGGCAGATCGCACTGGCGAGTAGGCTGCTGGCTAGCGAGGTCTTCGGGCCCGCCCCAGAAAGCAAGCTCACGGTAATCGACGCGGCAAGTAAAGCCCTAAGCTACCTAGGGTTGAGAGCAGAGGTGAGCATAGAGAAGGGAGTTCTCACTGTGAGCCTGCCTTGCCCTGCCACTGAGTGCGTCTTAAGGGAGATATGCCCCGTCCCCTACTTCGTAGCCGCATCGGTAGATCTACTTAGCGGAGTGAAGTGCTACCCGGTGCAGGGAGGCAACGGCACGGTGGTATCACTATCGGACGGTAAGTGCACCTTTAAGCTGAGGGTATATGAGGTATAGGCTTACACCTTCAATAGTTCGCGGGTGGCTCTACTGCAGAGTATGCGGTAGGTGCTGCGAGAATACGGAGATGATACTACTCGAAGAGGATGTCGAGAGGATTTCGAGCTACACCGGCCTACGCGCCGAGGACTTCGCCGAGCGCCTTGGCGGCAGATTCAAACTAAAGAACGTTAACGGGAAGTGCGTGTTCTTCGACGCGGAGAAGGGGTCTTGCACAATTTACCCCGTGCGCCCTATAGGTTGTAGCCTGTACCCCGTCGTGGTAGACGAGTACGAAGGGTTAACTGTAGACGAGTACTGCCCCCTCTCAAAGCTCGTGGGAAGCTACGAGAAAGAGAAGGCAGGCGCGGTTCTAAGGGCTCTTTACCCTAAACTGGGATTACAACCTCCACCTTATCGCCGTCCTTGAGGCGCAGCTCGTCCCGCAACCTTACCGGGGCTATCAGCTCGAGAATCTCGTCTCCGTGCTTCGTTTTATCTATGTCCAGCGCGGCTCCGCTCACGGTTACTCCGTTCGCCATGATCATCGCCTTGTAAACGGTTACCCCGCAGGACTCTCTTCCTTCATCCAACCTGAAACCTTCAATCCTAAAGCCGACCCTCTTCTCCCTGAGAGCTCTCCTCAAGTACACGTCCTCGTCTACGAGCTTTATGTTGAGAGTGCCGGGGTAAGGCTCGTAGCCCAGTACCTCTTTAAACGCCTCGACGTACCTCGGTATGCCCATGTAGATCGCCCCTTCCCCCAAGCCTGGGACGACGTACCCTCTAAGCGTGAGGAAGGTGGAGGAGTCGATAGTCCTTTTTAGGTCGTCGTACACCCTTCTAAGCAGGGCGCGCCCTCTCTCGGTAACCACGTAGAAAACCATCCTCCCGTGAACCCTTCTCTCAATGTAGCCCTCTTCTTCTGCTGCTTCGACGAGCTTCTTAAACCTCCACGGCGTTAGCCCCAGAGTCTTCAGGATTTCTATCCTGCTCAGTCTTCGGGGAGCGACGAGACACCCCCTCTTCGCCATCTCGAGTAGTAGCGGGAATACCTCGTAGTCTTTCGACATAGCCCGACACAGAACACCACGCTGTCTTCGTTAATAATGTTTTAGTTCAAACGTTAAGGAGAGCCCGCCATGATGACTACATAGCCCCTCTTCTCGGAGTACACCTTTAATGCGAAGATTACGGCCATAACGGCGTAGGCGTAAAGCTCCACACGTGTCTCCGCGTAGTTAAACAGAGCGTTAATAAGGGCGGCGAGCCCTACAGTCGAAGGTGCAAGTGCAAAGAGGTACGCGCCTCTCCCCTGAAGGCTCGGAAGCACCCCCCGTATCACCTTTAGTAGGAGGGCACCCGTAAAGTACACCGCCGCCGCTACCGGTGGAAGTTTCAACGCTTCGCCTACTCCCAGCAACGCGGCGGTAAAGGCTACGATGTACGACGCTAGCAACACATAGATAGCCTTCTCCGCGAGACCGAGGGCAAGATCTAGGAGGTCTTCTAATTCAAGGCTCGCCATACCTACACTCCACTCTAACCGCCTGGCCTTTTAGACCTTAAAAAATATCTACCTTGATGTAGACGTGCTTATTACAGTGGTCGCATGGCTGAATACCTCGTAAGGCTTTACCCGGTAAACATTGCCCCGGAGAGAGTCGAATGGCTTAAAGAGCAGTTGACGAGAATCTTCAACGCTGAAGTACTCGTCGACACGAAAACAGTGGGCTTTGGAACTGTGCTGAGATTCTTCGACGAAGAGCGGGATCAGGTAAACGCAGAGTACCTCTTAGAGGAGCTGAAGAACAGGATAGGAGTTACACCGAGCCAGAGAGCGCTCGTAGTGATAGGCGCCGACGGCTATGTCGAGGGGTTAAACTTCGTTTTCGGTGTAGCAAACGATGGTTGGGGCGGAATAGTCTTCACGGAGCGGCTTAACCCCGAGTTTTACGGAGAACAGTTTTCCGAGGAGCTCTTCAGGGCCAGGCTCTTGAAAGAGGCTATCCACGAGCTCGGGCATAGCTTCGGGCTGGGACACTGTAGGCAGAATTGCGTGATGAGGTTTAGCAACTCGGTCTACGATGTCGACAGTAAACCTCCCTTCTTCTGCAAGAGATGTAGCGCGGCGATAAGCAGGTACTACCCGGGCCTCCTAAGGATTATCTAGCCCTACTAGATGCCGAAAAGCCTCCTGAGTATAGGCGTCGACTTTATGAAGTCGATAGGCAGCATCTCCCATATTACGCCGGGAGGCTTCCGATGCTTCCTCTCGACGGTGATCAGCCTGTACGGAGAAGCTATGTAGTCAATAGGCACGTCGTGCATGAGCATGGGTATAGGCTCTTCGAGTATCTGTAAGTCGTGAACCAGCGTGGCTACGGGGGTAGACTCAGCGACCGCGTACATTTCGCGTAGAAGTGCGTACTCGAGGTCGTGCATCCCGTCCCCCCTCCCGAGACGCGCGCCGTCCGTGTTCACGGCCACGCTACCAAGGACGACTAAGTCTATTTTGAGGCCTTCGAGTAGTGTAATTCTGTCTCCCTTGGTGACCGCTCCTTTTACTGACGAAGCGAGCCTTACATCTCCGGGCTCCAGCTCGTCTGGACGGACTATAACATAGCCTTTTAGGCCCGGAATGGAAACAACGAGCGTCTTGCCGCGCCTCAACGTTTCCTCGCGTAGAAGCCTTGTTGACGTATCAGGTGTTGAATACACTACGCGCGCGTTCCTGTATACGTCTGTCTTTATTAGGCGCTGCGTCGCACTATGAATACCCACGAAGCTCGGTATCTTGCCGTAACAAGGTCTCGGCGATATAGCCACTTCCATGCGTTCAAGCTTGCTCCAGACGCTTCTCCTAAGCTCAGCCTTCCTTTGTTGAACGCTATCCTCTACTCTGGACATCTAGGCTCAAATTATCCAGGCGTTCGGGTAAAAATTAAAGTTGCGCCGCGTACTCGTCCCCGGCAGGCTAAGCTTTGCTTGGCGAGTAGTTCTCGTGGTGAAAATTTGTCCTACAAACATCTACGAGGAGTAATTAGAACAGGATATTAACTTCCGAGGCCTATACTACGTCGTGACGCAGAGACCCGAGCTTAGTAAGAGCTTTTACATTACGGAGCGAGGGGACTACACATCGGTCACGAAGATCGTGAGCGTAAAGCTTCCCGTGGGGCTCATCGACGCGCTCGACGAGCTCATACAGAAAGGGTACTTCCAGAACAGGAGCGACGCGATACGCGAAGCTATCCGAAAACTCCTCACGAACTACAGGGAGCTCGACAGCCGCAAAATAAGCAGTGGCTTAATGGTAGGGTTAAGGTAAATTTTTCGTATACTTTTTAAGAAACCTTCGCCCCTACTTTTACTTCTTTTTCTGGTACGAGTAGTACGGGCTTACCGTCTTCCACCGCTGCCAGCAACATTCCCTGCGATACAAAACCCATTATTGTTTTAGGTTGGAGGTTTGCAAGCACGGCAACTTCCTTTCCTACAAGCTCCTCCGGCTTGTAGTAAGGTGCTAGCCCGGCAACTATTTGCCTCTGCTCGGTGCCCAGGTCGACTTTTAGCAACAGCAACTTGTCGCTACGCTTTATTGGTTCAGCAGAGAGTATCCTCCCGATGCGGATGTCTAGCCGCTGAAACTCGCTTATTGTTATCTGCGACATACAGTATCTTTCGTAACCCATAGAATATTAACGTAACGCGCATGCGACTCCTGCGGCAAGGCTTATGGGAAGGCTCCTGGCGCAGGATTTCCTAGAACGCGTACTTAATGTTTATTTCCAGGTTTAGTTTGTAGAGTGATGGGGGTACAGAATGGTTGGAAAGCAAAGCTTTGACAGGAAAGTAATCTTTACGGAGGCGGACCTAATACTCTTATCCCTGTTGAACGGCGAGAAGAAGATCAGCGATTTGCGGCAAGCAGCGAGCCTATCCACGACGTCTATCTACAACAATATCAACAAGCTGTTGGAGTGGGGGTTAATAGAGGACGACAGGGTTGGAAGCCCTGGAAACAGGATTATAAGGCTAACGGAGAAGGGGCTAAGAGTTGCAAGGATACTGAAGATGCTTGAAGACGAGCTTACACCTAAGGTTGTCGAGCTAAAACCGGAATAAGGGGGTGGGCATATGCCCAAGTACGCGGTGCTAGTAATAGACATGCTAGAAGAATTCGTGAGAGGGCGTCTACGCGCGGAGAACGCCGAGAAAATAGTGAAGCCTATAAAACGACTGATAGACTTTGCCCACGAGACAGGCATACCCGTTATACACGCAGTGGATCAGCACTACCCGGACGTAGACTTCGAGTTCAGGCTTTGGGGTGCTCACGCGGTAAGAGGAGCTGCTGAGTCGAAAATCGTCGAGGAGCTTGCACCCTCCGAGAAAGACTTCGTGGTACCGAAACGTAGGTATGACGCCTTCATGTTTACAGACCTCGACATGCTCCTCCGAGAGCTCGGGGTCACGACGCTCATAGTCACGGGTATCCATACACACATATGCGTGCAACAGACAGTACTGGGGGCCTTCTATCGCGGGTACTCCGTCATCGTACCGCTGGAGTGCGTCGCCGCCTTTAACGATACGTGGCACAAGATAGGGCTAGACTACATGAAGAACTACGCTAATGCCACGCTTATGAACCTAGACGAACTGCTAGAGAAGCTCTCACGCGAAGTGCACACGAAGCAATAAGCCTAGGACTGCTCCTTAGCGCTACGCGGGTCTAGCAGGGAGCTCCAAACCCTTTCGTAGTCCCTCTTCAGCCTTTCACGCGAGACGTGCGCATACACCTGCGTGGTGTTCAAGTTCGAGTGCCCCAGCAGCTCCTGTATCTCTCGAATATCCAGGCCGGCCGCCAGGCTTAGGGTCGCGAAGGAGTGCCTCAGAGTGTGAGGCGTGACTTTCTTCTCGATCCCCGCCTTCTCCTTTAGGCGCTTCAACACGCGTTCAACGGTGGTGTAGTGGATGTGCTCGGCTGTCTCCGAGGGAAAGAGCCACTCAGAGTTAAGGCCCTTCATATAGCTCCTCAAGAGGTCGGCTACGTAGTCCGGGAAGTATACTAGCCTCTCCTTGGACCCCTTCCCTCTAACGCGGAGCGTCCTCTTTTCGAGGTCTACGTCGCTGACTCTTAGCGATACGAGCTCGCTGACGCGGAGACCCGTCGTGAAGAGTAGCAGGACTATTAGCTTGTCTCTCAGGTTCTCCGCGGCGTTCACCATTCTGAAGACTTCCTCCGCCTCGAGGTACCTTGGAAGCCTCTTTTCGCGCTTGGGCAGCTCGAAGCCGGCAATGTTGCCTCCAAGCCCCAAGAACTCCAGAAAGCGCTTCACGGCGACCGCCGCGGTGTATATGCTGTCCTTTTTCCAGCCTTTTCTCCTTAGATGCGCGAGGAAGAAGTCCACGTCGTACACCGTTACCTGCGATACGTGCCTGTCCCCCAGGAAGCGAACGAATTCTTCGAGGATGCTTTTAAAGCTCTTGATCGTTTTCTCCGAGCGGTTCCTCGCTACTAGGTGAGAAATGTAGAGATCTATTAACTCGTCGTTACTCCTTTCAGCGAAGGGAGCTTTCACACTGGACATACTATATTCCTAGCTCCTCTAGCCTTCTAGCGTGCTTCTCCAGGTGGGCTGCGACGTAGATCGGCGAGCCTGTCCTCACGGCTATCGCTATCCCGTCGCTCGGACGGGAATCCACGTTTATCTCTTCCACCTTCCCGTTCACCGTTCTTTTAAGGTAAATGGTGGCCGTGTAGACGCTGTTGTTTAGAAGGGCGTCTATCGAGACTTTCTCGACCTCTACCCCGAGAGCGTCGAGAATAGACACTATGAGGTCGTGAGTCATAGGTCTCTCGTACTTTACCCCCATGAGAGCGCTTTGAATCGCGAGCCCCTCGTTTTCCCCTATGATTATAGGTAAAGCCTTATCCTTCCACTCAGCCGTCTCCAAGAGCAACAGGTATGCTGTTTGCTCGCCCTCAGGCTGGGGAACCTTGATAGGGTAGAGGCCCGCTATGTCGGCCTTGTAGTACTTTACTTCCTCCTCGCTCAAACGTTTTCACCCCGCTGGCTCTCGAAGAAGAGAGGGTTTAGCCTGACAACGACAAGGTTGCCTTTGAACGCGCTTAGCTCTTTTACTCTCTTCGCTATCTCGCTAATTATGAAGGCGGGATTCTCGCTAAGGAACTTCGCGGCTTTTTCGGGTTCCTCGGAGGAGGCCACCTTGAAGAAAACCTCCTTAACAACAGTTTCGGCGAGCAAGTTTGTAAAGCATACCTCCCCGTGCCTTACAAGGGAGCCTATCGCGTACCTTTTAGCCCACTCGTAGAGTTTACTCACCTTTGGAAGTAGCGCTTGCACCTTGTTTTCCACTTCGCTCGCAAGCTTCGACTCCTCTTCCTCCTTCAAAGCCAGCTTGACTCTCTGGCGCCACTTCCAAGCCCATACCTCAAACCACTCTGAGAGAGTTTTGTCCAGCTCCATCTCGTTGTTGAGGTACATGTCACGCAGTATCATTAAGACTGCGCCCTCGTAGCCCTCTTCGAAGATAACGTCTCTCTCAACGGCTATGTAGTTCAGGAAATCGGCGTATGCAACCTCCAGCATGTACTCTGCCTCTTGCTCGGACAAGTTGCCAAAGCTCCTGTAGAGATACACTCGCAGGAGCGCACGGTACTGCTTTTCCAGCTCGCCGCTCATCCAGTCCATTAAGCCCCACTTCACGCCTAACTCTGGTTTAGAGATTACGCCGCTCGCGCCTAAAAGCTTAACGCGCGCGACATCAAAGGGCTCTCGGGCATGCGACTCACTCGTTTATGCACATGCTTTGTTCAGTACCCGTTCCCCCGCGTACACTCCGTTCTTTTTCACAACGAGCCGTTCCGCGCTCCTCGGGCCTCACGCGGAAATAGTCAAGGAAGTCTTCATGTACCTCCTAGATCCTCTCTTGTATAAGTGGAGCGCGTCAGTTGCGAGAAGACTCTTCACGAGGTTCAAGAGACCGTCGTTTCATCATCCACGAAGTTTTCTCTGCGATCGCTATTTAACTCTTCCGCTTCCCAAGGGTTATAGCAGGGTGAAACGCGCGTCCGCGATCTTCACCCATTCCGACGACACGAATGTTGGGTTGAGGTCCATTTCCTTCACGTACTTAGCGATATCGGCGAACATGCGCGACGCCTTGCTGAGAACCTCTGAGAGAGCATCTATGTTCGCCTTTGGAATCCCCCGGTAACCCTCGAGGATTTGGTAGCCTTTTATCCTCGTTATCAGGTCGCGCGCCTCCTGAGGTGTTATCGGGGCTATGTCGAAGGCTACGTCTCGAAGTATCTCTACAAGCACTCCTCCGAGGCCGAACGCTATCACGGGCCCGAACTGCTCGTCCTTCAATCCGCCAATGATGACTTCGTGAGCGTTGGAGACCTGTTCCTGGACGATGAAGCCGTTAATCCTCGCGTTCGGGTTCTTCGCTTTCACGCTTCTCTTAATATCCTCGATAGCCTTAACAAGCTCCTCGCGCGACTTAATACCCGTCTTCACGCCCCCGTACTCCGTCTTGTGAACTATGTCCGGGGAGTCCACCTTTACTACGACGGGATAGCTCAACCCCAGAGCTTCAGGGACCTCCTCGTCGACCCCGATGAACCTGTAGCCCAGGAGCGGTAACCCGTAGTACTCGCACACAGCGAAAGCCTCTCCGAGGGACAGGTTCTTCCTGTTCTCGCTAAGCGCCTTCTCGAATATCTCCTCGACTGACATCTGCCCTCAACGCTTATAGTATAGCAGGACTTTCTTTAAAGCCTTTGCTGTATCGATTGCGTCCTCCTCGTCCATACCGGCGAGAGTCGGCAGCGTTATAACGCTTCTCGCCGCCATCTCCGCCTTGGGGGCTAACCCCTTCCTGTAACTTACGCTACCCCCGTAGAACGGGCATTTCCATGGGCACCCCTTGCCGTACCCGATCATCCTCTGGAAGAGCGGGTTCTCGTAAATGACCCTCGGGTAGGCGACGAGTGCGAGCACGTTCTCCGCTCTGAGGGCTTCGAGGACCCTGTCCCTGTCGACCCTTAGCTTCTCGAGGTTCAAAAGAACCTGGAAGATATGCCACGTATGCTTCACGTACGGCCTCACCTTCGGCAGTAATACCAGGTCCCCGTCGAGTCCTTGTAGCTCGTCGAGGTACACCTTGGCTATCCTCGCCCGGTTCTCGTTGAGCTGGTCTACTCTCTCCAGTTGCCCCAGCCCCAGGGCTCCCTGAAGCTCCGTCATTCTGTAGTTCCACCCGAGGATAGAGTGGTAGTACTTCGCCTCCTGCCCCTGGTCTACGAACATTCTAGCATAGGCGTATACGTCGTCTCTGTTGGTCGTAACCATGCCCCCCTCTCCGGTCGTCATGTTCTTCGTCTGGTAGAAGCTGAAGGCGCCGACGTCCCCTATGCCGCCGACCTTTCTACCCCTGTACTCGCTCCCTATAGCCTGGGCGCAGTCCTCTATGACGTACAAGCCGTGCTCCCGGGCTATCTTCAGTATCTCGTCCATCTCCGCCGGGTAGCCAGCGAGGTGCACAACGAGAATCGCCTTCGTCCTGCTAGTTATCTTGTCCACGATGGTCTCCGGGTCCAGGTTTAGGCTTTCCAGCTCTATGTCTCCAAACACGGGAATAGCGTTGTGGTGCAGTATCGCCGTCGCCGTTGCTACAAAGCTGAAGGGAGTTGTAATAACCTCGTCGCCTGGCCCTATGCCGAGGCTAGCTACCGCCGTGTGCAGGGCGGCAGTCCCGTTTATCGTTGCTACGGCATGCCTGACGCCAACGTACCTTGCGAACTCTTCTTCGAACCTTTTCACGTAGCTACCGGAAGAGTATACAAGCCTACCGGAGGACAAGGCGTCCAGCACAAGACTCTTCTCGCGCTCCGTGAAGGTCGGGTAGTACTCCTTAAACTTTTCCCGGACGGGCTTTCCGCCCTCGATAGCAGGTATTTCCATGGACCTTCACAGTTGCCTGAGACTTTCTCTTATTTACCCTTTTCCATGAAAGTTTCACGTGAGCGAGGCTACCTTCCTTCCGGAACCGTCGAATATGTCTATCCTAACCATTCCTTTCAGCTTGCTACTCTCGAGCTTCGGTAGAAGTACTCTTTCGACCTGGAAGAAACCTGCCATGTCGCCCATGTAGACCTCTACCACTATCGGGACCTGCTCGCTACACGTAAGCTCTACGCGTTTAACGTTGAGCGCAGAGAGTGAGTGCATGTCTATCTTGCCGAGCTTGTAGGAGAGCCTAGCCCTCCCCTCCGACATGTCCAGGCCGTCTGCCAGCTTGACTATACTCGCCTCCACGGTTAGAGGTTTCGTGTTCATCTCCGTCGAGAAGATAGCCGAGAGAACCTCCTGCCTGAGGAAAACCCTTCTCCTAGTCTCCATCTCGGGGAACGTGTACCTCAACGCCCTATCCACTATGTCCTTTGCGAGAAGACTCCCCGTGGCCTCGTGGTACTCCCTGTGTATAGAGTTGCCTATGTCGTGGAGGTAGCTCGCGGCAACGAGTATGAACTTCACTTCGTCGAGGCTTCTCGCCGTGCCGTGCTTCAGGGACGAAAGCTCCACGCTACTCCTCGTGAGCATGCTCAGTATTTCCAGCGAGGTCCCGGCTACTATTCTCGCGTGGACGGGGCCGTGGTCGTTGTAGCCGAGCCTCTGCACAGCGTTTATATTGCTCATCTCGAGGAGCGCGGCTACCTCTTCATCGCTTTCGAGGTAGTCTACTAGGCGCGCCACGAAAGCGTCGGCTTTCTTCCACTTCTCGATGATGCTTTTCGAGACTAGAGTCTTCCCTTCGCACATTGCGAACCTTTTAACTGCTCACAGCGAAAGAAAAACGTTTCGTTTCAAGCTTCTACGACGCGCTGAACCCGTCTACCGCCGAGCTTTGCGGGCTAAAGCGTTCTCTTGTAGGCTTTGAATGCTTTGATGCCCGGGTACCTCGCCCTCCCGCCCAGGTATTCCTCTATCCTCAGCAACTCGTTGTACTTCGCGTTTCGCTCGCTCCGCGCCGGTGCACCAGTCTTTATCTGTCCGGCGTTCAAGGCCACGGCTATGTGCGATATCGTGACGTCCTCTGTTTCACCGCTCCTGTGGCTAACGATCACGGAGTAGTTGTTCTCCAGAGCCATTCTTGCCGCGCTGAGAGCCTCGGTCAACGTTCCTATCTGGTTTACCTTGAGCAGGAGAGCGTTCGCCGCTCCCGCCTCGATCCCCCTTCTAAGCCTCTCCACGTTCGTCACGAAGAGGTCGTCGCCAACCACCTGTATCTTCAGAGACCTCGTTACCTCTGCAAAGCCTTCGAAGTCCTCCTCGTACAAGGGGTCCTCTATGGAGACTATCGGATACTCTTCTACGAGGGACTCGTAGAACTCGATGAGCTTCTCCCGCGTCAGCTCGGCCCCGTCTATCGCGTAGACGCCCCTCTTCTCGTCGTAAAACTCTGATGCTGCTGCGTCTAACGCGAGAACAACGTCTCTCCCCGGCTCGTAACCCGCATTCTTCACCGCGTGGATCAGCGCGTCCAGCGCCTCGCGCGTACGACTCATTGGCGGTGCAAAGCCCCCCTCGTCCCCGACGTTGATAGCGCTGACTCCGTACTTCTCCTTGAGGTAGCCCCTCAGCGAATGGTAGACCTCGCTACCTATAGCTAAAGCCTCCGAGAACGAACTAGCACCCACGGGAACTATCAGGAACTCCTGGATCTTTAGCTCGTTCCCGGCGTGTTTACCACCGTTTATGATGTTCATTAGGGGTACCGGGAGCGTGGACGCAAGGGCGCCGCCGAGATACTGAAACAGCGGGAGCCCGTACGTGTCCGCCGCAGCATGCGCGACTGCCAGCGAGACGGAGAGAATGGCGTTCGCCCCAAGCCTAGACTTGTTGGGTGTCCCGTCGAGGCTTATCATCTTCGAGTCTATTTCCTCCTGCTTCCTGCTATCCTCCCCCAAAATCTCCGGGGCTATGATCTTGTTCACGTTTTCGACCGCCTTGCTAACCCCTTTCCCGTGGAACCTCTTGCCGCCGTCCCGAAGCTCCAGCGCTTCATGAGTCCCTGTGGAGGCACCTGAAGGTACTATCGCGGACCCGTAGCCCCCTGCAAAGGTGCGCACTTCTGCCTCCACGGTGGGGTTTCCGCGAGAATCCAGCACCCATCTGGCCTTGACGTGCGTTATCGAAAACTCGTCTTCCATGTTGTACCGCATGGTCATCGCTTATCCCCGTGTAAGCTCGTATTTACGAGGAATCTATTAACTTTTGTTATTTATCAACGAGTTGTCATTTTACCGTGGAGGATAGAGGTAAAGCATAAATGCTCCCAAAGGTACGCTAGACCGATAAGCATGCCTCAGAACTTCGGCGTAGTTCTCTGTGGGGGAGAGGGGAAGAGGCTTAGACCTCTCACCTACTATTTTCAGAAGGCGATGATCCCCGTAGGTACGCAGCAAAAACCGCTCCTCGAGTACATCGTTAGGCTACTAGCGTATCACGGGCTACGCAGGATAATACTGTTAGTCGGGTACAAGGGGCAACAGATAGTGAACTATTTCAACAGCGGCGAGAGGTACGGCGTTAACATCAGCTACGTGTGGGACGACCCAAACTACGGCGGGAACGGGGGCGCGCTCTTCAACGCCTACGTCAGAGGCTTCTTCGAAGGGTCAGACAACATACTAGTGTACTATGGGGACATCCTGTCCGACATTAATCTCTCGGATTTTCTATCGTTCCACGAGAGAGGACAGTACGCTGCGACCCTCGCTCTCTCGCCTAACTACAGGGTGGCGGTGGGAGTCGCGGAGCTAGACGGAGACAGAGTGGTTAAGCTGGTCGAGAAGCCCCCTCTAGGTAAGCCCGTGACTATAGGCGTTGTCGCGATACGAACGAAGGCGCTCGAGTATCTCCGGGAGCTAGTCGAGGAGAAGAGGGAGGTAGACATAATGGGAGACTTCATCAGGGTTCTACTCGAGCGTGGGCTCAAGGTTGGCGGCTACCTCACTAACTCTTTCTGGTTCGACTTAGGCACTACGGAGGCTTACGAGAAGCTTGACCCCGTGGAGGTCGATAGGAGGTTTTCCTTCCTATTCCAATCTCGAGAATCCCCTTAATAGGCGTTTTCTCCCCTTTCAGTATCTTCTCTAAGAGGAACCTCGGGAAGAGAGCCGTTAGCACTGCTACGTGGTCGAAGTGTTCGTAGAGAAAGTCTACCAGCACGCGGTAGGCACGCCCTATCGAGAGTACCTGCCCTATCTCCCTCCAGGACCTCTCGTCGTAGATCCCGGGGTTCCCCAGCCAGACGCTCTCCGCCGCGAGAATCCCTAGAGCCATCGCTGTGAATATCCCGCCCCCGTTAATGGGGTTAACCGCCCCCAAAGAGTCACCGGCGAAAAGCACTTTCCCCGTCGAAGGCTCCGAGTAGAAGCCGCTTACGGGGATCATCCTAGAGCGAGGCTCTTCGAGCTGCCTGGAGGAGTCTAGGAAGCCCCGCCTTTCCAGCTCCACGAAGCTGGTGAGAGCCTTTAAGGGGTTAGCCCCTTTCTTCACGTAGTTGAAGCGCAGACCTATGCCGACGTTCGATAAGCCGTCTCCAACCGGTATTATCCATGCGTAACCTCCTTGGGTAAAGCTGGAAGCGTACATGAAGATGGTATCTCTGGGCATGCTCGGAGTCTCCATCTTCAGGTTGACCCCCACGGCGTAGTCCTCCGGTTGCAGGCCTGCTGGGAGTCCTAGAAGTCTCCTCGTAGCTGAAGGAAAACCATCCGCGGCTATCACGTAGCTCGCCGAGAACTCTTTACCCCTCCTCGTCTTCACCAGGTAGGCGTCTCCGACGCGCCTGATTCCAACAACGTCGCTACCCGTTACGTAGTCAGACCCCTCGATCAGCTTGCTCACCATCTCCTTTCTACTCACTGTGAATCCTGGGATTTCGAGGTTGTAAGTCTTCCCGCCGGCAAAGCTGAGTATGATTCTGCGTATAGCGTTCGTACGCCTAGCCAGCCCTATGTACTCGTAGGCTTTTCTCACAGAGGGAAACCTGGAGATGAACTCTATCGCGGAGGGCTCTGGAAGGAACTCTCCGCAGACAGCCGGCTCTTCTGGAGCCTTCTTCCTCTCGATACCTACAGCCTTGATCCCCAGTTCCTGTAGTCTCTTGAGAGCCGCCGCCCCGGCGGGTCCTAGCCCTATCACTACTGCCTCGTACCTTCCCTCTATAAGGCCCACCCGCGTGCCTACACTACCTTAAGGGAGACAGACCTTCTCCCTACCGAGCACCCTGATAGCCGTCTGTATAACGTTGAGAGACTTCTCCAGTATCTCCTTCAGGAACTCGTAACCCTGCGGAGTAAGCGAGTAGACTTTCTTGTCACGGCTCCCCGCCTCCCTAGACGTTACAAGGCCAGCGTTTTCAAGGTTTCGGAGAAATGGGTATATCTGCGATGGTCCAATGGGTGCTTCGATCATCTGTTCCAGCGTTCGCATAAGCTCGTAGCCATGCTTCTCGCCTTCCGCCAGCAGTATGAGAGTGTAGAGCTTAATGACTGTGTTCACCCGGATTTTTTCGCGTTTAAGCCTGACTTCCTTAGAGTTTTGAGCCATGGTTAGTCCTGGAGGGTATCAAGCATAACTATATATAAATGCTTTACTACACTGCTCGATAGGCTTTTTACCCACGAGGATTTACTGGCAGGTATACGATGGCCAGAGAGCCAAACCCCTTGCTAACGAGCACCTTTCCGCCCATCCTTTCAAAGAGAGAGGCTCTGGGCATGATCCTAATTGTTGGGTATAGGAGCCTCCACCCCTTGCCTTTACCCCTAGATACTAGGAACGCGAGTAGAGGCGCGATGAACAAGACATAGGCGTAGAGGAAGGGCCTAAACCACGTGGAGGGGTTGAAAATCTCCACTATAAACACGCCTATTCTAGAAGCTCTCTTCATCTCAGAGAGCCCTCTAGGTTTGTCCAAGAAGTCCCTGAAGCTGAACATCGCGGTGGAGAACTCTACGCTTTTACTGCGTAGCGGGAGGTACTCCGCGATAGCCTTCACTACGTGTAGTCTGGGATCGCTCTCTGACCCTTTACGTGCGAGGGGGTCGACGCACACTACTTCCTGGGCGTTTTCCAGCAAGGGTAGCGAGTAGTAACCGTCGCCACAGCCCACATCCAGTACCCTGCCCCTAGCGAGGTTATAGACTATGCCTCTAAGCTTTCTGTCGAGCCCCAGGCTCATCGCGAAGTTAGTCGGCGAGTAGACTCCACTCTCGAAAAGCTTGTCCAGCGTTTCCAAAACCTTGCTCCACAGCTTGCCTTCAAGTCCTCTGAAACTTTCCGACCCCATGTTTCCCACTAGTTATCGCCCTAACAACCCTTGCTACGTGTTCCCCGGCCTCCCTCGCGAATGCATTCATGCTGGCATACGCGAAGTCTACAAGCGAGCTTTCAAGCTGTCCAGAGACCTCGACGAGCATGCCGAAGTACCTGCCGGCAAGCCCCTCCACGTACTCCGCTAGGCTACCCGAGCTCCTGGAGGCTTCTCTCAGCAACAGCCTCGTGCTACCGCTGTCCACTACCCCCCTTTCCGCGTCCGAGAAGTCATCGAGAACTTGGTACAAGAGCCCGAAAAACCTGCCGTACACCCTCCCGCTCTCTACGATGTCGCGCCTCCCGATTGCTATAAGCGGCAACGTGCACGAAGCCTCAAAAACGGCCGCCGTCTTGTATTCTATGAGCTTCTCGTAGCCTACAGGCACCTCTCTACCTCTGAGTATCCTAGTGTCCCAGAGCTGGCCCAGGGCGGATCTCCTCCAGGCGTTCATACTCTCCTTTACCGCTTCGACGCCGGCATCCGCGACGAGAGATATGGCAACGGGCATCAGTACGTGTGGCACTGTTATTGCATCTTCAAGTCCATACTTGCTCCAGAAACTAGGTCTACCCCTCCTGGTCGGAGAGGCATCGGCTATGTCGTCGTGCACTAAGCTTGCCGCGTGCATCAACTCGACAGCGAGAGCTATCGGCAAGACTTTCTCGACCTGCGCTGTAAACATGCTAGCAACTAACAGTGAGAGTGTTCCGCGAAGCATTTTCCCGCCGAAGAGCGCGTAGCTAGCCTCCTCGACTATCTCCGGGAAAAGCTCCTTGACCCTGTCGCCCGAGTATCGGGTGAGCAAACCCCCGAGGTAAGCTATCCTGTCCTCTATACTCGCCAATGAAGCCATACCCCGATCCTCTGCTTCGACAAAACTATTAAAGCTTACCCGCGATACCCTAACACATGATAGACGCCCACTGTCACCTCACGTATCCAGGCCTGAAAGAAAGAGTTGAAAACGTGCTGGCAGAGGCGAGGAGAGCATTGAAGGCTGTCGTGACTTCGGGTCTTCCATACGACGCCGAAAAGAGCCCCGGCTTCCCAGGAGCCAAGGAGGCTCTAGCGCTTTCGGAGAGGTATAGGGGCTTCGTATTCGTTACTCTAGGGCTCCACCCCACGCAGGTGCCCGAGATGAGCGATGAAGAGGTAGCCGAGTACATTAACTTCATCGAGGAAAACAGAGACAGAATAGTGGGGATAGGCGAGATCGGCTTGGACAAGTACTGGTTGTCGAGCGAGGATGACCTGAAGAGGGCGAGGGAAGTCTTCTTGTCCTTGCTTGAAGTAGCGGAGAAACTCGGAAAGCCCGTTGTTATTCACAGCAGGAAAGCCGAGGAGGAGGCCGTGGAGATTCTCAGTAGCTACAGCTTGGACGGCAGGGTGCTCCTACACTCTTTCACCGGGAACATGACTACGGCGAAAAAGGCGCTGGACATGGGCTACTTCTTCTCCATAAACTACAAGGTTACGAATACGAAGAGCATGCGTAAAATAGCCAAGACGTTCCCCCTCGAAAGCATACTCACGGAGACGGATTCGCCCTTCCTTTCGCACGAAGCAGGCGTGAACACGCCCCTGCAGGTACGGCTAATACTGGAGGAGATTTCTAGGCTCAGAGGGCTGGGCTTTGAGGAGGTAGACGCAATTACGACAAGAAACGCAGTTTCTTTTTTCGGTTTAGAGAAGCAAACCTCAGAGAGAACCTCCGATAAAAGCTTACCGCGCGACACCTAGCGACAGAAATTTTACCCTACGACAGCCTCTTAAAGAGGTATGGGCGAGATAAGAAAGCTCCTGGTAGCCAATAGAGGTGAGATAGCCGTCAGGATCTTCAGGACAGCGAGGGATCTAGGCATAAAGACCGTGGCTGTTTACAGCGATGCGGACAAATTGTCTCTGCACAGGCTTCTCGCGGACGAGAGCTACTACCTCGGCCCACCCGAGCCCGCGAAGAGCTACTTAAACGCGGAGAGGATAGTTAAGATAGCGGTAAGCGCCGGTGCAGACGCGGTTCACCCGGGTTACGGTTTCCTCTCGCAGAACCCCTCCTTCGCCCGCATGGTGATAGAGGAGGGACTTATATGGGTCGGGCCGAAACCGGAGACAATGAAGCTCGTCGGGGACAAGCTCGGGGCCAGGAAGTTCTTCTCGAGTAAAGGCATACCGGTCGTGCCCGGGGCCTTCGAAGCCGTAGACTTCAATAGCGCTCTGAGCATTGCGGAGGAGATAGGCTTCCCGGTTATCGTTAAGCCTGCGGGCGGCGGGGGAGGGATTGGGATGTTCGTCGCCCACACACCCGAAGACCTGGAGAAAAACCTGGAGAAAGCTAGGCAACTAGCAGGCTCGGCGTTCGCGAGGACAGAGGTGTACGTCGAGAAGTACTTCCCAAGGGCGAAGCACATAGAGGTGCAGATCCTGGGCGATAAGCGGGGAAGGGTGGTACACCTGTTCGAAAGGGAGTGTAGCGTCCAGAGGAGATACCAGAAAGTGGTGGAAGAAGCTCCCTCTCCCTCGCTGACCCAGGAGGAGAGAGAGAAGCTGCTGAGCGCCGCGGTGAAGGCGGCTGAGGCGTGCGGGTACGAGAATGCCGGTACCTTTGAGTTCCTCTTCGACGTTGAGAGCAGAAACTTCTACTTCCTAGAGGTAAACTCGCGCATTCAAGTCGAGCACCCCGTCACGGAGCTCGTAACGGGGCTAGACATCGTCAAGCTACAGCTGACGGTCGCCGAGGGAGGCGAGATACCGTTTAGACAAGGCGAAGTGCAGCTTAGGGGGCACGCGATAGAGGCTAGGGTGTACGCCGAAGATCCCTCTTCGGGCTTCATACCCTCCCCAGGAAGGATCACCTACCTTCGGGAACCCGCGGGGCCATGGGTGCGTGTAGATTCGGGAGTCTACGAGGGGTTCGAGGTTCCCCCGTTCTACGACCCCCTGCTAATGAAAGTGGTCTCCTGGGGTCAGGACAGGGAGGAGGCCAGGACGCGCCTCCTAAGGGCTTTAAACGAGCTGAGAATATCCGGTGTCAAACACAATAAGTACCTCATAGTACGGGTACTTGAAGATGCTCGTTTCCGCGATGCATCCTACACAACCCGCCTCTTGGAGGACCCGGCGTTTTACGAGAACCTCTTAAGCGAGGATCCGGCGCCCGACGCTGAGCGGCGTATTGTGCAGGCTCAAGAAGGCGGAGAAAAAGGGGAGCGTACAAGGATTAACGCTTGGAGAGTACTGGCGCGTATACATCCAGGCTAGATCTCTATTTGGAGGGGGTTATCCCTCGTGGAGATCTGCGTGTACTTCTGCATCTCCTCCCTTATGTACTTGGGTATGTGGAAGAGGTAGTAGAAGGTCTCCAGGTCGAGGTACCTGAGGTCTAAGCTTTGAAGCCTCCTGCTTATCTCCTCCTTGTCGATCTTCAAGGGGTCTCTACCCTTGGAGCCGAGCGCAAAGCCCCACTCGCTGTAAAACGTTGCGACGAAGACCTTGTACGGCCTAGCGACCGGAAAAACGCTAGCAACCGTGTTATTGATAACGGAGAAAGCTTTAACGTTGTACCTCGTCGAGGTGGCCTGTGTAACCATGACGCCCTGAGGCGTAAGCTTATCGTATATCGTTTCGTAGAACTCCTTCGTGTAGAGGTGCACCCCGGGAGTGCCGCTAACAGGGTCTGTAAGATCCAGTATTATAACGTCGAACCGCTCGCTCGTTTCTTCCACAAACTTCTTGCCGTCCATGAATAGTAACTCAACCCTCGGGTCATCGAAGCTGGACCGGTGCCACTTCCACATATACCTCTTAACGATCTCGACTAGCTCTTCGTCGATGTCCACCATTACGGCCCTCTTAACCGACGGGTGCTTGAGAACCTCCCTGAGGGTAGCCCCTTCCCCTCCACCTATTACTAGGACTTTCTCCGGGTGGGGATGCGTCAGCATAGCCGGGTGCACGAGGGATTCGTGGTAGACGAACTCGTCGTACTCCGAGCTCTGCGCGTAACCGTCGAGGAATAATGTGAGCCCGAAGGACCCTGTCTCCGCGAGCGTTACTCTTTGGTACTTCGTCCTTCCGTCGTATATTATCCTCTTTATCCCGTGAACATGAGCCTCCAGCGAACTAAGCCACTCGGTATACCAGAGCACACCGAAGCCTTGTTCCTCTGCCATATTCGAACAGGCGATTCCACAGCACCCAGACTTATTAATCTTCGCGCGCGAGAGAACGGTAGCGGTCGGTTGTCCTAGCCCTCAGCACGTTTCAGCAGTTCCAGCGGTCGTCATTCCAAAGTTTATTCTGCGGTGCCCGCTTATTAAGGTCGCGCGTTGCAGGCTGACGTACGAGGTTACATCGGAAGAATGAGAAAGGATAGGAAAAAAAGAGAATTCTCTCTAACCTTTTTGGAGAACTTTTTCGACCTCTTTAACGACGACCAGTATTTTCTCGTATGTACTCTCGGAGCTTATGGGGCTTGGAACGTAGAGAACCGGCTTGCCGTACTTAGACGCTAAATCTACGAGTGTTTTTCCGGCGCTGGTGGTCTCGAGCCCCTTGCTTATTACTACCACGTTGATCGCTCCTCGTGCCATGGCATCCTCAATGGTAGCTATGTCCTGCGGTGTTGCTGGGAGGTCTGCTTCTTTTATCAAGAGGTATGAGACATTGATGCCCATCCACTCCACAGAGTACTGCACCACCGGAGAGCTACCCACGGCGACTAGGTTTAGCCTGGGAGCGCTCCTCTCGATAGAGGTGATATTGGCTATTAAGCCCGAGGCCTTGGAGAGGTACGTCGACGCGCACTCAGGCCTGAGAGATGCCATTACGTGGGCTGTGTAGTTGATGTAAGCGATGTAGTTGTTGGGGTCGTAGATTGGCCAGTGGTAGTTGAGCGTGCCTGTAGAGGGGTTTACGAGTAGCTTTATCCCAGGAATCCGCGGGATTTCGATTAACCTGGATTTCAGCTCTCCTGTTTCGACCAGCTGTTTTATCTTCTGCTCGAAAGGAGCGTGCGCGGTGGACACAATCAGCGAGCCTTCCCGTATCCTCGCGACGTCGCTAGGAGTAAGCTGGTACTCGTGGGGGTCTACGCCCTGTGGTGTGACGGGTATTACTTCGTCGCCCTGACACAACAGGTACTCTATGTCTCCCTTAAGCGAGTAAAACGTTACTACGATCTTTAGGCCCCCGGCTCGCGGCGCCTGGGGAGAGAGACCAGGCGAGAGAAGAAGGTAGCCTATGCCCAGGGCTACTAGAACCACAACGGCCACTAACGCTAAGCTCCTCCTACTCATGCCGTCACCTCCCCACCTTTCTTTATGTGCACATAACGGTATACCTCCGCTTGGATAATAAGCTTTCTGTGCATACAACTACATATTCTCCCGTTGAATCGTGCACAAGCCAGTGATTTCAAGGAAAGTTTTTATAGGAGTGTGCACACAGAGATTTAGTGTGGCGAGACACTATGCACGCGCAAACAGTAGAGCTGAGAGGCGTAAGCTTTGCGTACAGCGACGGAGAACCCATACTCAATAACGAAAACCTCTTCCTGAGCGGTCCGGGGCTCGTAACGATACTTGGACCTAACGGTTCCGGTAAAACTACGCTCTTCAAGGTAGTCCTAGGTTTGCTCAAACCGTCCAGCGGAAGCGTCGTGATAAACGGAGAAGACGTAACGGGTAACCCTGTTAAAGCCGGAAAGTACGCATCCCTGGTACCTCAGCTCTCAGCTATCCGCAGAGACCTCCCGTTAACGGCCCACGAACTCGTGAACTTTGTGCTCAGAACCAGGGGTAGGTGCAAGGGTAGAGAGTGCGAGGCGAAAACCATGGAGGCACTTGAAGCTGTAGGCGCCGCCGGCATTGCTGATAAAAAGCTGAGCGAAATGAGCGGTGGTCAGCTACAAAGAGTGCTTCTCGCAAGAGCTCTAGCCACAGGCGCCGACATCCTGCTCCTCGACGAGCCCCTCTCCGGTATAGATCCCAGCGGTAGGGAGTACATCCTCGGAGAGATAGAGAAGATCTCGAAGAGAAAACTCGTCGTAATGACGACGCACGACCCTGTACTAACCCTGAACAAGAGCAAGACGATAGTTGTGTTTAACAGGGGTGTGAGAGCTGTGGGCTCTCCGGGCGACGTGTTCAAGCTGGACCTGCTGAGAAAAGCCTACGGGAGCAACGTGTTGCTCATTGAGAAGTGTCTACACGTAATCAGCTGAGGGGGTGAGCGCCATGTATATTGACCCGAGATGGCTTATAGTGATTCTTGGAAGCTCTGTCTCGTTCAGCGTGCTGAGCCCGGTGATACACGCCAGGCGCCTAAACTTCTTCGCGGCTACCCTTCCACACTCGTCGCTACTAGCCGTGTCTCTAGGCTACCTGCTCAGCTTCCTCCTCGGTTACTCGCCGACCCTGTGGGCTATACCTATCAGCGTCGCGCTTTCCTTCCTGCTAGTAGTGCTTATACATAGGGGTGTCAGCGAGGATAGCGCTACCTCCGCGTTCGTAAGCTTCTCTGTGTCCGCCAGCGTCGCCGCGATGTATTATATCCTCACGAAGTTCCCTTCAGAGGTCAGCCTATGGTCCTACATACTCGGAGACCCCCTACTCGTAACTTGGGAAGACGTGGCGGTAACGGTCGTGGTCACGGCGGTGGCAACTCTGAGCACACTACTCATATACATGAAGGAGGTCGTTATCGGGCTCGACAGGGACTTCTCCCAGTTGCTCGGAATAAACGTTAACCTGCACGACTACTTGGTGGTCTTCGTCTTGACGCTGGTTAGCATTAGCTTGCTGAAAGTTGTGGGGTTTGTCCTGGAGCATGTAGTCTTGCTCCTACCGGCGACGGTATCGGTACAGCTGGCTAAGAGCGCTAAGGAGTTCCTGGGCTACAGCCTACTAGTCTCCACGGTATCCGGGCTACTAGGGCTATTTACCTCGATATACGCGAACGTCGCGCCTTCAGCTATGTACGGCTTCGTGATGCTGGGACTCTACCTAGCCGTTCTCCTGAGGGGTGAGGCTCGTTGAGGGACAAGAGGAGGGTCGGCGTCTCGCTGGACGGCGACGTCTTCGAGGAGCTTGAAAGAGTGGCGAAGGCTTTCAACACGGACAGATCCCACATAGTCAACATGGCGGCGCGCGAATACCTGCTGGAGAAGTTCCACTACGCTAAGCCCCACAGCTGCGAAGGAGTGATGATTATAAGCTACGACCCGGCAAGGGGGCAGGAAGTAGCAGAGGCTATCGAGGAGAGCAAGTCGCTGGTAGTCAGCAGGAGCCACTTCCACACGGGTGACGGTTGCTGCCTGGAGATACTCTACCTTAAGGGAGATTCCGAGGAGATATGGTTGCTGGAGAAAAGGGTGAGCCACCTCTGCGACGTCTGCAGGTTTGTCCCTAGTCACAGGCTTCAGTGAACACCTTCCTCAGGACTCCCAGCCTGCTTTTTCCCCTCAAGAGGAACTCGTTAGCTGTTTCAAGGAGTATGGGTAGGCTTTCCCGCCTCACGACCTCTACCCCCTGGACGCGTATCGGGACCTCCAGACGCTCCATGGACATTATCTCGACCACCACCCTCCTGCCTAGCCCCTGAATCCCCGAATGCTTGAAGCCAGAGTTCCTGGCCCCCGCGAGGAGCTTCCTAGCAACCGAAAGATCCCTCGCGACGACGTGGAATATGGGCGGGTGTACGGACAGCCAAACGGATTCTTCTTGCAGCGAGTCGAGAACGCTTACCAGTTCCTGCAGGGATACTGTCCTGTGCCACTTTGCCACGACGACGAGCCTTCCCTTAGCGCCCGGGTGCTCGCCGCAAGATACCTGTATACGCCCGCTACAACTAGACGTCGTGTAACAGTTCTTGGTGTTGTTCACAAGCCTTAGCAAGTCGACTATGTCTTCGTCTACACGCCCCTCTTCAAGGTGCCTTTCGAACTGCTCCAACGCCTTTCTGCGCAGATACTCCCACGGGTCGCCGCCCGCCGAGCTACGCGCGTGGAAGCTCATACCTTCATCCTTCTGAGAGCCTCTAGCCCCGCCTCGACCATTTTCAACTCTAACTCCTCCCTCCCCTCTACGAGCTCGCTACCACTGAGCAGGTTGTCCACGACGAGAGCCATGGCTCCAACCTTCACCCCCCTCAGCCTGCCCAGAGCGAACAGCGTGGCTGACTCCATCTCCAGGAAGTCCACCCCCAAGCTGGCCCATCTCCGGGCGTTCTCTTCAACCTTGTGGAAAGCATCGTGCGAAAGAGCGATTCCCCTAACGAAGCTCAGCCCCTTCTCCCTCAGGACGCTCTCCAGCGTTAAGACTACCTCCGGCGTTGCATAAGCCGGCATGGACACCCCTCCGAAGTACTGATAGAGCGTGCCGCTATTCTCGTAGGCCGCCGCCTCGATCAAAGCTATCTTCCCGGATTCGGCGATGGGTGTGAGACCGCCGCACGTCCCTGCCCGGATCATGACTTTAGCTCCCAGCATGGCAAGCTCCTCAAATACGATGGCGGCCGACGGTGCGCCGATCCCGTGGGTAGCCAGAGTGACTCTCTCGCCTCTGTACTCCCCGGTTACGACGAGGTAGCCTCTATGCCTATTAACAACTGTTGCACCGTCTAGTAACGAGGATGCTGCTTCTACGCGTCCGGGGTCCCCGCATACGAGGATCTTCGGGGATACCTGCTCGGGAGACGCCTTTATGTGGTACACTTTTTTCGAAAGCGGGTGCCTGAACATCACGTAATGCTAACCTCTTCAAGCCTTAAACCGTTATCGTCGACGAGCAACACAGTGGGCTTAGCTTTGCGCCAGTACGGGAGCCCTCCCTTCCAGCTCGTCTTCCACGAGCCGAGGTTGACGAGCCTTTTTTCGCGGTCGATGCCGGGTATATGGGTGTGCCCCATTACAAGCCATTCATCGCCTAACCCCAGCACACGGCGGTGAGCTTCCTCCAGGTAGAGTTTCCTCCCGAGCCTTTCTGCTACAAAGTTCAGCAGAAAGGCAAGGACACCGCTCCCCACGAGTCTATCTCCGTGAATGACAATAAACTGGCGACCTCCTACTTGCACCTCTACGGCTCCGTTCGAGAAGAGCAACCTTTTGCCATCAATTATTTCCTCTAAGGGAGAGTCTAGTAGCGGGTCGTGTGAGCTACTGCTGAGGGAAGCGGCAAAGACTGCCGGCAAGCGTTCAACGTCGATGATCTTCGAGAACTCTTCTATTAAAAGGCGCCTAGAAGCTTTAAAGTGAAAATTATCGAAGAGGTCGCCAGCCACAAATAAGCACTCTGCTCCCTCCCTCTCAGCGATAGAAGCCAGGATCTCTAGTGCTCGGCACTTTCTCCCCCTCCTGCAGTGCGTATCGGATGCGAACAGAGCCTTCTCGCAACTAACGCGCATATGAAGAAGGTGTTGGGACGGAATATATCTTTATGCACAGGATGCGAAAACATAATTACCACTGTGCCCGGCTTTGAACTCTAGAGGATCTTCATGTTAAAGGAGAAGTTTCCCGGCGCGCTGTTAGCCCTAGTCGTTGTGGCTGTACTAGGTGTAGCCAGCTTAGCCTACGCCCAGCCGGGTAAGGGCAACCTGACGGTTTACATAGACGTCTTCGAAAACGGGAACGCCTCCGTGAAGATCGTCGTGTCGCCCGGAGACAAGGGCTTCGTGCAGCTCGCGTTGCCGCGCTTCGAGAAAGTCTACGCGTGCGGGGGGTCTGCTTCTGGGTACAGAGTTGTGAACTCTACTTCTGGTGCTTACTTCTACTTTAACTCGACGATATACTTCGCCGAAAAAGGCTCCTCCCTAGCGCTTTGCTACAACTTTCCCTACGCTGTGCTAATGTCCGGCTCGCGTGGCTGGTTCATGTCCCCGCTTCTCTGGAGCTCCGAGCCGGAAGTCGTTGTCTACGTGAAACTGCCGCTCGTGAAGAGAATTACGTACGAAAGCCCCAGCTCCGTGGGCGTTAGTGGGAACTACAGGGTTTACGTCCTCTCCCCCCTAGTAGAGCAGTACATCGGCAACAGGGTGGTAGTAGAGTACGATCTTCAGAGTTCTACGCCTGTAGACACAATCCTATACTCTTCTGGGGGCTCGACCATCACCGTTAAATTCCCGGTCTACTACAGGTCTATAGCTCTAAAGGTCAGAGACGTGGCCACCTCCGCGATCGCCGAGCTAAGCCTTATCGCGGGGCTTCGGCCTTCCAATGTTACGTTCGTCTTCTACCTCCCCGAGAGGAGTATGGGCGGGATAAGTGCCCTAGGTTTCGTTATGGGCGAGGATGTAAACGCGGGAGGCAAAGGACCCGTGAACCTGAACCTAGCATTAATCAGGTACGCGCCGGGCTACCTCGAAACCACGGTCATACACGAGCTTGTACACGTGTACCTAGGCGCAGCCGGGGTGGAAGCAAACGATAATACGAGGTGGTTCCATGAAGGCATGGCGCAGTACGTCTCAATACTCGTAGCGAAGAAACTGGGCGTCAACATTTCGGAATACGAAAGCGAGCTCAACGAGTCGGCGGCATCCTACTACAACTACACCGGTGGGAAGATAGGCTTTATAGAGAACTGGCCGAGCGACGCTGTAAAAGAGGGGGAAGCTTACCTGGCGAGCTACTACGTTGTGCACACGCTCGCAACGAAGTACGGCGGAGAGAACTTTGTTAAACGCGTCTTCGCGACTCTTCAAGGAAGACACATTACGACAACCAGGGAGATTGTGAACGTCTTAAGCCAAGCCGCAGGCACCAACCTCGCTCCTCTGTTCAGGGAGTGGGGGTTCAGGGACGTAGAGGACTGGACCCCCAGTAACGCAAAGACCCCGCCGAGCAACTCTACCAGTACACCGAGTTCCTCGAGCACCGGTAACTCCAGGTTCCTGATAGCGATGATAGCGCTTCTAGCAGTAATATTCATCGTAACCTACGTTGTTAACGCCGTCGTTGAGCGCGAACTCAGAATCGCGGAGCACGCGCCCGTATAAAAAAAGAAACTTTTCGCTAGCGTCTATTCTACTTTCTCTACGTGTATAATCGAGACGGGGCAAGCCTCTGCGGCGCTCTTCACGCAGTCCTCGAGCTCTCCCGGTACTAGCCCTTCCCCGAGGTTGTTCCCAACGCGGTACTTAGCAACGATGGAGCTCTTCCCGTCCTCCTCGTTCATCTCGAAAACTTCGGGGCAGAGGCTTACGCAGGCCATGTCGGATATGCACTGGTCCCTATCTATCGTGACCTTTAATTTTGCCATGCTTCTCGCCACTCATAAACCCTGTTAATGAATATAAAATTTTCGCGGAGTGCGTGCTTACATATGGAAATCGAGGTTCCAGGAAAAACGCCCGCAAAGCTTTATAAAATGGCGTTATCTACGGAGGTGGGGGTGGTGTTGACCCGCCAAATTGCTTAGCCCGAGCTAAGCACCTGTTTTTAGGTATCTACCCTAGTTGCGAAAAGGTTTTGAGTAATCGTTGTAGGGGGTGTCTGTATGGTTAAGGTGCGAAGCTTAGAGCAGAGGTTCGAGCCTAAAAAATACGAGGAAGAGGTGCTGAAGTTCTGGGATAGTGCAAAGGTGTACGACAAGGTAAGAGAGAGCCTCAAGAACTCTAAGAGGAAGTACTACTTCCTCGACGGGCCGCCCTACCCCTCGAGCAGCATTCCCCACGTAGGCACGCTTTGGAACAAAATCCTCAAGGACGCTATTATAAGGTTCCATAGGGCAAGCGGGTATAGCGTACACGACCAGCCTGGGTACGACTGCCACGGGCTTCCCATAGAGGTTCAAATCGAGCGAAAACTCGGGTTCAAGAGCAAGAAGGATATCGAAGAGTTCGGAGTTGAGAAGTTCGTAGAAGAGTGCAAGAGCTTTGCCTTGCAGAACGTGGAGGGGCTTAGCCGTAGCTTCAAGGACTTCGGAGTATCGATGGACTGGGATAAGCCGTACCTTACCATGACGGATGAATACATAGAGAGCGCGTGGTGGCTCGTGAAGAAAGCCGAGGAGAAGGGGTTGCTGGACTACGGGTTGAAGGTTGTGCACTGGTGCCCTAGGTGCGAGACTACGCTTGCCGACTACGAGGTTACCGAGTACAGGGATCTCGAAGATCCCTCTATCTACGTTAAGTTCCCCCTGAAGGACAACCCGAAGAAACACCTCTTGATCTGGACGACTACGCCTTGGACTCTCCCCGCGAACGTAGCTGTGATGGTAAACCCCGACCTCGAGTACTCCTGGGTCGACGTGGGCGGCGAAGAGGTCCTCGTAGCCACAGAGAGAGTGGAGGCCGTAATGAAGGAGGCCGGCATAGAGAGCTACAGAGTGACAGGGAAGGTTATGGGTAGAGAGCTCGAAGGGCTACGCTACGTTCACCCTCTGGAAGAAGAGGTGGACGTACAGAGAAAGCTTAAGGACGCTCATAGGGTGGTTCTGTCCAAAGAGTACGTCTCCGCCGCGGAGGGTACAGGGCTCGTACACATGGCGACGGGGCACGGCGAGGAAGACTACAAGGTCGGCGTGCAGTACGGTTTACCCGTCTTCTCCCTTGTAGACGACAAGGGCTTTATGGAGAGGGAGGCCGGGAAATACGCCGGGATCTACCACCGCGATGCTAACAAGCTCATAGTAGATGACCTCAGGAGTAAAGGCTTCCTCTTTCACGAGGGGAGGATAAAGCACAGGTACCCGGTTTGCTGGAGGTGTAAGACACCCCTCGTCCTCAGGGCTACCCGGCAGTGGTACATAAGGGTTACGCAACTGAAGGAGAGATTCCTAGAGGAGGCAGGCAACGTAGACTGGGTTCCCAAGTGGGCTGGGTATTCGAGGTTTAGGAACTGGCTCGAGGGGCTGCGGGACTGGATAATAAGTAGGCAGAGGTACTGGGGCACCCCGGCGCCCATATGGGTGTGTGGTAGCTGCGGTCACAGGGTGGTCGTTGGCTCTAAGGACGAACTGGAGCGTTTCGCCGGGAGGAAGCTCGAACTAAGAGATCTCCATAGACCGTGGGTGGACCAGGTTGTTTTGAAGTGCCCGAAGTGTGGAGGCGAAATGCGCAGGGTGCCCGACGTACTCGACGTGTGGCTCGACTCGGGGGTCGCGTTCTACGCGTCCCTTGGCTACCCGAAGAACGAGGAGAAGTTCAGAGAGCTCATGCCGGTAGACCTCATAATAGAGGGGCACGACCAGATCGCCGGGTGGTTCTTCTCCCTCCTGCGATGCGGGCTTATAGCTTTCGATAGGAGCCCCTACCTCCGGGTCCTAATGCACGGCTTCGCCCTGGACGAGCAGGGAAGGGAGATGCATAAATCGCTCGGGAACTACGTCGAGCCGCGGCAGGTCCTCGAGTACGAGTACGGGTCTAGGGATGTCTTCAGGTGGTTCGTGCTTAAGAACACTGTGTGGGAGGATCTGAGGTTCTCTTGGAGGGGGCTCGAGGAAACATACTCGGACCTCAACATACTCTGGAACGTGTACTACTTCGCGACCATGTACATGAGCCTGGACGGGTTCGACCCGGCCTTACACCGACTGGAGGACTACCTCGACCGCTTGAAGCCGGAGGACAGGTGGATACTGTCGAGGCTCGGGAAACTTGCGTCCACCGTTACGTCAAGCTTTAAGGAATTAAACGTCCACAAGGCTGCCCGGGACATCAGGAACTTCGTCGTGGAAGACTTGAGCCACTGGTACGTTAGGCTCGTTAGGCCCAGGGTGTGGCTCGAAGAAGACGTGGAGGAGAAGAAGCTGGCCTACGTGACTCTCTACCACGTACTCCTCAACCTGCTGGTGCTCGCATCACCCATACTGCCGTTCACGACCGAGAAGATATACCGCGACGCTTTCTACGGCGAGGGGCTCCCGGAGTCTATCCACATGTACTCCTGGCCCTCGGGTCTGGAGAGGTTCATCGACGAAAAGGTAGAGTCCGAGATGAGCGTTGCCAGGGAGATCGTCGAGGTAGCGCTCTCGCTGAGGATGAGGAAAGGGGTTAAGATAAGGCAACCTCTACCCGCGCTCTACGTGTTGACGGATTCGCCCGACGCTAAGAACGCGGTCGAAAAGCTGAGGCACATTATCTCCTCGCAGGTAAACGTCAAGGAGGTCAAGGTGCTGGAAAGCTCTAGGGTAAGGGACTACCGGAGGTACAAGCTTACTCCCGTGTACAGAGCCTTGGGGCCGGTCTTCAAGTCGGAGGCAGGCTTGGTCGCAGAGAAGATTTCATCGATGAGCGACCAGGCCTTCATCGAAGAACTGCTTCGCAACGGCTCCGCGGAGGTAGAGGTCAACGGGAAGAGGTACAGGGTTACCTCCGAGATGGTACAGGTAAGCGAGGAGTGGCTTGAGGGGTTCTTTGGTGACTCGTTCAGCCACGGGTTCGTGGTCCTGGATCTGAGGGCTAGCGAGAGGGAGCTTGCGGAGGGCTTTGCGCGGGACCTCCTCAGGAGAATCCAGTACATGAGAAAGGAGCTCTCCCTGCCCGTCAACGCCGAGATAGACGTATCGATATGGGTGCCTGCAGACATGAGAAAGTACGTCGAAGAGTACTCCGGCTTCCTGAAGAGCGAGGCGAGATGCAGGAACCTTGCACTGGCCGAAAGCGCGGAGGGGGTCGCCGGGGACTACAGGAGAGAGTGGGAGATAGGAGACTTCAAGGTAGTCATAGGCCTTAGAAGGGTTTAGGGAAGGAAACACCCCTCTCCAGAAGGATTTCTTTCAGCCTTAAACCGTCCCCCAGCATATCGTGGTCATTGTTGAAAAACACGTAGGCACGCTGAGGGTTGGCCGAGATTATCTTCTCCGCCACCTCGCGTAGCTCCTCGTCCAAGTAGCCGTAGTTGTACCATGCGAGCCTCCCATGCATCCTCACGTAGACAACTCCGCGTATGCATACAACCCCGTCCGGAGGTAACCCTTCAAAGAGGGGCGAATCGGGCGTCACGAAGAACACGCCCTTCTCCTCGAAGAACTCGTAGACCTCCTTTCTGAACCACGACTTATGCCTAGGCTCCACGGCTATCTTCTCAGCTAGGCTAGCGTAGGCCGCTACCCTGCTCGCAGCCTCAGGAGTGAACGCCATGCTGGGTGGCAACTGGAAGAGGTAGAAGTCTATCCTGTCTTCTATGGGCTCAAACAACTCCCTGAACTTGCTCCAGGTGGCGTGGGACTTCTCGTTTAGACGCCTTACGTGCGTGATGCTTCTGTGAACCTTTATAGACCACCTAAGGCCTTCGGACTCTTCAGCCCACTTCTCAACGGTTGTTCTCTTCGGGAAGCTGTAGAAGCTCATGTTGAGTTCTACAGCGTTAAATCCGCTCTGCGACGCATACCACGCGAGCCCGTCGGGGTTCCAGTCGTAGACCCAGCCAGAGCTACCCACGTAGAGCTCCATGGGAGTTCACATAACTAATAAGTACCTAGACCCTCAGATATACTTTGGTGTTCATGTCTAGGAGAAAGTTAGCCCTGGTCGCGCTCGTATCCCTAGCCTTCGTGCTAGCCGCATCTATTCCTTCGTATCCGCAGTCGAATGTATTCTTCTTTGGGAAGGTGGTCGACGAGAGCGGGGCGCCGGTAGGGCTTGCGGAGATAACGGTGTACAAGGGGAACTCCATAGTTACATTCACCAGAACCTCGCCTGACGGTAGCTTCAACCTCTACGTACCAGTGGGAAGCTACACGTTTCTGGTATACAAGAAGGGCTACGCGCCCATCTACATGACCCTCGAGGTAACCCCTGAGAAAGGGGGGAGCCTCGGCGTACTGGTTCTGAAGAAAGGAGTAACCGTAGTACCCGATGTAACGTCTGTTTATACTTCTCAGGGAGATACCGTCAGAATACCGGTAAAAGTGTTCAACAAGTGTCTCGACCCTGTTCTCGTAAGCTTCTCCATCGAGGTCCCCCAGGGCTGGAGAGCCTACTTCGTGGGACCAAACAACCTAGTAGCCTCCGATTTCTACATAGAAGCAGGTAGCAACAGGAGCCTGGTGTTCGTGGTAGAAGTGCCTCTAAACGCCAGCGAAAAGGAGAGCGTGAGAGTTTCCTTTACTTGGTTTAACCTCTCGGGACACGTTGACTTCACGTTTACGGTTAGGCAACGCGAGTGGAGGCTCTTAGAGCTACCTACCACATCGGTGAAAAGCTTTCCTGGAGGGCAACTGTCGATACCCATAAACGTGTCTACGCCGTTCAGCTACGAGGCTACCGTAACCCTCTCGGTGTTTGCGCCGAGCAACTTCATAGCCTCCTTGGTCGACGAGAACGGCTTGACTGTGCAGTCTGTAACGGTGAGGCCGGGGGAGAAGCGCAGGCTTCAACTAGTGATATACGTGCCGCCCACGGCGAGGATTTCTACGTACAGCTTAAGGGTAGTGGCGAGGTCCGGACCTCTTCAAAGCATCGTGAACCTCGACGTCATAGTAGAAAGCGCCTACGACCTCCTCAAGATAAGCCCAGGCGCGACGAGCATTAACGTGACCTCGGGTTCAACCGTTACCTTCAGGGTAGCCTTGAAGAACGAAGGCAACATGCCTACAGTCGCGTTGCTAAGGGTTCAGACGAGCTCTCCACTGCTCAGGGCGTACACCTCCGTATCGGGCGAGCCCGTGGCCTCACTCTACCTGGTGCCCGGAGAAGAGAAAGCCTTAGCCTTGATAGTAGAAGTTGACCCCTCCACGCCCTCCGGGATATACCTCGTATCCCTACGCGCGAACGGCACTACGAGTACTGCGGAGCAAAGCTTCCTGGTAAGAGTGACCGGCACAAGGAAGATCGTAATTTCCAACATAATCTTCCAGGTTACCGGCGCTCCAGGAATGACGACTACGTACAAGCTAGGGCTGGTGAACGCTGGGAACACCCCATTGAATAACGTTATGGTTCAAGTGGAGGCTCCGAGCGGCGGATTCGAAGTAACGGTGCATCCCTCCACACTGGCTTTACCGCCTAACTCCACCGCAAGCGTAGACATATCGATACTTATCCCCTCGAACGCTAGCGAGGGGTTCTACAACCTACCCATACACGTGGTGGCAGGCGACATCAGGCTGGACAGAGTTCTCGTGCTCGAAGTTAGGGGGGAACAAGGACTAGGCTTCACGTATATTGCAACCGGGCTCTTCCTCTTGAGTTTAACGGTGGTTTCCTACTCTAAGAGGCAGAGGAGAGCCAGGGGGTAGCCTGGTGGTTGACACATTAAAGCTTGCGCTACTCTTCGTACTGGGACTTCAAACAGCCTTCACCCCGTGCTACTTACCCGTGGTTCCCGTGTTTCTGGCGGTAATCAGCAGGCAAAAAGCCAAGAGGTGGCTTGCAAGCCTACTCTTCGCCACGGGTGTCGTGCTCAGCTTCGTCGTGTACGGCATTCTCATAGGGCTGGGAGGGGGTGTCGTGAGGTACATTTTTGCGCTTCTCCCACAACAACTGATCAGCACAGCCCTAGGACTGATCCTCATATCAATCGGAGTCGCCCTCCTCACACCGCTACGTGAAGTATTCTCGTACATACCCTCCGCTACGCCCTCAAGGAAGGTCTCAGGGTACCTCGGCTCCTTCATGTTCGGCTTCATGTTCAGCCTCGCAGCCGCCCCGTGCGCCGCCGCAGTCATGATAGCCGCCCTCTCCCAGGCCCTGCTAGGCTCCTTTACCGACAGCCTCCAACCAGTACTCTACATGGTGGTCTACGGAGCCGGTACCGGGCTACCTTTCCTGGCAATAGGAGCGCTGGGGGGAGCTCTACGGTTCAGAGGGGGCGCCGGCTTCCTGGTAAGGCGCGCCGAGGAAGCCACAGGGCTGTTGCTGGTAGTCACGGGAAGCGCCTCGATACTCACCATCGAGCATTTTGAGGTGGTAGTCTTCGAGGTTGCCAAGGAAATGTACCCCGCTGTGCTCTCGTTCCTAGGGCTCGCCGGGGTATACTACTCGTACGTTTCGTTCAGAGCTGGAGCTTACCTAGAGTCGCCCCACCCGATACTTATCGGAGCAGGGCTCACGCTTCTCTCCGCGTCGCTACTAGCGTCCTGGACCGTGCCGTCCGCCGGCAACATCGCAACCCTTGTAGGCCTCGTCGGGAGAGCCCTTGTCCTGCTAGGAGCCCTGTCTATAACCCTTAAGGGCGTCCTCGCCGGGCTCATCCCGGTGCCCCCCTACCTTCAGGCCGCACTAGACGCCCTGCTGGCTGTAGCCTTCCTGGCATCGCCTAGAGGTGACAGGAACATGAGGCTGGCATCCCTTTTCTTCCTCTCGCTGTTCCTCCTGGACCTACCGGTAAACCTCCCCTGGGATCTCTCCCCATTCTTCGTAGTCTTCTCGGTACTCAGCGGTTTATCGATTATACTGTCCGGTTTGAGGACGGCGAGAGTCCTCAGTGTGTTAAGCCTTTACGAGAGGCTCTAGCAGGTGCTGAAGAAACGGGCTCTGCTTGTTTAACCTGTAAAGCCTTGGGTTTTCGTCTACGATCTCCAATACACCCATTGAAACCATCCTCTCCAGCACCCTTGCAACGTGGCTGAGCGCCGTCTCCTTCTCGACCCTGTACTTCGTGAAGGCTTCGTCCGGGTTTTCCAGGAATAGCGATAAAACCCTAAAGAAGGCTCTGCACTCGGGTGCTAGGCTCTCGAGCTCCCTGAGTAGCTTCGCCAGCCTTATGTACTCAGCCAAAGATCTCAGCCCTTCTCCGCTCGATTACCTCTAAGATCCTGGAGCGAACCTCCTCCGATCCTCCCGTCCCGACGCGCCTAAGTCTTTCCGCGAGTTCGTGGTCCCCCACTATGTACTCGACCCAGCTCGCAAAGTCGCCTCTCTCCTGGTGGAACAGGACGCTCTCCAGCGGGACCTCTCTGAGGGCGTTTATAAACGAGAACATGTTCCAAGCGTACCTGCCCAGCGGCTGCCCCGGCGCCCTGTAGAAAGCGAAGACTTTCTCGCGTGGGACATCCTTCATCCAGGCATACCTTAACCGCGCGGTCTCGTCGCTCTCAAGCCTCAGTAGGGTCCTGGTCTCGAGGTCCCCGAGAGCCTCCGAGAAGAACATGTAGGCTTCAAAGGGGCTCCCGTAGGGGCTGAAGTAGGAATGCACGTCCCCGGGTCCTCCACCCTTGGTGGACATGTAGTAGTAGTGATCGCTTATCGACAGCAGTTTCCACAGCCTCTCGAGTCCGCGGTCCCGGACAGCCTTTATTTGCAACCAAAGGTCCTTCATCCTCGTAAAAGCGTTGTTCTGCATGAAGTTCCCGATCCACGCTGAGAGGTCCCTCTCAAGATCCGCCCAGGAGATAGTCGACTCCACCGGTACGTCCACCTCGTCCCTGGGGGTTAGCCTCTCGGCAACCTCGCTCGGCGTGGACGTCACGAGGTTCCCCCACTTTAGAATCTCTCCTGGAAGCCACCTGAGGAACTCGAAGATCCCCGTCTCCGCCGGGAAGTGCTCGCCGAAGGTTTCGTAGTCGATGGCTACCAGGATGACCTCGCCCGGGGTCGCGGAGAGCCACGCCGAGTACTTGTCCGCCGTGAGGGGGTACTCGCTCCACCATCGAGCCCCGAAGCGGAAACCTATGTCGTCGGAGAGGCGGTAGTTCCTCATCAGCACGCGTATGTTGCACCCTTTAGCCTTGTAGAGGTAGTTGGGGCTCCTCCACCCGAGAACCCTCTCAACACCCTCGGTTAGGATTACCTTGTAGCCCAGCTTGTCGAAGAGGCACGCGAGGTAGTTGTTGTACGTGAACTCGGTGTTCTCCACAGCGGTGGGCTCGACGCCCAAGTGTTTCCGCAAAGCCTCCCTATGCTCCCTTACCTGCTCCAGAAGCTCCTCCTCAGCGAAGAGAAAGGCCAGGCTGTGGTAGTACGTTTGATCGAGGAACTCGACCATGCCAGTCTTAGCGAGGGACCTAAAGCTCTCTATAACCTCCGGGTACCATTTCTCCGCCTGTTCCAACAGTACTCCCGATAGGCTGTATGACACCTTGAACGGTTTACCCGAGTCCTTGAAGAACTCCACCATATCTCTTATGACGTTGTTCGCCGGTAAGTAGCACCTCTTGGAGACTCTCTCGAATATCCTTCTGTTAAGCTCGTCGTCGAAGTAAACCCTTTCCAGGTCCTCGGCGGTTATCTTCCCTTTCCTCGCCGTAAGCTCTGAGAGGGTGCCTCGGATGTTCCTGCTGAGCCTGTAGGGCTGGTGAACCTCGAACATGAATACTACGTGCTTCAATACATGCGCACCGAGAAAAATAGGTTAAACGGCGTTATAGGCGTTACGCGTGCGACTTAGACTTGAACCTCTCGACAGCCCTCCTGATAGACTCTTCGGCGGCGAACCTACCCTTCCACTCCTTGACTTTGACCCATTTACCTTTCTCGAGCTCCTTGTAGTGCTCGAAGAAGTGCTTTATCCTGTCCTTCACCGCGTCGTCTATGTCGTCGACGTCCTTGACCCCGGAGAACCTGTTGTCTATCTTCTCGTGGGGCACTGCGACAACCTTGCTGTCGGGGCCGTTCTCGTCCTCCATTTCCAGCAGGGCTACGGGCCTCGCCCTGACGACGCTACCCGGTACGAATGGGTCGTGGCTTAGCAGGACTACGTCCACAGGGTCTCCGTCTTCCTCGAGGGTCCCGGGGATAAAGCCGTAGTTGAACGGGAAGACCATGCTCGTAAAGAGAACTCTGTCCACGAATACCATCCCCGACTCTTTATCAATCTCGTACTTCACGTTGCTACCCATGGGGATTTCGATGACAACGTAGATGTCTTCCGGAGGGTTCTTACCTGGGGGGATGTCTATGCCCAATGCGTCTCACCGAGTAAGGGTTATGCCGACACGGTTAAAAAGCGTTACCGCGTGCCGCTGAGAACTCCCAATGAGCGCGTCGAAAGCTTGTTGGTAATTTTTGTCGCGGAAGTCTAGGAGTGGTATGCACTCGTCACCGTTCCGATGGCCCTCGTTCTCGAATCCCTCAATATTATCCTTGTACCCGGCTCTATGTACCAGGGGTGGTTCAGGAACCTCAGTCTCACGCTTCCGGAGTCGCCTGTCCTCATGGGCTCGCGGCTCATATAGGTGAACTTTACGGGGCTCCTGATGGAGTGCGCGTGGAGAACCGTTTGATAGCCTGTACGTATAGTTGTGGGGTGCCTCAGAACCACTATGTGGGCTGCAACCTCCCAGACTGCCTCTAGAGGCTTACTGGACACGACCAGGCCTTTCTCGAGCTCGTCGAAGTCTACCCCCGCGAGCGCGAGCGTAGCTTCTTCCCCCGCGCGAGCAGAGGATGCGACAACCCTGTTTATGTGGATTGACTTCACGCGCACCCTCCTCCAGCTGGCGTCGCGCAACGGCCCCAGGTAGACATCCTCTCCCTCGCGGATCACTCCACGCTCGATAGACACCGCGACTACCGGCCCTACGCCCTTAACGTCGTATGTCTCGCTCACGTAGGCGAGCAGAGGCTTGTCTACGTTCTCGGCCCACCTCTTCCTGGGCGGGAGCAAGTTCAGGAACTCTGTCAGCAACTCTAAGCCCTCCCCGGTGGTGTTCGAGACGAGGAAAACCGGCACTACGCGCCCGCTCGGCATAAGCTCAACAATCCTGTACACTTCGCTGAGAGACTTCACGAGGACGGGTTTCCTGTCAACCCTTCGAAGAGTCTCCACAGTGTCTATTAGCGTCGCCTCCAGGACGCTCTTGTCCACGAGGTCCACCTTAGTTACAACCGCGAACACCGGGATCCTGAGCGCAAGGCTTACTCCGAGGTGCTCTCTGCCCATCACCTGTAGCCCGGAGTTCGCGGCTACGACGAGCATGACGTAGTCGGGTAGGCGGGACATGACCCCTCTAAGGGCGGTCCTCAGATACCTCTCGTGCCCCCCGACGTCCACGAAGTACACGATCTTCTTCGACGCCAAGTATATCTGGGCCTCGTCGAGGGGGTTCGGCAGGTTCCAGTTCACAGGCTTGCCCTCCATGTCGAAGCCGAGAAGCCTTACGACGACAGAGGATGTTCTCCCGGTGATTATCTCGTGAGAGTACCTGGCAACCCTCCTCATGCCCCTACCTCTCCCATCGTCCAGCTCGCCTGTGCAGAGAGTACCAACGGTGGTGCTCTTCCCAGCGTCCACGTTACCCATAACCGCGATCGTTACCTGTACGGGTGGCGACTCCTCGCGGCTAACCCTCACGAGTACCCTCAAAACGCTTCTTCCCTGGAACTCTGCGCGCTCCAGAACACGCGTAGCAGCCCCGATGCTCTCCGCCACCCGCCGCAGCGTGTCAAGGGTCTCCCTCTCTCCCTCGGGGTCCAGCCCCACCGGCGTACCGTCGTCTCCAACTCCAAGCACGTAGATAGCCTCTCCTCCACCCTCGAAGAGCCTGTACTTCATCTGAGTAGCTAGACGTTCACACCTCTCATCGTCGCCAGATAACCTAGACTTGTATTCAACAGGCCCCTCTTCTCTTTCTCGCGACAGCCTGAACGCCATTCCCGCCACGAGCCCTCTCTTCGGTTAATCTCCGCGCATAGAGCTTAATTAGCGTTGCGCATAGCCCCTCGTGAAAGCCAGGGGATGCTTGAAGACCCATCGACGTTGACCGGGCTGAAAAGTTAAAGCGAGGGTCTGAGCGTCTTCTTTTAGTGGGGGCTGGTTTGCTGTTCCCAAGGATATACATAGGGACGTCTGGATGGGATTACGACGACTGGCTCGACGTGTTTTATGAGAGCGAAAGGGGAATGTTCACATACTATGCGAGGTTCTTTAACACCGTCGAGATAAACTCCTCTTTCTACAGCTTGCTCGGCGAGAAGTTCTACAAGGGACTTGCGGAGGCGGCTCCGGAGGGCTTCGTATTCTCGCTGAAGATGTACCAGGGAATAACCCACAAGAGGCTCCTCAACCCGAGGCTCGTCGAGAAGGAACTCGACTTCTTCCTTAAGTCCATAGAGCCCCTTAGGGCTGCCGGGAAGCTCGGGGCAGTGCTGATACAGATGCCTCCGAGAAGCCGGCGGGAAATACCCTGGTTCAACGAGTTCCTGGACATGCTTCCCAGCAACGTTCGCTTCGCCGTGGAGTTTAGGGATGAGAGCTGGCTCTCGGAAGACATCTTCAAGAGGCTTGCCGACAGGAATATCGCGTACACCGTTGTCGACGAGCCGCTACTCCCGCCCGTCGTCAGGATAACGGCGGACTTCGGGTACTTCAGGTGGCACGGAAGGGGGGAAAGACCCTGGTACTACTACCACTACTCGCTGGAAGAGTTGAAAGGCTGGGCTTCGAAGATCTCAGAGGTCATTGGAGAGGTCAAAATGCTACTGGGCTACTTCAATAACCACTTCCGCGGCTTCGCCCCGCATAATGCTCTCCAAATGGTCGTGTTGCTGGGTATTGCGAACAAGAGGCAACGGGAGAAGCTCGAAGAGATGGAGAAGTACTTCGCGTCGGCGCCACGGAAATACGAGAGGGAGCTCCAGGAGGCACTCTCCTCCGGTGATCTCGACAAGGCGCTTAGACTGCTTGCCGGCGAGAGGCGCTTCGAGAGGGCTACCGGGATAAGCGACTCAGAGGTGAAGTATACGCTTCAGGGAGGAGTTCTAAGGGGCACAGTTAAACAGTACTTCGTGGGGGTTGACCCCGGCGGCAGGAGGATCGTCCACGACTGCGAAGACTGGAGGAAATCCCTCGAAACAAAGAGACTCTGCAAGCACATCGTGAAGCTCTTCCAGGTTTTGCCGAGGGAATACTCACTGAACGTCCTCAGAGACTTCGCGGAGAACATGGACGAGTGGACCTTCGAGTACGGGAGAAGCATTTAGAAAAGCCTAAGCGCGTCGGCTGGGGCGCAGGGTGGGGCTAGGGAGGATGAGCCGGCAGTCCTCGGAGGACACGAGTATGTACTCGCCGACGGCGTAGGCGTACGACGTGAAAGCCGCAGTAATAGCGTCGAGAATGTCTCCCTGTAAAGTCTCCTCGAACTTAACCCCGAGGCTTCTAAGGCCCTCCAGCAAGCCCTTCTTGTTCCTGGACTTCCTGGGAATCCCTAGTAGGTCCTGGCTCCCCCCGGGGTATACCTCGATTACTTCGAAGCCCCTCTCCTCGAGAGCCTCCTTCAGCTTGATACCCCTCGACGTCAGCTCGAGCATCCCGGAGAAAACCGGAGAGAAGACCTTTACCCCCAGCCTTAACAGGGCCTTGTCGCACCCCCGGAGGCGCCCACCCTTCGGGAAGGAGAGAGGAGCATCTATGCCTACCACCCTGGGAGAGTACTCCTCCGCCAGAGCTACGAGTTCGTCATCCCCGGAGAAGAAGCCCGCCTTACACGAAAGGTCTTCGTAGAGCAGAGCGTAAGCCGACTTTCTGCGCCTCGAAGCCGAGAGGTCTACACCGAGGTACACGTCCACGGGTACACGTGTAGGAGGGGCGTTAAGGCTTTTTCGATTTAGGGCGGTCAGCGCGGAAGGGTAACCCCCCTCTGGCGCTGGTACTTTCCCTTGTACGGCACGGGTTCGCCCTCAAGCCTGTAGAATGCGACGTGTGCGAACCGCTGACCCTTCCTCAGGACTATCGGGAAAGCCCCGCCGTGGATCTCTATGGTTATTTGGCCCTCGAAGCCAGCGTCTATGAGCGTTGGCGGTATCGATACGCCGAGCCTCGCGAAGGTGCTTCTAACCCCTATAATTGCGGCTACGTCTACCGGCATCTTGATGTACTCTAGGGTTGTCACTAGCACCTTCATGTACGGCTGGAGAACAAAGCTGTCCGTCTTGAACACCCTGTAGTACTGGGACAGATCTACCTCTCTCAGCCTCTCAGGGTCCAGGGGCTCCGGGTTGTTCAGGAGGACGGCGACCTCCTCCCCGATCCTCAGGTCGACGCCATTCTCGCGCACGATTTCGTCGCTAAAGGGCTCGATGACGAGCTTCCCTTCGTTTATGAGCCTCCGGATCTCGGCGCCGGAGAGCATCCTGCAACCCCGAACCACATAGCCGCATACATGCTTTAAGTTGATATCCTGGAAAATGCGCCACCGAGCCTCTCAGCTATGTGGAGCGCGGCTAGTCCTGTAGTAGCAGCACAGGTCCGAGAGGGGGCACTCATCGCATAGCGGGTTTTTCGCCCTGCAGAGGGTTCGACCCAGCTTTATCAGGTAGAGGTGCGCGTCTAGGCGTGCCTCTTCTCTGAAGAAGCCGTGGAGGCTTTTTTGCATAGCCCTGTAGCTACCAGGGCGTGCCAAGCCGAGCCTTACGGAGACTCTCCTCACGTGAGTGTCTATCGGGAGCACGGGGTAGCCGTAGTTCGCGAGGAGAACGTCGATCGTCTTGTCGCCAATGCCTTCGATCTGTTTAAGCTCCCGGATAACCTCCTCGACACCCCTAGATAGAAGCTTACCGATGTCGCATCCATACTTCTCGTAAAGCAGAGAGGCAACCTGCTTTATCGCCTTGGCTTTCTGCTCTTGCAACCCTGCCGGCCGTATAGCCTCGGCGAGCTCGCTTAGCCCTGCTTTCCTGATCTTTTCGCACTCAACTCCGACCCTCTCCTCGAGGGAGGCGAAAGCCTTCAAGGTGTTATTCTCGTTCGTGTTCTGGGAGATTATCGTTGCCACGAGAACCCCGAAGAAGTCCCCCCTCCTCGCAACGTCAAGCGCCACGAACTCCCCCCTCCCCAAGGAGAAGGCCCCCTTCAGGCGTGCGAGTATCTCGTCGCCGAGCTCGTAGCCCCTAGGCTCGTGGAGGCAAGAGTTCATATTGCACCAGGGTGTTTGTTTCCCGATGAGGATACTAGTAGTTAACGATGACGGAGTAGGAGACGGGTTGCTGGCACTCGCCCGTGTAGCCGAGAGGCTTGGACACAGTGTCTTCCTGGCGACAACACACGACCAGCGGAGCGGGTACTCCAAGTCTGTCTCGTTCAAGGCCACGTATACCCCCGCAAAGATCGGCGGGTACGAGGGCATAGTGACGAATTCTTCTCCCGCGAGCGCAGTTCTCCTAGCGTTCAAAGTATTCGGCAAGGAGTTTGACTTCGTACTCAGCGGTGTAAACATGGGCCCAAACCTAGGCTTGTGGGACATCCTCTCCTCCGGAACCGTCGGGGCTGTCTTGGAGGCTGCGCTTCACGGAGTACCGGGCGCCGCGGTGTCCCTGGTTGCTGGGAGTCACGAGGAATACAGTTCTTTGACCTACGAGGACTACGAGAGGGCAGCAAGGCTGGCGGTCGACCTGCTGGAACGCCTGGAGTGGAGGCCTCCCTGCGAAGTTCTGAACATAAATGTCCCGCTACGTACCAACGGCTCAGTGAAGTTCACCCTTCCGGAGAGAGTCCCCCCGAGAGACCTTTACAGGTGCTCGGGCAACGAGTGCAGAATGGGCTACTGGACCCTCCAAGAATCCTACGTGTGCAGCAACCCTCGTAGCGACGTGTGCGCAATAAAAGAGGGGTTCGTTTCAGTAACACCCTTATCCCCTGGTAGCCTTGCCCGCGAGGACTTAGTGAAAAAGCTTACGCGCAGTACAAGCCTGGGTTAACGATTTATACTAAAGGGATAAGGCGTTCATGCGATCGACAATGGTGGAAAAAGTAGACGTGGCAGTTATCGGCGGAGGACCCGCCGGGATGACAGCGGCATCGAGGATTAAGAGGCTGAAGCCCGAGCTACGAGTAGCTGTTTTCGAGAGAAGCGGCTACGTGAGCTACGCCCCGTGCGGGCTACCCTACTACCTGGGAGGGCTCGTGGACAGTCTAGAACACCTAGTTCACTACCCCGTAAGGGTTTTCACGGAGGAAAGAGGCATAGAGGTCTACACGCGCACGGAGGTTGTGGAGGTCGGGGACGGGTACCTCAGGGCTAGGGATGCTAGCGGAGAGAGGACCTACGAGTGGGGTAAGCTCCTGATAGCTACCGGGGCTCGCCCAAAGGTGCCGCCCGTGGAGGGCGTAGACCTGGAGGGGGTCTTCACGCTAAGGGTGCTCGAAGACGGCGAGAAGGCTAGGAGGTACCTGGAAAAGGCTACACGCGTAGCGGTCGTGGGGGGAGGCTACATAGGCCTCGAAGTAGCGGAGAACCTGGTGAGGGCTGGAAAGACGGTCCTTCTGTTCGAGGTTCTCGACCACGTCTTCCCAGCCGTAGACCCCGACATGGCGCTCCTCGTGGAAAAGGAGCTAGCGAGGAACGGTGTCGAGCTCCACCTCGGCGAGGGGCTTAAGGGAATTCACGGCAGGGACAGGGTGGAAAGCCTGGAGACCACCAAGGGCGAGTACAAGGTGGATGCTGTCTTCATAGCGACTGGTGTGGCTCCGGAGACGCGGCTAGCCGAGAAGCTAGGCGTGAAGAAAGGCTCGACAGGGGCTTTAAGCGTGGATAAAAGCATGAGGACGAACGTGGACGATGTGTACGCTGCTGGGGACGTGGCGGAAGCACTGAACCTGGTAACGGGGAAGAACGACTGGTTCCCTCTGGCCCCCGTGGCGAACAAGATGGGCTACGTGGCCGGAGCAGCGATGGCGGGCTTGAAGGCAGAGTTTCCGGGGGCTGTGGGAACCTCTATAACGAAGGTCTTCGGCCTGGAGGTTGGGCGCGCGGGTTTAACCACCGCCAGGGCTCAGCAGGAGGGGTTCGACCCGGTATCGGTTATGATCAACGCGAACTCTAAAGCGAGCTACTACCCCGGGTCTAGCGCGATGTCCGTGAAGCTAATAGCGGATAGGAGGACGGGACAGCTTCTGGGAGGACAGATTATAGGCGGGGACGGCGTACTTGCGAGGCTTAACAGCTTAGCAGTCCTACTTTCCTTCAGGGCTAGAGTGGAGGACGCCTTTTTCAGCGACCTAGGATACGCCCCTCCGTTCTCTCCAGTTTGGGACCCAATAGTAACTGCCGCGCGAGTGCTACTCGGGAAGATAAGAGAAGCCTAAACCTGCTCGGCAGACTGCTCTGTACGCGACAAGTACTTGGCGAAGAGGTACTGGTAGAGGCCCGCGCTTAGAGAAGCCATCCCGGTTATCGATAGTAGCGCCCCGAGCGTGGAGAGGATGTCTACCTCTGTCCTGCTGAAGCGAGAGTATAACAGTATCAACGTTACATTGCTCCTGCACAGTGAACACGTTGATTCCAGCGTGACCCTGTAAGGCTGACCTTGAAGTACCACCCAGCCCGAGCTGTTATAGCGCGCATCTTTCAGCGTAAAGCCACCTATGCTCTCGTTGTTTACATCGTAGAACGTGGCTACGAGCTCAACGTTCCTGTCGCCCTCAATGCTCGCAACGTAGTATATCCTCTCGGCTACGCCGGCGCCTAGAGTCGCCTCGACGAAGGAGTTCCTGGGTAGCTCTAGGCGCAACTCTATCCTCTCGCGCGGTGATACGTAGTAGCTGGCGTACAGCGACGCGAGAAAACCCGCAAGGAGTGCCGAGAAGCCTACAGCTAGTAGAAAGAGACTTCTCCTTAGCTTCCCGGAGCCGCGCGGCATACCTAAGCCTTCGCTTCTCCGGCGAAGAGCCAACACTTAACGTAGTGGCCTGGCTCGACCTCCACTTCGGGCGGGTCCTCGCTCCTGCACCTGCTCGTCGCGAAGGGGCACCTGGGCGCAAACCTGCACCCGGGCGGCGGGTTCACGAGGCTCGGCGGCTCTCCTGGCGGGACCTCCCTGTACCTCTTCCTATTCTCGGGGTCTGGGTCGGGTATTGCCGAGAGCAAGGCGCGCGTGTACGGGTGCAACGGGTTCCTGAGTAGGGTCTTCGTTGGGGCTCTCTCCACTATGTGGCCGGCGTACATTATGAAGATCCACTCGCTGAAGTACCTCGTCGTCGATAGGTCGTGCGTGATGTAGATGAAGCTAATATTCCTCTTCTCTTGCAGGTCCCTCATCAACGTGAGGATCTCAACCCTTACGGAGGCGTCGAGCATCGATACCGGCTCATCGGCTACGACAAGGCTCGGCTTGAGTATGAGCGCCCTCGCTATCGCTACTCTCTGGAGCTGGCCGCCACTAAGCATGTGCGGGTACTTGTACGCAAAATCTTCTACCGGGGTGAGCCTTACCTCTTCGAGGGCCTTGAAAACCATTTCAGCCCTCTCCTCCTTGCTCCCGACCTTGTGTATGATTAGGGGTTCCTCGAGGATGCGGTAGATGTTCATGAAGGACGGCATGGCCCCGTATGGATCCTGCTGCACGAGCCCGGTCTCCCTCTTGTACCACATTAGCTCCTTCTCGGGCGTGTGCGTTATGTCCCTACCTTTGAACACGAGCTTACCGTCCGTGGGCTCGTAGAGGCGGAGGATAGTCTTGCCCAGCGTCGTCTTCCCGCTACCCGACTCGCCGACGAGCGATACGGCTTCGCCTGCCCTCAACTCGAAGGAAACTCCGTCAAGCGCCTTTACTTCCACTGTGCCTCCGAAGAGACCTCTCCGAACAGTGAACCACTTCTTCAGGTTTTCCGCCTTCAGTATAACCTTATCCTCGGACACTTCCCCTCACCTCTTCCCCTCGTGATACAACCAACACTTAACGAAGGAACCGGTCTTAAGCTCGAAGGGCGGGGGGTTCTCCCTGAGGCACCTCTCGTAGGCGTAGGGGCACCTCGGGTGGAACCTGCACCCGGGCGGCGGGTTTATCAGGCTTGGAGGAGCGCCGGGTATGAACTCCAGCTTCTTGTCCGTCCTCAGAGTTGGTACGCTCGCCATAAGCTTCTCGGAGTACGGGTGCCTGGGGTTTGTGTAGAACTCGTCTGCATCCGCTATCTCGACTATCTCTCCCGCGTACATAACTGCTACGCGGTCCGCTAGCTCGCTGGTAACCGCTATGTCGTGGGTGATGAAGATGTATGAGAGACCCATCTCGTTCTTAATTCGCTTGAGCAGGTTGATTATGTTGGCCTGCGTGATTACGTCTAGCGCGGACGTCGGCTCGTCCAGAATTATTATGTCGGGGTGAGTGATTAGCGCCATAGCTATGACAGCCCTCTGCTTCATACCTCCCGAAAGCTCGAAGGGGTACCTGTCGGCAAAGCTCTCGTGTATCCCCACGAGCCTCAGGTACTTCTTCGCCTCTGCGAGGGCCTCCTCGGGGGACATGTTGTTGTGAATCATTAGGGGCTCCGCTACCTGGAAGCCTACCTTGAGGACGGGGTTCAGGCTGTTCTGGGCTCCCTGGAAGACCATGGAGATCTTACGCCAGCGTATAAGCCTTCTGAACATCTCGTCGCTGAGCTTCATCACGTCGTTACCGTTGATGTATATCTCTCCGGTGAACGTGTGGACGTTCCTCGGCAGGAGCCTTATCAGGGCCCTCGCCAGGGAGCTCTTACCGCAACCGGACTCGCCGACTATGGCAAGGGTCTCTCCCTTCTTAAGGTCGAAGCTCACGTTGTCAACAGCCTTGACTACCCCCTTACGCGTCGAGAAGTAGAGGCGCAGGTTTCTAACCGTGAGCACGCTACTCATGCCTCCCACCTCACATCTCCCTAAGCCTCGGGTTGACGATTCGGTCCAGCGCGAACCCCAGGAATGCGAAGGCGAAGGCCGTCAGCATGAGCAGTATAGAGGGCTCCAATACCCAGTAGTAGTACCCCCTGTACAGCGCGCCACCGTTATACGCGTCATTCAGAACCTTGCCCCACGTAGGTAAGAAGGGGTCGCCCAGACCGAGGAACGAGAGAGCAGCTTCCAGGAAGACGTAGCCGGGAACGGCACCAATAAGCCCGGGGACTATCGGCGGAATGATCTTCGGGATTATGTAGAGGAAGATTATCCTCCAGTCGGAGGCTCCGTAAGCCTTCGCCGCCTCTATGTAGGGGTACTCCTTTATGGACAGCACGAGCGCCCTCGTACTCTTAATGCCCGCTCCGAAGATACTGAGCACTATGACCACGGTCAGGATAACCCAGATGTCCACCTTGTAGAACGCCGCTATTATTATAAGGAACGGCAGGAACGGTAGGATCATGTATACTTCGGTTATCCTCTGAATCACCGAGTCTACTACGCCGCCGTACCAAGCACCTATCGTCGCTATGATCATCTGTAACATAGACGTGACGAGAGACGCCGTCAACCCGAACGCCAAGGCTACCGGCGCGCCCCACAGCAAGGCTATCTCCAGTGGCCTGCGCAGGTTATCCGTGCCAGCGGGGCCGTAGACCTGACCGTATATTACAACCTTGGCTTCCAGGTCCGAGTCTTCACCGAAGCAAGTAGCCTCTATGTTCATCCTGTAAATACCTTTCTCGACGGGAAGGTTGCCCTTTTCGAGGCCTTCGCGCGAGTACTTTCCAAAGGTTAGTTCGAGCTGGTCAAGTAGGTCGGAGACGTTGGCACCGTACTTCGTGGCGGCGTAGAGCGCGAGAGCTTTTCTAACTTCCTCGCTTATCGAGTAGTAAAGAGAGTCATTAGGAGCTCTTAGCGAGAAGCGGGGTATTTCCAAGGTTAAGCCGTCCGGCCTCTGGATTGTTATCTTCACTATAGGTGGATCCTTCGTGTACTTAGCGTGGAAGAATATGTTTAGCTCGGATGGGTAGTCGTCGTATTGGTAGTCGAACATAAAGCTAATGGACACTAGCTTCATGTCAGTTCCAGCTATCGGCGTTACGGCTTTCGAGACCCCGAACGTCTGAATCCTCGAGTCAAGCTTTATCGTGCGCGGAAGCTTCCTCCCGACAAAGATCTCCCACCACTCTGGAGGCACAGCTCGGGGATTCTCGATCCATATATCCTCCGAGCCTCTCCAAAGCTTTATAGCCTGGTCGTAAGGGATGGTGACCACGGCATAGATAGAAAATGCTACTAGGAAGGCTAGTATCGCAAGCCCCAACACTCCAGACTTGTAAGTGAGTAGCTCTTTCAGCGTGGCCTTAATCCCGGAGACCGGCCTGCTGGACACATCCCTTCACCTCACGCTATACCAGCCTTTATTCTCGGATCTATCAGAGCGTAGACGAAGTCCAGTATCAGCACCGTAGCGGCGAGAAGGTAGGCGTATATAACGGTTATGCCCACGAGGACCGGCGTGTCGAAGCTCTGTATCGCCCTCCACGTCACGAGCCCGAGCCCGGGCCACTCGAACACAGTCTCCGTTATGATAGCGCCGCCCCACGAGCCTATAAGGCTCAGCGCGAAGTTCGTTACTATTGGTGGCAACGAGGGCCGCAGGATGTAGCGAGTCTCTATGAGCCTCGGCGGAAGCCCCTTAGCCTTCGCTGCCTCGACGTAGTCCTCCGTGGAGAAGATCAGGAAGAACGTCCTGGTCCCGTAAACCCCTAGGAAGAAGCCCGAGATTATCCAGGACGCCATGGGGAGTATCATGTGCTTGAGGACGCTCAGCGCGTAGGAAATCGGGTCGGGTGGTGGCGGCACGTCCACCATGCCTCCGGGCGGTAGCACGTGGAGCCAGGTGTAGAATATCAGTATGAGGAAAATCCCGTAGAACCAGCCGGGAAGAGTCGACGTCGGCGACAGGGCCACTACAAGCTTGTCGAAAAAGCTTCCGTAGTGGCGGGAGAGGTAAAGCCCCAGGAACAAGTGGATGAAGAAATTGATCACTGTTACCGTTGTGAAAAGCATCACGGTGTTAGGTAGCCTTTCGAGTATGATGTTCTTGACAAGGCGCGAGCCGCTATCACTAGTCATGAAAAGCGCCCTGCCAAGGTCCAGTGTCAAGGCGTTTTTAAGGTAGATAAAGCTCCTCTCGAGGAACGGCCTATCGTACCCGAGCCTCTTCACCTCAAGTTCAAACATCTGCTTTACCAGTTTGTCCTTTTCGGGACCAGGAAGGGAGCGGTAACGGGGATCTCTGTTTATCTGCTCGTAGATACTCGTGTAAAGATCTCCGAGAACGAACTCGTCTATCTTACCACCCATGTTGGCCACTATAATTGTAAGGTAGACAGCCACGACCACCGTTAGGTAGATCACTATAGCTCTCAGCGCTATATGCTTGACTAGCTTCTTTGAGACCATACCACCTACCTTTCAACGTAAATGTGTTTCAGGAATTTAAATAAATTATTTGTTATGCTTTTTAAACAAACCTATATAGGAAAAGAGCTAATCTTCTTGCTAAAGAAAAAGAAAAATTTTTTCTTTTATTGTTTTTGGGCGGTTTCTGCTTTTGGTTTCCTTAAAGCGAGGAAGACTGCCACGACAGCTATTATCAGGCTTAGCACTGAAAGGGCAAGCACGGTATTGACGGTGCCTTGTAGCGACGAAACACTGTTAGCGATGTCCGATATCTTGCCTCTAACCTCGCTTACACCAGTCTCGACGCCAGCAATCCTAGACTCGAGCTGCCCTCTAATCCCGGCGACCATGGTCTGGAAGTAGGCAATCTGCGGGATGACAGTGAACGGAGACTCCTTTATAGCCGGGCTCGCTACGTCCTTGCTCAGCGCTATCACCATTATCCTGTAGGGGCCGGGCGTCAGCTTGCCCGTGTCCTCCGGGCTCAGCTTAGCCTGCCAGACACCCTCGGCGGTGGGCGTTGCAGAGCCCTTCGCGAGTACGTTGCCGGCTGGGTCCAGCACCAGGAACTTCACGAAGTCCATGCGCTTGTTGGGGTACGGCTGGCCCTTGTAGGTAACCTGTATCGTGAACACGGCCTCGAGCCCTGGCACGACGTTGTCCGGCGGTCTCACGGCGACCTCCGGTATCGGCGGAGTTGCGAGCCAGGCCCACCTGTCGGACTTGTCAGGATAGTTCCTGTTAGCCTTGAGAACAGCTACGTGAGCATTATAGTCCGCGGTGTCGAGGTAGTAGGGACCGTCGCCCACCCAGAAGTGCTTGTGTGCCGCGTACCAGCTCTTAAGGGCGTTGTACCTAGCTTTAGCCTCGTCGACGCTCACGTACTTGCTCATGAAGTCCTTGAACGGGATGTAGCCCTCCGCGAGGGCTTCGTCGAGCATCTTCGAGAGGATGTCGAGGCTCGGTCCGCCGATGTAGTTCATCCACTCAACCTTCATCTTGTCTGCCTTGTCAGCGCTGAACGCCAACAAGCCTTTCTCCTCGGCCCTTATACCTATGGCGAGGGCGTGCCACGGGAAGTTAGGCCACCCGGCGAACCCGGATACTATCAGCTCGACGTCGGGGCTCGTGTAGTTCACGTAATACTCTATCACGAGCGGGGAAGTGCTCACGAAGCGCCAAGCAATGAAGTAGGATCTCCAGGCCTGGAAGCTCGGAACCGCTGACTCGTCGTAAAGCGGGCTGCTCGGGTCAACCCTGGCAAACGTCAGAGGCCAGCCTATAACCCAGTCCGCGAGGCTCATCGTTGTCCCGTCGTGATACTTTATCTTGCCTATGACGTCGCCGTAGCTAACCACTATCTTGAACTGCGCGTTCTTTACACCGGCCTCTCCGGCCGTCACGACCTTGTTGTTCTTCACGTCGTAAGAGTACCACGCGTCCGCGGGTACTTCGACCTTGTCGACAAACGTGAGCTTGCACCAGTCGCTCGAGCTAGTAGTGGGGGTGCCCTTCAGCGCATAGACCTCCGCGCTGACAGCCCTCTCGGGTAGCGGTAGGCCTGTGTACGGGCTTATGAGGAACGCATAACCCTGTGTTGCCCCGATAAGTACTGCATCGTAGACCCAGTTCGTCCCCGCAACCGGGTTCCAAGGTTCTACTAGTACTTCTCTCATGGCAGCTTTCACGCTACCTCCCGCCTTGTCGACGTAGCGCAAGGTTCTGAGAGAGATCGGAGATGAGAAGCCTCCGCTAAGGTCGGCCGCAAGGTCCACCTTCTTGCTGTAGATGTAGGGTACTATCTGGTCTACCAGCCAGACTCTAACGGAGTCCTTGAGAGCAAGGACAGCCGCCTTAGCCATAAGCTCCTGTCTTTCCTCTATGGTCTTGAACTGCCCATTCCACAGTCTAGTAGCTATGTCCATGAAGACGGGGTCCGGCTTGTAAGCCTGCCAGAGCGGCTCAGGTCTTCCGAGCGGAGTGTAGAAGTATCCCCAGACGCTACTATCGTCTCTGCTCACAGCCGTAGTTATCCAGCCTCCGGTGTATATGTGCCACTGCCCGTCTGCCGGGTTTCCGCGTATCCATATCGGGCTGGCTTCGCGCGCAGTCTTGTACATTCGTTCAACGGTGAAGCCGAGCTTCTCCAGCTGGTCTGCAACGTAGTCGCCTATCCGCCTCCTCTGGTCCTCGGTTCTTATCAGGAACTTTATGACAACAGGTTCTCCCTTGTAGTACCACTTCCCGTCCTTGTACGTTGCGCCCAGCTTCGCCATCTCCTCGAATATTATCTCCTTGCCCTTTTCGAAGTTGTAGCTGTACTGTGCCTCGAGCAACTTAACGGTGTCCGCCAGCTTAGCGTACTCGGGGAACTGGGAGATCAGGGGTAGCCACTTGGGTACAGCGAAGCCCAGCATTATCTCGTTCACGATGTAGTTCCTGTCGACAATGTAGTTCATAGCCTCCCTGATCCTCGGAACGCTGAAGGGGTTAAGCTTCCCGGTCTTCGGGAACTCCGGTCCCACGGGGTTGAACGTTAGCTCGAAGTAGAGCCCGAAGGCGTACTTGTAGTTTATGTTGGGGTCTGTTTTTAGCCTCTGAGCTATCGCCGCGTCGACGCGGACATCGCTGAAGTAAACCTGCACGTCTCCCTTGGCAATCATGTCCATTACTTTCGCTGGGTCGCCTTCCTTGAGGAAGGATACCTCGTCTACCCATGGACCCTGGAGTGGCTGTGGTTGTGCGCTTAGAAGCGGAGCCAGGAATGCGGCTACGAGCAGTGCTACGAGTAGTAATGAAAGTTTGGTGTTCATATTTTGTCGATTATTATCTTGTCATGATGCCTATTTAAATTTTGCCGAGGATTTTTCTGAAATAGATAAACAAAGACTATTAACTATGCAGTCTAGCAACGTGGTGTACAACTCTACTCTTTTTAAGCTATCCCCGTAAAAAATTTATAAGCCTTGCCGAGGCTACTTCAGCTTTTCAAGCACGATTGCCGGGCACACCCTCTTCACACCCTCCGTCGAGCCTATCTCCCCGATTATCTGCGTGAGGTGCTTGTTATCCCTAGCCCAGGCTTCCACCATTATCATGTGATCCCCCGTGGTTAGGTAGACCTTCACCGCGAAATCCTTCGACGCTATCTTTGATGCTACGTCGAGTATTTTCTCTGGTTCTACGTCTATGCCTATCAGCGCGACGCTCTTGTAGCCGAGCTTCGAGGGATCGACCTCAACTGTATACTTCTTTATTACACCTGCCCTTTCCAGTTTTCTTAGACGCTTCTTCACGGCTACATCCGTTATTCCCAGCTTTCTCCCCAGCTCTGTGAGCGAGGCCCTGCCGTTCTCCGTAAGCTCCCTTATCAAGGCTAAGTCTTTTTCATCCATGCGCACTTCTCGAGCCACAACCGTGCTAACAGTTATCTCCGCTAAAAAGGCTTCGTTATATCCGTCAACTTTAAATCCGTGCAACCCTATAAACTAGCACCGGCAGGATCGCGCCTCGACGCCCCCGAGCGGGGGTGGATGAAAAGGCGCCCGGGAAAACGCTACTCCGCGTCTAGCAGCTACCTACGCTTAATTTGCAATGTGACTATTACCGCCGCAGCCACCATGGGTAGAAAGAGAAGGATGGGAATATTCCTCTCCAGGAACTTGATAGTCTCCTTTACTGGGTCAAATCTCCTTGCGTAAGGCTGAATAAAAACTTCTAGGCTCGACGTAGAGGCATTGAGTAAAGCTCCCCGGTAGTCAAGCGCTAAAGCTTCCACCTCGGGCGTCGCCCTAGCCTTCATAACGCCGTGAAGCGTCCTCCAGCCGTAGATCGGCGATAGCATCGCCGATACCTGTTTTCCGTATTCCGCGAGGACGACTTCCCTCAGCGAGCAGTTATTCGAGAGACACACCTCCCTCCCGGAGAAGACCTCGAAGACCTCTCCGTCCGTCTTGAAGACCGCCTCCCTCGCGCCCCACGGAGCCTTCACCGGTAAAACCGACGAGTTGGAGGCTTTAACCAGGTACGCTCCCTGGAAGGCGAGGTCCCAGGCTCCCCTCAGCGTGTAGTTCAGTATCAGCGCCCCAGAAGTATCCTCCTCGAAGCCTCCGTACGCGACCACTACGTACGCTCCGCCTACACGTGTCACGGCGACGGCGTACTCTTCGCCGTAGCCCGTGATGGATGAAAGATACAGGAGCCCGCCCACTTCTGACACCCTGGCTACGAAGCCGTCATGCGTACCGTCGCCGCCCACAGTGCTCCCAACTAACAGTAGAGACCCGTCGTCGAGCGGTAAAGCGTCCTCAGGAGTGTCTATCCCGGCGCCGCCGACCACGGTGTCGTCCTTCAGCTCTAGCTGTGGGGTTAGCCTGGCTACAAAAACGTCTCCCTGCGAGACATTGTACGCCCACGTCTCCCCGACCACCACGAGGTAGCCGCCTGCGTAGAGAATCCTTCTCGGATGGTCGTCAAAAGAGGGACTCCCGAAGACAACCACGCGCACGGGTGTGCCCTTTGAGAGCCTTACGACGACAACGTCGGAGCTCCTCGTGGTAGCCTCAGCGTAGACGTATCCAGCTACGAAGAGGGTGCCGTTTCCAAGCGAGACGACGTCTACTCCGTACAGCGGCACGGCGCTTCGCAAGGCGTACACTCTTGGCTCGCCGCGAGGCTCTACTTCCGCTACTAGAATGGACGGCGCTCCTTCCAGGAAAACTGTGCCCACGAAAACCCCACTCCCGTTGGTGGCGTAGGAGCCCGTAACGAAGCCGGGGGCGTCCACGTAGTAGAGTTTACGTGTAGAGTTTGAAACGTAGCCGAAGAACGGTAGGGAGTATGCTCCCACTTTCAGTGAGCCGCCTAGGAAGACGCAATCCCTGTCGAAGTGCGCCGTCAGCAGGTTGACCTTCGCCGGGGCACCCAGGCTAGGCACGAGTAACAGGAGTAGCGCGGCGGAAATCAGTAAGGCGGCAATACGTAGCCTCGACACGCCTCCCCACGTACGTTGTTTGTGCGCCTTATTTAGGCGTTGTGCTCTTTATAGCGAGAGTAGGAGGAGCTTGCACTGAAGCCGTAGAAGCCTGAAGGGCGAGTGGAGAGTTATTGCCCCCTTCTCTCTGAGCGCTTCTACGGCTTTCCCGAGCGCATCCGTGGACACGCCGAGCCTCCTCGCAGCTTCCTCGAATGAGCTTGAAGAGGCGATTGCTTTCACGACTTCTACCTCCGGTGGGGACAGGTTCGCCGGGCTTACAGAGAGCAGTTTTTCCAACGTCAGCGCTACTGCTTCCTCCACTAGGCGTAGGAGCTCCTCTGTGTCGACGAAGTAGACGTAGTCGGGTATGAGTAGCACCTTTACGCCCAGCTCTTCGGCCGTAGCTTTTGCGGCTTCATCGGAGAAGCCTCTCGCGATGAGGAGCGGCTTGGCTCCGAGGAGCGCGGCGTTCGCGTATACCTGCCTTACGTCTGTAACAGAGACCCTCCCGGACTTCACCTCAACGGCGTACGCCTCGCCGTTCTTCCTAGCGAGGATGTCTACCTCCGCTAGGCTTACGCCGTTCCTCTCAAGCCTCAGGCGGGTTTGCTCTACGGAGAACCCTTCGAGCTCTAAGATTAGGCGCGCCAATGCCTCCACCCATACCCCGCGCGTCACGCCTTGCCCACCCATATCCACGAGAACATTTTCCTTGCTTCGCTCAGCGAGATTTTCGAGTCTGGGTCGACGTAGCCCGCTTCCAGCACGCGGAGCCTAGCCACGGAGGGGGTGTAGCGCCACAAGTGTAGCTCTAGGAACGTTTCTAGCGGCGTAACGCTCGAGTAGTAGTTCCTATAGGTCCTCGCCATGACCCACTCCACGAGACCCTCGTCCTCGACTTCGTGCTTCGAGGAGACCTCGAGCTCGTAGAGCCCTCTGTACGGGCAGAACCTACAGCTCACGCGGGGTAACCCTTGAAGGTAGTGGGGGTGTACGAGGCCGGCGCGCCTAACTATTCCCGCGACTTCCGCCGCGGAGAGGTCATGGACGAGGTTTACCACTCCCCCGTTGAAGTACACTTTTCTCTTAGCGAGGCCGCTGAGCCTTTCGTAGCGCTTCCCGGCCTCGAGCGCCCTCTCGGCTTTAGCCTCAACCTCGGCCCCTATCTCCTTCTTCGCCTCTCTTAGGGCGCGAGTCTTCAGGTACGTGCACCACCTGTCGCCGCGCTTCGGGAGCCCCTCCCTCAGCAGGTAGAACTCCAGCTTCCTCCTGTCCGGCTCGACTATTCTCAGGTCGACTCCCAGTCTTGACGCTACTTTCTCCGCGAAGGCTATGTTCTCCACGGGCTCGAGGTACGGCATGTGCACGTAGACTGCCGTTACCTTGAAGCCCACGATTTCCTGGAGCTTTGTGAGTAGGTAGAGGTTAGCCGTGCTGTCCTTCCCGCCGCTGAGGTCAGCCATTACGTGCTTACCCTTAAGCTTCTCGCCATGCCTCCGCGCGACCTCGGCCACCCGGTCTTCAACGGGGGCTTCGGTGCTCCACCCCTTCTCGGCTAGGGGAGGCTCGTAGACGCTTTTAAAGAAGCCCGTGCTACCCCTGTAGAGAGAGCCGCTACCCTGCGACCACAGGTAGAGGGAGGAGGGTTCGCCCTCGTACTCCACTTCTATGTAGTCGGAGAACGACCTGACGTACCCCCTCCTGCCGCTGGGAGAAAGAAAGGGGTACTTTTCCATCACACTGGCTTCCCTGGCTCGGCTATACCACCTCCACCCTGACTTTGCCTTGGAGCTTCTCGGCAAACCTCCTGGCGTCGCTCTCGGAGCCCACTATAGCCCCGTAGTGCATCGGTATGGCTAGCTCGGGGGATATTGTCTCCGCGGCTTTCACAGCCTCGTCGGCGTCCATGACGTAGGTCCCGCTAACCGGGAGTAGGGCTACGCTGACCTTGCCCTTCAGCGACGCCATCTCCGGTATAAAGTCGGTGTCGCCCGCGTGGTAGACTACGACGTCTCCTAGCCTTACGAGGACCCCTATCCCCTTGTAGTCCTTGGGGTGGAACCTCTTGCCTACGTTGTATGCCGGCACAGCCTCTATCTCGACTCCCTTCACGGCGACCCTGTCCCCGGGGTTGAGGAGCTTGTACTCGTATCCCAGCCCCTTAACCTTCGCGGCGCAGTTCACGCTGGCGACAACGACGGTGGTCTGCTTGGCTACCTTCCTTATATCGTCCGGGCTACAGTGGTCGTAGTGGTCGTGCGTGCATACCACTATGTCGGCGTCCCGGGGGGAGCTTGGCACCTGGAAGGGATCTATGTAGACAACGACTTTTCCATCCGTAATCCTGAAGGCGGCGTGCCCGAGGCGGGTTATGCTCACCCCTCGGAAATTAACGCTGCCCATGACCCTCAGAAGATTAATTGTGTACAGTGTAATAAACCCAGCGCGGATCTCTCCGGACGAGAAGGCGCTTATTCGCGGGGCGCTATCCTGGCTATCGGGGCTCCCTGCTTTACGACTTCGCCCTCAGCTACGAGCACTTCTTTTACCACGCCGTTCATGCTCGACTTTACCTCTATCAAAGTCTTCATAGCCTCCATCGTGGCTATAGTAGTCCCTTTCTCGACCCTTTGACCCTCCTTTACGAGTATCCTGCTGACCCTCCCGGTTATGGGGGCCACCACGTACTCCTTCGACTGGGGCTGTGCTTCGACCTTTTTGACGAGGCTTGTCTGGAGCACGGAGAGTACTGTTCCGAGGGGGGTCTCGCCCTCCGGTACCTCTACCTCCACCTCGTATGCCTCGCCCTCCACGATTACGAGAAACCTCTTCTTCAACTCCTACCACCTACCACGCGGCTACGTCGCTCTCCAGGATATCCGCTAAGGCGGCAAGCCTCCAAGAACCCCTTACCGTCGACTCTCGGAGCGCTTGCCTCCTCGCTTTGCCCCTCCTGGTATTCAGGTATACTATGACGGCGGCGAGGACGACAGCCCTCCTTGAAGGCTCCATCGAGGCGCACCCGCTATACGGGCGGTACTCCGTGTTTCCTCGGAGGCCTCGGGTGCTTCTCCCGCTTATCCCTCAGGAACATGAGAGCCTTGTAGATGTAGGAGCGAGTCTCCCGGGGGAACACTATGTCGTCCACGTAGCCCCTCGAAGCCGCGAAGTACGGCGTCGTGATCTCCTTCCTGTACTTTTCCTCGAATTCCTTCGCCAGCTCCTCGGGGTTCGCTGCCTTCTCCAGCTCCCTCTTGTATATGATCTCTATCGCCTCCCTGGGCCCCATGACGGCTATCTCCGCGGTTGGCCATGCGAGGACATAGTCCGCTCCGAGGTGCTTGCTACCCATGGCTATGTAGGCCCCTCCGTACGCTTTCCTCAGGATGACGGTGATCTTCGGGGTCGTGGCGTCGGCGTAGGCGTAGATGATCTTCGCTCCGTGCCTTATGACTCCCCCGTGTTCCTGGTACGTGCCCGGTAGGAAGCCCGGCACGTCGACGAAGGTGATTATCGGGAAGTTGAAAGAGTCGCAGAAAGTCACGAACCTCGCTATCTTGTCCGAGGAGTCTATGTCTAGGCAACCGGCGGAGACTGCCGGCTGGTTCGCGACTACGCACACCGGGAAGCCTCCGAGCCTGGCGAAACCTACTACGGCATTCGTGGCGAAGTGCGCGTGTACCTCCAGGAACGAGCCTTTATCGAAGACCCTGTTTATCACCTCTTTAACGTCGTAAGGTTTCACGGGGTCCTCCGGGACAAGCCCGTCGAGCTCGGAGTCCTCCCTGAATGGGTCGTCGCCCGTTTCCGCGTACGGAGGGTCTTCGGTGTTGTTGCTCGGAAGGTAGCTCAGCAACGCCTTGATTATCCTGATGGCGTGGTCGTCGTCTTCCGCCAGGAAGTGCGCTACACCGCTCTTCGTCGCGTGAATCTCGGCGCCCCCGAGCTCCTCGAAAGTGACGTCTTCGCCTATGGACGCCTTCACGACCTTGGGTCCGGTTATGAACATGTAGGATTTCTTCGTCATGACTATGAAGTCGGCAAGGGCTGGGGAGTACACGGCGCCCCCGGCGGCTGGGCCCATGATTGCCACGATCTGCGGGATTACCCCGCTGGCCATCACGTTCCTGTAGAATATCTCCCCGTAACCCTTCAGCGAGTCGACGCCCTCCTGTATCCGGGCGCCCCCGCTATCGTTTAAGCCTATCACGGGTATTCCAAGCTTTAAGGCAGTCTCTATGGTTCTCGCGATCTTGTATGCGTGCATCTCGCCAACAGAGCCCCCCATGAACGAGAAGTCCTGGGCGTAGACCGCCACTCTCCTGCCGTCGATGCTTCCAAGGCCCGCTACGACTCCGTCCCCGAACACCTTCCTGGACTCCATCCCGAAGCCTGTAGCCCTGTGCTGGATGAAGCGGGCAATCGGTACGAAGGAGCCCTTGTCGAGCAACCTTTCAAGCCTCTCGTGCGCTGTCAGCCTTCCCTGCTCGTGGATCTTCTTCGCGAAGTCCTCCGGAGGCACTTCCGTGAGTCTTCTCTTCTCGACTAGCTCGCTAAACCTGTCCATAGGGACCAGCCGGGAAGTTCATTCGAGTTCTAGAACCCAGACTTCGTACTCGCTTCCCCCCACCTTCACCTTGACGAGTTCGGCGCCCCTCTGCACGGCGTCCGCGACTAGCGCTACGTGGCGCTGCAACCTAGAGACCGACTCTAGCCAGTCGTTCTGCGGGTACTTGAGGCCAGCCGGAATCTTCACGGCCTGCAAAACTTTGGGGGGCACGCTGTCAGGGTTTACAGCCGCTAGCGATAGCCCCGGCCTAACCTGCGCGGGCTCAACGCTGGACACTTGAAGCCCTTTTATCGATACGTAGGCTGTACCCGTAGCCTTCACTTCGAGGGATCTTTGGGCGACCCCCGCTCTCCACGTCTCGGCCTGTTCCCCGTCCGCTAGCACGGTTGCGTCCCCCGTAACCGCGTAGGTGACTCTTTCGTGAAGCTGGAGCTCGAGCGCGCCTCCTCTAACCTCGAATGCGGGAGCTATGAGCGGGTTGAAGGAAATTATGTTGGCCGCCGCGTGGAGGTACTTGTCTATCGATGATAGTGGCGACGGCGACAGGAAGGTTCTGTTCGCAGAGCGTATTACAATCGTCATACGTCAAGCGCCCGTGGGGGGTGTAGTTACGTGTGGTATAAAAGCTTTGTCGAAGAAGGCTTCAACTGCTGTCGAAAGTTCCAATTGGTGCTTAGACAACCCAGTCTTCGACGCTCTTCCTTCTAAGGACTATAACTCGAATGAAGCCGGCTAAGAGTATCGTAAGCCAGAGTGGCTGGTAAACGAAGAAGTAGACAGGGTATAGGTACAGGTATGACTTCATCTTCACGGCGCGTGATGCCGCGAACTGCCAGAATAGGAACACGAAGAACGCTGTGAGGATTGCTCCCGCCTTTACGAGGTATATGAGCTGGATGTTCAGAAGCAGGATCGAGGCGAATGGAAGCGCCTGGGCTACTAGGGACGACAACGTGAGCATGAAGAGGTAAGCCGTCTTCTCGTAGACGTGGTTGCTGAGGACGAACGTTATCAAAGCGCTCGAAAGCGACGGTAGAGCCAGCAGGAGCCCGGGGATCACGGCGTGCGGCATTCTGAGAAGCGTTTTAAGCGCGTCCGCGAAGTTCTCTTCCAGCCAGGCGGCGAGGCCTATTGCCCACCTTTTGCGTTGCTTAAACCACTTCCTAAAATCGCTCGGAGGATAGTTGAGTACGTAGGTGTTCTCGATGTACGTAAAGTTATGCTTAGCTTTAAACGACCTCAGGGCTATGTCGAAGTCCTCGGATATCGATGGGCGGAAGTACCCTATCTCGTCCAGCGCTTTTCTCCTGACGGCGAACGCCGCCCCGTTGACGGCGACTGTTCTCCTAGCGGCCCTCGCCATCAGCTTACTTGCAAAGTTGTAGGATGCGTACTCGATGTAGACGAGCTTCGAGAGAATACCCCCCGTGTCGACTATAACTTTCTTGATGTCGGCTATGTCGTAGCCCTCCATAGCCTTCAAAACCTTCTCGATGAAGCGGTCGTCCTCCACGTATACGTCGTCGTCCAGGAATATTACGACCTCGCCGCTAGACTCTCTAAGCGCCTCGTTCAGCGCGCTAACCTTGCCGCCCCTCTTAGGCCTTAGGATGAGCTTCACCCCGCCGATCCTCCTTAGTTCCTCGGCCACCTCCCTCAGAGGCTCATCCACAACGACTACTACTTCCTTGTCCTCGTAGGGGAGGCTCGCCACCCTCTTCACAAGCCTGACTAACCTCTCAGACCCCCTGTACGACGGTATGATGACCGACACCTTTCGGCCCTGCGAAGCCTTACCCTCCAAGACTACCTCGGCGATAGCGCGGCTAGACATCCCGAAGCCTTAAAAATCGAAAGAGAAATAAACTTTGCCGCGACGCGCGAAAGCCTTTTTGCTCAGACATTGCTTGGTACTAGCACGTGGCTTACGAGCGGAGTGCTCCGCGCGCGCCCGGGAAAAGCGTTGAAGAGTGCATGAAGAAAATGCTTGAATCCGCGCTGAGAGACCAGTTTAACGGCGTTGGGAGGGCGTTTATCTCGAGCCTCTTGGAGCAGGGCTTCACGCGAGACGAGGTGAGCGAAGCCGTCCGGGCTCTGAGCTCGCAGTACGAGGTAAGGGTGATCGGCGACGTCGTAAAGGTATACTTCGGGAAAGAGAAGAGAAGCAACGCTCCTAGGTGAGAGTAGTGGTGAATATTGAAGCTTCGTGTTTTTCCACGCCTATAGGGGAGCTTTGCGGCATCGTCAGGGGGAACGTTGTACTCTACCTGCATAGACCGCTCCTGCTCTCAGGCGTTACTCGCGGAGAGTTCGCGGAGAGGTTGAGGAGGGAGATCGAGGAGTACTTTTCCGGGAGGAGGAAAAGCTTCTCGTTTAGACCTCTGATTAGAGGATCAGCCTTGAGGAAAAAGGTCTTCGAGGAGGTTTTGAGGATCCCCTACGGATCCACCATTACGTACGGAGAGCTCGCCGCGAGGGTTGGATCGAGCCCGAGAGCCGTTGGGAGAGTGCTCTCAGAGAATAGGATACTCCTAGTCATACCCTGCCACAGGGTGGTAGCATCGAAAGGCGTCGGTGGTTACGCTTTTGGGGTCGAGGCTAAGAAGTACCTTTTAAGGCTGGAGGCAAGTAACCGGTGAGAGCCTAACGGTGATGCGCGTGCCTAAGAAGCTGGTAAGCTTTTGGGGTAAGGGGGGTGTCGGGAAGACTACTCTTTCCTCGGCTGTTGCAGTCTCGCTTTCGAAGATGGGTTACAGGACGTACCTCTTGTCCTCCGACTTTGTGCCCTCGTTGCAGGACGTTCTAGGCGTGGAGCTTTCCCGGGAGCCCTTGGAGCTTTCCGAGAACCTCGTGGTAGACCAGCTCTTCGAGGAGAAAGTTATCGAAATGTGGAAAGAGAGGTTCGGGGAGGAGGTCTACAGGGTCGCGTCGAGCATTTTCCCCGTGGGCAGGGAGATAATAGACTACGTGGCCGGTGCCCCCGGTATAGTCGAGGAGTTCACGCTCTACTACATCTACGAGCTCTACAGGAACGAGGACTTCGATGTCCTCGTATGGGACACCATGGCTACGGGCGGGGGGTTGAGGATGCTCCGGATAGAGAAAGAGTTCTACGACCACCTAGGGGAAGCCGTGAAGCTCTACCTGAGAGTAAAGGGTGTCATCGACAGGATTAGAACGGGGTCCGAGGACCCCTTGAAGCTCATAGAGTCCTGGCGGGAGCTCGCCCAGAAGGTGTTAGACTTCCTTAGAGGAAGCCACCATGTAGCCTCTCTCGTTTCCCGTAGCCTCCCGGTGGACTACTACGTCGCTACCAGGGTGTACAGAGAGTTACTAGAGTTCGGGATTCCCGTAAAGATGCTGTTTGTAAACATGGTGTCAGGCTCCGCCGAGGAAAACCTCTACTTCAAAAAGTTCTACGACTCGTTCGGGGAGAAGTTGACACTGCTGAGAGTTCCCCGCGTCGACCCCTCCCCGAGGGGCATAGACAGCTTATCGAAACTACTGGAGAAAAACGACGTAGACACTATTCTAAGCCTCCTAGAGGGTTAGCGTTGTGCTAAGATTAAAATTCTGGGCGTAAGGAGATAAGCGCGAAGTAGATGAGAGCCGTATACGTTGCTCTCGCGGCGGCATATGTCGTTGCTGCTTTAGTTGTCGCCAGCTACGGGGTTACCGGTTACTCGTTTCCAAGCATGAACATGGAGAACGTTTTCACGTGGATCGCTGTGGTCTTCCTTGTTCTTCTCGGCTACGAAGTAGCCCGTAATAGGAGGGAGATCTTGGAGATAATCCTGGAGATCTTTAGGCGTCGCCCCGCGAGGGACAAGGACTATACGCCCAGGATAAGTACCTTGGGGCTAATATTTCTCGCAATGCTCCCCGTTCTCCTGGCTGTAATTCTTGAAAGGAACAGGGAGGAGAGGGGGCTCATGAATATAGGTACCGGTGTTCAATCGAACATTTCGGAACCTGTCAGCGCGCTTCCCGGAAACCTAACGGCTCCGCTGGCTAGCAGTACCGGCACAAGCGTCGGCGGTAGTCTTGTCGGCGTTTTTGCGCCTTTACCGCTGGTACTTCTGGGGTTCGCGGTTCTCGTTGCTTTATCCCTTCTTCTAGCATACCGCGAAGCCCTCGGAGAAAGAAAGGAGGCACTGGGCGCGCCCCAGATTCTCGTTAAGGAAGAGCTTAAAGCGTCGTTGACGAGGATCGAGGATTACCCGGAGGGCGATGTAAGACTGGAGATAGTAAGGCTGTACAACTCGTTATGCAACGCTGTAAACGAGAAGGGGGCGAGGCTGGAGAAGTCCTGGACTGCTCGAGAGATAATGCGCTTCCTTTCAGACACGATGCCGTTCATCCCCGCTAGACCCTTGGAAAAGCTGACAGAGCTTTTCGAGCTCGCGCTTTACAGTAGACGCCCGTTAACGGAGAGAGACCGGGAGAACGCCGTTAGGTCGCTACGCGAGATACTCTCTGCCATAGATTCTGCGGAGAGGTGATGAGGAATCAAGGCTCGCAACCTACTCCTAGCACTTTTCTCTTCAACCTTCCTTGCCGTTCTCGCGGCAAGCTTCTACTACAGGGAATTAGAAAACTTCGTCTGGGTTCTTCTCGTAGTGTTCTCTGCCTGGCTCACGCTTAGAGCTCTGCACGCGATGCCTTTAAAGCTGCGCATCGAGGAGAGAGAGGAGGGAGAAAACGAGGAAAGTCTTCTCGATAGGGTCGCGTCGGAGGTGAGCTCCGGGAAAAGCGTAGACCCAGAGAAGCTATGGAGAAAGGTTTTTCAGAGCGTGGGGACTACGGAGGTTGACGAGGATGGACGAGACTATCAAAGCTACGTTTGAGAGAGTTTTCTCCGAGGTTGAGAAAGCCGTTGTAGGCAAGAGGAGAGTCGTGGAAAGATTGCTCGTGGCCCTCCTTTCCGGGGGGCACGTGCTGATAGAGGATTTTCCCGGGATGGCTAAGACTCTGCTTGCATCCTCCTTTGCGAAGGCCCTCGACCTAGAGTTTAAGAGAGTGCAGTTCACGCCGGACCTCTTGCCGTCCGACATAACGGGTAGCCATGTCTACGACATGCACAGCTCGACGTTCAGGTTTCGGCGCGGTCCAATATTTACCAATATCCTGCTGGCAGACGAGATTAATAGGGCTCCCCCGAAGACTCAGAGCGCCCTTCTAGAGGCTATGCAGGAGAGGCAAGTGACCGTTGACGGAGTAACGTTTGCACTCGAAGAACCCTTCATGGTCATCGCGACGCTCAACCCCATAGAGTTCGAGGGTACGTACCCTTTACCCGAAGCCCAGATGGACAGGTTTATGCTAAAGGTGAGGATGGGGTACCCGAGCAAGGAGGAGGAAATCCTGATACTGAGGAGGCGCCTCCAGAGGGGCACCGATAAGCCATCCATAGAGAAGGTGCTCTCGAAGAGCGACGTGCTAAGCATGATAAGGAAGGTCGAAGAGGTTTACGTGGACGACGCCGTTCTCTCCTACATAGCCGAGATCTGCAGGGCTACCAGGAGCGTCAGGGACGTCGAGGTGGGCGTGAGCCCGCGGGGCACCGAGGCCTTGATGAAAGCTAGCCGTGCGTTAGCGTTTATCAGGGGGAGAGACTTCGTTCTACCCGATGACGTCAAGGAGGTTGCAGTCGAAGTGCTCGCCCACAGGATCGTCTTGAGGACGGAGTCGCTTGTGCGAGGAGTGTCTCCGGAGGATATCGTGAGGCGCGTTTTAGACGAGGTAGAAGTGCCGAGGAGCGTCGGTGCGTCGCGTTGACAGTTAAGGCTGTTGCCACCATTGCGGGTAGCGCGGCGACCCTCCTGGTAGCAGTCCTAGCACAGAGGTGGTTCGTGGCCCTCTTTTCCGTGCCACTCCTGCTACCTCTGTTTGCCTCGCTTCTCTACGTTCACCCCTCGGAAAAGCACATTGTAGCAGAGAGAGTTGTGCCCAGGTCGAACTTTGTAGCGGGAGACACTGTGCGCGTAGAGATTTCGGTCCGGAACGTCTCGAACCGGAGCGTGGTGCTCGAAGTACGGGAAAAGCTGGGCGAAGGGCTCCGCCTAGTGGGCGGTGACACGGTAATGCTGAGCGTCTTGAAGCCTCACCAGGAAAAGAGGTTTACGTACTACGTGACGGCGGATAGAAGGGGCCACTACGACCTAGGACCCCTGGAAGTCTACTCCCTCGACCCCTTCCTGTTTACGCGTGTAAAAGTGAAGGAGTATGGGGCGGAAAGGCTGACGTTTTTCCCGAAGATACGTAGGATCGACTACATACCTATGCCCGCCGCTCGTACAACGCTTCTCCCGGGAGAGGCTATGTCGAATGCTCCGGGTGAAGGTTTCGAGTTTATGGAAGTGGGCGAGGCGCGGGGTAGCGGGCTCAGGAGGATCAACTGGAAGGCTACCGCCAAGACAGGTAGGCCTATGGTTAACGTTTACCTGGGGGAGAGGTCCGCTGAGTGCCTCATCGTGCTCGACGTTCCCTCGAGTAGGTTGCTGGGCCGGGCACTCACAGAGGTGCTCGTTGACAAGATGGTCGAGTACACGGGAAGCCTTGCCTACTACTTGACCCGCAGGGGTAACAGGGTGTCGCTACTGGTGGTAGGACACTATAGGGACTGGGTAAAGCCGGGGTTCGGTAAAAGGCACTTTTTGAGGATTCTCCACTCCCTAGCCGACGTCAAAAGTCTGGAGACAAAAACCCTGGTGGATTACTCCGAGGTGTTTAGCCGCGTTGCTCCGTTCCTGGCGAAGAGCAGGTCGCTCGTCTTCATAGTGTCAACGTTTACCGAGAAAGCCGCATTCGAGATCCTCGGGGAAGCCGAGAGGAGCGGCTACGTCGTGCGACTAGTAGCGATCAACCCTTTCAACTCCGTAGCCGAGCACTGCGAAAAGGATAAGCTCGAGCCGTTGAAATTGCTGAGCGATGCCTGGGAGTACGGTCTTCCGAGGGTTTTGAGCAGAGGATCTCCGAGAACTAAGCTTTTAAGCGGTGGGGGATGAGCTGATGAGGCTCGAGTCATACTTGGGGGCGCTCGTTGTTTTCGCGCTACTACTTGCGGAGAGCCTTTCGGCGGGCAACGCCGTCGCCACGATCTTTCTATCCGCGCTTGCAATGGTTTTCTCGGCGTCGCTCTTGACGGGTAACGCTTCCGCCGTGAACGTTGTAGCAAGTATTTACTGTGTCTCGCTATCCGTCGCAGCGGTACTGGACTTTCCTCTCCCGGTGCTTCTAGCAGAGCTATTCACGGTGCTCGTAGCTAGGGATCTCTTCTCCATACTCGCGTACGGAGAAAGAGCGGGCACCGCTTACCTTTTGAAGGTGTACCTTCCCCTTTACTCGCTAGCAGCAATAGCGGTTTATGTGTGGCTACAGGTTAGGAAAAGTACTTCGGCGTTCGCTTCCTTCCAGCTTGTCGCAGCTTCGGGTTTCGTAGCCCTACTAGTCCTGTACAAGGTTGCAGGGGACTTGAAGCGCGCCGTGAAGGAAGGCTAAGAAAGGTTATAGAGCTTCTTCAACGCGGCGATAACGCGCGGCACCACCACGTCTGCCTGCTCGTTAGCCTCTATCCTTACAAGCTTCCCTCTACCCTCGTAGTATGCGATTATGGGCGTGAACTGCTCTCGGTACACCTTTAGGCGCTCGGATATGACCTCCGGTGTGTCGTCGCGGCGTTGCACCAGCGGACCCCCGCACTTGTCGCATATCCCCGGGATCTTCGGAGGCATGTACTTAACGTGGTATATCGCCCCGCACCGCGCGCAGATTCTCCTCCCGCTGAGCCTTTCGAGGATTACGCTGTCCTCGGCGTGGAAAAGCAATGCCCAGTCGGGCGGCGAAAACCTCTCTAGAGCTTCTGCCTGGACGATTGTTCTCGGGAAGCCGTCCAGGATGTACCCCCTCCTGCAGTCCTCCTGGAGGAGTCTGTGCCGTACAACCTCTATTACGAGGTCGTCGGGTACGAGAAGCCCTCTGTCTAGGTACTCTTTCACCCTTTTCCCCAGCTCCGTCCCTTTCTTTACTTCCTCTCTGAAGATGTCTCCCGTGGATATGTGAGGTATGCCGAACGTCTCCGAGACTGCTTTAGCGTAGGTACCCTTCCCCACCCCCGGTGGACCTATGAATACCAGCTTCATACCCCGAAGCGATGCGCTCGAAGCTTTAAGTCCTTTTCGCATACTCGCAGAAGAGGGTGGCGCCGTAGGGCGATCCGCCCTTTCTAGCTTCCCAGCCCCCTTGCCTTAGGCTTATGAGTAGCGCGCGCCACGCAAAAAGGATAAATTCTTTTCCCTAGGTATTTAAGGCGAACAGGATGAGCTGGCAGTACGAAGACCTTGTCGTGAAAGCGGTTTCTCACGGTGAAGCCTTAGGTGCAAGCTACGTGGAAGCCCGCTACCACCTCATAGCGCGGAGCGGCTTATCGTCCAGGAACGGGGAAGTGATAGGCGTTGAGAAGTCGTTCAGCCAAGGCATAGCCATAAGAGTGATTGTCGACGGTTCGCTAGGTTTTGCCTCCACCAGTGTGCTCACGCCTGAAGGCGTTACCGGCGCAGTCGAAAAGGCTTATAAAAAGGCTAAGGCGCACGCCAAGCTACAGAAAAGGCCTATTGAGTTCAGCGATGAGCGTTTGGGAAGAGTTACCTACGAGGCCGTGGAGAAAAAGAGCCCGCGCGACGTGGACTTTCAGGAAAAGACCCGGTACCACCAGGAGCTGTGGAAGCTTGTAAGCGGTGCTATCTCGACGGCAAGGGTAGCCACTCTCACCTCCTTCTACGGGGAGAGCGTTGAAGAGAAGATAGTAGTCAACAGCGACGGAGCTTACGTGAAGAGCAGGGTGCCCAGGGTATCCCTCGGCTACAACGTGGTCGTAACCTTGCCAAGCAAGGGGACGATACAGAGGTTCTTCTCGCACGCGGCGTCGGGCGGCTACGAGCTGGTGGATGCGTGGAAGGTGCACGAGTACCTGCCGGAGGACGTGAAGACCTTTGAGAAGATACTTCTCGAGGCTAAAAGCCCGCCCGTCGACAGGCCCGTCGACGTCATAGTTGGAAGCGAGATCGTCGGGCTCATGGTCCACGAGAGCTGCGGCCACCCCAGCGAGGCCGATAGGATTATGGGCAGGGAGGCGGCTCAGGCCGGTAAAAGCTTCATCAAGCCGAACATGCTGGGCGAGAGAATAGGCAGCGAGTACGCAACCGTAATCGACGACCCAACGATTCCGGGTAGCAACGGCTTCTACCTCTACGACGACGAAGGAGTTCCCGCGAGACCGCGGTACCTCTACAAGAACGGCGTAATAAACGAGTTTCTACACAACAGGTGGACGGCGAAGCTCTTCGGCACGCACAGCAACGCGGCTGCGAGAGCGATGAACCACGAGGGAGAACCCATAGTCAGAATGGCTAACACGTACTTTAAGCCGGGCGACTACACATTCGAGGAGCTACTCGAAGACGTGAAGTACGGCGTATATATTAAGAGCTACATGGAATGGAATATCGACGACGAAAGGTGGAGTCAGCGCTACGGCGGGCTTGAAGCCTACCTCATCGAGAACGGAGAGCTGAAGGGGCTCGTGAGAAACCCCGTGCTTGAGCTAACAACCAAGACGTTCTACTCGAGCGTGGACGCCGCCGACAGGAACCTGGAGTTCTACGCCGGTACGTGCGGTAAAGGTGAGCCCATGCAGGGAGTACCCGTGTGGTTCGGCGGTCCAAATGTACGTGTAAGGAACATTAAGCTGAGGGTGATTGGGTAATGGCTGAGAGCCTGATCGAAATTGGAGAAAAGATAAAGAACTACGCCCTGAGAGCGGGCTTCGAAGAGGTAGCGGTGCTCCTCTACAGGAGAGAGAGCGTGATGGTGAAGTTCGCGAACGGCGAGCCGAGCGTGACTCAAAACTGGACAGACCACGCGGCGGACATATACCTCGCGAAGGGCGGGAAGATACTCGGGACGTCCGCCCCGACGCATTCACTGGAGGAAATATATAGGGTTATAGACTCGCTGCACCAGATGCAGGAGAGGCTACCCCCGTCTATGCTCTACGCCCCTCTACCAGAGCCAGAGAAGCACGAGCCTCTCCCGGGGCTCGTCGACAAAAGGATCGTTGAGGCGATAGAAGACCCGGCGCACGTATCGGAGGCTGTGGTCGAGGCCGCCAATAGGTACAAGGTCGACAGCTTTGCCGGCATGCTACAGCTAACCTACGAGGTAAAGGCTCTCGTAAACAGCAAGGGAGCTTCCTTCTCCGAGGACTCGACGTACGTGAAGACCTACATCCGCTCCTTCGCGGGCGAGGGGTCCGGCCAGTGGTCTCTCGGCTCCCGCAGACTCTCGATCAGCGACGTCGAAAAGGTGGCTGAGACAGCTTCGCATCTAGCCTACCAGTCCAGGAGGCAGGAAGACTACCCACCTGGGAGAACAAATGTACTCCTGTCCCCCATGGTCGCCGGGAACTTCCTGAACTACATCGTCGAGATGGCCACTGCTTCGTCGATAATGATGGGGTTCTCTATCTTCATGAACAGGAAGCCCGGAGAGAAGGTTTCCTCGGAGCTACTGACTGTAGAGGATGCTCCGAGGCTCGCCGAGTTGCCGGGGTCGACGTCGTTCGACGACGAGGGTATAAGGACGTACACGAAGCCGGTAATCGAGAAAGGAGTGTTGAGGAATGTTCTCCATAACTCGAAGACTGCCTCGAAGCTAGGAGGTAAAACCACCGGCAACGCGGGGTTGGTGTTCCCGCGGGTCTGGAACATCAACGTTCACCCAGGAGACTATACATTCGAGGAGCTACTGGCGGAGATGAAGGAGGGTCTCGTGGTTACAAACAACTGGTACACCAGACTACAGAACTACATAGAGGGTACGTTCTCGACGATACTCAGGGACGCGATACTGATAGTCAGGAACGGCGAAATAGTGGGAGCCGCGAAGAAGCTCAGAATAGCGGACAGCTTCCCCAGGATACTCGAGAACATAGTGGCGCTAGGGAAGGAAACCTACGACATGTACTGGTGGGAAGTCGAGACCCCCACCAGGACGCCGTACATACTCGTCAAGGACGTTGGAACCTCAAGCCACACCGCTTAACCCTTCGCCCATAACAGTTTGTTTTTCTCTGGCTTCCCTCGAGGCCCTTCTCGCCAAGAATACTGCGAGTATAGCGGCTATGAAGATGGGTATAGTGACTACTAGGAGCAAGTGGGGGCTCCAGAGAGGGGGCTGAGCTATCTCTAGGCGCGTAGCCCTAGCCCTGTCGAGTATCGAGTCACCCGAGTACAGCTCGACTTCTACGGGGGCGTTCCTGACCGATGGGAAAACGACGTCCAGCTTCTCGCCCACGAAAAGGTAGACTTTCCTCGCCTGCTCCGGCTGGGACAGTACGCGTATGTAGACGTAGCCGCTCGTCGAGCCAACGTTCTTAACGGTTACGTGGAGCCCGTCGGCAAGTATCACGGCGTCCTCTATGACCGCTTTGACCTCCGGAGGTTCACCGACTTTCCGCAGGCCCGGGATTTCCAGCTGGAAAACGTAGAAGTCTGGGGCTTCCTGTTCGTTGTGGTTCACCCAGAGGAGACCTCCGCCTAGCCGCTCTGGGCCGTGAGCGTACGGCGGCTCCCACCTGTACCCGTAGAGCCTTGTCCCGTTGAAAACTACCTCGAGCACGTCTATCCAGCTCCTCGGATCCGTACTCGTGAAGCTGTCCCGAACTTTGACCTCGTAGAGAGAGTCGTTGAGGCTTCTCACGTAGTTACTAGTGTTGAGCCAGATAACGATTGATACTATGTACGCGCCCGTAAACCTCTCCATTCTCCCTGTACCGGTGACGTCGCACAGTACTGTTTCGCCGTAGCTCTTCTCCATGTACTTGACAACCCTGTACGTCAGAAGCCTAGGGTTATCGGAAAACATGAGGAGAGCGTAATTCACCATCTGGGAGAGAGACCTATTCATGTCTTGTGCTACCTCTGGGTCGTTCAAAAGGCTCCTGCCGTCAACGGTGAACGGGTGTAGTTTCTCGTCGACGCGAACTGTTCCGTCGGCGTTGAAAGTTAGGCGGAAGTTAAGCGCGATCCAGTACCTTGGCTGCGTGATCACTGGCTCTCCGAAGGCCAGGAATAGGAGCAGGCAGAGGAAGAGCAGTGCCTGTGCACGCCGCTCCATCCTAGTCACCCCTCCCGAAGTAGTACTCAACGTACTCCAGCGTTAGGTAGCTTGGTATCGCGCTACTGGAGAGGGAGGAACCGTAGTACTTCGTCTCCTCTACCCCAAACAGTATGTGCCTCGCACTGTATACTCCAACGTTAGGCGCCATGCCGTCGAGCATGTCAACGTCTATCCACCCATATGGCTCCACGTAGACCTGCGGCCACATATGCCCACCCCAGTGCGTCAAGATGTTCTCGCCCTCGGCCTCTATGGTGGAGAAGTTGAGCCACATGCGCTCACTGTCCGTTAGGAGGATTCCGAACGCCGTCCTGGCGGGTACCCCGAGAATCCTAGCCATCGTCACGAAGACGTCCGCTACCTCGACGCAGTCCCCGGTGATCGCGTAGCCTCTATACCCGTACGTGACTGCGTGGTCGCTCCCGGCTCTTCCGAAAGAGACCCGGTAGTTCCCCCTGTTCGCTTGCTCGACCCAGGACGCCAGCTTCTTCACCGTCGAGAGAGGGGTCTGCGCGAAGGCAACCTCCCTTGCCAGCCTAATCAGCGTCACGTTATAGACATTCCAGTAGCCGGACGACACGGTATACCTGCGTACGAAGCTTAGTGGCGGCCAGTCGCCTTTAGACGCCGACTCGTCTATCTGGTAGCTGTACACCACGACTACGTAGGACACGTTTACCCAGTACTTGCGGCCGGGCTCCGCCCTAACGAGCACAACGGCGTAGGTATTGCCGTCCTCATCCACCACGAACCGCAGGGGCTTCGGGTTTATTGAGACCACGTAGCTCTTCTGGAAAGTTGTGTTCTGAGGAAGCGCCACGTATACGTAGTCGTTCACGGAGACGTTGTTCTCGTTTTTCAGGAGGAAGCCCCCAGTAATCCTGTAAGTCACCTTGCCTGTGACAAACACGCCTGTGACAGCGGCTTCGCCGGTCGCGCGGGAAAAACCCGGAGCCAATAAGGCGAGCAGTAGCAGTAGAGAAGCTACCAGGCGTACGTTGATCTTCACGAACTCACCCACTGCTCAGAGCGTCTATAGGAGACATAAAGTTATCTACACCCACGCCCCGTGGCAAGCGCATCTGGGCCTGCCCGGCTAGCAGGGTAGAACCCGTGTCCCGGAACCTCCTTCAACCGCCTCCAGCATCCTGTCCAAGTGAGCTATTACGGCTACTTTCCCCGTTTTCGCCGCGTAAAGCGCGGCCGCCTCTACTTTTGGGCCCATGCTTCCCCTAGGGAAAACCCCCTTGTTCACCAATTCGAGGGCTTCGCGCGCACAGAGCTCTTCCACCAGCCTCTGTGAGGGTGTTCCGTAGTCTAAGTAGACACCTTCAACATCGGTTAGTATGACGAACTTCTCGGCGTTTAGCTCCTGCGCTAGTAGCGACGATGCCAGGTCCTTGTCTATGACTGCGTCGACCCCCTCGTACCCCTTGCCGCTCCTGACGACGGGTATACCCCCTCCCCCCACCGCCACTACGATGTCCACTTCCCCTGCAAGCCTCTTCACGACCTCTAGCTCCACGATTCTCTTAGGCCGCGGCGACGGAACAACGCGCCTCCAGCCCTTACCGGGAACATTCACCAAGGTCCACCCTTTCTCGAGTAGACGGGGAACCTCGCTTTCCTGGTAGTAGGGCCCTATAGGCTTGGAGGGCGACTTGAACGCCGGGTCCTCGGCGTCGACTTCCACCCGAGTCGTCAACACGGCGACCTTCAGGGATGGATCCACGCTTGAGACTGCCTGCTGAACCATGTAGCCTATGAGGCTCTGAGTCATTGCGACACAGGCGTGTAGCGGCATGCCCGGCACCTCCTTGAAGGCTTCTTGCTGGAGGTACAGGTTTCCCACTTGGGGTCCGTTCCCGTGCGTGATTACAAGCTTGTACCTGGATGCCAGCCGGGCGATGTGTCCCGAAACTCTCTGAAGGTTTCTAACCTGTTCTTCAAAAGTGCCTCTCTCCCCAGTCCTTAGCAGAGCGTTGCCTCCCAGCGCCAGCACTACGAGATCCTTGCTCACAAGTCTTACTCGCGCATGTAAATAAAAAATTTTTAACGAAAAACATATACTGGCGACTCCACAATGGTCGGTCTTCGTTCACGCCTGCAGGGCTTAGATTCGAGAAAGCTTCAAGGCTATCCCTCTGAGGATCAATCCGCCTGAATTTGGGAAAGAGCCTCGCCGACAACCCTCTCGGCTTCGAGGTAGAGCTTCAGGAGTTTTCGCGCCTCCTCCGTCAGGACCATCCCGCCGTGGCGTTGCCCTCCTCTGCGGCGCTCGATTAGCGTGACGCCGGCTCTCTCCTCTAGCTTTTTCAGGTAGCTCCACGCGAAGCTATAGGAGTAGCCCAGCGCCTCTGCCGCCGCGTGGAGAGACCCTTTCTCTTCGATAGCCTTTAATAGCTCCGCACCCCCCTTGCCGAGAATAGGCTTACCGTCCTTTACGAGCCACACCTTGTACCTGACTTCGATGTCGCCCAAGCGCTAGCCCCCCGCTATGGGTGGAAAAACTGCTACCACGTCGCCGTCTTTCAGCTGGGTGCTCTGGACGAACTGTATGTGCCTCCCGTTCACCAGTATTATCCTGTCACGCCTGTAATCGTCTCCCTCGAAAACCTCCTCCACGAAGTCCCTTCCGAGGATCCTGGCAGCCTCCTCTACGCAACCACGCAGGCTTCCATCGCAATCGACGCTTACCTCGGGTACCCCGTACTTGTCTCTCAGCGTAGCGAAAAGCAAGAACTTCACGTGTACACGCACATGTAGAGAATTTCTCCGAAGATTCAAAAACTTTTTTCTAGAGGATTTCGCCTCGAACACTAGAGGCTCGTATGAGCGTCTGCGTAGTCAGGTGCCGAGACTTTGAAGGAGACGTTGCCGGTAGGCTGGCGCGCATACTGGAGGACTGCGAGGGGGTGGTGCTTCTCGGCGACTCCTCGTGCACGGAGAGGTGGGCCGGTATAGTTGAGGAGCTACGCGTGAGGGGTGCCAGGTGGTACAGGCTCGTGTATGTCGATGAGGAAAGGGATCCGTTGCTCTCCTCGCTCAGCGTTGATGCCGTGGTGGATCTATGGAGGAAATTCCTGGAGGAAACCAAGGACGTAGCCCCCGAGGTAAAGTTCGAGGCCTCCAAGCGTGTATCTAGACGGGAGCTACTGAGCTCGGGGCTCGGCGTGCTCCTCACTTACACTTCCATCCCGGCGGTAGACTCCTCTAGGTGCCTTACCCTGAGAAACTGCGATGTGTGCTTGTCCTCGTGCCCCTACGACGCGATGAGCGGCAAGCCGCCTAAACCCGACGCTGACAGGTGCGTAGAGTGCGGGCTTTGCACCTCCAGCTGTCCCTCCGGCTTGATGTTCACTCCTCACATCCCTCCGGAGAAGCTTAGAACCTTGATAAAGGGTGCTCGAAGAGGGGGTTGCGAAGCCCTCCTCGTGGTGTGCCCCAAAACCCGCCGCTTAGCCTACGGGGACTTTGGAGAAGCGTCGCCGAGAGGCTTCCTGATAGAGCTCCCCTGCGTAGCTTCCCTGAGGATTCACGAGTACCTATATGCCAAGGCTTTGGGAATGGACGTTTTCCTCTACGCCCCGAGTAACGTGTGTTCCGGTTGCCCAAGAGTATCTGCGCGCGACGCGTTTCTAAGCATGGTTAGAGAGGCGGACAACATCACGGAGAAACGGGCGGCGGAGCCTACCCCGGGTCCCCTGCCGGCGGTGTTCTCGCATGTCTCGAGAGAAGACGTGAACCAATGGTTAAGCCTAGAGTTCCTGCCGATTTTCCGCGTATCGGTAAAGGATAGTTGTACTCTGTGCGGCGCCTGCGCGAAGAACTGCCCAGAGAAAGCCTTAAACGCCGTTGCTTCGAGCGGGAGGGTCGAGCTACGCTTCTACCCCTGGAGGTGTATTGGATGCCGGGAATGCGTAGAGGTGTGCCCAGAGGACGCGGTAGAGATAGACAGGGCGGCTAACCCAGCGCTAATGTCGAGGCACGAGCACATTGTTCTCTCGTCCTCCGAGATGGCACGTTGCTCTAAGTGCGGTAGAGAAATAGCGCCCGAGAAGCTCGTAGCGTCGCTCGAGGCTAAAATGACGCGGAAAGGTTTACCCCGAGAGGTCGTCTCAAGCCTCAGAATATGCGACGAATGCAAGCGTAAAAGCATGGTGGAAGAGCTCGAGAAAAGCCTGGAGATAGCCGGGTAAAAGAAAAACAAAAAATTTAAGGTTCGATTCCAAGCTCCTTCAGCTTCTCCTTGGTTGGCACTCCGTTGACCCAGCCTCTGATCTTGTAGTACTCCTCCAGCATCTTGTCGAGCTCGACGACCTGTCCCTTAGCAGGCCCCTCGGGCATCGGCTCTTTGAGGAGGCGCGGGGGCAGCGTGTCGTCCTTGGCAGAGAAGCCGTACAGCGACATCATGTACCTCTCGAGGTTGTAGATCCTTTCACCTATTGTTAGCACGTCCTTCTCCGTGAAGTTGAATCCCGCGATCGTGTTGAAGAGGTCGGCGTAGTCCTTCGCGCCTATCTCGAAGGTCGTGAACAGGCAGTTAACCGCCGAGTTAACGACGCTCGTGAGGTCCTGGAAGACTTTAACCCACTGAGCCTTGCCTTCGGGCGTTAAGGGGTCGATTTTCTGCGGGATACCAAGGATCTCCGGGGATATGGTGTAGCCAGTGACGTGGCAACCTCCCCTGTTGGCGGTGGCGTACTCGAGTCCTATGCCCTTCGCTCCTCTCGGGTCGTAAGCCGGCATTTCGAGGCCTTTCACGCTCATAGAGAGTTCCGGTGCGCCGTACATTTCGGCGAGTCTCCTGCTACCGAGCGCGAGCTTCGCTCCGAAGCCGGACTTGTAGGCAGTCCTCCAGACAGCTTCTACGAGCGCCGCCGCGTTTCCGAACCTGAGGTCTAGGCCCTGGAGATCCTCCTGCGGTATGTAGCCCTTTTCGTAGAGCTCCATTGCGGCTGCAATTGTGCTTCCCATGCTGATGGTGTCCAGCCCGAACTCGTCGCAGTAGTGGTTAGCCTTGATTATCGCCGCGAGATCCATTACTCCCGTAGCGTTTCCGAGAGCCCAGATGGACTCGTACTCTGGTCCCTCGGAGTACAGTATCTGGAAGGGTCCCGAGGGCACCTTGACTACTCTACCGCACCCGATCTGGCAGCCCCAGCACGGCCTCCTCGAGATTAGGTAGGTCTTCTCGAGCGTCTCCCCGCTTATCTTGTCAGCCTCTGGGTTGTAGCCGAACTGCCAGTTCTTGTATGGAAGCATTCCCGCCTGGTTGATTATGTTCACGAGGACTGCCGTACCGTACTTGGGCAACCCTCCGCCGGTGACCGGGTTCTTCCTTATCCTCTCGATGAGGCTCTTGGAGAGCTCCCGGAACCTCTCGGGGTCCGCTACCTGCGGCTTGCCCTCACCCGAGACGACTATAGCCTTCAGCTTCTTGCTCCCCATTACTGCTCCTACTCCGGTACGCCCCGCAGCCCTGTGGTCGTCGTTCATTATGTTCGCGAATAGCACTAGGTTCTCTCCTGCCGGGCCTATGCACGCGACGCTCACGTTTTTACCCTTAACCCTGGACTTGAGCACCCTGGTGGTATCGAAGACGTTTTTACCCCAGAGGTCGGACGCGTCCTTTATCTCCACGTGTCCGTCGACGATCTCGATGTATACAGGCTTCTCGGATGCACCCTCGATGAATATCATGTCGTAGCCCGCGAACTTCAGGTAGGCGCCGAACTCTCCCCCGCTGTTAGCACTGGCTATAGAGCCCGTAAGCGGTGAGCGCAGAGCCATCACGTGGTGCCTTCCCGGAGAGGGGACCCCGGCGATCCCGGTTATCGGGCCTGTCGTGAACGCTAAGACGTTCTCGGGGCCTAGGGGGTCTATGTCTTTCGGCGCGATGCCTTTAGCCATGTACTCCTTGAGGTACTTGTAGTAGAAAACGTACAGCGCGTAGCCCTTCCCCCCTATGTATTTTTCAGCCACCGCGGGGTCTATGGGATCTTCGCGTATGGTCTTATCGGTTAGGTTCACTGTGAGAATCTTGTTTACGTAGCCTCCTTTTATTGGCATGCTTTGTCGACTTATATTTTTAGTGAGAAGTATTTAAGCTACTCGTTATTTTTAACCGAAAATATCGACTTTAAGCATCGAGAGACGTTACTTTTATATGTAGACACCGGGCTCCTCTGCCGTGGTCGAAACTAGCCTGTTGTCAAAGTTGGCTAACGCCCCGGCGCCTAGCGGCTTCGAGAATAGAGTTCGAGAGATAATCGCGGAGGAGCTTGAAGAGCTGGGCTACGAGCCTGTAACGGACTCCCTTGGAAACCTGTACGTGGTGCTCGGAGAGGGTAGGCCGAGCCTGGTTTTAGCGGCGCATATGGACGAGGTAGGCTTTATAGTCACGCACGTAACGGAGGACGGGTTCTTGAGGGTAGCCCCGCTAGGCGGGGTAGTCGCGGAGGGGCTTCCCGGTCAGGAGGTGGTCGTGCTGACGGATGAGGGGCTTGTCGAGGGGGTTATAGGGGCTACTCCTCCGCATCTACGGGGGGCTACCCAGAAGGAGCTAACAGTGGAGGAGATTTTCATAGATATAGGAGTCTTGTCCCGGGAGGAGGCGCGCTCCAAGGGTGTGGACGTTGGTTCGCCTGTAACCTTCGCGGGGAACTTCAAGGAGAGAGGCGATGCAGTGATAAGCAAGGCGCTCGACGACCGCGTCGGGTGCTACGCGTTGCTGGAGGCCCTGAGAAGCGGGGCTACTCCGAAGAAGGGTAGCGTCGTCGTAGCGTTCACAGTGCAGGAGGAGGTCGGGCTGAGGGGATCCTCCGCGCTCGCGAAGGCTCTAGAGCCGAATTTCGCCGTAGCCGTCGAGGGAACCATTGCTAACGATACCCCGGGAACTCCTCCAGAGAAGGTTGTCACCAGGCTGGGCAGAGGTCCCGCCGTACGCTTGATGGATAAATCGATGATAGCAAGCATGGAGCTTTACAAGCACATCAAGGCGCTAGCGGAGTCGAAGTCCATTCCGTACCAGGTGCAGATATCCCCCTATAGCGGGACGGACGCTGGGAGCTTCGCCGTTCACGGCGCCGCTGTCAGCGCAGTCTCCGTGCCCGTAAGGTACATTCACTCGCCAGCCTCCCTGGCCTTGAAGAAGGATGTAGACGCCACAGTAGAGCTGTTGAAGGCTCTGATCGAAGAGCCGTTCCCCTGAAGGGGTTAGACGCTCCCACAAAGCTTCCTAGCTTTCTCGTAATCCTCCGGCCTATTCAGGTTGAACGTCTCCCTCTCGGGATCAGCGAAGACTTCGCCGATTGGAATGAGCCTGACGTTCAGTTTTCCGAGCGCATCCATAACCCTAAGCCTACCCGAGCTGAGGGCAGAGGCTACTGCCGTGAGGACTCTCGGAACCCTGTAGACGGCTATCAGAGGCTCTACGTAGCCGTTAGGCCACACCGGTACTGCGCCGTCGTAGCCCTCGGCAAGGCTCCTCAGCTTCAAGAGCGAGGATCCACGCAGGAACGGGGTATCTGCAGGGGCTACGCCTAGAAACTCGCTCCGCGAGTTTCTAAGAGCAGTGTAGAGCCCTGCTAGCGGCGCCCTTACCGGCACCTCGTCGAGCAACACCCTGTAACGGGTAGCGACCGGGTAGCGTGCAAGAACATCCTCGAGAACTCTTTTCTGGACCGAGTCGTGCACGACCAGGATGAGAGAGGACGCTGCTTCGCCCAAGTTCTCCGCCAGAAGCACTACCGCCGGCTTACCGCAGACCTCTACGACTGGCTTGTAGACACCGCCGAGCCTCTTCCCAGAGCCTCCAGCCAGTATGGCTATGTCTAGTTTCATCGCGTCGACCTACTCGGGCACTCGTTAAAGAAGCCCCCATCATTCTGTTTCTTTAGTACCAACACGACGTAGCCTTCACCGGAAGCGTCACTCCACTGAAGTGTTTCCAAAATTTTCCTGGAAGCCTCTCCTCTAAGAGCTAGCTCGCCGTATGCCGTTAGCTTTCTCAAATCCTCTTCTCTGAGAAGGAGCTTTACTCTGTCAAGCGGCAGTTCCCCAGCCTTTTCCAGTACATCGTACATAGACTCTTCATGCAACACCTTTATCATGAAGTCATCAATTGCTGTGAAACTTTTCTCATCTAGAAGCGCTGATCTCTCAACAAACACGTAGACCTCGACCACCTGTACGCTCATGCCTTCTTCACCCAGTCAAAAATAAAATAAAAAATAAAAATGTTTTAGTTTACAGGAATGGCGTAGCCAGGAACGGTGCGAGCAACGACATTAAGGCCAGGAAGTACACTGTCATCTTCATTGTTGTAGGCTCTCTTTGCATGCTTTTCACGGCATCCGAGGGCTCGCCTCCAACGCATTTCGTGAATACTCTGAGGAACCAGGCGAAACACACTATGGACTCGCAGAGCATCGCCGTAGCGATGATAGCTGCAACAATGCTACCGGCGGAGTAGCCTCCTAGTATGAGCAGGATCTTGCTCCAGAAAAGTCCGAAGGGCGGTACGCCCGTCACGGATAGCGCCGCCACGGTAAAGCCTACAGCTGCGGTTCTTGCCGCTCTCAACCCGCTTATCTTGTCGAGCATCCTGGTGCCTGCGGAGAACGATATCAGCCCGGCTACTAGGAAGAACAGTTCCTTGGCGAAGCCGTGGGTAAATATGTGGAGTTCTGCTCCCTTTAAGGCCATTGCTGAACCAAGAGAGGCCAAGCCTGCTCCCATGAATATGTAGGAGAGCTGGGTTATCGTCGAGTAAGCCAGTAATCTTTTCATGTCCAGTTGCGGGAAGTACATCGCACACCCGTAAGCCATGGAGACCACACCCACAGCTAGGCATGCGAGCGCGACTGTATGCGTGTATCCCGCGTCGACGAGCACTCTAAGCATTAGGTAGGCTCCTAGCTTGACCATTGCCGCCGCATGTAGGTAGGCGGAAACAGGTGTAGGCGCAACCATGGCGTCCGGCAACCACCTATGGAAGGGTATCTGGGCCGACTTTCCGGCCGCCGCTACCAGCAGGAGGAGCTCGGCTATGGTCTTCAGCTCCTCGGGCATCCCTTTGAGTGCTACCACCTCGACGCTCCCCGTGCTCGCATAGGTCAAGCCGGCCGCGAGGTATAGACCAAGCGCGGCGATGTGTGTTACGATGAAGGCTTGCAGGCCTGATCTCCTGGACTCTGGGTCCTCGTAGTAGCTTATCAGTGCGTACGAGCACAGGCTTGTAAGCTCAAAGAAAGCCACCATCGACAAAAGGGTCGACGAGTAGACAAAGCCTAGAGCTGATGCCTCGAAGAGAAGGAGCCAACCGTAGTACCTCGGGGTTTCCTCGAGGCTTACCGGGTGTTCTCTGTTCGACGGGGACATGTAGTGCTTCGAGAAAACAATCGTGGCCAGACCGTTAAGAGCTACCATCAGGCTTACCAAAACACTCAGGGAATCATTGACGAAGCCAAGCGCTAAGCCGTTGTAGTATGCGAGTACGTACTGGGAAGGTCTCATCTGGCTAGAGAGGTAGAGAGCAGCGTTGCACACTACGCCTGCTAGAGCGACCAGGGAGCCTGCTACCGCTACTTCGAAGGCCTTTCTCCTCGTGAAGGCAAACACTCCTAGGAGTAGGGGGGCGGCTATTGAGATTACGAGTAGAAGAGGAACTACGCTTATCACCTTCCTACCACCTCTTTGAGTTTTAGGCATGAGAGCCTAACTGCCTCGGTTATTCGGGCGTCGTGGTACTTCTCGGAGACCGCTTTCTCGGCTTTTGCGGCGAAGTCGTCTAGGTCCTTGCTCCCCTTAGAGATCCTTAACAGGTCGCATAAAACTCTGTAGCCGATCCTGTACCCGAGGTGCTTGTAGAGCTCTAGCTTCAAGGCCCTGTAAAGCTCCCAGCTGTTAATGGCGCCCTCGAGGCTCGGAAGCGCGGGTTTAAAGCTCTCTGCATCAGCCTTCGTTTCCGATCTCTTCACCTTCTGCTCTAGGATATCGAGGGCAACAGCCACCCCGTGCAGTATTGCGTGAGGCCTGGGCGGGCAACCGGGAATATACACGTCGACGGGAATCACTTTGTCGACCCCGCCTGCAGTCCCGTAGGTGTCGTACCATATTCCGCCGCCGCAGGCGCAAGCCCCGCACGCAACAACTACACAGGGCTTGGGCGCAGCTTCGTATGTTGCTTTGAGCACGGGTAGGAACTGCCTAGTGACAGGGCCTGTGACCAGTATGACATCCGCCATCCTAGGTGAAAGTACGAGCTTTACACCGAGCCTTTCAACGTCAAAATAGGGGGTCAGGGCGTCGAACACCTCTATGTCGCAACCGTTGCAGGAGCCCGAGTCGACTCTAAGTAGGTAGACCGACCTCTTCAGGGCGTCGTAAGCCTTCTGCTTAGCCAACCTACTCATGCCTCCCACCCTCTTCCCCAGTAACACTCAGAGGCTTTACACCCGGTCTTGCGGACTTCACTATAGATAGCACGGTTCTCCTACGCTTACACTCGGGGCACTCCACGCCGTTCTCCAGGAGCTCTAGCACCGAGCGAGGCAGAGTCTTCGCTTCCGCCAGTATCTGAGCGGCCTGCGCAACTTCCCTCTCTGTCACAGGGAAGTACTTTCCGCACGTGCTACACCTCGCCAATGGCGTCTCTACGACTACCTCCAAGTCCTCGCGAGTCTTCGAGGCAAGTTCGTACTCCTTGCTCTGCCTTATCGCTGAAAGCGGGCATGCCTCTTCGCATCTCCCGCAGAAGATACACCTTCCGTAGAATATCTTCCAAGTTCTCAGTCCTCTCTCAAGGTCATCCACGCAGGTTATAGCGTCCGGTGGGCACACGTTAGCACAAGCTCCGCAACCCATGCATATGCTCGGGTCTATCTCCGGCTTTCCTCGAAAGTCCTCGGGAGCCTCCTCCGGCTTAAACGGGTACTCAAGCGTTGCTACTCCTTCCCTTAGGGCTATTTTTAGGATCTGCCTTATGCCCATGGCTTACCACCTTTACGAGAGAGAGAAACCAAATACTCGTACGGAAAAACGCGGGTCCTCCCACTCTTTACGTCCACAACGATCACTCTCTCCGTACAACTATAGCAGGGGTCAATGCTCCCAATTATCAACGGGAGATCTGCCAGCGTATAGCCTCGGCACATGTAGGGTATTGCCGGCCAGTTATTGTACGTTGAGGCTCTCACCCTCCACCTGTAAACCTTGCTGTGCGGGCCGGTTATGACAAAGTGCACGTCTTCACCTCTCGGAGCTTCAACGTAGCCCAGTCCCCTGGCGTAAGGTCTGTACTCCTTCACCTCGGCTTGTATAGGTCCTCCCGGCATGTTCTCAAGCACCTGCCTAATGATACTTATGGTTTCGAAAGTTTCCTCGGCTCTTACGCTGAGTCTCGCGAGGACGTCTCCCTCGCTGTGCACTGGGACCTTAAAGTCCACCTCGCTGTACGCGGCGTAGGGGTGATCCTTCCTCGTGTCCCTCTTTATCGAAGAGCCGCGGGCAACCGGTCCAACCACGCTGACCTTTCTTGCGACGTCCCTAGGCAGTACTCCAACGTCCTTTGCGCGGCTTACAAGCGTAGACGTGCTGAGAACAGCGTCTAGGACAGCCTTATACTCCTTTTCCACTTCCTTCAGGATTTCGAGGGCCTTCTTCGCTCTGTCCTCGGTTATGTCCCTTCTCACGCCCCCGACCACGTTCATACCGTAAGTCTTCCTGCCGCCCGTGAGGAGCTCTGCCATGTACATTACTTTCTCTCTAGCCTTGAAGAAGGCCATGAAGCCCCAGTCGAAGCCCGCGAGGTGGCATGCTAGGCCTAAGTTCAGCAGGTGGCTGTGCAGCCTCTCCACCTCCAGCATGAGCGTCCTTATGTACAATGCCCTCTCTGGAACCTCTATGCCTAGCGCCTGCTCGACTGCCTGGCAGTACGCGCACGAATGAGCATACCCGCATATGCCACATATTCTCTCCGCGATGAACGGTACTTGGTTGTAGGTCAGCCTGCTCTCCGCGAGTTTTTCAATGCCGCGGTGGACGTAGAACATCCTGTAGTCGACGTCGACTACCTTCTCTCCATCAAGGAACACTCTGAACTGCCCGGGCTCGTCGGCAACGGCGTGTACGGGGCCTATAGGCACTTGCATTATGCCTTCTCCTTCTACGCTCGGTCTAAACTCGCACTTTCTAGCTACGCTAGGAGGCCTCTCCGTGTACGTGAACTCCTTTCTAAGAGGATGAACACCCTCGGGCCAGTCGTCGGGCAATACCAGTCTGCGCGGATCCGGATGGTTCTCGGGAACTAGCCCTAAGAGGTCTCTCACCTCCCTCTCGTACCAGGAAGCCGCGGGAATCTTGGGCGTTACTGAGGAGAACTTCGTATCGTGGGGCGGTATATTCGTTACTACCACAACCCACGGTTTCTTGCCATCTTCGTAACCCTCCTCTATGGAGAAAACGTAGTAGAGTCTATACGCTCCGTGCAGGCTCCTCTCGTCACTTCCGGCCATGGTAGAGAGGAAGCCTCCCAGCTCGTAGTAAACGTACGAGCAGACTTCTGGGAGCTTCGTCCTCTCGACGTATAGGTATAGCTGATCGGGATAAGGTTTCTCAACTCCTAGTAACAGCCCTCCGATTTCCTTTCTGATCTTTTCCTCTAGTCTCTCCATCCCATTGTTCATATTCTCACACCCCCTATTAGGTAGAGGGAAACAAACCCGGAAACCACGCATAACAATACCAGTACCAGTAGTCCTGCAAGCATGGCCCGCGGACTCTTCCCTCGAAGCTTCTGCATAGCCTCCGAGGGCTCCCCCATTACGGCGTGCTGTACTACCCTTAAGAACCAGGCGAAGCACACCACTTCGATCGCTAGAGAGGCAGAGGCAGCTAAGGGCGCCCATAGTCCCAGAGCCGGGTTAAAGCCCGAAAGCACGATGTATGCCTTGCTGAAGAAGCAACCAAAGGGCGGTAGGCCCATTATGTCGAGTGCCGCCGCAAGCAGTACTGCTGCTACAAGTGGGTTTGCATCCCACAGCCCCCTAATATCGCTCAGCCTCTTTGTACCTGCGCAGTAGAGCAGTAGACCGCTCAACGCGAAGAGGGCTCCCTTTGCGTAGGCCTGGTTCACCACGTGCATTAGCATAGCCTTTAGACCTAGTTGCGACCCGGCTAGATAGTAGGATAGCGACAGCGATGCTAGCCCCATCTCCACGATGCTCGAGTAGGCGAGTAATCGCTTAAAGTCCATTTGTGCAGGCATGCACAGCACCCCTACTGCTACACTCAGCACGGCAAGGATGGCGATCGCCGAGTACCACCATTCCATGTTCGCCTGTAGCGCCAGGCTGATTCTCGTAAGCCCGTAGAGCCCCATCGAAAGCATAACTCCGCTTAGCAACGCCGAGACATTGCTCGGAGCCGCTGGGTGTGCCTCGGGAAGCCACACGTGGAGAGGTACAAGACCGAGCTTCATGCCGAAGCCGATCAATGCCAAAGCGAGTATTGCTGTCTTCACGCCGGGCTCGATCGTGTGAGGATCCACCTTAAGCAGGCTCCACGAACCTGAGGTCAGAACTGTAAGTACAAGCGATACTGCTATGCACGCAAAGCCTACGTGCATGAGTATGAAGTAGAGGTAGCCAATCCTTCTCACGTCCGGCGTGTCCTCGTATATGACCAGGAAGTACGAGCTCGCAGTCATGAGCTCCCAGAAGAACAGGAACCAGAGTACGTTGTCCGTGCAACACGTCATTATCATTGAGAAGATGAAGGCATTGTAGAAAGTGCCGAAATAGCCTATGCTCCTCTCACCGTAGAACATCTTGAGGTAGCCTACGGAGAATATCGAGATAGCGAAGGTTAGGGTCGCCACAGCGAAGACGAAGGACGCCGAGAGAGAGTCTATGTATACCGTTAGGGGGGCTTCGGCTACTACCACCCTGTAAGGACCCAGGACCACAGGCTTCCCTGTCTCCATGACTATCGCGCTTGCACAGGCGACGGCAACGGATGCTATCGCCGAGGAAGCCATCGACACCACGTTGGCAAGCTTTGGCTTTGAGTCAAAGAGTAGCGCAAGGACTGCTGCCGCTAGGTAGGCGGCTAGGCCTATTACAAACAACTCGACTGGAGAAATCATGGCACACCACCCCCTACAATACTCCTACCGGCATTCTCAAGGCATGAACGTAAAGGCTCGGGTATATATACGCCCAGGAGCAACGAGAGCAGTAGCAGAATGGTTATAGGAGCTTTCAGTATGTGTGGATACTTCTCTGTGCTCGATGCTGGCTCCCCGAAGACCATGTTTGTGCAACTAACGAGCAGCGCGGCGAAAGCCACCACTATCGCTGCGAGGAAGAGCACCAGGGCGAAAGGATTCCCGGACTTCACTCCAGCCATTATCGCCAGGAGCTCCGACTGGAATGTTCCGAAGGGAGGACCCCCTATGATCGCGTATGCGCCGGCTAGCACTAGGGCGCCGAGCGCAGGGTAGGACCTCATCATGCCTCTTATCCCCTCTATTTTCCGCGTGCCGTAAGACAGCGTTACGAGGCCCGAGGAAAGGAAGAGGGCAGACTTCACGAGCGCATGGTTTACTACGTGGAAAACAGCGGCTAGAGCGCCCAAGTAGCCGCCAAACCCCAGTGCGCAGGCAATGATACCCATGTGCTCTACGCTCGAAAGTGCGAAAAGCCTGTTAACGTCGGTCACAGCGAGCATGTGCAACGAGGAGATGAAAAGTGAGGCTATACCTACTACTAGCAGTACAGTTTGAGCAAAAGCTCCCACCCCGGCCAGCACTGAGACACTGTAGAACCTCACCAGAGTGTATATCGCGCAACCCTCCAGTATGCTGGCCAGAAGTGCTGACACGTACGGCGGGGCTTCGGAGTAGGTATCCGGGAGCCAAGTATGGAAGGGAGCTAGCCCGGCTTTCGTGCCGAAGCCTACAAGCGCAAGCGTAAAGGCTATTTTTACCATAGTCGAGTGTGCTTCAAGCATCTTTGCATGGTCGACTAGGCTTGTCCAGAGGAGCGGGGCAGGGATGCCGGCTAAGTAGGCTGTGTAGTAGAGTGTGACCACACCGTAAAGCCCGAAGGCTATACCCGTCGAGCACAGAATAATGTACTTCCACGAAGCCTCGATGGCCTCCGCCGTGCGGTAAGTAGCGACAAGGTGTGCCGTCGCTATCGTCGTGGCCTCCAATGCAACCCACATTATCGCGATATTGTTCGTTGTCACTACTAGAATCATTGTGAAGATAAAGGCGTTGAGCAGGACGTAGAAGAGGACTACTTTCTCGCGTGCAACGACTCCGCGTTCAACCTCGTAGGCTAGGTATTTCGGCGAGTACAGCGATACCATTAGTGACACGAATGAGATAACGACCAGCATTAGCGAGGTCAGCGAGTCTACAATGAACTCGTCGCCCAGGAGCAGGAACTTTCTGCCCGTCGACGTTTCAACCATGAGTAGACATGAAACCGCGGAGAGGAGGAGCGTCGAGACCACTGTGAGAATCTCCCCTACTCTGGCGTTTCTAAGTAGAGCAGTAAACGCTGAAGCGCAGAGAGGAGCCGCAAACAATACGAGGAGGTATGCCTCCATAATCCCACCACCTCAGTACCTTAGTAACGAAAGCCTCCCGGTATCGAGTGTTCCAACAACTTTCTTCATCTCCTCTGCAAGCAGGCAACATACGAGCACAAGTAGAACCGCGTCCGTCAATACGCCGACTTCGACTGTTTCTGGCAGACCTGGGGCCATAACTGCCAGCGTAAGGTGCGAGCCGTTCTCGAAGTGGCATATCCCTAGGATTTGCTTTAACGCGTCCCTACGTGTAACCATGAGGTGTAAGCCTATCAGGAACAGCGCAACGGAGACCGAGAGGGGTACGCTCTCCCAGCCGGAGACTATTCTCGTGCCAATGGCGAATCCTATGGCTATTAGCGCGCCCAGGAGTATATGGCTCGCCCACCCGCCGAGGTACGGCTCCTCCTCGACAACGGCATCGACACGCTTCGTGGTTCTAAGTATGAAGTAGGGAACTAGGACGGCCTTTGTTAGTATGGCGGTGAGGCCCCACAGTGCAAAGTACCACTCAACTGTTGAAAGCATGAAAAATATCGAGGCCAGCAAAAGCGTCTGAACGCAGTAGGCATAGGTCGCCCTCCTTAGATTCCGCTCCTCGTTAATGTAGCTCGCTGTTAGCACCATTAACGCCGCACAAGCTCCTATACTCTTCTCCAAACCGAGCATTTTTCACCACCCCATAAGGTAGAATATAGTTGCGCATACCACGAGAACGAAGACGAGTGATAAATTCTTGTGAAGTTCCACAACCTTATACCTGGCGTTCCCAGCGATCACCAACGCGGCTATAGTAACAAGTGCCAAGAGCTTGATCAGGTAGCTTGCTACACCGACTAAGATTCCGAGAGGTTCAAGTGTCAATGCTACGCCGTAAGGCAGGAAAATATCAACGAAGAGTGTGAAGAGCACTGCCCTCTTCACCATCATGGATAGTTGCATAAGAGCGAGCTGCCTCCCCGAGTACTCTTGAAGCAAGCCCTCCTGTATTTCCTGTTCAGCCTCGGCTACGTCGAACGGAAGTACTCCCGCCTCTGCCAGCATGCACACGAAGAAGGCCAAGGCCGCAACGATGTAGGAAGGCCTCGCGATAAACGTCTCCCAGCGCAGGCACGTGTGACTCACTACGGCATAAAGGCTTGAGGAGCCACCCTCCAGAGCCGGTAGGAGCGCCGCGAAGAGCATGGGTACCTCTATGACTACGGCTGCAGCATTCTCGCGCCATGCTCCGGCTGCGGCCAGCGGCGAGCCTGTATCAAGGCTGGCTATTGAGAGTACGAATCTTGCGAGAGCGAGAGAGTAGATTAGGAGGAAGATGTCGGCTAGAGGGATGCCCATGTTTACAAACACTGGGATGCTCATGGCAATGACTACTGTTATCGCTAGGTAGAGCAGCGGTGTAGCCATGTAGATCCAGGAGCTAACCTCGGGGACTGAGAGCTTGTCCTTTGACCACAACTTTAGCAGGTCTCTGTAGGGCTGTATCACGGGTGGACCTTTACGTAACTGTAGCCTGGCGATTATCTTTCTTTGTATGCCATAGGCTAGTGGCGCCAGGAGTACTAGGCAGACCCCCTGGACGACACCCACCAAAATTTGCAGGGGTATCATGGTAAAACCACCCCCAGAACCAGGAGTAAAACTACCATCACGAGTATGTAGAACATGTAAATATGCAGAGCTCCGGCCTGAACCTTTCTAACGAGCAGCCCGAGCTTGAGAGCGAGCTTGGCGAGTGGGGCGTAGGTAACCTTCTCCTTGTAGGCAGGTCTCGCTTCTAGGATCCCTGCAATCGGTTTTGCGAAGGGAGCATAGAGAGAGTTCTCGAGGAGGGTGGCTAGGCGAGCCAGCGTACCCTGGGTTGTGGTGGGCGGTCCCTCCACCTTTACGTAGGCATACGCCTCGATCTTCGGGCGCATCTCAACTTCGTAGCTGAGCTTTCGCGTATATATCGGTGGGACGCTGTATTCTCTATGCTCCTTAACGGTCACCCCGTAGAGGCGCGCAAAGAGCCCTCTCACCTGGGAGGCATACGCGGTCGCCGTAGGCTTCATGGCTTCTGGCTCATACTCCACACCGCTTACCCATGGCGGCGTCCTGGTGATTTTCAGCCTTCTGAGCCCGAGCGCCAGTCCAGCGGCAGCTACCAAGATTACGAGAGCCGCGGCTAAGCCGGGCAAGGATACCTCGCCACGTAACAAGTTGGACTCTAAGACTAGGCTCAGCGGGCTTGGTGCGGCAAGCGGTGCCGGCGCTCCTGTGATCTGCCTCGATGCTTTATCCACGAAGACGGCTACGTAGGGCATAGCTACGCCCAGCACTATGCATGCCGCCGCCGGGATAGCCATTCCGATTTTCATTGTGAGAGACTCTCCTCCCTTGGGCTTCACACGCCCTAACGGGCCCAGGAATGTTACACCATAGACCTTGGTGAAACAGAGCACAGCGAGCGCGCCGGCAAGGCCCAGCATGAGGGCTGAGAAGAGAGCTGCGAGGGAGACCCAGGGAGCCTTGCCTGCGGCTTCCTTCACGACTGCGAGGAGCGACTGATAGGTTAACCACTCGCTGGCAAAACCGTTGAGAGGCGGCACTCCTGCGATTGCCATCGCGGCTATTAGGAAAGTCACAGAGGTCCAGGGAAGATATTTCGACAACCCTCCTAGTAGCTCGAAGTTTCTAGTCCTACAGCTCTTAAGCACGGAGCCCGATCCTAGGAAGAGCAGGGACTTGAACACCGCGTGGTTCAGTAGGTGGTACAGCGCGGCTGTGAGCGCTAATGCTGCAACGTCCTTAAGACCCTCGGAATAGAGTATTAGCGAAGCTCCTACGCCCAGCAATATTATCCCTATGTTCTCAATACTGTGGTATGCCAGTAACCTTTTAAGGTCGTGCTGTACGACCGCGAACTGTACTCCAATTATCGTCGAGAAAGCAGCTATGATCATCACGGCGCACCCCCACAAGCCTCCCTCGACCCCGGATGGTTTGAGGAAATCGAAGACAACCCTGATTAAGCCGTAAACCGCTACTTTTAGCATGACTCCGCTTAGCAACGCCGAGACGTTGCTCGGAGCTGCCGGGTGCGCCTGGGGGAGCCACGCGTGCAACGGCACTATGCCAGCTTTCGAGCCGAAGCCTACCAGGGCAAGCAGGAATATCAGCGATGCTATGCCTGGAGGCACGCCTCCCTCCCTAAAGGCATCGAAGGAAAGCGAGCCCTTGATGAAGTACAGCAGCGCGTACGATAAGAGAATGCAGGCCCCTCCCGCGTGTGCAATAATAAAGTAAGTCTTGGCTGCATCCCTACTTTCCTCGCTACGGTGCTCATAGCCCACCAGCATGTACGATGAAAGAGTCATTAACTCCCAGGAGAGGTAGAAGGAGAGAGCGTCGTTAGCTGTTACCACCAGAACCATTGAGAGCACGAAGAGAGCGTAGAAAAACGTTAAGTACGAAATGCTGTACTCTCCTGCGTACATCTCCGAGTACCCGATGGAGAATATAGACGAGTAGAGTGCAACGAACGATATCACTAAAAGCAGGAATGCGGAGAGCTTGTCTACGTAGAGCGCGAAGAAGCCATGCGCGCCGAACTGATCCTGGAGCCCCGGTACCCTGATCCCTTCCACAATCACCGGGGCTCCGGGGCTTAAAAGCGCGTCCAAAGAGTACAGCATCAGTAGAAGTGACGCTAAGGCTGTTAGCGCATAAGTGAGACGTATGTTCTCCTTAGGCTTCGACCTTAGTATAAGCGAGAGAACGATTGACACTACGTACAGGGCAATGGAACCTAAAAAAAGAAAAATATTTCCCTGCAACATACCACTACCCTGATTATACAATTATTCCTTTAATCTCGGATTCCCTTCCGCTTCCAGCTATCTTCAAAGCTGTGGCGGCGCGTTTCGCGCGCTGGTACTCTTCTACGCTTTCGTACACGAGTGCGTCGGCCGGGCATGTCGCTACGCACGCAGGCTCCAATCCGCGTGCCCTCCGCTCGGCACACATGTCGCACTTCACCATTATCTTCAGCTCCTTGTCGACCGTGGGTATGCCGAATGGGCATGCGAGAACGCAGAGCCTACACCCAATGCACCTAAGGGAGTCTACGATTACAGCTCCTTCGGCGTCCCTCTTGATTGCCTTCACCGGGCAGACGGCCATGCAGGGAGCCTCCTCGCAGTGTCTGCAGTTCAGCGGTACGCACATCCTGGCCTCCTCTATTAGGTATACGTCGATAAAGGACTTGCCACCGTGCTCTATCTCGCAGGCCACCTCGCAGGCTCTACAACCGATGCATCGCTCAGGGTATATGCACACTAGCTTCTCGATAGCGGGATCCTTCTCCTCAACTACCGGGTTTCTTCCAGCCGCCACACCCCATCACCTCTCCTCCACAGGTACAACTTTACAGGCACAAACTTTCGTCTCCGGGATTTTAGCCACGGGATCCAAGGCGTCGTTCGTGAGTACGTTTGCCCCGAAGTGCCACGGCACAGCTACTACATCCTTCGCTATTAGGTTCGTGACTTTAACTCTGCACGTGTACTCGCCGCGCCGCGTGATTATCTTTATAAGTCCCCCGTCCCTCACGCCGTACTTCCTGGCGGTCTCCGGGTGGATCTCCGCCACGGGCTCTGGCCACCTTTTCCTTAAGTGCACGCTCCTGTGGGTCATCGTCGCCGTGTGGTACTGCCCGACGTACCTGAACGTTGTGAGAATGAGCGGGTACTGCTCGTCGGGCTTCTCTGCCGGGTCAGTGTACTCGGGTGTCTGCGTATTGAACTTGCCGCTTGGCGTGGCGAACTTCTCGACGTGTAGCCTCGCAGTGCCCGGGTGGTCGGGCGAGGGGCACGGCCAGAGAATGCCGCCGATACTGTTCTTCAGCCTCTCGGCCGTTATCCCGGCGTACTGAGGGACAACCTTGTTTATCTCGGCCGTGATGTCCTCCACGCGCGTATACGGGAAGAAACGCTCCAGCCCTAGGGCCTTAGCAATCTCGGTGATTATAACCCAGTCCGGCTTAGCTTCGCCTGGAGGCTCTACGGCCTTAAAGCTCCACTGAACCCTTCTCTCGGTGTTCGTGAAGGAGCCTTCCTTCTCGGCCCAGCACGCCGACGGCAACACGATGTCGGCCAGTTGTGCCGTCTCCGTGAGGAAGATGTCCTGGACTACCAGGAAGTCTAAGTGCTCTAAGGCCTTCCTAACGTGGTTCGCGTTGGCGTCGCTGATCAGGGGGTTCTCCCCCATTATGTACATAGCCTTTAGCTTTCCTTGCTCCGCTGCATACGACATCTCGATCACCGTGTAGCCAGGCTCAGCTGGGAGATCGTCCAGCCCCCACGCCGACGCGACCTTCTTTCTTTTCTCCGCATCAATGACCCTAGCATAGCCTGGTAGAAAGACGGGAAGAGCGCCCATGTCGCAGGCTCCCTGTACGTTGTTCTGACCCCTAACCGGGGCGACCGCGCAGCCCTCCTTGCCGTAGTACCCGCAGATCGCGGCAAGAGTGGCTAGTCCTATGACATTGTTAGTACCTTTAGTGTGCTGCGTGATACCCATGCACCAGCATATCGACGCCTTACCCGCCTTGGCGAATTCCCTGGCAACCTGCCTTATGAGGTGCGCCGGAGCCCCGCTCACGGACTCGGCGTACTCCGGCGTGTACTTCGAGACGAAGCGCGCGAGATCGTCGAATCTCTCAACCCTTTCCTTCACGAACTTCTCGTCATAGAGCTTTTCCTGTATGATCACGTTTATCATGGCGTAGATAACCGCCAGGTCCGTGCCGGGCTTGATAGGTATGAAGTAGTCTGCGTGCCAGGCTGTCCGGGTGCAACGGGTATCCACGACCGCTATTTTCGCTCCCTTCTCCTTCGCCTTCAGTATGTACTGACCCATGAGTATGGGGTGCGTCTCGGCGGGGTTGTAGCCCCAGATCAGGATGAAGTTAGAGGCTGCTATGTCCTCGAAGGGCGCAGTCATCGCGCCAGCCCCTACAGTGGCCGAGAGGCCTGCAAGCGAGGGGGCATGACACAGTCTCGCGCAGTGGTCGATGTTGTTCGTTCCGAATACCCTTGCCAGCTTCTGCATCGCGTAGTTCTCTTCATTGAAGACCCTAGCCGAGGCGAGGAAACCCACCGCTTGGGGACCGTACTCCTTTCTCACGTTGTTAAGGTTCTCTGCAACCTCCCTTATGGCGTCGCTCCAGGAGATTTCCTTGAACTCTCCGCTCTCAGTCCGCTTGAGGGGCTTCGTTAAGCGGTCGGGTGCGCGTAGGACGTCGAGCGCAGACCGCCCCTTGGGGCATAGCTTCCCCCTGTTGACCGGGTGTTCGGGCATATGCTCTATGCCTACGGGGTTGCCATAGTCATCTACGGAGATGTAGAAGCCGCATCCAACCCCGCAGTAAGGGCATATTACTTTGACCTTTCGGCCCATGTAACAACCCCTTTTACGGGTTTAATCGTTCAACGCCTGTCGAAATAAGCTTCGTTTCAACACGACGTTAAAACGGCGAGGGACACTGCTAAACCTCTTGCCACTTCCGTTTAAGCAAAGTAGGTAGTCGGAGGAAACTTTAGACATTAAATCCAGTAAATAGTGCTATGGCAACCGAAGAGAAATTCACCCCATACGCTGGGGTTGACGAAACCGTTGACGCCGCGGCAAGCGCAGCGGTCGTAAAGGCCTTTCAGCCCCCGGGCCGCCTATTCCTGATGGGCATAATGGCGGGTATATTCATTGGGATAGGCTTCTGGCTGGCAGTCACTGTTTCCTCTGCGTTCTGGACAACGAAGGTTACGGGCTTCGACGCCGCCACTCATAAGCTTGTCACTGAGCCTTTCAACGTAGCGTGGCCCCTCAACCCCTCAGCAATGATGAAGTTCCTGCTGGGCGCCGTGTTCCCTGTAGGCTTAATCGCTGTGTGCATCGGCGGGGCGGAGCTCTGGACCGGGTGCGCGAACGTAATACCGCTGGGCTACATGCAGAAGAAGCTCAAGCTGAAAGCGCTAATCTACAACTGGGTTACCGCGTACGGAGGCAACTGGGTGGGTAGCGTATTCCTAGCGTTCCTCGCCACTTACGGCTCGACGCTACTCCTGGCCTCACCGTTCCGCGACGAACTGATCTCCGTAGTTTGGGCGAAAGTTAACCTCTCGCCCTGGGAGGCTTTCTGGCGCGGCGTGGGATGCAACTTCCTAGTAAACCTTGCGATATGGCTCTGGCTGAGGTCTAAAAAGGGAGATTTCATGGGACAAGCCTTCCTGATATGGTTCCCGATATTCACCTTCGTAACCATAGGCTTCGAGCACAGCATTGCCAACATGTTCCTAATACCTGCCGCTATATTCGCCTCCCCGCTCGCCCTCAAGCAGTACATAATAACATACTATGACTTCTTCTTCAACAACCTACTCCCGGTGACTTACGGTAACCTTGTAGGAGGCTTTGTCTTCATAGCGCTGGTTTACTGGTACGTAGGAATGGTTAAGGGCAGTAAGTACGGCGAAGCTACGCCCACCGACGCGCTCAAGTACGCCGCCGAGATACTACTCTTGGCGGGCATCGTGCACCATGTACTCGAAGTCGCTGTCCCCGGAGCTATCGCCGTAGCCGTAGAGAAAGCTTTAGGGCTTAGTGCAGGCATAAACCTGACGAACGCGGGTATGGCTCTCATACCGGCAGTGATCACAGGTATTTACTACGCTCTACTACCCTTTATAGTATACAAGGCTCTGAAGCCATTAAAGTAAAACTCTACTCTTTTTTTTATTCTTTATGCTTTTGCGAGTAGTTGCGGTAAACCATCGGCTCTGAAGACTCCTTTTTCTGCAAGCTCCAGTACGCGCTTTACCAGGATCTGCCTGCCACCTGCTATTATAAAGTCCGAGGAATCTATATAGTAGCCCTTTACTCCGTTTACCGGGGTTTCTTCAAGAGAAGCAACGATTTCAGGAATAGGTAGCGGGTTTCTCAGAGGAGTTACGCATAGCTTTTCAGTGCTCGCGAAGAGGGCTCCAGTTAGAACCTGCGTTAGAACCCCTTTTCCAAAATGATCTTTTAGCACTATGAAACCCTCCGGGAAGGAGCATAGCGCCGCATCCGTAACCATGACGTCTGAGTCTTTGCTGAGCACTAGTATTACCTCAAGCGGTTTAAACGATGCCTCTTCAAGCGCTACGCGAACATTAACATGTGTGTCACTAGAGGAGCCCTGAGCTAGAAGTATTACAGTTCCTTTCTTGGAATGTTCGCAGACACTGTTTGAAAGCCTGCGCTTTATATCTATGTATCTTCTCGCGAGAGCTTTTCCAAAGTTGTTTACGCTGGTTTTGCCGTGTTCCGCTCCGCCGCGCCTACACTCCACAAGCCTTACTCCTATCATTGATTCTTTCCTTGTAAGCTTTGCGTAGATGTTCTGTGGGCGTGCTCCTAGGAGCCTCGAAACCGCACTGAGGGACTTTGTATAGCAAAGCAAGGCCAGAGCCAGCAACTCCTCCTCGCCTAAGGGTACACCGTTTACACTTAGCACTATGCGCGGCTCCACGGTTACTCCCAGCTCCCGGAGGCTGTAAGCCTCCGCATAGTCGCCCTTCAGCAGGGTTCTAAGCACTAAGAAAAATTTCTCGCTACTTTCTACTGCCTCACGGAGGTTAAAGCCCTCCCCGCTGAGCGAGGAAGATAGAATATTCCCTGGCCTCACGACCAGCGTTGAGAAGGGCTCCGGGGATAAGGACGCAACTCTAACGATATAGCCGTTATAGTTGTAGCCCTTCACGAGAAGCACGCCCTCTCGGAGCGAAAATACAGCCTTACCCAGATCCACAGGGCAAGAACTGGTGTCAGAGCCCTCTTCGCATGGCAGAAGGACATAGAAAGGTATTCCTAGCCGGTACGCTTTATCAACCATGTACAAGGAGTTCTTCAAACATTCTTCGTCATCGCATACGGTACCGAGTAAAACATTAAAGCCCAGGGAAAGCGCCTCTATTATCTTACCTTCAACTTCCTGGAAGCGTGCCGGGTGATCCACAAGGCAAAGTATCTCTATTTTCTCCAGCCCATTCTCGAAGGCTAGCTTTGTAAACTTTCCCAGGGAATTCCAGGGAACAAACACCCTGAGTTTTTTTCCGAAGCTATTAAACAGAGCCTTTAAAAGCTCGATACCCCAGCCCTTCTCAGTTACGTCGGGGCATAGCACTACAGCGCTTTCTACCTCGACACCCGTTTCTCTGAGCATAGCCAGAAATGCCCTTATAACCTCTAGGCTTAGCTCACTGCTATCCCACCGGGCCCACATGCAGTTAGAGCATTTACCGCGACAAGATCCTGGCAAGAGTACCGCTAGAGCTGTAACCTTCATGGTCTCTACACACCGCTACACTTGAATGCAAACCTCCAACTACCTGTCTTATCAAGTAAATATAAAAATTTCGATACATATTTTTTAGACAAAACAATGTCAGTATTTCACATGCGAAATTAATTTAACAGCAGCTACACATAACGAGATTTAGGGTTACCATGGAGAGACGGGTGGCTAGGTGGTCCCAGCTTTTCATTACAGTGCTGGAGCTCGCTATCGCGATCATACTCGGCGTTGCCGTTCTCTTATCGCTGTACAAGCTCGCCTCTGAGGCGGTGAAAATAGCGGTCACGGCGACGTTCGACAGACAACACTTTGTGACCTTCCTCGACGAGTCCCTCTTAATGATTGTCTCGATAGACCTTATGCGGACGCTTGTAGGCGGTATAGTGGAGAAGAGGATATCGGTTATAATTGTACTCGAGGCGGCGCTGATATTCATAGTCAGGGAGATTATCACCATGGAGTTGAAGGCTGTCAGCGAGACGAGGCTCCTACTCTACGTCGTGGTCTTCGCTGCGCTCTTTATCTCGTGGATTTTCGCCGGCAGGCAGGCGAAGGTTTACGGGCAGGACGAGATATAGTCTCGTAGTTTTTCGAGGAATACGCTGCGGAAAGCCTCGTACGCCTCGGACCCCCAGAGACAGACTAGAACTGTTCTCAGGCTTTTCAGCTTACCCGCAGTTGCCAGGAATACGTCGGCCATTATCTCTGCGCATCTGCGGTACGGGTACCCGAAGACGCCGGTCGAGATTGCAGGCAAGGCTATGCTCTTCAGGCCCAGCTCCTCTGCTTTAAGCAACGAGTTGGAGATCGCTCTTGCTAGCTTCTCGTCTCCTAGGGGGTCGCCGTACTTCGGTCCCACTGCGTGGATCACGTACTTCGCTTTAAGCTTCCCGGCACCCGTAACCGCGACTTCCCCTTCGGGGACCGGGCCGTACCTTTTAACCCATTCATCGCTTTCACGCTGAATAACGTCGCCCCCTTTCCTCACTATAGCCAGAGCGACGCCGCCTCCGTGCTTAAGGTAGCTGTTTGCGGCGTTCACTATTGCCTCAGTGTCTGCCTCCGTAATGTCGCACTGCGCCAACCGTATGCTCAGCCCGCGAACCTCGAAGCAGGTTGCCTGCATAGCTATGAGAGAACCCCGGCGCGATGCTTAAGAGCTTAACGCTACATTCTTGTCTAAGCGAGACGGACCGGTGGTGAGTATGCCCAGGGTTTCCATCCCTGCCGACTACACGCTGATTGTAGAGGGGGACGCCGCCTTCAGGGTTCTCAACGGAGAAGTGGTCACTTTCGGCGCAACGCTAGAAAGCGGTAAGGAGTACAAGGTCGACCCTTTCCGAGCGATCCCTCTCTACGCGCTTAGAGACTCGGAGGTAGAAGTAGAGAGTGGAAAGTTCTCGTACGTAAAGGGTAACACTGTACCCCAGAGCTGGGAGGCCGCCGCGGAGAGAATAGGGAGCCTGGGAGCTAGGAGAGTGATGGTGGTAGGCGGAGTCGACTCCGGAAAAACGTCTTTCGTAACGTTCTTGGCGAATAGGCTAAGCCAAGCTGGAGAGAGGGTTGGCATCGTCGACGCGGATCTGGGGCAGAAGAGCATAGGTCCTCCCGCGACTATAGGCTTGGGGGTCGTGGCGTCCCCGCTGGTATCCCTCGGAGAAGCAGAATTCGTGGACGGCTTCTTCGTTGGGAGCGTTACGCCGTCCGGGCTTCTGCACAGGCACGTCGTGGGAGTACGGCTGATGGTAGAGGTTGCCGAGACCAGGATGGGTGTCCGCAGGGTTGTCGTAGATACGACTGGATGGGTCAGCGAGCAAGGCGGCAGGGAGCTAAAGCTCTTCAAAGCGATGGCGCTGGAGCCCGACGTCGTGGTTGTAGTGTCGAGGGGGGACGAGTGCTTGCACATAGTTAACACACTTGGAAGGCTTTTCGAGGTAGTCCAGGTGGAGGCGCCCAAAGCCGTCAGGCTTAGAGGGAGGATCGACAGGCGTGAGTACAGGAAAGTGATGTACAGGAAGTTCTTCGAGGGCGCAAAGGAGTACGAGTACGACTTCTCAAAGGGAGTACTCTACTCCACGGTTTTCACGGGAAGCGAGCTCCCGGAGGATGAGCGCAGACGCGTTGAGGAGTTGCTCGGTGTGAGAGTTGTGTACGCGGAGAAGTCCGGCGACCACGTAGCATTCTTCACCGAGAGGAGCGTAGACGAGCAAGCCGCATCCCTCCTCAAGGCTATCTACGGCTCACGCCAGGTGAAGCTACTGACTGGCTTCGAATTTCTACACACACTCGTGGGTATCAGGAACAGGGAAAAGTACCTTAAAGGGGTTGGGATAGTGACCGGGGTGTACCCCCAGAGGAAAGCCCTAAGAGTGTTGAGCACTGCGGCTCCGAGTGGCGACGAGACCTTGATGCTAGGGCTCGTAAAGGTCAACCCGGTGAGCTTCGAAGAAGAAGCTATCCTCGAAGGCTAGGGAAAAAAAGACAATTTTTAGGAGAGGAACTACTCTGCCTCCGCGGGTACAAACCTAGCCTTAAGCTTCTCCAGCACGGATGGAAGGGTCGTGTACTCCATTTCTTCGGGGCCAAGCCTGTGCGGCATGAATGGGCCGTGGCGTCTCATGTAGTCCGCTACTTCCTCCGCCATTCTCCTCGTCATTTCGAACGCGGGGTCGTCGAACAGGTCAACGGGTCCCTCGAGTCGACCGTCATGAAGCTGGAAGCCGAGCCCGACGACTCGCGGCGGCCCGTCGAAGCGTGTGCACTGTGCGTACCTGAGCGGTACGGGCATCAGCGGACCAGTGTGGCTACCGCGCATCCACCCGGCGACCAGGTGCGGGAAAGCGAACGCCTCTAGAACCTCGCCTGTAGCCGGGAAGCCGTGCTGAGCCCTAATTATGAGTACGGGGTCGTCCTTCCCAACGTACCTTCCGGCTATGAGGCTCAGACGGGTCGCCGAAGATACCGCGGCTATCTCCCCGTCGGACTTCCTGTAGACACGCTTCACCACGTATCGCCCGGGAGTGCCTATCAAAGCTAGGAGGTCGTAGCTCTCTTCGGGCGTTGACAGCTTGACTGATTTGTGCTCGTAGACGTCTACAACCTCGAATATAAAGCCGCTGTGCATAGCTGGGTCTATTATCAGCCCAGCAGTGTTAAACGGGTCAGCGAAGATTCTATAGAGCTTGTAGTTCCACGCCCCCGGCTCTGTCTTATCGGCGGAGAACACTAGTATAGGCTCACTCCTCCTCTCCTCGAACTCCATCTCCGCGCAACCGGGCCCCATCCCCTTGATGTTTCCGGAGAACGTGTCCTTGAGAAGGTCCTGCCCGGCCCCGTACAGTTTGAGCGGCTTGCTAACCTTCTCGGTTACCTCGACGAATATGTCCCAGGCTAGCTTGTGTATCTCGGCGTTATTCTCGCCCTTCGTGTGCGTCATGAGCAACTGGAGGTCGTCGCCTACATGGTACACGTAGAAGTCTATGAGGAGACCTGTTTCGCGGGCCTCCTCCAGTCTTTTCCTCGCAAGCTCTTCGAGCTTGGGGTGAACTACTACGTGTCCCGCCAGCCCTCCAACGTCAGCCTTTATTAAGCTAACTGTTATTCTCATGCATTATTCATGGTTTGTTATTAATGACTATATATAAACCTGTTCGTAGCGGCGCTTAACAATGTTTTTAAAAACTTCCGTTATTACGTTGTATTATGTCTAAATAGGGGATTTATAACCTGGAGTATTGTCAAAAACCTCCTTTAATATTGCTAAAATAAAGACTTGCTTTTCGTACTCTCATTGCGCGCTACTTCCACTTGGAGAGCAGGTACTTGAACGCCTCTACCGACACGAACATCGCCGCGGTCACTAAGGCAGCGTAGATGATATCGTTAATCGTCACGGGATGAATTTCGAGGACGTGCATAACGTAGGGCGAAGCGAAGAACGCTAGTTGCAGAGTAACCGAGAGGATTATTGAGACTACTAGCGGCTTGTTGTCGAGGGGGCTTAGCGTAAGGGAGGGTTTTCTGAGGGAGCGCCACGCGTACGCCATTGCCAGCTCGGCGACAACGAGGGAGGTGAAGATAGCCGTTCTGGCTTCTGCCTCGGGTTCTCCGAGGCTAAGCAAAGAGCTGAAAGCGTAGGTGAGGAGCACTGTGAAGACAAGCGGGACGGCGACGAGGAACAGGAGAATCTCCTTCTTACTGAAAATAGGCTCTCCTGGTTTCCTGGGGTTCCTGTATATCAAGTCTTTCTCGCCTTTCTCGAGGCTTAGCGCGATCGCCGGCGGCCCGTCTGTTACGAGGTTGACCCAGAGGATCTGCGTTGCCGTGAAGGGTAGCGGTAGGCCTAGAACCGAGGAGACTAGTGGTAGCATGAGCTCTGTGACGTTCGCAGATAGGAGGTACACGAGGAACTTCTTTATGTTCTCGAATATCTCTCTACCGAGCTTCACAGCCTCGACTATCGTCGCGAAGTTGTCGTCCGCGAGCACAAGGTCCGAAGCCTCCTTGGCGACCTCCGTGCCCGTACGACCCATTGCCACCCCGACGTCTGCCGCCTTGAGGGCTGGCGCATCGTTAACCCCGTCGCCCGTCATGGCGACGACATGGCCCCTCTTCTTGAGAGCTTCGACGATCCTTAACTTGTGCTCCGGCGATACTCTAGCATAAACCCTGATCTTCTCAACCTTCTCGTAGAGCTCCGCGTCGCTCATGGAGTCAAGCTCCTTGCCCGTTACGACTATGTCGTCCTCGCCTAGCATGCCCAGCTCTCTGGCTACAGCCACCGCTGTGAGCTTGTGGTCTCCGGTTATCATTGCTACCCGGATTCCCGCCTTTTTACACGTCTCCAGAGCGTCCTTGACTTCAGGCCTCGGAGGATCGATCATGGAGACTATTCCCAGTAGTACGAGGTCTTTCTCGTCGCTCTCCGTTATTGTGCTACGCCCGTCGTCGAGGTACCTGTAGGCGATCGCTATGTTCCGCAACCCCTGCCCTGCCAGCTCGTCGTTCACGGCGAGTACGAGCCTCTTCGCCTCCTCGGAGAGCTCCTCGACACGCCCATCCATCGACGAGATGTACCTGCAGAGGGGTACCACTACCTCGGGTGCTCCCTTGGTGAATACTACTCTCCTCCCTCCAAGCTCGTGTAGCGTGCTCATCCTCTTCCTCTCAGAGGAGAACGGGACCTCTCCCAGTCTGGGTAGCTCGGCGTTGACTCCAGCCTTCAGCGCGAGAACCTTCAAGGCTATCTCGGTGCCGTCACCGCTTGTAACCCATCTACCGTCCTGGTAGCGTACCTCCGAGTCGTTATTGTTGAAGGCGGCTAAGAGGAGTAGCCGCAGGCCCTCGTACCCGTTTGGATCTACTTCCTTAGAGCCGACGAGTAACTTGCCCGTGGGCTCGTACCCGGTACCTGTAACCTCGATTGTGGCATCCTTCATCCAGACCTTTACGGCGGTCATTTCTCCCTTCGTTATCGTCCCCGTCTTGTCCGAGCAGATGTACGTAGTGGAGCCGAGAGTCTCCACGGCGGGTAGCCTCCTTACTATGGCATTCTTCTTCGCCATGCGGTAGACGCCTAGCGCCAGGGAGCTCGTTACAACGACGGGCAGGGCTTCCGGGACTGCCGCCACCGCGAGGCTCACTATCCAGAGGAGCAGGTCTATGGGAGAGTACTTCTTGACGAAGAAGCCTACCAGCGATACGACCACGGCTACGACTAGCATGAATACGAGTATCCACCTGCTCAGCCTGGAAAGCTCCCGTTCGAGCGGTGTCTCCCGCTCTTCTACCGCCTCCAGCGTAGCGCTAATCTTTCCCAGCTCGGTGTTCTTACCGGTGGCGACGACAACAGCTTTCCCCCTGCCGTACACGACGACTGTCCCCGCGTAGACCATGTTGGCTCTGTCCGGGAGGGGCGTGTCCTCCGGTATTGGGTCCACCATTTTCTCTACGGGCGTGGATTCACCGGTCAAGGGGGCTTCGTTTACCCTGAGGTTCACCGATTCGACTATCCTTGCGTCCGCGACTACCCTGTCGCCGGCGCTCAGGAGGAGTACGTCTCCCGGAACCACTTCCGATGCGTTTACGACGACCTTCTCGCCGCCTCTGAGCACCGTCGCCTGCGGGGCTACCATCTTCTTAATCGCTTCCAATGCTTTCTCCGCCCTGTACTCCTGGTAGAAGCCGAGAGCGGCGCTGGCGAGTACGAGCGCGAGAATGACTATAGAGTCGAAGGCTTCTCCCACAGCATAGGACAGTATCGAGGCAAAAATCAGGAGAAGGATTAGCGGGCTTTTAAACTGTCTTAGGAATATCTCTAGCGGGTGAACCTTCTTCTCCTCCTCGATAACGTTGGGACCATATACTTGGAGCCTCCTCCTGGCTTCCTCTACTGGAAGGCCTTGTAGCGACGTTCCAAGCTCTCTTAACACATCCTCTACCTTCATCGCATGCCAGGAAGGCATAGCGTCTCCAATGTACCAGGCTTCCAGTTAAATACCTTTGTATGCCGACAAGAAGGGGCATGCAGGAAGGCATGACCCCACCTTTCATCGCTCAATATACACATTCTACACGTACCAGCTTGGAAGAGATTCTCCCTCCTTCTGGCGGGCCGTTTCCAGGACCTTCTCCATCTCTTCCTCCCGTCTGCGTATCTGCTCGATCGTTTTCTCGAGATCCTCGAGGCTCACCTCAAACTCGAGTAGTTTCGAGAGAACTCTTATCAGCTCCCGGGCGGCCACGAAGTTAGGCTCGGGGGTTTGAGTGCTACCCATGAGAACGTAGGCCTTCAAACCCCTAAGCGCAGCTAGCGCCGGTAGAAGCCCGCAGGCCCCCGTTATCGTACCCCCCGTGCTACGCTTTGCTCCGAGCGCTTCCAGCTTCTTGGCGCAGTCCTCCGAGGCGTAAGCGTAGTACACCCCTACGTGTTCACTTTCCTCGGCTGTCGTGCCGCATGCCCCTATAACCTCCCTCCCCCCTATGGATACGAAGAAGTCTAAAACTTTCTCGGCGACTTCGTACTGGGCCCAAAGCGCTGGCTGAGCTTCACTCGTAACGAACAGGATGTCCCTCGACCCCCCGTTGAGCAGGTAGAACTTGTAGGACGGGATCTGCAAGGCCCCTTCATTCGTCACGTAGACCCCCACGTTGCCAACAGGGAGGATGATCCCCGGGCCTATAAGCTCCGCTACTTTCCTAAGGTTTAGCGTGGAGACTATGTAGTCTACAGCTATTTTCCCGACGAGCCCTATCCCCGGTAACCCCTGAACTAGCACCCCGTCTCTAAGCTTCAACTCCTCCGCCAGGATCAGCCTGTACTGGTCGAGGCTCAACACCCTCATGAACTACCCAAGCAGTAAGCCAGTTAACCAGATATAAACGTGGCGAAACTTTCTCATGAGGCAACCTGCGTAAGACTTATCGCCTTGAGCGTGCACGAGGTACCCGTGATGACCGCACGCGAAGCTGATACGTGATGTGTACCAAACCGGCTGACCATACACGTGCGCCGAGCAAGCTTTTACCACTCAATGGGTTGTCAGCAGGGTAAGTTCTCTTCACCGAATCCCAGCCGGGAGTACTCATCACCGTATATGCTTGCTTGCCGGACCTTTTAGGTTTAACGCGCGCGAACACTTAGGCCGTGAAGACGCGCGTAAAGTTTCGGTAGATTGCTCTCTCTAGCTCGTCAACGGCTAAGCCTTTAATCTGCGCGATGATTTGGAGCGCCTCCGGTATGAGGCTTGGGCTGAGCGACAGCCCCCTGTACTCGTATGGACCGTCGCTTTCCGTTAAGAGCGCATCAAGAGGGGCCTCTCTGGCTATCACCCTGGATTTCTCTTGTACTTTCAGGGCGGCGTTCACACTTACGAAGTACCCCCTCCGCGAAAGCTCCAGTAGCAGGTTGAGAGGTCCAGTCCACCAGTGGAGTACTACCTTCTTGGCACCGAGCTCCCCGAGAACCTCGAGAACTTCTCTCCAGGCTCCAGCAGAATGCACGTTTAGAGGCACCCCCCTCTCGACGGCTCTTCCGGCGAGCTCTCTAAACACTGCCAGCTGCTGGTGGAACGTTTCTGGTACAAACTTCTTGTCGAGACCAACCTCGCCTACGCAGTCGGCATCCGGTAACAGCTGGGACACTAGCTCTAGCTCGCGGGTGTAGTCTTCGAGGTTGCGCAGGCTCCACGGGTGGATTCCGACGCATGCTTTAACGTTTTCAGGGTAGGAATCCCTCAGTTCAAGCACTTTCAGCGAGGTTTCGTAGTCCTCGGCTACGCCTACGAGTATGTAGCCGCGGGAAACAAACTCCTCTATTTTCTCCCTAGTGAACTCTGCTAGATGAATGTGGACGTCCACTACGGTCATCCTTCAACCCCAAAAGCTCTGAACAGCTCCTCGATAGGGTGCCCGAGGCTCTCCTCGTAGATTGCGGCTACATGCTCGGCGAGTATTTTGCTCGAAGCTACGAGTATGTAGAGCCGCTCGTCCAGCGAGATCCTGGGAGGCGTGCCGAGCCTACCGCCAAGAACAACGTAGGCGCCGGCCTCCCTGGCTACCAGCGTCGCGGCGGCTACGTCAACCACTCGCATTGTCCCCCACGCATCGATGTAAGCGTCCACGCCTCCTGAGGCAACCATGGATACCTCGAGGCTTGCAGATCCTAGCATCCTAACGACGGCACCTCTCAGGGACAGGTTTAGCGCGAATACATACGGTAGAAAGAAAGCCTTAGGGGTCGAGCTTATGGCTACGACTTTCCCCTCAACTGCACCGGTATCTCCTCCTGGGGGTACCCTGAGCCTCCTCCCGTTGAGGAAAGCCCCTCCCCCTGCTAAGGCGTAGAACTCCATTCCAAGAAGGGGCGCGTAGACAGCCCCAGCTATCACGTCCTCTAAGGTTTCCCCTTCCGCTGCCGCTACGGAGACTGCGAAGAAGGGAGTCCCGCGTTTGTAATTCCTGCTACCGTCTATGGGGTCTATGATGAACCTGTACCCTCCTCCTTTGCCGTAAGTTTTCTCCCCTATCTCCTCTGATACGACGCTGAAATCTCCGATGCGCTTCTCCAGGTACTCAATGGCGCTACGCTCTGCAAGTATGTCTCCCCGGAGCGAGATGTCTCCGCCACTTCCTCTACCTTCCTCTCTGGCTCCTACGCCTTCTTCTAACGCCTTGATGGCCGCCTCCGCCGCTACTTTTGAGGCTTGCCTTACGACGTCGAGTATCTCCCGGCTCATGTGCGCTCCTCAAAGCTCTACTATCTCTGCCTCGAGCTTTTCGAGATCTACGATTGCGAACGTACGTTTCTCTGCCAGGTACCCGGAGAGAGTCCCGGGATTCACTACGAGCGCGTCGCCTATCCGCTCTACGTCTACCCTATGTGTGTGCCCGTACACGACTAGCCTGAACTCGCCGCTCTTTGCAAGCGCCCTTGCAAGCCGCCGAGAGACGTCGAGCCCGTCCACCCCGTGCAACACAGCTATGTCGAAAGAGCCCACCCGGACAAGCATTGGTTGCTCACTCAGCACGGCGCCTATCTCGTCAGCCGTTTTCTTCAAGAGTAGTTTTTCCCCGTCGTTATTGCCGAAAACCGCGTAAAGTCTGTAGCCGGAAAACATCCTCAACGCGAACGGCGAGATAATATCCCCCGCGTGGATGACAGCCTCCACGTTCTCGTTCTTCAGGCTGTTCACAAAGAGCCTTATAGCCTCTAAAGAGTCGTGAGAGTCCGAGACCACGGCTACTCTAGCCATTCCAACGCACCCGGACCACTCATAGTGCGAGTAGTATTAATTTTTCGCGATATGCGCCCCCCACTCTCGTGTGCTTAAAGTATTAATACTCGCGCTCTTCAAACGCAGTGTAATGACGACCGATAAAATCATGGAGGGGGGCAGCGCGACTCCTCAGAAGGCCTTCGAGAAGATGGTGAACAAAGCAGCCTGGCTTCTGAGCGAAGGTAGGGTTGTTAAGATCAGCCCCTACCTGTACTACGTAATAGGGAAAAACAGCAAGCACCTCGTGAGGTACGAGAATGGAAGGTTCATCTGCACGTGTAAGGGATTCGAGGAGAAGGGTGTCTGCTCCCACGTTATCGCCGTAGCCACCCTAAGCGAGCTGAAAGATGTTAACGCCTTCCTCGATGAGAGAGTCAAGGAGAGAGTTAGGAGAGAGCTTCGAGAGCTCTATGGGAAGAAGTGAGTAATTATTCTAGCCGGTACTAGAAGACTCGGAAAACGTGTACGCGAAGCCATACTCTGCAGCTGCCCTCTTGATGCTTTCCTTCAGTACGGATATGTTTCTAGAGCTAAAGACCTTCTTGGCGAAGAACATACCTATCGGGTAGATCACGAGGAGCGACGTGAGTATAGTTACGCTTCTCCCTATTATCGTAGCGGCGAGCGCCTTTTCCCTCGGTACTCCGAGAAGCAGGTACAGCGACAGCAGTGCAGCGTCTATGCTTCCAACCATGAACGGTATGCCTATGGACGCTAGTGAGTACAGCGTTAGGATAGTGTAACCCGGTCCTATCAATGCTAAGTTAACGTTGGCGCCCACGGCCCTCAACGAGAAGAATGGAGTAAGTATCCCGCTGACCCACTGCAAGAATAGGAACGCCACGGCCCCCCAGAGGTGAATGTTCCTGAAGTTGAAGTCCCTAGAAGCCTCCGCTACGAGGCTTAGAAAGTTCTCTAAGTCCTTTTCGAACTTCTCCAAGCGTTTCACCTTAGCTTTCCGAGCCAGGAAGACTGCGACGTTTTTTACGAGCAAGGGCTTCGTTAAAACAAGCACTAGTAGAAGCGATGCTAAAAGCGTCGCGACGACTATGCCGAGGTAGAGTACGAGGTACTCCTCGTAGAACTTTAGCAGGTTGATGGCCAGGAGGGACGTGAACACTATGAATACGACCATTGTAACGTTGATGAGGAAGCGGAAGAAGATAGTGTAGCTGACGGCGGAGGGCCAGTCCGACTTCGTCTTCAAGAAGATAGCCCGCGCGATATCCCCCTCCACGAATGCTCCTGGAAGAAGTATGTCGACCAGCCATGCCAGCATGGAGCCTCCCAGAGCCTCCCACATAGATATCGAGAAGCGCTTCCTGCAGAGAAGCCAGAAGGCGGCCGCGTGGGAGAAGTAGTAGGCCAGCTCGAAGACAACTATAGGTAGGATGTCCCATGCATCTACGTTCCGCAAAGCCTCTATGAAGCTCACAACGTCGAACCCGTAGAGCGTGTAGACGAACACTAGCAGTACTACCAGTACCTCTAGGAGAATGACCAAAGCCCTCTTTCCAAGCTTCATAGTTGTCGTCTTTTTCAAAGCGGTGGTTTTTTGTAATAAATGTCACGCGCTTGCTATGAAAATTCTTAAAGCACGGTAGAGCATTTAACGTGTATATGCGGAGAGAGAGCATAGTAGTGCTAGGCGCTGGTCTCGCGGGGCTGTCGTTCGCCTACGAGGCTACCAGGCTTGGTCACTCCGTCACACTGGTAGAAAAAGAGGCAGAGGCAGGGGGGCTTCTGAGGAGCGAGGAGGTAAATGGCTACGTGTTCGACACGGGAGGCTCCCACGTGATTTTCTCAAAGTATCCCGAGAGAGTGAAGTTTTTGACGAGGATTTTGAACGGGAATATTGTTAGGAACAGGCGGGATGCACGCATATTCTACAACGGTACGCTGGTGAAGTACCCATTTGAGAACGGTCTCTACGCTCTCCCGGCAGAGAAGAGGTATAAAGCCTTGAAGGACATTTTAGAAAGGTACATAGAGTACAGGTGCGGGGGTTCGCGGAGCGTTGAAAACTTCGAGGAATGGCTTTACGCAACGTTTGGGGAAACCATAGCTAGCGAGTACTTGGTGCCGTACAACAGGAAGCTTTGGAAGAGGGATTTGAAGCAAATATCCCTGGACTGGGTTGGCAACAGGGTTCCTCAGCCTCCGCTGGACGACGTGATTAGAAGCGCCGTTGGTATACCGACGGAGGGCTACTTGCACCAGCTCTTCTTCTACTACCCTCGAAGTGGCGGTATTCAATCACTCGCAGATGCCTTCAAAGCACGCGTGGAGGGATCGCCTCTATCCTCTTTAGTGCTCGGAAAGGAGGCCGTAAAGGTGGATCCCTACGAGGGGGAGGTCGTGTTGTCGGACGGCTCCGCGGTTAGGGGCGATAGGATTGTCTCCACGATCCCCTTGCCGGAGCTTTACAGGGCGCTAGGGCTACGCTTGAACCTAGACTACAACTCCCTGGTGGTCGTAGGTGTAGGCGTTAAGGATGCCAGGCTACCCAGGGTGCACTGGATATACTTCCCGAACGAGGATATCGTTTTCCACAGATTGGCGATCCTAAGCAACTACAGCCCGTACATGTCGCCAAAGGGTTCTGCCACCTTAGTGGCGGAGATTACGCTTAGACCAGGAGAGACCTTCGACGAGGAAAAAGTCGTCAACGCGACGCTGGACGGATTAGAGGCGGCCGGCTTGCTGAGAGGTAGAGGGAGCGTGGAGGTTGTACGCGCATGGTACTGGAGATATGCCTACATAGTGTACGATCACAATTACTCGAGGAGAGTTCGCGAGGCCAAGGAGAGGCTCAGGAGGCTAGGAATATCGCTGATAGGCAGGTTCGGCCTGTGGGAGTACATGAACATGGACGACGTTGTTTACCGCTCTATAAGCGAGGCCAGAAGGATGGGCAGAGCGCGGTGACCTGAGTGTACCCAAAGGTAAGCATAGTCATAGTGAACTTTAAGGGAACAGAAGCACTGAAAAAGTGTCTGAGAAGCGTTTTCGAAACCGAGTACCCCGACTACGAGGTCATAGTTGTAGACTCCCTGACCGATAACGTCGAGAAAGCTTTGAGGGACGAGTTCGGATCTAAGGAAAACTTGAAGATCATTCACTTCGACTCGAACATCGGCGCCTCGGGATCCCACAACGTAGGGGCGATGGCGAGCGACCCTAACAGTAAGTACCTGGTGTTCCTCGACAACGACGTTGAAGTAGAAAAGGACTGGTTGAAGAGGCTGGTCGAGACCGCCGAGGAGAGCCCGAGGATCGGATGCGTTCAGGCGAAAGTGATCTCGAAGAGCAATGAGGGTAGGATGGATCACGCAGGGCTAGCGTTAGACTTGACGGCGACGTGGCTTTCTACGTACGGGTTTAGAGAAGAGATATTCCAGCGCCCGATAGAGTTGTTCGTCGCCAGTTCGGCTGCGCTTTTAACCCCACGCGAGCTCTACTTTAAGGTAGGCGGGTTCGACAGCTCCTACTTCATATACGACGACGACACGGATTACACGTGGCGCGTTAGGCTTCAGGGCTACATCTCCCTCCTGGAGACAAGGGCTCGCGTATACCACGAGGACAAGATAAGCTCGAGGCTACGCTTCGACAAGCTGTACTTCGGGTATCGGAACAGGCTTCAGAACATCGTGAAAAACATGGACGCGAAGAACATGGTCGTTAGCCTGCTGGTGACCCTCTACCTTGGATACCTGGTAACGGTACTCCTAGCGCTTGCCGGCAGGATCAGGGAGACAGCCGCATACTTCTTGTCGTCTACGAGCGTCGTGTTCTCGCTACCAAGGCTTATGTGGAAGCGTAAGCTAGTCTCGCTGAAGAGAAGGGTTCCCGACAGCTACTTCGAGAAGAAAGGCTTCCTTAGGAAGGACCTTCTCGGGACGATCTACATGACGAGGGCATTGCTTATTCGCTCGGTAAGGAAGAAGTAGGTCCTGTGCTTTCCTCTAACCGATAGCTTTATAAGCATCCGGCGGCATAGGCTTTCGCGCGTGGAAAAACCACGAGAGAAAGAAGATGTATAACTCGAATATCGAGACAAAAGAAGTGAAGATTGCCGACATAACTCCAAGCACGCGTAGATTCTCTGTAACCTTTAAAGTTCTGAACGTGGGAGACGAGAAGCAGATAACCTCCAGGAGGGACGGCTCTGAGCATAGGGTGGCGGATGTTCTGGTGGGCGATGAGACTGGTGTCGCCTTGCTAACTGCTTGGGACAACGAGATTGACGAGTTTAGAAACATGGTTGGAGAAACCGTTTCCCTTGTAAACGGCTACGTCTCACTCTACCAGGGTAAGCTCCGGCTAGGGCTCGGGCGGTTCGGCTCGATAAAGCCCTCCGAGACTAAGATAGAGGAGGTAAACGAGGGTAACAACATTTCGGAGAAGGAGTTCGAGGAAAGCTACGCTCCCAGGAGAAGGGGGCGCGGAAGAAGGTTCTACTAGAAGTAGAGCACACCCAGAAAAATTATTCCATTTTTTATTCCCACGGGTTTTCCTTTTCCACTACTATTACTACGAAGTCGTTGACGTTTGTCCCAGTGTACCCAGTCTTTACGTGGCCTCCTACTACCCTGAAGAAGTTGTAACTGTCGTTGTTCTCTAAGTATTCCTCCGGGCGTACACCCTTCGCGAGGGCTCTCTGGTAGGTGTAGCCGTCTACAACGGCGCCGGCGACATCCGTGGGACCATCCCTGCCGTCACTCCCTATCGAGACCAAGGCTACCCTGTCAACGCCTTTAAGCGCTATGGCCGCTGAGAGTGCCAACTCCTGGTTGCGTCCGCCCAGCCCTTTCCCCTTCACCGTAACCGTGGTCTCGCCGCCGGCGAGTATTACCGCTGGTGGGCTTACAGGGTTACCTGTCTTTAAAACCTCCTTCGCAATGGCGGCAAGAACCTTCGCGACTTCTCTAGCCTCGCCCTCTAGGAGCGACGTTAGTATCACGGTATTGTAGCCCATCGCTTTAGCCTTCTCCGCCATGGCGTTGAGCGACAAGGTGTTGCTGGCGATTATCCTGTTGTGCACCCTGCTGAACGCGGGGTCTCCCGGCTTTGGGGTCTCCGGGGCCAGGCCTTTGAGCCCGTCCTCTAGTATGCGCCTAATGGACTGGGGTAAACTATCCTCTAGCCTGTACTTCCTTATCACGGCTACAGCGTCCTGGTACGTCGTGGGATCCGGGACCGTTGGTCCAGATGCTATAGTGTCCATTCTGTCTCCTACTACATCGGATATGAGAAGAGCCACCACGGCGGCTGGGTAAGCGTGCTTCGCAAGCCAGCCTCCCTTAAACCTGGAGAGATGTTTACGCACAGTATTAAGCTCTACTATGTCTGCCCCAGCCTTCATCAGCTTGACGCTCAGCTCTCCGAGCTCCTCGATATCTACGCCCTCCGCCGGCAACTCCGCGAGCGCGCTACCGCCCCCCGAGAATAAGGCTATTACCGTATCCTCCTCTCTCAGCCCCCTGACTGTAGACACTATTCTCTCTCCGGCCTCCACGCTTTTCCTAGAAGCCCTTGGATGTGTCGCGCCGACAACCTGTATTCTCGACAGTTGCTTCGAGACCGATTCGACAAGATCCTCTGGAACGGAAATAACCCCTCCGGATATCCTGTCTCCGAGCACTTTCTCTATGCCTACAGCCATCCCGCCCGTCGCTTTACCCGCGCCGACAACGATGACTCTACCCCTTAAGCCCACGCGCGTCCCGTCCCTGAGTACCAGCTCGTCTCCCTCCAGTCTCACATAGTTCTCCACAGCCTTTGCGGGGTCAGCTACCGCTACGCCTTCGAGGGCCAGCGTAACCGCTACCATTCTCGCGTGCTCGGAAGCCTCGCTCACGAGACTTCTATGTTTCATCTCAAGTATTTAAGGCAAACCGCAGGAAAACTTGCAATAAAGTTGTGTAACTTTTTCATGACGTCACTCTAGCCTGCATGCTTTGTTACCAAGGTAGCATGCGACAAAATTTCAACCCCATACTCCACGTTACGAGACGTGCATGTCAAAGTCCTCCGCGCGGAAGACGTAGCCCATGTAATCAGAGAAGTTGGGCTGAACACTTTCTTAGACGGGCTTATAAATAGGCTGGAGGAGGTCTTTAGAAGGTGGCGAGAGCTCAAAGTCGTTCCACGCGTCAGCTTTCACTACGCGTCTGGCGTTATGGAGGCAATGCCGGCCAGCGATGCAAGGTGGTACTCCGTCAAGATCGTTAACGGCCACCCGGGTAACCCTTTGAGAGGCTTACAAACAGTGGTGGCAGTGGGGGTACTCGCTGACGTGGAGACAGGTTACCCCGTGATGATCGCGGACGCCACCCTTCTAACAGCTCTGCGCACTGGTGCTACCAGCGCTCTGGCAACGAAGTACCTCGCGAGACGAGGGTCGGAGAACCTCGGAATTATAGGGACGGGAGCTCAGTCCGAGTTCCTCGTATACTCTATTTCGAGGGTTGCGAATAGCGTCGAGAAAGTCTTCTTTTACGATATAGATCCGAAAGCAATGGAGAAGTTCGAGAAGAACATTTCGAGGCTGGGGTTCGAGCTTGTAAGAGCGGGTAGCCCCCGTGAGGTCGCGCTTAACTCCGATGTATTAGTGACCGCTACGACCTCCAAGGGTAAAGACCGCGTAGTCCTAAACGAATGGGTACGCCCTGGTACCCATATCAACGCCGTAGGCGGCGATGCTCCGGGAAAAACGGAGTTAGATCCTGCGATACTTTTGAGGTCTAAGCTCGTCGTAGAGCTCCTCGAGCAAGCGATTGTGGAGGGGGAAACGCAGAGCGTCGGTAGGGATGCTGTTTACGCGGAGCTTTGGGAGGTTGTGTCAGGGCTGAAACATGGACGTTCGAGTGAGGAGGAAGTCACCGTGTTCGACTCCGTGGGAATCGCGGTGGAAGACTTAGCAACACTGACGTATCTCTACGGCTTAGCAGAGAGGATGCAGGTGGGCCTGGACTTAGAGCTCTTTCCTAGGCTTTCAGATCCCAAGGACTTGTTCTTCACGCTGATAAGCGATGCTGGTCAACGGGCATAGCGACTCCCTGTTCATCCGTGTCTTAAGGGGTTACAGAGAACAGTGAAAGTATAACCTCATTTTACTCTTGGCTTCTAGGGCTTGAAAACATAATCTATTCCTGCTATCCTCGGCGTCACGAATGCCTCTATAACGGCGGCAATAAAAAGGAGGACTATAGTCACCAGAAGAGCTCGAACAAGTTCTAAAGCATGGGTATGAGTGTTGCCGCGAGACTTATGCAGAATCTCCTTCCACACAGAGATTCCGAAAGCATAAGAGCGGGCGGACACATAGAGGATGGCGGGTACTTCTATCACTCCGTGAGGGGTTAACGACAGGAGAAGCGTTACTATAGACGTCCTTTCAACCGCGTACATGGACACTGCGCCTACTATTACCCCATTTAGGAATACTATGAGAGGCGGGCCTATCACGGCTAGAGCTGAAAGTACGATTAAGAGCACTACCTTAACGTTATTGGTGAAGATGAGCAAAGCTAGTGCCGCGGGCGAGATACGGACGTCGAATGGGGTACTGCCAAGGTAGCCTAAAGCACTTTTCCCAGCAACTGGGTAGACCAAGAAAGCCCCGACGAGAATCCCTGATGAGAAGAAGAAAACCATCAGTAGGAAAGCCTCCTTAACTCCTGAGTCCAAACTTAGTCCACCTTCATTTAACGCGTAACTTCCTGAAATATTTCTTACGCGCGAAAAAACAATGCCTAAAGAGAGAGGGGCGCCGGAGAACCGTCAACGCCGCCAACAACTTGAAGAGTTACTTTACCGGAAACCACTCTCACAAGGGTATTTGAGTCACCGACGTAGACGGGAAGGGTTACCTTCGAGGACGCTGGGATAATTATACTCGTTTCATCGACTCGGCTCTTAGCCTCTGAAACTATCCTCACCTTCGCCGAGAAGAGATTTCTGTTTTCAATTTCGATGAAAGCATGGTTGTTCGTCCTCCCGACTTCCCTTGCCTTAAGGTTTCCGAGTATTTCTCCAGCTATCTTCCGCGCCTCTGCTAACCACTCCTTTATAAACTCCCGTTCTCTTTCCAACTCTCCGTACCAGTAGAAGTCGCTGTCTATGGCTATAGCGATGGCTTTGAACAGCCTGTAGAGTGGTGAGTCGGGATCTGCGAGCAGGCGCTCAGCCTCCGGTTCCAGTAATCTATACGCTGATTCAACGTAGACTAAAGTTTCCATTGCCTCGTTCCAGAGCTCGTCCTTTGCGCCCCCGGTCCACTGCTTATCCGAGAGCTCTACCCAGGAGCCCGACGGTATGTAGTCAAGGACGCGTTTCGGCGGGTTCTGGTCGAGGTACTTCGATAAAGTCGTGAGCCTTATTACCTGGCTCTCCAAGATGTACTCGAGCACTTTTTCCAGGAAGTACGGCGCGTACTTCCTGTACGCCGGCATGATCATCCAGTTCTCGCCGTCGAGAGCTATGGTTACAATCCCGCCTGGCGCGACCTCCCTCCTCTTAGCCAGCTCTATAACAAACCTTCTAGCTTCGTTGTCCGCTTCCTCTGGATTCTTGAAGTCAACCTTGAAGCTAATCCAGTTGCTGAGCTTTAGGTCCCTGAAGAAGACGACGACGGATCTCCCGGAAATAGGGTCCTCGACGACGTATGGCTCGTAAATGTTCTCCTTGTCCCCACCAGCGCGCGTAAAGTGTTGCTCGCACAGGACGGTGTACCTTACTCCGAGCGAGCCGTAGAGGTCGACGAGGTCCATGTGCCAGAACATTTCGGGTGTCCAAAGCCCGCTCGGCCGGCGGCCCAGGGCTTCCTCCACAATCTTCAAGCCCTCCCGGAGCTCCCACTCGATCAACTTCTTCGCTATCTCGTCGAGGCCCCTCTGCTTAGCCTTCTTCAGAACGAGGCCGAGAACCGTGTGGGCGTAGACGCTTCCCAGGGGCTCCACGATGCCTTCCCGGATCTTCTCCCTAAGAAAGCTCAGCAACCCCTCTACGTCCTCCTTGGTTGCTGTCGAGGACCTTAGCTTACCCGATAGAAAAAGCAACCACTGCTCCAGGAGCGACGGGGAGAAGTGGTCTACATCGATAAAGCCTGGTATACGTTTGTGCGTCTCCATGTGTACCTTGTAGGGTCCCCCCGAATACGCGTAGAAGTCGCCCTTAGCGACGTGTATAAATGCCCACTCGTCCTTTAGGCTCCCGTCGGGGTAAAACTGGGGGGCCTGGTGGTGATGCCACACGAAAGCTACGTAGATGGCTTCACCCTCCCCCGCGATGTAGACCTGCCTCTCTTCACATACAGCCTTGTCCGTCTCGAAGCAGAAGTACGCGACAGCCTCTCCAACCGGTACGTCGAATTTAACTTCAAAGTTGAACGTTGCTTTTTCTCCAGGCTGAATAACCGCTTGCTCGAACACAACGTATATCTGTTGCTTCCCCTGAGCCTTTAGGTTGAAGAAAGGAGTGCCCTTTACGGGAGTGCCTTCATCGTTCTCCACGGTAAAGTTCAGCGATACCTTGCTTCCCTGTAAGATTACAGCTCCGATTTTCCCAGGTGATACTTTCACCATAGCTGATGACCACTTTCATGCTTAAAATGAGAAAACTTAGCTGGAAAGAAAATCCTTGTTATTAATGCTCGGTACCTACTCCTTCTTTACGAGCTCTATCTCTATGGTGGAGACAGTCCTTTCCTTGCCTGGCTCGCCGACCTTCTCGCTACCGATCTTGATGTTGCCGTAGTCGACTTTGCCACCTAGGAACCTTCTCACGAGCTCTGCAGCGTCGACAGCCCTGCTTATCGCTCGCCCTCTTGCCTTCAGTACGACTCTCTTGCTCCCACTGGTAAACTGTGTCACTGCTGCTAGCACGTAGCTACTCACGGGCTTGTTACCGACGAAGACTGTTCCTACTTCCGACATTTTTTCTCACCAAGCCTTGTGTTTTTGTTTGCGAATGGTTCACAATCGAGGAGTATTTATTCTTTGCGCAAGCTATCGCGCGATTCCTACAAGTGAATGCACGATTACTTCTCTTTCTCTTCTTCTATAACAACGTAGTAGTACTCCTTCAGGACCTCCTTCTGGTAGCGATCCAGCCAGGAGCCTGGCTTGTTGATGCGTGGTCTTTTCGTGTCCGGGTCTCTCCTGAACGTTATGCCGACGCTTTTGAGGAATGCGTTCATGCCGTCCCTCATGTTTGTAGGCGGCGAAGCCTTGCCGTGCTTGCCGGGCTCTCCGTCAAACACCATCACCGTTGTCGCAAGGAAGTCCACGGCGACGATGTCGTGCTCTACTACGAACGTGGCTACGCCTTTCTCGGCAGTCAGCCTTCTAATCACTCTTGAGACCGCGTAGCGTTGCTCGACGTCTAGGTACGCCATTGGCTCGTCGAGGAGGTAGAGGTCGGCTTCCCTACCCAGAGCCGCAACTATGAGTACTCTCTGCAACTCTCCTCCGCTCAGCTCCTCCATATAGCTGTCGAAGAGCGTGTGAACCCTTAAGGGCTTTATAAGCTCTGACTGTACGAAAGAGGACGCAGTATCGACGCCAGACTCCCTCAAAAATTCTCGAACAGTCCCCGCTACCTTCACCTCCCCGAGGAACTGGGGCTTGTAGCTCAGCTTTAGGGCGCCGATCCTCTGGACCCACCCCGCATCCGGCTCCAAAATGCCGGCGAGTATCTTAACGAACGTTGTCTTGCCGATACCGTTAGGCCCAAGTATGCCTATGACCTCGCCTTTGTGTATTTCACCGGCAGAAACTTCGAGAGAGAAGTCTCCGAGGGTCTTCGAGAGGTCGCTCCACTTCAGCAGAACCCTTTCGGGAACCTGCGCTACCTGTGGTGGTTTGTCGTAGAACTCAAGCCTGTAGTCCCTGAACCTCACGTTCTCCTCCCTTAGGTAGCCGTCTATGTACGTGTTGATGCCAGCTCTGACGCCCTTAACAGTGCCTACAACACCGTATACCCCTGGCTCGCCGTAGATTATCGATACGAGGTCTGACACGTAGTCTAAAACCGCGAGGTCATGCTCTACCACGACGAGGTACACGCCCGGCCGCGCAAGCCGCCTTATCGCGTCCGCCACTCGCAGTCTCTCCTTGACGTCCAGGTACGATGACGGCTCGTCTATGAGGAAAACGTTGGCATCCTTAACTATGGTGGCTGCGATGGCTACTTTCTGCATCTCTCCACCGCTGAGAGCTTTGACCGGTCTGTCCCATAGGTGGAGTAGGCCCAGCTCTTCTGCTACTTCGCGCGCCACTCCTTTCTCGTCAACCTTCTTCAGCGCCTCCCCGACGCTTAAGGTAACTTTTGCGAGCGCATCCACGGCTTGGGGCTTGTAGGCTACGCGGAGCTTTCCCTGAGAGAGCTTTTCGAAGTACGTTTGAAGCTCAGAGCCCTTGAAGAAGTCTATCACTTCGTCCCAGCTAGGCGGGGACTCGAAGTTTCCGAGATTTGGCCTCGTTATGCCCGCGAGTATTTTGAGGGAAGTAGACTTGCCCACGCCGTTGCTTCCGAGTATTCCAAGGGATCTTCCCTCCTTCGGTACTGGTAGCCTGAAGAGCTCAAAGCCGTTAGGCCCGTACCTGTGTACCAGGTCCTCAGCGAGCTTCTCCGGAAGGTTTACTATCGAGATCGCCGAGAAGGGGCACTTCTTAACGCATATACCGCATCCAACGCAGAGTTCCTCAGATATCCTCGCCTTGTTTTCGACCTCGTCTATCCAAACGCATTTAGAGCCAGACCTGTTTATGGGGCAGAACTTGACGCACTCCTGGTTACACTTAGAAGGTCTGCACAGTGACCTGTCTATAACGGCTACCCTCATCTGTCCCCGCACCGCGGAGCCTACTCTTCCTCGGTTTCCTCCTCGGCGTAGGTTTCCAGGAAGACCTCGTAGTACTCTTCTTTCGCTTGGGCCCTCTCTTCTTCCGCCTGAGTAACGCTCTTCACGTCGAAGACGGAGACCTTTGTACGCTTATCCTCGGAGATACTCTCCCTCATCGAGTACCCGGCGGTTTCGGCTTTCTTCGCCTTCACCATGTAGCCGCACGACTGGCAGACCAGGTACGTACTCCTCTTTATCTTCTTCGGGAGCATAAGGCCCCCGCACTTCGGGCAAAACTCCATCACTGTTCACCGTTTGAGGATAGCTTATCCACAACACAAGTATTTAAAGCTACGTGCACACCTCAACGCGCTGTACAATTAATATACCGGGGCGACCGTTATTTCATCGGTGTGAAAGCTTGCTAGGCGAGTTCAACCTCGTAGTCTCTACTTACAGGCAACGCGAGAACGACTGCATCTCAGAGTTATGGTTCTTCGCGAAGGAGCTCGGAGACTCCAGGCTTGACGCCAGCAAGACAGGCCTACCCTCTCTCGTCGTGGCTAAGACCAGCCTAGACCCGGAAGACTTCGTCGCTAAGGCTCGAGAGAAAATAGAGGAGAACCCGTGGTACTTCAGATACATCCTGAAGATAACCCCTATACAGGTTACCGTGGACGCCGACATCCAGCAAATAGTCGAGGCCGCTTTAAGGCTATCCTCTTCCAGGTTGAACCCAGGAGAAACATTCAAAGTCGAAGCCCACATAAGGCTCTCCGAGCTCCGGAGGGAGGACATCATCCGCGAGATAGCCTCTAGGATAACGAACAAGGTAAACCTAGACAACCCGGACAAGATAGTGCTCGTCGAGGTCATCGGGGATAGAGCAGGCGTCTCCGTGATACCTCCCTCGATGATCCTCTCCGTGGAAAGGGCGCGGCGCGAGGCTAAAGCTAGGAAGCACCAAAGCGAGCGCCTAGACCTCGAGAGCTAGGTATACCATCCTGGCCCTCATATACCCGGGGACTTTCTCGGCTGGGACCCCTAGGCGCTGAGAGTAAAAGTTAAGCGAGCCAAGGAGGTCTGGCTCCGACTCCTCGAATCCAAGCTCTCTGAAGAGCGCCAAGGCTTCCGCGGTCTCCCTGGGCTCTCTTCCCAAGGAGAACGCTACGACCCCGAAGCTTTCCGTACAGCTACTGAAGAACGCCTTCAAAGCTTCGCCTATGTTCCTGGACCCGTTCACGTAGAGCAAGACATCTAGGGATGGGTCGCGCGAAATGGTTTTTCCCTCCATTATGCCTCGAACGGTGTAGCCGACTGCGGATACTACAACTTCGAGCGGAGGGATCTTTCTACACTCATCGAATAGCGTTACCCAAACATTCTCCGGGAGCCTTCCTTGAATACTCCTCACGAGGTCCTTCGGACAAACGGCACTCTTAGACTTGAGGCAAGCGACTCTTACTACAACCCTTTCACCTTTCACTCCGAACTCTACCATCATGGCGACCACGCGCTACCTTTATACAGCCTTTTCCGCCCTTCTTCACCGTGGACAGCGCACGAATAATAGCATTTCTCTCGGACTTTGGGACTAGGGACTACTACGTTGGAGCCGTGAAAGCTGTGGTGCACTCTCTTTGCCCTCAAAGCACCGTAGTAGACGTGACTCACGAAGTCGAACCCTGGTCGGTCGAAGACGCTTGCTACATCCTTAGGTGTTGCTACGACGATTTCCCGAGCAGAACAGTCTTCCTGGTAGTCGTGGACCCAGGCGTAGGTACATCGAGGAAAGCCATCATCCTCGAGCACAAGGGCTACCTCTTCGTAGGCCCCGATAACGGGCTTCTACCCTGCGCCGTTGGAAACAAGGAGTTTAAAGCCTGGGAAATCCTACGCGTACCAGGAGCCCGAAGAAAGACGTCGCACACTTTCCATGGAAGAGACGTTTTTGCCCCGGTAGCCGCATTTCTATCGTGCGGCGGGAGGCCCGAAGAGATCGGTCGAGAGTACGCGGACCCCGTTTTAATGGATATCGAGGAGACTATCCTCGAGGAAGGCTGGGTGAAGGCAAGAGTCATTCACGTCGACAGGTTCGGGAATGTCGCGCTCGGCGTTAGGCCCGAGAAATTCTTCCGGGAGTACGGTCCTACGAGAATCAGAGTAGCCTTCGATGATCACGAGGTAGACGTACCCTTCGTTCGCACTTTTGGGGACGCGCCTCGCGGGTCGCTGGTAGCGCTCGTGAACAGTTGCGGGTACCTCGAGCTGGCTGTCAACATGGGAAATGCTTCCGAGGTGCTCGGGTTGAAGCCTGGAAGAATCGTGAAGATAAAGTTCTAGTGTAGCGCGCTACGGCGAGTACCCTACTCCCTTGACCTTTATGAGAACGCCGTTGCCCGTTCTTTCCACGGTGTAGGTAGCCCCTGTTATCTGCCTGCACAGCTCTAAAGCTGTTTCCGCGTGGGACGTCAGCTCGGTGGTGAGTATCGCCGACTCCCCCCTGGCTAGAGACATGTATATGACTAGGTTGTCCGATGCGTGAGGGTCAACCGGCGCTCCAGCTTTGAGGATGGGCAGGAGCCGCTCGGCAGCCTCGCGTCCAACGTCCTCCGCCGGCTTTCCACGCTCTCCCAGCGCGTCCGAACCTACAACCCCCTCGCCGACTCTCGCCCATAGGACTATCCCGGACCCCCTACCGGTGGCTGGCTGGTTGCAAACCACGTTCACCTTGCCCACGTTGAAGCCAGCACTCTCTATGCGTTCTCTCGCTGACCGCGCCTGTCTCTCAGCTATGTGGCACGGGAGGTTCCCCACGTAAGATGCCCCTTCGACAGGGCCGGGCGTAGACTTCGCGGTGAGGTTTATGGGTTCAAGGGGGTAGCCCGGCGTAGTCTCAACGTAAACGGCGCCTCCACCCTCTGGGTAGAAGCCTTCGCGCAACAACTTGCTACTGATCTTCGCTCCGAACTTCGAGATCAAGGGGATGAGTACGTTTTCGAAGTACCTGTAGGGAGGGCTCCACCTCACCGACGTTCCCCCTCTCACCTCTAGGCCTACCTTGCCTTCAGCGGCCAGTAGGACAGGTAGGGAGGCTTGCAGGAGAAGGGTTACGCTTCCAGCTGTACCTATATCGGCGACGTACTTGCCTGGTGCAGGTCTTCTCAGCCTTGGCACGAACTTAACCTCTGTGGATCCAACTCTTAGACCTTCGGCCTCCCCTTTGACAAGCTCGGCTATGAACTTGAGTGCCGTTAGGTGTTGAGGCCTAAGGCCGGGCGGGTCCCTTTTAGCCCTTATGTTGTATATCCTTAGCGGCACATTCATTATCGCAGAGAGAGCTATGCTGTACCGGAGTAGCTGCCCGCCCCCCTCCCCCATGGAGCCATCTATCTCTATCATCTACGCGACCCCGGAACTACTTTCCATGGCACGTTTTTATCACTCACGCCTCGTCGCGCGAGTAAGGGAGCGGTAGGCGTGCGCCACTCTTTGGAGCACAGTAATGTAGGTAACAAGTATAAGTACCCAGAGCACAGCTCGGGCGACAATGCTCGCACCTATCAGAATGGCGAAGAAAACTGAGAATTTCAACAGAAGCCTTTCAGCCCTCTCGGCTATCCCTATACCGGCCATTTTTACCCCCAGCGACTCGGCTCTAGCCCTCGTGTAGCTCACAAGGTACTCGCCCAGTACCAGGAAAATCGTCTCGTAGGCGCTGGCAACCCCTACAAGCATGAGGGCGAAGGAGGTTAGAGTGTCGCTCACCCTATCGAGTGTAGAGTCTAGGAACGCTCCGAACGCGCTCACCCTACCGGTTTTCCTGGCTACGTAGCCGTCTAAGACGTCCATTAAAGAGGCGAGGGTGAAGACGGCCAGGAACGACGGGAGCGAACCTGTCCATGCGAGTAGCGCCACGGAAGACGCGTTTAAAGCAAACCCCAGCACAGTGATATGGTTTGGTTTTAGACCAGTTGCGGCGATGGCGTCGCCTAGTGGCGAGAAAGCTCTCTCTACGCGTTGCTTGATATTCGTAAGCACAGCCGTCACCGCTTCCTCTGAGACAGCGAGAGAATCGCCTTAGCAATGTCTCCCCCAGACTCTATGAGGGCTCTCTTGGCCTCTTCCGGGGAAGCCCCCGTCCGGAGAACGACGAGATCTATGTCCTCCTGCGAGATCTCGAGTTGCTGAGGTTGCTGTTCTCCCGGGACCTCCTCCTCTACACCCGTCACGTAGTAGATTTTTCCTCCACCCTTAATCTCGAGAACCTGTACTTCGGGTGATCTTATGATGATTGTTTTCCCGGCAAGCTTTATCTGCACTTCTTGAACACCTTCTATAGGCTTAAAAACCAAGCCCATCCTTTCAAGCATTCTCCTCTGCTCCCTATTCAACCTCATCATCGAGGCATTCACCCAGGTCTACTACTGTCTCTAGTGAGACGCGCGAGACTATATTCTTTGCTACATCTACTACCGGTGCTTTTGTCTTCTCCAGGATTACAGAGTCGCTGGTCGCTACGGCTGCCCCCTCCCACTCCGACAGCTGGATCACCGTGTTGTCCGCGTTGGGAGAAATAATGCTCCAGCACTCGTGCCCCAGGAGAGAAGCGAAGCTCTTCAGTATACCGGCGAACCTAGCGCTGAAGCTTACCTGTGAGTCGAAGACGAAGACCGCCCTCTCTACGCCGAGGCGCGAGAGGTAGGAGAGAAGCACATAGAGGGCGGAGACGTAGAGGGGGGAGAAGCTTATCCTCCTGTAGCCGGCGGCGAGGTCTCTTACTATGCCGTCATTCCCAACGACGAGGACATCTCCTAGGAGAGCTGAGGAAACAGTCCCCACTTGGTTGAACGCGTCAACGACGAGAAGACCGGTGCCGAGGGATTCAAGTTCGGCTAAGCGTTTCCTCCTCGATGCCGCGACCTCTCTTGGGAAGATGGACCTGTAAAGGGCCAGTTTCTCTACCTTGGATAGGCCGTACCTCGCGGTTACGAGTTCCAGGGACTGCTTCCTGCTGTACCCTCTATTCACCAGGTAGAAGAAGTCTTTGGCGGCTTCGCAGATGAAGTCGCTGTTCAGGGTTATCCTCGTGTACCCGGCGGTGGCTTCGGAGCCTTTCATCGGCGCTCTAACGCCTGCCTCAAAGCTTCTACGATGACTTTGTCGACGGACTTTGTCTCGTCAATCCTTCCTTGGTAGAGGTCCCTCACGCCTCCTCCCTTGCCGCGCAACGACTCGCAGACCGAGCGCCCTATCTCCCTCGCGTCTAGTCTGTCGAGGAGATCGTCGGTCACTTTTAGCGCGAAGTTTCCCTTCGAGTTGTAGGCAAGGATGACGCTACTCGTACGCGTCCTAGAGATAGCGAGGGCGGCCTCCCGTGGCTCGTACTCATCGGAGAAGTACACGTAGACCTGCACTCCCTGAACCGTTGCTACGGGGCTTACGCTGACGCCTCCTTTGAGGAGCTCTTCCCTGAGCTTCTTCACCTCCTTTTCGAGAGCTTCAATCCTGCTCTTCAGGCTCTTCGCCTTTTCCTCTAGACCCTCATAGCTCGCGTCTAGGATTTCCTGAAGGTTCTTCAGCTTATCGCCCATTCCTTGCACGTACTCCAAGGCCGGCATGCCGGCCTTGAAAACCACTCTAACCACGCCGTCCTGTATTTTCTCGAAGCCAAGGATCTTTATTAACCCTATCTCCCCTGTCCTATCGCAGTGGGTTCCGCCACAGGCTTCGGCGTCCCAGCCCGGTATTTCCACTACTCTTAGCGTCGTCTGGGGGACCGCGCCTCCTTGGTACAGGGTAAAGCCGAAGGCTTTCTCAGCTTCCGTCCTGTTCAAGAGGTACTTCCTGACGGGCCTATCCTCCATGACCACCCTGTTCGCCAGAGCCTCTATGGCCTTAGCCTGCTCAGGCGTAATAGCTTTGTGATGTGTGAAGTCGAAGCGAACATAGTCCGGCGTTTTCTGCGCACCCGCCTGCCACACGTGCTTCCCGAGCACTGACCGCAGAGCTCCAAGCACAATGTGTGTAGCGGTGTGGTGCCTCATCAGGGCGAGCCTTCTCTCCATGTCCACTACTCCTTTCACCCTCGCTCCTACCGGTGGAGCGTTGCCCTCGCACTCGTGCACCACTATGTCTCCGACTTTAAACGCGTACTTTACCCTGCACTCGCCTCCCTCGTAAACGAGAACCCCGGTATCCGAGAGCTGCCCGCCGCCCTCCGGGTAGAAAGCCGTGGAGTCCAGGACGACGTACTTCCCGTCCAGGACTCCGAGAACTGTTGCTTCGAATTCCGCGAGCTTCTCGTTCTCGTAGTAGAGGAGGCGGGTAGGCCGGAACTCCTTGAGGCGCGAGGGGTCTAGGGGGAGCTGTAGGGCTTCTTTCTGCTGTACCTGAGCCCTGCTTCTCATCTCCGCGAGCCTGCTGTAGAAGCCTGTGATGTCCGCTTCCAGTCCCTCAGACTCAGCTTTTTCTTTTACGAGCTCGGGGGGTACGCCGTGGGACTCGTACAGCTTTACGATTTCCTCTGCTGGCACGACTCGTAGCCCTTTCGACTTCAGCTCGCCGAGCAATGCTCCGAGCACCTTCTCGCCCCTCTTAACGCTTTCCTCGAACCGCTCCTCCTCTGTGTCGACAATGTCGCGTATCTCGTCCTGGAGCTCCAGGTACTCTGGGAAGTCGTTGCGCCAGTACTGTATCTGCCACAGTACTATCTCGCTGAGTGGTAGCTCCAGCTGGAGCCTGCGAAGAAGCCTGAGGCTCCTCCTTATGAGGAGCCTAGCGAGATATCCGGCACCGCTGTTGGATGGAACTACTCCGTCGCCGAGCATCCACGCGATGGTGCGGGTATGGTCCGCGAGGGCATACAGAGCTTCGTTTGGCTCGAGCACCCTTTGTAGCTCTTCGAAGGAAATGCCCACTTCCCTCGAAACGTTCCTCAGTGTCTCCAAGGCCTCGAGCGGCTTCTTGAAGTCCAGCCTCCCGCTCTTCAAGGCTAGCCTGTACATCAGGTCGTCTGGAGGCTTCTCCACGCCGCTGAGCTTCCTTAGCCTGTCTATCACCCCGGAAAACACAGCCTCGTATACGTTGTAGTGACCAGTTAGCAACCAGTATATTCTCTCCAGGCCGTACCCGGTATCCACTATCCTGTTCTCTATCGGTATCAGGCTACCGTCCTCGGCGGTCTTGTAGTGCATGAACACGAGCGTGGCTACTTCAAGCCCCCTCACGATGACCTCGTAGTCTTCCCCAGCGTTCCCGCCACCGCTCCACATGTCGAAGATGAAGGTTATCTCCTCCGGTTTCACTCCGTAAACCTTCGTTAGGACTTCGAAGGCATACTCCACGGTCTCGTTAGCCCAGTAGACCCGCTGATCGCGTATGTTGAAGGCGTGGTGGGCCATCATCTCGAAGCCTGTCAGGTGCCGCCCGGTCTTACCCACGTTGTCGAGGTCGGTGAGCCTTATGCTGGGCTGGGAGATGACCAAGGGGTTGGCCGGTGGAGGTACAAGCCCCTCGGTGACCCATGGCTGGAAGTCATAGATGGAGGCCCCCACGAGGTACACGTCTTCCCTCCATCTGGCGACTACGGGGTAGCGCTTCACGGGTGTATGGTTCCTCTTCTCAAAAAAGTCGATGAACATCTTTCTGGTTGCACTCAGGGATTCCGGCTTTACGCCGACGCTCCTCCCTATGAATGAGTACTCCTCGCAGGGTTGATCGCCGCAGACCTTCCTCTCTGGGTCAAGCGTCCAGAAAGTTCTGCCGCACACCGGGCAGGTTCTCTTTATCCATCCATTCTCAACGAAGAACGGCAAGTTTACGAAATCCTCCTTCGACATAGGCGCCTCTGCAAAAACAAGGGTAGAACGTTAAGCTAATAAATTAAACGCGGCTAAAGCTCGGGTTTTACGGCTTTAAGCCTCTCGTAGAGGGCCTTGGCCTGAGCCTCTGCTTTGGCTAGGATCTGCGGTAACGCTTCTCTAGCCGGGTAAGCCGCGTTAGACGCGAGCGCTAGCGCCTCAATGTGAGCCTTGGCGATGAGCTGCGGTAGCACTTGCGGTAGTGGCAAAGCTGCGTTGAACGCTAAGTTGTACGCTTCTGTATGCGCGGAGACCAGCCTGTTCTTCCAGAGGCTTACGTCTAGCTCCACGTCCTTTGGGGATACCACTTTGCCATCGAGGTAGATGGTTTTTATCTGTAACTTGCTCTCGATGGGCTTTAGACCTAGCTTCGAGAGAAGTTCGGCCAGCTCTGGGGATATTACGTCCCCAGGCTTAGCTACGACGGTGTCCTTCGCTATCCATATGCTACCTTCCTGGACCCTCGTGGGTATGCCTAGTTTGTTGAAATTGCTAATCATGGGTCCAGGGGGTATGCCCGTGTTACCGGCTGGCAACACTATCTCGCTGGTCGCGATGTCCCCCGCCCTTGCCTCCCGCATGATTTTCTGCTTGTCCAGAAAGAAGAGTATCTCGAAGGGGTTCTTGTTCGTGAAGATTACGGCGTTCTGGCCGCGGAGATGCTCCTCTATGCCTTCGACGTACTTCCCGGTGTTCTTGAGTGCCAGCAGGAATATAGTGTTCTTCACGACCTTCATCAGGGATCCGTCACTTCTTAGTAGGCTCCTCGAGGTCTTCACCACGGATGCTGGCAACCCCGTGATAGAAGCTACCATGTAGTAGCGGTACTGCTTTAGGTACCCTGAAAGCTCTTCGAGGAGTTTAGCCTTCCTTGCTCGTGCGGGGCTACTCTTAACGCTAACTGCCTGTAGGCTCACTTCCTAACCACCTCTCTGCTGACCTTCACCGGTCTACCCATCGTCAGCTTGAAGTATATCCTGTCTATGTTCGGCGGAGGGAACTTCTTCAAGATCTCCGCCAGAACTGCGCGCGCGTTCTCAGCTAAATGTTCGACAGGCTGTGTTTCCACCCCGATCCTGCAGGCTATTTGGGGTTCGTCCTTCATTCTAATCCTCACAGACCTCCTGAATCTCTCTATCAGCGCGTCTAGCGCTACGTTCGGAGGGATCGGTTGAGGCATTTTACCGCGGGGACCCAGGTACTTACCTAGAACTCTTCCTACAAGCGGCATGAGGTCTGGTTGTGCGAGGAAGAAGTCGTACCTTTTGGCCAGCTTTTTCGCCGCTTTCTTGTCGTTCCCTATCTTCTGCAACTCATCCTTGTCTACTACGATATCCGCGCCTGCCTCCTTAGCTTTCAGCGCGGTATCCCCGCTTGCAATTACGGCTACCTTTGCCAGTTTTCCAGGAGCCGGGTGCGGCAGAGCCACGACAGTGTTCAGCCTGTTCTCCGGCTTTTTAACGTCTACGTCCCTGAGTGTAACTATCATCTCGACGCTCTGCGTGAAACGCCTCTTCTTGGGTGACGAGACTAGGGCCTCCTTTATCGCCTCTTCTAGGCTCCCAGCGGCTACCAGGGTTTGTGAGCTCATGCAGCTTCACCCTCGTGCTTCCTTATCTCCTCGTCGTACAACCCCTTCTCCACTTCCTCAATAAATACTTTAGGTGGTTTCCCCTCAATCGTTACCCCCATGCTTTGCGCGGTACCAGCCACTGTCTTCACGGCTGCTTTCAGGGTTGACGCCCCCATGTCTTTCTTCTTGATTTTCGCGATTTTTATCACTTGCTGCAAAGTCAGGTTGCCCACGTTTTCCCTGGACGGCTGGTGGGCACCCTTCTCGACTTTCAGTTCCTTGATTATGAGCGCGGCGGTAGTCGGTGTACCTACTTCAACCTCGAAGGTCTTTTTCTCAACGTCGACAGTTACCTTCACCGGTACTCTCATGCCGGCGTAGTCGGCCGTTAGCTCGTTTATCCGCTTCACAACCTGCATCACGTTTAGCCCTAGCGGTCCAAGAGCCGGACCTATCGGTGGACCTGCCGTTGCCTTCCCGCCTTCAACAAGGAAGGTAAAAGTCTTCAGGTTTTGAGACACCGCGCCTCACCCAGACTACTTAAGCGCGACAAACATGGACGAACGCGTAGCCTTGAGCCCAGGCTCGCCATGCTCGACCTTCTTCGTCGTAAGCGCGAACTCCCCTAGGTAGTGCCCGATCTTTTCCGGCGTAATTTCAACGGGGACAAACTCCTTCCCGTTGTGAACGTGTATTGTTAGCCCGACCATTTCCGGAAGTATTATAAAGTCCCTTAGGTGAGTCTTTATTACTGGCTGCTTTTTCCCCTCGCTCGCGAGCTTAGCAGCCCGCCTAATCTTCTCTAGGAGCTTGAGGTGCTCCTCGCTCGTACCTTGTTTGAAGACTCTGAGAAGGCTTCTCCTCTGCCTAGCCGGCATTATCTCGGCTAGCTTTTCTATCGGCATTTGGCGTAGCTCTTCCAGTGTATACCCGCGATACGTGAACTTCGAAGTACTCTCCAAAGCTATCCCCTTCCCAAAGTTTCTGGTATGGCTATTTAAGCTTAGTGTCGCTCGCACTACGGCGCAGGGCGCGCAAACGCTACTTCTCGCCCTGCAGACAAAAAACTACTAGAGCTTAAACAAGTATCAAAAGATTGATAACACGCGATAATTCGAAGACTTTATGCTTGTCCAAACGTCTCCCAACACGTGAGTGGTAAAACTATAGTCGTCGTAGGCGGAGGCTTCGGAGGCTTCTACGCCCTCAAGACCCTTTCAGGGCTAGGCCTGACGGAGAGAAACAGAGTAGTGCTGGTGGATAAGAGCAGACGCTTCGTCTACTTGCCGTCTCTACCTTACCTTATTTCCGGGAAGAAAACAGTGGAGGATCTCACGGAGCCCCTTGAGGAGATAGCGAAAAGGCTGGGCGCAGAGTTCTTGTTAGGAGAAGTCACAAGGGTTAGCCTCCAGGAGAAAACGATCGAGCTTAGCAACGGGGAAAAATTGAGGTACGACTACTTGGTGCTAGCGGCAGGTGCTACTACAGAGTACTACGGCATACCCGGTGCCCACCAGGCTCTTCCGGCGTGGAGGCTCGAGGACTACGAGAGAATAGTGAGGGAGCTCGGCAAGTGCGGTAGCGGTTGCAGAGTATGCATCGCCGGGGGCGGGCTGACCGGCGTAGAAGTTGCGGGCGAAGTTGCCGAGAAGTACGAAGGGAAGAGTGAGGTGGTCGTTGTAGAGAAGATGCAGATGCTAATGCCTACCCTAAACTCTCAACGGGCATCAAAGATAATAGAGGAATTCCTCTCGAGCAAAGGGGTCAGGATAATCAAGGGTAACGGTGTCTCAAGTGTTTCGGAGAAAAACCTGAACCTTGAGGACGGTACAAGCATTCAGTGCGACATCGTAGTCTGGACTGTGGGTGTGAGACCCCCAGACATAAGGTTCGACGTAGATGTGCCCGTGAAGGGTAGAGGGTGGATCTGCGTCAAGCCAACGTTGCAAGTGATGAGCAGGGACGACGTCTACGCTATCGGCGATATAAACCATTTCGCCGTGGATTCCGACTACGCTATGAAGATGGCCGAAGAAGCTATCCTTCAAGGCAAAACAGCCGCGAAGAACATAGCGCTACAGATCAGCGGCGAGACCCCACGCTACACGCATAAGCCCATATTCCTTGCTTCAAAGCCGAAAAGCCTCGTGTCCGTCGGTTACGGAAGGGCGTTGATGATCTGGGAAAACAAGATCCTCTTCGGAAGAGCACCCTATATAAGCAAGATGCTCATAGAAAGCATCGTTATGAGAGACGTGAAGGGGAAAGTCGGCGGTGGGATAGCAACGTCGCTCGAAAGCAAGATTCTTAGAACAATCTCCGGGTAACAAAAGTTGTAACAAAAATTCGATCTCTACTGGGTCGGAGTCCTGGAGGCTCCTTTCTTTCTTCCAGTCCTTCTGGGCGCGATGTGACCGACCTTCCTGCCGGGCGGCGCGTTCCTAGGAGCTGGCGTTAAGCCCTTGGGGTGATGACCTCCTCCTGCCGGGTGGGCGTAGGCAGACATAGCTTTTCCTCTAACTGTTGGGTACTTGAACGACTTAGCCCTAGACCAATGCCACATCTTGCCCGCCTTAAGCATAGGTTTCTCTATCCTTCCACCGGCGGCCACCATGCCTATCGTCGCTCTCGCCTCACTGGATACCTCCTTAACCTTCTTAGATGGAAGCTGTATAAGCGTTTTGCCGTTCGAGTGCGCAAGTACAAGCGCATAGGCTCCGCTACTCCTAGCCAGCTTCCCGCCGTCCCCGGGCCTTATCTCAATATTCGAAACTATCGTTCCCTCCGGCACGTTACCTATCTCAACTATGCTTCCAAGGACTGCCGGAGCCTTTGCTCCATAGTAGATCTTTTGCCCTACCGCTAGCCCCTCAGGAGGTATCATGTACATCTTTGTGCCATCCTCGAACTCCACCAGTGCAAGAGGGGCTCCGCGGCCCGGCTCGTGGAGCAAGTCTTTGACAACGCCGACAAGCACCTTGTTCTTGAACTCTTCGGGATTGTAAGGCGGATACCTGGCCGGCCCGAGGCGTTTCCAGCCGGGATTCCTAAATACACTTCCTCCGCGCCCCCTCCTCTGTACGAGCAACCTCTTACCCATTCTCCCTCACCTCTACACCAGCCCGATTCTGCTAGCTACGTCTGCCGCGGAATACTCCTTGGACAGCTTAACGTATGCCTTTTTAAAGCCTTCGGGAGTTATCAACGTGTTTACCTTTGCAACTTTGACGTTGTACAGCGCCTCTACAGCTCTCTTTATCTCCGGCTTTGACGCCCTCCTATCGACTATGAACACCAGCGTGTTTGTCTCTTCCATCAGTCTCAGAGTCTTCTCCGTAAGGTAAGGTTTCACTATTATCTTCGTGTAGTCTACCCCGCTACTCATTTCTGCAACACCTCTCCTTTGAGCCTTTCCTCAAGCCCCTTAACCGCCGACTTCGTGAAGACAGTTAGCCTGCCAGGATTCCCGCCAGGCGCTAGGTGAAGCACAGACAGCTCTTTATACGTTACCACGTCGACTCCGGGCATATTCCTGGCGGCGAGCTCGATGCCTCGCGCCTCCCCAACTACTATCAGCAGGCTTTTCGGCTTCTTGTACCTCCTGCCACGCATCTTCCCCTTACCCGCGCGCACACGTGTATTGGTCTGGGCTCTTTCGACGTCTTTCCAGAGTCCAAGCTTTTCCAGGAAAGCCCTCAAATCCCTAGCCTTGCTTATGCTCTCCAAGTCGTCAGCTACGACCACCGGCAGCGGGATATCCGGCACCACGTGCCCCCTCTTCAGCACGAAGTCCCTAGACGCCACAGCCGCCAGCGCCGAGAGCAGGGCTTTACGCTTCTCCTTCCTGTTAACCTCCTCTCGGATTATTTTCTCTACGCGCGGAGGATGCGCCCTACGCCCCTTAACCGCCTGGACAACCCTGGCGGCCCTCAACCCGCCCTTTATTCGGGCAACTCTAGCGATACCGTGTCCTACTCCCAAGCTCTCTGCCGTTGTTCGGAGGCCGGCTAGGGGGTCTGTCCCCTTTGGTTGCAACCTAGACGTGAATAGGGCTATGTAGACGCGCCTGATCAGGTCGGGCCTTACTGGAGACTTGAAGAAGCTGGGGAGCTTTATCCTCTCCACAGCAGCCCCGTTTAAATCGTAGACGGGAACCTCTAAAACCTCGGCTACTTCCTGGGACATTTAACCTCACCTCGCCGGAGGCCAGGGAGCCGTGCTTATATAGGTTATCTGTGGCGGCGGGAGAACTCTGAGAGCCCTGATGGCGTGGCGCAACCTTACAAGCCGCTTCACCGCGCCAGGAACGCTGCCTTCAACTATTATAAACTGGCTTCTCACTAGCCCGTAGTGCGGCCACCCGCCGGGCGGGTTTATCTCTTTGAGAGACTCCGCATCCCCGACTTTCAATATCCTCTTGTTGTACTCCGTCCTCTGGTGAAAACCGAGCTGTCCTGGGAACGGCGTATAGAACATTATGGCGGGCTTCTGCGGGCCAACGCTTCCAATCCTGCTGTGACCCTTCCTGTGCTTGTGCCACCTGGGCATTTCTTCAACTCCGAACCTTTTAACCGAGCCCTGAAAGCCCTTACCCTTCGTTACGGCGATAACATCTATGTAGTCCCCCTCCTTGAATACATCGCTTATAGTTAGATCCTTGCCGAGCTTTTCGAGCGCGAGGCTCAAGGCTTTTTCGGGCGGACCGCCCACAGCTATCTCAATCAGCTCCGGCTTCTTTTTACCTAGGCCTGAAAGCCTCGGCTGAGTCGCCGCTAGCACTCTAACCTCGGATACCCGGCTTTTAACCTCTTCGAGCTTCTTCAACTGCTCTTCATGGTAGCTTTGATCCTTGGGTAGCGGGAACACCCTTTCCAGGTCCTTGGGTAGATCCTTCGCCCATACCTCGCAAAGGGTCTTCTTCCCGTAGGGGGTCTTCTCGTAAACCCTTACAGCGACGACCTTCAACGGTGGAACCTCGATGACAGTCGCCGCGTAGAACCTCTCCTGGCCGTAGAACGGACTATTCTTGTTCATTTCCACCCCTATTACGTGAAGCATCCCCACCTTGTACCCAGCGAAGCCGAGGAAGCCCTCCCTGTTCTGCGGCCACCTCCTAACGCGAGCTACGATGCTTCTCGCTCTTTTACGCGGGTAGTACGCCCTCGATCCGCGTCGAGGCCTATGACCTTTCGCCACTCATTACCACCTTATGCGAACACCGCCTAGCAACGATTTGCAGAGCTTTATTAAATTTTGCGCACTACGTAGTGCGCGCGAAAAGCTGGGGACAGGGCAGGAATAGGGTAAACCACCAGGAAAAAGGCGCCCGGCCCCCTCCTCACGCACGAGCGCGCGGCTCGCAATGCCTGGCTAGTTTTATTCAAGGTTCAGGTTTAGAATAGCGAGGGAAATGTAGACGGCTTCCTCCGTTCTAATCGTTTTTACGCCTTGGATAGGCGCAGTGTTAACAATGAAGTCGAGAAAAGATTCCAGTTCAAAGCCCTCCTCCTCCGAGATTTCCTGAAGCCCCTTGTTCCACGTACCGAAAAACACTGCGACACCGTTTTTCGCAGTAGCCTCTCTCTTTATCTCCTCTAGAACCAGCGATACCGGTGCGGCTTTCCTCGATGTGCCCACGAGGAGAAAGCCCCGCGACCTGTAGTGTTCCAGTGCCTCACGCAAAGAGCTGTAGCACTTAGTCCTGTAGCCCCAGTACACTTTTACCTCCTCCGGAGAGACGTAGCGCCACCCTGCCCCCTCTCGACGCAACGTAACCCTTCTACCCGCGTCTGTGGGAACTTCTGCCTCGACAGGGTTTCCAAGTCCAACATCCACTAACGCCTTAGTTCCTCTGCGCGAAACGACGTAACCCTCTCTGTACTCGCTTTCCTCTCCTCTCAGAAGGTGGCTCGGAGACCTAAGCGGGGGAACAAGCCCGAGGTACCTGTACTCGCGCGATCTCGGAACAAGGTACTTCCTGAGATACTGCGGCACCTCGAGTGCGTCTAGTATTCTCTTAAGTTCTGCACAAGGGTGTCCTGACTCCTGGTAGATAGCTACCTCCTCTACTCGGAAAATCGTAACTGCGCGCGCAAGGAGGGCAACGTGGAAAGTTCTAGCAGGCTCACTAAGATTAGAGAAAGTGCTCGAAGGTACAGCTACAGCCCTCTTCAGCCTTGGCTTCAAAGGCGGCCACATCGACACTTTCAGCCAACTACTTTGCCTGAGATTCCTTTGCTCGCTTCTCTCTCAACTCCTTCTTGCGCTCGAGGAAGAGGGAAGTTCTTTGGCGTCCACCCAACCGGATCACCCAGCTTACCTTTGCTAAGCTTACTTTTTATGTCTTTCTTATATCCCCTTCGGAACACCCTTACTGCTCAGACTCCAACGCTATCCAGTAGGCCATCTTTCCCCTTCTCTCCTCCTTCACCTTCTTTTCCCTTAGGAGGAGCCGAAGTATGTAGAAGACCTGACTATGAGAGAGCTTCAGGTCTCGTACTAGCTCTACGGTTGGCATTGGTCCATGCTTCTTCAGATACTCATAGATGAGCTTCTTTCTCTCGAGTATTTTGTCCGTAACTTTTCGCGGCATACCGGTCGTCGTATAAATTATTTCAGCGATATTAAAGTTTTATCTATTTTAACGCAAAAAGTGCTTACATAGACAAAATATTTACGAAAATGGATTACTCTCCAATGAGCCTCGCGAGCGATGGGTACATTTCGAGTGCCCTCTCGCTCGCCAGTATGGAGTAGTACTGCACTATTATGCCTACCAACAGTAGTATGCCCGTGCCGCCACCCATTACTCTGAATATATCGCTGACTACAGCGATGACGCCTATTATTATGCTACTCAGTATCGTTAACCCCCAGATGTAGCGCTTCAACATGGATGCTATGACTTTCTCGCTTTTCCTAAAGCCGGGTATCTGTAGCTGAGCCTTTGCGAGCTGCTCCGCCTGCGTTTCGGGATCCATGCCGCTTGTTAGGATCCAGGCTACTCCGAAGAGGACGGCGAACCCGATGTAGAGCAGAGAGTACACCACTAGGTGGACGGGATCGGCGAGGGCGGACGCAAGTGAGCGCGGAGGAGATATGTAGTACACGAACGACCCAGGTAGAGGCACCGGGCCGTACTCCGTGTAGTTGTACTTTGCGATAACGTTGAGCCAGGGGTTCTGGTTGCCCGGATTCACCCTGGGCCACAGCGCCTGCGTGAACATCACCACGTTGGCATAGAGAGCGCCTACGAGGATTACCGGCATGACCGATACGTAGAGGAACTTCAACGGTATCCTCGTTTTCGCCCCGCCAAACCTAACGCTAGAAACTGGTATCGTGATCTTCATCGACTCCATGTACGTTAGTAGCAGTAACATAACAACCATTCCCACGAAGCCTACAAGGTCGGGGTACCCGCTCGGTCGAACTACGACATGCATCAGTAGCGTTGAGTTACCGCTGACCAGCGCGGAGAAGAGCGACGGGAAGAGCCCGTAGTAGAGCCCGTCCCCTAGGGGTCCTATCGGGCTGAAGAGTTCCCAGAAGATCTGTTGAGCGACACCTGCCGCTATGAATAGCGAGACAGCGCTCCCTATGCCCCAGCCCTTTTCGAGCATGTCGTTCATGAGTATAACGAACGTGCTCGCAACGAATAGCTGCACGAAGACTATGATCTGTTGTTGCTGTGTTAGGGCTCCGTAAACGCCCCCGAGTATGTAGGCTGCCGCCTCTAACGCTGCGAAGAGGAAAGCCGTGAGTTTCTGTAGACCTGCGAAAGTCCTCCTGCCTTCCGGTGTCGTGAGGTCAAGGTTTACTATCCTGCTACCGACCAGTAGCTCCCAGACTATTCCGGAAGTCACTATTGGACCTATACCAAGCTCAATGAGAGTCCCCCTCTTGGACGCCATGACGACTCTTAGAAACTCGAGGGCGCCTAGAGTGCCTTGGGTCTGCCTCGGAATACCGTACAGCGGTGTCTGACCCATTACGAAGTAGGCGACTAGCACCAGGGCCGTCCAGAGCAACCTTTCGCTGAGAGGCGGCTTTCTCCGTGGCTTTTCTATCTCCGGGAGAAATCTAAAAACGCTGTCTAAAGATTCTTTAAGCCCCAAGCTTACTCACCGGCTTCCTGCGTTTTAGCAACCTCGACGCGTCCTCCCTGCGCCTCGATCTTGCTTATAGCCCTCTTGGTAGCCACAGGAACTTTAACGATTATCTTGTTTCTCACTTGCCCAGATCCGGTGAGCTTGTTAAAGCCCAGCTGTGTCAAGTCGACGACATAGGCATCGCCCTCCCGGCTGGCTAAGCCCTTCCTAAAGAACTCTTCCACTTCAGCGTCTAGTTGCCCCACGTTTATCGTGCGGTACTCGACCACCAGCGATGGGTGTCTCGTGAAGCCATGTTTACCATACCAGTCAGGTGCGTATTTGACAGTCCAGGACCATTTATGCTTGTGGTAGCCGACGAGACCCCTCCCACCCCTACTGCCGCTCTTCCTGTGTTGCCCAACGCGCCCCCAACCGTGGGTTCTGCTTCCGCGGTACGCCCTGCTCTTCTTTTCCCGTCTCACTACCAAGCCTAACACCTCCCGCTAATGAGACCCCAAGTACTTAAAAAATTAGCGGCGAAGCGCGAGACGCGCGCTTGGAAACCCCTGAAGCTGTTAAGCGAAAGAACAGAAGTATGTGCCTGCTTGATTACGTTCCTTAAAGCATTCTGAGGACAAGGTTGTTTATATCAGCTCCGCGGTAGCCGAGCTCGCCCCTGGCGTTAATGTTGCGCCGAATAGTTCCCCTAAAGCCGCCGCTCGGGGGGCGCAACCTGAACACGGGCTTTACACCGGGCAGATCCTCCAAGGACACCTTACCGGAGATCAATGCCTCGGCGAGCTCTTCGAAGCTGTTAAACCCTATCTTCTTTAAGTACTCCTCTGTTAGCCTCTTGTTGCCAGTAATACGCCCTCTTCTCTTCAACAGCTCGACGAGTGTTTCCTTATTTATCTCCCCCCACGTGACAGCAGAGGACAGCGTCCTCTCCAGCATACCCTTTATTGATGGATCGTCCTTGACGAGAACAGCGTGGTACACTTTGTGTAGCCTTAAGAGTTCGAGCGCCTTTTCTTCTTCCGGCCTCCTATCCGGTTGACCTCTAAGCCTTATCACCAGGTACAGCGCCATGCCGGGTCACCACTGATCCGGGGAGTAAAACTGGTACGTCTTCTTAAGCGCCTCGTAGACGGCTTTAGCCATGTTGTGCGTTGTCCTCGTCTCGCCGTAGGACCTTGACCACACGTCCTTTATGCCCGCAAGCCTTAGCACCGTTTTAGCTACGTCGCTCGCTACCAAGCCCACTCCTTTAGGCGCAGGTATAAGCTCGATTTTAACGCTTCCGGCCTTGCCTTCCACCTTGAACGGTATGCTGTGGGGTTCTCCGCATAGACATTCCCAGCTCCCGCAACCACGCCTCACGGGGACAATGTTCAGCTTTGCCCTTCTCGTGGCTTTCTCGATGGCTATGCCTATCTGCCTAGACTTCCCCATTCCGACTCCTACGTAGCCGTCCTCGTTTCCAACAGCGACCGTAACCTGGTACTGTGAGACTTCTCCCGAGTCTGTCTGCCTCTGCACGAAGCCCACGCTTAGAACCTCAGACTTCAATCCGGGTAGCAGTGTGTCGATGATCTCCACTTCGCGTATAGGCATGTTTCTCGCGAAGACCTCATCTATGCTCTTTATCTTGCCCTCTACCACCAGCCTTCCCAGGAGCGTTCGAGGCTGCCATTCACCAGACATGTCCCTCTCCACCTCCACAGCGATTATCGGTTAAAAACATTATTGTAATGCCTCCTCGATCTTCTGCTTCACGCTGTCGAAATGCTCCGGTAGGCTTTCTGGATCAAGGCCCGCGGACAGATACCCGGAGAAGCGCAACTTGAAGAGCTCCGGGTTCGATTCTTTCAGCATCTTAGCGTAGTTAGCTATGTGCTCTCCTCTAACCCTGTCATCTTCCGGCAGTACGCCGTCTCCTACTGGGATCTTCAACCCGGCATCGAGGGCTCCCTTTACGGCCGCGAATACTCTAGAAGCCTTTACGGGCCTGTGGAGACCGATATCGACTATCGCCTCAGTAACCCCCTGTTTGAGCGCCTTTTTAGCGGCGAGGAATCCCAGCAGATAGAGAGCCGGGGTATTCCTCCTGTAGCCTTTCCAGCCGTACTTCTTCAGCTCGTTGGAGTGAGCAGATGCTATCACGACGTCTCCCTTAGGGGTTGCCTTCGCGATCTGCACTATAGCCGTCCTTGAAAGTACGCGGACTACGAGCCTAGGCTTTCCGGAGATTATGAGTTTTCTCCTCTTGTAGTAGTTGGTCTTACCTTCTCGGCGCCTCTTCAATGGAACTCTATACCTTGCTCCTCTCGCCACCTTCCTCCACCCTTACCAGCTTATGCTCGGAGATGTAGAGCTTTAGGTGTGACAGACTTCTGAACATACCTCCTTTTACCAGCCTGTAGAGGTACCGGAATGTCTTCGTATCTATTTGCCCCTTCTCTTTGAGGAACTTTAGGTAGCGCCTCTGCGCGCGTACCCTGTTTATCCAGGCTCTCTTCTCGTCCACTCTGGGGCCCTTCTTGCTTCCGGGGCCTCTGCCCCTCCCCTTCTTCCTTTTAAGCCTCCTTTCGCGTACACGCCCCCTGGACGGCGTGCTCGGCGGTAGAACCCTTATGACACCATCCTTTATCAACCTACGCACGTCGCTACGGCTTATAGCCGCTGAAACTTCGTCCAGTTTATCCGGGTCTATCCATATCCTGCTCTCTCCTACACCTAGCACCTCGGATGCTAGGCGTCTAGCGAGCGACACGTCCATCCTAACCACCCGCGTTTAGTATGCGGAATCCAAGCTCCTCTGCCTTTTTAATTATTTCTCCCCTCTTCTTCTTCCCGACTTTCGCGGAGATCCTTATGGCGTGCTTAGCGGGGTCTAGACCCAGCAAGTCTTTCACGCTGGATACCAGCACTTCTTCGAAGCCGGATGGGTGAAGCCCTCGGACCGCCCTTGGACCCCTGTAGCCGACCTTGACCATGGGCGGAAAGCCTTTCCTCTGCAACCTTATCTTATTGTCCAAGAAGTGTCGGGGGCTCCTCCACACGTCTTCGAGCCGTTTAAACTGCCAGATATTCATCCTCGTGAAGTGAGGCCTATGCCTGGAGATAAGTAGCCTAAGCTTCAGTAGCCTTAACTTTTCCTCGGGCAGAGCGGGCTTCCTCTTGGCCCTCTTCTCCGGCACGCTTTCCACAGTTTCCTTGGGAGTCTCTCCGGAAGCAATCCCCTTGTCCTCAGTAGACATACGCGAGTAACACCCCTCCTAAACCTTTTTCTTTAGCTTCCCTATGGGTCATAACTCCTTTAGGAGTTGACACGATTAGTAGGCCGACGTCCCTAGAGGGTAAGTACTCACGCTCCCAGGCTTCGAACTCGTTTTTCTTCACGGGGTAACGCGGCTTGATAACGCCGATCTTGTTTATTCTTCCGAGCAGGTTTACGACTATCTTTCCCCCGCGTCCATCGTCTATCAGCTCGAAGTCCCCGATATAGCCAGACCTCTTCAAAGTGTCGAGCACCGCCACTATGAGCTTGGATGATGGATAGATTACGCACTGCTTCTTCCCGCGCACCTCGTTGTTCATTATCGTCGACAAGGCGTTAGCCAGGGTATCCAGCATCACGGCAGACCACCTACGAGTACTTCTTGAAGCCTATCTCCTCAGCAACCTCCCTGAAGCACCGCCTGCAAAGGTTCAGCCCGTAAACCCTTATTATAGCTTCGTGGGTACCGCAGCGAATGCACCTCCTGCTACCCTTTCCGTACTTTCTCTTCTTTGGAGGATGCAACTTAGCCATCAAATCACCTCTTACCCCTGATGACCTGTACTCCCAGTATTTTCTCTAAAAACGTTATGGTCTCCTCTTTCGTCACCCTGTGGCGCGCCGGTACCTTGGACTTCTTGCGGCGCCGCCTAGCAACGCGGTAACCGGGCCTCTCCATGGCGATTATGACATCAAAGCCGAAAATACCTACCTCTGGGTCATACTTTACTCCGGGTATCAGTATGTGCTCTTTAACGCCGAACGCTACGTTTCCGTGCCTGTCTATGCTCTTCTCGTGTATCTTGTAGTCTACCGCCGCTAGAGCTTTCTTCAGGAAGTTTATCGCTTTCTCACCGCGTAGAGTAACCATTACTCCTATGTTTTCGCCCTTCTTAACCCCAAACTCTCTCACTGTTTTCTTCGCAGGTCTTAGAGAGGGTTTCTGCCCTGTGAGCTCTTCTAGAAGCTTCGCCGCCTTCATTAACCTCTCTCCGCCCTCGCCTACCCCGATGTTCACCACGACCTTACCTATGAAGACCCTGCGCATCGGGTGATCTGTCTCGAGCACGGGTCCTACCTTAGCCATTACGCAGTCACCGTTACTAGTGGCTTCTCTTTCCCAACTGGGAGAACATACTGGAGTATAGTCCTAGACTTCGCACCGCTGGCATCCTCGAGCTCCACGAGGGCGCGACTTCTCTTGAACACCTGCTGAATCGCGTTAATTCTACCCATGAAGCCGACGTTCCGCCCATCTACCACGATAGCCAGGGTGCCCACCTCGAACGGTACGTGACTTACTATACTCTGTCTGGGAATGGTTATCAGCAACGCGTCATATGTCTTGTAGGAAATAGCCGTCGAGTAGGCCTCGCTACCCTTCCTGATTAGTACGTTCCTCCCATCGTGTAACGTGAACTGTAGGTCTCCGTTCTTAACAGTCATCTTCCTGCGTATCTGGGCTAGCTTGTAGCCCGCCTCCTCGGGTTTGATCTCTACGAACCTTAGCTTTCTAGCAGGATCGGGTACGACCCGATAGTACTTCTCCTCCGGGATTATGTGTAGAACGTCCATTAAGCCAACAGGAAACTTGTAGTCCGTTACAACCCTACCGTCGACTTCTATGACCCTAGAGGCCAGTATTCTACGCGCCTCCTTCATCGTCTTTGCATACCCAAAGACATCGCGCAACACTATCCCTATGGGTATGGAGCTGAGCAGGGAATGGGGACCCGGGCTAGGCTTTACTGTCCACACGTACTCTTTGCGCTTTATGGGCCAGAACGGCGGTGCAACGCTACGCCTAAGGTGCCTCAAGGATCCTTTAACCTTCCTGCCCACTCACGACCACCTGCTTCTTCCTTTCTACTAGTTCTTTCCTCCTAGGATCGGATAGGTCGAGCTCCGTGACTACGACCTTCGAGGGATGTATCGGGAAGGGGACTTCAGTTCCATCAGCCTTGCGAAGCGTGGCGCCCTCCACGTGGATACGCCCCTTCTTCACATCCACGGAGGTCACCTTTCCCTCATGCCCTTTGAATGACCCCCTAACAATTAATACTCGGTCTCCCTTCCTTACGCGAATCCTCTTAATCCCAAGTTTTTGCTGTAGCTCTGCAGACAGCGGTGCGACTATTTTTTTTGACCTTATATGCAGTGGTGCATCGTATACCTCCCGCTTGCGTACCTTTCCCGGCTTCGACGATGTTCCCTTGACCACCAATGCGCACCCACAAGGCTTTTTCCACGCGCCTTATAAAATTTCCGTCAGTCTTACGGTCGAGCTACGCCAGCCAGGAAGGTAACAATGCGACGCCAGCGTGTGCCTACCTTGCTAGAACAGCGCCAACCGTAGAGAAGAGTTCCCTACTGCTGGGGCTGTTCCGCAATCAACCGATGCGCCTGGCCTTTCCTCTCTTTCTCAACCTTTACCTTGGGGGTTTGAGCTCTCAGCTCGTGCAGTATCTGTTTCTCCGGGAACACGTTCTGCCAGTCTACTTCTATTATCGGTATAACCGTGTACCGCGTATCAGACGTCCACTTGTCTGACACCGTTATCTCACCGGTGAAATTGTTGAATAGGAGAAACTTCCCGCTGAGCATCTTTTCGTTCTCGTAGAAGTATATGATGCTCGAATCTGCGCCTAGGATGAACGGTATGAAGTATATCTGTCTCGAGTCGAGCGACATGTGGTGGACTACTGGTATCTGCGCAGTGTTAAGCACGTGAACTAGGTCTTCGAGTTTCTTCAGCTTTATCATTCTAACGTCCATTTCCTGGGCCCCCTACTATGTACCGCGTCTATGTCGTTAATATTGAAAGCGGTTGTAAAAACTTCACTTGGCGTTTGCGTTGGTAAAAGGGCTAGCCGATTGTCCTCCTGATGTTTTTCTCGAAGGGCGGGTAAATTATGCCCTTCTCCGTTATGATTCCCGTGACCAGTTGGGGAGGCGTTATGTCGAAAGCGTAGTAGATCGCGCTGACGCCCTCGGGAGTTATCCTTTGACCAGCTATGTAGACAACCTCGTCCGGGCTTCTAACCTCTATCTCGATGTCTTCGGGGCCGCGCGCGTTGAGGTCGAAGGAGCTGGAGGGAGCGGCTACGTAGAACGGTATGTTGTGCACCCGTGCCACAAGCGCTAGAGGGTACGTGCCCAGCTTGTTGGCAACGTATCCTTGCGCCGTGATTCTGTCGGCGCCTGTTATCGCGAGGTCGATCTTCTCCTTCATCGCTAGTATCCCGATGCTGTTATCCGTGGCTATAACGACGTCGATCCCCGCCATTTTGAGCTCCCAAGCCGTGAGCCGCGCACCCTGCAGGTAGGGCCGTGTCTCGAGCGCTATTACCCTGAAGTTCTTGCCCTTCTCCTTGGCAACGTACATGGGGGCGGTAGCCGTTCCCCAGTAGCTCGTAGCCAGCGAGCCGGCGTTGCAGACCGTTATTATTGTGTCCCCGTCGCTTATCAGCTGCTCGCCTAGCTCGCCTATCCTCCTGTTAGCCTCCTCGTCTTCCCGGTGAATCTTCACGGCTTCTTCGAGTATCACTTTCCTAGCCTCCTCTACGCTTGTAGCCGTCATGGCTACCCTTACGACCCTGTTCACTGCCCACGAGAGGTTCACCGCGGTGGGTCTCGCACTCTTCACGACCCCCGCCACCCTCTCGAGTTCCTTCATAAAGGCCTCAAGGTTCTCTCCGGGAAAGTTAACGGCGAAAAGCGCGACAGCGTAGGCTGCTGCCACGCCTATAGCCGGTGCCCCTCTAATCTCCATGTCCTTTATAGCCTTAACTACTCTCTCCCAGCTGGACGTCTCGATATACTCAAGCCTGTGCGGTAGGAGCTTTTGGTTGATAAGCCTAACCCTACCGTTAACCCATTCGATCGTTCTTGGGAGGTTCAGCATACGCCTTGAAGATGCCCTGCCACAAAATATTCTTAACGCGCGCCTAACCCTCTTCTCGAGAGAGTTACGGTTGTTAGAGCGGTATCCCCAGTAGTTGAGGGTCTTCGCGTTCGAGCAGCGAGTGTACTGCTCTAGCTACTTGCCGCGCAACCCTCAACGGCTCGGGGACCTTGCCGCTCTTCGTAGTAACGTTGAGTATACGCGATACTTCGTCCATCGCTATACCGGAGGCACGCACATAAACGTACGTCCGCGCAGGCTTCACGTATACTAGCCTTCTCGAACCCAGCGACTGGTAGGCGCGCATTCTGTGAACGTCTCCGGGGAAGTACTTCTCTATGTACTTTTCGAGGCCTTCCGATTCCTCGTAGCTTAGGCAGATAACGGGGATTCCCGTTCTCTCGTATATTTTCTCTGGGTCGGCTATGTTAAACCACGAGATAATGCACCCATTGAGCATGATGACGTTTATGTCTCTCCTGGAGCTTCTCAGGTACATATCGACGATGGCGTCGGTAGCGTCCATCCCGCCTACACTCGCAAAGGATAGGTATACACCGTCGACAAAGCCGTCACGCCTCCAGACAACCCCTGCGATCACAGATTTCCGGGCACGCTTCCTGAAACACTCGGCAACTCCCAGTACTCGGAAGGCAGGCTTGGATACCAGCATGTCTACCTAAACCACCATGTCTTTGCTGAAGAATGTCAGCAGGCGTCCTCCGCCCCTCTCCACGTACACCATGTCCTCTATGCGTACTCCGCCGTAGCCGGGCAGGTAGACTCCCGGCTCAACCGTAACTACGTCTCCTTCGAGGAGCACAGCTTCGCTCTGAAGGTTAAGGTACGGTTCCTCGTGTATATCGACGCCGACGCCGTGCCCCAGGCCGTGATTAAAGTACTGTGAAAGCCCCGCTTCCTTCAAGGCTCTGAGGGCTATTGCGTGTACTTCCCGGGCTTGTACGCCCGCCTTAATAGAGGCGAGCGCGCTTTCCTGAGCTTTAACCACCGCCTCGAATATTCTTCGCTGCTTCTCAGACGGCTCGCCGAAGACCAGGGTTCTGGTCATGTCCGAGCAGTAGCCGTCAACCTTAGCTCCCAGGTCTATCTTTACGAAGTCGCCTTTTATAAGCCTCCTCAGGCTAGGCTTCGCGTGCGGGTGAGCCGCGTGCTCCCCGAAGGCCACTATGGGTGGGAACGACGGATATGCACCGGAGGAGACTATGACCTTCAGGATCTCGGAGGCAACCTCCGACTCGGTGACCCCTGGCTCCAGCGTGTCTAGAGCCTTCCTCATAGCCAGCTCTGCGAGCCGAGCAGCTCTGTTTATTGCTTCGAGCTCCCCGGGGTCTTTCACGCGCCTTATGAGGGAGAACTCCTTGGAGTAGTCGTATAGCTGCTTCCCTGTCTTCTCCGCCAGCTTTTCCTTTGCCTCGCAGGAAGCCCCTACAACGCCGATCCTTTCGCTGCCGGACACCATTCGTGAAAGCGCCTCGTAGAAGTCACCCCGTACAACCTCCTCGTACTCGCTAACGTCTTCCCCTTCGCGTGCAAACGCCACTACGCGCAAGCCGCTTGTCTCGGATACTGCTCTGAAGTACTCGAGGCGGGAGGCGAGCGCGCTGACCTCTCCTTCTTTAGACACGACAAGCGCGGAAGGAGCGTCGCTACCCGAAAGGTAGAAGATGTTAGAAGCCGACATCACCACTAGGTAGTTAAGATCGTTGGGTACCAGGATCCTTTCAACCACTTTGGACACGTGCTGCTTAAAGTCGATCACAAAAGCTAAAGCCTCGTTGTCGCTCTTTATTCTTATCGTCGCTAGGTTTAAGACCGCGTAGACTCCTTTCCGTGGCAGAGATATGAAGGTCTTAGCGCGTGGCTTCCTCGCGGCTCTCGGCGCCTACACGGCGACACGCCTATTCCTAGCTCTCCACGGGGAGCCTGTAAACGCCTTTGAATTCGTCCCCGCAGTTGCCTCGCTCGCCAGCCCGTCTCTTGGATCTTCACTCGCAGCCCTGGTGCCGCCGCTACTCCTATACCTGCACGGAAAATACGCTTTCGCGCTCATAGTCCTACCTCTCTCCCTGCTCTTCATCTTCAAGGTTATCCAGAGCTGGCGAAGCGCCTTGATAGTATCCATTGCATCGACGACCGCCGTTATCGACCCCCAGCTTCTCCCCGTGGTCCTAGGAATTCTCCTCGCGGAGGTTTCCAGCGAAGATTACAGAGAAGCTTTTTCGACTTCTTTAGTCTTCGCCCTGGCTCTTTTTACGCTCAAAGCCTTACATGCGAGTAGTCCCGGCTACGTTTACAGCCTCTATTTACCAGGAGGAGTCTATAGTGATGTAGTAGCGCAAAGCACGAACCCCTTAAGCGCCGCCAGCCTATTCTACTTGCGGCTCTTCGAGTTGCTCGCTAGCAACGCTTTTCTAGCGTTAACGTTCTTCACGCTTGTAGCATCTCTTGTCGTCGCGTCAGCTGCGGCAGAGAAAACCGGGTGGAGGGGAATCGCTCTAGCCGCCGTCATCCTCCTCATCCCCGCAGTCACGTTTCCGCTAGATATTCTCAGGGCCCTGGTGGGCGTTACCGAGGCGGTAGCTGTGGGCGTTACTCTGGCAAGCATTCCCGGTTTTTCCCTGTCTAGCATCAGGTATAGGTTGCGGAGAGCTAAACAGAGCAATGAGAAAAAGTACCCTCCAAGCATAGCCTTCGCGGATATACTGCGGCTTGCACGCACCGATTTCTTTGCACAAGCTCTTTCGAGCGCGAAGAATATAGTCATTTATGGACCATGCGTTGAGGATGAGAGGGTCGTTCTCCAGGCAGTGCTCAAGGGGCGCATTCAGGGCGCGAGTGTGTTCCTTTTCCACGAAAACAGGGAGGAGGAGATACTTACGCTGGACCCGGAACGCACCGTCGTTCTGTACGTACCCCCGTTCTCCTGGGAAGAACTAAGGGATGTACTCTCCAAGGCGACGGGTTTCCCTGCAGACGTCATAGACGGTATGAGCGACCTCGCGAAGCCTAAAGCTTCGCTTATCTGCAGGGTAGACGCTTTGAGAATAGCCGAGAAGATTCAGTCACTCATAGATAGGGGTTACACTGCTAGAAAAGCCTTCGAAGAGGCATTCAATGCCTGTCCCGCGAAGATAAACGAGGAGTTCTTCTTTATTCTCGAGCACCTTTACAACCGCTTCAAAATCGTAGGCTTCCTGGCACAAGAGAAGAAGTAGCGAGACGTAAAGCTCCTTTGCATACCGGAAAAATTCTCGTCCATAGACCGGCCCAGCCTTAAAACAACCCTGCATTAATTTTCCTTTTATGCACAACCTTTATTTTCTTTATTTTACCATGTACCACGGAGTACCCGGATAAACTCTCCCACGCGGGGTGGCGTAAGTGAGTATCGTGAAGAAAATGGCTATGCCGTACGAAGAAATACCGTTTATGCACTGGGGGGTAGTTTCGAAGTATAACTTCTCCAAAGAGAAAGCGAAGCTTATTCCGCGGAAACGGTGGGACCCCTTATCCGCCGCCGAGATACGCCTAGTCGACCAGAGTACCGGAAAAGCTTACCCGATCGGGAAATGGAAGGGGCACTTCAGCTATATAAGCCCTGTGAGGTCTTCAAGGCCAGGCGAGAACCAGGCTCCCGTAGTAAAGGACGTTTTCAAGGATATCGTAGAGGGGAAGGACTACGCGATACCGGTGACTCTCGACGAGAAGCCTCTGGACTCAGTTTTCAGCGTGGAGCCAATAATGTGCGAGTCTCTCAGGGACTACACCTCGGTGACCATAGTGAATAGGTTCCCGGCCATGGTTAGGCACATAGACCCCGAAATCAAGGAGACCGTGTCCAGGCTCGTCGAAGACAAGTATACGCGCATAGCGTTCGGGATCAACCTCGTGACCTTCCCCACAAGCTACTACGAGACCCTGAGCGACGTGCCGCTGGAAATCCTAGTCTCGATGCTCTCCTCCATGAAGAGTGCTATAATCAGAGCAGTCGAGGAGAGTAGAAGCAAGGGGTTCAGGCTAATCCCTGTCTACCCGTTTTTCAACATAGGAAGACTGGCCGGGGGAACCCAGCCGCGCCTACACTCGCAGGTCTACATAGACCTGAACGAAGACGGGCACGGAGCCTACATGGAGAGCATCCTACAGGCCTTCGAAGAAATGCGGATCAACTCGGGGTGCCACCTGTGCACCTCGCGCCACGAAGACAGAATCGTCTACGAAAACGAGACCTGGATCTCGTGGGCAACCTCATCTCCTAGGAGAAACTACCACGTAAGGGCCGCTCCGAAGAGGCATGTAGCGCGGTACACGGATCTCTCGAGCAGCGAACTACTCGGATTAGCCGATGTGCTTCGAAGAGTTTCCAGGGCCATGGATAGGCTGGGGATTACGCGGGACCGCAACGTACTGTTCTACAGCAATCCTTACGGGTACGACTCGTTCTTCCACATGTTCATCGACATAATCCCCTTCGAACACGTCGGCGGGATAGAGATGCTGGACTCCGTCCGCGTAGCCAGGGTGACACCCGAGGAGGCGGCCGAACAACTGAGAAGTATGGTGGAGAAAGATTGAAAACGAAAGATTAATTATAAAATCTCGCAGAAAGTTAAAAGTGTTAGTGGCTGGCTCATGTACCCAACAACTCTTCATCAAAGCGGACTTTTCCAGGCAACCCTCACCGTGGATACTCTTTTAGTTGTGTTTATAGCGTTCGCGTCCATAGGTCTCAGCGCAGGCACCCTCATATCCCTCCTCTACGTCTTAAAGGTTTTTGCCGGCAGAGTTAAGGAGCCCCGTGGAGAAAACTTCGCGAAGGAGCTGGAAAGCCTGGCTTTGACGCTTAAGGAGCTAGAAAAAAAGGTTGAGCTCCTCGAAAGCGGGGCAGGCAAACCCGGTTCCGAAGACATAAGGAAGCTTGTCGAGGGCTTGGAGACCCTGTCCGCGAAGGTTAACACGCTGGAGACTAAGCTTGTTGTCCTGGAGAAAAGGATATCACGGGAAGTACCCGCCCCCAGACCCATCGCCCAACCACAAGTCACCGCGAAGCCCGTTGCAAAGGAAGCCGTTAGAGAGGTCGAGCTGAAAAGTCTTGGCGACCTACCTCTATACTTCCCCGGGCTCAGGTTCGCGTGTATAATAACTTCCCAGGGATACCCCGTTGAAATCTATGGGCAGGGTAGCGATGAGCCGGCTCGCCTACTGGACATCCTAAGGCTTTATAATTCGCAAAACGTTTCACTGACGAGGGGCGGTAGAAAACTGGAGATATTCTATCTGGGCGAGGTAAGGGACTTATCCGTGTACGGTATTCTCGAGTTTTCAGACGCGCGCGAAGTCACAGAGGATGTTATCACCGCGGCTAAGAAATCGATAAGCAAATATTTCACCGAGGTGTTGAGCAAGAAAGGTTTCACGGGTTAAAGCTATGAGCGCGGATAAAAGCGACCAAGTAAGGGGGGTGCTCGCGAAGATAATCAAGGAAACCCACGACGCCATAGTCTCGATAGTGTTTGCCTGGCGGGACGGCATACCGGTAGCCTACGTGGCGCCAGACCAGCCACAGGCGGAGTTCCTCGCCGTAGCTTCGGCTGCCGCTCTTGGATCGCTCGACGCTCTGGGCGACATATTCAACTCGAAGGTTAAGCGGGTAGACGTAGAGTTCGAAAACGGAGAGCATATAGTCATATCCTCTCTCGACGGGTCGTTCATAGCTCTCTCGACAACTCCGAGACCTAACCTGGGGCTAATACACCTCGTGCTCAGAAAGTACGAGGAGGACGTAGTCCGCACGGCGGGTGTCGGGTATGCAGGTCCAGCGAGGCTATCTCAAGATACTGGTTAGCGGTCCATATGCCAGCGGAAAGACAACATTCGTAAGGACAGTGGCGGAAAACGTACTCTCTACAGAGGTGCCCGTAACCACCCCCGGCGAGCAAAAAGTAAAGGAGTATACCACGGTCGCTTTCGACTACGGAAAGCTGTACTTGGACGGAATCCCGATATACCTCTTCGGGACTCCGGGTCAAACACGGCTACAGTTCATGTGGAGAGTGCTGGCCCAGGGCATGCACGGGTACCTGTTCCTCGTCGACGGAAGCTCGCTACTCGAAGTCTACAGAGCCAGAGGCATTTACACGTATATGAAGAGCCTCGGCAACTACCCCCACATTATAGCGGTAAACAAGCAAGACGTAAAGGGCTCCGTACCCCCAAGCCGGGTAGCATCGATATTCAACGTAGACCCAGCTTACGTAGCTCCGCTGGTAGCGCGCGATAAAGCCATGGCCATAAGCGTACTTAAGAAGCTTGTCGACCTCATCCTTACGAGGAGAGAGGAAAGAGTCGTTCCATAGGCATAGCTGAAAACGTTCTTCGCCTTTGGCGTTTAAAACCTAAGTGTTTGAATGGTGACTATTTTCAACGAAGAAAAAATATAGCCGGGATTTCACGATGTAGCATGGTGAACAGTATTGAGCTTGGACCTCGAAAGTCTTCGAAAGATAATCGACCCAGTCACCCGCGTGGCGGGGGTCGAGGGCTTCGTGATCTCTAGTAGCGACGGTTTACCGCTGTTTAGTAGCCTGACGGACAAGGATCTCGAAGAAAAGGTAGCCGCGTTGACAGCGGTGCTGTCGGAGGTCGGTAACAGGGCGAGCACCGAGCTTGGGAAGGGTGAGGCTGAGTGGATTACAGTAAACGCGCCGGACGGCTCCGGCATTATATACACTAAGCTGGGAGAAATAGGCTACATGGCTGTGCTGTTCGGCAAGGACACTAGGCTCGGCGTCCTACTCTACACTTTAAAGGATATAAAGAGGAGGATAGCCGAGGCAGCGGGCTTCTCCTAGCTTGCTACATGTAGCTCGAGACGTACGCGCTCATCCTCTTTATCCCCTCTTCGATTCTCTCTTCCGGCTCGCTTACGAAGGTCATCCTGATGTGGTTCTTGCCCATTTCTCCGAAGTACCTGCCGGGTATGACTACGACGCTCTTCCTGTACAGCAACCTGTTCGCGAATTCCTCGTCGTCGCGTCCCATGGCTTTCAGGTATTCTTCGATGTTGACGAAGAAGTAGAAGGCTCCCTCCGGTAGCGAGGTTTTAGCCTCCGGTAGGTACTCCTGGATGCACTTATACATGAAGTCGCGCCTCTTGCGGTATGTCGGTATGACTACTTCCTGTAGGTACCTATCCTTGATTCCGCTCTCCAGGAATTTTATCATCGCTATTTGCCCCGGCGTGTCGGGAGCCAGGGATACGTACTGCTTGATCTTCTCCATCACCTCCACGACCTCCCGGGGGGCTGTAACGTAGCCTAGGCGGAACCCGGGTATCGAGGCTTCCTTGCTGAAGCTGTTTATCGTTATCGTGCGTTCCCGGGCGCCCTTAAAGGAGTCTACCCACGGGGTAGGCCTGCCGTAGGATATGTGCTTATAGACGGCGTCGAATACTATCCAGAAGTCGTGCTCGACTGCTAGATCTACCAGCCCCCTTACGAACTCCTCTGTGACGACCCTCCCGGTGGGGTTGTCCGGGCTCAGCAGTATGAAAGCCTTTGTGAGCGGGGATATAACCTTCTTAACGTCCTCTATCCTTGGCTGGTAACCGTTCTCCACGGTTACAGGGACCGTTCTAACCCTGCCCCCCAGTAGTTTTACGGGTTCGTGGTAGCCTAGGTACGTGGGATCCAGCACTATTACTTCGTCTCCGGGCTCCAGTATCGCGCTTAGCGCTAGGTATATGCCTTCAGTGCCACCGTTAACTATTATTATCTCGTCTTTGGGGTCGTAGTCTACTCCCCAGTACTTCTTGAGATCCTGGGCTATCAACTCTCGAAGCTCGATCATCCCCCTAGTGCTCCCGTACGCCACGGATTTCTGGGGGTTGTTTTTGAGGAAGTCTACGAGGAAGTCTACAACCTCCTGCGGTGGGGGAAGACTCGGCGCCCCACCGCCGAAGCTTATTATGTCGCTTTTCCTCCTAGCCTCGTCTAGTAGCGCGGCGATACGCCTTATCGGGGAGGCAGTAATAGCCTGAGGTTTGGATGCAAGCCTGGGCATGCCCACCGATGTAATATGACCGTGCCTCATAAATATATTTTTAGCCGAAAAGCTTAAAGATATTAGTTGGCATTGGTTTTACTTCACTTCTACTCCTAGCTCTTTTAAAAGTTCTTCAAGATCTTTTAGGGAACGCCCGGAAAGCTTTCTGAACTCGTAGTAGTCCAGTAAAGCTTCTTTCATCTTTTCCTTCAACTCCTCTGAGATTTTACCATAGATTTCCCTGATATCCCTGTACATTTCCTCCTCGGCAAGCAGAACTGCGAGCCGGGGTATACCGATTGTTTGAATCTTGTTCTCCAGCATCACGAGAGCCATACCGCTCTCGTAGTCAACCTCGTACGAGAGACTTTTCTTTGAAGGCTTCCCGGCGAGCTCCGCCTGGGCCTCCTTCGAGAGTATTTTGTCCAAACCATACACTGCGACAGCCTTCTCAATCTTCTCCAGGTACTTTTTATCGAGCTTAGCTATGAAGAGAAGGTCATCTTTCGAAAGCGGTAGCTCGAAGACTCTCCCGGCTAGTATCAGTTGTCCCTTCAAGCCTTTAACCTTCTTCGTAGGCACCCGAATATCGAGGAAAGCGTCGAAGGTAAACACCGGTATTATCCTCGACCCTCCATCCGGGAAAACGACCTTTACCGCTTCATCCCACAGCTTCGCGGAGACCTCGCCGAGTACGAGGTGTGGGCCGCTCTCCAAGGTTGGGCACTGGAAGTTCCTGGAAAGGTCTTCGCTCAGTCCCTCGACGAAGCCTAGTACCTCGAACACCAAGAAGGGTATCCACTCGCCGTCTACCTCTATTTCGAGCTCAAATTTTTTCAAAACTTGTACCCCGCTATCTTCTAGGTACTTCGCAACCTCTTGCTCGTTCTCCAGGCACTTCTTCCCAATACCTATCCATGGCACTATGACGCACCGTTTTAGCGACTACTAGATATGTTCGCTTACAGCAATATAAGCCCAGCGCGCGAAAAACCTTGCACGGGCGTATAAAGCGACTCTGCTTGCTCCAGTGGCGCAAAAGCTTAAGAGCCACGCATCCATGGAGAAAGTAGATGATGACCCATTGCAGCACGGATACGTGACGAAAAGGTTTCCGGTCTGACAAACATACCTTCTTCATCTAGTCATGCAAGAAAGTCTTAGTGGAAAAGTCAACGTGTAGGGTTGCTATACCCTTCTTCCTCTGCGTCCTCCAGGCTTCCTGATGCTGTCTGTTGGAAGTGGTGTTACGTCCTCGATTCTATCCACCATGAGCCCTGCCCGAACAAGCGCACGTATAGCAGGCCCGGCGCCGGGTCCAGGCGTCTTTGGACCATACCCTCCGGGAGCCTTTATCTTTACGTGTACAACCCTGATCCCTTTGTCTAGGGCTATTTTCGCTGCACGGGCCGCTGCCTGCATAGCCGCCCAGGGGGAGGGTTTGTCTCTATCAGCTTTGGCAACCATTCCTCCCGATGCAAACGCTATAGTCTCGGCGCCCGACAGGTCGGTAATGTGTATTATCGTGTTGTTGTAGCTGGCGTAGATCCACGCTATCCCGACGTCTCCCCTGACCTGCTTCTCCCTCGTTTCCCTGCGTTCTTCGGCTTTCCCGGAAGACTCTTTTGCTTCAACCTCCTTTTGCTCTTTCTCAGACATTCTGCGCACCTCCCTGAGCCATCTTAGCGAGTGGTGAGCCTTCGTAGTAACTAATGAAGTTTTCCTCGTCTCGAGACACGAGGTAGCCAGGGCTTCTCACTCGCCTGGAGTTCACCGCTATGTGTCCGTGCGTGATCAGCTGTCTTGCATGCCTAATAGTCGTGGCTAAACCCTTACGGTAGACGATCGTCTGAAGGCGTCGTTCTAGGACGTCCCGCACAGTAAGGCTTAACACGTCGTCCAAGCTGGCGTCCTCGCTGGGCAACAGCCCCATTTTATACAGCCTGGAGACGAGGGGCTTTTCCAGCTTAATCCTTTCTTCGGCGGGCAAGGCTAAAAGCTTCCTAGCTTTTGCGCGTATCTCCCTTAAAAGAGACTTTGCTATCCAGAGCTCTCTCTTATTTCTCAAGCCGTACTCTCCGACGAGCTGCATTTCCTCTAGTAGAGTCTCTTTGCGCCACGGGTGGGACGGTCCCTGCCACTTTTTACGAGGTTTTTTCGGATCTCCCATGCCTAGCCACCCTTCTGTTGCTGAGCTTTCTCCTTTCCTCTCTTAACACCGACAGTTAACCCGGTACGGCCGGTCGTCCTCGTCCTCTGTCCGCGGACTTTAAGTCCAAGCATGTGTCTAACTCCCTTGTAGCTCTTGATCTTCTTCATGAACTCTATATCGTTTCTAACCGTGATTAAGAGGTCTGAAGTTATCAGGTGACGGTCAACGCCTAGAAACGGGTCCTTCCTCCTGTTGAGCATCCACGGTGGAAGCCCCAGCTTCTCTATCTCTCTGAGAGCAGCAGAGAGCTTCTCCACCTCCTCTTCGCTCAATGTGCCGAGAAGCCTGTAGGGGTCGAGTCCGAGCTTCTTGGCTACAGCCTGCGCTGTCGAGACTCCTATACCCTTAATGTCGGCTAGCGCGTAGACGAGAGCCTTATCTCCTGGTAAGTCCACCCCTGCGACTCGTACGATGTACCTGAACTCTCCGGACATACATTCCCTCTTCTCCTTCGATGCCCCCTAAATAAAAATCTTTTCGTCGCGCGCGGAACTTGGAACCTCTTCTCGTGCACGCGTTTCTCGAGGAGGGGGCCGGGCGCCTTTCTCTGTTGGTTTTACCCCTTATTCTTGTGCCCCAGCTGGTTTGATCCTTAGCAGTTCTTCGACTAGCTTCTTCGCGGCCGGCCTAGCCTCCGACTTGGCAACTGCGAAGCGGTAGAGCGCCTCCCAGAGCTCCGGATCCTCGCCTGCGTGCTCGAAAAGAGAGTCCTGAGGGATCTCGTAGTAAAGCGTCCCGCCTGACCTGACAACATTCACAGTCCACCCCTCCTTGACGGCTCTCTCGTACCAGCCTGGCGGCGCGCTATCAAAGGGCATCCTAGCGTATATGTAGGCGTACTTGTCGCCGACGGTTACCAAGGAGAGGTTCAGCATCGCGCCGGCAATGTCAACGTAAAAACCGAGCTCCTGGTAAGACACCACCTTCTGTCCGGGCCTCCTACCCCTCCTGCCTGGCGCTCCGTAGGCAACATAGAGCCAGTGCCGAATCTTCGCGCACCTAGTGACTTTACCTACGAATGCTACGTACTCAGAGGCAAGCTCGACCGCGGCGCGGGCGTTGAAGACAGCGCTTTCCGTCGGCAAGTAGACTATCTCGTTGCCAATACTGAAGTATAACTCTCTTATCCTCAGAAAGAGTGTGCGTAGCCCGTCTCCCAGGAAGGCTGTGTGTAGAGCGACCGGGTCCCCCTGTAGCGCCTTGCACCTTTCGACGAGTGCACGGAACTCTACACGTTTAACTTCGCCTACAAGCCCTGAAGCCCAGCCCAGCTCCTCCTCGTAGCCGTAGATGCTCACTCCCCACTCAATGCTTAGCCTGGTACTGCCGAGTATGCCCGCCGTGATGCCCAAGCGAATATTGTCACTAGGAAAGGCCGCGAGCGTGGCTGGCAACTGCCACGGTTGCGTTGTGCTGAAACGTACATCGCTGTGGCGCCCATGAGGGGGTGTCACATCCGTTAAGATCCACCCCCTCTGCAGGCTCCGTAGAACGCTGATCGGAGTATTCATTAGAACCCTGGGAAACTCTGACTCAACCCAGAAGCCTTTCAACGGGATGCGCACGGACCAGCCGCTAGTGGGCTTGCTCACGACGACGTACCAGTTCTCCCGCGGAGGGTAGACGCGCCAGTGCCTTCCATGCCTCTCGGCTCTGAGGCCGTCGGCGCCGGCGTCGACGATTGCCTGCAACCTTCCTCTGAGCTCTACGGCCGCGCTTCCCTCTCTCGGCCTGTTGTCATCGCTTAGCAAGAGGTACTTCCTCGCGTCGATGTCTATGAACCTGTAAAACCTCGGGTAAGCCTCGTCCGGCACAACAGTCAGCGCGTGCGCCGCAAACCTGGTAAAGTCCCAGTTAATCCCAGTCACCGCGTCGAAGAGGCCCACGTAGTGTATCTCGCCCCTCTTCTTCTTACCCCTAGACCTCCTCTTATCCTTGATCCTGGTGGCATACAAGCTTAGAGCCGCACGCCTCCAAACCTCCTCCCTAACGCGTTCCTCGACACCCTCCCCCGCTCCATCTCCCTTCATCACTACTTCATTCATACCTTAACCCCTCCTTAAATGGTGGAGGGGGCGCCCTGCGAGGGCGCGCGCATCAGGGGTCAGCGTGGCGGGAGGGATGTGTGAGCGTTAAGCGCCGTGAGCGTCCTCGTCGTCGTCTCGGGCGGGCCCGCTGGGGCAAGGCTCAGCCCGCCTCGACCGGCCCCCCGGGGAAGCCGGCGGCGTTTACTAGGGGCGACCGTCACCCCATGCGGGGCTCATCGTGTCGGGCTTCACAGCCAGCGGCTCAGCCCCTAGGCCGGTCTCTCCCCGGTTGAGGGAGAGACGCCCCAGCCCGGGGCTGGGGCCCCAGAGCCCCGCCTCCCCCGCCGCCCCCGCTCGTCTAGGCGCGCGGCTCGGGCACGGCCCGCCGCCGCGTGCTCCCTCGCACCCGCCGGGCGCGGCCCAGACGCGGGCGTTCACAGGGCCCCGGAGGCGCCAGCCCCGGGCAAGGCCCAGCCGGGCAGGCGCCCCCTCACGCGCCCCGGGCAAAGCCCAGCCGAGCGCGCTCATCGGACCTCTCCCTCTCCGGGAGGGCCCCCATTGACGGGAGGGATGGGTAGACGAGCGGGTAAAAAAAGATATTTTTAGCGGCGGGGAGGGGCAGGGTTTCTCCCCAAGGCCTAGTCTTCGCTTGCGCCTCGGCCCCCTCCTCCCCCGTCCTCCCGCGGCCGGGCTTCTGGGGGTCATTGTCATCTTGGGCCGCGGGGTTCACCTGTTGAGCGCCTCTCCCGGGGGCTTTGCCTGTGTCGCCCCCGGGGGGGGGGGGTGACGCGGCTTCACTTTTCGGCCGCGAGCCCGATTGCTATGTTAATAGTGGATTTCTGGGATTTATTGCCTGCGCTTGTAAACGTGGGAGCTTTCTCCCGTTTTTTCCGCGTTGAAAGCCCGGTGGTAAAGAGGGTTGACCGAGCGTGAGTGACCCGAGGGTTATCGTTAGAACGATAGGCGCGTTGTCGAGGCTTCTGGCGAGCACTCTTAGGCGTGACGGGCTGTACGAGGCGCGCCTCGTCGAAGCGCTGGACGCGATCGAGGAGTTCCTAGCCTCAGTGCGCGGCGCGACCACGCAGGTCGAGGAGGACGAAGAGCTGGCAAGAGAGCTAGAAGAGGGCATCGAGGAGCTCAGGGAGCTAGGGCTAGCGTAAAACCTCCTTTTTTATTCCCGTGTTTCCGCGCGCGCATGCACGAACTGGGAGTGGCGCCGGGGCCGGGATTTGAACCCGGGCACCCTTAACGGGTAGTGGATCTCAACTGTGGCTTATGAGTGTCCACCGCCTTAGTCCACTCGGCCACCCCGGCTCACGTAAACCGGTGCACCGATCCTTATCTATCTTGCGCTCCAGCATGCGCAGAAATAAATAAGGAGGAAACTTTAGAAGCTCACGGGGGATAGCCGTGGAGATCAGGAAGCTCGAGCTCTTCTACCTCGAGATGAAGCTTAAAGAAGAGTTTAGGACGAGCTTTGGAAGTGTTTCCACGAGGCCGGTTGTGCTAGTAAGGGTGGAGGAGAAGGGGGGCGAGGAGGGGTGGGGAGAACTTGTAGCAGACCGGGGCCCCTGGTATAGCTACGAGACCTACGAGACGTCGAGCCTGGTGATCCGGAAGTTTATCGCGCCGAGCCTGGTGGGAAGAGATATTGAGGAGGTGGAAGATTTTCACAGACTGGTGGCTTCGATACGTGGATACCCCATGGCGAAGACTGCTGTCGAGGAGGCGCTGCTGGACCTAGAGGCGAGAATGGAGGGGAGGAGCGTCTCGGAGGTTCTCGGAGGCTCCAGGCAGGAAATAGAGGCGGGGGTTAGCATAGGTATAAAGGCTAGCGTTGAGGAGCTTCTAAGAGAGGTAAGGAGGAGGCTGGAAGAGGGTTACCAGCGTATAAAGGTGAAGATTAAGCCGGGCTACGACGTCGAGGTCGTGAAGAGGATAAGGGAGGAGTTCGGGGACATCAGGCTCCAAGTAGATGCTAACGGAGCGTACTCTTTGAGAGACATCGGAGTGTTCAGGGAGCTCGATAGGTTTAACCTGCTCATGCTAGAGCAACCCCTCGCCTACGACGATCTCTACGAGCACAGCGTTTTGAGCAGGAAGATCTCTACCCCTGTGTGCCTGGATGAGAGTATTAGGAGCTTGCACGACCTGGTGGTTGCAAGCATCCTGGGGTCAGCGGAGGTCGTGAACGTTAAGCCTGCAAGGGTTGGGGGAGTGCTCAAGGCTAAAAGCATCTTAGAAGTCGCGGCGAAGCTCGGGTGGGGGGCGTGGGTTGGCGGAATGCTGGAAACAGGCATAGGCAGGGCGTTCCTAGTCGCCCTCGCGTCCCTTCCGTTCGTTAACTACCCTAACGATATCTCCGCGAGCAACCGCTACTGGGATGAGGACATAGTCGAGCCTCCCTGGGAGATAACCCCTCGCGGCACGATAGCTGTTCCCAGGAGGCGCGGGCTCGGAGTAGAGGTAAAGAGAGAGCTCGTAGACAGGCTTTCGCTGGAGAGGTGGACTGCCACGTACTGAGGGCGTTGTACTATGCGAGAGGAGAACGTCGTAGCGATAAGCGTCGATAGTGGACACGAAAAGCAGGTAGTCAGGGATGTGCTAGACCTCCTCTTCCCCTACGACGTCGAAGTCAGGGTGACCGGCGTTTCTAGGGGGAGGGTTTCTTTGGTCACGCGTATTCCCGCGGAGGACCTTCGAAGGATCTTCAGGAGGTACCCTGTAAGGCACATCCTCAAGGTAAAGCTCCTTCGCAAGGTACTACCTTTAAGCTCGGAGGTTGCCCAGACTCTGAGGGAGATTGTTTCCTTTTTCCTCGAAGAGGGAGTAAAGATTCGGAGGATCTCCGTGAGGCTCGAGAAAGTCGAGGGCTGGAGCCAGTCTGCCTACTCCCTGCTTATGCGCGAGTTGAGAACGAACGGGTTGCTGGACTCTGGAGGCTTGCTATACGCGGTCGAGACGGACGGGCAAGCGGTCTTCGTGTTCGAGGTGCTTTTCACCCGTAATCCTCGAGTGCACAGCCCTACCGGCTTAACACCCTAGCGCGCATAGAGCCTTGTGGAGCGCTTTGAGTAGCTGGAGAACCAAGACGGTTAAAGCGAAAAACCATCAGGGAAAGGCTCCCAGCCCCCCTCCTCTCAGCTCCGCGCGCAAGGTATATTTATCGCTCTGGGGTATATTCCTTAAGTAGCTTTACTCGTAGTGAGCTTCGATGAGCTTCAGCTACGACGGTTACGCGCGTCCTAGGCGCATAATACTGGATGAGCGCAAGCTTAGTAGCGAGTACGTTCCGCTGAAGCTTCCTCACAGGGCGGAGCAGATAGCGGAAACTCTCAGGGTTATGCAGGACGTTATTAGGGGTCAGAAGGACGTTCTCCGCACGATTATCTACGCTGGGCAGGCGGGCACCGGGAAAACTGCGGTTGCAAGGACCATTGGTAGGGAGGTTAAGGATAAGGCCGCTAAGGGAAAGATTCCTCCCATACTCGTATCCTACGTGAACGCCCAAGAGTACCGAACGAAGTTCCAGGTTTTCAGGAAGATTGGAAGCGACTGCGGACTCGATATCCCCCGGAGGGGTTTCTCCTCTCAGGAGCTGGCAGAGTATGTGTTCGGGTTTATAAGCAGGCGCGAGAACAATGCTCTAATAATCCTAGACGAGGCAGACATTCTCGCTAAGCAGAAGGACGGCAACGAGCTCTTCTACGTTTTCTCCCGCGTCAGGGAAGTCCTACCCGAAGTCCAGCTAGGCTTAGGTTTGATCGTTATCTTCAGGCAACTGGACGAAAGCCTAGCCTACTTAGACAAAGCAGTTGTAAGCTCGCTTTCAGGGCGCGTAGTGAGGTTTAACCCTTACACTTCCCAGCAACTCCAGGACATCCTCTGGGCGCGTATACGCGACGAAGGAGCTATCCGCGAGGAGGCGGTCTCGGAGGAGATCATAGAGATGATAGCGGACACGGTTGGCTACAACCCCGATACGAAGAGCGGGATTGGGGACGCTAGGATGGCGATCAAGGTTCTATACTACTCTGCGCTTAGAGCTGAAGGGGAGGAAAGAGAGACGATACTACCCGAAGACGTGCGTTACGTGGTGAACCAGGGCGTACTACCCTCTTACATCGACGAAGAAACCGTGACTAGGCTCCCGCTACACGAGAAGCTACTGCTACTCGCTATTACGGAGCTCTTACTACTCGAAAGGGAAAAAGCCTACGTGAACATGGGGGAGGTAGTGATACAATATGAAGACGTGTGCAATAAGTTCGGAGAGAAACCGTTAAGGTACACTAGAATCTGGGAGAAAGTCCAGTTCCTGAAGAAAATGGGTCTCGTGGATACTAGGACGGGGCGTGGAGAGACGCGCGGCAGGACGACGATGATCACCTTCCCGGGTCTACCCGCGAACAGCGTAGTGGGAATAAACAGAATCCCATTAGACCTCCTAGAGAAAATACTGAGAGATTCCATAGAGAAGGAGCTGAGCTCTCGGGGAGAGGAGAGGGGCGAAGAGCTTACTGAGTAGCGAGCTCTAAGGCGTCCTCTGGGACGCCGAGATTCCGCAGTATCTCTAATGCCCTCTTCTTGTCGTGCTCGTAGATAACCCTGAGATACGGGAGAACGTCCGTTCTGAACTTAGACGTAGAGACGTGAATCTTCGCCGCTGCACCTCTAACGGCGCGTACGAACTTCTCCCTCTTTTCCTTCGATCGCGCAAGTATCCTTAGCTTCTCCGGAAAAGAATACTTCACGAACTTGAAGGGTGGACGCTCCCGCGCGCTTGCCACGCCGGCAGTCATAAGCTCCAACGCGTAGGAGAGCAACGCCCACTGCTGCTCCCTCTTCATCCTGGTCAACATTATGTCAGCCCATGAGAGAGCGTCGTATGCGTCGGCTATCGCCTGCAAGCTGGGTTCGTACTGGTACACGATGTTCTCGCTTAGCCACTGCATAAGCATTTCGTAGTCGAGCGACGGCAACCTGGTGACAGCTAGGGCCTGCTCGGGGTACTTAGCCGTTAAAACGCTTCTCACGATGTCGAATATGGTTTCCTGCTCAGCCCTGTCCCCTAGGATCTGGAGGTCGGCGAGGCTTATAGTCTTCTTCCCCATGGCGAGAGACTGCAGGTCGTTTATCGCTGCCCTCAGGTCTCCCTTAGCGTTATCCGCGATAGCGGATAGAACCTCCCTTGAGCACTCGACACCCTCCTTTGAGCAGATGTTCTCCAAGACCTTCATTATGTCCCTCTTGCCTATCTTCTTGAACTCGATGAGCTCGCAGAGGTCTCTTAGAGGTCTAAGCTTTGGATCCCATGGGTCGTTGGCCGTTAGAACTATGGGCCAGTTGGATTTCTCTATAAGCTCTACAATCGCCTGGAGCCCTCCAGCGTCCTCCTTGGTCGATATCCCGTCAACCTCGTCTAGAAGTATTATCTTCCCGGAGTAGCCGAGCACGGATCGGGTGTTCAGCGCTCCTAGGAGCCTCTGTTGCAAGGCTTCGCGCGTCCTCACGTCGCTAGCGTTCAGCTCTATCAACTCCCACGAGAACTCCTTGGCCGTTGCGTGTACTATGCTTGTCTTACCGCTCCCGGGAGGCCCGTAGAGCAGAGCGGCCTTCTTGCTGGGTTTCCCCTTGACCCAGGAGTTTATCCAAGCCACGTACTTCTTTTTTGCCTCCTCGTTTCCCACTACGTCGGCAATTCTGGCGGGCCTATACTTCTCGGTCCAAGGGACTAGCTGAACTTTTACGGCGGACATCCCCGGCTAACCCTTAGCAGCTTTCTTCGAGACCAGTGCAAGCTTCGAGAGCAACGCCATTAACTGTATTTCATCGTCGGACCCTTCCACTATCCTGTAGTTTGTTTCTCCGACCAGTACAAGTAGCTCTGCCAAGGTAGCATCGTCGAGCCTAACGCTCTTCTGTGAGAGCACCTCCCTGTGGATAAAGCGTATTATGTCGACGCCGGACAAGCCGTAGTTGTAGAGCAGAAGCCTAAGCTTGTCCCTAGCCTCCAACAGGTTACCCTTCAATGCGCTTTCAATCATCTCTCTTACTTCTTTGGGCTTCACGCGGCCGAGTGCCGCGTATACGACCTCCTCTGTTACGTTCCTGCTGATAGCGGAGGCTGCCTGCAAGGTGTTTATAGCTTTCCTAAGGTCGCCCTGACTCTCCTCCCATATTGCTTCGAGAGCCCCGTCGTCAACCGTTATCCCCTCTTGCTGGGCTATCCACCTCAACCTCTGGAACGCGTCCCCCTTCGGTAGAGGCTGGAACCTGAACACCGCGCATCTAGACTGTATCGGCTCTATTATCTTGGAGGCATAGTTAGCTATCAGGATAAAGCGAGTGTTCCTCGAGAAAAGCTCCATGGTCCTCCTCAGAGCTTGTTGTGCGTCGCCAGTCATGTTGTCTGCCTCGTCCAGTATAACCAGCTTGAACGGCACGTCGCCTATAGGCAACGTCCTTGCGTAGTCCTTTATCCTGCTCCTGATAACGTCGATGCCTCTCTCATCGCTGGCGTTTAGCTCCAGAGTATTGTCACGCCAACTTTCGCCGTACAGGTCGTGCGCTAGAGCGAGAGCCGCAGTAGTTTTCCCAGTCCCGGGAGGTCCCGCGAAAAGGAGATGCGGCATGTTCTTGTTCTTCACGAACTCTTTAAGCCTCTTCACGATCTCTTCCTGGTCCACTATCTCGTCGAGGCTCCTAGGCCTGTACTTCTCAACCCATAACTCCTCGGACATTGCTCATCACGCAAATAACGCGTTCAAACAAACTTAAGTGTGTATTGTATATAAAAGTGGCTCGCGTGCTGCGCGCTATCTGGCCGCGAGGGCCACTCTTTCTACTTCTTCCTTCTTGCGCAACGCGTAACTATTCGGGTCTCCGTACGCTGCCGCCACTATTTCATCTGCAAGGCACTCCTCTATGGGCTTCGGGTTGTTAAACGCGCAAGCCCTAGCACCCTCCGTGATAAACCTTAAGGCTAAGTCTACGCGACGCTGCGGGGATACGTCTACAGACACGTGGTAGAGGATACCTCCGTATATTACGCGTGTAGTCTCCTCCCTTGGAGATGCGTTTTCTATCGCCCAAACAAGCACCTGTATGGGGTTTTTACCCGTTTTAAGCTCTATTATCTCGAACGCCCTTTTAACTATGTTTAGTGCCAGCATCTTCTTGCCGGCGTTCCTCCCGGGACGCATCAAATTGTTAGCAAGCCTCTCGACGATCGAGACTCTAGCCTTCGCAAACCTCTTCTTCGCATGCCTCCCCTCCGAGTGAGGTACCAGGACAGGCTTCAGCGAGATGTACTTCTTAAGCCCCGGATCCCTTATTTCCACGTCCCTAGTGCTCCACCGGTCGAATACCTTGATCTCGTTGCCATCAAGAGTAGTTATGTACTGGTCGCCTTCTGCCATCTACATCCCTCAGCCTTGAGAACAAGTAAGAAATAAATCTTTTACGCCTGAGTGTGAACTTCTCGCACTTGAGCGGCGGTTAGCCTTTCACCACTGCTATGGGCGTCATCCTCACTATCTTCCTAGCAATGCCGACTGCATCCGCGACCATAACTACTCTGTCCACGTCCTTGTACGCGTCTGGAGCCTCCTCGGCGACGACAGCTAGGCTCGCAGCCCTAACCACTATACCTCTACTCTCAAGCTCGGACTTTATCTCCTGTCCCCTCACGCTTCTACGCGCTTCAGCGCGGCTCTGCATCCTTCCAGCGCCGTGCGGAGAGGAGCCGAACGTCAAATCCATGGCTTTCTGCGTTCCTACGAGTATGTAGCTCGCAGTACCCATAGAGCCGGGTATCAGGACGGGTTGACCTATGGATTTGTAGTCTGCGGGGATCTCTGGGTGCCCGGGTGGAAAGGCCCGCGTAGCCCCCTTCCTGTGAACGTAGACTTTCACTCTTTTACCGTCCACCACGTGCTCCTCGAGCTTGGCAATGTTGTGAGCTACGTCGTAGATCACATTGAGACCGAGCTTATCCGGGTCTGTCTTGAAAACCGCTCGGAAGCTTTCCCTAACCCAGTGTGTGATAACCTGCCTATTCGTCCAGGCAAAGTTCGCCGCGGCCTTCATGGCTGCGAAGTACCTTTCGGCCTCCGGGGACGTCGCCGGCACGGATACAAGCTCCCTGTCCGGTAGCGGCATGTTGTACTTTCTTACGACTCTCTCCATTATCTTCAGATAGTCGCTTGCAACCTGGTGTCCAAGCCCCCTGCTACCTGTGTGTATCATTACGGTTACTTGTCCCTCCCTCTCAATCCCGAAAACCTTTGCAACCTCGGGGTCGTAGATTTTGTCAACCCTCTGGACTTCCAGGAAGTGGTTCCCGCTACCCAGCGTGCCCAGCTGGTTGCTACCCCTCTGCTTGGCCTCGTTGGACACCGCGTCTGCATCTGCGCCCTCCATTCTCCCCTTCTCCTCTATATGCTCCATGTCCTCTCTCCAGCCGTAGCCTCTTTCAATAGCCCACTCGACCCCCTCCTCGAGTACGCGGTCCAGCTCCGCGTGGCTCAGCCTTAAACCACTCGTGCTTCCAAGCCCCGAGGGGATCTTCCTGAAAAGGGTCTCTGCGAGCTCCCTGAGTTTCGGCCTAACCTCCTGCTCCGTAAGGTTCGTGGACAGGACTCTTACGCCGCAGTTGATATCGTAGCCTACGCCTCCGGGGCTAAGCACGCCTTTCTCTGCATCGAACGCGGCGACGCCGCCTATTGGGAAGCCGTAACCCTGGTGGCCGTCTGGAAGAACTATAGAGTACTTGTAGATGCCCGGCAACATGGCAACGTTAGCGACCTGCTCGAGCGTTAAATCCTCCTTCATCTTCGATATTAACACTTCATCCGCTATGACGAGCCCCGGCACGTTCATGCCGGGCTTGTACTTCTCCGGTATTTCCCATAGGTACTCGGTGATCCTCCTAAGTGGCGGAGCCATAACTGTTTCACCACCGACAGCTATATAGGAACCGCGCGAAATAAGCTTTTTTATCATAAAATGATAAACTTAGCATGTGACGATAAAGATAGTTGTCGAGAGGCTTCCAACGAGGGAAGACATGGACCCGGTAACCCTTAGAAGACACCCGGCGCTGAGGCAACTGTACTCGCTTTACGAGGAGGAAGGCGAGGTAGCCCCGAAGATCATCAGAGAGAATCTCAGCGTAGAAGCTGCCCGCAAAGTGCTCAGCAACAGGGTTATCGAGCTTCTCTCTGCGATAAAGGAAAACAAAGGCGCGTCGATCTCCGAGCTTGCTAGGATACTGCGTAGATCCCCTTCAAACGTCTATAGAGACCTAGCAGAGCTTGCACGCTGGAGGATCATCAAGCTTAGAGAGGATGGGAGGAAAAAGGTGCCCGAGATCATAGCCAAGAAGATAGAGATAGAGATTCTTTGAGAGGAGAGCTAAATGTCGGGGACGTACTCGACGACGTAGCAGTTGTCTTCGCGGTAAATCCTCATCTCGTGGTAGGTTATTGCCTTTACGAGAACCCTGGACTCGTGTTTATCTGGAGAGAAACGCTCTCCGGAGACCACGGCGGTAAGCCTGTAGCCTTCCTCCGTCTTGCTTATCCTCAAGCTTTTCACTCGTGACACGAGGAATCCCTCCGTGTCGAGCAATACGAGGAGATTCTCGAGGAAGTTGTAAAGCAGGTTCTCGAGGTCAAACCCTTCGGCTACCACTTCGCGGTCTTCAAGAGGCTCTATGGACGCTACGCTCGTCATAACCTCGTACATCCCTACGGCAGCATTTGAAAAGGCCTCTTCTATGGACCTTCCCTTCGCCCTAACCATTATATCGGCAGTATGGGGTAAAAGCTCGAACCCCCCGCACGTCCCGCTCATACCCTCCACGACCCCCTTCTTCACAGCAGGCGATAAACGTTTCTGCATCGCGCGCATGCTATACGCGTAGCCCCCTCTGAACCACCCAGTCCTTCAGCTCCCCGGTTATAACGATCGGCGCATTCTTGAGGTCTGCGAGAGTCCGCCCACCTGTGAGGAAAACCGCTATCTTAAGCTCGCGGATAACTTTCTCCAGGAACCTGTATCCCCCCTCGACGCCCCTGTAGTACACTTCCTTCAATACCGGTAGGGCTAGTCCGGCGAAATCTGCGCCAAGGCGGATCACCTTAGCCGCGTCCAAGCCGCTTCTTATGCCGCCCGTAGCGATGAGCAGTATGTCTGGTAACGCCGAGCGCACTTCGAGCACGCTGGCCGCGGTGGGGATACCCCACCCTGCAAACTCGAAGGCTATCTCTTCGTGAAGATCGAGCCCCGCGTAGCGCGCCCTTAAACCCTCTATAACCGCGAAGGATGTTCCCCCCGCGCCTCCAACGTCGACCCCCTTTACCCCCGTATCGGCGATTTTCAGCGCGGATTCCCTGGAGAAGCCCTCCCCTGTTTGCTTCAAAATCACGGGGACTTTTACGCTCTTCACGATCTCCCTGAGGTTTCCGAGGAAGTTCTTGAAGGAGGGTTCTCCTTCGGGCTGAAGCACCTCCTGCAGAGGGTTTAGGTGAACGGCAAGCGCGTCCGCGCCGACCATGTCCAGCAACTCCTGCACCTCGCCGGCACTGAGGCCCATTGATACCTGGCTAGCCCCTATATTGGCTATCACCGGTACGTCCGGCGCCTTCTCGCGTACAACTCTAAATGTCTCAACGGCAGCCCTGTCCTTCAGTGCCGCACGCTGGCTACCAACGCCTATGGGTACCTTCAACCTCTGGGCAACCTCGGCGAGCATGGCGTTGACTTTTCCACCCATGGGGGTGCCTCCTGTCATCCCGCTGATGACGATAGGCGCCGCGACCTCGTATCCAAGGAACTTCGTGGACACGTCCACATCGGAGAAGTTTGCCTCGAGTACAGTCTGGTGTACAAACCTGACGCATTCAAGTAGAGTGGTTACTCCGCGCGCCTGAACGTTTTCCTTGAGCGAGTATACCAGGTGCTGGTCCTTCCTCGTGAATATGATATCCGACGACATGCCGGGCTTACAAGAGTTAAGCAATAATAAAGTCTGCGCGAGTTTTCTCCCAGCCCGTTTGTCTATGTGCGTGCGAACGCGAGGGAGGCATATGCCACTACGCTACTTTTATCCCCCGTGACGTCTCCGGAGTCAGCGTACTTCAATAAGCGGACGTTGGCGTAGCCAAGCTTCTTCGCGATGTAGATTAGCGCCATGACGGGCCCTGGACCGCACATCGAGATATCCTCCTCTATGACCGCGTTGTATAACCCCTCGGCGTCCAGGAACAGTACCCTCTCTATAGCCACTTTATCCTTCTCGGCCGCTATCCTGGACTCCACGTAGTGGCTCATATCGCTACTCGCGACAACGTAGGCTCTAAGACCCTTCTCCATTATGAGCCCCGCGATAGCCTCGCCGACTCTCCGGGCGGCCTCCGGCGTCTGAAGCATCATCGATATCGGTACTATCGTGAAGCCCTCCCCGAATACGAACTGGAGGAAAGGCACCTGTACCTCTATGGAGTGCTCGTAGGCGTGCGCCTGGAAGTCGAAGCGGATGATCTGCTCCCTCGAGGCAAGCTCCTTCGAGACCCTGAAGTCGACCTCGACGTCTCCCAGCGGGGTCTCCCATACCTCGTTTTCGTCCAACGCTATCGGGGCTCCGAGCGCGTGATGGTTCGGGCCAAGGATGAATACCACGTCCGGCTTACCTCCCTCTGCTAGAGCTAAGTAGGCATGGGCGGCCACGTGCCCCGAGTAAATGTAGCCGGCGTGCGGTGCTACCACGCCTATCAGATTCCCGGTGTAGCTTCCAGGTTTCTCGGGCAACTTCCCTGGACCCAGCTCGTGTAGAAAGGCGTTTTTCAAAGCCTCGATCAACTCCCGCTTTTCTGCAGGGTAGAAGTAGCCGGCGTGCACCGCGGGTCTCTTGGAGCGCACCACGACTCGACACCCTGTTAGTGATAGCCGATCCTACTAAAATTTCTAGCGTAAGCTCCCGTTTTTACACGCAGTTCGAGAACAAGGAACCCTCCCACGTAAACCCGCTACACGACTTCGCCGGTAGTAAGTATCCTCGCTTCGAAGTCGGAGAGCGGTACCGGGAGCTCTCCGTTCGGCGGTATGTCTCCACGTATCCTGAGGACTTCCCGTGCTAGTAGCCAGAAGATCAACGCAAGGGCCTTCCTTCCACGGTTGTTAGTCGGAATTATCAAGTCCACGTTGGATATAGGAGAGTCGGTATCACACAGAGCTATAACAGGTATACCCATCGTTCCCGCCTCGACAACTGCCTGCTCGTCGACACGCGGATCCGTAACCATCATCAGGTCTGCCTCGGTGAAGTGGGAGAGAGCAGGGTTCGTGAACGTTCCAGGCAGTACCCTCCCAAGCATGGGTTTACATCCGACAAGCCCGCAGAACTTCCTAACCGGGCGGTGCCCGTACTGCCTACCCGAAACAACGACGAACTTGGACGGGTCGTACCTAGCTATCATCTTGGCGGCTATCCTTATCCTCTCGTCAGTCTTCTTCACGTCGAGAAGGTAGAGACCATCGGGTCGTGCACTGTATATAAACGGCTCCATAAACTTGCTCTTCATCTTCGTGCCTATCCTTATACCGGCTGCTAGGTACATTTCCAGCGGTATCAGCAGTTGCCCTTCGAGTAGCTTTAACTCATCGAGACTCATGGACGACGCCTTTGAAGGCTTCTGCAATTTACTATATAAACCTTCCTCGCATATAGCACACTTCAGCAGAGATTCCTCCCAACAAGTGGGTCTCGTAAACAGAAAGCCCACCCCTGTCTGGATTTTCGCGGGAAGAGTGCTCTCAACGTTCATCGACACGCCGCACGTGAGTCTTAAGTATGGCCTTGCCTTTTTCTTCCTCCATTTTTTTCTCCACTTCTATAAGCGCGCGCGAGTAAAGCTTATAAAAGAGAGACTGAACCTACATTAGCTCTAGAAAGGGCCCGTAGTCTAGCGGTAGGATGCCACGCGTGTACGCGCATCAGTCCCTGACGCGGAGGTGATCCCGGGTTCGAATCCCGGCGGGCCCACCACTCCTCGGCGGTTTTCCCGAGAAATCGTATGGAGGGAACGCTGTGCCTTTCCGGGCTACTTGAGCTTCGCGGTCTCCGTTCCCTCCACCCTGACGACACTGAAGGGGTCTACCTTCGAGAGCTTTTCCATCAAGTTCCGAGGAGCCCCTCTTAAAGAACACCTATGAGGCTGGAGAACTATCCTGAAGCGGGGGTTGTACGGTACTACGCAACTATCTTCGATGTAAACGATCCACCGGGCATTGTCAACAGCTGAGTATACCTCCGAGAAAGCGTCCACCTCGCTACACGCGAGCTGAAGGAGAAGGCATGCGCGATGAACATGAGATTTAGCTGCTAAGAGTAGAGGCAGGTATCTCCGTATCCGGGGAAAACTCTCCAAGAGGTGTACTGCGAGGTCTTCTTCCGCGCATCTCTCCTTAAAGGTAACACCCGCGTCTTTCAGGCTGGACAAGAGGCCGTAGATCTCCGCGTTTCCCGGATCCTCGTAGCTGAGCACAGCAAGCTTCTCGTTCAGCCTTGAGAAAAACGATGCCTGCACAGCGTAGCCCATCACGGTCACGCGTCCCTTAAGAACAGCGTAAAGTGTGGAGAGGCCCCGCAGCGTGCATGCGTCGATGCAGATATCCCTTACAGCGAACCTTTCGCCTAAGTACGCTCGAAGCCACTCCCCCACAGCTCCATAGACCCTACCCCCTTCTGAGAGAGCCTCGGAAACGTCGCGCAGAATAAACTCGCGTGCGAGGCTTTCTTCAACGCAGTACACCGTCGCCCGTAAGTTATGCACAATGCTTACTCGAAGAGAGCATCGATAAATCTTTAGCTCCGTAGCTCTACCTATTCTCTCGCCTTCCTTCTCGCGAAAGAGAGCCCTTTAGGCGGGTTCTACCTCTGCGACAACCAGCGAGAATCCCCCCTCTCTTCGATCTTCACGCGCACAGAATGTTTAAAAAGCTCAACGCCACACGTAAGTACAGAACACGTATGATGTTCCCGATAAGGTGTTTTACTTGCGGAGCCCTGATAGGGGATAAGTGGAACGAGTACTCTACGCGCGTAGCTAACGGCGAGGACCCGAACAAAGTTCTCGACGATCTAGGGATAACCAGGTATTGCTGTAGGAGGATGTTCCTGTCTCATACGGAGGCTATTGACAAGATAATAAAGTACGGCTCGATAGAGGAGTACATCCCGCAACCTTCACGCGTACGCTAACCGAGCGCCGCCCCAGGGCTCGAATCAAGAGGCACGAGTCCACACAGAAAGTCTGGGAGCTACTCGTACAAATAGCTACCTGTAACTCTTCTGCCTCTTTGCCCTCGCCGATCTCCCTCTAGGTTTCTTAGGCTCTGCTTGGCGCGGGTCCTCTACGAGAAGCCTCCTGTCGTAAGCTAAGTACAGCTTTTTCAGCTCTTCGCTCCCGCTCCACTCTACAAGAGCCCGCGCTATAGCCGTCCTAATGGCGGAAGCCTGTGAGACGATACCACCTCCCTCGGCTTCAGCGTAGATGTCAACCTTCTCGGCAAGGCTACCGGCAAGCCTCAGAGGCTCCATTATTTTTAACCGTATGACCTCCGGCTCGAGTATCTCCAATGGAGTCCCGTTTACGAATACCCTCCCGCGGCCATCGCGAAGGATAACCCTTGCGCGTGCAGTCTTTCTACGGGCAGAGGCCAACACCATCTTCATGCGTTACTCACCACTTCTCTGTTCGTTAAGGACTTATAAAGCTCCCCCAGGGTGATGTACGGAACCAGCTCGTTTTTGAAGAGCGCCTCTTCCACCTTTACAAGCTTCGCGTTCCTATACTCATCCGGTAGCCCTACGTAGACCGTAAGCCTCTTCAGGGAGTCTCTCCCAATCGTTTTCTCCATAGGCAACATTCCACGCACCATTCTCTTAAAGAGCCTGTCGGGAGTCTTGGGATACTTAGGGCCTCTAAGCTCCGGGTTGTAGTAAGTTTTCCACTCGACCCACCTCTTAAGATACTTCTCCACAACCCTCTTCGGCTTTCCCGTAATCACTATTTTCTCCGCGTTAACAACAACCACTCTGTCTCCTTTCAGAAGCCTTTTAGCCACCACGCTTGCAAGCCTCCCGGCGATGTGCCCCGTTCCATCGATAACAATTGCCTCCTCTTTTCCGCTCATACCTCACCCCCTACCTAAGTTATTATTTTAACGTTTTTACCCTCAGGGTTTTGTTCCAAGAGCTCCTCGATCGAGATCGCTTTCACCCTTCCATCTAGCCTTTCAAGGGCTGATCTGCTAAACCTCCACGCAGCTATGACTACGTTCGACTTCGTTATCGAGCCTCCTCCCAGGACCTTCCCGGGTACCACGACCACGTCGCCCTCCTTGATGTGCCTATCGATCCTAGAGAGGTTTACCTCGACTCTCTTCCTACGCGGTCTTTCGAGGTACTCGGCTACATCTCTCCACACTGGGGCTTTGTAGAGCCGGCTGTATTTTCTGAGCTTGTGTATCAATAGGCGAAGGTGAATGTTCGTTGGACCAGTCCTCTTCATTTCTACTTAACACCTCCATCTCCAAGTGCATAGACTTTAAAAATTTACTGCACTCCTTAATCGCGTTTGTAGCGTTACGTGAAGAGAGACCCGCGCCTTTCCCTAGCAGTCCTTTCCTCTTAATTTCTCGTCCCACCGGCCGTAATTTCAGCGGTTCTTCGACTAGCTCCTTCGCGGCCGGCTTAACCTCCGCCTTGACGTCTGCGAAGCGGCATAACGCCTCCCAGAGCTTCAAGCTTGCAAGAGCAAATAGCGAGTCCTAGGAGCGTTTTTGTCTCAGCCCTTGCAACGCACGCGTAGATAGAGTAGCGGTTTACCACCCTCGAAGGCGAAGCGACACAAGTGACAGTCAGAGCTTTCGAGAAGTTCCTTGCCCGTTTTCCCTTTCGCTAGTTCTCGCTTGGAGCTTTACCGGTGAGAGTAGAGCTTACCGCTAGCTGGACCTTTTCGAGAAAGTTGTCAAGCTTTTTGCTTAGAACATCTGCAGCGACGGCTAGAAGTTTCTCCGGTGGTAGACACCCGATGCTCTCCACAGTGAGTATTATGTTGCTCGGATCGCCGTCCACCTCTACGATTCCGGGGAACTTTTCTTCGCATTCTCTGCAGAGCGAGCACTGCATCTCGTTTATAACTGTCAACTTCCCGTCGACATAGCCGAAAACCCTTCTCGGACAAGTGGAAATTATCTTCAATGCTTCATCCTCGGGTAAGTCTTCCCTGAGAATTCTGACCACGGGCTTATACTTGTAACCCACGGGGCCTACCGGTTGCCACTTTGCGTGCTGCCTGCCTGTACCCATCCTGGCTATCGCCGTTAGGGAGATTTTCTGCCCCTTCCCAAGCTTAAGTATGGGAATATTCTTGGAGACCGGCTCTATGCCTGCGGACTCGGGGGGCAAAGGTGCACCCTCGATGCCTTCAAACCTCAGGTGCCCGCTTAGAACTGTTCTCGGCCGCTCTCCTGCCTCCTCCTCGAGCGAGAAAATCACCTGAGGGTCTTTCCCCTGCTCGTAGAGATCCCTCAGAGCGTCGTACGTCTCCGGGTCTATCTTCAGCGGGACCAGGGCCAGCCTGTGGGCTATCATTTCGTCCCATAAAGCGCTGGTATTCTCCGTTACTATTACCTCGTCTATCGCCAGTATTGGAACCTCGGAGATTAGGGCTCTTCTAAGGGCGTTGGCAAACGCAGGCGTAGTGTTTCTAAGCATGAATACTAGGCGGTTCTGCTTCTTGGAGAGCACCTGAAGTTCCGGCAGGTTCGACACGAGTGCTACCTCGTAGGCTTCTGCTTTCTTCCCCTGAGTATCTCCTTTAGCGAGACTCCGTTCACCTTTATGACCTTCCATCTCACTCCAGGCAGGTCTCCGTAAGCTCTTCCCTCAGGGCCGCCTATACCCTCGATAACCACCTCGTCGTGCTCGTTAACAAAGAGGAGGGCTCCATCGCCCGGTAGAAACGCCGTAACGACCTTGCCGTTCTTTAGTAATTGAACCCTAACGCACTTCCTCACAGCGCTGTTGGGCTGCCTGCTCTCAATACCCACTTTTTCTACGACTATTCCTCTAGCCTGGGGGGCTCCCTCGAGCGGGTCGACTTTCTTCTTCAATTGAAGTATCCGGCGCTTATACTCAAGATCGCTCCACCTGAACTTTTTACGCTTGAGTTCAAGCTTTCTCGCCGCGAACATCCCTCTAGGAGACTTGCTACCCGGCACTTAGGAACACCAGCTCCTTTCTTCGAATATCTTCTTTAAAAGCTTTTTCATCGCGCACCCGCAGCGAGGGCTTTACCCTTGTCTCTGCACTCTTACCTCGTCCGCCCCATAGTATCTTTTCAGCAGGATTTTCGCCCGCTGAACGTTCCTGCCGTTCCTGCCTATCGCGAGCCCGAGCTGATCCGGGGGAACCACGGCTATGACAACTTTCCTGTTATTCTCTTCTCGGACTTTAACTTCGACGACCCTGGCGGGGAAGAACACCGATTTGACGAAATCTTCGAGGGATGACCCGTCCTCAACTACTTCCACGTCTTTTCTAAGCAGTTCTTTAATCATCCGTATCTTTGACCCGTTCTTCCCAACCGCGAGGGGGGCAAAACCCTTGTCCACCAGGAATATGTACCTTTGGAAGGTATCGTCGTAGACTATGTCTTTAGGCGGCACCTTCGTTATCTCCTCGAACAAATTCATTATCTGGAGGTCTTCATGCGTCAGTCTTCGACCCTCCTCCGAGGTCATGCCCGTGCGCCCTTGGCCATCTCGATTAAATTGCTTTCGCCGGGGTCGAGAACAGCTATAGCTGAAACGAAGAACGGCTTGTTGCATGCCGCTCCAAGGTCCTTGCTCGTCCCCTCGAAGACGTAGACAGGTATCCCGGCTAGCCTAGCCTTGTACTTGATCTCCTCCGCGATTATCGTCGGTGCATTCTGAGCGAGAATAACCATCTTAGCTTTCCCCGTCGAAAGCAACTTTATGGTTTTACGCGAACCCAGCACGACCTTCCCCGTCTTTATCGCTGTTTGAAGCTCCCTAATGAACTCCGCACCCATCGCTACTGCACCTCTTTCTGCGCGCTCTGTCCAAACTCATACCTCATTTTTAACTTTACTGAGCCAGTACCCAGCGGTATAGGCTTGCTACCTATAATCACGTTTTCGATGACCCCCCTTAGCTCGTCGAGCTCTCCTCGAAGCGCTGCCTCTACGAGGTTCTTCACCGTCACCTCGAAGCTGGCTCTCGCCAGCACGCTCCCCTTCTCCCCGGCTACTCCGTGCCTACCCACTTGCCGCACCTTGCCGGAGTAAGTCATCGCGTCGGCGACCATCATTATATGGCGCCAGTCCACGTCGAGTCCGTGTTCATCGAGAACCTTCTTTATCTCCTTTATTATGGCTGCCCGCGCCGCCTCGATGCCTAGCACCTCGTATATCTCGAGTATGTTGTTCGTGGTTGTTCTCCTCGGGTCTACCCCCTCTATTCCAAGAACGGCCTTCAGGTTGCTACCCTCCGTGAGTATCACGTACTCGACGAGCTCTCCCTTCTCGTCCCTGACCGGCTTGACTATGGCGTGGCGGATACCCTTTAACCCCTTGATTCTTAGGTTTAGGACCCTGTCGTACATGCGTCTAAGCTTTGTGACATCCTCGAGCCCCGTGTAGAGCACAACGGTATTACCGTTCACTTCTATCTTCCCTTTCTTGCCCTTCAGCTTCTCCAGGGCGTTTATAACGTCATCCATCGTGACGCCCCTGTTCTCCATCATGTCTGGGTCTAGCTCCATTACTATGGCGAACTCGAAGTAGTCTATGGTTATGGAGCTACAGAGGTTTTCCATCGTGGTGAGCTCGATCTCCCTGGCTATCTTCAACGCGAAGTCGAGGTCTTTGGCGTGCTCCGGCTCCAGGTACACTTCCATTATGGGGGTTGAGGGTTCGCGCCTTAAGTCCACTATTTCGATAAGCCTCGGAAGCCCCAGGGTCACGTTGAGCTCCCTTACGCCGGCGAAGTGGAACGTCCTCAAGGTCATTTGGGTGGCGGGCTCGCCTATAGATTGTGCCGCCACCATGCCTACTGCCTCGCCGGGGGAGACTAGGCTCGACAGGTATCTTCGGAGAGCCTCATTGATCACTGAGAGAGCCTCTGAGCGGCTTAGCCCCGCCTTCAATATTTTGTCGTAGAGTTCCCTGCGCAGAGAGGCGGGCAGAAGCTCGTGGTACTTCTCGATCTCGTTCCACAGCTCCTCCTCGCTTATAGGCTCACTCACGCTTCTCACCCCTTAGTGTCAAGACCTTCTTTATCAACTTATCAACGTCTACGGGTTTCCCGTGGTCGCTCCTCGCAGGGTCAACGCTGTCCTCGCCGTACCTGAACTGTATTATCATCCCCTCGCTATTCCTGACAGTCCCGTCGTACGATACGTAGAAGTCCTGCATTGCGCTCTGAAGTCTGCGGTACATGTACCCGGACTGGGCAGTCCTGACGGCTGTGTCTACGAGTCCTTCTCTTCCGGAGATTGCGTGGAAGAAGAACTCCACGGGGGACAAGCCCCTGCGAAATGAGCTGTAAACGAATCCCTTAGCGAGCGGCGAGAGGTCGCCTTTAACGAAGTGTGGTAACGCTCGCCCGGTGTATCCTCTCTCTATCCGTTTCCCTCTAACTGACTGCTGCCCGACGACCGCTGCCATCTGCGTCAAGTTGAGCATGCTTCCTCTCGCACCTGTCTTAGCCATTATAACCGCGTGGTTGAGCAGACCTAGGTGCTTACTCGTGACTTCGCCTGCCCGAGTCCTCGCCTCTGCGAGCACGTTCATTATCAAGTCCTCGAGGGTCTCCTTGCGGGTCTTCCCAGGCATGGGCTGCAGCTCGCCGCTCTCGTACTGCCTGATCAAGTCCTCGACCTTTTTCTCCGCCTCCTGCAGTATCTCCCTGATATCGTCCTCGGCTTCCCTCGGGATCTCCACGCTGTCAACCCCCATCGTGAAACCGTGCATGTCCAGGTAAGCTATGAATACCTTGAACATGCCGTCCATGAGTTCTTTCGCTTTTTCGACTCCAAACTCCCGTACGATCTCGTGCAGAACCGTACCGTGCTTCTCCGCCCCTATGGCCTGCTTATCAAAGACACCGAGCAGTAGCTTCCCGTCTTTGATCAAAACATAGCCGTCGTTCTCGCAGTACTCCTCGTCACACTTACCAGAGGCAGGTGCAACGCTTGCGCGTCCAACGTAGTTCAGTCCTTTCGGGAGGAACATGCTGACAATTTGCTTCCCCGTCCAGTAGGGTCCGGGCTTAATTATGGCTGGCTCCACCAGCGGGTCACAGTTGTTCCCGATGTAGAGCAGCCTTAAGGCGCTCTTCTTGTCCAGCAAGGCGTCCTTCCTCGTTAGAAGGTAGCTACCGGAGATGTAATCGTGCAGACCCCCTATTATGGGAGCCCCGTACCTGGGCGTCATTATGTGCTCCTGTACCAACATGAGCTCCCGCGCCTCGGCGCGGGCCTCTTCGCTCTGAGGTACGTGAAGGTTCATCTCGTCTCCATCGAAGTCCGCGTTGTAGGGAATTGTTACCAGAAGGTTAAGCCTGAAGGTTTTGTACGGAAGTACCTTGACTATGTGCGCCATTATCGAGATCCTGTGTAGAGAGGGTTGCCTGTTGAAGAGTACGACGTCGCCGTCCATCAGGTGCCTCTCCACTATGTAGCCGGGTTTTAGCGTCTGGGAGATCTCCTCGCGGTGCTTGACGTATCTCAAGTCTATCCTCGACCCATCCGGCTTGATTATGTAGTTCGCCCCGGGCCATACGTCTGGTCCGTTTATGACGAGTTTCCTCAGTTTCTCAATGTTCCAGGGGGTAACTTTCTCCGGGACCGTTAGAACCTTTGCTACGTCTATGGGAACGCCCACCTCGTTTATACTTAGGTTCGGGTCAGGAGAGATCACTGTTCTAGAGGAGAAGTCGACACGCTTGCCGGCCAGGCTCCCCCTGAACCTCCCCTCCTTACCTTTAAGGCGCTGCGCGAGGGTTCTGAGGGGTCTGCCCGACCTGTGTCTAGCGGGGGGTATCCCGGGGAGCTCGTTGTCGAAGTACGTTGCTACGTGGAACTGGAGTAGGTTCCAGAGGTCCTCTATGACTAGCGACGGAGATCCGGCGTCTATGTTCTCCTTTAACCTCTGGTTTACCCGGATTATGTCGACCAGCTTGTGCGTGAGATCGTCCTCGCTTCTATCGCCGCTCTCCAGGGTTATCGACGGGCGTACAGACGGCGGTACAACCGGTATGACGCGTAGCACCATCCACTCGGGTCTAGCCTCCTTGGGGTCTATCCCTACAACCCTTAAGTCCCCCTCCGGTATGCGCGAAAGCCTTTCCCATATCTCGAGCGGTGTAAGCTTTACGAGCCCTTCCTCTCTCTCCTCGTAGAACGTGTACGGCTTGTCCAGTCTGATTTTGTACTGGGGGGCGCCGCAGTGTGGGCATACCGTAGCCTTAGCCGCCTCTTTAAGTAGGGTGTTAGCATACTTCGTCTTCAGGCTTGGCCACTTGGCGGAGTACACCTCCATGCGCTTCTTAGCCTTGTTTATCTTCTCCTCGGGTAACTTGAGCCTCCCGCACCTGTTGCAGGTAGCCTTCAAAAGGATAGCTATGTATGGGGCGAAGCTCGGGTGTATCACGGGTCTCGCGAGCTCTATGTATCCAAAGTGCCCTGGGCAGTTCGTGAACCTGTTTCCACATGTCTGGCAGACGGCTCCCGGCTCTATGGATCCCATTCTTCTATCCATGAGCCCGCCAGGTATCGGGAAGCCTTCCTCGTCGTAGAGCTCACTGGTCTCTATCCTTAGCACGGCGATTTTCCTGATCATCTCTGGAGAGAGTATCCCAAACTTTATCCCGGCGACTATCTTGGGATTCGTGCTCGTACTCATACCGTGCACCTCACGACTGGATTTTGTCTTTAAGGATCAGTCGCACAGAGAGCCCTAGCCCCGTAAGCTCCTGCAAAAGTAGCTTAAACGCATAGGATACCTCGACGGGGCTAAGCCTTCCCTTATCGCCGCAGACAGGGCATACGGGGGTATTCTTCCTCGCGTCGAACCACCCCATATAGCCGCAGTTCTCGCAAACCCATATCGTAGTCTTGTCTGAGCTTTCGAGGAGACGCTCTCTAAGGAGCATGGAGGCTCCGTGCCCGACTAGGCAGTCCTTCTCCATCTCGCCGAACCTCAGACCTCCTTCCCGCGCTCTACCCTCCGTGGGTTGCCGCGTTAGTATCTGTACCCTACCCCTGGCTCTCGCGTGCATCTTGTCGGCAACGAGGTGGTGTAGCTTCTCGTAGTACACGACACCGATAAATATCTCGGCCTCCAACTTCTCCCCGGTAACCCCGTCGTAGAGAACCTCTTTCCCGTCGCTCCTGAAGCCATAGCTCCTGAGTATCTCTCTTATCTCATCTAACGACGGCGGTTCAAAAGCCGTAGCATCGATCCTCCTACCGGCGAGCGCGGCAGCCTTCCCCGTTATCGCCTCGAGTAGCTGTCCGACGGTCATCCTCGAAGGAATAGCGTGCGGGTTGATTATTAGGTCAGGGGTTATCCCCTCTTCCGTGAACGGCATATCTTCCTGTGGTACAAGCATCCCTACGACGCCTTTCTGCCCATGGCGCGAGGCGAACTTATCCCCGAGCTCCGTGGGGCGCAGATCTCTCACTCTTACCTTGGCGAGCTTTATGCCTCCGGGGCTCTCCATTATGAAGACGCGGTCAATTATCCCTTTTTCACCGTGTCGCAGGAGTAGGGAGGTGTCCTTTCTCTTGGTCATAACCCTAGGTTCCAGGGTGCTCGTGTAGAAGCGCGGCGGGCTCGTCCTACTCACCACAGCTTGACCGCCGTAGAGCTCTGCCTCCACGTAGGCTATGCCGTCCACGGGGTCTATAGCCTCGTAAGCCTGAGGAGGCTTAACGTCTAGAAGGTCCTTTTCTAGGGAGGGCTTTTCGAACCTATCCTCGAGCCCACCGGGATACCTCCTCTCCTCGGCTTCGTATGTTCTAAAGAAGACGGACCTCGACATGCCTCTTTCTATCGCAGCCTTGTTGATGACCACCGCATCCTGGATGTTGTATCCTCCGCCTGTCAGAACCGCTACCACCATGTTTGTGCCGTAGGGCAGGTTGTCTAAGGGTAGCAGGTCGAAGATGCGAGTCTTCACGAGCGGTTTCTGGGGGTAGTACATCACGTGCATCCTGGGGTCCATGCGGAGCTTGAAGTTGTAGTGCGGTATTCCCAGGGACTGCTTAGCCATCGCCGCCTGATACGAGTTTCTCGGCGACTGATTGTACTCGATAAAGGGTATCGTCATCGCGATAATGCCTAGGATCGCCGCCGGGACAATCTCGAGGTGAGTGTGCTGAGGAGTTAGCTCGGACACATCCGTAGCTATGTAGGCGTTCTCCTCTTCCTCTGCGTCTAGGTACTCGACTATGCCGTTCTCTATGAGGTCGCTCCAAGTCCACTCGCCTTTCCTCAACAGCTCTACATGTTCGTGTTTAAGCCTCGGTTCACCGTTTTCGACTACTATCAGAGGTCTTCGTATCCTCCCAGCGTCGCAGTTGACGTAAACCTCCTCTATCCTACCCTTAACCCCGCCGACGGTGTATTCATGAGAATAGAAGGCAACGTTGACCTCGTGACTTATTCTTCCCTCTCTTCGAAGCTTCCTCAAAGTCTCCGCGAGACCCTTGCCGTCCTCAACGTAGCCTATGAGCCGCCCGTTGAGGTAGACCCTAGCCCCCGAGATATTCTTCCCCACCGTCTTCTCCACGGGGACTACTCCCAGCCTGCCTACCAGCAGGTCGTACACCTGCTTCTCGTCCGTCCCGTTCGAGAGAGTAGCCAGAAGCGCCAAGTGCTTTACCAAGCCGCAGTTCTGCCCCTCGGGGCTTTCTACGGGGCAAAGCCTGCCCCACTGCGTCGGGTGAAGCTCCCTAGCCTCGAAGTGCGGCTGAGTCCTGGATAGCGGCGAGACAACCCTCCTCAAGTGGGAGATTGTCGAGAGGTAGTTCGTCCTGTCCAGAATCTGGCTCACACCCGTCCTGCCGCCCACCCAGTTGCCAGTCGCGAGTGCGTGGTTTAACCTCTCGGTAATTATGTCCGGCCTGACTATACTCACCAGGTTGATATCCCGAGTCTTGGAAGTGTGCCTCTCGATGGAGTAAGTCATCTCTTTTACTAGCTGTCTAAACGCGCTCCTGAACACCTGCGCTATCAGCTCGCCGGCCTGCCGTATCCTCTTATTCGCGAGGTGATCCTTATCATCGGGCCCGCGCATGCCGAGCTTGAGTTCGAGCAACCGGGAAACCATCTGCCCCACGAAGAAAGCCTTAGAAATCCTAGCAGCGGGGCCTCTACCTATGTGCGGCAACAAGTTTTCATCTAGAACGGCTTGCGCCCTCTCTATCCTCACGTTTCTCGGCTGGCCCGGGGACACCCTGGAGCCTATGTAGTCGAGAGCCTCCTCGGGCGTAGCGGCGATCTTCGATTGCTCCATTAATACGGGCAGAAACTCCTGCTGAATTATCGGATCGTTGCCTATGGCGTAGGCTATCTCCTGGTCCGTCTTTAGACCCAGCGCGCGCATCAACACTACTACTGGTATTTTCGACGGGCAAGCCGGGAAGGAGGCGTATATCATCCCATCCTTCGTTCTCTCGACTGTAAGCGGCGACCTTTGGCCAGCGGCAACGCTGAAAACCTTTGCTGTATGCGTGACGGAGCCGCTAGCGCCGCCGTAGTCCACGAGAACCCTGTTCACCGACAGATCCTCCTGCATCACGATTACTCTCTCAGAGCCGTTAACGATGAAGTACCCTCCGGGGTCGTACGGGTCCTCGCCGTACTTAACTATCTCGTCTTCCGACTTGAGACCGTAGAGAACGCACTTCTTGCTTTTCACCATTATGGGCAGACTACCTATGTAGACGGACTCCGTCCGCCTCTCCTCCCCGTCGACGTAGAGCGTCATTGTAAGGTAGAGCGGTGCCGCGTAGGTTATGTTTCTCAGCCTTGCTATCATAGGTGTCAAAGCGAGATCGCTACCGTCAGCCTCCCTAAACGTGGGCTGACCAACCTCTATTTTCCCAAACTTTATCTCAACACCCTGCGACTCAACCTTGATACCGCCGACCTCGTCCACTATCTCCTGGAGTCCACGCTCTAGAAAAGCGTTGAAGGAGTCTAAGTGTTGCCTGACGAGGCCTAGCTCGTCTACGTATGCTTTTACCACTCTCCACCTATCCTCCCTGGATAGCTTTGCCTGCACGGCGCGCGAGCTCATCCGCGCATCACCAGCCTGAATGCCACAGACTCTCCGGCTGTCGGGCTTTGCCTTATAATCATTATCACGTCTCCGGGCTTAGCCTTCAAAGCCCTGGCAACAGGGTCGGTCGAGTATATCCACGGTAGCTCTGACTTCTTCAGCCCCATAGCTTTAAGTAGCCTGTTGGCCTCCTCTTTAGAGAGCAACACGTGCTTAGGCACAAGCTCGTGCTCCAAAACATCGAACTTCCTAGGCATAATAGACCCTTACAGCGTGACTGGATTGTATTGACTTCTGCGCTCTTTTTAAACTTTGTGCCAGGGAATGCTTGAACCCCAAAACAATGAGGCTCGTAAAAACTACTGAGTTGTCCTCAATTGCAGGCTTAATGTTTCGACGCTCAGCATCGTAAGAGAGATATAGGGGGCCTCTTGGGCTCTACGTAAAAGGGGGTGAACAGAGGGGTGGAAGAAAAGTACAGAGATATTACCCTCGACGAGCTAACGGATCTCTGCATTCGTAGGGGTATAGTATTTCCAAGTGGGAGGATATACGGCGGACTGGCAGGGTTCTATGACTATGGACCGGTAGGTGTCGAGCTAGAGCGCAACATTCTGAACGATTGGTGGAAGTGGTTTGTCGAGACGAGGGACGATATCTACGGAATAGACGGAGCGATAATAACCCACCCTAGAACCTGGGAGGCTAGCGGACACGTTGAAAGCTTTATCGACTACATAGTTACGTGTACGTCCTGCGGAGCAGAGTACAGGGCAGACCATCTGCTCGAAGAGGTGGGCGTGAAGATCCCAGAGTACTCCCTCGAGACGATAAAGTCACTCATAGAAAACAACAACGTACGTTGCCCAGCGTGCGGAGGTAAACTCTCGGAGCCCAGAAAATTCAACCTCATGTTCGACACGCAGGTTGGGCCCAGGAAATCTATGACGGCGTACCTTAGGCCGGAGACTGCCCAGCTGATATTCACCAACTTCAAGAACGTAGTCTTTACAATGGGGGCTACCCTTCCTTTCGGGATCGCGCAGATAGGGAAGGCTTTCAGGAACGAAATATCTCCTAGAAACTTCCTTTTCAGGTTGCGGGAGTTCACGCAGATGGAGATAGAGTACTTTGTAAACCCTGAAAAGCTGAACGAGTGCCCCTACTTTAAAGAGGTCGAGGAGCTACGCGTGAACTTCCTGTCGGCCGAGGAGCAGGAGAGAGGTGTTTCCGAGGCCAAAAGCATTAAGCTTGGCGAGGCCGTAGAAACAGGAGTAATTAAGAACGCGTGGCATGCTTACTGGATAGGGGAGTCTCTTAGATGGCTTTGGAGCCTGGGACTACGGCCTGAGAGGCTAAGGGTGCGGGAACACGTGAAGACAGAGCTAGCGCATTACGCTGTGCAGACGTTCGACATCGAGTACTTCTTCCCGTACATGGGCTGGAAGGAGATAGAGGGTATCGCGAATAGGTCTGACTACGACTTGAAAAGACACCAGGAGTACAGCGGTGAAGCTCTCCACATAGTCGACAACGGCAAAACCGTGATACCCTACGTGATCGAACCATCCTTTGGCTTGGAGAGGATACTCCTAGCCGTGCTCACGGACTCCTACGTGAGGGAGGAGAGGAGGACCTACTTGAGGTTAAAGCCGAGGATAGCCCCCTTTAAGTGCGCAGTCTTCCCGCTGGTAAAACGAGACGGGCTCGACGTGAAAGCCCGCGAGATTTACAACCAGCTGAAGAAACACTTTAGGTGTTACTACGACGAGGATGGAAGCATAGGGCGGCGATACGCGAAGGCTGACGAGATAGGCGTACCGTTCTCGATAACTATCGACGGACAAACACTGAGGGACGATACCGTCACGATACGCTTCCGAGACACGAAAGAACAAATACGGGAAAGAGTGGAAAACCTTAAGGCCAGGCTCTCAGAGCTAATCGCGACGCTGTGACCATAACGTCTCCCTTTGTACAGGAAAAATGGTGGGCCCGCCGGGATTCGAACCCGGGACCTCCGCCGCTCTCAGGATCGAAACCCCCTCCTCGACCCTTGTGAGGGCGACCTTAGGCGCCCACCCCGTATCCTAACCGCTAGACGACGGGCCCAACCCTTTTCTGCGAAAAACGCCTTCAGGTAATAAACTTTTTCGCAGATTTTGGCCAGGCCGTACAAACAATGGAATTATTGGCGGGCCGGCCGGGATTCGAACCCGGGACCTACGGGTTAAAAGCCTCGACGCAGGGCTAGCTTGTCCCACACCGTCGCTCTACCTAGCTGAGCTACCGGCCCATGCCCGCCGAGTACACCTAGAACGTATGCCATAAAAAATTTTCGCGCTCAGCTGTTTGCCGTTCTTCATGCTTCGGGCGGCAAGTCACTCATCATCGCTATTTACGGTAGGAAAAAACGCGGCTTTTTGATTTTACCTGAAAACGGCATGGAGCCCCGGCCGGGATTCGAACCCGGGACCTTCGGCTTTCTCGAACCCCGCGCAGCCTCCCTTACAAGGCCGACGCTCCACCCGCTGAGCTACCGGGGCTAAAGGCTATCGGAGAAAACATGTCTTGGGAAATAAATCTTTCGCGAGTATCTTTGCGCGCGGGCTAAGACTTAAAAGGTGGCCCTCAAGCCTACTACCCAGTGGGCTGGATGTCTGTAAGCTTTAGGGCAAAGGTAACCAATATCTCCTTGATGGACGCGCCTTTCGGGGAGAAGCTCGTGAAGCTAGAGCTTACCGAGGAGAGAGAGCTTCCCGGACCCGTAATCGTGCAGAAAGATGAGAGCGAGATAGGCAGGGAGATCGCTCCTATAATAGCTCAAGTCATGAGAATGATGCCTGGGCTGGCTCCGAACACGGTGAGAATTCCCAGAGTGACGCTGGTGTTAACCGAGGATGAGTGGGAGCGTTTCCCCGTGAAGCCCAGCATAGGAGACTTCTTCGTGATCGAGGTCAGCGGCGAAAACGTGAAAATTCGGAGAGAAGAGTAAACCCAAGCTTAGAGCTGTGGTCTGAGCTTCAAATACTTTATCGGTATCTCTTGGATCTTCCCTTCCGGCGTCCACCTGACAACGATTATCGGAAGCAGGCCTAGCTCTAGCTCTTTCTCGGCTATTGTTATGGGATCAGAGAGCTCCTCGCTGACCTGTATTAGAACCGGTGCACCCAGAGAAATTTGGAGAGCTCGAATCCCTATTATTCTAGCTCTTTCAAACCTCGTGAGCCATGGAGGGCCTATTTTCACCTCGAATTTTTCGTGCTCGCCACTGTTTTTCGAGCTATTTTCACTAATCATAAGGACAAGAAAGACAAAAATAAATGTATTTAAGTTTTTTTGTTAAAAACCTAGTCAAACTCCGTCTTTTCCTTCTCCTTCTCCTCTTCTCCTTTCTTCTCCTTGGACTTCGGCGGCTGAGCAGCAATGATATCGTCGATCCTCAGTATCATTACAGCGGCCTCTGTCGCCGATTTAAGTACCTGTTTCTTTACGAGCGCGGGCTCCAAGACGCCTGCCTTCTTCATGTCCTCTACTTTCGCCGTGTAGGCATTTACACCTGCCCACTTCTCGCCTTTCGCATGGCGTGTCTTGAGTTCTGCTAGTACGTCGATAGGCTCCATTCCGGCGTTCTGGGCAAGGATGCCTACGATGCTTTCAAGCGCCTCGGCGTACTTCTGCACAGCTAGCTGTTCCCTGCTGGGCAGAGTTCTGGCAAAGTCTCGGAGCCTCATAGCGAGCTCTATTTCGACAGCTCCTCCACCGGCAACGATCTTAGGCTCTCTGATCACGTTCCTCACGACGCTTAGAGCGTCGTGTATGGCCCTCTCGGCCTCGTCGACTACGTGGTCAGCCCCTCCTCTTACTAGTATTGTTACGCTCTTGGGGTTGGGGCATCCCTCGACGAATACCATCTTCTCGTCTGCAACCTTCCTCTCCTCCACAAGCTCAGCCCTACCGAGAGCCTCAGGCGTAATATCCTCCACCCTAGTGAGAATCCTAGCACCAGTAGCCCTAGCAAGCTTCTCCATATCACTCTTCTTCACACGCCTAACAGCAAGAATACCAGCCTTAGCCAAGTAGTACTGAGCAACATCATCAATACCCTTCTGACAGAAAACAACATTAGCACCACTCTCCTTAATCTTCTCGACCTTCTTTCTCAGGATCTCCGCCTCCTGGTCTAGGAACATCTTCAGCTGCTCCGGGGTTGTAACGTTTATCTTAGCAGTCCACTCAGGCTTCTCTATCTCTAGCGGGGCGTCTAGGAGGGCTATCTTCGCGTTCGTAACCCTCTTAGGCATACCCGGGTGCACAACCTCCTTGTCGAGCACTATGCCCTTTACCAGCATTGTTTCCGTTATGCTCTCTCCTCTCTTCTTCTCCACCTTGATATCGTCCAGGCTTAGGTTGTACTTTCCGTCCTTCTTTTCAACGACCGTCAGAGCAGCGTCTACGACGAGCTTAGCCAAGAAGTCCTTGTAGTCCGCTACAACCTTGCTTGAAAGGGCAGTCTTCGCAACGTTCTCGAGGACAGTCCTGTCGAGTGGGTCTACGGTCTCGGAAATCTCGTCAATTATTCTGGTAGCCTCAACGAGCGCCTTTTCGAAACCCTCCACTATTGTCGTGGGGTGAATGTCCTCGTCGAGAAGCTCCTCGGAGGCAGCGAGCAGCTGCCCTGCTAGGACGACTACAGTGGTTGTACCGTCTCCAACCTCGTCATCCTGAGCCTTCGCGACCTCAACGAGCATTTTAGCGGCCGGGTGCTGTACTTCCATCTCCTTGAGTATGGTCGCGCCGTCACCGGTGATCGTCGCGTTTCCAAAAGAATCAACTAGGAGCTTGTCCATGCCCCTAGGACCTAGAGAGCTCGCCATGGCCTCCGCTATGACCTTTGCGGCGTAGATGTTGGATTTCCTGGCATCTCTCCCGGTGGTTCTCTGAGTACCCTCTTTAAGTATTAATACAGGGATCTGAGCCTGAGCCATACCTTACTCCACCTGCACGCTCCTAAATTATCGCTTCTATAAAAATCTTTCGCGCAGGCAGTCCCAAGAGGGCTTGCGAACAGGCCTCGTAGAGCCGTCCTTCACTGCAGACTTCAGCACGTAGCAACGCTGACTTGCACCGGAGCTCGGGAGAGGGTAGCATTAAGCACAGGCTATAAATAATTGAGGGCGCTGGAATGGGTCTAGAGGTGGAGGCGTAGTGGCTGAGGATCGGAGGGAAATTGTATTGTATGCTTTGACTATAGTGGGGTTGCTGGTCTTCTTGTTATCGCTTCGATTCGTGCTCTCAACCCCCGTCCCCCTAGCCGTTGTTTCGAGCTGGTCCATGGAGCCCGTGCTACACGTTGGAGACGTCGTGGTAGTCGCCGGGGGGAACAGCTACACACTCGGCGACATCGTGATATACGAGAGAGGAGGAGAGCTCATAGTTCACCGAATAGTTTTATCGGTGAACGGCAAGTACGTAACTAAGGGAGACGCCAACCCCCAGGCTGACAACATCGTGCTAGGTAAAGACGCGATATACGGAAAGGTTCAGATCGTAATACCGTACATCGGAGCATTAAAACTAATATTCTACAAAGGCTAGACACACAAGCCTAATTTACCTTCAAGGCTCCGCGGCAATGCTGGCGTTTCCTCGGGCTTAAATATAAATATGGCTTTTTAAATCCTTTATATTGCCAGCGGGGGTGGTAGGTATAGCAAAGCAACCCACGTACGAAATACAAAATGTAGTAGCATCAGTTACGCTTAACCAACGGCTAGACCTTGAGAGGATAGCGGAGAAGATACCTCACGCCGAGTATAGTCCGGAACATCCCGGGTCTCCGGACCCGGGATCCGAGAGTTTCCGGGGCTAGTGCTGAGACTCACTAGGCCGAAGACGGCGACGCTGATATTTAGCAGCGGGAAAATGGTGTGTACAGGGGCTAAATCCGAGGCTGAAGTGCAGAAGGCAGTCAAGAGTATAATAAAGCTGTTAAAGGCGCACGGAATAGATATTAAGAACGAGCCCGTAATAGAGGTGCAAAACATAGTCGCAAGCGCTAACTTAAAGGCAAGCGTCGACCTGGAGAGAGCAGCCTTCCTCCTGGAAAACTCTATGTACGAGCCGGAGCAGTTCCCAGGGCTTATTTACAGGATGCAGGATCCTAAGGTAGTCCTCCTGATATTCAGTAGCGGTAAAGTCGTATGCACCGGTGCTAAAAAAGAGGAGGAAGTCAAGAGAGCGGTCGAAAAGATCTACAACATACTGAAAGAGCAAGGAGTCTTGGTAGAAGAGGAATAAGCGCGCGACAGGAAGAAAGCCTTCATTCTTTCTCTACACCCGCGCGAGGTTTAAATTTCATAGCGCGGAGATCCTCTTGCGGCGTGCAGGCGGGTGAGCTGAACGACAGGCGAAGAATACACTATCAGAGAAGTGCGGGAAGAGGAGCTAGGCGACGTCATGAGGATAAACAAGAAAGTTCTCCCCGAGAACTACCCGGCGTTTTACTTCGAGCTTCACTACAGGAACTTCGGGAAAGCGTTCCTGGTCGCAGAGGTTAAGGGGAAAATAGTCGGCTACATAATGTGCAGAGTAGAGTATGACAACCTATACACGAACCCTCAGAAGGTTGGGCGCAGAGGGCACGTGATTTCGCTCGCTGTTCTCGAGGAGTGGAGAAGGAAGGGCATAGGGTATAACTTGATGGTTAAGGCTATGGAGGCTATGAAGACCTACTACGGGGCGGAGGAGTACTACTTAGAGGTGAGGGTGAGCAACGAGCCCGCTATCAGACTTTACAAAAAACTAGGATTTAACGTTGTAAAAATACTCCAGGGCTACTACCTCGACGGGGAAGACGCATACCTCATGGCACGGCCCGCTTAGCCTCCCTGGATTGTAACGCTATCGGAGGACGCGCTGTACCATCCTATTATCTGCCAGTCGTAGCCGTTTGCTGTTTTAACGACGCGCCATATAGCGTAGTCTCCCGAAGCTCTGTCTCCGTTTGCGTCCAGCGTGAGCGGTCCCGTGATTCCGTTGAAGTTCTGGGCGACGAGTGGAATAGTGCTTAGTAGCTTGTCTCCCGAGTAGGAGCCTGTAAGCATCACCGATAGGGCTACGAGCCAGACTGCGTCGTAGGCGTTCATGGCGTACGCGTGTGGATCCTCGCCCCCGCTCCTACTACGGAATCTGTTCACGAAGTCTGCTAGACGCTGGTTCTCGGAAGGCTGGAATATCGTGCACGGAAAGCCTCCCAGAGCTATTAGCTCTTCCCCAGCTTCGCTTGCAAGCTTGGTCGACTGAGCCACGCCGTCTGTGCCGAACCACTTGAGCTTGGAGAGGACAGGGTTCCTGGCCGCTAGCTTCACTATCTGTATGCCGTCGTCCTCGAACGTTATGGCGAGCACCGCCGTGTTAGACCCCATGCTAGCCGCTATGTCCGCGAGCCTGTTCACCTCACCGCTGAGATCCTTAGCCGCAGGGTCGTACGCAACCCCCGCCACGTTCCCTCCCAGCTCCTTGAACCTCGCGCTGAACCCTTCAAAGAGACCTACACCCCATGCGTCGTTGCGGTATATCACCGCCACGTTCCGGTATCCCAGCGAGTAGATAAGGCGGGCCAGAGCCTTGCTTTGCACGCTGTCTGGTGGTACAACTCTTAGTATGTAGTCGCCGGGGATTGCCAGCGACAAAGCTGTCGATCCTACGCTTAAAACGACTACGTGGTTCGTGTCAGCGAACTGCTTCACTGCTGCTACCTCGCTACTGGCCTCTAGCCCTATAACTGCGCGTACACCCTGCGCGGCCAGAGTCTTAATCCTCGAGAGGGCTTGCTCCGGGCTAGTTCCGGAGTCCTCTACGAGCAACTTGAACCTGTACGGCGAGCCTATCTTCTCGGCGAAGTTGTTAACGTCTTCGATGGCTATCTGCATTGCTAGCTCGTCTCTCTTACCGTAAGACGAGAGATCACCAGAAAGCTCAACGAGCGCTCCTATAGGTATCGTTGTTACCGATGTTTGCGTGGTAGCCGCCTGTTGCTGTGCCGGGTATCCTCGCAGGAAGTAGCCCAGGAAGGCGCCTATAAGTAAAGCTATCACGATGTATGCAAGCACCCTTGCTAAACTGCTTTTACCTGCTACAGTATTTCCGGCAGACATTCTGTATCGAGGAGCCACGACTCTACGCTCAAGATTTAAACTTCTCGATACAAAATTCGCAGAAAACCGCCCGAGAAAACCCCTCGGTATAAAAACATGCTACGAACCATTTTTATTGTAACCCCTAGCACAGCCATCCGCGACCCCCTTCACTTTGCAAAAGGTTTTTATGTAGATCGCGCACGCTTCTAGGGGAGTCTGTATGCCTATAAGGGATCCTGAGAAGTTGCAACTTGCACTGGAACACCACTTCAAGGTGAAGATATGCAGGAGGTGCAACGCCAGAAACCCTTGGAACGCTGAGCGATGCAGGAGGTGTAAAAGCAGAGACTTAAGGCCTAAGCGGTACAAGAAGTAGCCTTTCGAGCTTTCTTTTCCCAGCGTAACAGTAAGCGGAAGCGTTAAATCTCCTGCCGGTTAGTAGTTTCACAGTGGAGGGTATGGGTAGAGTTTCTAAGGGAGTAGAATGCTCCATAAAGGGTTGTAGCGGGCAAGCTGAAAGGTCCATATCACGCGATATCTTTGAGAAAAGCAAGGTGGGGCTCGAGCTGAAGGAGGGGGTCGGCGACAGGGTCTATCTGTGCAAGACTCACTACAAGGAGTTCAAGAAGTCCTATAGGAAGAACGTCTGGAGAATCGAGAGGTTCTCGAGGTGAAGCCCTTGCTGTACCTGCTCTCCGTGAAGTACAACGGGAGGGATGGAAAAGCCCACATGTACTTCTACGACGAAGACACTCACACGCTGGTAGACGTCCCGGACCACACGGGGCACTTACCGTACCTTTTAACGGATCTAAAACCGGAGGAGCTCATAGCGCAGTACCCCGATGTCTTTACGCATAAAGGGTTCAATCGCCTCGAAGTGGTAGAGAAGTACGACGCGCTTAACGACAGATGGTTCCTCATGACGAAGGTGGAGGCTCTGGATCCTCTATCCATAGGCGGGACCCAGAAGAGTATTAGGGAAATCCTGAGGGGACACGCTTGGGAGGCAAAAATCAAGTACCACCACTGCTACATCTACGACGCCAACCTCATACCGGGCATGCCCTACACTCTCGAAAACGGCAAGCCCAAGCTCGTTGACACGAAAGTTCCTGAAGAAATAGAGAAACTTATACGAGACCTCGTAAAGGAGAAGAGAGACCTCGCCGAGTACCTTTCCTGGGCTCAGATACTTAACGCACCTATACCGAGGCTACGAAGGGTAGCCATAGACATAGAGGTCGATTCTCCTCCGGGCATAGTCCCCAACCCCGAGAAAGCAGATAGGGCGGTTATCGCCGTTTCATACTACTCTGACGATAGAAAGGGGGTTCTCCTCCTGAAGAGATCCAACGATATACCGAAGCTAGAGCAGAACGACGCGGAAATAACGGTGTTCGAAAACGAGAAAGAACTTCTCCAGGCGGCTTTCAAGATCATGACAAGTTACCCGGTAGTCCTGACGTTTAACGGCGATAACTTCGATCTACCGTACCTACTGAACAGGGCGTTGAAGCTAGGGTTACGTGAAGAAGAGATACCTATAGAGTGGTCCCCCAGGTCGGATTACGCTGAGATTAAAGGGTCGATACACATAGACCTCTACAAGTTCTTTACAAACAAGTCCATGCGAGTCTACGCGTTCGGGAATAAATATAGAGAGGGAAGGACGCTCGACGAGGTTTCGATGGCATTGCTCGGAATAGGCAAGGTGAAACACGAAGAGGCTATCAGCGAGATGACTCCCGAAAGACTCGTCGAGTACAGTTTGCGCGACGCGGAGCTTACCTACAAGCTTACATCGTTTAACAACGACTTGGTAATGAAGCTAATAATACTTATGATGAGGATATCGAAGCTCCCAATAGAGGATCTCACCCGTCACAATATTTCCGCCTGGATAAGAAACATGCTGTACTACGAGCACAGGCAGAGAGGCTGGCTCATACCTAACCTTGAAGACATTTTAAGGTTGAAGGGGCAGACCTCCACCAAGGCTATAATCAAGGGGAAGAAGTACCTCGGAGCCATAGTGATAAACCCCAAGCCCGGCGTTTACTTCAACGTCGTAGTAGTGGACTTCGCAAGCCTATACCCCAGCGTTATAAAGACCTGGAACCTTAGCTATGAGACCGTGAGGTGCCAGCACAAGGAGTGCATGGAGAACAGGGTTCCCGGTACAAACCACTGGGTCTGCAAGAAAAGAAGAGGACTCATGTCCGAGATAATAGGGATCCTCAGAGACCTTAGAGTATATGTCTACAAGAAAGGGGCTAAAAGTAGTAAGAATGAGGAGGAGAGGCAACAGTACGACGTCATCCAGTCCGCGCTGAAGGTGTTCCTGAACGCCAGCTACGGAGTCTTCGGGTCCGAAGCCTTCCCGCTATACTGCCCTCCGGTGGCCGAAAGCACGACAGCGCTTGGTAGATACTCCATTCTGAAGACAATGCAGAAGGCCGTGGAGATGGGAATACCCGTGCTGTACGGCGACACGGATAGCCTTTTCCTATGGAACCCTCCGCAGGAAAAGCTCGAAGAGCTCCTCCAGAACATCCTGAATGAGCTTCAGATAGACCTCAGCATAGACAAGGAGTACCTCTGGGTAGTCTTCAGCAAGAGGAAGAAGAACTACCTCGGGCTTTTGAAGGAGAGAAAAGTCGATATTAAGGGTTTAACCGGTAAGAAGCGCAATACTCCGGACTACATAAAGAACCTTTTCAACGAGATAGTCGAAGACCTCTCCGAAGCTGATAACGTGTCGGAGTTCGAGAAAAGCGTGGACAAAATAAGGGACCTAGTGTTCACAGCCATACAAAGGTTGAAAAAACACGAAGTCCCACTCGACCAGCTGGCGTTTAAAGTAGCCCTCACGAAGCCCCTAAAAGAGTACACGAAAACTACTCCGCAACACGTAAAAGCGGCAAGACAGCTCCTGGAGTACAGGAGCAAGCTTGGCATCTCGGGGAACGTCGAGGTGGGAGAAATAATAGCATACGTGAAGACAAGGAACAAGGATGGAGTAAAGGCAGTCCAAGTAGCCAGAATAGACGAAGTAGACAACGATAAGTATATAGAAATTATGAGAACAACGTTGCAACAAATACTTGATGCTCTCGAAATAGACTTCGACGACCTTCTAAGCGGTAAAGTCATCACGCTTGAAAAGCTCGTATAGGCTCGTAACTTTAAGAAAACTAGAGAAATTACTCTCCTAGTGCCTTTTCAAGCCTTTTCCTAGCTTCTTCAAAGTCCGGGGATGCCCCGGCGATGGGAACCTTGGTTAGTACATGCTTCACTGTGCCGTCATCGTAGCCGATGAATACTTGCGGTATATCCGCTCCGCCGAGCTCGTCCTTTTCCCCGTACTTCGTTAGAAAAACGAAGTCCTCGTTCCTTTCTTCGAAAGCGAGGCCCTTACTCGCGGCGAACTCCTGGCATAATCGTTTCAGCTTATCGTTAAACGGTGCCCAGTCAGCCCCGACGTAGATCACTTTTACCGGTTTACCCATGCTACACCACTTTCCGGGTAATGCCCAGTAGTTGTAGTATATAAAAGTGAGGTTTGCGATTGCGTTATTCTTCTTCCTTCAATAGATCACTGATAGACTTTACCTCTCCCTTCTTCTTGTAGACTATCCTAGTCTCCAGCCTTATTGGTAAACCGGCTTCCTGGAATATCCAGTAGATCGTTGACGCGTCGAGACTACCGGTAATCCGCCCGGTGTGGAAAAGGTATCCAAGTTTTTCTCCAATCTTCCTAGCTACTTCGCCGTATTGTTCAAGAGCCTTACCAAACATTTCTTTCCCGTCATCGGTTAAGTGGGACACGAATACTTCATAGTAGTTAATCCTTTCAGGCTCCCTCTTCGCTTCCTTGGCGAGCATCTTTTTCTGCATTTCCAGCAACATTCTCCTCTTTATCAGCTCTATATCCTTCTCCACGCAGACCACCAGCATTACAAGAGTATCCGAGTATTTAACGTTTCCTTAATATGCCAAAACTTCCGAGAAAACACCCTTCAAAACGCTTCCCCAAAGCAAGCGAGGATCTTCCAGCTTAGAAAAACACGCGTTTTAAAGCGCAAGAGGCGGAGACATGGCACGCTAAGAGGGAGAGGGAGGAACCCCCTTCGCGCCGTGGAAAAGCCTAAAAGAACCCCTCACGTATATCTTCATGCCGGGCGACGGTCGCTGCTCGAGGCACCTCTGGTGGGCTATGAAAAGCAGCATACCCACGCCCGGCACAATCTCCTGTATCGCGCGATTTTCTTGTCGCGCGTTTATCCCTCTTTCACCAAGACTCCTTGCAGCGCGCAGAGGATCCGAAAAACTTATTAGATTCTCTGGAAGAAGCTGTTACAGAGGGCCGGTAGCTCAGCCAGGTAGAGCGGCGGTCGAGTTAGGTCGAGGCTCCAGACCCGAAGAGCACTAGGTGTGCTCGGAAGTCCAGGGTTCAAGTCCCTGCCGGCCCACCATAGCTTTAAGGCTTTAGGCCTATTCTTCTCTTCTTCTGAGGCTGTAATCGCGCAGTTGCATAAAGCTCCGGCAAGAGCGAGAAAAGCTGGTGGGCCCGCCGGGATTTGAACCCGGGACCCTTCCCGCGCGTGCTACTGGTAGCACGCGGCTCGGTTATCAGCCGAGTGCTCTCGGCTCTCCCTAAGGCGGGAATCCACCTGGCTGAGCCACGGGCCCGCTTATCCCTAGCTATTACCATGCTCTATTTTTTAAGCTTAACGCGCGAGGCATTCTCTCCTCGAGGAGAAGCGAGGAGTCATTAAAAAGCACGCTTTTTTAGAAGCGCGCTTCGCAGAAAAGTTTAAATTAGAGATGGTGCAGGATAGGTTTGCTCTAGCCCCGGTCGTCTAGTGGTCCAGGAAGGTTTGCCCTGGAGTGGCGGCCTGTCGAGCCGCAGAGCCTTAAGGCGCGGAGAACCCGGGTTCGAATCCCGGCCGGGGCGCCACTACGCGTTACCGATATTCTCTGCTATTGCTCAGAGTCTACGTCGAGGTCTTCGCGTATAGCTTCCAGGACTTCGCTCTGTGAGGCTTCTCCTGGGAGGATGTAGAGCAGTAGGACTGCATCGGGGTTTTTAATCTCCTCTATTATCCGTCTATCTATTTCGTAGGCAGCTTTTTGCGAGTTTACAGCTATTGTTCGACCATCGATGTACGAGCTTTTTCTCACAACAATGGATGTTCTATCCGTGAAGGTGAGGTCTGGGTGTCCACGTGCGTAGAAAGTATCGTAGAGCCCTTGCCCCGGTAAAACTAGTGCGAGCAGTACTCTTTGACCACTTCTAAGGTATTCCTTAGCTTCCGGCCTAAGGTCCCTTGCCGCTTTATTAGCTTTCACGCCGATAATGCAGTCCCCTCTGGGAGTCAGGTTCTCCTCGGTGGTTATTTCAAGCGTGGTTCTATGAGTTGCCCTTATGTTAACGTGTCCTCGCGCGCGTATTGCTTCTAGGATTCGTACATCCGTGGTGATAATCTCTAACCCCTCACTGCTCGGGTTCCTAGAAGCCGAACCAGGACTCCAAAGATTGTTGCTTAAAGTGGGTTTTGACTGCCTTTTCTAATCTATCCAAGGCGTTCGTTACGCGTTCCATCGAGAATTGATGTCTTTCGACCAGTAGTTCGATTACTTTCTCCTTGTCGGGCTCTTTCCAGGTAAGCTCGTAGCTATCCGTGACTTCTGGGTGCAGGAATAGCTCTAGGATCTTCTCGGGTGGCACGTCGCTCGACCACTCCACCGATCTGAAAATTTTCTCGGGGTCCTTCAGCTCCTTCACTAGCTTCAAAGCCTTTTTCACCCCAATACCCCTAGCTCCCTCTGGCGCATAGTCCGTCCCTACGAGAATACCTATAACTACGAGTTGCTGGTGTGTTATGCCGTGTACCCTAAGTAGTTCTTCGAGCTCGACAATCTCGGGCTTTACTTCGACGTAGACGTCTTTCCGCGGTAGTTTACGCTTACCAGTTATGGCTAAATTCCTAACGAGCCTGGGGCTTCCGAATAGTAGCGAGTCGAAGTCCTGGCTTCCCGAGGCCCAGGCGTCGCCTTTCTTCACCATGTAAGCGGCCTGCGCTTCTCCCTCGCTCGGAGCCTCCACGTAGGGGACGCCCATGTAGCGCAGAAGGAGCTTCGCGTCATGAACCATGGCTGCCGTTAGCCTGCTAGTCTGCTGAGCGTAGATACGGGCTTCCTCGAGGTCTCCCCTCTCTATAGCTTCTCGGTATTTTTTCTCGGCTTCTACTTTTATCTGGTACCTCCTCTCCAGTTCCTTCTGCTTCAACTCCGGCGGCCTCCCGTCGAAGACGTACACAGGCTTTATCCCTAACTCTATGTAGTTTATCGTCCTATAGAATAGTCCGTTGAGATGGCTTGTTACGTTTCCTTGCGCGTCAAGTAACGGCGTTCCGTCCTTCTGCCTTATAGTAGCCAAGAACTGGTACAGCGAGTTGTAGGCATCTATGGCTATCACTTTTTTCGAGAAGAACCCCAGCTCCACCTCCTTTGCTACCGGCTCTACAAGCTCCTTTATGTCAACCCCCACTTGCCTCCACCCTCTTCATACGAGTATCTAGGAGCCTCACGACCCTTAGGTTTTTCTTTGACCCCTCAACCCTGATGTAGCCACGCGTCTCAAGGACAAGTAAAAGCTTGTTGAATTCTTTAAAGGAGATCTCCATTCCCACGTACTTCAGATCCCTGTTCACGTTTTCGAATAGTTCCTTGTCGTTCATAGAACCGTTATTACGTTTAAGCTCAGAGAGTATGAACAGTACGGCTTCGCTTATCGCCGTCATACATAGAAACCCGTTACTGTTAGCTGCTGCTTTGAAACCTTTCTAGCTCTCTCGTTCCACGACTCGTAAAACTTTATTATCTCCGGGGTAAGAGAGGGTCTTACCTTCTTTAACGCTTCCTCGAAGTGTCTCCTGTAAACCTTGTCTATCGAAATATTCTCCCTTAATGCCAGAAGCCCTGCCTCGCGCACCAGCACTTCTATATCTGCACCTGTGTATCCTTCTGTTTTTCTCGCTATTTCTGCTAGGTCTACGTCTTCGGCTAGAGGCATTCTCCTAGTGTGAACCTTGAGTATCTCGAGTCTAGCCTTCTCGTCTGGTGGAGGCACGTAGATCAACCTATCAAACCTGCCAGGCCTCAGCAAAGCAGGATCAATAATGTCAGGCCTATTAGTAGCAGCAATAACAACAACACCCTCAAGCCTCTCCAAACCATCCATCTCAGTCAAAAGCTGGCTGACAACGCGCTCTGTGACCCCCGAATCGGAAGTTACAAGCCCTCTCATTGGTGCGAGGGCGTCTATCTCGTCTATGAATATTATGCTCGGAGCAACCTGCCTCGCCTTTCTGAACAGCTCTCGTATGGCTCTCTCGCTTTCACCAACCCACTTACTGTAGACCTCTGGACCCTTTATGCTAACAAAGTTCGCCTCACTCTCTGTCGCTACGGCTTTTGCTAGGAGGGTCTTACCGGTACCCGGAGGACCGTAGAGCAGTATACCCTTCGGAGGATCAATACCGAGGCGGCTGAACGACTCTGGGTACTTTAAGGGCCACTCGACAGCCTCTCTTAGTTGTTGTTTGACGTCTTCCAGCCCTCCGATGTCGTCCCAGTGCACCGCCGGTACTTCTACCTCGATCTCCCTGAGGGCGCTCGGAGTTATTTCCCTGAATGCGTTCATGAAGTCGTCCATGGTGACTTCTATCGTTTCAAGCACCTCTACTGGGATCTCGTCCTTCTCCAAGTCTATCTTCGGCAGTACTCTCCGGAGGGCTTTCATCGCGGCTTCTCTACACAGCGCTGCTATATCTGCCCCGACGAAGCCGTGGGTTATCTCGGCGAGCTTTTCAAGGTCCACGTCCTTTGCTAGAGGCATGCTCCTAGTGTGAACCTTGAATATTTCGAGCCTTCCCCGCTTGTCCGGGATGCCTATCTCGATCTCCCTGTCAAAGCGGCCGGGCCTTCTAAGCGCAGGGTCCAAGGCGTTAGGCCTATTGGTAGCTCCGATAACGATAACGTCTCCGCGAGCTTCAAGCCCGTCCATTAGTGCTAGTAGCTGTGCTACTACTCTTTTTTCTACTTCTCCTGTGACTTCTTCTCTCTTGGGGGCTATGGCGTCTATCTCGTCGATAAAGATAATCGCAGGAGCGTGCTCCTTAGCCTCTTCGAATATCTCTCTGAGTCTCTGCTCGCTCTCACCGTAGAACTTACTCATAATCTCAGGGCCATTAATAGCTATGAAGTAAGCATCAGTCTCGTTTGCTACGGCTTTTGCTAGGAGGGTCTTACCGGTACCCGGAGGACCGTAGAGCAGTATACCCTTCGGAGGATCAATACCGAGGCGCTTGAAGAGCTCTGGGTGCCTTAACGGCAACTCAACCATCTCCCTAATCTTCTGCTTAGCCTCCTCCAAGTCCCCTATATCGTCGTAGGTTACCCTTGGTATCTTTCCGGTATCAACAGGTCTCTCGAGTATTTTGAGCTGAGTTTTATCCGTGACTACGACTACTCCTTTTGGCTTGATGTTCACAACGTTGAAGTGAATTACCTGGCCTAGCACGGGGATCTGTATAACGTCGCCCTCAATTATCGGCCTGTCAACAAGCCTCTTCTTCACGTAAGCCACGAAGTTCTCGTCGACGGCGAGTGTCATAGACACCGGGGCAAGTCTTATGAACTGGGCCGGCTTCACCTCAGCCTTTCTAACCTTGACTTTGTCGCCTATACTGACGCCGGCGTTCTTCCTCGTCCAGCCATCCATTCGGATTATGCCTTTCCCCTTGTCCTCGGCGTATCCAGGCCAAGCGATGGCGACAGTCTTCCTCTTACCCTCTATCTCCACAACATCACCAGCACTTATTCCCAGAGCCTCCATGGCGTCCTCGTCTATCCTCACCCTGCCCCTCCCAGCCTCGTGCTGTCTTACCTCAAGCACTTTGAGCTCTATCTCGGGGACTTTTCCTTCGTTATTCACATTACTCACCAGAACTCTACCACTATCTTGACTAGACCCTTATAAATCTACGCGTAGAGGAGGAGGACGGGCACCGCCTTCCTTGAATCTTCACAACTTGTGCACGTTCGCAAGCTTTAAGGAACTTCGCCCGGCTCCTCTACGGCTTTCCCTCGGGTAAGCGTGCATACAAAAATTAATATCTCCCGCTTTACAGGGTGCACCTGGATCGGTGAACTGCATGGGATTGCAAAAGGGAGACTTCGTACTGGTAAACTACACGATAAGCGTGCTTGAAGAGTCGGGAGAAAGAGTGATCGACACAACAATCAAAGAAGAGGCCGAAAAGGCGGGCTTCAGAACAGAAAATGTAGCCTTCGAGCCGGAGCTTGTCGTCGTGGGTGAAGGGTTCCTGCTCAAACCCGTAGAGGAAAAGTTAGTCGAGATGAACGAGGGTGAGAAAAGGGAGATAGTACTCGAACCTTCCCAGGCTTTCGGAGAGAGGGATCCCAAAAACATCCGCGTGATTCCGGCGCGTGAGCTATCGAGCAGGGGGATCATCCCCAGAGTCGGAGAGGAAATTGAGCTCGACGGCAAAAGAGGAAAGATAATTAAAATAGGAGCAGGAAGGGTCACGATCGACTTCAATCATCCCTTCGCAGGGAAGAAGGTTAAGGTTGTTCTCTCCCTAGAGAAGGTGCTGAAAAACGAGGAGGAGAAAATTAAAGTGCTCTTCCGTAGATGGTTCAGAGGGATACCCCAGGACAAAGTAAACGTGACCAAGGGAGACGGCGCAGTTAGGATAGAAGTTCCTCCATCGATATTCCTCTTCGAAAACTCCTTCAACCTACTGAGTGGGTTCGTAAGGGACGTTGAGAAGTACTTCGGAGACATAGCTTCGATCGAGCTCGTAGAGAAGATACAGCTGGAGAGAGGAGAGAAAAAGGAGGGAGAGGCCGCCAGCGAGGCTACGACCGCTTCAGGAGAAACCTCTTCGCAAGAAGCCAAAGCCGAGGAGAAGGCTGCTCAGTAGCCTCTACTTCGCAGAGGAATAGCTGAGAATCAACCTTAGCCAACCGCCTGAGAACTTTCACTCTTTCGCCTTCTTCCACATATATTGGATCACACTCTACGCGGTACTTCCCTTTCACCTCCTCGCTACACTGCGGCTTCGAATACCTAACGGTAGCCCCTGGGAAGGCAAGGCGGGCGCTGAGTACAACGTTAAAGGGTTGTTCTTCGACTTCGACTACCCTCATCTTCTCTGCAAGCGCCGGGCACTGGTTGAAGTGGTTCCTCAGCGCCACAACCTTATACCTAACGAGCGGTCTAAGTGCGCCTATGCAGGCATTGAAATACTCACAGTCAATGCACTTCGACGAGAGAACGGGCTGAAAGGTTGCTCCTGGGTATGCAAAAGGCTCTGTAACCATGGAGATCGTTCTTCTACCCATGAGCAAGACACCAGAAAGCATAGAGATTGCCATGCATAAAGCTTTTAGCGTGCTCTTTTCCTTTCGAGCACGTATAAATATTTAAGGCTCGTGAAACGAATTGTGCTGAGGCTTCATGAGCGCGGATTTGCGGGATAAAGTATTGAAGGGTACAACGACTGTTGGACTCGTAGGTAAGGACTTCGTGGTGCTGGCGGCAGATAGGAGGGCGACCGCGGGGTATTTCATAGCAAACAAGCAAACGTGGAAAATTGTAGAGATAGACTCCCATATAGCCGCTACAATCGCTGGAACTGTTGGAGACGCCCAGCAGCTCGTCGACAGGTTGAGGGTAGAAGCTCGATACTACAAAACAATCACGGGAGACAGTATGCCCGTGAAAAGCGTTGCGACGCTGGCTTCCCTAATACTTTTCCAATACAGGCCCATACTATCCGTTCAAATGCTGATTGGCGGTGTAGACTCAGACGGCCCATCACTCTTCTCGGTGGACTGGCTCGGCACGGTAACACGGGAGAAGTACACGGCCACGGGGTCTGGGTCGCCCTATGCGGTCTCGCTACTTGAGCACGAGTACAGAGAAGACCTCTCACTAGAAGAGGCCGTCAACCTTGCAGTAAAAGCTGTAAACATAGCTTTAGCCCGCGACCCAGGAAGCGGAGAAGGAGTGGACATTGCGACAATAACAAAGGAAGGAATAAGAATGAAGAGAGTTTAAACCCCACGCATACACTCGTTAGTTTGTTAAAAAAAATAGATTAGACGGGTTTCTACACCCCGGTGCGAGTCCAGGACTTCCCAGTTTCCACGTTGAAAGCTGGACGTAAAACTAAGGACGATGAAAGTTGTAGTCAAAGTTCGCGAGGAGCAAGTCGACCTAGATGTGGATGTCGACGAGCCGGAATATCTCCTTGATGCATCAGACAAGGCTTTGAGGGGTCTTTCGAGAGCAGTTATCGAGCTAGCGATAACTAGGGACCTCGCAGTGCTGATAGATGCGGTGAGGAGAGTCGCAGCCGAAGTCTCGGCAAGCAAGATCGAGTGTAAATTCGTCGAGCAGGCTAGCCCTGACCTTGACTACGAGCTGGAGTTAGAGTGCACATTAGAGTAGACTTTCTTCCCGCAAGCTACGTCCCACGAAGCTAGGCAGGCGTGCGTCGCTAAGTATTTAAGGCTGTATCATGATTTCTTTCTGCGATTTTCACAAGGTGGGTATTCTTGGAGGCTATTATCGCCGTAGCGAGAGAGATCAGAGAGACGATAGCGAGCAACGTCCCAAAAGAAGCGGAAATAACGAAGGTAGACTTCGAGGGACCCAAAGTCGCTATCTACACCAAGAGACCGCAGGTCTTCTTGGAGAACGACGGAGAGCTCGTTAAGAGAATAGCGAAAACGATAAAGAAGAGGGTCATAGTGCGCGGGGATCCTGAGAGCAGATTGAACGAAGGTAGCGCCGAAGAATTCATAAAAAAAGCTGTCCCCCCGGAGGCTGGTTTAAAGAACGTCTACTTTAACGATGTTACCGGCGAGGTTGAGCTGGAGGTCTTATACCCGGAGAAAATACCCCCCGAAGTTCTGAACAGGGTTTTCTTCGAGACTCTCTGGACGCCCAGAGTGTTGAGAAAGCCCCCCGTTCACTCTAGGACTGTAAGCGAGATAAGGGAGCTGTACAGGGCGTCAAAGCAGGAGAGAATAGATTTCCTGAGAAAGCTTGGATACAAGGTTTACCGCAAGCCTATCTTCCCGGCAGACAGGGTAAGAATAGTTTCGCTGGGCGCCTTCCACGAGGTCGGTAGAAGCGCCGTGCTAGTACAGACACCCGAGGCAAACATTCTGCTCGACGCCGGATTAAAGCCTACCGGCAACGGCGACGAACTACCCTTATTCGATTTACCGGAATTCGACCTGGAAAGCCTGGACGCAGTCGTAATTACGCATGCACACCTAGACCACGTTGGAGCCCTACCTGTTCTCTTCAAGTACGGGTACAAGGGACCCGTCTACATGACCGAACCTACGCTTCACTTGTCAAAGCTACTGTTCGAGGACTACATAAAGGTGGCTCAGAGAGAGGGAAAGAACGAGCTTTACTCAATGCGGGATGTTAACTCGCTACTCCTCAACACGTATACGCTGTCCTACGGAGAGGTAACAGACATCGCGCCCGAGATAAGGCTCACCTTTTACCGTGCGGGGCACATACTCGGGTCGGCCATGGTCCACCTACACATAGGTGAAGGGCTCATCAACATCGTCTACACAGGGGACATGAAGTACGCTAGGACAATGCTACTGGACCCGGCCTACAACAAGTTTCCGAGGGCCGAGGTACTTATAATAGAATCTACGTACGGCTCTAAATCTGACGTATTGCCGAGTGAAGACGACGCTAAGCTAGAACTTGCAAAGATAGTGCTGGAGACCATAGAGAGAAAAGGGGTCGTCCTCATACCGGTCCTGGCCGTTGGGCGCGCCCAGGAGGTGCTGCTGGCGCTCTTAGACCTCATGAAAAAAGGCGCGGTGCCGCGCGTGCCTATATTCATTGAAGGGATGATAGACGAGGTCTCAGCCGTACACATGACGTTCCCGGAGTACCTCTCGGCCACTATAAGAGAAATGATATACAGAGACGAGAACCCGTTTACCTCCGAGAACATCCACGTTATACGCGGGGAGGCCAGAGAGGACATCACAGAGAAAAAGCCCTCAATCATCCTGGCGACCTCAGGGATGCTTACAGGAGGGCCGGTACTGGACTACCTCAGGATCCTGGCGGATGACGAGAACAGTAGCCTAGTCTTCGTGAGCTACCAAGTGGAAGGGACTCTGGGAAGGAAGATACTCCAAGGGCTTAGAAAGCTAAGCTTCACAGACCCCTCCGGTAAAGTCATAAACAAGGACTTAAAGATGAGGGTATACAGGGTAGAGGGCTTCTCAGGACACAGCGATAGAAGGCAACTCGAGGCGTTCATAAGGAGAATGGAGCCTAGCCCTCGAACCGTGATCCTTAACCATGGAGAAGCTGGTAAAATAGAAGAGTTTAGAAGGTATCTCTCAAGCGAATGGTTCAAGAAGAAGACAGGGCTTAACCTCGACGTGCTAACGCCGAAGAACGCCGAGAGCATAAGAATAGTGTAGCAAGCGTCACGTGAGCCATTAAGACTTTGTCGAAAGTTCCCATAGCTCGTCTCCCAAGTAGTGGATGTTTCTAACAGCCTTCCCTTTCTGCGCACCTCTAATCTCATCAGAACCCATAATGGCAATGCCCAACGCTATTACGCGGTTCTTCTCTATTTCCCTAACGAGAACCCTGTCTCCAGGCTTGAATTCGCCGTCGATCTTTTTAATCCCTGGAACCATCACATCTGCGCCGTTAAGGATCCTAGGCACGGCCCCAGAGTCCACGTAGACGTTCGGAAAAACAGGGTAAACGCTGTTCTTGTAGATGAAGAACAGCGTCGGGACGAGCCCCGCGCTCCTCGTTTTCACGACTGTTAAAACTCCGTCGACGTAGTACATCTCTTCTATTTCCTCGTGCTTGACAGAGGCTACCTCGATTCTCGAAGCCTTCTCGAAGTAGGTGGCGAATACTTCCCCGAGAGAGCTCTTCACATCTTCCTCTACTTTCTTCCTGTCCTTCTTACTCAGAAGGTACCTCGAAGTTATCTTCAACGCTTGCCCCGACTTGCTCGTAGCTACCACCCTCCACCGTGTAATAGGTAACCACACCCTCCTTATCTACAATGGCGATCACCAACTCCCTATCGCTCTCTAAAGCCCTGCGAAACATGTCCTCGAACTCCGGGAAGCTCACACGAGTCCCCTCCCTAAGGATCCTCACTAGGAGCCTCCTCGGCTTCCCCTTCTTCTTCCAATCCACCAGGAACTCGTAGGGGTTTACTCCCGGCTTCGCTGGGAGAGCCCTGTTTCTCAAATCCGTGTAGACGTTCAGCTTAACCCAGAAGTCCGGGTCAAAATTCGACGCCAGCCTAACGATCTCTGGAAACGATAAAGTCCTTCCTTGGTCGTCTTTAACCTTCAACATCTCGCGGTAAACGAGGTACGCTGCCTCTACTAGTGTAAGCTCTAAGATCTCCCCGCTTAGCATACCGTAGCCACGCTGGTACAGTTGCTCCGCGAACTCTTTGTCGAGCACCCTGACGATCCTCCCGTCGAACACCCCCTCCCCGCTAATCTTCGCGACCTCCTGACCCTTCTCCACAAAGAACTGTGACGCCGCACCTAGATAATAAGCTTATGTAACGCGGGTACGCGGCGAAGTTTAGACATCCGAGCAGGCATGCAGAGCGCGAGGTAGGGTTCACCTTTAAGTAGAAACGAGAACCTCTAGGCAGAAAAGTTAAGAACACACATGCATTGGTGATTTGTGGACAAAGATTTAGGCTCCTCGATAGCGGAGCACAAGCGTAAGGCATTGAGGGATCTTCGCTACGCGTTTGTAACCGTGAGTACTTCTCGCTTCGACGCTGAGCTCCGCGGAGAAAGGATACCAGACGTTTCGGTAGAGGTTGCGAGAGAGCTTATAGAGAGGCACGGCGATAAGCTTGTATCCTACATCCTCGTACCGGACAATCCGAGACTTATACTTGAGGCGCTGGTTAACCTCCTGGAGCGGAACGATGTAGACGTGGTAGTGTTCAGCGGTGGCACGGGACCCGCACCTTCAGACGTAACGGTTGAAACCGTAGAGCCGCTCTTGGAAAAGCGGCTCGCCGGGTTCGGCGACGTGTTCCGAGGCTTAAGCTACCAGGAAGTGGGCTCCTCGGCCTTCCTATCGAACGCTATTGCCGGCGTGGTGCACGGGAAACTCGTGTTCCTGTTGCCCGGTTCTCCGGACGCTGTGAGGGAGGCTTTCGAGAAACTTATTTTACCCGAGTCTGGACATGTACTTTCGATAGCTAGGGGTCATAGATGATGAGCGTAAACGTGAGGATGGTCGATATCACCGGGAAGGCTGAGTCGGAAAGGTTAGCCGTCGCGGAGGGGAAAATCAGGCTGAGAAGAGAAACTATTGAGAAGATCAGGCGTGGCGAGGTGCCGAAAGGGGACGTACTGGCAGTAGCAAAGACTGCCGCTATAATGGCGGTTAAAAAAACCTGGGAAATTATACCCCTGTGCCACCCTATACCGATTACGTTCGTAGACGTGAACTTTGACGTCATGGAGGAGGAATTGAGGGTGAGGGTCGAAGTAAAGACTACCGCGAAGACGGGCGTCGAGATGGAGGCTTTAACGGGTGCAAGCGTAGCTCTCCTGACAGTGTGGGACATGGTAAAGTCTCTCGAAAAAGACCAAGAAGGACAGTACCCCTACACGGAAATTAATTCGATACGAGTTGTCGAGAAGGTCAAGCGTCAGCTCTAGGTCTCCTTGGGACTCTCTTCCTATCGCCGATAATCCAGTACTCCCCGTCTTCCCGTTTTTCGAGCTTCCAAACGTAAGCCTCATGCTTTACCCTTTCAAGCGTAGAGCGTAGCCCGCTTACAGCCTCTTCTCTGGACTTCGAAGCAACAGCTATGAAAAGCACAGGTTCCCCGGGCACGGCAACCCCTTTCTTGTGATGGATAGACACGGCTAACAAGTTGTTTTTTTCGAGCTCTTCCCTGGCTATCCTCTCCAAGCTCTGACTCGAAGAAGGCTCCACCACCTCGTACATTAAGCTCTCTACCCTGCGACCCTCAATTCTGCCCTTGACTCTCCCTATAAATACTGCCACCGCGCCCACCTCCTCTGGTAGAGAGTCCAGGAAGTCGGCGAGAAGCGCACCTGGATTCAAACTTTCAGAGAAAGCTACATTTACGGTTCTCGGCAAGGCTACCCACCCGATACTGGCGGTGCTATTACTACCTGGCTCCCATCTGAAAGCTTTTCCTTCAAACCGCTCCTCCTGCCATTGACGAGCACAAGCATCTCCTCCTCGCCTGAAAGCATCGGGACACCGTACTTTTCCTCGAGGATCCTCAAGAGATCCTCCAGGGTCGGTTCTTCCGCGTCCAGTTCAATCTCCTCCTGCTCCTTCCCAGTCTTATCCTTCATCAGCGAGACGTACCTCACCTGGAGCTTCATCTCTCTAAGCCACCCTAAGGTTTGAGGAACTCGTACATGAACTTTCGGAATGCCTCGATGTCTTCTACGTATACGTGCTCCCCCTCCGAGTGTATGTTTGTACCTTCGCGTATAGTGCCAAAAGCTACGACGTCCATTCCATACTCGTCGAAAAACGTTCCATCGTTACCGCCAAGCTCCGCCGCTACCGGAACCTCGCGGCCCTTGCTTCTCCCAGCAGCCGTTAGCACCTCCCGAACGAACGCCTCGTTCTTCGAATACCAGCCTTTCTGCTTCCCTATTATCTCTACCTCCAAGGACACTCCAAGCTTCATCGCGATGGACGAGAGCTTGGCGTAAAGCTCTCTCACAGCTTCCTCGACGTCCTCCTCCGGTAGGAGCCTCATGTCGAACCCGCACCACGCCTCGCCGGGAATCCTGTTGTGTTTTTCAGGCTCCGTGGGAGGCAACCTTAGTATATTGAAAGTAAGTCTTCCCCATACGTAGGGCACCGGGCTCCCGGGAGGCGACGGATACTTCGAGAGCCTTGCTCCTCGCACAGTCTTGAGCTCCATAAGCTCGCCCAGAACCCTCACGAGGTCCTCGACGGCGTTCCTAGCAACGTGGGGGTAGCCGGCGTGCCCCGATTTCCCCTTGACCTTTATCCACCCGTGCACAACGCCGCTCGCGCCTACCGAAACGTACTCTGACCCGCTATCCACTATGATCACGTAGTCCCACCGGTAGCCCTTCTCGAGAAGCCGCCTAATACCCGTTCCCCCCACTTCCTCGTCCCCTGTGACCACGACCACGGGGTTGTATCTCGGCTCAATGCCCGCCTCCCTGATGTCTACAAGCCCGGCGATCGTCGCGACTATCCCCGACTTGTCGTCTGCAGCCCCCCTTCCGTAGACCTTCCCGTCTAGAACCAGGGGGGAGTAGGGGTCCATAGTCCTTCCTTCAACTACCCAAGGACCCTTTGCTGGTACAACGTCGTAGTGCGTAACGAACGCGACCGATGGTTTGCCGGATGCCTTACCTGGAAGCGACGCAATAACTGTAGGGATCTCGCCTCCCTCGAGATCCACTTTTTCAACCCTCAAGCCATGAGTTTCGGCTAGGCGCGCAACGGCTTCAGCAGCTTCCCGGTAGTACCTCCTTACTATCCGGTTTCCTTCGTAGTAAACCTCGGAGGGAATCTTCACAAGTTCTACCAATGACTGTACAACGTCCACTGTCATCAAAGCTTAAAGGTCTCCGGGTAATAAAAAGCTATGTCACACATTACTCTCTATCAGAATCAGATCATATCCTCTAGCAGCTCTCTTAGTCCTCTAACCACAGAGGGTGCTACGGAAATCTTCGAGACCGGTGAGGGAACGGTATCGGTGGCTACAACCTCCCGTACACCCGAGTAGTAGAGCAAGTCTAACGCTCCCTGAACCATTACCGCATGTGTACACACAGCTGTAACAGAGCTGGCACCCTGCGCTAACGCGCTTTTAGCTGCCAGCGCTATGGTTTTCCCCGTGCTTATAATATCGTCTACGATGACAACGTCTCTTCCGTTCACTTCCAGGCTTTTCGGCTGGACACGCACTTCCCCCGTAACCCTGTCCCTCTCCTTAACCAGGTAGTCGAAATCCGCGCCTATAAGCTCGGCAACCCTCCGCGCCCTCTCAAGAGCACCCATGTCCGGAGCCAGTACGACCGCGTTTTTAACCTTGCCGTACAGGTACCCAGCTATGTCCTCGAAAGGTAACACGTTCTTAGATGGGATAGAAAGCCATTCCGACAAAACTCTGGGCTGGTGAACGTCCACCGCTAAGAGACCGGAGGCTCCCGCGGCTTCGAGAGCCTTTAAGACAACCTTTATGCTGATGGGTTCCCCTTCTAGGAAGCGTTTATCCTGTCTCGCGTACGCCAGGTACGGTACTACCGCTATGACGCTACCCTGAGCGTAGCTGGAGAGAGCTTCAACGGTTAACAGCAACTCTAGAAGCCTCCTTTCCTGCGGGGGGTGTGTCGACGAGACGACTATGGCTACTCCGCTAGGCTTCGAGGGCACCCTTACGTAGATTTCTCCGTCGGGAAACACCTTTTTCTCAACGAAGACTAGCTCGTCCCCCAAGCCTCTCGCTACCTGTGCGGCAATACCGTTCGAGCTTTCCAGTGAGTATACCGTCACGCTAAGATAAGGAATTTTTGAGAACTTAAAGTTATCAGCCTGCGCGCACGAGTGAAGGCAGGGTATGCTTCTCAGAAAATTCCCCCTGCACACACGGCTTAGCTTCTGCCAACGTCGTGCAATAACGCGTGCTAAACGTAGTCTACGAGGTAGGCGTAGTAGATCTGCCCCGCGGATATCCCGTTGTCTCCCGGGGGGAGCTTTCTTGGGATATACACGTTCTCGCCTCCGAGAACGGACTTTATTCCCTTGATTATTACGGTGTTTACAGCGGAGCCTCCCGCAACGTATACTTTGCGCGCCCCGCTCTCCAAGGCTATCTCCGCGAGCCTTCTGCCTAGCAGGAACTGAACGGTATAGGCGAGGTCTCTCGGGTGTCCCTTCACCTCTCCGGTTAGAAGTCTTGCTAGAAAGTCCTTTGTAAGGACGACTCCCTCTTCGCGTTCAAGTAAAGAGTCGCCGATTAGAGAGCCGCCCCAGCTGTACTCTTCGAGCGTTATCGCCGGTTCACCCTCGTAGCTTCTCTCCCAGGAAACCTTCAATGCCGCCGCGACGGCGTCTAGAAACCTCCCAGCGCTCGAAGCTTTAGGCGCAGAGCCGAGCTGCTTTAAGGTTAGTAAGAGCTCCTGGCGTCCTCCGGGAAGGAGGTTCTCCAGGCCGTTAGCCTCCGCGATTTTTGCCGCCTCTTCGCAACCGAATACTTCCCCTGCGACGCCGACCAGTATTCGGGCAGGGTAGTAGGTAGCCCTGTCGCCCCCTGGTAGCGGTACGTAGTCTAGGTGTCCTAGCCGCTCGTAGCCCTCTCTGCCTACTCGGAGCACCTCCCCACCCCACGCCTGGCCGTCGTCCCCGTACCCGACACCGTCTATGGCTATCCCTACTGCGTCCTCCTCCCACGCTTCGAGCATCGCCGCCGCCACGTGGGCTACGTGGTGTTGAACCTCTACGAGTTCTCTCGAGCACTTCGCGCTAAGCTCCTCCGCCACCCTCCTTGATAGGTAGTAGGGATGCTTGTCCACTATCGGAACTGCATCGCAGTCCGACACCCCGTACGTTCTCTTCAAGAACTCCAGCGCTTCGATTAGAAAGTTGTAAGTCTCCAGGTTTTCGAGGTCCCCTATGTGTTGCGTCGTGATAACGTATTTCTCTACCGCGATGCTACCGGTGTTCATTAGGAAGGCTCCCGTGGAGAGAGCCGGCACTCGGACGGGCCTGGGAAGTGGGAGCCACTTGGGAGCGTAGCCGCGGCTCCTACGTATCAGAACGGTTTCGCCGTCCGTGAATCGAACAACGCTGTCGTCGACCCTGTTTACTATTCTCCTGTTATGCATTAGGAAGTAGTCGGCTATCCCCGACAGCTTACGCAGAGCCTCCTCGTTGTCCTTTATTATCGGCTCCCCGCTCTCGTTCCCACTAGTCATGACCAGGTACTTGTCGCGCGTAGCCGAGAGCAACAAGTAGTGCAACGCGCTGTAAGCCAGCATAACCCCTACCGTTCTAAGACCCGGGGCTACAAGCTCCGAAAGAGAGCCGGGAACCCGGGGAAGGATTAGTATAGGCCTAGCGGGGCTCGAGAGTATGCTCTTCGCATTCTCGTCGAGCACTGCTATCCTCTCTGCAACCTTGAGGTCTAGCGCCATCACCGCGAAAGGCTTCCTGGGCCTCTTCTTACGGTCCCTCAGCCTCCTCAACACGTCGTCGTCCGTCGCCAGGCACGCCAGGTGAAAACCCCCTATCCCCTTTACGGCCACTATGCTTCCCTCGTCTATCAGCCGCGCGGCCTCAACTATGGGGTCCTTCACGTTTACGGGAGACCCCCTGCCGTCCACGAGGTATACCTGGGGCCCGCAGTTCGGGCACGAGATCCCTTGAATATGGAACCTCCTGATATTCCCCGGGTCGCCGTACTCCTCTAGGCAGTCAGGACATAGTGGGAAGTGCCGCATAGAGGTGTTCTCCCTATCGTAGGGTATCCTCTCTATCACCGAGAACCTGGGACCGCACCAGGCACAGCTGTGGAAGGGGTACCTGTACCACCTCGAGGATGGATCGAGGACTTCTCGGAGACAGTCGTCGCAGATACCGAAGTCTGGGGGGATCATGGATACCTTGGTTATATTTGTCCCGCTTCTCAGAATGGCGAAGTCGCTGAAGCCCGAGGGCTCCACTTCTTCAACTACGACCTCGTCCAGCTCGGCAGAGCGGGGGGTCTTCAGCTTTAAATCTTCGAGAAAACTCCTCAGAAGGGTTTCCTCGCCCTCTACCCAGATCTCGACCTCCGAGCCTCCCAGGTTTTGCACGTACCCCCTGAGACCGTACTTCTTCGCCAGTCTGTAAACGTGGGGCCGGAAGCCGACGCCCTGAACTACGCCCGTTACGCGTATCCTCCAAGCACGCATTCTCCCTCTTCTAGGAAAAGCAAAGCTGATATCCTTTTCGATCCTCTCGAAAAACCGTGCAAAGCCTGGACTACGAGTACGCGTATAGAATGGCAGTTCTCATCTCCGAGAGGCCCCGCTTCACGGGAACGGAGGGAGAGAGGACAGCCAGGGAGGCTATCAAGGAGGAGCTCGAGAAGCATGGGTACAGCGTGAGCCTAGAGAAATTCTCCACGAAGACATACGAGGTCGTCGAGTCGGAACTCGTGATAACAGAGCCGTATCTCGGAAGGGTAGAGGCGTCCGCGCTGGGATTCAGCGGGGAGACCCCCGCTGAGGGCGTTGAGGGGGAACTCGTATACCTGGAGAACACGGACCCGGTGCTCATACCGGAGGAGGACGGCTGGATAGGAATAGTCGTTCAGAGACCCTCGAAGGAGGGCTGGCAGAGACTTGTGAAGAAGGCTGGTGGACTCGTAATAGCCGAGAGTACTCCTTACAGGGGGCTGAGCAGGGTCGCCGTTCCTTACGAGTGGAGGGAGAAGATAGGCTCTCTTCCCAGCGTCTACGTGAAGTACCGGGACGCGGTGAGGATGCTGACAGCGAGGAGAGCTAGGCTAAAACTGACACAAGTCTACAGGGACGTGGACACGTACAACATTATAGCCGAGGTCAAGGGGTACAAGTACCCAGACGAAATAGTCTACCTTACGGCGCACTACGACAGCGTGATGGGGGTCCCTGGGGCGACGGATAACGCCGGTGGCACAGCGTTGCTCCTTGCACTAGCTAAAGCTCTCGCAGGCTTCAAGCCTAAGAGAACTGTGCGTTTCGCGTTCTTCGCGGCGGAGGAGCTCGGGCTACGCGGCTCCCTCTTTCACGTCGGCTCGTTGAACGAAGAGGAGAAGAAAAAGATCAAAGTGGTGGTCAACCTCGACGTACACGGCGGAGCCCTTGGAAGCAGCGCCGCCGTCATCAGTGGACCTAAGAGCCTTAGGTACTTCGCCGAGATACACGCTAAGAAGCTAGGCGTGAACCTGAGCATATCCGAGGATATCATGAGCAGCGATGGTACTTCCTTCGTAAAGCACGGCATCCCCGCCGTTAACCTCTATAGATCCAGCGGTAGCGGGGCAGACATACACACAGAGAGCGACTCCCCGGAGCACCTACACCCGTTGGCCTTCAAGGTGATAGGGCACTACGCGCTCCACCTGGTCACGGAACTGCTGTCCGCCGAAGAAATACCGTTTGAGCGCGAAATACCCGAAGAGATAAAGAAGAAGGCCGAGGAATACTTCGCCAAGAGACTGGGGGTTGACGGCTAGCGTGCAGCACTACCCGGAGCTCTCCCGAGCGAGGCGTGAGAACCTCCTTAATCCTCCCTTTAGGCTCCACGCGTTAAACCCGGCTTTTCTCAGCATGTATGCGGCTTCGCGGCTTAACCCTCCCTCGTCGCATACAAAGACGTAGGTCTTGCTCTTATCGAGCCTTTCGAGGAAGAGGGGTAGCTCGGTAAACTCTATGTGGAGACTCCCCGGTATGTGCCCCTCTTCGTACTTCTCCTTCGGGCGCACGTCGACTATAATGCTCCCCTCGGGCGGGGCATCCACGTCTACCTCTATGAGGGGGCTCGGCGTCGCTGAGCGAAGGTCTATCTCCTCCACCGTGGATAGAACCCTCCCCAGGATCGCCGGGTCTAGTTTGCTCTCCTCTCTTTCTACCTCTTCCAGCCTGGACCTCGTCTTGGGATGCACGGAGAACACTCCACAGACTTCCTTTACCTTCGAGCTCTCCTCGTAGGTCCCTATCTCCTTGGACTTGGAGATTATCTCCTCCTTGTCGAAGCCTATGAGGGGCCTGTAAATGGGCATGGAGGTGGCTTGGGAGGCTACGTAGAGGTTTTCGAGTGTCTGAGAGGAGACCTGTCCAAGGCTCTCCCCTGTGACTATCCCTATCGCCCCGATCCTACCTGCAATCGCCTCTGCAACCCTGTACATGTACCTTTTTAGAACTACCCCGAAAAGCTCAGGGGCGACTTTCGCCCTAAGCTCTCTAAGCAACGGGGAGAAGTCGGCGACGTAGAGCCTCGGTTTATAGCCGTAGCTCCAGGAATCTGCCAGCTTCTTCGCAACGGAGAGTACAAGGCTCTTGGTTAGGTCCCCCGCCATGTTGCAGTACAGGTAGTGTACCTCCGCGCCTCTCTTGAGCATGTACCACGCGGCTACCGCAGAGTCGTAGCCACCGGATATCAACGCTAGTACTTTACCTTCACTACCCACGGGGAGGCCTCCATACCCCCTTACGACGTCGGTGTAGAAGTAGGCCCTGCTCCCTCTAACCTCTATGAAAACCTGAACCTCTGGGTTCGACAGATCGACGCCGCTCGAGCAGGGGTAAAGCTTCTCGCCAACCTTTCTCGCAACGTCCATCGAAGTAAAGGGGTGGTCTCCAGTCCTCCTGGCTCTTACCGCGAAGGTTTTACCTTTCAGCTTATCGCAGTAAAGGTTGTAAACCGTGCTCGCGATATCGTCCAAAGCCTTGAACTCGTACTCAAGAGCCATCGAGAAGGACGTTATCCCGAACACCCTCCTTAGAACACCGGCGAAGCTACTCGGCGCGTAAACGTAGATCCTCCCGTACTCCCTCCTCACTTCTCCGCTCACACCGGAGGAGCTAAGCGCGTCGCGGATATTCTCCAGCAACCTCTTTTCGAAACGCTCCCTGGACTTCTTACTCTTCACTGTGATCTCTCCCAGCCGCACCACAAAGACTTCTCGAAGCCCCTCCATCTCCTCACACCTCTGCTGAAAAGTCGTACGCGATATTTATTCAATGCTTTGCATACAGCATGTAAAGCCGCGAGCATCACGTTTTTTAACGTGGAAGGGGTAAGAACGATGTATGTCCGAGATAGTGTTAGGCACCCTTGACTTCGTGCTACTACTGCTCGGCACAGCCCTCTTCATCCTCTTGATAGTCATTGTCGCAATCGAGTACCACAATTGGAGAACGAGGAGACAACTCAGGAAGATAGTGGCCCCTGCCCGCGCGTGAGGTTGAACGCGCGGAGAAGACCGGGGCTCAGCGAAAAGCTAAAGTGTGCACGAAAAGCCATTACTCTGACAATGACGACTTGAACCCGAACTGAAAAGCATGAGGAAGGCCGTCGCTACTGAGTCTCAGACTATCTTCACCTTTGTACCAACGGCTTGGCCTGGCAAGTGCCTCTTAAAGTACGCTAAAACGTGCCCCCTCCTCCCGTGCATCCTCACAATCTTACCCACGAATTTTTCGCCTGTTTCGGGGTGTACCCAGAGAACTTTTCTTCCTATTACTTTGACCGCATCTTTATACGTCACACCATCTAGAGACAGTATTACCTGCCGCGGGTAGTACTTGTTCATTCCGCGCCGGAAGGATACTATCCATCCTTCCATGCGCGATCACCCGCGCATACGAGAAGATACGTCACAGGCTATATAAAGCTCACGCGCGGGAATACTCGGAGCGGAGCATCCCCTCTATTTTCTCTGAGCTATGCGCGACCCGGAGCATATCTCGGGGCATCTGTCCGATAAATCGTTGCAGATGGACTCGCAGACCGCTTTGCTGTCCTCGCAGATAGACTCGCATTGCTCGGAGAAGGCTCCTTGAGCCTCTGCGCACTCTTCGAGACAATCCGCGGCTGCCTCCTGACAACGCCTTGAACACTCATCGACGAAATCCATACACGCGGATATGCACTCGTCCTCGGACTTTTCCTTGGGAGCCTTCACAAGCAAAACCCTAAAAACGGCTATATATTATTGCCTCCGATCCTGGTGCGTGTAGAACAGGTACTTCACCTTGGTTGATGGGGCGAGCACGGAGACTTGAGAGAGGAGCTTCGCGAAGACAGCCCCCGCCCGTATCTGCCAAGCGCTCGGGGGAGGGGGCCGGGCGCCTTTCCCTGCCGGTCTTACCCCTTTTATTCTTGTGCCCCAGCTAGGCGTATCTTCAGCAGTTCTTCGACTAGCTTCTTCGCGGCTGGCTTAGCCTGCGCCTTTGCGGCTGCGAAGCGGTATAGCGCCTCCCAGAGCGTTGCATCTTCCGCCGCGTGCTCGAAAAGAGAGTCCTGGGGAACCTGGTAGTAGAGCATACCGGCGTTCCTTACGACTCTTACGACCCAACCCTCCTCTACTACTCTCTCGTACCAGCCTGGCGGCGCGCCATCGACAGGCATCCTAGCGTAGATACGGGCGTAGTCGCCATGCCCTATGAGCACGAGGTTAAGCAACGCCCCTGCCACCGGTGCATAAAGATCGAGACGCTGACCATTCTGCCCGGGCTTCCTACCCCTCCTGCCTGGCGCTCCGTAGGCAACGTAGAGCCAGTGCCGAATCTTCGCGCACCTAGTGACCTTGCCTACGAATGCTACGTACTCCCATGCACGCTCAACCGCGGCGCGGGCATTAGCTATAGCGCTCTCCGCCGGCAAGTAGATGTGCTCCTGTCCAACCTTAAAGTAGAGCCATCGAAGCCTTAGGAAGAATTCAAGCTCGCCGTCCCCTAGGAAAGCGGTCGCCAGTGCCACCGAGTCGCCGTTGAGCTCCTTGCACCTCTCGACGAGTGCACGGAACTCTGCTCGCTTCGTAGCGCCTACAAGTCCTGAAGCCCAGCCTAGCTCATCAGCGTAGCCGTGGATGCTCACTTCCCACTTAATGCTCAGCCCGGTGCTACCGAGAATGCCCGCCGTGACACCTATGTCAACGTGGTCGCTTGGAAAGGTTGCGAGCGTGCTTGGAAGTTGCCAGCTCTGGGTAGTACCGAATTTTATGTCGCTGTAGCGCCCATGAGGGGGTGTCACATCCGTCAGGATCCACCCTCTCTGCAGGCTTCTAAGCACGTCTGGCGATGTCCTCGCGAGAACCTCCGGGAAACTAGTCTCTGTCCAGAAGCCCTCCAATGGGACGTGTACGATCCAGTCATATGTAGGCTTGTGTGCGATGACGTGCCAGTTCTCTCTAGGTATGTATACATGCCAGACTTTACCCTTCTTCTCGGCTCTAAGACCGTCTTCTGTTGCATCGACGATTGCCTGTAGCCTATCGCGTAGCTCTACGACCGCGCTTCCCTCCCTCGGCCTGTTGTCATCGCCTAGCAAGAGGTACTGCCTCAAATCGTAGTCAAACAGCTTGCCGAACCTCGGGTAGACGTCGTCCGGCACGACTGTCAGCGCGTGCGCCACGAAGCGCGTAAAGTCCCAGTTAATCGTAGACACCGTGTCGAAGAGGCCGCGGTAGTGTACCCTGCCCTTCCTCCCGCCCCTGGCTTTCCTCTTATCCTCTGTCCTGGTGGCGTAGAGGCTTAGAGCCGCCCTCCTCCACGTCTCCTCTCTAACCTTTCTCTCAACCTCTTCATCCCCCATCACGTTCTCTCCAACCATACTTATCACCCGTCCTTAAATGGTGGAGGGGGCGCCCTGCGAGGGCGCGGCATCAGGGGTCAGTGGTGGTTGATGAGTGACCCGAGGGATATCGTGCGAACGATAGGCGCGCTTTCGCGTCTTCTGGCGAGCACTCTTAAGGGCGACGAGCTGTACGAGGCGCGCCTAGTAGAGGCTTTGGACGCAATCGAAGAGTTTCTAGCCTCCGTGGGAAGCGCCCCAGCGAGGGTCGAGGAAGACGAGGAGCTAGCGAGAGAGCTTGAGGAGGACGTCGAAGAGCTTAGGGGGCTTGGGCTAGCGTAAAAACTCTTTTTCTCCTTTTTCCCTGGTTTGTAAACGCGGGAGCACGCGAGAGTGCGGTATAGCTTTCAGAACCGCCAGGCTTATGACCCTGTGTCCAGCGGAGAGCGCGCGCTTGTATTCACGCGGGCAAGAACTCCCATCTCTTCTAGCCTCTGGGCGACTCTCCTCAACACGTCGCGTACAATGAAACGCTGGTTCAAGCCGCCCAGAGCGTAGGCCGCTTTTCGAATGGACCCCTCGCTTACTACCAGCTTCAGGACGTTTCTCTCGAACTCGTCGAGCTCTAGGGTGTTCAGCGCTTTCTCTGCTACTTCTCTAAAGGAGGCCGCGTACGGCCACGAGACGTCCACGTCGCTGGGCGGTTCTTCGAACCTTTCTACCCAGCTGAAATTTATCACGTAGACGTAGCTGTCCGCGGAAAGTCTTGGATAGTGCCGCTTCAGGTTGCGTATCAGTTCTTCAAGGCTTCCAAAGCCGTCTCTGACCGCTTCGTCAAGCGTCAAGTCCCTGAGCTTCTTCTTATAGATGTACGTTATCTTCGCGCGTCCCAGAACTCTACCTCCACAGTGTACAAGCACCTCGTCTCCGGGTTTGAGGCGGGGGCGCTTTACCCTGATCGTTGTCGTCTTCTCGTTTGAGAGAAGCTTTTCGAGGTACTGCCTAGAGAACAGCAGGTGCTTCTCCCGCATAGCGAGCTTTTTACGGCGAAATCTGTATCGAAATCTCCGGGTACTCGGGTACCTTTCTGCCCGCGGGCTCTCCCCTTACGACCTCTACCTTCTTGGCGCGCAGGGTGCCCGCTACGTCGTCCACAACTGCTTTCAGCTCCTCTGAGTACTTCTCCGAGTACAAGTACACCGCGCTTACTTCCTTGTTAAGCGGTATCCTAGCGTCGTGCTTGGCGCGCCTACCCTCCGCCAGAACCGCTATCAGTATGTCTCCTACCCTGGCCTTCTCCTCGTCGTAGGCCGGCGGCTCCGGCCATGGGGACACCGTTATGCTCTCCCAGCCTCCAGCCTTCTTCAAAACGTCGACGTAGATCTCCTCGGAGATGTGGGGCGCGAAGACCGAGAGCATCTGCAACGTCTTAATGAGTACTACGTACAGCGTGTACTTCGCGGCTTCGTCGCTCCTGCTAAGTCTGTGCTTCACAGCCTCGACGTAGTGGTCGGCGAGCTTGTGCCAAGTGAAGTCTACGAGAGCCTGAGAGGCTTCCTGAAAGTTGTAGTTTTCAAGGGCTTGCGTTACGCGAGTCACCGTTGAAGCGAGCTCGCGCAGTATCCAGTGGTCAGCATGCGAGAGGTTGCCGAGGGGGACTTCTCTCACGTCCTCTATAAACGGGCTTGCAAGCCTCGCGAGATTCCACACCTTAACTAGGAACCTGTGCGCGTAGTCGACGCCGTCCCAGGAGAACCTGACGTCTTGCCCTGTAGCGGCTGCGAGGGCAACCCAAAGCCTGAAGCTGTCTGCACCGTACTTCTCGAGAACCTCCTGCACGGCAACATAGTTCCCGTAGCTCTTATGCATCATCCTCCCATCTGTGCCTCTCACCATCCCGTTGATTAGGGCTGTTTTGAACTGTGAACGTCCGAAGAGAGCTACGCCTCGCAATATCAGGTAGTAGTCCCACGTTCTTATAATGTCGTAGCCGTTTGGCTGAAGGTCGGCGGGGAAAAGCCTTTCGTCGAAGTTGTCAGGCCAGCCGGCGTGCACCGCGGCAGTTATGCTCGAATCCATCCACGTGTCCATAACGTCTCTCTCCGGCACTATGTTCTTTGAACCGCACTTTGGACACTTCTCGAATGGTGGCGGGTCGAACCTAGGGTCTATCGGTAGCTTTTCTGGAGGAACTACTAGCTCGGCTCCACAGTCCTTGCAGTAATACACGGGGATGGGGGTCGCGAAGAGCCTTTGTCTCGATATTACCCAGTCCCAGTCCAGGCTCAGAACCCAGTTTTCGAGCCTTTTATACATGTAGCTTGGAACCCAGTTCACCTTCCTCCCTTCTTCGAGAACTTTTTCGTTGAGCGCAGTCGAGCGTACGAACCACTGCTTCTTGGGTATTATCTCTACGGGGGTGTGGCACCGCCAACAGGTCCCGACAGTGGATCTTATGCTCTCAACCTTCACGAGCAAACCGTTTTCCTTCAACATTTCGACAATCTTCTTTCTGGCATCCTCCACCTTTAAGCCCTTAAGGGGTCCGGCGTTGTCGTTCATTGTTCCCTGCTCGGTTATCGAGATGATCACCGGTAGGTTGTACTTTTTCTGCCACTTCACGTCCGTCTTATCTCCGTACGTGCACACCATGACTGCGCCTGTGCCGAAGTCCTTATCCACGGCTTCGTCGGCTATTATGGGCACCTTTCTACCGTAGATAGGCACTACAGCGTTTTTTCCCACGAGGTGCTTGTACCTCTCATCGGATGGGTTCACGGCGACGGCCACGCAAGAAGCCAACAACTCGGGCCTCGTGGATGCTACTACGAGTTCTTCTCCTGTTCCTTCAACGCCAAACTTGAAGTAGTACAACGGCCGATCCCTTTCTTCGTACTCCACTTCAGCTTCGGCTATTGCCGTTTCACAACGTGGACACCATATGACCGGGTGCTCCCCCCTGTAGATCAACCCCTTGTTGTACATTAGGACGAAGCTCAGTTGTGTTCTCCTCCAGTAATCCGGGTCCATAGTTTTGTACTCCGTAGACCAGTCGATGCTTAAGCCTAAGCCTTTAAGGGCGGCTTTCATACTCTCTATCCACTTCAACGTGTACTCGCGGCAAAGCCTCAGGAACTCGTTGGGATCCATTTCACTCTTCCTCTTGCCGACAGCCTTCTCCACGCGAACCTCCGTTGGAAGCCCGTGGCAATCCCAGCCCTGCGGGAAGAGCACGTTGTACCCTCTCATCCTCTTGTACCTTGCCACGAAGTCTATGTAGGAAAAGTTCAGCGCGTTCCCCACGTGGAGGTCTCCGCTGGGATACGGGGGAGGCGTATCTATGACGTAGACAGGCCTACTCCTGTCCTTCCGGTCAAACCTGTATATGCCCTTCTCCTCCCAGAATCTCTGCCACTTACCCTCCACCGCCTTGAAGTTGTATTCCTTGGGTAAGCGAAACTCTACAGTCATTGTCTCAGCACCTACTAAGGATCCATCCTGCTTCTAATCCAGCCACTGTATTGCGCAATAAAGTTTGCGCATGTCTATGTTTAGATAAAGAACGCGACACTGTTGCACAGGTTAATGATGGTGATGGTGGTGATGGTGTAGTTCCTCGTCTTCGTAAGTCTCCTCAGTATACTGGGCTTCTATCCCGGCTATCGCTTCCTGAAGACTTCTGGGTATCTCGACTCCGTAGGCTTCGAGTATTTTCGCCACGAAGTAGGGGTCGGGAGCCGCCCCTTCGAACTCGTTCTTATCCTCGCCGTTTACCTGTATAACGTTCTTCGGGACAGCGTACACGCCATACCTGTCCGCTAAATCCGAGAACTCTAGAGCCTCTATCATGTCTCCGTAGATGTTCTTGTTCACCATGGCAAACCTGTGAGCGGCACGGACAGCTATCGGGCAATAGGGGCAAGTGGGTGTCACGAATATCATTATCCGGGTAGGCTTAGTCACGTACTTCAAGAGTATCTCCCTGATCTCCGGAGAAATGTTAACCCTACCCGTAGACGCATCGATGATGTCTTCAACAAACGCGCCGAACTCGTAGCCAGCCGGTATACCGAAGAACCTCACATTCCACTCGTCCACACCATGGATGAGTATAGCCGGAAACATGTCTATGCTGTACTTCTTTGCCTCAGGGTCTTTACTCGTATACCTAGTGACGCGGACTTTCCCACCGGATACCTGTTGCACAAGGTTTAGTATCTGCTCTGTGTCATCGCAGTAAACACACTCGGAGCCCGGGTCCACGAACCACTTGATGCTCACTGGGTTCTCGAGAGCCTGAAACATCTGCCTCAAGTCGTTTACGAGTTCCTCATCGTATTCAACAGGCATAGAGTTTACCACTCGCTGTTGTCTTCGCTTGTTTTAAAGCTTTTGTGTTACTCAGCATTGTGTCGGTCTCGCGGAGCGCTTCGCATCATATCACTTGCACACCGTGCAGGTACCCCACTATGATCTTTGATGGTTTTTTGACGGAGAATATTCCCGTCTCTATTAGTCCAGGGACGCTCTTTAAGGAAAGCTCGAGCCTTAACGGGTCTTTAAGTTCGTCGAAAAGCGCATCGAGGATAAAGTTCCCGTTATCGGTTAGCACCGGTCCTAGCTTCCCTTTTTCGTAGGTTCTAAGCGTAACGTTCACCGCGCCGTAACTCTTCCTTAACTCCTCCATAACCTTCTTGAAAGCCTGAGGATGGACCTCTACGGGAACGTTAAGGTTCCTTGGGGTCTCCGCGACCTTTGTCGCATCCACAATTACTACATACTCCTTGGAGTAGTAGTCCACGATCTTTTCTCTAAGAAGACACCCTCCTCCCCCCTTGATCAGGGACCTATCCGGTAGCACGGTGTCGGCGCCGTCGAAGCTTACCTCTGGGGTGTACTCGTGTAGCGGTACTTCGAGTAGACCTTTCCCGGCAGCGTAGAGGCTTGTATCGATGGATGAGGATACAAAGAAAATTGTAAGGTTTTCCTGCCTTACCCTCTCGGCGAGTACGTCTATGAAGATCTTCACTGTAGTCCCACTCCCAAGCCCCACGACCATGCCGTCACGAACGTGGCGCGCAGCTTCCCTAGCGGCGTTTAGCTTCATACTGAGCGAATCCTCGGTCACGCACGCCTAAAGCGCCTGAGCCTTATTAAGAAAACGCGACGCGTGCGGGAGAAGGATAAGCCTAGCGTAGATTTTCGGCTCTTATTTTGAATGTTGGGGTTTTATTTCTGCTAGGAAGAAAAAGGTACGGTGTATCTCCAATGCCTGACGATGTGCCCGGATGGCCTTTAATGGAGGAGGAGGTCTTGATCCTGGAGGGCAAGGATAAGATATACTTCAATTTTCCCTACCAGCTGTACAAGAAGGAGTTGAGGAGGCGACTTCTAAGATACAACGTTGAAGTAAACATAAAGGAGGATGTTCTCGGCGGTAAACGGGTCGAAATCACTGTTGACAAACAAGTGGGTTTGGAGATAAAAGCTTGGCTTTCAATACGCCTCCCAACCATGCGAGAAAAATACTACGTAACAGAGCTAGAAGAAGTGTCGCATGCAAAAGAAGAAGCTTAGGTTGTCTGAGCGGATCCTGTTGCGTTACCTTTAAGCCTAAGCGCTTGAATGTTTCTCTGAGCGATGAAGAGCCTTGTAAGGGCTGAAGGTATGACGAGTCGAACCCCGCTGAGCAATTGCCGGGTAGATGTTTACATAGAAGTCCTAGAGCCATTTATAAGCAAGTGGATGTTCATAGAGTTGAAACACATTGCGACAGTTTTAGAGCCCAAATGCATTCACGTTTTCAATGTAAAGAGAGACTGCGAGATAGACGTTCTCAAAAAGGTTTTTGGAGAAGTGAGACATGAAAGCGTAACCGAAGAGTTACGCCTCGCGGAAACCTACGACACCGTGATAATCCTGGACCCCTCGGCGCCGACGCCTCTATCCCCGGAGGATTTCCGCGGTAAAACGGCCGTAGTTATCGGCGGCATTATGGGCTCACACCCCCCTAGGCGCAGAACGAGGGAGGAGTTGACGAGTAAAATGAGAATTGGAGCCGCGAGGAATATCGGGGACGGACAGTTCACCATAGACGGGGCCGCGTACGTAGCCCTAGAGGTCTCCCGCGGGAGGAGGCTAGATGAAATCCCTGTCCAGCGGGGCTTGTCTCTCTCCCTGAAGGAGGGGATCGAAGTCGTGCTCCCGTACGTCTACCCGCTTGTGGGCGGCGTTCCCTTTATTTCGAAGGAGGAGGAGCTCTACATACTAACAGAACTCGAAGAGGATGAATCCTCCTTCATATCCGAGGGTAGAGCTCCGAGCATCTGCTAAGCTCTGAGGCGATAGAGACGCCTGTTACTCGCTCTTCACTCTCTCCACGGAGACTAGATCCGTTGAGCCGCGCCTCCTCCCGGAGGTAAACACCACGAGGTCTCCTAGGTTCACCAAGTTATGTTCCAGGGCTTTTGACAGCATCTTCGAGAATAGGTTCTGGTCGGCTTTTGAGAGGCTCGGGTCGTAGACTACCCTTACGCCGTAGATCATGTTGACGTAGCGGGCAGTGGCCGGATCGTTCGTGAACACTATGAGCCCAGCTTTGGGCCTGAACTTCGAGATGCGGCGCGCAGTGTTGCCTTTCTCGCTGAAGGCGATTATCTTCCCAGATATTACCTCCGCGAGCGAGACGACTCCCTTCGCTATCGACTCGTAGAGATCGCTTTTATCTGGAGCCACGTCCTCGACCTCCAAAGGTTCTCTCTCAGCCTCCTCTACTATCCTCCTCAACCAGTAAACGGACTCCACGGGATACTTCCCGGCTGCGGTCTCGCCTGCTAGTAGCAAGGCATCGGCACCCATCCTGACTGCCGTGATAACGTCTACAACCTCGCTTCTTGTAGGCAACGGGTTGCTGATCATCGACTCGAGAAGTTGGGTAGCGACGATGCTGGGCTTGCCGAATCTCCGGGCCCTCGAGATTATGTAGCGCTGAATGGAGTAGATCTCCTCCAACCCGTAGAAGTTGGCTAGGTCTCCGCGGGCGACTAAAGCAGCGTCGCTTTTCTGCAGGATAGAGTCCAAGTCTTCGACGGCGCTTTTAGTCTCTATCTTCGCGATTATCTTTACGTCCTCGGCGCCGTAGTCGAACAGGATGTCTCTCAGGCGCTGGACATCGCTGGAGCTCCTTACAAAGCTCAGAGCTATCGCGTCGAACCCCGCCTTTACGGAGAACTCGATGTCTCTGAGGTCTTTCTCGGTTATCGTGGGAAGCGGGATATCCTTTCCCCGGACGGTCACAGTTTTCCGGGGTTTGACCTCTCCCTCGAGCAACGCTTCCCCAACCGCTTTTTCAGGTCCAGCGTCCACTATTCTGAACGCTAGCCTTCCACCCTCCACGAGGACTTCGTCCCCTTCTCTGACTATCTCAAAGAATACACCGTTGGGTACAGGTACCGCGTACTTCTCCTCAGTTTTACTAGAAAGTGTAAAGGTTACCCTATCTCCAGGCCTGACCTGAAACGGGGCGAACTCTCCAAGCCTGATGACGGGTCCCTGAAGGTCAGCTATCAAGGTCAAGGGCCTAAGAGGGGTCTCCAACCTTCTCACTTGCTTGGCCAGCTCTTCGAACCTGGCGTAGTCCACGTGGGAGAAGTTCAGCCTGAAGGCGTTGACCCCCTCTGCGACCATCCTCTTCATCGTCTCCTCTGACCAAGACGAAGGACCCAGCGTCGCTACTAGCTTGACTTTTGCCATAAAAGCACTACGCGTCCATCCAAATTAAGGTTTTACGTGCGAGTTTCTGCGCTACGGCGAGGCGCTTGGAGAGCCTTCCCGCGTTGGCTCCACCTATTCGCGTACTTGCATCATTTTCTCTAAGGCTTTTTGACCAGCCTGGCTGTTGAAGATGAGCCATAAGAGGTAGATGACCCTAACGTTTTCGTCGATGAACCTCCTGGAGGCTTCGTCGAGGAATTTCATGGAGGGTAGCCGCTTTGGGCTCCTCCCAGGCGTTCTTAGCCTCGAGTAAAAACCGGCTAGCTCTAGTTCTAGATCTCCTAGGTCTACCGTCTTTTCGATACCTAGCGAGCTTAACGCGTCCTTACTCAGTAGCTGTTTAGCCGTGGATAACGGTAGCTGAAGACCCGTTTTCTCTTCGACAACTTTCTTCACGTCGATAACTGCGCCCAGCTGGAGTAGGCCGGCGAGGGTGGCCGCATGGTAGGTTAACCCCGCTGCGTGCAGTTCTCCGCGGACTCTGTCCAAATCGTAAATGAGGACTCTGAAGCCATCGTTCACTAAGTTCATGAGTTTGTTGTTCAACTCGTCTCCGGGACCGCTTACCTTGTAGAACTCCTTCGTGAAAACCGAGACCGCGGACTCATCTCCATCGAATATTCCTACGTAGGCTTTCGACACCTCTCCACCCTCACGGATGGGTACGAGCAGTGTGTCCAGCGCTACCAGCTTCAGATGCCTGCCAGGCTTCGGAACAAACATTTCTTCGCCATAAAACACAACCTTAATCCTCCTCTTCTGCAACACGTATTCGAGGAGCCTTTTGGTGAACGCCTTCGCTACCTCCCAGTCCCCCGAGAATGAAAGCCACTCGCTGTAAGCTTCTTCGTCGCGCAGTAGGAGGTATATCTCTGCCAGCTCGGAAGGCTTGTAGTCGTCTATCTCCCTGTATACCTTGAACCAGTCCATCTTCTCGATGAAGCCCGCGCACTCCTCCTCCCATATTACGACTGTTTTCCTGCCGCCCAGCGCCGAGAATGAGAAGGAAAACGTATGTAGCGGCATGTTGTAGCGTTCCCTCAGAAAGACCGATAGGAAAGCAGCCCCGAGCCTTATGTTCTTCAGCTCGTCGCCGGGGTTCAGCTCGTAGAGCTCGCCGTACGTGAAGTCGCTGTACCTCCCGGCGACGAAGCCCGGAACCTCAATTGTCCTCTTCCTGCGGTAAATGAACGTCTTGCCGGAGAGGCTAAGCAGAGATCCTCGTTCGCTTTCAACGTGCCAAACCACCTTGTACGGGAGCTTTATGTACATGCCAAAGCCTCCAGTCGGCGGTATAACGTTGCTTATCGCCTCCGATCGAACGCTCCCCTTCATGTAGTCCGAGTAGAGGCTGGGCTTTTCTCCCCACTGGAGCTTCGTCTTCTTGTACTCCTCCAGAGCATAAGCTATAGCGTCGTGCGCGTAAAGCACGCTCTCCCTTATAGGGGATACCTCTATCCTCCTTACTGCTCGCCCCCTGCTTCCACCCAGCAGGATCCCGGTAACCAACCCGTCGGAGGTATAGTCGAAGCAGCCAACCTGGAACTTCTCCACGAGGTCAGAGAACGATACATCCTCAAGGTACTTCTCCCCGGACTCGTCCCTGTAAACCCTCTTGACGCCGAACGGGGGTGCATACTCGTAGAAGTTAATGTAGTACCATGCTTGTTCGCCCTTCTTGGTCAGCTCCCCGTTCTCAAGGAGCCCCAACCCTTCCAGGAACTCCGCCTCCTCCTTGGAGAGGCTTCTGCCCGATTTCAGCTTGAAGATCAAGTAGAAGAGTAGAGAGTACTTGTTGTCCTTGTTTACCAGCGTTACCTCTAGCGGCGCGTTAACCCACTTCACAAAAAGGTCGACGCCCCTCGATAGGAGCTCGCGGTCCCACCTCGTGTGCGGTATGATTACAGACTCCGTGAACTCCTGCTCCAACCGTCTACCCTTCCTGCCTTCCTTCTGGTAGAATTCGCGAACCTCCTCCGGTAACCCAAGGTGAACAACGCGGACAACGTTACCTATGTCAATACCCTGGCTCAGCGTTCTCGGCGAGAGTACTACGCGTACGGCTCCCTCCCTTATCTTCTCCTCTACCTCCCTCCTCTTCGACTTAGCGACGAGGTGGTGGTGAACAGCCACGCGCCCCGCTAACTCTTCTCCAACTCTGTGCCTGAGCTTTCGGTAAACCTCCTCCGCCTTGTTAATGCTACCCGTGAACACTATCGTGACGCCGTCGTCGTAGAGGTAGTTCTCCAGTATCTCCACGGGGTCTACGCTCGGCGAGGGAGGATCCACACCCACAGCTCTCAGGGCTTCGAGCACCTTGTAGAGGTTGCGCTGAAAGTAGTCGAAGTCTTCTAGGGCCTTCCTGATGTCCTCGCCCGCGCCGGCGTTCAGTAACTCCTCGTAGTGTTCCCTGGCGAATTCCCAGAGTTTGTCCAGGTTCTTTCCGAGGACGAGGATGTACCTGTTTTCTCTCTTGAAAGGTTTCCCCTCCACCACGGCGCACTCCCTTCCGTTCATTCCCCGCATGATGTCGCAGAACTCCGAGGGGTTCGAAAGCCCGGCTGTGAGGACTGCGAACTGTAGGGTAGGGCGTAGCTCCGAGAGAATCTTCATAATCGAGACAAGCAGGGCTAGCTCTCTGGGGCTGTAGAAGTCGATCTCGTCTAGGACGAGAAGATCCAACTGCTGAAAAAAGCTGAAAAGAGTACAGGTGGACGGCTTTGTAGCTAGGCGTTTAAGGTCCATCAACAGGAAGGCGGGGTTCGTTACCACTATGTCAGACTCCGAGAGAGCAGACCTTATGCCCGAGGACTTTAAACCCTTCTCGAACATCTCGGACTTCGACGTAGCATCTATCTGGGAGACCCTTACCCCCAGGCTCTGCGAGTAGTCCTTCAGCCTCGCCAGCTGGTCAGAGGCTAGTGCCAGCGTAGGGTAGACTGCCAAGGCACGCTTCTTACTCTTCACCACGTACAGGAACCATGCCTCTGTTTTCCCGCTACCCGTACCGGCTTTCAGAACGACGTTCTTCCCTTCGCTTAACGCCTTGAAGGCTTCTACCTGGTGCTTGTAGAGCTTTCTGCCCAACAAGGCTGCAAGCCTCCCCGAGGCTTTCTCAACGCCCAATATGTCCGCGAAGCTGACGTCCGCTGTCTCGGGCTCCGAGGGGGGCTCTCTAAACGCATAGTACCTGTAGCCCAGCTTTTGCAATATCTCCTCTGAGTTCAGCATTACCGGTAAGACTACACGCTAGGCACTTAAACCCTTTTGTACGTGAAGCTTATATCGTCGTGTACACTAGCTAGCCGATGATACATGCATCCGCTACTGGCATGGCTGCTAAGCATAGCTAGAGGCGTGGGGGGCTACCTGGGCATATTCGTCATATCCATCCTGGGAAACCTCATCCCATTCATACCCATACCGTACCTAGTAGCCGTTTACCTCTACGCCGCCTACGTGCCCGGCTCTAACCCGTTCCTCGTAGGCGTGGTGAGCGGTGTGGGAGCGGGCGTTGGAAAGCTCCTCGTTTACCTGTTCAGCCGGGGAGGGGCACGCCTGTTCATGAGCCAAGAGTCGAGAGAAAGGTTCGAGAAGATAGGGAAAATGCTCGGTAACTATGGAGCAATAGCGGTATTCCTATTCGCTGTAACGCCATCGCCGGACGATGCAATCATAATACCGCTGGGAATGATGGGGTACCATCCCTTGAAGTTCTTCGCAGCCGTTACGGCAGGCAAGATAATAATCAGCATAGCCACGGCATTCGCGGGGAAAGCGGTCTTCCAGCTAGCCGGGGAAAACTTCCTCGAAAGCCTAGCCACTTCAATAGCGCTCTTCGTCGTAGTGATGCTTTTAATCTACCTTCTAGACTGGGAGGCCATACTGAGCGATCTTGGAAGCAAGGGGGCGAGAGGCTTTCTGGAAGACCTGCGCAGAGAAGGTTTCTCGAAATACATGAAGTACCGCACGAGCGCGCGCTAAACGGAAAAAACCTTATATGTAGAGCAACACGTGGCTTCGTTGTGACACACCAGGACTACAAGTACGAGCTCGAAGTGATCAAGCTCGAAAAGCCGATGAAGGTAGACGAGAAACTTCTAGAAGACCTGAAAAATGCGAGAATCTCGCGTAAAATGATCTCCGAGATGAAGAAAGAGGCCGTCCAGTGCCCGATTTTAGGGCGTCAGGTATCCTTCCTCCAGTGCTACAACTGTAAGAACTTCGTTAGGAGAGTTCGCGGGCGCGTTTTCTGCAGGGGAGACCCCCTCTAGCGGAAAGTTTTTCGAGAAGCGAAGGCGGAGGGACTAGAGAAGCTCGAAGTCGGCACCCTTGAGTAAGGTTTTTCCGAGGAATCCTCGCGCATAAGGTTGTGAATCTCCCAGAAGATGTCGAGATCCTTGGGAGAAAGTACAAGCTTTCCTTGACTCCTGAAGAGCTGAAAAGGTTGCTGGAGGAAAGCAAGAAGGTTCTATCCTCTGATCCACCTCTGGTGGAGGTAAAGGGGAAAAGGGTTCTATTCGTTGGAGACACGCACGGCGACGTAGAGAGCACAATCAACGCGTTTAGAGAGGCAGCAGATGTCTACGTGTTCCTCGGCGACTACGTGGACAGGGGTCGTTACCAGCTTGAGAACATAGTTCTTCTCCTACAAGTGAAGCGGGACAACCGTGAAAGGATCGTTCTCCTCAGGGGGAACCATGAGACAAGGTCTATGAACATGGTGTACGGGTTTCTACGCGTCGTAATTACGAGGTACGGCGAGCGTATGTACGATCTCTTCGAAGAAGTATTCTCGCAGATGAGCTACGGAGCCCTGGTAAACCGCGAGGTTCTCGCTGTTCACGGAGGAATACCCAAGGGGCTATCCCGGGTCGAGGAAATCCAAAGTCTCAAGAAAGAGCAGGAGCCCTCAGACCCCAGAACTTTCCAGCTACTATGGAACGACCCAGACGAGGGAATCACCGGGTTTGAGCCAAGCCCTAGAGGTGAGGGTATCTACCTCTTCGGGGAGGACGTCGCGAGGCGCTTTTTAGACGAAAACGGGTTGAAGCTCCTCGTACGCGGGCATGAGCCTGTTCAGGAGGGTGTGAAGTTCCTCTTTGGCGAAAGAGTTGCGACCGTGTTTAGTTGCAGGTACTACGGCATAACTCCCACCGCCTTGCTTCTCGACGGGGAAGAAAGAAGACGTATTCGCCTGGATGAGGGAAAACGTTGATGTGTCCCGGCCTAGTAGGTTACCCTTAGCTTGAACTCCGCTTTTTTACCCGGGTTCCAGTTGCTAACTGGTCTGTAGTACCCCACTATCCTGCTCCAGTGTTCCACCTCGCTGGAGCCGCAGTGAGGACAGCCGTCGAGGTAACCGGTGGTGCTCCTGCCGCACTTCCTGCAGACAGTTATCGTCGGAGTTATGCTGAAGTATACTACCTTCGTGTTCGTAGCAATCCTGTACACGAGGTTCCGTAGCGCTTTCGGGTCGGGTTGCTCGTGTAGGAACAGGTGCATCATGACGCCGCCGGTGAACTCCTGCTGGACGTACCCCTCCCATATCGCCCTTTGGTACATCGGGACGTCGGCGTAGTACGGGACCACGCTGTTGCTGTAGAACGGCGCCTTCCCATCGCTCGGTATCAGCACCTCGCCCCTGGCGTGCTCCTCCTTGAAGAGCTGCAGGTCGGCGAGCGCCAGCTTGTAGCCTGTACTCTCACCTGGGATCTCCTCGACGTTGTAGAGGTACCCGTCCCTCTCCTCCAGCTCCGAGGCTCTCTCTCTTATCAGTGAGACCATCTTCTTCTCTATCTCCACCGCCTCTTGTAACTCCCCGACGCCGCCCTCGAACCACACCTTGGGGTTCCTCATGAAGTTCGCGGCGGCTTCCGGGAGCCCTATCACCCCTATAGTGTTAAAGTGGTGGTTAAAGTGGCCTAGGTAGGTCTTTGTTAGAGGCATGAGGCCTGCCGCCAGTGTTTTCTCGTACCTCTTCCTCCATGTGAGTAGCACGTCCCTCGCGTTCTTCAGCAAGGAGTCTAGTAACTCTTCAAAGAGCGGCCACTCGCCCTTGCTGAGCGCCGCGAGGCGCGGCAGGTTTAGAGTGACGACCCCAATACTCCCAGTAGCGTCCGGCAGAGCCCATATACCGTAGGTCCTGCTGTTCTCTCGAGACTTCATGAACTTCTCGAAGGCGTCCTCCTCGTCTGCACGTGAGAGTTTGAGGCTGAAGGACGGCGAGCCGTTTCCCGACTTGCCCATCACGTGGTTGACGTCTATCGTTAGTCTGCAGCACATGGCGTAGAGAGCTTCCACGTTGCTAGCGTAACCGTTCAGCAGGTACGCGGATCCCTTCCTTGAAAGCGCCGTGAATATCTTGTCTGTGAGTTCTCCCCACCTTCTGCCGTTCCAGTCGAAGTTCTTCGTGAGCATTATGGTGGGTATCGGGAAAGTGAACGGCTGTCCAGCGGCATCTCCCTCCGCGTAGAGCTCGAAGAGGGCCTCGTCCACGGCGAGGGCTTTCTCTATGTAGTCGCCGAGACTTCCGGCCTTCTTCCCGGCCACTATGGCTTCCCCTTCAAGCATATCCTTGCTGGTATCCATGACCAGCGTGATGTTTGTGAACGGGCTTTGATACCCGGCGCGGGCTGGGTAATTCAGCTCGAAGAGCATACCTTGCAGAGTCTGCTTTATCCTCTCCTTGGAGAGCCCGTCGCCCTCCGCGAAGGGCGCCACGAATAGGTCGAAGGCGCTCACCGCTTGTGCTCCCGTCCACTCTTGCGCACCCATGAAGAAGAAGTTCACCAGGTGTGCCACAGCGGTGTCAAAGTGCCTGGCAGGGGCAGAGATTATAGTCGGAGTCTTAAGGCCAAGCTGGAGTATCTTTTTGTAGCTCCACCCGGCGCAGTAGGGAATCCAAAGGCTGTCCGGCAGTTTATGTATATGGATGTCTCCTCTATAGTGTTGCTCAATGGCGAGAGGCGGAAGGTATTCGGAGAGGACTTCCTTAGACTTCACGAGCTTTTCAAATAAGTAATTCCTAAAGTTACTGTAGCTGACGTTGTGGTTAGCATTTTCATTCCTCTCCCAGTCTATACCAGCGAGGTACGACTCTTCTAGATCTCTAACCAGGGATTTCTTTTGCTGCACAATCTCCGTCATCGAGGTCTAAGGCGAGAGTCTTTTCCGCGCGATATTACAGAGGGGGAAATGTTCGTAAAACTTTATACTGGTTGTAAAAACACGATATTTTAATGAAACATTTCAAACTTTTACAAATTTTCCTCATTGACCTTTACGCGAATATATCACATGAACCAAGCGGAGCTGGTACAACTGTTCTCGTTGTGCATACGCATCCTGTGCAGGGACGTTCCTTGGCACACCTTGACATTAATAATAAATCGCAGAAAAGAGATCGTAGACTTGTGGGAGAACTATGACAAGCGAAAGCCTTAAGCCCTTCTTTGACCCTAGAGGAGTAGTAGTTGTAGGCGCCTCCCGCGAAGAAGAGAAGCCAGGACATGTAATATTCAGAGTATTACTCGAAAACAGGAAGAAAGGATTGTTAAAGGCGCCTGTCTACGGCGTTAACCCTAAAGCCGACTACATCCTTGGAGAAAAAGTATTCCCCAGCGTCAAGGACATACCCGGAGAGGTCGATCTAGCAGTTATAGTGATTCCCGCCGAACACGTTAAAAGGGCGATCGAGGACCTAGGAGTAAAGGGTATTAAAGCGGCGATTATAATCTCTGCAGGCTTCAGCGAGATAGGTAGAAGTGACCTTGAGAGAGAGGTCGCTGAGACAGCTAAAAAGCACGGTATCAGGATTATAGGTCCCAACTGTATCGGCGTCTACTCTCCGTGGAGTGGTGTTGACACGATCTTTCTACCTTACACAAAGGTTCTCGAAGACGGAAGGGAAGTTCTGAACGCCCCTAGACCCTCAAAGGGTTTTGTAGCGCTAATATCGCAGAGCGGAGCCGTGGGTACAGCGGCACTCGACTATATGTACGGAGAAGGCATAGGGCTTTCCCACTTCGTGAGCATCGGGAACAAGGCAGACGTGGACGAGGTAGAGCTGGTAGAGTACCTAGGAGGCGATGACAGGACGAGGGTTATACTCCTCTACCTTGAAAACATAAAGAGGGGAAGAGAGTTCATCGAGGTTGCCGGGAAAGTTACCTTGAAGAAACCCGTGGTAGTCCTTAAGGCCGGAAGGACGTCGGCAGGACGCAGAGCAGCGGCATCCCACACAGCAGCCCTAGCCGGCGTAGACGAGGTGTACGATGCAGCGTTCAGGAGAAGCGGCGTTATCAGGGCTAACGATATAGAAGAACTCTTCGACTACGCCAAAGCGCTAGCTATGCAACCACCCGCACGTGGCGAAAGAATAGGGATAATCACGGACGGCGGGGGCGCCGGCGTAATGGCCACGGACATCGCCGAAATGCTCGGACTCAAAGTCCCAGAGTTACAGGGCAACGCAAGGAGAGAGCTCGAGGAGCTTAGAGAGAGGGGAATCTTCCCGAGGTACGCCCAGCTATCTAACCCCGTTGACCTCACGGGTTCTGCTACGAGCGAGATGTTCGTCGAGGCTACCCGGATACTGCTTGAATCGGACGAAGTTGACGCCGTTGTAGTACTTGCGCTTCACCAAGTACCGGGTATCCCCGACCCCGTTAAGCTTGCACGCGAGATTTCACGCCTTGCGGCAGGCTACGCTAAGCCCGTCGTCGCGGTGGACACGGGGTGGAGCGAGGCGGCTATACTGGAAAGAAAGGAGTTCGACTCTATGGGTGTTCCGTCTTACCCGACGCCGGAAAGAGCAGTCAAATCGCTAAGCGCGCTGGTCAGATACGGCAAGTACTTGTCTTCTCGCGGAGCGCTCGGGCGTTATCTGCAGGAGTATTTGGACTTTAAACGAAAGAACATTTTGCAAATGCATAAAAATAATTCTACATAATACAAACAGTAGTGCTTTTATAGTCGTTCCCTATTAGTTACGCCGAGCGCACGTGTTGGTACCAGAGAAAGTTGCTAGGTTCAGGGTGGCGGCGCCCGCTGAATACGAGGTAGCGTTGCTGGATGCATTAGCCAGCATAGGCGAAGTTCACCTAGAGCCAAGCCTTGGTGGTGAGAGAAGCGCACTGCCCTCGCTGTACGTGGACGTTCTAGAGGGAAGAGTTAACTACGCGAACTTAAACGTGGAGGAGGCTCTCGAGGTTACCAGGAGAATTCTAAGGGAGGGAGACCCTCTTCTCTCGAAACTCGAAGGCAAAGTCGCAGAGCTGAGAAATATAGAGGAAATGCGCGTAGTTGTGGAAAGGCTGGACGGCATGGGGATTTCTCCCGACAGACTCGGAAGGGAGTCGCTCGGAATAGTAACGGACTACGTCTTCGTATCCGACGAAAACGTCACAGACGCTGTACATGAGTTCCTGAGAGCAGGCGCGATCGTTAGGAGGAGTAGAGTGTCCCACGCTAAGCACATACTAGTCTTAATCTATGGCTCTGACAAAGCGAGCAGTGTTAACGCGTTGAAGGCTAAGTATGGCTTGCAGATAGCCTTACCTTCGTGGTTCTTCGATAAAACGGAGTCTGTTCTGAGGAGACTCGAGGAAGAGGAAACAAGGATCAGGAAGGAGATAATAGACATTATAATCGAGGTCTCCAGCGTTCTTAGAGACGCGTTCGAATTCGAGCACGCAACGCGCCTAGAGATAGTTTCAAACGCGCTAAGAGCAATTGAGAACTCTGAAAAGCAGGTAGACAAGCTCGAAAAAATATTCTACGACACGTTGGGCTTGCTACTCGGGTACCGTTTCTGCTTGGAAAAGAAAATGTTGCTTGCTAAGTACGGTGTGAAGAAAGCTATCTGCGAGCTTTCGCGTAAAATACTGATCGATGAACCAGTAGAGCCCGGAGAGTTCGAAAAACTCCTCTCATCGCTGTTCTCCCAGGAAGAGGCGGCGGCACAGAGGATGGAGCTTGAAAAGCTCAACAGGCTTCTCGTTATACGAAAACTACTGAGATCCACCATGCTCTCCGGTAGCTCTGGGAAAGCGTTCGTGGTATCCGCCGGGGATAAAAAGCTGGAGGAAGCTATCGCCTCCGCCCCGGAGATCTATGGTGCTAAGGTTGTGGGAGAACTCCGTGAAAGAGGAGTCATAGCAGTTGTATTCGAGGTCGCAGAAACCCTGGAAGAGGCTTACGCCAACTTCCTACGCGATAAATTCAGGGCAAGCGTCGTCGAAATCTCAGACCCAAGCAAGGAGCTGGAAGAAGCTCTGGCAAAGCTGGAAAGAAGCATCTTCTCGGCGAAGAACAGTATCCTTTCCAGCATCATTTCGAAAAGCCTAAGGAAGTTCAAAGTCGACGTGAAGAAGGTACTGGAGGAACTTGGAGAGCAAGAACTCCGCGAAGTATACAGCTATATAGCGAAAATGAGGAGGGGGGTCGAGCAGAAAAGCATACCGGAGGGGGACAGATTCGTCTACCTCAAGACGTTAATCGGGCTAGCCGACGAGACGTCTGAAGAAATACTGCACCTTGAGGAAGAACTGAACGTTGCGAAGAGCCTTCCCTCGGAGGCTCTGGCAGATAGTATAAGAAAACTGGAGACCTCGCTCGTCAGTGTCAGTAGAAGGCTTGCAGAAATCCTATCGTACAAAGCCGTAACAGAGGCAATGTACAGAGCGCACCCCTTACTCAGCGAGGTACGCATATTTAGAAGCCGGCGCATAGTAGTGGTAGAAGGCTACGTACCGGTTAAGTACGTCGGTCTACTGGAAGACTCTCTTAGAGGGAAAGTACCGCGGCTACTCTACTTCAAGTACTCGGAGGTACCGAGGTCTGCCGGAGCTCCTACGTACATCGAGAGAAGGGGGCTAAAGAAGTATCTCTACTCGCTGACCTCTATGAGAGGGACGCCGGCATACTGGGAGATAGACCCAACACTGATATTCACAGCTATGTTCGTTGTCATGTACGGAATGATGTTCGGAGACATAGGACAAGGACTTGTCCTATCAGCCTTCGGTGCGTGGTTACTTAAGACCAAGTACAGGTTGCTGGGAATAACCAGCGAGGGCGCCGCCACGCTGGGAGCCCTCTCACTGATGGCTGGTATTTCCAGCATGGTTTTCGGCGCTGTTTATGGCTTCATGTTCTTTTTAAAGCCGCTCGCCCACCCCATCATCGCACCCATACACGACATATACGAAATCATAGCGGTGGCCCTATGGTTCGGCGTGGCTCAACTCGTAGTCGCTATGGCGCTGAACATGGTTAATCTGTGGAGGATGGGGGACAATATAGGAGCTGTTTTCAGCGGCATGGGCGGCTTAGGGCTACTCTTCTACCTTTCGGGAGTAGTGGTAGCATACAACCTCGCAACGACAGGCTTTAACCTGGCGGTGCTCTCCTCTCCGTCGCTAACCCCCTTCTTGCTAGCCATTCTCGCGTCGATTCTAGGCGTGCTGGGTTACGGCTTGTACGAATCCATCCACGGGGGTGAAAAAGAGAAGATCATGCATGCGGTAAGCGAGGTAATAGAGATGATCATAGCGCTACCCGCTAACTCCCTCTCGTACATAAGGCTTGCAGCATTCGCTATGGCGCACGAGGCCTTCGGGATACTCGCGGAAAACCTGACGCCTTCCGTTGGCGAGATCGCAAGCTACGCGGTGGCGAACCTTCTAGTACTCGGTATAGAGGGGCTCGCCGTGGGCATACAAGCGATGCGTCTAACATACTACGAGTTCTCAACGAAGTTCTTTAAAGGAGTGGGCGTCGAGTTCAAACCTATTTCAACGCGCATAAGGTTTGTCACCGAAAGTAGTCAGTAATTACTACTAAATAACATTTTTATAGGTGTTTCAAAGTTTTCACGAAACCGTATGAGGCAAAAGAGACTTGCATACATGTTGCTAGCGGTAAACGTAGCAATAGTAGTGTTAGCTACGACTGTCATGGCCTCCGCGATTTCGAGGGCTACTGCTTACAATGTGCAGGGGCAGGAAGCCGCAAAAAAGCTCGAACTGCCTGATGCCATAGCGCTACTAGCCGGAGCCATAGCTGTGGTTGGTTCAACGATAGCATCGGGTATTGCGCTGAGAAGCGTTGCCACGGCTGGTTTCGCCGCGGTGGCTGAAAAGCCAGAGTTAACTACGTGGATGCTCATTATGGGTGGCCTTGCGGAGGGAATAGCTGTCTACGGCTTGCTACTCGCGATACTAATCCTGGGAAAAATCTAAAAGTCGTCTAAAGCCTGGCGCGAAAGCTATACAACAACGTGGTTTTTCTAGGCATCCTTAATTGAATATGCCACACGCATGATGTTCATTTTTCTCCGAACCTCCCCATAATAGCCCGCGTTAGCTGACGGAAACTAGCTTTTGAATTAGAGAGAGTCGTAGAAGACGAGGTTTCTCAGGATTACCTCTTTGGGCAAGCCGATGGACTTTCCAAGAAGTATCTTTTCGAGGTTTGACGCCTCTAGCCTCGCGTAGTGGTTAAATGCATAGGCATAGGGTAGGGATACCGGGAATTTCTTCTCAAGGGGTTTTACGACGCGCCGAGTAACCTCTTCGAGCGCCTGTCTGAGAAGGTCCGTCGTCGAGCCGCTGGTTCCCAGCTCTCTCGGGGCGACCCCCTGAAGGCCTAGGATCCTTAAGAATGGATGCAGATTCTCGAGTCCTAGAACCCTGCTCCAATACGCTAGCATGTAGCCTGCCTCTTCTTCCAGTGCTTCTAATAGAGCATCCTTTGCCGAGCTAGATATACGTAGAGCTCTAACTTGGCTCATTAGGTGTGCTATGTAAAGGAAGTCTACAAAGGCTTCCCTCTCTGCTACGAGCCCCGTCGTGAACTTTAACTTCTCTACGCCCTGTATCCCGGCTTCCCGTAGGGAATCCCAGAGAGCTCCTTCGGACCTTATACCAGAGAGCCTCGCCGGTCCTACGTGCCTGCCGTAGGGGTAGTAGATGACCGGTCTGGCGTAGCCCAGGATGCTCCTCAACTGTATCTTCACGTTTTCAAACTCTAGCCTGTCCAGCAAGGCATAGAAGAAGGGGGCAAGCTCGCTCGAAGACTGCGCTAGGATCGTGATTCTGGAGACGTATACCCTGTATATCTTGTCGAGCTTTTCCTCCAGTGTGTCTTTCTCGTTTATTATCGAGTACTCGTGGTAGCTCGATATATCGCGCGTTTCCTCTACTATCTGCTCGTAGTCCTCGCGGCTGAGCAACCTTGACTTTAAACCGTGAGCCCTTACGGCTACGTACTCTTCCACCTACCTCCCCCCTAGTAGCTTTACCCGCACAAAGTCCTCTAGTTCTTCGTCGACTACGCGTTCCTCCACGCGTCTAAGAGCAGACTCTAGCTGGGGTATCACGTTCTTTTCCAGGCTATTAACGACCCTGTTAATGTAGAGTAGTTGATCGCTTATCTTCTCAACGGCGACCTCCTTGTTGGCAACGTCGATCATAGTCTTCACGGCGTTCCATAGGGTTTCTACTACCCTGCGGTAATCGGGATCCAGTAGCTTCGACCAGTCGGGCTCTTCCTGTACCCTGGCTTGGGGAACAGGCACCCCTTGATAGCTTACTAAAACATGCGTTATTTTCGGGGGCTTTACGAGCGAGGACATCGACCTGAACTCGTACTCCCCCCTAGACATCCTCATGAGCGCCGCTGTCCTAGCCGCCTCGATGAATTGCTTCTCTGCCTCGGGTCTCTTCTTCAACTCGTCCATTATTGCGAGAAGCTCCTTTGCTAGTTGGTCGCGCCGCATCTGTAGAACGTTCTTCCCCCTCTTTACAAGGTCGAGCTTCCGCCTCAGGTACTGTAGAGTACCCCTCGAGGCGGGTAAGAAAGCAAGCTCCTGTAGAGCCATATGCTCACGACCTGTACTTCGGGTGGTACTTTTCGATGATTTTCTGAGGTATCCTCACGAGCTCCTCCTCTGGGAGTATGGAGAGCACTTGCCACCCGAGGTCGAGGGTCTCCTCGATGCTCCTATTCTCGTAGAATCCTTGGTTTACGAACTTGTTCTCGAATTCCTCCGCGAACTTCAAGAACCTCCTATTCCGCTCGCTGAGCCCTATCTCGCCGATGATTCTCGCCAGGTCGCGCGCTTTGACTCCCCTGGAGTATGCATCGTAGAGCTGGTCTGCGAGATACCTGTGATCTTCTCGCGTCTTCCCGGGACCTATGCCCGACTTCATGAGACGGCTTAGGCTCGGCAGAATATTGATAGGCGGGTAGATTCCCTGGGCATACATCTCCTGAGACAGGAAGATTTGCCCCTCGGTTATGTACCCGGTGAGGTCAGGTATGGGATGCCTGAGGTCACCGCCCGGCATCGTTAATATTGGAAAGAGGGTTATACTACCCTTTTTGCCCTTTATGACGCCGGCCCTCTCGTAAATCGTAGCTAGGTCACTGTACATGTAGCCCGGGTACCCGAGCCTTCCCGGTATTTCTCCCCTCGCCGAGCTAACCTCTCGGAGAGCCTCGCAGTAGTTCGTCATGTCGGACATTATTACCAGGACGTGCATGTCGAGGTCAAAAGCGAGGTATTCCGCTACTGTAAGCGCTATTCTGGGAGTCATCAGCCTTTCTACGGCCGGGTCGTCTGCCATGTTGAGAACCGCTACCAGCCTTTCAATAGCACCTGTCTCCCTGAACTGCTCTAGAAAGAACTCGGCCTCGGTCTTCCTCAACCCTATGCCCGCGAAAACGACCGCGAATTGTTCGCCTTCACCTCTCACTGTGGCCTGTCTGGCGACCTGTGCCGCCAGAAGGTTGTGCGGGAGTCCGGACACGCTGAAAATTGGTAGCTTCTGGCCTCTAACCATGCTGAATAAGCCGTCAATGGCGCTTACTCCTGTCTGTATAAAGTCATGAGGATACTCGCGCGAGATTGGGTTTATGGGTTCGCCGGTTATCTCCCTCAGCTCTCCGGAAAGTATGGGCGGTAACCCATCTATCGGTTCAAATCTACCGTTGAACACTCTTCCGATAACGTCCTCCGAGACTCTGATCTTAAAGGTGGACCCCGTGAACTTTAAGAGAGTATCCGTTTCGAGCCCTTCCCTATCGCCCAGAACCTGTACCACTGCCTGCCCTATGCTCGTCTCGAGTACACGGCCAAACCTCTCGCGGGAGTCCTTGCCGTATATCTTCACGACTTCGTCATAGGCAGCTTCCTCGATGCCGTCAACTATCAGGAGGCTTCCTCGAATCTCCTTCACACCTCTGTAGACCTTGCCGGGGTACATTCGAACTACTTCCTCAAGTATCTGGGCGTCCATCATGCAACCACCTCTTCAGCTTCAACAGCTAGTGTTACACCGTGCCTTTGAGCTATCTCGTCCAGCTTAGCCATAACCCTTTCGTAGAGCTCCTTGACAGCTTGGAGTCCTCTTTCATCCTCCTTCACCCTCATCATCTCGTATATCTCCGGCATTCTGAGTATCTCCTCTATCGAAACCCTCTTTCTAATCAACTCATATGACTTGTCGAAGAAGTCCATCATCATTTTCAGGAGCCAGTACTGCTTCTCAGGCTTGCAGAACACGTCCTCGCCTGAGAGAGCCGTTTGCCGCAGGAAGCCCTCCTTGATTATCTCCGAGGTTAGCAGTATGAGCCTTTGGTCGTCCGGCAGAGCGCCTTCCCCCACAACCGACGCTATCGCCTCGATCTCGCTGGCAACCGTTAGCAGGCGGAGGGCTCTCCTCCTGTACTTCGGAAACTCTGGAGACACGTTCTTCACCCACCACCTCTCAATTATGTCGGCATACTGAGAGAAGCTCTTCAACCAGTTAATCGCGGGGAAGTGCCTCCTGTACGCCAGGTCCGTGTCAAGCGCCCACATCGTACCTACAAACCTAAGCGTATGGATAGTCACGGGTTCGTTGTAGTCCCCTCCAGGCGGGGACACAGCTCCAAGAACGGTAACCGACCCGCTCCTCTCAGGGGATCCCAGCGCCTTGACCCTTCCTCCTCTCTCGTAGAACTCGGCGATCTTGTCGGGCAGGTAGGCCGGGTACCCCCTTTCAACGGGGAGCTCGCCGAGCCTGCCGGCAATCTCCCTCAGCGCTTCCGCCCACCTCGAAGTTGAGTCGGCGATGAGCGTTACGTCGTATCCTTGGTCGCGGTAATACTCCGCTATAGTTACTCCCATGTATATCGATGCTTCACGCGCAGATACCGGCATATTGGACGTGTTTGCAATTATGATGCTTCTCTCGATGATCGGTCTACCGGACTTCGGGTCTACGAGCACAGGAAACTCTTTAAGCATCTCCGCGATCTCGTTACCCCTCTCACCGCACCCAATGTATACGACGATCTGAGAATCGCTGTACATCGAAACCTTGTGTAAGGTTACAGTCTTGCCGGTGCCGAACCCTCCGGGTATAGCGCCGGCGCCCCCCTTGGCTATGGGGAAGAAAGTATCAATTATCCTCTGACCGATGAGCAACGGAACCTCGCTGGGCAACCTCTCCTTGTAGGGGCGCGGCTGCCTCACAGGCCACTCCTGCTTCATGGTCAGCTCTACAACTCTGCCGTCAGACTCAAGGATAACAACGGGGTCTTCGACCGTGTAGTCTCCTTCGGGGACAACCTCCTTCACTTTACCGCTTACTCCGATAGGCACCATTACTCTGTGCTCTATGAGCGGCGTTTCCTGAACTACGCCTATTATATCCCCGCTTGAAACCTTGTCCCCTACCTTCACCGATGGCTTAAAGTGCCATTTCACGTTGCGGGGTAGAGGGTTGACTTTCACCCCTCTCTTCACGAAGGGTCCCACTAGCTCCTCTATGCTTTTAAGCGGGCGTTGCACTCCGTCGAACACCCTTCCCATAAGTCCCGGTCCGAGCTCCGCGACGAGCAGCTTTCCAGTAGCGGTGACAGGCTCCTTTGGTCTAAGCCCGCTGGTATCCTCGTACACTTGCACCGCGAAGCTGTCCTGCGAGACTCTCACAACCTCGCCCAGTAAGCCCTCATTGCCGACGTAGACGACTTCTCCCATTTTTATATCGCTTATACCCTTAGCTATAACTACAGGTCCCGAAACTTTAGCTATGTACCCTTTTCTCTGCCCAGACATAACGTATGCCTCCCGTTTGGATTCGTTGAAATAGAGGGGAGATTAATCCTTTATATTATTTACCACATGCTTAAGCTGCGGTGTACCGTGTAATTAGGTCGCAGTATACCCTGCACACTACTGTGCGTAGCGGATACTCTTTTCGCGTACTGCATACTGTTTATTAAGCGGTAAATCCGTGTCTCGCAGGATGTACCGGAAGAGCATCGCCGTACTGTTTGTAGTTTCGGCGCTGGGAGGACTAACTCTGTGGAATTCCAGCGACTACATACTGGTAACCACGTACGTAGCAAAGGGAGGTGCCGGCACAGTGCCGATCGATGTTTTCTCGAGAAACCTTCTGCTAGCCCCCTCCATTCAAGGGTATCAGGAGAGACTATCCGCGGAGCTCTACATAAATTCCAGGCCCGTTAACTTCACCGTCAAAGTAGACAACGAGGGAAACGAGTACCCTTATGTCGGCGAGATAGCATACACCGGCTTCATTAACGTAACCCTGGTTCAAAGGGTAAGGGTTTACGCTGTGCATTCGAGGAGCTACTTCGGAGTGCCGGCTTCCAGCTCGTGGCCAGCCACTAGAGCAGGGTCGCTTCCACGCAACAGCTTCTGGAGATGTAACACCTCCGCTGTAGGCTTGCGGGATTTGCGAAGTATCTCTAATAGGCTCGCGGCTAACGCTTCGGGGCCGGTGGATTTCGCGTATAAAGTTGCGAGGTGGGCTTTAAGCGAGGCAAAGTACGAGGAAAGCTACGGGGGGATAAGCTGCCCCTCAGCCTTTCTAAAAGAAAAGAAAGGGGCATGCGGAGATTTCTCGGCGTTCATAGCCGCGTTGCTAAAAATTCAGGGGCTAAACGCTTACCTCGTATACTCTCTTGTCGAAGATCAAGGGGCATACCTAAATGTCAGTACGGCTAGGAGCTCCTTCCTGATTAAGGGAGCATACCCACATGTCTTCACGGTCCTAGAAGTAGATGGGTACAGAGTACCCATAGACGCTACTGCAAACGTGGGGGGCGACCCTATAAGGGGGGCTGTTGCCCTCAACAGGGATGGCGTCGTTATCCTCTACAAAGTTGTAAACAGTGATCCGAACGATTACCTCATCCTCTACGCCCCCGGCAACGATGCGCAAGTATACTATAGCATCGTGGTTAAACGAAACCAAGGCACAATCGACGCGGGTTTCGGGTGGTCTATCCTGGGAGTCGCTGTAGCCATCGTCCTAGTGCTGGGGAAGAGGCTCGACGCCTCTGACGACAGAGAATAAGGTAGCATTACTGCCGGAAAACGTCACCGTAGGGCGCGCCCACAGAACGGGCAAATAATGTGGAGATCCCCGTAAGGTAGCTCCCGGCCACAGTATGGGCATCGCTTCGTCTCCGCATTCTCCTCTACAGGAGAGGGGGGCGGCAACTCTATTGCCCGTACGGGGGGCCTCGTCAGTAGGGGCTCGCCCCTTTGGGGCGCCGTCGTTTCCGTCGGTCTACGTACCAGCTGTGGCTGTGGTTGAGGTGTTGTAGTGAGTAGCGGCTTCGGAGGTGGAACCGTTGCTACGGGGGGTTGCCGAGCCTCCTGAGGCTGAGGGGGCTTTACGCCTTCCCTTAGACCATGGTATAGCCTAAGGGTATAGGCCCGGACTAAGGCCTCGAACGTGAAATAGAGACCCACACCTATAGTTGCGACTTCTACGCCTAGAGCTAGGATTCCCCACGAGTTTCCTCCAACAAAGAACGCTACAAGAAATGCGATCAGCCCAGCCGCGGGTACTGCGAAAGCGAGAACCCTGGCTCTTTCCCTGAGCCTCTCCCATTCAGCCTTTTCTCCTGTGCGTGGCGTGCGAGCCAAGACTATAACCCCAGCTCTAAGCGCATAAAAAGGTTAATATTTGTTAAGCTTCTGGCGCCTGCTGCGTAACGAGCTTTTTCACAACGGCTTTTTCGTCCTCTATCTCTAGCTCCGCAACAGCACTTTTCTCTATGAGGTCGAGCACTTCGCCGCTGTCAATTGAAAGCCTCGGGTTTGAGAGCTTTACGTCGAGGCCGAGAGACTGTGCGAGCTCCTGGAGAGTGTAGGTTATATCCCGTACCTGGCTTTTAACCTCTACTAGGGAATCCTCTGCCTGCGACAGGAGCTTGAGAGCCTTCAATAAGGCTTTCCTCGCGTCTTCCGGTAACTGTTCGTTGAGGGCAACGTCTTCGATTAGTTGCATTGCTTCACGGATTTGCCTCCTCATACTGACTATAACTGGTAAATCCGATGTATTAGCCGTATACTTCCGAACAAATCCTTCCATGAAACATATTACAAGTATACTACAAGCGTCGCGTGCAGTCAAAGTACGGCGAAGAGCAAGCGCGTCTACCTAGATTTTCCCTCTACCCCGCCTCCACATAGGTAGCAACGTAATAAGCACTTCGCTACGGCTACAGCCCCTTTTCCGGAACAACCTTCCTCTATTATCTTCAGTCTAACGGTGGGTGGAGGATAGCTAAACACATTCAGAATGCTCGCTACTATGCCTAGCATCGAGGTGGGCTTTACGAGCCTAGGATATTCTAGCTTCACTAAAACCTTCCTGTAAGCTTCAGGGAAAGCCTCCGCAGCCTCTAAGTCTGCCCTTATCTCAAGGGACTTCAAAAGCATAGATGTAAGGATGTACGAGGCGACAGCGTAGAGAGCTAGCAACTCTATTGAATACGAAAAAAGGTAGATGAGGGCTCCCAGGGCTAGCCCAGAGGTGATAAGGAGTAGCGCCCGCAACGCGTCTCTATGCCTTATGTGGGCAGCTTCGTGTACTAGCACGGATGCGAGCTCTTCTTCCGAAAGATCAACTAGCAGTGCTGGGGTCAGCGCAATCGCAGGTGGCAAGCCTAGGCTAAGCGCTGTTCTTCGTTTGTCATCGAGAAGGAAAATGCTTGGAGGCTTTCTTAGCTTCAGTTTCTCAAAAATCGAGCGAAAATCGTATGTTTTAAGCTCAACGTCGCGCGTCAGTATGCCCCAGTAGTGGAGAACATTTGCTACCCGTTCTTTGCTCAAACCCTCTTTTCTACGAAGAGAACTAATTAAATCGAGCTTAGCGAAGTAAACGTTCTCGCTAGTAGTACCCACCTGCCTTATCTTCGCTTTCACAACGACTACTGATCCTTCATCCACTCTAACAGCACGTATACGTAGCCACAGCCGCACCAGTAGCAACGCTAGGATGGAAAGAAGCGGAGAAAGCAAAAGCGCCTCCAGAAGCCTTACTCCGATCAGGTATACTGAGAAGAATGAGAGAAGCGGAAAAACAGCGGCTACTGTATCAATGGAGGGCGCCGGGTGCACGTTTTCCCAGCTTTCGAAGTAGATACTCACAGGGTTACCGCTACGATCTAAGGGTACTATGAAAGCTACTTCTGGCTCCGCCACGCAGTTCGAGAATAAGTATCCATAAACCTTGCGCGAAATTTTCTCCATCTCCTTATGGCTGGATAAGAGCTCTACCTTGTAGCTATAGAACTTACACGTTACCACGACATCCTTTGTCGAAGATCTAAAAACGACTACGCTGCCGCTAATAGGTTCCTTCGAAAAACCGTTCTTTTCGAAAAAACCCTCAACAAGGGAGCGTAACAAGCCAGGGGTTTCTAAACATGCTGGAGGAAGAAAAACTTCTCTTTTTTTATCTGCGGTCATACCTCGTGTCGCGCCGCGAAGCCTTTAGTCTATCTCTATCTCTGCCACTTCCTCCTCTCTGCCCTTCCTGACACCGAAGTATAGGGCGGAGGTTAGCAGTGCTGCGGCTCCGAGAGTCAGCGTCTCCATCACTGTTATGGGGCCAAGTAACGGGATTTCGAAGAGTACTCCCGTGTTTATCGTTATATCTTGGTCTTGGGTCAGGGTGAGCGTAGACTTAGTGGATATCCTCTTGTAGTTCACTTCGATTGTATACTGTGCCCCGGGGAGTTGCTGGAAGAGTGCCTTCCCGCTCGCGTCCGTCTCCATGGACTGCGTAAAGCCACCGTTGTTCGAAACCGTTACCGTTGCGCCAGTGATCGGCGCTCCGAGAGCATTCACGACCTTGACGTTCAGGTTGTACACGGGGCATTTTATCTCCAAGTCAGTGTCTATGAGCGTACCGAGTACCATGGACGCTATATTTGACCCCTTGTATACGCCGGTCAGAGTGTAGACTCCCGGCGCATAAACATTCAGGGTGGCGACACCGTCCGCTCCGCTGACTGCAGAGGCGCTTACGGAGCCTTTAAGCGTGGCTTCTACTCCGGAGATTGGGTACCCCTTGGAGTCCACGAACTTCACTCTGAGCGGCCTCCACTCAATGTTGACCTTGTATGTCCCGTCTTCAACGGCGTCGCCGTTCTTGACCATGACGGCGGCTTCGCCGGGCTCGATCACGGCGGTTCTCCAGGTGCCGAGCCACGCCCCAGTGTAGTTCTCCTTGCCTTGCAATACCTGCCCGCTTGGAGTTTCGATGGAGGTTATCCTGGCTATAGACGGTACCTGCACGACCAGGAACGCGGAGTACGCATTGCCTATATCGGCCTTCGAGATTGTGGCTATTAATCCTCTAGGCGTCCACGTTCCTACCTCCTTGTAGTACACTGGTACGAGCAGCACCTGGATGTCGCGGTTCTCGTTGTTAACCACCTTGACCGCCTGGCCGAACGCTATGTATCCCTTTATCCAGTAGTGCATAAGCAGAGGAGGTATGAGCAGGGACGCCCCTCTTATATCGAATTCTTCCGCCCTGCTAAACACATAGTTCGTCATTTCAGACTCTACTCGAACGTTTGCAGAGAGGGGTCCGGGGGCTACGGAGTACACTACGACTATGAAGCCTAGCGGGTTCCAGCCTGTACGCCCTCTAAGGTTAAACACTTTGGAGGACTTAGCTGGAACGCTCGTTTCGATGTAGGTGTCCTCCACTACGAGCATCGCGTTGGGAAGCTTATTCTCCTCTCCTTGGGCAAGCTTAACGGTGTAAACGCCGAAGCCTACCTTCGATACGTCTACCTCTACATGCTTCGGGTCGAACTTTATAACGCTGGGTCCCAGCTTCTCCTGCAAGTCTACGTCTAACAGGTTTTCCCCGGAAGGTCCTAGTACTCCCGCTACGCTGTAGGGGGCGTAGTTGTCCAGTGTTACCTTGAGGCGCACGCTGGGTAGATTGAGGCCCGTAAACTCTGACGTGTCCACGGTTATGTTGTTGCCCTTAATCGGTTTCCAGGAAGTTTTCCTAAAGTACGTTATGACCCTCACGGGGACTGTCCCGTTAAACCCATTGGAGGCTACTACTACCTCTCCGCTACGGGAAGAGATAGAGGTTATTCTCCCCATTGACTCGCTTATACTGTCGTACTTGACGGGAATAAGCCCGCTCGGCGCTCCGCCCTGGAAGACCACGACTACCCTGTCTACACTGAAGCCCGGAGGCTCTGCTGCCCCCGCTATGCTGATGATACTCTTACTCCCAAAGTCGAGCGTCAAGAATTCCTCGGTACTAAGCGTGATGTCTATACGTGCGTAAAACTGGGGCGTGGAGGATGGTTCTCCGAGGACAGCCCCAAGTATTACTGGCAAGACAAGTGCTAACACCACTACGCCGAGTATTTTCTTCATACCTCGCATCAAAGTAGAGGGGATAAACCACGGTAATTATCCGTTCAATCAGCCATTAGCGAAAAACATCTGTAAGAAACACGTATTACGTGCGCTCTTCTCCCCGAGACATACGCTACCTGTTGCATTCAAAGTCTTCGAATACCTGCATAGAGCCGCCGAGAAGCCGCGCGAGAAATGGCCGGTAAAAAATCGCGGAAGATTTATATGGGCGCGCGCATTCAATGCAAGTTCGGGTAGCTCCCGGGCCGGGGTAGCTCAGCCAGGTGGATTCCCGCCTTAGGGAGAGCCGAGAGCACTCGGCTGTTAACCGAGCCGCGTGCTACCAGTAGCACGCGCGGGAAGGGTCCCGGGTTCAAATCCCGGCCCCGGCGCCACTCCTCCCGAATTTGCCTGCTTCTGCACAGCATCACGAGGTTTGGGGTCGCCTGCATGTTCCTGGGAGTTCAGATTCTTTTGTTTCTCTTTTTATCTCTTACTCGACCGCGGTTTCTTTTTGCAAAAAATTAAAGTACCTTTAAAACTGTTAACCAACATGAAGACTTATGAGCGAAAAAAGCCCGAGGACTAGGCAACACGAGATCCCTTTAGCCCCTCTTAGAAGGATATTCCGCAGCCAGGGCGCTGAGCGTATAAGCGACGACGCGGTGGTTTTCCTTAGGGAGTATTTAGAGAAGCTTGCAAGGGAAATAGCCTTAGAGGCGATAGAGGCTTCTAGGCATGCAAACAGGAGGACAGTAACGGACGAAGATGTGAAGTTTGCTATCTCGAGGCTTCAGAGAGCGCATTCTTCACAGACTCTTTAAAGCCCGCATACTTCGCTCGCGCGAAAAAATATTTAAAGGAGCAACGTTGAAGAGCGGGGGGTAGGCATGGGGAACGTCCGTTCAAAGCTGGTAAAGCGTACAGCGAAGATGTTAGTGGAGCAGTACCCAGACGCATTCACTGTAGACTTTGAACTCAACAAGAAAAAGCTAATGGAAATAGCGGATATCCCGTCTCGGCAACTACGAAACCAGATAGCTGGCTATATAACTCGTCTAGTCCGAAGAAAGAAGCTCATAGAACAAAGGCTTAGCATGCGCCAGGAAATAACGATGACTGACGAAGAAGAGTACATTAGACGCATCGAGGGGTTCTCCACTTCTTCTACAGCATAAAAGGCCATCGAAGAAGTTTTGCAACGAAGATCGAACGAGATTCAAGCATAGACCGCTTCGCATGCAAAGAATTTATAGGCGCAGCACAACTTCTCAACATGTACCTGCAGGCGGGGGTGCCCGAGCCAGGACAAAGGGGGCGGACTGCCTGGACGTATGGCCCAAACTTAAGATCCGCTGGCGTTGGCCTGCCCGGGTTCGAATCCCGGCCCCCGCACCACCTTCTCCCACGTGTGCAACTCTTGTGTAGCTGTTCGTACGCCTTCCCTTTTCCCGTTCACGCGAAGTATTTAAGGCGGAATGTTATGGCGAGATTGATGCGCGGCGTGGTTAGGAGTGTTGGGAGGCTTGGCTACGCTTTGGTTGAGAGAGTTGGGATTGCTGGGGATGGGGTTGAGGTGGAGGTTGAGATTCCTGTTAGGGTTTTGCGGGAGGCTGGGTTGGGCTTGAGGGAGGGGGTTGAGGTGGTGTTCGAGGTTGCCAGGGAGGCTGGCTCTATCGACGAGTGGAGTGTAGTGATGCAGGGGGAGGTGTACTTGAAGAAGGAGGGTGAAAGCGCGGTCTACGCATCCCTCGGAGGCCTACAACTAGTAGTGAAGTCGCCGAAAATCTACAACGAGTTCAACGTAGGCGACAAAGTATACTTCAAGCTAGCCCCCGCATAAACACGCGAGGTTGAGCTACAATGCCCGGGGTATCCGTAGAGAAGATTCTGGAGTGGGCTCGCAATACTAACTCCACCGTGGAGTTCTTCTTTGAAAACTCTCCATACAGGATACGGATAGACAAGCTCATACGGGCGGTAGATCCCTCCGGGAACATAGTTCCATGGACCCGCGCTTTCGGAGTAAAAAAGCCAGCCGACGTTCTAGCTACGTTCCACGTGAAGAAGATCGTCGTAAAGAAAGAGGGAGAAGAGAAAGAGTTGAGGAGCTTGGAGGAGCTTTCAACGCTCGTTTAAGCCTTCACACCCAAAGCGTCCACTCCCCCTACGCGCAAACAATACGCGATAAAAACATTTAATAATTTAGAAAAAGAACATTCAATGGGTGCCTATCTTGCCGCGAGTGATTTCCGAGAAAAACTTGACCTACGCAGAGGCGTTAGAAATACTGTTGAAAGAGGAGTCTTCTAGAGAGCTTACCAGCATAGAAAGGTACACCCTGGAGTACCTAAGAAAGTTCTCGAAAGTTCGCGATGCGCAAACAGCGAGAAGCCTCGTAGAGAGGCTCATGAAGGAGTTTGACATACCGGAAGACGTCGCAGTTCAAATAGTAAACGTGAAGCCCGCAGACCCTCAGGAGGCCAAGATTTTTGTTTCGCATTTGAACAAAGTGTTTACGGATAAAGACTTTGCGAGGATAATAGAGATTCTCTCGTCCTCAGAGTAGAAGAACCATTAAGGGAGGGATGAAGATTGTTCCGAGGAGATTATCAAAGAAAGCCCTACAGACCTCTGGACGAGAACCTAGTCGTACTCGATATGCTTCCATACGGCGACGCAGTTAGAGGTATAAAGTACCCTCTTGTTCAGACTATAGGAGAGTATAGGTTTCTACTCGTAGAGCTGAAGTCTACAACCCCCCAGGCACCGTCCCTCAAGCCCCTTGACAGGATTTCATCGGAGTACCTGCGCGAAGCTAGGTTGCTTTCCTTCGCCAGGTATCTGACGTACGACGAGCTTTCTGCGACTGCAAAGGCGAACCTGGTAGAAGCAGTGACGGCCATAGTGAAGGTTCAGGAGAAAAGGTTCGTAGACTTTTTTAACAATGCTCAGCCGTTGTCGAAGAAGGCGCACACGCTAGAGCTCCTCAAAGGTATAGGTAAAAGGACGCTGTGGAAGATACTCGATGAGAGGCGGAGAAAGCCCTTCGAGTCCTTCGAGGATATAAAGGCGAGAGCTGATATAGACCCTGTCGAGCTGATAGTAGAAAGGATACTCGAAGAGCTTAAAGAGCCTCAAACAATTTATATCTTCGTAAACCCGCCTTACGGACCCGTAGCTAGAAGTGGTAGAAGGGAGGGGTTCCGTGAGTACAGGTACTAGCGCCAGCTACAAGAGGGATAATGCTTTCTACGCGCTAGACAAGGTAGAGAGGATACTACTGGACGGGTACTCTCTATGCGACGCCTGCACGGGTAGGCTTTTCGGTCTGAGAGGCTACGGGCTCTCGAACACCGAAAGAGGACGTGCCCTCAAGACACTCCTGATCATGAAGGCTTTTCAGGCTTCTCCTAGGCAGGCAGACCTGGAACTCTTACGTGTACTGGCAAGGACGGGGTTCGAGCCCGCCCGGGAACTCTTAAAAAAGCTTTCAGGAGAAGATGTAGAAGTCAAGGCGTGTAGTATTTGCGAGGGGCTCACGGGCAGGTACTACGAGCTTGCGCTAAGAGCTGTCGAAGAGGCGAAAAGCTACGAGTTTAACACGTTCGAGGTAGGCGTAAGGATCGACGCCGAGGTGATTCGCCGGGAGGAAGAGCTCTGGCGCAGGTACGGCCTGGAGAGCGCGGAGAGCATACGGAACGAGGCGAGCAGGGAAGTAGGGAAAATAATCTCTAAGCTGACCGGGAAGGAGTATTCTAGGAACAATAGCGAGTTGCTGATAATAGTCGACTTGTCGGCGGGCGCAATAGAGCTTCACCCGGCCCCCGTGTTCGTGTACGGTAGGTATAGGAAGTACGCGAGAGGGCTACCCCAAAACCCCTGGCCGCAACCCGACGAGAGGATAAAGTTCAACACAAGTATAGAGGAGCTGATAGTTAAACCCGCACTTGAACTATTCGAGGCCGAGAAAGCGAAGTTCCACGCCGCCGGGAGAGAGGATATAGACGTGCGCACGCTTGGAACTGGAAGACCCTTCGTACTTGAGATAAAGAAGCCGCGTAAGCGAAACATTGACCTAAAGGTTCTCGCAGAGAAGATAAACTCGGGTGCAGGGGGGTTAATAGAGGTTCTGGACCTCGCGTACACCGACCGGAAAACGATAAAGAAGCTGAAGAGCCTGGCATCAATAGCTAAGAAAGCCTACGTAGCCAGGGTAAAGTTCGAGAAACCTGTCGACGACGAGAAACTTGCAGAGATCTCTAAGGTTTTCTCCAACGCAGTTATTAACCAGCGTACGCCTACGAGGGTTCTCCACCGCCGCGTAGACAAGCTTAGGAAGAAGATTGTCTACAGGTTGGAGGCGAGAAAAATCTCCCAAGACGAGGTAGAGTTCTACCTAGAAACTCAGGGAGGCTTTTACGTGAAGGAGTTCATACACGGCGATAACGGGAGGACTACTCCGAGTATAGCGGAGTTCCTTGGAAACAACGTCCTAAGCATAGAGCTCGACGTAGTCAGTATAGAAGAAACTGCGGCCTAGAATTCGCTAACATTCTACGCGGACTGCTGGGGAGTAGTCAACGGCTTAATGTGCTCCTTCGTCGTGATTATCTTTTTCACCTTGCTCCCGAGGACTACCTCGATAACGTAGGCCCGGCCCCTCTTCTCAACTACGCGGCCTACCCTTCCCTGATAGCGCCTGTGCGGCGCAGTCTCTATGAACGTGGGGTCAATGTCTATTACTACTCTGTCTCCAGGGTTGTACTCGTACATTAGCCTGCTAAGACCCCCGTAACCCCTTCTCCGCGGATGCTTGCGCAACAGCTTTCTGCCTCTGTTCCGGTACCCATGCGAATGCCGCATAGTACTGCACCCCTACCAGTCCCACATTCACGCATTTTAAAGCTTTACGCACACGAGCGAATTTAATATAAGACTTAACTAGCTCTTTTCCCCGCGCGTACTTATGGTTTGGAGTGAAGTATTTGAGATAAAGGAGGTAGACCTGCTCGGCAGGATAGGTAGCATCTCCACGCGTAGAGGAAACGTTGAAACCCCGACCTTGACACCGGTCATCAACCCCTCCAAGCCAGTACTCGAACCCCGAGAAATACAGCAAATGGGCTTTAACCTTATAATGACTAATAGCTACATCATAAAGCGTCAGTACGGGGACTTAGCAAAAGAGGTTAAGGTACACCAATTGCTCGGCGTCGACACACCGGTAATGACGGATTCCGGTGCGTACCAGCTCATGGTTTACGGGCGCGTAGAGGTAGACCCGCTGGAGATAGTCAGGTTCCAAGTAGAGATAGGGTCAGACATCGGGGTCATACTCGACATACCCACGAAGAAGGGTGTTCCACGGGGACAAGTTCTCGCGGAGGTCGAGGAGACGCTGAGGAGAGCCGAGGCATCCTTAGCCGTGGAGAGGGACGGGATGCTTCTCGTAGGACCCGTGCAGGGAGGCTTGTACACGGACATTGTGGCCACCGCCGCTCGGAGGCTCGGGGAAATGCCGTTCGATGTCTACGCGGTTGGAGGCCCTACACAACTAATGGAAGAGTACGACTTCTCGGAGCTTGTGAAGCTAGTTATGACGGCTAGACTAAACCTCCCATGGGAGGCCCCACTCCATTTGTTCGGCGCCGGTCATCCAGTGATGCTCCCGCTAGCCGTGGCGATGGGCGTAGATACTTTCGACTCAGCTTCATACGTGCTTTATGCTCGTGACGACAGAGTGTTCACTTCTAGGGGTACGTTGAGGCTCGGAGAGGTAGAGGAGCTACCCTGTAACTGTCCCGTTTGCTCGAAGTATTCCGCGAGAGAGCTAAGAGAGCTACCGAAGCAGGAAAGAGTGGTTCTGCTGGCGCGCCACAACCTCTACGTTATCCAAAAAGAACTTAAGGAAATTCGCGAAGCCATACACGAGGGACGGCTATGGGAGCTTCTCGAGGAAAGATCAATGACGCACCCATCCCTTAGAGATGCTCTCAGAGTCTTCGCCCGGTACGCTGAGTACATCGCTAAGAGGCACCCCGTAACAAGGTCGCCGGTACAAGGCTTGTTCTTCTACAGCGGGCTCAGCCGGTATAGGCCCGAGGTTGTTAGGCATGTAAACAGGCTTGCTCAAAGGTACAAGAGGGCGAGAGACACGCTCGTAGTGTTCGAAGAGACACCTCAAAAACCCTTTACTCGCGCCGGGCTCGTGAAGGAGATCTTAGGAGCAGACCCGATGCTCCCAGTGGATGTCGACGTCGCTGTACTTTCGGGAGCTTTCTCTGTCATACCGCTAGAGCTGGATGGCTTTTACCCGTTATCGCAGTACGAGGCTAGTGGAGAGGTATTCAGAGAGGCGGTGGACGAAGTGCTCGCCGACTTAGCGTGGTTCGTTTTAAGCAAGGGTTACAGGCGTGTAGTGCTGGTCTACCACTCGTTGCCCAAAGTATTCCTGGATAAGTTGAAAGAAAGACTATCCTTGGAAGGCGTGCTTCTGGCTTACGTTGAGGTTGAGAACTACGACGAGGCCCTTTTAAACCCATCCGCTGTTGCAGGAAGGATAAGGAGCATGATCTCCTTCCTCGAGTCTATCGCATAGGCACCCGTCTACGCGTTACACATGATACATCGGCGGTTCTCTCTCCCTCATTGCCTCCTTTATCTTCTTCTCAACCTCCGCTACCTCCTTCTCAAGCCGCTCACCCTGCTCCAACAGCTCTTCGACACTTATCCTGACGCCCGTAATCTCCTGGAAGACCTTTATCGCCTCTGCCGCCGCGCGAGGATCGGGCCTGTCTGCCGCGGCGTAGGGAAGTATGGCGACTGCCGGCACATTATTCGCTTCAAATACAGAAAGAAGTATAGCCAGTGGACCAACGATCCCTAGGTGCTCCTCAAGTACCGGGTAGCCCTTCTCCTTGATCAGGTCTTCTTTCGATAGGAGGAAAGCCCTCGTGGGGGCTATCCTTGGCTTCGCGTCCGGCTCTTTGTAGGACGCGTCTAGCCCGCCGAAAAGAACAGAAAGCTTCACGCCGAGGGTTATTGAAAGTTCGGCTAGTGCTTCTGGGACGGAGATAAAGTCTTTGGGAGATACTGGAACGTTCGGTAGGAAGATGAGCATACCTTGCGAGAAGTAAAGCTCGTAAGGAGTTCGGATACCGCTTCTAACGTTCACGAAGGGAGGCATGTACTGTGTAAACAGGTATCCAACTCTTTGAGCCTCGAGTTTCTCGACTACGTGCTTTACTGCTATCCACCCCACATGCCCTACTCCATGGAAGCCCGCCAGGAAAGTCTCTGGGTGTACGTCCTCGGAGAGAACGACTCGCACTTTCCCGTATTTCAGTTCTCTAGTCACAAGAGTGAGAGAAAGAAAAATGTACTGTTAAACCTTTCGCGCGCGCGATAAGAGTTTGTCGCTTCGGGGATCGCTCATGCTTTATTCCCGACATGCGTACACGAAAAATTAAAATATTTACTACAAGGGTGGAGGTCGGGTTGAGGATCATATGGGCATTTACCACGGCAATGACCTGAGGAAAATAACCGGCGGGATTAAGGGTAGACATGTAAAGACTAAGCGCAAATACCTCTCTGGGCGCTACCCGATACTCACCGTTCCCGGGCAGGCAACAGAAGTTAAGGTCGTCAAAGCGCGAGGTAATACGTACAAGTTAAAGGTGAAGGTTGCCAGCGAGGTGAACGTTTACATCCCAAAGGAGGGAAAGACTGTGAGAGCGCAAATAATCAAGGTGCTGGACAACCCGTCTAACAAGGACTTCGCAAGGAGAGGGATAATCTCTAAAGGCGCAATACTGCAAACGAGCGTTGGCAAGGTAAAAGTCACTTCTCGACCAGGCCAGGACGGCGTGGTTAACGGCGTTCTCGTTGAGTAACAATGCTGAAAAAGAACGGCTTCATAGTCTGGCCCGTGTACTTTGATTCTACGAAGCCCAGAAAGTGGCGAAGAGTCCCGAGGAAACTAGCCGTTGAGAAGCCTACGCTAAGCGAGATCGTCGAAGCCGTAAAGAGGGAGGGATTCTCCTTTACGGTCGAAGAAAACGCCAAGCACCCAGCGTACTGGTATGAGGTTCAGGGACGCGTAATAGTTCAGGCAAACGTTAAGAAGAGCGTTCTGCTGAAGAAGATAGCGGAGAACCTCCAGAAAATACGCGCAGAGCAAAGCTCTAAGAGGAGGAGATGAAGCTCTCTAGTTCTTCCTTCAATACTTTGGCTACAACGGAGCCGTCTATTCTCCCTCGAACCTTATCCATCACGACTCCCATGAGCTTCCCGAAGGCTTTTTCACGCTTCTGGAGCACATAGTCTTTATTCTCCGCTATCACCTCCCTTATCATCGCCCTTAACCGGTCAACGTCTATTCTCTCGATACCTATTCGCCTCAGCACATTCTCTAGTTGCTCTTCGGGGTTAAGTGCAAGCTCTCTTAGAACATCGGGTATAGCCTCCTTAGCTATGCTACCCTCGGCTACCATCCTGAATACTTCGAGCAAACGCTCCTCTGATAGGTTTTCAACTGGAACGTTTTCTCTGCGAAGGCTAACAAGGGTGTTTACCAGTGTAGTCGCAACTACCTGTGGGCTTGCCCCCGTCTTTTTAACCGCCTCCTCGAAGAAATACATTCGTTGCATGTTGAACAACTGGAAGGCAACTTCCCTTGAGAGAGAGTACTCCCTCATAACCCTTTCAAGAGTCTTCTCCGGCGGCTCCGGTAGCTCCTGCCTCAACTTCTCCAAGTACTCTCGGGTGACCCTTATAGGCCTAATGTCCGTTTCTGGGTACATCCTCGCACTTCCAGGCCTAGGCCTCATGAACCTAGTTGTCCCGTCGGGATTAGCGGCACGGGTCTCCGGAGGAACCCCCTCTAGTGCTTCCAGAGCTCTCTCGTAAGCCGCCCTAAGACCTCTCAGCGCCTTCTCGGGCTCGTCGAATATCAGGATAAAGGCGTCGCCTTGCTCCACGCCGAGAGCTTGTTTGACAGCTTCAACCTCCTCCTGCGATATGCCGTACGCTGGAAGTTCATCGCTGTGAAAAAGCCCGCCAACCCTGCCCCAGTACTTTGCCCTATCGGAGAGTTCTGTACCCAGGCGGCGCCCCGGCTGGACTTCTCTCCCAAGAAGCCCCGCGAAGCCTTTCAGTCTAAGTGCTAGCGCTCTTCCACCTGCCTCTAGAGCCTTCCTAGCAACCTTCGACTTGGTGTTACGGAATATTTCCGTCACGTCTACCGGCTTGAACACGAGGTCGTCGCGTGTCACCCCTCTCCTCTTCAGCTCGTCCCTTATTTCCAGCAGCGCCAGTTGCCTCTTAACTTCTAGCTCGACAACCTTGGGTATAAGGTCCAGGTACTGTACTCCCTTTATCTCGACCTTGGCTCCTCCTTCAACCGACACGTTTAGATCCTGCCTGATAGCCCCCAATTCTCGTTTCACCTTTCCAAGGGATCTCAGCAAGAGCCCTATCCTGAGGGCGACCTCCCTAGCCTCCTCCGGAGAGGTTATATCGGGCGCCGTAGCGACTTCTATTAGCGGGATCCCCATTCTGTCTAGCCTGTACCTTAAGGCATTTTCCTCGATCACCTCGCCGGTTTTCCGCGCTGCATCCTCCTCGAGGCAGATGGTCTGTATGCCTACCCGCTTTCCGTTGACCTCTACCGAGCCGCCTATCGCTATCAAGGCCGTGCGCTGGAACCCGGTGACGTTTGACCCATCTATCACTATTTTTCTCATTACGTGGACTTCGTCTACAACGGAGGCTCCCACCATTAGCGCGAACTTCAGTGCAAGCTCAAGCGCCTCCCTGTTAAGCTCGTGGGGAGGCTCTTCGTCCATTTCCACCAGGCAGACGTTCTCCCTGTAGCCTTCGTATAAGTACGAGAGGCCCTTCTCGTACTCGAACAGCGCTGCCGGGTCTATTTCACCGACCTCGCTTTTAGCGAGGCGCAATCTTCGCCTGAAGGTGAAGTGGGGGTCATCCTTTCTGAGGTAAGTGGGACACGAGCAGAAGAGCTTCTTCTCGGTGTCAAGCATTTGGTGTATCTCAAGACCACAGCGTACGCGTGGCTCCACGCTTACCACCTCGCTCCCGGGTAGTGGTCAAACTCGGACCTTTCAGATATTTCGAACGCTAGGTTCGCAGTGAACAGTCTCTGAATTTCCTCTGGGTCCTCGGTTTGCCCTAGGATCCAGCTGAGCTTCACGTAAGCTGTCTCCGGAATCATGTCGCCGGCGGGAACAACACCTGCTTTTATCAGCTCGACCCCCGTCCTGTAGACGTTCATGTTAACCCTGCCGAAAATGCACTGGGAAGCCATAGCTACGAACACCCCTTCGCGAACGAGCCTCCTTACGCTGTCTATGAGAGCTGTGCTAACGTGGCCTAGACCCGTTCCCTCTATGACTAGCCCCTTGAAGCCCTTCTCAAGGTAAAAGTCGAAAATATCAGGAGACATTCCGGGGTAGAACTTGACGAGCGCGACCTTATCGCTAAAACTAGCCTGTACGACCACGTCATCGCCCCTACCTTTATACGTGCTCGTAGAGAGCTTCAGGCTGCCTCGAAGAGGGTCCACCTCGGCTATAGGCTTTGAATTAATACTCATGAACGCATCCCTCCTGCTGGTATGCATCTTGCGGGCGCGCACGCCTCTGTGAACCAGTATAGTATCATCGTTCACGCTTCCGTGCATGGCTATAACGGATTCAGCAAAAGGTGCATGAACGGCTACCACTGTGGCGCCGATCACGTTGAGCGCCGCGTCGCTCGAAGGCCTATCAGAAGACCTCTGTGCTCCAACGAAGACTATAGGTCCTGGGGCTTCCTGAACCGCGAACGCCATAGCGGCTGCAGAGTAGTGAAGAGTATCCGTTCCGTGCGCGACGACTACGCCTTTAACGTCGCTCTCCCGGCGGAAAATCTCTCCTATCTTGCTGGCTAGCTGTTGCCAGTGAGACGGGGTCATGTCCTCGCTGAATATGCTAAATAGGGTTTCAGAGGAAATCCGGGCAAGCCGTTTAAGTTCGGGGATCATCGAGTAAAGTTCTTCGGCCGTAAAGTAGGGGTAAACGGCGCCAGTAACGTAGTCGACGCGCGAGGCTATAGTGCCCCCTGTCCCCACAAAGAAAACCCTGGGTTCAGGCTGCCCGAAGTCCTCCTGTGAGCCCTCCTCCTCACCGGGAGTTGGCGCTTCTCGAGGACTAAACTTCTCCAGAAGCTCTACGCTCACTATTCTCTGAAGAGATATACCGATATTGTAGCCATTGTCAAGCTTTAAGACTACGACGTCCGGATCCCCGAACGCCGGGCGTGGCATGAGTAATCCTTCAAGTACTAGCCCATCGGCAAGTTTGATCTTCACTCTGTCGAAGAACGCCGCACCCACAGAGTCGAGGAGCTCTTTGACCTTTTCGCTATACCCCTGGGACATCAAGCTATAACTCTAAGCCCACCCTATAAATAAAGCGCGGAAAGGGGAGGACTAGATGCTCGTTCTTTCTTGGTTTTTTGCTTCCTGTCCACGGCGCGCGTAAGCCGTGAAACCCTTTACCGCCTCTCGCGCGATAAATTTAAAAGGAATAAGCTTGCTCTCTTTCTGGGTGCGTTGGTATGCCGTCTCACGGAAGCCTGACGAAAGCGGGCAAGGTTAGGAATGCTACACCAAAGATACCTCCAAAGCCCAAGAAGAACCTGATACCCAGGAGGCGCAACTACAGGAACTACAGAAGGCGCATACTGTACGCGGCAAGTTCCCAGTAACTAGTCAGCCTCTATTTTCTCCAACAGGTAGTCAGCAAGCTTTGCTAGTGCTTGAGCCACGTCGTACCCTTCTCTGAGACCGGTATAAAGCATCTCCACGCTTTCTTCGCAAGAGAGAGACCCCTTCAGCCAGGCATACGCCAGAAAGGCCTCCATAGCTTCTCCGGGGGCGATCCCGCGGGGCTTACCAAGCTTACTGAGCCTCGAAGAAAGGAATGCCCGTGCAAGGGTTTCGCCTGGAACCTTCACGCCGGTCGGTCTGCCTATGAGCGTTAAAGCCGCCGAAACCAGGAAATTCACCAACGAGTCTCCTAAACGCGCAAGCTCCTTGCTTCGCAAAACCTTCTCAAGTTCTTCTTTCAGCATCCTACCCACTAATGGGAAGAAGCTACCCCAGCGCCGCGGCGCTCTCCGCTACTACCTTCAGCTTGGCTCTCAGGGACTCCACGGCTTCCCTGATTGCTTCCAGCGGTTGCTTAGAGCCCTTAGTCCTCACGAGAAGATGCGCCACGTTGAGCAATGGATGGTCAACACGGTACGTTGCTTCAACGTCTGGTATCCTGTTGAGCTCGTCCACGAGGAGGTTGAGCAACGTGTGCCCCTCCCCTCTTATCCTCAGCTCTAAAACGTTAGTAGCATACCTCACGACCTCCACTACTGTATCCTCTCGTGCAACACCACCCGTACTCTGCATAGCACTCGAGAAAAAGCCCAATAACGCATTATAAAAACGTTCTGCAAGCTACGTAGCGCACCTCGGCTCCAAGAAGCTTCTCCGAGCCTCGAGTTCAGCGTGTTCAAGGCTGTCTCGAACTCTCCTCTACTACGTAGTAATAGATCCTGTGGCTCCTACCCCCTTCCTCTAGGTTGTACACCTCGACCGGTCGCCACCCTGTTATCTCGAAATCGTGCGAAACTATGCGAGTCGAGGGTTTCAGCTCACTTAGAAGCTTCGGTTTCAGTTTTTCGTTAACGCTAGTCAAAAGGTATAGGAAAACCACGTCTGCCTTTGGGAACTTTACCTCGAAGAAGCTCCCGTTTACCAAGACTACGTTCCCGGAGACCCCAGCTTCAATAACGTTCTTCATAGCTTGCTCCAAGAGGTCTCTCCGTATCTCGATTCCAACAGCCTTCGCGCCAAATTCTTTCGACGCGATAACCAGCGACCGCCCGTCCCCACACCCGGGGTCGAGGAAAAGTTCACCGCTTTTCAAGCCGGCTATTTCTAGAGCCTTCCTGATCACTTCGTAGGGGCTCGGTACATAGGGTACGGTTACCGACACGGTATAAATACCTCTAGTGCAAATTAAAACCTTGTCACGCACGTGCCTATAAAGCCGCTTCGAGAAAGCATGGACAAGCGGTGCTAACGCCTCGAAGAAAGAGCCGCCGGTCTCTGAAACAAAGTATATATCTGACTTTACATTCATTTACCGTATGAGCCACGAGGGCTTGACTGAAAAACAGGTAGAGCTGATTAGACACCTGTTTAGAAGAAGCAAACCTCTACGAGTGTTTACAGTGACGGATACTCAGCAGAAGATCTCGCTTGAACTGGGTATTTCGCGTCAAGCGCTAAACATCCATCTGAAGAAGCTTAAGGAGGCGGGCTATATCCGCACCGGTAGAGGGTTCCTGGATTTAACGGAGAAAGTTCTACCGATAGTTGGGAAGCAGGCCGGGGATACCTTCATCTTCGTAAAGCTACACCCCACGAAGAGGCTACAGGCTTACGAGATAATTAAGACGTTGCCCGTGGATAGAGTCTACAGAGTTACGGGAGACATAGACCTGATAATACAGGCTTCGCAGGCTATGCTCGACGAGATCTTGGACAAGATAAACTCCATCGAAGGGGTAAAGGAGACTAAGACCTACGTAATTATCGAGGCTTTAAAGTAGTCCAATATTTCTCTAAAGCTCTCGGAATCCCTGGAGAGCTTGTAGGCTTTTAGGAGTTTCTTCAGGTTCTCTATTTTCAAGGGGTCGTCTAAGCCTAGGCTTTTCCTCAGCTTTTCCGAGAGAGGGTTACCCTTGTTCACCAAAAATCCCATGAACTGGGTTAAGTTGGATTTCTGCGAGTCAAGGCTGGCGCTTTCAAAGTCCACGAGTACTGGCTCCAGCCTTTCCAGGTCTACGAGTATGTGGTTACTGGGCTGGGAGAGCTCTGCGTGCACGATGCCGTGCTGATCCAAGAGGAAAAGCTTTGTCAAGAGTTTTTCCAGGACCGTTTCGAGCTCCTCCCTAGAGGCTACCTTCTCGACCCACTCGGCGAAGTCCACCCCGTTTATAAAGTCCCAGACGAGGAAGTTTCTCGAAGCGCACCTGATCCTGGGACCCACGCCTAGCTCCTTGACGGACTCCAGTATTCTCGCCTCGCGTAGAAGCGAGACCCTATTCGCGTCCGTCCTTCTGATCTTAACGGCGACAACGCCGCTCCTCGCTAATCCCTTGACAACGAGGCTCGTCGTACCCTTCCCTATCACCCTAAGCGACCCCAGTTCGACGCTTCCTACGAGGCACAGGCTATGCACTCCAAGCATGCTGAGCTCCACTGCGCGTTGAACGGCACACTCGGGATCCATGCTGGGGTAGCACAGAACAGCCTTTAACTCATGTATTGCGCGCAGATTGTCCAGGGTTCTACACTGCTCAACCATCTGTAGACCTCCTTCTTCTCCTCTGCTGATAAATCGCGGAGTATGTTCCTCAAATCCTTAACCTCCCAGGAAAAACCCGCGTAGCTCTTCAAAAGCGATAATACGTGCTCCGAGATTTCCTCTGAAACCACGTTTCTAATCACGGCGAGCCTACCGTTTGAAACGAAGGGACCGTAGCTCTTCGTAGACCACTTCCTGAGAAAGTTCCCCGCGTTGGGGTGCCAAACAGGTGGTCCTACGTGTAGAACCGTCTTCGGCGAAGTAAGCGATTCCAGCTCTACTAGCAACGCCGGTGTACCAGATAGCAACGTGGCCTTGAACCTTAGAACCTTAAAGCCTAGCCCTGCGAGGTAGCCCTCGAGGCTTTTGCCTATTCTCTGCATCTTGCCGAGCAAGGCATCGCCAGGTAATTCGGGGTGACGACGTGCCAGCACGGCAATAACGTTGTGCGAACTCAGTAAGCGGGGCAGTTCCTCGTCTGGATCCACTCGGGGCTCCGGAGGGTCTAACAGGCAACACAGGATGTTCTCGTCTTCACTGAACATCTTGGCGGCAAGGATAAACTTCGACAACGAGTCAAGGCTCACAGACGCCGCCGCGTTTCTCCTGGAATCCACGGGGTCAAGAACCACGAGCGGCTGTCCCTTGAACCTTTCCAGAAGATCCTTCCCGTCGGGCACCGCGACTTTGCCGGGACGCCACCGCGCCGCTTCGCGTAGGAGCTTCTCGAGCCCGTCGTAGTACACGACGAGTATCTCCGCTAGGTATCCTGAGAACCCCTTTAAGCTCTGCTCAGCGCCGTAGATTCCCAGGTTTTTTAGTAACCTTTTCAAGAGGCGTATCTCGTCCTTGAGCCAGGGTTTCTCCGACAGCTTTCTCTCGAGGTACGCAGTGTGAAGTTGCGTCCTGTCGACAGGCGTGACTATCTCGCTTGGAGAAAAAACCCTGTATGCAGGCACTACATCTACTTCGACGCTGTTCGGGAACACTAGCGTGTAGTACGGATGGGAGGCATACCTTTCCTCTACTCGAGCGCCCAGCCTTGCAGAAGAACCTTCAGAAACTCTTCTGGCCACCTCCTTCATCTCTTCCAGCGAATACTTCTTCGGGAATAAGAGGAACAAGTCTATGTCTGCCTCGCCTTTCAACCAAGTATCGTGCCTGTAGGAGCCGTGAAGCTCTACGCTCACTTCTCCTCCTGCACGCGTATTCGCCTCCTCGAGCACCACCGCCATTAGTCTCTCCGCGAAAAGGTCGAGAGCTCTCTTATCCTCTGCGCTGGGCTTTACTTTCTTCAGGACTTCTTCAAGGCACTCCGGGTACTTAAAGACGCATGGATCACGGCAAGTCATATCTGGCGATCTCGTCATAAATCGGCCCGCGCGGCGTTAAAGTGCTTTTGTAGAGCGAGAAGGATGTTACTTCCTGCTCCCCAAAAACGGTATCCGCGCTTCCGGCGATTATTCTCCTCGCGCCTGCGCTTAAAGGTCCCTTTAACCGCGCAATGGTTAAATGGGGGTGAAACTCCTCGTCGGGTTCCGGGAGCTTCACTCCTTTCAGCGAGGTTCTCACGAGCTCAGCTAGCTCTGATAGCTCTCTGCTTCCTTCATCTACACCTATCCAGAGAACTCTCGGGCGGTCAAGACTTGGGAAGCCCCCCACCCCCTTCAAGACGATCTTGAATCTGTGGTAGCTCAGTTTCGCCAATCTGTTTCTAACTTCCTCTAGCGTGTGCGGAGGGATTTCTCCGAGGAATCTCAGCGTAATGTGGAGGTTTTCTTTCTCAACAAACTTCGCGCTTAAACCAGCGTCGCGTAAATCAGACTGCAGGGCTTCAACCCTCTGCAGAACGCTTGGAGAGGACACTTTTACCGCTACGAAACTACGTATCAGGTTAGTCATCTTTGTTCAGCCATTCTTGCAGTATCGCGCAGGAGTAAATGTCTCTTTCGCCCGAAGCGCACTTATGTAGGAAGGGGCAGAAGAAGCACGGGATTTCCTCCAAGAAGCCAGGTATCTGCACCTCTTCTGCTTCCTTCGCGAGCTTTAGTACGTAGGTTTTCCTGCCCTTGTAGACGACTTGTTCCTTCGCAATGAGGCCCTGGGACTCCAGCTTGCGTAGTATTTTCAATCCCTTTCTACTGTCTACATCCAGCTTCTTCCATAGTTCCCGCTGAAGCACACCCTTCTCGCCAGCCTCCCTTAAAAGCTCCAGGACTCTCCTCTCTAGTGCCTGAAATTGCACGGATGACTCTTCTAGCTCCTCTATGTCCTCCTCGTGGGCATAGACTTTCGAAGCAGGAGCCATTGGAAGTTACCTCTGAAAGTTTATCTTCGCAAAACATGAATAAATCGTTTTTCTTCGCGCGCTAGTTTCCCCTACGTTCGCACGGAGCAAAGAGTAATATCGGGGGAGAGCATAACACTCTTGAGAGGCATTATGGTGAAGTACTTGGTCGTCTTTATAGTGGGACCAGCTGGCTCCGGAAAGAGTACATTCACTTCGAGCTTCAAGGACTGGCTACTTTCACAGAGTACCCCCGCTTCAACAATCAACCTCGACCCCGCCGTGGAATACTTAGACTATGACCCCGACATCGACATAAGGGAGTACGTATTCGTGAGGGATGTAATAGAGAAGTATAACTTGGGACCTAATGGGGCGATAATAGCCTCTGTCGACTTGGCTGTTGAACATTTAGACAAGGTGCAGGCCGCCATGGAAGACCTACCCGAAGGCTACGTCCTCGTAGACACGCCGGGCCAGATGGAGATTTTCGCTTACAGGCAGAGCGGTACTTACATTGTCAGCGAACTATGCTCGTCCAGCTCCCTCTGCGCTGCGGTGTTCATGGTGGACGCCAGCATAGCCACTCAACCCTACAACTTCCTATCCCAGCTATTCCTCTCGGCGTCGATGTACTATAGGCTGAGGCTACCGCTGACAGTCGCAGTCAATAAGATCGACGTGCTTGAAGACATGGAGAAAAACAGGCTGCTAAACTGGTTGTCCGATGTGGAGTCTATGGAAAACGAGCTCGAGTTCGCGAGCAACGTAGACAGAGTCTTCACGAAGAGAGTTTTACGACTCTTATCGGACTTCATGGAAGTAGTCCCGTTCGTACCCGTCTCTGCGAAAACCAAGGAAAACTTCGAGCAAGTGTACTTCTACTTGCAACAGATCTATAGAGGGGGAGAGGACTTCGAGAGAGACGCAAGTGAATTATAGGAATTCCTTGATCCGTTCTACCACGTTTGGACTCTGCGTGATGTACCTCCCCACCACGTAGATGTCTGGCTCCAGTTTTTCGACCAGGCTCTTCACGGCAGGCGTAATGCCGCCTGCAACCGCTATCTTCACCTCTGGGCTAAGCTCCCTTATTTGGTTCACAGCAACGCCGAGCTCCTCAAAATATTTCTGCCTCGATGCTTCCTCGTCTATACCTCTATGAAGCTCGACGACCAGCTTCTCTAGGGGGAAGCCTATCTCGCGGGCTACGCGGATGATTTCTCGCACGAGGAACGGTACTTCCCTAGCTTCGATACCGATAGTGTCCACGGCGACGAGCCTTCCCCTTTTTAGCCCGGCTTCAAGGAAAGCCTTCAGCGTACCCATGGGAGCCCTCGCTAGGACGGACGCTATATCGGCTCCGAAGTCGTATGCTAGACTGGCCTCCAGCTCTCCTACGTCGGCCGTCTTCAGGTCGGCGTATAGTGTTAGACCCCCGGAGGCGAGCTTAAGCTTAGGCAACACTCTCACTCCCACAGCTTTGATTAAGGGTGTTCCCGCCTCCACCACAAGTCTATCGCAGGGGAAAGCTCCCTGCCTACAACCCTCGCCCATCGCTCCAGCTACTCTCAAGGCGCGCTCCTCGTCTACTACGTCGAGCGCAACCTGAACCAGGTAACGCCTCGACACGAGAAAGTAAAGTTAGCCGTTGTTTATAAAGCTCGCGCGTGCGTCTCGAAGGATCCTAGGACTGCTGCTCTCCGGACTTCAAGTTTATCAGGTTAAACTCGACTAGTAGCTTCCACTCGTCGAGGGTTACGGGGTCTCCTCTGCGGAATCTCTCGTAGGCCTCCATGGCTTTGCCGTAGAGTTGCCTCTTACGCTCTTCCAGGTGCTGCGACAACTCCTTTGCCTTCAGCAGTATCGAGATTCTCTCAAGCTCCTCCCTGAGCGACTTTTCCTCGGAGAGGAGCGAGATGTAGATCTGGTGATAGTTGTTCGCAGTCTCCCTTATCCTGTCGCGTTCCTGCTTGAGCTCAACGAGTCTTTTAACGAGCTCGTCTCTCTGTTGCTTTAAAGCCTGCATCTGCTCCTTAACTTTAAGGTACTCCGAGACTACAGTCTTCAGTTCCTCGTTTATGGCCTGAACCTTTTTCTTCAACTCGGGTATTTGCGCTCTAATTTCCTCAATTTTAGCCCTTACCTCGTTTAAGTGCTTTACATTAACGTATATCGACTCGAGGCTACGTATCTTGTTTACAAGAACCTTTTCTACCTCCGGCGGTAGAGTCATCGTCTGGTACTGCCACTCGAGCTGCTCTATCCGGTTTCGAAGCTCGTCCTCGTCATACCTCTTAGAACCTAGGAAGCCCCGGAGATTGTTGTACTCGGCGTTGAGGCGTTTGAGCTCGTCGCGCAACTTGTTTAGTTGCTCTAAGATGCCCTTCTTCTCCTCGCGAAGCTTGGAAATCTTCTCGTAAAGAGTTTTCTTCTGCTCGGCTACCGCCGCTATCTGTTGCCGAAGAGCCTGGTACTGCTCCCTCAGGCTCCGTATCTCGGCCGAGATCCGCTTGACCTCGCCGTTGGCAGAGTCCCTCTTAGATCTAGCCTCCTGGATCTTTGCGCTTATCTCCTGTAGCTTCTGTCTATACTCGATTAGTTGTTGCCTTAGGGATTCGATGGATTCGGTTTCGGCGGCCATACAGCAACGCCTTCCTCAAGCTTTGCACTCATTGAAAAATCAGCTTCATTTATAAACTTTTAGCCGCGCGCGATGAGCATCACCCTCGAACAGTGGGAGAAGCCAAGAGCCACTCTCCATCCGTTTCTCAAGTCTTGCCTTGCTATCCGAAGAGGATCGCGAGTCTTGGGCTCCAAAGATGATCCACTGGCTTGAAACATCAAAAGCCTGAGGCGTGTGCGCGACTCCAGGAGGTTCTTCCAAGTCCCAGCGCTAGATCTCTATGTATATGTCGAGGTTTTCGTCTATTTCCTTCACTACTCTCCTCAGGGTCAGCGTTGAAACTCCAGCTATTTTCGCTATCAACGACTGGGTTTTCCTGTATCCAAGAAGATTGGCGATAATGTATACTGCCGCCGCTGCGATTCCGCGAGGCTTCTTGCCTTGGAGCAGGTTTCCAAGGGAGTCGGCGAAGTCTGCCAGAAGTTTTAGCTGTATGTTGCTCCTGACTTCTTGTAACTCGTGTGAACCTACTATTTTGTAGACATACTTGCTAGGCTTCGATACGTGGGGTTGTCCAAGCTCAAATACTCCTTTCTTCAGCAACACTCTGTAAGCCTTTTTAACGTCATTCTCTGAGACTCCCGCGACACCTTCGAGGTCCTTAAGGGATACACTTACGTTCTTTTCCTTAGAGCAGACGTAGTAGATTATGGCAGCTGCCACCGCCTTGCGGTTTCTTCCGCGCAACAAGCCCTCTTTCTGCACCTTTGTAAAGTACTCCTTAACTTCCTCGATGAGGTGGGGAGGCAGGTTCATAGACTTAGCCATGGACTCTACCTCCCTAAGGTAACTAGCACTCTTTCTCTCCTTTCCCAGCGACTCGTAGTATGCACGCTTGTACTTCTCGGATATTTCTTGGGGCGTCGTATCAATACCCCTTGAGACGGGGTAGTCGTGGACTTTTCTCGCGAATTCTTCCTTAGAGCGGGCGCTCCGACCCGTGAAGAGCAAGCTCTCGGGAAAGACGTAACCGCAGTAGGGGCACGCGTATTCGCCGGTCTCGAAATTGAGTATGGGTTTCACTTTTCGCCCACAGTTAGGGCAGCTCACTTCTTCCGCTGTTTTTTCGTGCGTAGCTTACCACCTGTAGGTCCCACGTTGCCGCTCCAGTAGAGCAACTTTCCCACCAGGGCTTCGGGCTCCCAGCGGGACTCGTCGACCTTTACTAGTACGAATGGCGAAGTCACAGGGCCGATAACGTCGTAAACGTACCCTACGAGCATAGCTTTCTCGTCGTAGACTTTTTCGCCGATAGGAGGCACGTTTGAAGCCTCCACTACGAGGTTCTTGTTCCTCGAGTAAAGACGCGCCCTGCCGATCAACTGCATAAAGCATGAATCGCTTCGCGATGATAAAAACCTCGCGCCGCGCGGCGGCAAAGCTATAAATGTTAGGATTTCGAGGTTATGTTTCGAGGGACTCATGCAAATGAATGTTTACTTGCACTTCACTCCTCTGGGACCGGTGCTCGTAAACGAGGAAGGACAGATACTCGCCAGCGACATGATAACGCAGGATAAGGATCCCGAGAAGATCGCCCGCTTCATGTACGAGCTGGAAACTGGAAACGTTCCAGAAAGGGTTCTAGGTTTTCTAGCCTCTAGTCTCTCAAAGGAATACACGCTGGCAGTAGAGGACGAGGAAGTGGCCAGAAAGATCTCCCAAAGCTTAAAGGAGGTGAAAGTAACCGTGCAACCCGGGAGTAAGGTCCACAGAGCTCTCCGAGAGCAGCAACAAGCAATCGTCGAGAAAGCATTCGGCATATCATACTCGGACTATTACAGGCTAGTACGAGAGGCAACGATCCTGCTGGCACGGTGGAAAGTGAAGGAAGTCGCCGAAAAAAGAGACCTCTACGTAGCGCAAGCAGTTAACGCGCTGGACGATGTAAACAAGACGATAAACCTCTTCGCTTCGAGAGTGAGAGAGTGGTACGGGCTCCACTTCCCGGAGCTTAACGATATAGTCGAAGACCACGAGGACTACTTCAAAATAGTGAGCAAACTGGGTTCTAGGAGCAACATTTCCCTGGAAAAACTCAAAGAGCTGGGCTTTAAGGATGACCTCGCCCAGAAAATAGTCAAAGCAGCTTCCAACAGCATGGGAGCCGAGCTAACAGAGTTCGACCTCAACGCCATAAGGCTCCTATCCGACGCTGGACTCCAGCTCTACAGCATACGGAGAAACCTAGAGAAGTACATAGACGAGGCGATGTACGACGTAGCTCCCAACATAAGGGGTCTCGTCGGGCCAACCCTGGGTGCTAGGCTGATTTCGCTCGCCGGAGGCTTAGAAAAGCTTGCCAGGTTGCCCGCGAGCACGATCCAGGTTCTGGGCGCCGAAAAAGCTCTCTTCAGAGCACTCAGATTCGGCGCACGTCCTCCCAAGCACGGAGTGATCTTCCAGCACCCGTACATACATAAATCGCCGAAATGGCAAAGAGGTAAGATTGCAAGGGCTCTTGCAGGCAAACTCGCGATCGCTGCCAGGATCGACGCGTTCACGGGAGAGTATAAGGCAGACGAGCTACGAGAAGACCTGGAAAAGAGGATAGAAGAAATAAAGACACTCTATGCAAAGCCTCCCGCAAAGCAGGCTAAAAAAGAGCCTGCACAGAAAAAGTTTAGGGGGCACGGCAAGAGGAAGGGTGAGAGCAAATGATTAGGCCTGTAAAAGTGGTGGAACACGAGAAATTCCCAGGAATATACGTCGTGGAGTACGAGGACGGGACCAAAAAGTTGGCAACTGTTAACCTGGCTCCAGGCGTAAAGGTTTATGATGAAACACTAATCCAGCACGGCGACAAAGAGCTCAGAACATGGAATCCTTATAGAAGCAAGCTAGCCGGCGCCATTCATAAGGGGATAACCATTAACCCGATAAAGCCCGGCGTCAAGGTCCTCTACTTGGGGGTAGCCTCTGGAACCACGCCTAGCCACGTCTCCGACATAATCGGACCTAAAGGTGTTCTCTTCGGCGTAGAGTTCGCTCCGCGCGTTATGCGTGAATTCATCGAGAAGGTAGCAGTTCACAGGGAGAACGTAGTTCCACTCCTCGCCGACGCCAGGTTCCCGACGAAGTACGCGCACGTAGTTGAGCTGGTCGACGTCGTATACGCCGACATAGCGCAACCCTTCCAGGCAAAGTACGTTGCGGACAACGCGGATATGTTCCTTAAAAGCGGAGGGTACATTATGATGGCTATAAAGGCTATGAGTATAGACGTAACCGCGACCCCCTCGGAGACGTATAAGAGGGAGATAACTCACCTAGAGGAAAGAGGCTACAAAGTAAAGGAGGTAAAGCACCTAGAACCCTATGATGAGGCTCACGCATTTGTAGTTGCCCAGAAACCCTAACCCCTGTACACCGGACTTCTTCCTTTCTTGTGCCGAAAAGCTTGGAGTTCAGAATGGATTTACCTCTCCCTTTCGATGAACCTATCGTAAAGCTTATAGGTGCGCAGACGTAAACTTCCAAGCAGTATAAGCGTCTATGACGAACAAAGTGGTTCGGTTTAAGTCCTCCGAGTACTGTGTTGACGAGGTTACGGTGGCGTCTAAGTACATCTTGCTTGAAAAGAGAGTGAAAGACGCTTACCAAGTTACACAGTACCTTGCGGAGAATCTTCGAGTTTTTAGCGAGTTCTTAGAGGGGCTCCCCCTCATAATCGCCGAGTCGTACAAGGGTGAGAAGATAGAGGAGGACGTAGTATACTCTAGGCACAACGTCCCCGTGGTTAGTAGCTCTACGGCAAATAGCCTCCTTAGAGGAGAAAGGAAGTACTTAGTCTACGTTAGCAAAGGCGGAGTATTCGTGAAACTTAACGGTAAAGAACTTAGAAAGGCGCGGGAAAGGATGGGGCTCTCGAGGGGGGCCCTTGCGAGAGAGGTTGGTGTCTCGGCGAGAACCATAGCGTACTACGAGGAGGGACTCAGCGACGCGACACTAGAGATAGCCGCGAAGCTCGAAGAGATACTCGGCAGCGAGATCTTTGAAGCCATAAGCGTGGATTCGCTGAGGGAGCTGACGAAGTCGGGTAGGCCTTCCGTTGGCAGCCCAGCCAAGAGGGGGAGAAACGTTGAGTGGCTTATCTCCACGCTGAGGGACTTTGTAGGGGAAAGGTACTTTTTCGATAAAGCACCCCTAGACGCTGGGTTCAAAGTATCGCTGAAAACTACTTCAAAGTTTGCAATCAAGGCCGGGATCTCAAAAGAGGAGGAAGTTCAGGACGTGAAGGAGCTTTCCGAGGCGACGGAGACCCCTGTAGTTATACTGAACAACAAGGAGGAGATTTTGAGCGAGAAAGTGATTGTGGTTGATAAGAGGAGGCCTGAGAAGCTTAGGGACTACCTGTCTAGGATAATGGAGAACACGCGTGACGAATAAATGCGGATGCCCGTTTTCCAGGCATCCATATAGGCGGTATGCATGGAGGATCTCTCCACGGTATCAGAGGGTAGGGGAGTCTTCAAGGTATACCCCCCTGAAAAGTACAGGGACCCTGCTTGGGCCCCGGTTTTCTACAACCCTAGGATGCGGTGCTCGAGGGATATCTCGTCTGTCATCGTGGGTGCGTACGCAGAACTACTCGGTAGAGGGGGGCTAGTGGTGGTAGACGCTTTCAGCGCAACGGGTATTAGAGGGATAAGGTACGCGTTAGAGAACGAGGGCGTAGGCAGGGTCATTTTGAACGACATAAATCCGAGAGCGGTGGAAATCATTAGGCAAAATGTAGATTTAAACGGGGTTTCAGACATCGTGGAGGTACGGAGAGAGGATGCTTCTAGCTTGCTTGCATCGCTAAGCGGCGTGGACATCGTGGACTTGGATCCTTTCGGTAGCCCGGCGGAGTACGTAGACCCGGCGTTAAGGTGCCTGAAGCATAAGGGCCTGCTTTGCGTCACCGCGACGGACCTCCCGCCGCTCTTAGGCAAGTACCCGAAAACCTGCGTAAGGAAGTACTTCTCCAAGAGCATAGAGACGGAGTTTTCAAGGGAACTCGCCGTAAGGATACTGCTCTACTTCATTGCACGCGAAGCGGCAAAACTGGGTAGAACAATCGTCCCGCTCTACTCGTACTACATGGAACACCACGTAAGGGTCTGCGTACTAGTACTGAAGACAGAGAGCCGCTACGGAGGATTAACGGACTCTATAGGGTTTGTGAAGTACAACCCGACATCCCTTGAAAGAGCGGCTGTCCCTCTTTTCGACTTCTACCGGGAAGAGAGGAGCGACAACTGGGTTGTGGGTGGACCTTTATGGGTAAAGGAGATCTTCCAAAGAACGTTTGCCGATGCGGTAGGTAGAGCGTATAGTAGCAAGTTGAAGGCACACGGTCTATGCGGGAAGGGTTGGAGGGTAGTTTCTACGATTCTAGAGGAAGTTTCCCGTCCCCCCTTCTACTTCACCACGGAGAAGTTTGCGAGCACGTACCGATTAAAAGAGGAGAAGTCTGTTGTCGAGGTGTTGGAGGTGTTAAGGGCTCGAGGATTTGAGGGGTCCCGTACGCACTTTGACCCGAAAGGCTTTAGGACGAGCGCATCCATAGGAGAAATTCTCGAAGCAATAGCGAAGAGTTGAAAACTCGCTAGAAGGGTTTGACTGGCGAGACGGCTCCGCATGCTGTACACTTGATGTACATTAGTTTCTTCTCTTTTACGAGGATCGTGTCCGGTGCTTCGCATACCGGGCACTTGACGTATTCGTTGTAGAATCTTTCAAGTAGCTTGTTGAGGGTCTGCGCAGACACTTCACCGTGTATCACGGCGGTACCGTTCTCGTACACACCTGGAAGAGCTATCTCCTTTAGTATAAAGCGTAGAAGAACGGGGGGTTCCCTGTTAAGCTTCTCTGCCACGTCTTTAAAGTTGTGTATGTATACCTTCTTCCCCGTCTTGCTCACCTCGAAGGTTGGTAAAACGAACCTTTCACCCGTGCTGCGACGTCTACGCCTTGGGAGCATCGAATAGGCTCTTTCAAGTAGCTCTTCGTAGCTCATAAACGCCTGAGTCATAGGCAACTATTCAACGAACACTAATAAAAAGCCTTCGTACGCGTGTATGTTTTCTCACCGATTCATGTTCGATCTCGTCAACCTGTTACCGTGATTTCTTCCTAGTGTATACTTATAAAATATAACGAAAAAATTTTTATAGTACAAAAACCACAAAACAAGTTGTGAGTAACAAGTACCTCTTCCTAGTATTCACTTGCGCTGTACTTCTCCTAACAGTCGTCGCGGCTCCTGCTACCTCTCTAAGCTCCAGTGGGTCATCCAGCTTAGCATACAAAATAGACCTAAGTTTGCTTCAACCAGGAGACATTATATTGACGAGGGGGAAACTTGCCTCCATAATACCTGGTTACTACTCTCACGCCATCCTGTATATTGGAAACGGCATGGTTGTACATGCAGTATCGGACGGCGTAGTGGTTCAGAGTATATACGACGCCATATCGAGCGACGTATCTGCCGTGGGAATATACAGGGTAAAAACATCCAGCTATATTAAGCTAGCAGCAGTTCAGTGGGCATTGTCCAAGGTAGGTTACCCTTATGACTACAGCTGGCTGGTATACCCCGGAGGGAAACAAGTCTACGGTTCAAGCTATTACTGCTCCGAACTTGTATGGGCATCTTACCTAGCTGTAGGTGGTCCTGACTTGGATGCAAATCCAGGGTTTACGTTGAAGTATGGGTATAACGTTGCACCTCAAGAGATAGCTGATGACAACGATGTATACCTGGTTGCGTTTTACTCGAATTGAGGCCCCATTCTCCGAGGAAATTATTTCTACTTTGCATGCTCCAGTAACTCTTCTATTATCTCAACAGTACCTTGCTCCTTGTACTCCCTTGCCAGTCTCTTGGGGATTAATGCAAAATCTCCTTTCTTGAAAAGCGCACTCTTCATGCTTTTCCCACGCTCCGGTGCATCGAGCGTAGGTGAAAAGCTCTTCCGAAAGTATACAAAGCTAAATTCCTCTACCTTTGATCTCTGTTCACCGCTAGAACCTTTTGCTTGAGAAGTTACTTGTCTTCCGCTTTTCTCCAAGTCCTCGCCGCGAAAAACAACTTTTTCCATCCCGTTGATAGTCTCCTTTATTTTCTCTATGACGCCGTATTCTTCCGGAGGTAGACTCTTTTCATCTAGTTTCACGCCTTTAATTAGAAGGTCTACCTCTTTCTTTAAACGTATGAGGAAGATCGTCTCTAAGGTCTTTTTGACCTCTTCCTTTAGAAGTTTTTCATCCTCACCGAGCCTGGCGACGGCCTTAAGGGCTTCCCTGTAGAAATCAACACTGATAGGTTGAAGAGAGTTGTTCAGCAACTCCTGCTTTAGCACCTTGAGCAGCTCTCCTGGATCCCTGTAATCGCTCATCACGCCCATTCAAAAGTCCTAGCACGCATTTAAATCCTTTAGCTCGCTGCACGGAAGAATCTGAGCCATTCTCTCAGATGGGCGAGCAGGGCGCCCTAATAGGTTCGCTTTGAGCCCCTCTATGGATTTGAAGAAAAACTTGAAAGCGCTGCGGGCCCTTTATCCGTCTGTCCCGAGTATTTCGCGAAGTATTTCTTCGCTTATGCCAGCTTCCTTCATTTTTGCAAGATATTCCTCGCTACGTCCCAGGCTCTGGTACGTCTCCTTTAGCTCGTAAGGGAATACAACCCACTCTGAGAGTTCCTTCACGTAGAAGTCAGGTTTGAATGGGCTCCACGTCTTCACGTAGAGGGTAGCTGTCCTTACTTCTAAGGGCTCGGCCTTCCTGAGGTGGTTTACCGCTTCCCTTAGGGTGGCACCGCTGTCTACGATATCGTCTACGAGGAGGACTTTTCTGCCCCTAAGGTCTACGTTGAGCTCCTGTACAAGTACCGGTCTTTCCTTGTGGGACCCTACCTCTTCATAGAACTTCATCGTTAAGGCTACTGCGTCCCGAACGGACAATAGGTCCGAGAGAATCCTCCCGAGAACCCAACCCCCGCGCGCGATGGCTACCAGGATGTCGGGGCGATAGCCGTTTTCAATGATCTTCTTCGATAACTGCACGCTATCCAGGAAGAACTGTTCCCAGGATAGTACCAGTATTTTCTGCCTCCCCATATGTACTCTACTTATAGAGGTAAATTAACTTTTACGCGCGGTTTCTCGAAGCTACTGTGCAAAGTCTTCCTCGACAGCTTTTAATGATTCGTGCATTACTGGGTGCCCGTACATTTCCTCTATTACTATCGAGGCTGCCTGCGGAGGGATTATGCCTATCTCCGTTATTATCCCCGTTATGAAGTCTGGCGGTGTAACGTCGAATGCTGGGTTCAGCACGCGAAGCTTGGGGTGCCGTGCCAGCATTTCCTCGTCTACGATCTCGGTTTCCGCCCTGAACTCTATCGGTACGATGTCGCCTATCAGGGTAAAAGGGCTGAACTTGAAGGTCTCGGTCGCCACGAAGAAGTCGATACCACGCTCCCGGGCTGCCAGAGCGATAAGGCTTGTGCCGACCTTGTTCACCACCGCGCCATTAGCCGCCACGGTGTCGGCGCCGACTACTACCTTGTCAATCCTCTTCATTATGCTTCTCACGGCGGATTCCGGTATTATCCTCACCCTCACTCCTTCCCTTAAAAGGCTCTCAGCCGTTATGTAGCCTTGGAACTTTGGCCGAGTTTCAGTTGCGTACACGGTTATGTCCTTACCCTTTTTGTGGGCCAGTACCAGTATCCCCGTTGCCGCCGCACTGTTACAGTGCGTTAAAATTGTGTCACCATCCCTGATCACCTTTTCGCCGAACTCCGATATCTTCGACAAGGCTTGGTCAGCGTACTCGATAAACCGTGACGCCCTGCTCACTACGAGAGACCTGGCCTTCTCCAAGGAGTCTATACCCGGCTTTTTCAGCTGGGAAACCACGTAGTTAACAGCGTTAGGCAGAGAAACAGCCGTGGGCCTGGTCGATACGAGCAGCTCCGCGACCTTCAACATGTACTCTTTGAACTCTTCGCAACTTTCCCCCTCGTACTTCAGTGCAGCGATCCTAAGCGCTTCTGCCGCTGCTTTAGCTATGCGCCCAGCCCCCCTGATCTCCATGTCTCTGATCTTTCTCGCTATCTCCAAGACCTCTGGAGGAAAAGCTCGAACCACGCCTTGACTCATCGCCCTTCCCCTACCAGCATGTTCTTCAGTCTGCTCAGCAGGTTCTCGACTTTCTCCACCTTCAGTGGCCAGCCGAAGGACTCTCTAAGCATCACTATGGAGAATTCCGGCGCTATTACTCCTTTCTCCGTTATTATCGCGTCTATGTACGACGGCGGCGTTACATCGAAGAGGGGGGATCTGGGCTTTAACTTCCTGAGGTTTTCCCATCCACTCGGTATGTACTCCGTGAACTCTATCTCGGGGATTTCGACAAGCTCTCCAATTATGGTCTCGGGGCTAAACTTTAGGGTCGAGCTTACCACGTAGACGCGTACCCTCGCTTCGTGTGCTGCCAGAGCGATAAGGCTTGTGCCGACCTTGTTCACCACCGCGCCATTAGCCGAGATCGCCTCCGAGGAGAACAGCACTTTGTCCACTTCTTTCATAAAGAACCTCGCCGCAGAGTCGACTATGAGGTACGTGTCGACACCCATATCGGCTAGTTCTGCCGCGAATCGAACCCCTTCGCCTGTAGGCCTAGACTCGGTAACGTAGACTTTAAGCTCCTTACCGTCGCGGAGAGCTTTCTCTATTGTTTTCTTAACGAACAAGCTGTAGGAGTTTGTTAGCAGAACGTCGCCATTGGATATCCTCCTCGAAGCTATCGAGGCAGACCTTTCAACGTCTTCCCTAAGCCTGGAGGTGGCCCGCTCGTATTGCTTCTGGAAGGCTTCGCCCAGTTCTACAAAGGATCTCGGCTGGGCGGCTACTAGTTCCCCCAGGATTATTCGCATAATGTTTTGAAGCATCGCCGAGGTGACACGCGAGCGCAGAATTTTCTCAGTAACCTCGATGAACAAGCTGGGATCCTTTTGCTTCACAACAGTGTTTAGGAGGTCTAAGGCGTAGATGACAGTCTCCGTCGAGCTGTAAATCTTCCCAGAACTTATCTTCTCCAGCTCTTCTTCAAACATTCACGACCCCCTTTAAGGCCTCTGCTATTACACCTGCTACCGATACGCGAGCGTAAGGATTATGAACGCTGTCCGTGGATATAAACTCTTTGACGCCGGACCCGAAAATCCTAGCTTCGGCGTCCTGTACTAGCAACGCGTGCGTCACGCAAGCGTAGATATCCCTGAACCCGGCCTCGAGCAGTTTCTGCGCCACCTCGCCCAGCGTGCCGCCAGTGCTCACTATATCGTCCACGATTACCGCTGTCTCTCCCCGTTTCACGGCACCCGTCACGCTGACTATCTCATCCCCCATTCTCTGCTTCTCGAAGACGAAGTACGGCGCGCCGATCGTGTCGGCGAACGTTTTAGCCCAGCGCTCCGCCTCCTCGTCCGGTGCGACAACGACCCCGGTTCCGTGCTCCTTCTGGAAGAAAGCGGCCAGCAGAGGCATTGCCGAGACCTCAATGGCGGGGAACGGGAAAAGCTCGGACAAAGACCTAATTCTGTGCAGATGAGGATCCACCGTTATGAGAGCATCCACGTCTAGCTTCGCCAGGAGCCGGGCGATAACGCGGGAGCTAACCACTTCTCCCGGTGTAAACTCCGCGTCTTGTCTCAGGTAGGGCAGGTAGGGCGCCACCAGTACGACTTTCTCTGCGCCTTTTTCCCTTAATCCCTCCACTGCGAGCACTGTCTCTGCGAGTGCCTCGTTAGGGCGCCTCCCGTAGCAAACGACGTAGGCTACCTCCTCATCCTTGAGGCCTTGCGGAAGCCTGACGTACAGCTCGCCGTCCGGAAAACTCCTTACGCGGGCAACCTCGTACTTGAGGCCGAGCATGCCAGCTACCTTTTTAGCGATAGCACTGCATCCGTAACCTGATACTATCAGAGCCACGTTCTAACAAACCATTCTCGCCGATTTAAATCGCGCGCCTCTTCTAGCTAGAGCACGCCACTCCAAGTGAGTTCTAAGGACTTAAAACAACGGAGAGCCGAGCGCCCGGCTGGTCTTCTACTCTAGTTGCTCTACCTAGCTTAGGTTACTTGGCGGTGCTTCTTGTCTCCCAATCCGGGCAACATGCACTGGCGTGCACGATAAGGGAAAAGTACTATTCGTGAGTATCTTCAAAGCTTATGTTTATGGAGTCGGCTATGCTTCTAGCTTTTCTCAGAGAACCTGTAGTCTTTATCACGTAGAATACCCCGTCGGCGTCAAGTACAAAGATCGACCTGAAGAGTTTCTGGGAGTCCGCGTTGATCCTGTACACGTAGACCCCTTTATTGTTCGAGTAGACCTCTCTCAGTCGGATAACCGAGGCTCCCCACGCGCCGTAAAGTGCTCTGATCCACTCTTCGAGTATACTTGTCGGCGTACACGAAGCACACTTCCCAGCGTTAAACGCTAAAACTACGTAGCGGTTCCTACTCATTCAGCCCCCCCCCCGGAAATGCCCGCTAACTCAGGCATATACTTCACACTGGTCAAGGTACGTCGGCGTAGCGTACGCCGCGTGCAGGAATCTTGCCGACCCTCTTGTAGATGTTCTCAGCTATCCTGCTACGTAGAGCGTCGGACATCCAACGGGAAAGATTCTCGTACTTTATCCCGAGAAAAACTTCCCCGAAGCTTATTACAGCCCGAGGATCTCTTGGGCTGTAAGGACTGCTGGGACCCGATGATATAACGATACCCACGCCTTTGTCTACTAGCGGTTTAACGGTCTCCCTCACTCTAGCCACCTGAGCGACGTCGAGCGGTTTACTTCCGCCTAGGAAAAACCTGTCCAATGTTATCTCTACGAATTTCCCCTGCTTCAAAATTTCGTCGATGTCACCTTTAAGTATCTCGGGGATATTTCTCTGCGGAAGCGTGATTAAGTCTACTCTATGATCCCTGCTACCGAACGCGGTTATCGCTCTTGTCTCGGCCTCCACAGAGATGACGTCGAAGAGAGGGCGAAGCATCCTCAAAGCCTTCTTCAGGAGGCTTTGAGCCGAGATCTGCAAATGGCAACGGGAATAGCACTCTATACCGGATTCTCTAAGTTTCCTTGCGGTCTCGTCAAAACGCTTGGCTTCACGGTATAGGCTCCATTCCTGATTCCCCACCCTCGCTACGAAAACGCAACCGTGATACCCAGCCTTTCTCGCGCGTGCGTAGATTTCGCGAAACAGGCTTAGGAGCTCGTCGTCTCGTAGCGAGGCAACACCTTCGAGGGGTAGCTCGGAGGCATAGACATCGAGGAAACGCCTATGCTTCATGCTTCTCTGAGTGCTTATGCATCCGAAACTATTTTAAAATGCTTCTTGAGCGAAACCCTCATCCTCGCGTTTACTGAGTCGTCTTCTTGGATCTTAGCGAGAGAAGGTACCTGGACACTGCTTCGCTCTTTCTTAGGTGCGGCTTTAGCAACGCAGTCACGCGTATTACATCGTCGCCTTCACTTATGCGTATGTTCCCAAGGTAAGCTTCCTGCTTGTCCACCCTTAGGTATATCCTTCCATGCTCGAACCTATCCTCCAGCGAGTCCAAGAAGTAGTTGAAATCCGACTCCTCCATCCTTCTAACTATGTGCTCGAAAGCTTCCTGGGCCTCTACTTCTTCGTCTATGAAAAACTTCATGACAGTGATCGCGTTTCCGTGATAGCCGAGGACAACGTTCTTCGAAAGGTACACTTCCAGGCTTCCTCTCATGCGCTCTGGTAGAACGTTAGACACTGCCTGCAGAACTCGTTCCTCGTCTTCAGTAGCGTGCACGAAGGTTGATAACTCTAGGCTTAGCACGTCACTGCTCTTCCTCTTTCTCTCCGGCGTTTTCTGAGACATCTAGCTTAGCCTTTGAGAGAATCTTTAAGAGAAGATCCCTCGTAACTTTAACCCCAGCTTTCTTCTTGAAGCCCGCTACCCAGCGTCTCTCGATGTCTCTCTTCACCGCCGGGTGGTGCGGATCCACCATAACGACTTCATACCACTTGTAGACCCCGTCCTCGCCGACATAGTAAGACCCTAGAACTACCAGGTTGGGGAACTTCCTGGCAGCCCTCTCCTCGGCTATCTGCTGCGCACTCTTATGCGGCGAATACCCGTATACTCCCATTCTCTTGGGGCGTCTACCGCTGGAAGGCCTAGGCCTATTGAGACCTCCTTTGCGCACCCTGACCCTCGCCACTATGTATCCCTGCTTAGCCTTGTACCCCAGAGCTCTCGCGCGATTTATCCTGGTAGGCCTAGGTATCCGTACAACAGTTGGTTCACGCCTCCACAGCATGAACCTTTCTCTCATGAGCTGCCCGTGTTCGCCCTTAAAGGGTCTTTTCCAGATTTCTGCCATGTACTTGTAGTATCCCATTCGCGAAACCCCCTTCTGATTCTATCCGTGTGTTTTTAAATTTTATTGATAGGAGGGGCGCCCGGCAAAGCGTGTCTCTCAGCGCGCGAACTTTTCGATTATCTTTTCCTTCAGGTTGTCAACTCCTATTTTCTTCTCCGCCGAGACAGCCACGTAGTCCACCGCTCCAAATACTCTCCTAAAGTTGTCCATGTGCTCGGTTTGAGCTATGTCGAGCTTGTTGACTACGATCCATGCTTCGCTCGATATGAAAGACTTTACACCTCTGTAGACTGCGTATTGGAAGTCCAGCGTGAAGCCGCACGTCTCGGTGGGGTCAACGACGAAGAGAACTAGACCGGTGATGTGTTTTAGGGCTACGACTGCTTTAAGCTCGATGGGGTTCTTCTCCTCTAGCGGCCTGTCGAGCAGGCCAGGTGTGTCGACGAGCTGGATCTTCCCCAGCGGGTGCTCTATGTGTCCTACTATCAACTCTTTAGTTGTGAAGGGGTAGGGTTTGACTTCTGGCTTAGCCCTTGTAAGGGACTTTAGCAGCGAGGACTTCCCCACGTTTGGTGCCCCGGCGATAATCACTGTTGGTATATCTAGGTCGATTTCAGGTAGCTTGGCGAATGTCAACTGGAATTTTCTAAGCATGGGCAGGCACTCCTCCAGCTCTCTGAGCACGGAAAGGGCTCGTCCGAAGAAGGCTTTCTCCGCCGACACTATCTCCTCGTACGTTTTTGCCCTTCTTATTCTAACCCGCTGTTCCAGACCAATCTTCTTGATAATTTTCGAGGCGCTGTAAAGCCTAGAGGTGCAACTCTTATAGAGGTCCACGTCTAGATCTATCGTTACTAGTGAGCGGTAAAAGGGGTGTAGGTCTTCCAGGAAGGGGCTCGTAAGGGCTACGTCTCTAAGCCTAGACGAGAGAACACCAGCCGCAAGCTTAACGCACTCCAACGCCCTTATGCGTCTCGTCTCCACCTTATCTACGCCTTTAGCGCTACTCTTCCTCTTGCACGACCTGACTGCGAGCTCGAACAACTCCTCGACGCTTTGAGGAGCGTAGACCATACGTCGTTTAAGGTACTGTATGTCCATTATACTCCTGTGCAACGTTCTGAGAGCGGCACTATATTAACTATACGCGCAAGCGCGCGTGTCAGCCAGGTAGTAAGGACATACTCCTTTCATCCTCTTAATGCTTAACCTTTTATATATGCTTTCAAAGTCCAGTAGTGGTGGAAGTTAATGGAAGTACTTCCGGGCACTACTGTTGGAATAAGGGTTAGCGACGGCGTAGTGCTGGCTGCCGAGAAGAGAGTTTCCTACGGACTCTACCTGATGAGTAAGAGCGGTAAGAAGGTGTACAGGATACTAGACAAGATGGGGATGGCGAGTGCAGGCCTTATGGCGGACATGCAAACTTTGGCTAGAATTGTCGAGGCGGAGATGCGTCTGTACGAGCTCGACTCGAATATCTCCCCGAAAGTCTGGACCGTTGCGAAGCTGCTTTCCTACATACTCTACGAGAGGAGACTCTTCCCATACTACGCGGAGATAGTTGTCGGAGGGCTAGACGAGGAGGGGTCACACCTCTACTCCCTAGATCCGATAGGCGCGATAATTGAAGATGACTACGTAGCCCTGGGATCTGGCACCCAGCTCGCAATCAGCATAGTGGAGAGCAACTACAAAAAAGATATGTCGCTAGACGAAGCCCTAAGCCTCGCACTTAAGTCCGTATACGCCGCCATGAAGCGCGACGCCGCCAGCGGTGATGGAGTGGACGTGCTGGTTATAGGAAAAAGCGGAACCCTGGAGAAAACCTACCCCTTAAGCGAGCTTCAAAGCGTAGCCGTATAAGACCGCTCCCTCGCCTCTCCCGTGCCGTAGTTAAAGTTTCTTCGACGTGCGCATCGTGGATTATCGGCATGCGCTTCAGGTTTATATCAGCGTTTGCGGATGTTTAGGAGGGAGCGATGGTTGCAGGAGAAGTGCGCGAGCTGGAGTTTTGGATCCTTGATGCGAGTTACGACGTCGTAAAGGGTCACCCGGTCATCTACCTCTGGGGGATAACGGAGAGTGGGGAGAGAATAGTCGTAGCTGAAAAGAACTTCAGGCCTTACTTCTACCTAGTCCCCGAGAACGCGATCAGCGACGCACTCGTGGAGAGAGTTAGAACTGCTCTCCACACGTTCAAGGTTTTAAGCGTGAACGCCATTGAGAGGAAGCTCTTCGGAAGAACACTCAATGTTCTAAAGGTTACGATAACGGATCCTCGGGATGTCCCGAAGGCTAGAGAAGTTGCAGCGAAGATCCCGGGTATCCGCGACGTTCTCGAGGCGGATATCAGGTTCTACATGCGCTACATGGTGGACACGGGTATCTCTCCGAGCTCCTGGGTTCTCGCTAAGGTTAGGAGCGCTCCCGTCCCGAATGGGTGGCGTGTAGACGAGTTCTTCGAGCTTGTAGAAGCTCCGAGGTCCCTGGACAAAAAGAGCACGCCGAGGCTTAAAACCTATGCTTTCGACATAGAGTGCTATAACAGGTACGGGGAACCCGACCCCGAGAGAGACCCTGTCCTCGTGATCAGCAGGACCGGAGAGGATGGTACGGTGATTTTCTCGCAGGACGAGGGTTCTTCCGAGAAGAAGTTACTCGAAGAATTCGTAAATGACTTAGTGCAGTACGACCCGGACGTTATCCTTGGATATAACTCTAACAGGTTCGACTGGCCGTACCTCTTGCAGCGCGCCCGTGTAAACGGGGTTAAACTGTCTATTGGAAGAAATCTTGGAGAACCGTCACAAAGTGTCTACGGGCATTTCTCCGTTGTTGGTCGTGCCAACGTGGACCTCTACGACTACGCGAGCGAGCTACAGGAAGTTAAGGTAAAGACTCTGGAGAACGTTTCAGAGTTCCTCGGAGTCATGAAGAAAAGCGAGAGAGTGCTCATAGACACCAACAAGGTGTACGAGTACTGGGATTCGAAGGACAAAAGAAGTCTATTGCTGCGGTACGCGGGGGACGATGCAAGGAGCACGTACCTTCTAGGCCAAGTTGTGTTACCCTTCGGCATCCAGTTGTCGAGCCTAGTAGGCCTCCCCCTGGACCAGGTCTTCGCAGCGTCCGTTGGCAACAGGGTAGAGTGGTTCCTCATCAGGCAAGCCTTCGTCTTCAACGAGCTTGTCCCCAACTCGCGGGAGCGAGGAGAGGAGACGTACAAGGGAGCTATCGTGCTGAAGCCTAAACCCGGAGTCCACAAGAAGATAGCTGTCCTCGACTTTTCGTCCATGTACCCCAACATCATGATCAAGTACAACATTTCTCCCGATACCTACGTACCACCGGAGGAACACGTCGACCCTAGCGAGGTCTGGGTAGCGCCGGAGGTCGGGCACAGGTTCAGGAAGCATCCCCCCGGTTTCTACAGAAAAGTTCTCGAGAGCCTTCTCGAAGCCAGGAGGCGGCTACGGGAGAAAATGAAGACGCTTGACCCCCGAAGCGAAGAATATAGGATCTACGATGAAAGGCAGAAGGCCATCAAGGTAATCACGAACGCGACGTACGGGTACAGCGGATGGAGTATGGCGCGGTGGTACAAGAGAGAAGTAGCCGAGGCGACAACGGCTTGGGGGCGTGAGCTCATCAAGGCTACGATAAAAAAGGCGCAGAGCCTCGGGCTCAGCATAATCTACGGGGACACGGACAGCATCTTCGTACAGTTCGACGAGGAGAAGATCGGTAGGCTAGTAGAGTACGTTGAGAAAGAGTTGGGCTTTGAGATAAAGCTGGACAAGGTGTACGAAAAGGTCTTCTTCACTGAGTCCAAAAAGAAGTACTGCGGGTTGCTCGCTGACGGCCGGGTAGACCTTGTAGGGTTTGAGGCGGTTAGAGGCGACTGGGCTGAGATCTCGAAGGAGATCCAGGAGAGAGTCGTAGAGATAGTGTTGAAAGAGGAGGATCCCTGGAAAGCCGTGGACTTCGTTAGGAAAACCATAACAGAGCTGAGCGAGGGGAGGATACCCTTAGAGAAGCTCGTCATTTGGAAAACTCTCTCCAAGGACCTCGACGAGTACGAAGTTGATGCTCCGCACGTTGTCGTAGCTAGGGAGCTTAAAAGGCTTGGCTACAGGGTGGGGAAGGGGGCGAAGATAGGCTACATCGTGGTGAAAGGCGCCGGCAAGGTTTCCGAGAAGGCAAAGCCTCTAATCTCCGTTAAGAGCCCCGACGAGGTGGACACGGATTACTACGTCAAGAGACAAATCGTGCCTGCCGCCCTGCGAATACTAGAGTACTTTGGAGTGAAGGAAGAGCACTTCTCGACCGGTAGAAGGCAGGCCACGCTTTCCGACTTCTTTTAATGCTACGACTTTAATGCTACGACAATGCCTGTAGAAGACGTTACGTAGACTCCAGGAGTATAATGTAGAGGTTGCTTACCAGGTCGTAGAGGATGTCGGAGCTGTCTTCAAGCATCTCCGCTATGCCGAGCAGTAAAAGCATGGTACTGCTGGAGATATTCGACCCTAGAACCTCGAATATGGTGCTACGGTACAGCGAGTCTATGGTGCTTTCGTACTCAGAGATCTTTCTAAGATCCTCTAAGGCTTGCGGCGGCGAGCTTAGCAACTTATTCATAGCTTGATCAAGAGTGCTTACCATCATGGAGAGATTGTCGCACATAGCGGCGAAGTTTGAAGCAACCTTCTCCGGGACAACCCAGTTCTTCTCTATGAGGAAGCCCAACCTGTAGGATATGCCACTTAGCTTGTCCACGACGCTCATGACACGAGAGCCTATCCTCACCCATTCCTCTCTATGCATGAGTCCTCTCGATGCCTTAGTTAAGTAGTCGATGTACTCCGTCTGGAGAGTCTGCGTCTGGCTTTTCGTCTTCTGTATCCTTTCTATCCTCTCGCGTTGCTCATCCCTTAACCCCTGCTCGTTGATCGTCTTTACGACCCTGCGTATCTCCTCTAAGATATCCTGGGAAAGCAGCAACTCCTTCCTCAAAACAGATACCAGCTTCACGTCAGCTATAGAGAGGCCCTCCATTCACCCCACCCTCTTCGCCCTCACAGTTGCTATCGAGTTGTCGGCAACACCCTTAGTCTTAAGCTCATCGGTGTTACACCATACCTCGTTCGGAGGTACGGATTCACTCGGCATCGCCGCGAAGTACAGCTTCTTCTTCCCGGCTATAACGACCTCTATTTCGGAGCTTATCCCAAGCTCGTTCATTGTAGATGGATTCATGAAAGCCCTACCCTCAGGGACTTCGTCGCGTCGACGCAGCCTTAACCTCCTCTCTCTTCGCTGCTCTGCCATAACCATCCATGCCCTGCAAAAAGCTAGGAGTAATTATACTTTACTCTTTTGAGCGACGTTTCTGCTTCCTAGCTATAAACATTGCTTAAAATGTTTATTACCCTCAAAGAAAACCTCGTTATGGCTTTCCTCGCACCCCTCTCGGCAAGCATTCCTCGCGGATTCTTCGCTCATCCCTACTAATCCGAGAGAGCGCTCACATTCCTTTATGCAAGCCTCGAGCGATGAAAACGAAGAGCAATAACCGAGCCTTTTCCTATCTCAGCCTCCAAATCCTTCAAGGCTTCCAGCAGGTACTCTGCTGCCCGTCTAGCCTCAACGATTTCTACTGCTAGCTCGTCGTCGACGAGCAATATTCCCTCGCCTGCAGCTTCAACGAGATCCCTCACCACACGACAAAGCTTCTCGGCTCGGTTCGCCAGCACTATGCGGCACTCCAGGCTTAACTCCACGCTTACCGTCACCGCTTAGCTACATCCCCTGTAGAGCTTGACACGGACACGCCTCGCTAGACACCCCTCGGACACTACCAAAGCGTGCCCTCTTCCCAGCTTGGGTATTCGTTCAACGTCCTCGCACCCTAGCTTCTGTAGATCCGCCCTAGAAGCATCGTGGAGTACAACGAGGCTCGCGTTGCGTAAAACCCTTTCCGATAGGTCGTCGAGCCTCTGCGCCACAGCGACGACGACTTCCCCGAATTTCCTCAATTCTAGGAAAAGCCTCTCCGCCAGGCTCGGAGCCTCCCACCTAGCCCTGTACGGTAGAACCTGCCACGCCTCCTCGATCACCGTGACATGAGCTATCTCCTGCGACTTCCCCCTCGCCATCGCGGCATCGTAAAGGTGCTTCAGGAGCACAAGCGCGAGTAACCCCCGGTACTTGAGGGGGAGTACCGAGAGGTCGACCGCGAACGCCCCCCTGAAAAGAGCCTCGGGCGGCGCGTCTCCGTTCAGCGTTCTTCCCAGAACCCCCTCGTTCAAAATTGTAAGGCGCCTCAGGATCGCCGCCTTTATCTCGAACTCTCTCCAATCCCGCACCGGCTCCTCGTCCACCAAGGCTATGATGTCGCTCAACCTGAAGGGAGGAGAACCCTTTTTGAGAGCCTTCACGAGGAAGTACCACTGCGGCTCTGTAATCTGGAAGATCGTCGAGAACACGTCTACTACGAACTCTATGTCACCGGTTGAAAGAACGTTGAAAGAAAGGTCCTTCCCTGGCTCTAAGCGCCCGAACTCCCCGTATTCTCCGTGGAAGTCTAGAACGAGAAACGGGATGCCCCTCCGCTTGAGCCCGCAGAGAAGCACCTTCACGGTGTTCGTTTTACCGCTACCGGTGGGTCCCGCGACGACGATGTGCCCTTGCTTCAAGGAAACCGCGGATAAGGCTCCGAGTCTGACCCTCAGTCCCCGCTCGGCAAGCAACATGCCCTTCGAACGTAAATACACCCTGGAGAAAAAGCGAGCACGGTAGAAGACACCGGCTACTTCACCTTAAATAGCTTTTTAACGTAGGAGGTGCTACGTCCACGGGATCGTAATGGGGGAGGGGAGGGAGGGATACGAGATCCTCTTGGACTGTTTCCTGAAGGCTTTACCCTCCGAGGTCGTAGCCGGAGCGGTGAAGAGGGGTAGCGTCGTCTACTTCAGGGTGGTTCACGGAAAGGCTGTGCTCATGTCCAGGAAGATCGCCGTTGTCGGGCGCGTCCAGGGGGTTGTCCACGGCGATAAGTTTACAGACATTGTTCTCGGAGACGGTAGCGGCACAGTGACTGTGAGGTTCTGGTCCGAGAAGAAAGGCTTGCTTGAAGATAAGGGGCTAGCGGAGGGTTCCACAGCGAAGGTGCTCGGAGTACTGAGAGAAAGCAGGGAGGGCACCGTGTACGTAACTCCCATAGCTGTCCAATCCGTGCCCGACGGTTACCTTGAAGAGTTCACCGCGAGGATAAGAGAGGACCGAGACTTCCTCGCCACGTTCATTGAAAAACAACGAAGCACGGTAGACGCGGAAGAGGCAACGCCTCCGATAGGACGCGACTTCTCAGAAAAACGTTAAAGTAACGGCGCATAGATGGGAAGCAGGAAAACGGCGGAGATTTCTCAGAATGTTTCCCTAGTCTTTGCACGCGGGAAAAGCTTTTAAGCATGCCTTTTTACTTCCTTCTAGAGGCTCAGCGGCCGTAGTCTAGCCTGGTAGGATGGCGGCCTCCCAAGCCGCAGAGCCTTAAAGGCGCGGAAAACCCGGGTTCAAATCCCGGCGGCCGCACCACTTCCCATCTTCTTAGAAGAAGGCTACTCGTGCATAGTTCTCTCGCGTGCGGTTCGCTAACTTTTTATATGTGTAAGGGTCGGCGCTTATCGGTGTTCCGAGATGAGTTTAAGCGGTGTTGAAAAGTTCCTGCTCTCCTACGTCTACTACGAGTACGGCGGAAAACTGTACTTCCAGAGTCCGGGCGGCGATGCTGAAAGCTTCCTAGCAGAGTTCATCGCAGAAGAGTTCCTTCCGAGAAAGAACCCTAACTTCTCGAGGGTAGTCGAGGGCTTCGCTTCTGCTCTACGCGGACTCCGAGAAAAAGGCTACGTGGAGCTACGCGGATACGAGCTCATACTAACAGACTCCGGTAAAGCCGTAGCTACCCAGATAAGCCAAGAGGAATACCGAGACCTAAAGAAGCGTTTCTCAAAAGTATAGCCCCCGAGCACGCGTTTATGCCTTGTAAATCACGTACTCCTCGAGCTCGGGGCTAAACCTTCTCTTAAGGACACCTTTCCCGAGAAGATTCGTCAAAGCCCTGTAGAACTCTACGGGCTTCACTCCTCTCCCCGTAACCCGCTTGTAGAGCTCCGACCTGGTGACCCCTCCGCTCGAACGCGTAACCTCTTCTACGATCATTCTCTCCACGTCCTCCGTGAAGAACGCTTGCACGCGCGGAGCCGCCCTCTCCTCGGACTGAGGAGAGAGAAAAGACGTCAGATCGACCGCCGGGGGCTTTTCCTCCTCGCCTTTCTTCTTTCTACGAGATTTCTCAGCCATCACGCTTCCACACTAATCATTCTTCAACGCTTTTAAGGATTTTCACGTATTTCACAGAGCTTTTTCCACTTTAAAGCACGCGAACCTCAATAACCCCAAGCGTTGTTCCACGAGAGTCCCACCAAGGCTTTTGCCCGTTTAGAACTAATACCGTGGTGCCGGGGCCGGGATTCGAACCCGGGAAGACCGGATTATGAGTCCGGCGCCCTTGACCAGGCTAGGCGACCCCGGCTTCGTAACCCCTATGACCGGAATACTTCCTGGGTAATAAACCTTTAGCATCGCGTTCCCCGGCGGAAAGAGAAGAAAAAACTGTGTCTCGCAGTGTCAGCGGTTCGTCCACGCTAGTCACCGGCTACGGGGGTTCGCGTTGAGGAGTAGAAAGGCTCCCCGGGAAAAATACGTACGAGTATCAGAAGGTGACCCTACCCCCGAAGATCGTCTTCGTAGCCTCGTCGAGGAATATCTCCACCCCTTTAACGCGCGGCAGACGCGTCAATACATCCCTCTCGGTGACAATACCTCTAGGCTTCCCGTCGTGCGTCACAACGAGCGCGCCGATGCCGTGCTTCTTCATCAAGCTTACCGCCAAGCCCACGTCCACATCGTCTTCGACTGCTAGCACGGGCTTCGAGGAGATGTACACGAGAGGCGTGTCGTAGACCGCGCTCCTCGACCCCTCCTTTAGCCTCGCCAGCACGTCCTCCCTCGACACGTAGGAAAGGACATCCTTGATCGTAACTATCCCGCGTAACTCTTCACCACTGACCAGAGGGAGTCTGCGTATACGCCTCTCCGACATAACGCGCATCCCTTCGAAGAGAGAGTCCATGGGCGACAGGTAGACAACCTCGGAAGTCATGATCTCCTTGACCTTCACGTGGGTCTCAACGTTCGCTAGAAGGGAAATCACGTGCCTCTCCGAAACTATGCCAACAACGCGTAGATCCTCGTCAACCACCGCTAAAGCCCCTATACCGCGTTCAACCATCAACTCTATGACTTCCCTCAGATCCGAGCGAGTATAAACGTAAGGAGGATCGTACTTGAGAAACTCGACGCCCGTTTGCTCCAGCGCCTTGTAAACATCGCCGTTAAACCTAGCTTCGACAACGTCCCTGAATCTCCTCCCACCCAGGAAGTCCACCAGATCCCTCGCGGAAACCATCCCCTTCAACACCCCACGCTCGTCAACCAGCGGTACGTGCCGAACCCTGTTACGCCCCATGGCAACTAGAACGTCAAGAACCCTGGAAGAGCTGGGAACGACGGCGAGCGGTGGGAAACGCCCAACAGGTAGCTCACTGACTCTCATAACCACCTCTATACTCCTCGAACGAGGTTAAAATATTTGTCGAATGCCGATACAGCAAAAGTCGAAAAATTGAGCGCCGCACAGAGAGATTTGTGCCCGAGTCCACGCCGGTAGACAGCCTCGGGCTATTGGGAGTGGCCGGCTCGCGCCTCGGAAACCCTCGGCGCATACACCGCCACCCCATCAACCCCGTCTTCTACGGGTGCCCTCGTCCCGACCCAAAGCCCCCGTCGCCGGGAGCAACGGATCGGGAGCGGCCGCCTCGTCTCGGGGTGGGTTTCCCGCTTAGATGCCTTCAGCGGTTACCCCTTGCGGCGTGGCTGCCCGGCAGTGCCCTGCCGGACAACCGGTACACTAGAGGCCACGGCCCGCAGTTCCTCTCGTACTGTGCGGACCATCCCCTCAGGCGGCCAACGGTCCCGGCAGGTAGAGTCCGACCTGTCTCGCGACGGTCTAAACCCATCTCACGTTCCCTTTTAATGGGCGAGCAGCCCCACTCTTGGCCCCTGCTGCAGGGCCAAGCTAGGAAGAGACGACGTCTGGGTACCAAACCGCGGGGTCGATGTGAACTCTCGCCCGCGACGAGCCGGTTACTCCCGGGGTAACTTTTCTGTCATGCCCGGCCCCCACCGAAGGGGGCACGAGCGTTCGCTAGGCCCCGGTTTCCCGCCTGCGCCCCACGCGTTTAAGGGCGCAGTCAGCCCGGCTTTTGGCCTTGCCCTCTACGGCGGAGTTCTGACCCGCCTGAGCCGAGCTTTGGGCACCCCTGATACCTTCTCAGGGGTGTGCCGCCCCAGCCGAACAGCCCACCTGGCGCTGTCCCCCGGGAAACCCCGGGGTTAGGGACACAGCCGCAGGTGAGCGGTGTTTCATGGCCGCATCCCCTGACCCCGGAGGGCCAGGTTCATCGCTCCCGCCTACGCTACGCACCCGCAGCCGTGTCTCAACGCCAGGCTGCTGTGAAGCTCCACGGGGTCTTCTCGCCCCACCGGGACTCCCAGGACTCTGCACCTGGTTGCGGGTTCAGCGGGTCCCAGGCTGGGACAGTGGGGACCTCGTTGATCCATTCATGCGCGCCGGAACTTACCCGGCAAGGCATTTGGCTACCTTAAGAGAGTCAGAGTTACTCCCGGCCTTCGGCGGCGCTTCGCCCGGTTGTACCCGGGTTTCACGTACCGCCAGTGGCCAGGATTCAGCCCCCGTACTCACCCTTTCGGGCTCGCGGGGACCTATGTTTTTATTAAACAGTCGGGTCCCCCTTGTCACTGCGACCTGCGGTCCCAGGGGTATGCCCCAAGACCGCAGGCACCCCTTCTCCCGAAGTTACGGGGCTAATTTGCCGAGTTCCCTAGCCTGGGTTACCCCGCCACGCCTTGGGCTTTTCACCCAGGGGCACCTGTGTCGGTTCTCGGTACGGGCGTGGGGCTCCTTCCCCGCTCCCTTTTCACGGGCCCCAGGAGTCGGGGGAACCCGCCTAACGGCGGGCCCATCGCGCCTTCACCCGCTTCTCGCCATGACGGCACTCAGCGGGCTTCAGCGCTTGGATGGGACGGCAGTCCCACTCCCCCTATCCCGAGGCGTCAGGAGCGGGGCTCGCGTTGCCGCAAAGCGTACCCCACGGCAGGGGAATATTAACCCCTTTCCCTTTCGGCGGCACCGGTTAAGGGCCGCCTTAGGACCGGCTAACCCTCAGCCGACGACCGTTGCTGAGGAACCCTTGCCCTTTCGGCGGAGGGGATTCTCACCCCTCTTGCGCTCTTACTACCGCCGGGATTTTCATTCCAGGCGGATCCACCGGACCTCACGGCCCGGCTTCCAGTCCACCTGGACGCCCCCCTACCGGATCACCCCGCAATGCGGGGTGCCCCGGGGTCTCGGCGGCCGGCTTAGTCCCGGTAATCTTCGGGGCCCCCCGCCTCGGCGGGTAAGCTGTTACGCACTTCTTAGCCGATGGCTGCTTCTAAGCCTACGGCCCCGCTGTCTAAGGCGGGGGACACCCTTCTGGCTTGACACTTTAGCCGGCACTTGGGGGCCTTAACCCCGGTCTGGGTTGTTCCCCTCTCGGCCTGGCGGCTTATCCGCCAGAACCCGTCTCCGCCCATCTACGGTGCCGGTCGGTTCGGGGTTTGAAAGGGAGCTGGGACCTTTCGGTCCCCGGACTCCCAATCAGTGCCCTACCCAACCGGCAACCTCAGGGCGGGCCGGACTGGGATCCGCTTCGGGGGGAACCAGCTATCACCGAGCTTGATTGGTCTTTTGCCCCTAGGCCGAGGTCATGGGAACGAATTGCACGTCAGAACCCCTTCGGGCCTCCACCCGGCTTTCGCCGGGCTTCACCCTGCCCCGGCCTAGATCGCTCGGTTTCTGGTCTCACGGCTGTGACTACGGGCCCTTTCAGACCCCGCCCCACACCAGCCATGCGGCTGGCTACGGGCTTGTCGGTTTCCCTACGCCTTCGGGGCTTGAACCCCTTAGGCTCGCCACAGCCGTGAACTCCCCGGCCCGTGTTTCTAGACGTAAGGCGCGACCCCGGTCCCCTCCCCTCGTACTCCCCGGTCGCCCGGGTTTCCTTCGGGGAGGATCTACCCTTTCGGGCCGCGCCACCTGTCGCCACCCGGTTTCAGGCTCTTTTCACCCCCCTTCCGGGGTGCTTTTCAGCTTTCCCTCACGGTACTTAGTTCGCTATCGGTCTCGGGACGTATTTAGCCTTGGAGGTCGGTGCCCCCCAGCTTCCCACGGCAAAACCAAGCCGTGGTACTCAGGGACACCCGCCATCCCCCACCCGGATTTAGCCTACGGGGCTGTCACCCTCTACGGCGCGGCTTTCCAGCCGACTTCGGCTATCCGGGCTAGGGGGGACGCGGGGCCCTGCAACCCCACATCCGTCCATGCTCTTCGCATGGACGTTCGGTTTGGGCTCTCCCCCTTTCGGTCGCCCCTACTCAGGGGATCCCAATTGGTTTCTTCTCCTCCCCCTACTAAGATGTTTCCGTTGGGGGGGTTCCCGCTCGGTACTCCCCTTGCGGGTTTCCCGAGCGCCGTGGGTTGACCCACGGCAGGAGGTCCCATTCGGCGATCCCCGGATCGAAGCCTGCATGCGGCTCCCCGGGGCGTATCGCCGCTTGCCACGGCCTTCCTCGGCGCCCGAGCCGAGCCATCCACCGGGTGGCTTAGCGCCGTCTACCGGCGTGGACTCGGTCTGCACACTCTCTGTGCGGCGCTCATCGATCCCCACCGGTTCCCCGGTAGGGATTCACGCCCTTCACCCGGAAACGCGCTGGTTTCCGGGTTGCATCTAATTAGCGCGAGAAGTGAGGCGCGGTGCGCTCCTCGACCGGATCGAAAGGAGGTGATCCGGCCGCAGGTTCCCCTACGGCCACCTTGTTACGACTTCTCCCCCCTTGGGAGGCCCAGGTTCGACCTCCCACCTCGTCGGCAGGAGGCCTCACCTAGGCCTCCCTCGGGTGGAGCGACGGGCGGTGTGTGCAAGGAGCAGGGACGTATTCACCGCGCGTTGGTGACACGCGGTTACTAGGGATTCCACGTTCACGAGGGCGAGTTGCAGCCCTCGATTCCTACTGAGGCGGGGTTTAAGGGATTACCTCCCCCTTTCGGGGTCGGAACCCGCTGTCCCCGCCATTGCAGCTCGCGTGTAGCCCGGGGGTTTCGGGGCATACTGACCTGCCGTAGCCCCCACCTTCCTCCGGCTTATCGCCGGCAGTCCCCCTAGAGTGCCCCAGCCCCGAAGGGCTGGGTAGCAACTAGGGGCGGGGGTCTCGCTCGTTCCCTGACTTAACAGGACACCTCACGGCACGAGCCGGCGACGGCCATGCACCTCCTCTCAGCTCGTCTGGCAAGGTCGTCAGCCTGGCCTTCATCCTGCTGTCGCCCCCGGTAAGGTTTCCGGCGTTGACTCCAATTAAACCGCAAGCTTCACCCCTTGTGGTGCTCCCCCGCCAATTCCTTTAAGTTTCAGCCTTGCGGCCGTACTCCCCAGGCGGCGGGCTTAACGGCTTCCCTACGGCACTGGACGGGCTCGAAGCCCGTCCAACACCTAGCCCGCATCGTTTACAGCTGGGACTACGGGGGTATCTAATCCCCTTTGCTCCCCCAGCTTTCGTCCCTCACCGTCGGGCGCGTGCTAGCCGGGCGCCTTCGCCACTGGTGGTCCTCCTGGGATTATAGGATTTCGCCCCTACCCCAGGAGTACCCCCGGCCTCTCCCGCCCCCTAGCCCGGCAGTATCCCTCCGCTCCCACGGTTGAGCCGTGGGCTTTAAGGAGGGACTTACCGGGCCGGCTACGGACGCTTTAGGCCCAATAAACGTCCCGACCACTCGCGGGGTTGGTATTACCGCGGCGGCTGACACCAAGCTTGCCCCCCGCTTATTCGCCCGGCTTTTTAGACCGGGCAAAAGCCACCCTCTTCGGGTGGCACTCGGGGTGACTCCGTCACGGTTTCCCGCATTGCGGAAGTTTCGCCCCTGGTGCACCCCGTAGGGCCTGGGCCCTTGTCTCAGTGCCCATCTCGGGGCTCCCGCTCTCACGGCCCCCACCCGTTATCGGCTTGGCGGGCCGTTACCCCGCCAACTACCTGATAGGGCGCAGCCCCATCCTCGGGCGGCCACGGTAAGCATGGTACCGTGGCCCTTTCAGCGCGGACCCATTCCAGGTGTCCGCGCCTATGGGGGTTTATCCCCAGTTTCCCGGGGTTATCCCCCTCCCGAGGGTAGGTTAGCCACGTGCTACTGAGCCGTCCGCCGGAGCCGGCCGTAGCCCCGGCTCCTAGACTTCCATGGGTTAGCCCCACCCCGATAGCGGTCGGGTCCGGCAGGATCAACCGGAGTCTGGCCGCACGGCGGAGGAGTATACACAGTGAGCGCACCGCGCCTCACTTCCTTATCCCCGAGAGTTCCGGGCTGGCGCCCGGTTTTCTCGGGGACGCACTGTGTTGCCATGGGCGGAGGCCGCCTTTTCACTGGGAGGGGTTGCCCCTCCCCTTATCTAGGCGAGCCGCCGGTGCCCATGGCGGCAATCTAGTTAGTAAACGGGGGGTTATATGAATATTATGCTTGTAAAAGTCCTATCTGGGTCTCGCGTAGTTTTCTACGTAAAACTTTGCAGCAGCGCGGGGGTCTACGCTTTTTTCAAGTATTGACAGCAAATTGCTTGAAGCTATGCATTGCGGCCTCAAGGAGGACGGTCCCGCAACTCTCCTTATTTCTTCGAGCGTAGTGGTTGCCAGGGGGTAGGCCGTCCTGTTGGAGGCTTCGAGTGATAACCCTGCGAGGTTACCTCTCAGCACTTCTTCCAGGAAGTACGCGGCTACCTCTTCGGCTACCATGGGGAGAACGACTACTTGGCCCGGTTTCGCGAGTCTCGCAACGAGAACCTTTAACTCTGTGTACGTTGAAGGAGCCCTCTCCGCGAAAGTTTCCGAGCCGACGGTTTTCCGCGCCAGGAGGCCTATCTCCCCGGGTAGCTCTGCGCCCACGTGAAGGTGGCGAATAACGACGGGGAACTCTTCCTCGACGCTTAAGAGCAACTCGAGCGCTACCTTCGATTGAAGGTTTGGAAGGGTGACTGCCAGTATCTCGTCTTCCCTGTTCAACCCAGCGAGCCTAAGGTTCCTCAGGAACCTTTTCCTCAACGTAGCCTTGTCAACCACGCCTACCGACCTGCTTACCCCGAAAAGCGTTCACCTCTGTCCTCCCATGCATACTTCTTAAGGTTTACGGAAAGAGGGGGCCGGGCGCCTTTCCCTGTTGGTTTTACCCTTTTATTCTTGTGCCCCCAGCTCGCGCGTGACGAAAGGGTAAAGATTCACGTGTGTTGTAGATCTAGCAGGGGGTTGAGTTGCCGAAGACTGCGCTGTACGTCCTCAGCGGCGTAAGCGTGGACGACCTGCGGAGTAGCATAGCACGCCTTAACGCTACGACCAGGAACTTCTCCCTAGAAAGCGTTTCCGGAGGCGAGTGGGTAACCGCCCGGCTTACTACGGCTCCACTCCGCGATAACTGCTACTCTATCAGAATACGTTTAAGCAAGAAGAGGGGGTGGCTTTGGGGCGAGGAGTTCGTCGCGTGCATCGAGGAATACGGGGAAAGCGTCAGGCTCACCGTTCGAAGGGTTAAGGGCGTTGGTCGCGTGGGGTCTGACCTTATCGGCGCCTGGATAATCGAAGACACATCCAGGGAACTCCCCTGGCTAGAGGTCCGACACGCCGAGCTCTTCTAGGTCGTTGCCTGCACGCCCTTCACCGCGACTCCTTCTATCCCCGGGCTCGCGCAAGGCGCTCCGCAAGAGTCTTAGTGTTCGGTGAAGGGTATCCGCGCCTTCTCGAAGAGGCTTTTGTCCTTCGAGAGTGGTCGGGTAGCGTCTATCCCAAGCTTAGACGTCTGAAGAGTTACCTGGTCGGCGGAGGGGTCAAGGCTACTACCCCTGGCTCCCTTTATGATCACGATGTCTTCGTCTGGTTGCATGCGTGTTGCAAGCGCCCATTCAACGTCTAGGGGGTCGTCGGGGTCTACGTCGGCATCAACGACTACGACCGTTTTAAGCGAGGGGTGAGCGGCGAAAGCGGCCAGTATAACATTCTTGGGGTCGCCTTCCGTGGTTTTCTCCATAGATATCACCGCGTGAAGCCACCCCCCTCCCCCAGGCGTTAGCCTAACCTTCCTTACACCCGTAGCCGTTCTCGACGCAACGCTCCATATCGCGGCCTCCCTTGGAAAGCCCATCAACAGTATGTGTTCGAGGCCCGAGGGCAGGATCGAGTAGAAGAGCGGGTCCTGGCGCGTAAGGATCGACTCCACGCGGAAAACCGGCTCCTCCCTGACGATGTCGTAGGTTCCCAGGATGTCCACGAAGGGGCCCTCCTTGGCCCTCCTCCCGGCTATGAACTCCCCTAGAAGAACCACCTCCACCGGTAGCGGTAGAACAACTCCGTCGAGCAGCGAGTCCGTACCCGTAAGCCTGCCCCCCGCCAGCGCGTTAGCCACCTCCACCTCGTACACGCCGAAGGGTGGGCTCGACGCCGCGCAGAGGTAGACCAGCGGGGGCGCGCCTATCAGTATGGCGGCGGGGAGGTTCCTCCCAGCTTTCTCCGCGTTCCTGTGTATCTGGTACAGGTGCCTCGGTACAAGCCTCACGGCGAGGCTCTCCTCGTCAAGGATCATCGCTCTGTGAATGCTCGCGTTGACAGCGCCCGTAAGAGGATCCTTCGCGATGAATACCCCCGCGGTTATGTACCTACCTCCGTCGCGCTCAAAAAACTTGGGAACAGGCAGTCTGAAGAGGTCCACAGCCACCTCCTTTAAACCAGTGCTACTCTCTATCCTTGAGAGGGGCTGGGGGTTCTCCATAGCCCTTAGGAACTTGGCGTAGACCTCCGAGTCGCTTTTCCCCCCTACAACCTCGTATACCGTTTCGCGTCTTGCAAGAACGTTGGAGATCAGCCTTCCATAACGCGTATTCATCAGCACGGGATCGGGCTGGTACTTTTTCATGTAGTAAGCCGCTTCAAACTCCAACTCCACCATTTTCTGAAGCTGCTTCAACCTCCCCAGCTTCTGGTGGTATCCGACTAGTTCCCGGAAATCCAGCCCGAGCGCTGGCACAACCTCCGATGCTCCAGGCTCCACGAATACGGTAAACCGCACATGCTTAAAAAGTTAGAGCACAAAAGGAAAGAGCCGGGGAGCCCGTTCCCCTTCCAACCCTCGTGTTTATGCAACGTTGCGTTACGCTTCTCCTCCACGCTTTATGACCTTGATATCGTCGGCGTTGATTGTGACCGGTAGCACGAAGACCGCCTCCGCGAGCTCTACCTTCACCTCGTTCCTGGACTTGTCTATACCGACTATCCTGCCGCGCATACCGGTAAACGGTCCTCGAATGATCTCGACGAAGTCTCCTACGTTTAACTGGTCTACGAGAGGCTTAGGCTTCAGCAAACCCTCCATCTCCTGCAGGCTAACAGCACCCCTTACAACTCCTCTGACATGCTTAAGCCCGTAGGCTAGCCTCTGAGCCTCGTAGAGAGCATCGCTCTCTACGAAGACCATGCCCTTCAAGCCCGGTACCACGAGGATCGAGTAAACCTTGTACTTCCCGCTGGCAGCCCTTCTGTAGAGCAGTTGCGCCACGTTGTACTCCTGGCCGGACGTGACCCTTAGGGCGTAGAATCTAAGAGGAGAGGGGGGTTTCTCAGCCAAGCGTTCTTCACCCTTACAACTTCTCCCTGCTTCGCAGGTAGAGGGCTAGTGCCAGCGTGGCTGCAATGACTATTATCCCTCCGAAGAGCGTGTACTCCTTCGGGAGAGCTCCTATCCTCGCGAACTCCAGGAAGGATCCAAGCAACTGGAAGAAGAAGCCCACCGTTCCGAGTAGCCCGAGCCCTAGCAGAACCACGCGTAGCATCAGCTTGTACTCCTCGATTGTAGGTTTATCGACCATTCTCAACAGCCTAGCGATCGTGCTGAGAGTTTCGCCGCCCATGCTACCTCAACCCTCTAAGTTCAAGCTCCTATAAAAAGCTCGCGACTATAAAAGCGCAAGAAAAGCGCGCTTATCTTATGTCGGGCTGTAGGGGTTCTTCTCGCATATACTTACGCCACTCGGGTACTAGTAGATGAAGGAGCACGGACTTAGAGGTGTGTAGCCTGTTCTCCGCCTGGTCGAACACGACGCTCTGCGGGCTTTCAATTACGTCGTCCGTGACCTCCTCGCCCCGGTGAGCCGGCAGGCAGTGCATGAAGATGAAGTCCTCCCTTCCAACGCTCCTGAGTAGCTGAGAGTTTACCTGGTACTTCGGGAGGAACACCTTCAACCTGTATTCGCGCTCCTTCTCCTGCCCCATGCTAACGAAGACATCAGTGTATACGACGTCCGCGTCCCTCACAGCCTCCTCGGGGTCCTCGTACACCTCTATCCTGGACAGCACGTCTCTTCCCAGTAGCTCCTCGCTGGGCATGTACTCTCTGGGCGCCGCCACCCTTATCCTCACGCCGAGCTTGACGCCAGCGATTGCCAGCGAGTTGAAAACGTTGTCCGTTCCATCCCCGATGAACGCAAGCGTTACCCCGCTAAGCCTCCCCTTCTTCTCGAAAATCGTCATGTAGTCGGCGAGCGCCTGTAGAGGGTGGTACTTGTCGCTAAGCAAGTTCACCACCGGGACGCCGGAGTAGCGGGCGAGCTCCTCCAGGTCTTCGTGCCTGTACACACGCGCCGCTATCAGGTCGTGGTACCTCGCGAGCACCCTAGCCACGTCCTTTACGGGCTCTCCCCTCGCTAGCTGAAGCTCGCTCGAAGAGTAGCTTACAGGGAACGCTCCAAGCTCGTACGCCGCTACGGTGAACGAAGCCCTGGTACGCGTAGACGGCTTCTCGAAAATCATCGCCACGCTTCTACCGTTCAACAGGTTGAGCCTCTTCAGACCCAGCTTCCTCAGCTTCTTGAGCAAAACGGCGTCACGGATAAGGGATTCTATCTCGTCAGCCGCGTAGTCCCGAAGCGTCAACAGGTGGAGCACACCGCTCATGCCGACCAAGCATCTTTACGCACGCACCCTTTAAACTTTTTACAACTCCTTGCGAGGAAATCTATAATATCGGGCCCGAAGACCGAAAACCCTGACCAGGCATGTGGTCCATGCTCTACCTGCTCAGAAACAACCCGGAGAAGCTCATAGAAAACATGAAAGCGCGCTTCATGGATCCCTCCCTAGTTGAAAACGCGATAAAACTCGACGTCGAGTGGAGGGCGAAGAAAAAGGAGTACGACGAGCTAAAGCACAGGCTGAACGAAGTATCCGCCAAGGTGAGAAGCTCTACTGGGCAGGAAAGAGAGAAGCTCATCCTCGAAGCCAGGGAGCTCAGCTCCAAGGTAAGCCTGCTCGAGAAGGAGCTCGCAGAGCTGGAGGCTAAGCGCGAGCTAGCTCTAAGGCGGCTACCGAACGTCATACACGAGAGCGTGCCGATAGGCCCCGACGAGACATTTAACAAGCCCGTGCGGTACTGGGGTAGACCCAAGGTTTTCCGCGAGCACCTGGAGGGCTTCCTCAAGGAGACGAAGGAGAAGGGCTTCGTGGTAGACTACGAAGTCCTGGACTGGAAGCCGCTCGGGCACGCGGAGTTCCTCGAGAGTAAAGGTCTAACCAATACCTTGAAGGCTGCGGAAGTAGCCGGTGCCCGGTTCTACTACATGTTCAACGACTTGGTCTGGCTCGCCATAGCCTTGGAGCTCTACGCCCTAGAATACCTGGCAGGCAAAGGCTTCACCATACTCCTGCCACCCCTCATGCTGAGACGCGAGATCCTGGAGGGCGTAGTAAGCTTCGACGACTTCAAGGACATGATATACAAGATCGACGGAGAGGACCTCTACCTAATAGGAACCGCCGAGCACCCCATAGCAGCGCTACACGCCGGCGAGGTTTTAGCCGAGAAGGAGTTACCGCTCCTCTACGCCGGTGTAAGCGAGTCTTTCAGGAAGGAGGCGGGCGCTCACGGAAAAGACACTAAGGGAATTTTCCGTGTCCACCACTTTGAGAAGGTGGAGCAGTTCGTCTTCTCCCACCCGGACGAGTCCTGGGAGTGGCACGAGAAGCTCATCAGGAACGCCGAAGAGCTCTGGCAGGGTCTCGAGATACCGTACAGAATCGTCAACATAGCGTCCGGCGACCTGGGCGTCGTAGCAGCTAAGAAGTACGACCTAGAGGCTTGGATGCCTGCCCAGGGGAAATACCGGGAAATGGTCTCCTGTAGCAACTGCACGGATTGGCAAAGCTACAGGCTTAACATAAGGTACGCCGAGGTTAGGGGCGGCCCCTCCAAGGGCTACGTACACACGCTCAACAGCACAGCTCTAGCGATTCAAAGAACCATCACGGCGATAGTCGAGAACCACCAGACCCCCGACGGCTACGTAAAAGTGCCTAAAGCCCTCCACAAGTACCTCGAACCCTTCGAGAACCACTTCAGGGTCCTGGTGCTCAAGTAACGCGTAGAGCAGAGATATCCTCAAGCCCTGTTGAAAAGAGAAAGATTAATAGATACGAAAACGCTGTAGCACATTGATGCTGTATGAGCACGCGCCCTGAGGAGGCAGGAAACATCAAAGTAGGCTCCTTCATAGTAATAGACGGCGAGCCGTGCAAAGTAGTCGAAGTAGAGAAAAGCAAGACAGGCAAGCACGGATCGGCAAAGGCCAGGATTGTCGGGATAGGGTTCTTCGACGGCGGCAAGAGAAGCATAGTCGTGCCCACAGACGCGAGGGTAGAGGTACCCATAATCAAGAAATTCACCGCGCAGGTAGTGGCTTTCGTTGGCGACAACGTACAGCTAATGAACCTAGAGGACTACTCAACATTTGAAATTCCGATGCCCCAAGAGGAGGAGATAAAGTCCAAGCTAAGCGAAGGCGTAGAGGTAGAAGTCTGGGAGGTCATGGGTAGACACAAGATCATGAGGGTACGTGCCTAGGCACGGTAGAGCACGTGATGAGCCAGGCAGAGGAGAGCCTCCTGCGATGACCGAGATCTTGAGTGCTGATGGCACCCAGAAGGAGTGTTTGTGCACGAGAGGCGTAGTGGGAGGGACTTTTTCTCTTCTTCACAGGGGTCATCGTAGGCTTCTGCGTTTCGCGCTTCTCTGTTCGCAGGAGCTCCTGGTCGGCGTTACCAGCGACGAGTACGTCAAGGAACGTGGAAAAAGCCACCCGGTGGAGCCTTACGAGGTTAGAGCCCTCTCCGTGCTGACCTTCCTTAAGACCGTGGACCCTTCGCGCCCAGTAGCCATAGTGCCTATAGACGACGAATACGGGCCCGCTACTAGCGATCCTTGCGCTGATTGCATCTTTGTAAGCGAGGAAACGTTTCCCGGGGCTGTTAAAGTAAACATGCTGAGAAGGCTCCGCGGCCTCCCGCCTTTAAAGATATTCGCGGTAGAGCTCGTAACTGTGGAAGGCGTGCGGTTATCGAGCACGTACCTATGGGAGCGGTTGCAGAGGAAGAGAGGCTCCGCGCGCACCGAGTAGTCGCCCCGGAGGGCACTCCCTATCGTTGTCTCGCGCGTGCAAGCTTTCTGCGCAAAGCCTCTGCCGCTACAGCCATCAGTAACACCCACGTGAACAGGAGGAGGACTCCGAGGAGCCCTCTCACGAGGCTGTTCGCCACCTTTAGGGCTACGTTCTCGACTATCAGCAGGAAAGCGATGAGCTCTAGCCATGCCAGTAGCACTAGAGAGGACAACACTACGACGGCTCTAACTTTTCCTGAAATGACACCCACGCGCATCACCTTGGCGTCAATACGTACGACGCGACTGCGAGCACAGCGGCGACGACCTCGACCGCGATGTACACCTTCGCGACTTCTTTTTCCGTCATGGGTCCGCCTACGCTCAGGATCAGGCGTGTAAGGGTTAGCGGGGCTTTGGGGTCGTCGCTTGCCTTTAAGATACCGTTCTCCACCCGTATAGGCCTAGCCTTGACCTCTCTGTGCTCGCGTAGCCCCCTAAAGCTTACGACGACGAAGAAGCCGTTGAGTATGTGGGGCAGTAGTAGCGTTAGCACGACGAATTCTAGGTGGAAGACCACCGCTATGGCTCCCAGGAGCCCACCGATGAACAGGCTTCCGCTGTCCCCGTTGAACACCCTGGCTGGGTACGCGTTGAAGGGGTAGTAGGCCAGGAGTATTGCCACCGCTACGAGTGCTATCACTAGGAGAAGGCCGTCACCCGACAGGGCGCCGATGACTGCTAGCGCAGCAAAGGCTACGAGGGCGGTTCCGGGCACTATGCCGTTGAGTACGTCGAGCATGTTTACGACGTTGGCGGAGCCTGCTATGGAGATCGGGAAGAGAACCCAGTATATCACGGTCATCCTCATCCTACCGATTATGGGGACTACCGGCCTTCCCCAGTCTATAGCCGCGGGGTACGTCAGGGCGACTACGAGTATGGGTATTATCGAGAGGGCAGTGAGAAAGGTCTTGAGCACCCCCTTTAAAACCAGCTTGTCGTCCAGTAGGCCTACCGCGAAGCAGAGAGCCGACGTTGCCAGTACGGCTAGAAGCTTCACCTTCTCGGAGAAACCCAGCCCTCCGAAGGCTATCAGCAGAGAAAAGGAGAGTAGAAAGCCCAGGAAGAGGATAACCCCTCCGCTGTGCGCCACGAGGGGGTTACCGGGTTTATGCGCGTCCGGTCTTCTAAGCCCCGCCTTGAAAAGTGCCCGGATAAGGCTCGGCGCCGATAACCTTACGACCAGGTATCCGAGAATGGAGGAAGCAACGCCGTACACGAGGTAGTCTGGATACGCCACCCCGAGCCACCCCTCACGCGATACCGGCCTCGTGCGCCAAGTAGCCTAAGATCAAAGGCAGTATCACCGTTACGTCTCCTGGAACCGTTACGTGCCTAGCCTCGGGCTTGATCTTCCCCCACGATACCGCCTCCCTGGTCCTAGCGCCGCTGAGGCTCCCGTCCCACTCGGGGGTAGACGTTATCTGTACGGCGTAGTCGAGCCCTCCCCTGAACTGCGCCCACCATATCAAGTGGTGCTTGGATATCCCGCCGCCGAGCATCAACCCTGCGAGCTTCTCGGCCTCGTACATGTAGTCGGCTATCCTCCTCTCATCGGAGATGAGATCCAGCTCCACGAACCTAGCCGTGCTCGACGCCCTAGCCTTATCGTTAAACGTGACTATCGCCGTGCCGAAGGCCGAGTCGAGAACCCCCGGCGAGACCAGAAGCCTGCCCTTCTCGTACACCGCCCTGAGTATCGACAGCTCGTCGCGAAGCCTTTTCCCGCTTTCCACTGCTAGCTCGGAGGGGCTCCAGCTAGACTTTAAGGCTGAGAGTTCCTCGAGCATCTCGTGGGTAAACCGCTCTATCGGGGGCCCGTAGTTCTCAACCGGTATCAGTATGTTCCCGAGCCTGTGGATGCCCAGCTCCTTCAGGAAAACGTCGTCGATCTCGAAGCGCCCCACGTAGTACTTGTGCCCAGTGCCCCTGGCGATATCGTGGTCGAAAGTACCCCCCGTAGTAACCACTAGGTCCAGCAGACCCCTTCGGATAGAGTCCGCTATGAGCCCTCTAAGCCCCGTAGCTACGAGGTTCGCGGGGAAAGCCACGGCTATCCTACCGCCGCCAGAGTATGCCTCCCAGAGTAGCTCGGCGGCCTCGACGATGTACCGCGCCGAGAAGCCCCCGAGCCTCCTATACGACTTCAACACCTTAACGGAGCACTCCGAGACGTCGGCGAGCCTTAAATCCTCCACAGCCTCCCCTAGAAGCGAGGCGCGGATCTTCTCCTTCTCCATGGCTCAAGCCCCTCTCGCACCCTACCTGACCTTTACGCTGTACGCTCCTTTTTGCTTTAACGAGAGCAGTTTAGCGGCCTCCGACTTTTCCGGGTCAATGACCGCTACGAACCCATCCCAGTCGTCGGTAAACTCCCTGGAACCGCACACAGGGCAAACATCCACAGAGTCTTCTACCAGGGCTTTACACTTTACACAAGCCTTTAACGGTAGTCTACGCTTTGCCGGCACCCTGGCCACCCGCCTTACTCTTCTCTATCATTTCCATGATGAACTCTCTTTTGCCCAGGTAGGGTTGCCGCATGGTCAGCCTGATCTTCAACTGACCCCTCTGCTCATCGTAGCTTACACCGACAACCCTCCCCCTCACCACGTCGCCCTTCCTAATCGTCCGGGTACCTTTCTCGTCCTGGATGATGACTACGCCGTTCTCCCTATCGTAGGTTATGTTCCTGGAGGGGTATATCTGCGACTTGTGCACAAAGCCCTCCACGGGGCCTAGCCGGACCGTCAGCCCGATATTCTCCACCAAGTCAACCTCGCCTTCGACAACCTCGTTGTTTACAGGGCTAAAAACGAGCGCCGTAAACCTTGCCTCGTGGTAGCTCGCCCCGTCGCCCCACGTCAGAAAACCTTCCTCCGAGACCTCAGCATCGAGTATGGAGATAACGAGCCCGACGCCTTGTACTACGCGTCCCTCGAAGCTTTCCTTTAGAATTTCCAGTGAAGCCTCTTTCAACGGCTGTCCAAACAGCCTGGGCGGTATCCTTATCACATCGGCAAACTCTACTAACTTATACACAAGCCAATTCGAAGAACGCGCAGTAAAAAAGATTACGCATCGCGCGGAGGAGGCCGGGACGCCTTTCCCTGGTGGTCTCATGCTTTAGCGCCTTGGTCCCCCAGCTTTCTGAGCGCCTCCTCTCTCGCCTTCTTTAGGCGTTCCAGGAGGCGCTCTACGCTCGGGCCTTACTGAATGATCGAGAGGTATAGCTTCGCGCGCTGGAAGAGCCTGTGTGCACGTGAGGCGCGCGCCGCTGGAGTCTAGGATAGGATAGAAAAACATAATTCACTCCTGGTGTTATTAGTTATGCCCGGCGGGAAAGCCCCGGGGGGCTAGCCCTCCCCTGTAACCACAAACGGGCTTAGGGTGGGGGGCGTCAACCTCCGGGGGCGCCCGGCCTTCCCTATGGGTGCCCGGGTCGCCAGATGATGCCCGTGCCCACGGGACGCCTCGTCCGTGCACGGCTCCTCGTAGGAGGAGGCCGAGCACGGTAGAGGCCGAACCGGGTTAGGCCCGGGAGGGAGCGGCCCTAAGGCCTCCGAGGCGTGTTCGTGGATTCGCGGGCGGATGTAGCGGCCCGGGAGAGCCCATGGGGTGCGGGCCGGGCCACCCTGGAGGGATGCCGCCGGGCATTACTACCCGTTCTCTCGTGGATCGAACCTCTTTTTAGAGGGTTTCGTCAAAAATATGAGCTTGTGTAACGTAGCATAGTGGGGGCCGAGTGGTCCGGCGGGCGGCCGCCGGCCTACCCCGGCGACGGGGTAGGCTGAGGAACCCCCTCCCACCGCGGCCCCGCAACCGCGTAAGCGGGTCGGCGAGACGCCGAGGACCGGCGAAAGCCTCCACCGTGCATGGGTATGACCCTCCACGGGTGGAGGCGACGACGCGGTGGATGTGCGTGGAAAGCCGGTCCTGCGGGGGTTAGGGTCAAGCAGGGCCTGTGAGGCGCCGCGGCGAGGTCCGGGTGGACCCCTAGACGGATGCCGCCTAAACAGAAGAGGGGGTACGACTGGCCACTCGGCTCCCTTGACGTGACGTTTATCTACGCACGGCGTAGGAGGGATTGAAGCTATGTCCTCGGAGTTAACGGTGCTCGACCTATTCGCGGGTGCTGGGGGGTTTAGCAGGGGCTTCGCCGAGGAAGGCTTCAGCATTGTGGGCGCGGTCGAGGTAGACCCTCTCGCCGCTGAAGCCTTTAGGCTCAACTTTCCGGGAGCGAGGGTCTTCGAGGAGGACGTGAGGGAGGTGCATTCGAGGGACATCCTCCTAGGCCTCGGCTTTAGGCCCAGGGTGATCATAGGTGGACCGCCCTGCGAGGCCTACTCGCGCGCGAACCCGAGGCGCGAGCGGGAGCCGCTGGACAGGCTGTACAAGGACCCTGTGGGGAGCCTCGTGCTCCACTATATACGCATCGTGGGGGACCTCGAGCCGGAGGTCTTCGTGATGGAGAACGTCCCCGGGATACTCGACGAGGGGCTCGGGGAGGTGCTACGGGAGGAGTTCTCCAGGGTCGGCTACCACGACGTTTACTTCAATGTGCTCGTCGCCGAGCATTACGGCACGCCCTCCCACAGGGTCAGGGTGTTTATTTCAAACAAGAGGATAAGCCCCCCTAAGACCGGGAAGACTATAACCGTGTGGGACGCGATAGGGGACCTCCCCCCGCCCGACCCCTACTACGAGATACCCAACCACGAGCCCGTCACGCTGAGCGCCGGGAAGGCGAAGAGGGTGGCTAAGCTCAGGTGGGGGGAGGCGCTCGTACACTACAGGGGTTACGGCGGGCGCGTACTGCGAAACCTGGTACGCCTGCACCCGTACAGGGTTGCACCCACGGTGATGGGTTCTTCGAGGTTCGTGCACCCATTCGAGAACCGGTTACTGACTGTTCGCGAACAGGCTAGGCTTATGGGGTTCCCGGATACGCACGTGTTCGTAGGTAGCAAGGAGGCGCAGTTCAACCAGGTGGGCGAAGCTGTCCCAGTCCCCCTCGCTAGAGCCATTGCACGCGAAGTCAAAAAGACGCTCTTATAGCGCGCGCTAGGTTCCGAAAAAGGTTTTCTCGCTCCTCGGTTTACAAACATGGAAGAAAGCTGAAAACGAGGGCCTCCCCGGTTTACAAATTCAGGGAAAAAGAATGAGTTTTTACGCGAGCTCTAGCTCTCTCAGCTCCTCGACGCCCTCCTCAAGCTCCCTCGCCAGCTCTTCGTCCTCTTCGACCTGCGGAGTCGCGCCGTGCACTGAGGCTAGGAACTCCTCTATCGCGTCTAATGCTTCGACGAGGCGCGCCTCGTAGAGCCCGTCCCCCTTAAGAGTGCTCGCCAGTAGCCTCGACAACGCGCTTATCGTCTGCACGATAACCCTCGAGCACGCCCTCGCAGAGCGCCTCTTTCCACTATTTAAGGGAGGGGTTAATTATGGTTTGGAGAGAAGACAATGGGGTGTGAAGAGAGGCTTGAAGAAGAGGTTAGGGAGGAGACGTGGAGGAGGGCGGCGCTAAGCCTCTACTCGACCGAGGTCGAGGATAGGAGGAGGTCTAGGGGCGGGAAGAAGGGCAGGGTACACTATCGCGGCCTCTACGACGCAGTGTCTAGGATTAACTGGGACTTTACGCGCTTCGCGGCGCACGCGCTGAGCGTCGTGCCGGACGAGGCATACTCCAGGTTCGGCAGGCTGTTTGACATCGACGCGAGGAAGTACCTCCTGCTGAACGACGACGAGAAGCCGAGGGAGGGAGGCGCAGTTGTGGAGCTACGCGATAGGCTACAGGCAATCGTCGACGCTACCGAAGACGGCCTCAAAGTTGAGAGACACGGAAAGCACTGGCAAGTATACATACCTGGAGAAAACTGGCACGTCATCGCTTACAAGCCTACACATAACTGGATCATACTCATCCCGTTGAAAGGCTTCTGGGTTGAGTCAGAGTTTCCCAGGGTTCTAGTGAATACTCCGATCAGCGTTTTGCAGAGCCTGCAGAAAGGGTGGGTCTTAACGGATGTGACACCCCCTCATGGGCGCTACAGCTACGTACAATTCAGCACCACTCAACCGTGGCAGTTGCCAGCCACGCTCGCGGCCTTTCCTAGTGACAATATCTGCTTGGGCGTTACGGCGGGCGCACTCGGCAGTACCAAGCTAAGCATCGAGTGGAAGGTGCACGTCTATAGCTACGAGGAGGAGCTGGGCTGGGCCTCCGAACTCATCGGCGAGGTTAAACGTGCAGAGTTCCGCCAGCTTATCGATGCTTGCAGGGTGCTACAGGGAGACCCGGTCGCTCTACACACAGCCTTCCTGGGGGACGGCTACCTCGCCTTCTTCCTGAGGCTTCGGATGCTCTTCTTCAGTATTGGACACGAGATTTTCTACCTCCCAGCTGAGAGCGCTATAGTCAACGCTAGACTCGCCGTCGAGCTAGCACCAGAGTACACAAAGTTCGTCTCATTAGTGACGAAGTGTCCAAAGATTAAACACTTCTTGTTCGTCGGCTTCGGATTGCCGCAAAAGAGAGGTATGAGAGACGGTCAGAGAAAGACCCCGTTCTACGCCGAGATAGCGGGGGCTAGGCTACACCTAGTCTACATTTCTACGAGGAATCATGTCTACGCGAGGATCGCGGTCGACGATGCGCCTCAAGGCTGGGTGGAGGAGGCGCGCGCTCAGGGCTGGGACGTCCGGGTGGTTAACATGGGAAGCGAGGAGTACTACCAGGTTACACATGTCTCTTTGATGGAGCACGCGCGCTACGACGAAGCACTGCGGGAAACACTCCTCGCCTTCGCGAAGGCGAAAGCCGAGCAGTACCCCAAAGCCTGGGAACTCGTAGAGCGCCTCGAAAAGCTGGGGACAGGGCAGGAATAGGGTAAACCACCAGGGAAGCGGCGTCCGGCCCCCTTCTCCCGTTCTGCGTCGAAGGGTGTGCTAGTCCTAGGGTGTAGCGCGCGTGCTGTGCGCCCTTCGCGCGCTAAAGTTTATAGCGCGCGGCGCTACAGAGAGGGCGGGAGGTATGGCCACGTATACCGTGATCCCTGTGCTCCACAATACGAATAGCTCTCAGAGAGTAGCTGAGGTTGCCCGTATAGCATACGGGCTCGGATACAACACGCTCGTTCTCTCCAGGGTTTACGGCCCCGCGGCCCAGGTAGGCATCCCGGAGGCTCAGAAGCTAGCTCTTCGGCATAACTGCAACCTCATAGTCCTCTCAGACCTTCCCGAGGTCGTCGAGCTTCTCCGCCCCAACGTGATCCTAGTAGCCGTGCCGGGAAAGTACGGCGGGCGGGAGCTAAGCGAGGTTCTAAAGGAACTAGAAGGAAAGACCAGTGGAGGAGAGGCTTCCCGGATAGCTGTTGTGTTTGGAGGAGCAGAGCCGGGGCTAAGCCAGAAGGAGATGAAAACCGGCGAACTCGTACACCCGGACGGAGTAGAAGAAGATATAGGCTCAACGGGCGTCGCTGCCGTAACGCTTTACCTCGTTGCCCGCTGGCTTTCCCTTCTTCGCACGCGCGGGGCGACAACTAGGGAAGGCGTCTAGGAAGGGCTAACCGGTATTCAGGCAGTTTTTCGCCCGGCGGAACTTAGCGCGCAAGAAGGCAAACTAGACAAGCCTGATCCTAGTCACGGCTTTCTTGTTCTGCCAACTGTACCGGCGGATTCTCTTAGACCTCCCGAAACCGCAGTGGGCGCAGTAGCCTTTCCTCACGTTAAAGCTGTGGTGCCCGCATCGCCTGCAACGTATGTGGGTAATGTTCCTGCCGCGTTTACCGAAGGATGTGGTTCCCTTGACCATACCGGTTCACCTCACGGTGCCGGAGAGACCAGGATGACGTTGTCCCCCCTGACTATTATAGTTCCAAGCTGTCTTGTCCGCGTACCCCTTATTTCCTCTGCATTTTCGAGGACGAGGTTCAGGTGGTAATCGTAGCTCTTTAACTGTCCTCGGATCTCCCTCCCGCCTTTGAGCTTCACTAGGACGTTCTTTTCGAGTGACTCTGCGAGCACGGAGATCGTTCCCTCCTCCATTAGCTCTCACCAGTGCCTCATACTCTCTGCACCCCTACTTAAAAAGATTTTTCCGCGCGCGAAGAACGCGTAACCCGAGCGCGCGAGATTTATTAGTAAAGCCGGTGAAGTATGGGTTGTGGTTCAAGGAAGAGGAGGCACTTACGACTTGGTAAAGGTAAATTTCAGGGTTAGCATCGAGGACTATAATAAAATGCTTGAGCTCGTTAAGTCGGGGGAATACTCGTCGGTAAGCGAGCTTGTTAGACATGCCGTTGAACTACTAGTATCGGAGTACAAGAGCCTCGACGCTATGAAGGGATCTCGCTAGTCAGAGATTCGCGGGTATGCATCGACGCTGGAAGCTCCCGTAATTGGCGTGTAGCTCGTTGAACCTTTAGTGGACACGTGGCAACAAGTAGCTAAGAAGAGGCGGGTGTCTGTTCCTCTACTGTGCGGCGCGCGAGAGAGAAAATTTAAATACGAACAAACTTATCGCTCTGGGTTTGGGCGATGTCTTCGAAGGTATCCTTCAAAGTGGTGATCTCCGACCCTAAGACCGGGAAAGCCGAGCAAGTAGAGGTGAGCGGCGAGCAGGCTCTCAGACTCATCGGGCTGAAGATAGGCGATATAATCGACGGAGGGCTAGTAGGTAAGCCGGGGGTAAAGCTTCAGATACGCGGAGGCTCTGGGAGGGCCGGGGAGCCTATGCGCCCAGACATAGAGGGGGCGCGCAAGGGGTACTTCCTTCTCTCAGGACCTCCGGGTTATTGGCCTCGCGAGAAAGGCGAGAGGCGGAGAAGGTTCGTGAGGGGGAACGTTATCTCCGACGATATAGTTCAGATAAACACTGTGATAGTCTACGACGAGGAAAAAGCCCAGCAGGCTACCCCTCACGCGCGGGGCTAAAGACCATCGGAAAGTGAGGAGTAAGGATACGTAAACTTTTCGTCGAGCTTCTCTGACTTGCTTGTGCGCGTGGAAACTCAGGGAATTCCCTGGTTTACAAACACGGGAGAAATCTGAGACCGCGGTCCTCCCACGTTTACAAACCAAAGAAAAGGAGTTTTTACGCCAGCCCTAGCCCCCTGAGCTCCTCGATGCCCTCTTCCAGCTCTCTTGCTAGCTCTTCGTCTTCCTCGACTTGCGGGGTCGCGCTTCCCACGGATGCTAGAAACTCCTCTACTGCGTCTAATGCTTCGACGAGGCGCGCCTCGTAGAGGCGCGCGCCTAAGAGTGCTCGCCAAGAGCCGCGAAAGCGCGCCGATGGTTCGCACGATAATCCTCGAGCACGCCCTCGCAGGGGCGGCCCCCGTCCACTATTTAAGGACGGGTGATAGGTATGGGTAGAGGCATGACGGGGGGTGAAGAGGGCGAGGAGGTTGTTAGGGAGCTTGTCTACGAGAGGGCGGCTCAAAGCTTGTATGCCACCAGAACAGAGGATAAGAGGAGGTCCAGAGGTAAGAAGAAGAGGGGCGAGATACACTACGTGGGCCTCTTCGACGCGGTGACCGGGATTAACTGGGACTTTACCAGGTTTGCGGCGCACGCGCTGACCGTCGTGCCGGACGAAGTCTACCCGAGGTTTTACCGCTTCATAGACATCGACGCGAGGAAGTACCTCCTACTGGGAGACGACGAGAAGCCACGCGAAGGAAGCGCGGCGATGGAGCTACGCAATAGGCTACAAGCAATTGTCGATGCAACAGAAGACGGGCTTAGAGCTGAGAAGAAGGGTAAAGTCTGGCGCGTGTACGTGCCGCACGAGAACTGGTACGTAACTGTCTCGAGGCCCAGTACTCATAGCTGGTCCATACACGTCCCATTGGAGGGCTTCTGGACCGAGGCTAGTTTCCCGGAGGTTCTCGCGAGGACATCGCCAGACGTGCTTAGAAGCCTGCAGAGAGGGTGGCTTCTCACAGATGTCACTCCGCCACACGGACGCAACAGCGACGTAAATTTCAGTACCACTCAGCCATGGCAGTTGCCGGCAACGCTCGCCAACTTCCCGGGAGAAGTCAGGCTCGGCGTCACAGCAGGAGTCCTCGGCTCCACGAGGGCGAGCATTAAGTGGAAGGCCTACGTTCACGGTTACGCGGAGGAGCTGGGTTGGGCTTCCGAACTCATCGGCGAGGCGAAGCGCGCTGAGTACCGCAGGCTGGTCGACGAGTGCAGGGCGCTACGGGGAGACAGCGTAGCTCTTTTGACCGCCTTTTTGGGAGATGGTATGCTTGCTTTCTTTCTAAGGCTTCGGATGCTCTTCTTCAGGATAGGCAACGAGACTCTCTACCTCCCAGCTAAGAGCGCCATTGTCAACGTTCGCTTGGCTGTGGAAAGGGCTAGCGAGTACGTACGCTTTGTCTCGCTGGTCACGAAGAACCCGAAGATCCGGCACTTCCTGTTCGTCGGCTTCGGATTGCCGCAGAAGAGGGGTAAGAAGGGCGGGCAGAGAAACAGCCCATTCTACGCAAACATTGCAGGGGCTAGGCTACTTCTGGCCTACGTATCCAGTACTAACAACATCTACGCTAGGATCGTGGTTGATGCTGTGCCTCAAGGCTGGTACGAGCACGCGCTGGAGGAAGGCTGGGACGTGAGGATAGTTGCTTCGGGTACCTCTTCGGGTGGCAAGGAATACTACCAAGTGACGCAAAGCTCTCTCTTCGAGCACGCCCGCTACGACGCGGCTCTGCGGGAAACACTCCTCGCCTTCGCGAAAGCGAAAGCCGAGCAGTACCCCAAAGCCTGGGAACTCGTAGAGCGCCTCGAAAAGCTGGGGACAGAAGACTAAAGAGTAAGACCAGCAGGGAAAGGCGCCCGGCCCCCTTCTCCCACAAACATGCGTGAAGCTTAAATGCTTGTAAAACGTGGATTGCATTATGTCGAGTCCCAACGACGAGTCTGAAGCGCTGGAGTTTCCCCTACCAGACGGGCAGACAACCCTACTCTGCGTTATACAGCAACTTCTAGGCTTCGATAGGGCCAGAGTATTCTGTAGCGATGGAAAAGTTAGGCTCTGCAGAATACCCGGGAAGTTTAAGAAGAGGATGTGGATGAAAGTTGGCGACGTGGTTTTGGTTGCTCCTTGGGATTTCCAGCCCGAGAGAGGAGACATTATCTATAGGTACACGTCCAACGAGCTACAAAAGCTGGAGAAGAAAGGGCTTCTCAAGGAGCTCAAGGAGCTACTAGGGTAGCTCGTCATAGGAGGCTTTTCACCGTTGCAGCGAGGTCGGAGATAAGGCTCCTGGGAACGCCGGTATACCTTTTCACCTCTTTCCCCGCGGCGAACACTATGACTGTCGGTAGCCCGAGGACGTCGTACTCGGCGGCAACCTCCTTTTCGGTGTCAACGTTTACCTTCACGAAGCATACGGAGTCGTATCTTTCGAAGAGCTTTTCGACTCGAAGAAGCATGTCGTCAACAACTTTGCATGGTATGCACCAGTCTGCGTAGAAGTCCACGACTACCACCTTTTTCTCGGAAAGCAGGCCTTTTAGCTCCACGTGGCTAACGCTTGGCAAGCCGCGGCAGCTCATCTTATCATGCTAACGCGTTTAAACTGGCTTAAAAAGCTCGACGTCACGCACGCATAGGGGAGAGTTTTAGTACACGTAAACCTCTTGTTCAAAGTAGGATGGGCGTAAACCTTACTCCTCTGGTAAAGCCAAAGAAGATAGGTCTTCAAGGGGTACGCGGGAGGGTGCTCGCGGTAGACGCTTTGAACTCGGTGTACCAGTTCCTGGCTCTAGTAAGGGATGAACGCGGAATGTTGTTTACGAATTCGAGAGGCGAGGTAACGTCGCACCTCATCGGGTTGCTGTCCCGTTACTCGAGGCTCGCCTACGAGTACGACGCGAGCTTTATCTTCGTCTTCGATGGATCCCCTCACCCCCTAAAGGCAAGGGAGCTAGAAAAGAGGAAAAAACAAAGAGAGAAGGCTAAGCAGGAGTACGCGGAGCTTCTCTCGAAGGGTGACCTCAGGAAGGCCTTCTCGAAGGCTGTGGTCTCTGCCGAGGTCGACGACCGCATAGTTGAGAGCACAAAGAGGCTAGTTAGGCTCATGGGGTTCCCCGTTGTTGACGCGGTGCACGACGCTGAAGCTCAAGCCGCCTACCTCGTGAAAAGGGGGGAGGCCTGGGCTGTAAGCTCCATGGACTGGGACTCGTTGCTGTACGGTTCGCCGAGGCTCGTAAGGTACCTCACACTCACGGGGTTCGAGTGGCTTCCCAGCAAGCAAAAAGCGAGGAAACTCATTCCGGAACTAGTAACGTTAGAGGAGCTCCTAAGCGGGCACGGGATTACTCTGAGGCAACTCGTAGACATAGCCATACTCGTGGGGACAGACTACAACGAGGGCGTAAAAGGAGTTGGGCCTCTCCGGGCATTAAAGATGATTAAACGCTACGGATCGCTGGAAAACTTACCCGTTAGCGTACGGAGGCATCTCCCAGAGAACTACGAGGCCGTGAGGCAAATCTTTCTAAATCCTCCCTTAAACGAGAAATACTCCCTGAGTTTCTCGCCACCAGATAAAGAGGGTTTAATGAAGTTCCTGGTGGACGAGAACGACTTCTCGCCTAAGAGAGTAGAAGTGTACTTGAGGAGGCTCGAGGCCGCGTATGAGAGAAGGAAAGGCGGACTCACGAGGTTCCTCGCGTAGCGCGGGCTACACGCGAACCCAGCGCGTTGTCGCTTTAAAGAAAACGTTGCTTTTAATTGCTAAAATGTTAGGTGTCTACGGGGTTCGTTGTGGCGCTCTTCCGAGAGCTCGTCGAAGCCGCCGAAGCCGCTGGGAGGGTTTCCGGCAGAAAGGAGAAAGTACGCATTCTCTCAGAGTTCCTTGGGAGGCTTTCCCCGGAGGAGGCTTCCATTGCGGCTAGGTTCCTCGCGGGGCACGTCTTCCCTGAATACGATAACCGAGAACTGGGCGTCGGCTACTCACTTGTAAGAGAAGCGCTAAAGGTTCTCGATCAAAAGCCTCTTTTTCTCGTAGAACCTCAACCACCCGCGATCACCGAGGTTTACCGGCTACTCGAGCGGATTGCCGGCGTGAGCGGTGAGGGTAGCAGGGAAAAGAAGCTGAAGCTTCTTGAGGGGCTATTCTCGAGGTTAAGCAGGAAAGAGGTTGAGTACTTGCTTCGCATACTGTTCGGGGAGGTTAGGATAGGTGCCAGCACAGGGCTACTCCTAGAAGCCATATCTAGGCTATCGGGTGTGCCGTACGGAGACGTGCTTCACGCATACATGGTGCTGAGCGACGTGGGGGACGTCGCCTTCAAAGCACTGGAATCGCCTGCCGCGCTTGGAAAGGTGGACGTATCGCTGTTCCACCCTGTCAAGCCGATGCTTGCAGACATGGCTTACAATGTCGACGAGCTCTTCCAGGAGCATGGTAGCCCTCTCCACCTCGAGTACAAGTATGACGGGCTACGCGTACAGATTCACATGGGGAGGGGGAAGGTCAGAGTCTTTTCGAGGCGGCTCAGCGACATAACTGAGTACGTCCCAGACGTCGTGGAGCGCGCGGTGGAGGGGCTACACGTAGAGGAGGCGGTTGTTGACGGAGAAGCTGTAGCCGTAATTGGCGGTGCCCCAGTCCCTTTCCAGGAGTTGTTGCGAAGGGTTAGGCGGAAGAACGAGAGGGAAGACTTCCTCAAAAGCCTCCCCTTCGAGCTCCACCTCTTCGACGTGATATACCTTAACGGAAAGTCGCTAGTCAGAGAGCCTTACTCTACTAGGAGCCGGCTACTCCGCGAGATCGTCGTGTCAGAGGAAATCCTGGCGAAGAAGACCGTGGCGTATACACGCCAGGAAGCCTTGGAGTTCTACGAGTCCGCTGTAAGGAGCGGTAACGAGGGGGTGATGTCTAAGCGGCACTCCTCGGTGTATAAACCCGGGATACGTGGGAGCGACTGGCTGAAGTTGAAGTCCTTCGACACCATCGACTGCGTCATTATAGCCGCGGAGTGGGGGCACGGCAGGAGGAGCGGGTGGCTAAGCGACTACCACCTTGGAGTGTACGACGAGGAGAGCGGGAGGTTCCTCTCTGTAGGCAAAACGTTCAAAGGGCTGAGTGATGCGGAGTTCGAAGAGATGACGAAGCGGCTCTTACAGCTGAAGGTTAGGGAGGAGGGTTACGTCGTCTACGTGAAGCCCGAGATAGTGGTGGAGGTGGATTACAGCGAGATTCAGAGGAGTAAGCGGTACCCCTCGGGGTTCGCATTGAGATTCGCGCGCATTAGGCGTATACGCTTCGATAAGAGCCCCTACGAGGTTACAACCTTAAGGGAGCTCAGGGAAAGGTACTTGCGCTCCATACGCGCGAAGCGGTGGTCTCCGCAGTGAGGCTCGGAGTACGCCCTATAGCGGACGAAAGCCTAGGAGTAAGATCCATGAGTATCCTCGTAGAGACACCCGATGTGAAGATACTCTTCGATGCATCGAGCTCCCTCGCCCCGCGCAGGTACGGGCTTCCCCCTCACCCCGAGGAGTTCAAGGCGCAACTGAGGGTTAGGGAGGAGATCTTGAAGGCTGCGTCGAGGGCCGACGTGGTCACAGTGTCTCATTACCACAGGGACCACTACAGCCCGCCCTACGCCTCGCTCTACGAATGTCTACGCGAAAATGAGTACGAAGAAATCTACTCTGGGAAGGTGGTTGTCGCCAAGCACCCGGAGGAGCTCATCAATTACTCGCAGCGAAGGAGAGCTGAGGCTTTCCTGGAGGCTGTGAGGGGGAAGGCTAAAGAGATACACTTGCTGAACCAAGGCGTACTCCGGTTCGGCGGCACAGAGATCGAAGCGTTCACGGCGCGCCACGGGGAAAGCCTTGGCTACGTGCTTTGCTTCGTGGTTAGGGTCGACGGAAGCCCGTTTCTCGCGTTTCTGCCCGACGTGCAGGGACCGGTAGACGACGAGGTCGTCGAGAAGATACTGGCGTACGCGCCAGAATACGTGGTGGTCGGCGGTCCTCCTCTATACCTCTCCGAGCAGAAAGTATCCGGGGAGGCTGTGGAGAAGGGGTTAAGGAACCTGGTGAGGCTCTTCACCTTAACCCAGCGCGGCACTAGGGTGATAGTATCGCACCACATGCTACGGGACCCGGAGTGGAGGGACGCGTTGATTCAGAGAGGGGTGCACGAGGACGAAATAGAGACGTATAGCTCGCTTCTAGGCTTGCCCTTCACGGGCCTTGAAGCTTACAGGAAGCTGCTTTTCTCTTCGAATCCTCCGCCCAGCGACTACGAGAATCTCCTCGAGAAGTTCAAGGGTAAGAGGTGCGACCTTTTACTAGAATCGCTGGGCTTGCAGTAGTCATGCGTAGGCAACGGCCAACTATTCGAAGAGCATTCCCAGGTACTCCTCGACGTTGAACTCCTTAAGGTCCTCGATGCCCTGACCCGTCCCAACGTAGAGCAACGGCTTCTTCGTCACGTACACTACTGACAGCGCAGCACCACCCCTGATGTCCGCGTCGAACTTTGTCAGTATGCTTCCATCGAACCCGACCTCGCTGAAGAACGTTTTAGCTTGCTCTACGGCGTCGTTTCCCACAAGGGCGTCTCCAACAAACACCTTGAAGTCTGGAGAGGCCACTCTAGCTATCTTCTTCATTTCGTCCATAAGGTTCTTCTTTGTGTGCATTCTCCCCGCAGTATCTATGAGTACGACCTGGAAGTCGCCCTTCTCTCCTTTCTTCACAGCTTCGTAGGCCACAGCGGCGGGGTCAGCGTTGTAGCCCAGCGAGACAACTTCGGCGCCAGCCCTCGAAGCCCACTGGGAGACTTGCTCTATCGAGCCCGCCCTAAATGTATCGGCGGCAGCGATCGCTACTCTGTAGCCCTGCTTCCTAAACCTGTACGCAAGCTTAGCCACGGTGGTTGTTTTTCCGTGGCCGTTCGGCCCTAGGAAAAGTATTGAGAAGAAGCCCTTACCGGCTACCCCGCGTTTTACCAAGCCGTCGAGGTCCACGCTACCCGCCGAGAGAAAGACGTCCCTGATCAGTGCTCTGAGCTCGTCTAGCAAGGCCTTCCTCTTATCCGCGAACCTCCCAAGCTTCTTCCCGGAGATCCGCCCGGAGAGATCCGCTACAAGTGCCTCTGCAACCTCAAGCGCGACTCCTGCCTCGACGAGCCTCAACACGAATGCATCGGCGTGTCTTTTCAGTGTTTTCTCGTCTAGCTCAGTATACGCTACCTCCTCAATAATGGCGCTGAATACCTTACCAAGGCTAAGCTTAGGCATGACTGCTACCTAATGGAACTTTCAATCTCCCTTATCCTCGCTACTACCTTGTTCAAGTCGTTCATTCTCCTTTCGACAAGCTGGCTTAGCTCCTCCTTTCTCTTGTTCAGGAACTCTACGGCCTCGTCCAAGCTTTTCTCAACGAGTATATTCGAGCCTATCGCCACGAGGAATTTCTCCTGCCTCTTTATCGAAGCCCTCACATACACGCCGGCGGATACGGGAACCAGTATCTCCTTGCCATCCTCCAGCGAGCTTATATTCTTCAAGGCGAGGATCGCGGAGTCAACCTCCGCTATGAGAGTCTGCGCCAGCTGTATTTCGCGTTGAAGCTCCTCAGCAACCTGCGCCAGTACACTGTACTCCTCCGCTAACCTTTCCCGGGACTGCGCCAAGCCTTGCACCCCTACGCGTATACCACAATTTTATCGGTTCTCGAAAGCTCTTTAACGTAGTTATCCTTCACGTTCTCCGGCGGTACCTCGGTTACACTCTCCACTTTTATGTGGTTCCTTGTAACCTTGTGGCGCGATCCAAGCAAGCTGTAAGCACTTTCGAGAACCTCCCTCTCGCTCAGCCCTCTAAGGTAAAGCGTGAACTTTCTCCGCTCGCCGTACCGAAGCACCATGTATCCCTTAACCTCGAACGTCTTGACCTGAGCCATACCCTTTCGACCCCACGTATCGATGAGACCTTCCGCTCTTTTCTACGCTACTTACTTTTAAAGCTTTATGCGAGCGAGAAGCCTGAACTCGGAGAAAAGCTCCGCGGCAAACGAGTACCATGTGAACCGCATCGGGTCGCACTCAGGAAAAGGTGGTGGACCGGCCGGGATTCGAACCCGGGACCTCCGCCGCTCTCGGGATCGAAGCCCCTTTACGCGACCCTTGCAAGGGCGGTTTGAGTAAAAGGGGTTATCCTCCCACTAGACGACCGGCCCCCTGCAGAAGAGATTGATACCTCGGATAATTTAAGCTTTTCTCGCACGCAAGAAGGCGTCTGAGCGAGTATTCGACATAAGAGCGACGCGCGTCACATGAGTCTTAACTTTCGCTATATTCGTCGATGACGATTTACCCTTTTCATACTTCTTTACAACGGTCGACCTATGCACATCGCTGAAAGAAAAGCGTTTTCGGAATCCTGGGACGTAATCTCATCCGGTGGCGACACCTTGAAGGAGGGTTTCGTGCTCTTCGTGGACGAAGGCGAGGCATCTAAAAAAATACTCGAAGAACTAAAGAGCGATGGAAGGTGGACGGAAAACTTGAAGATAATCGATATCTCTAAGAGTAAGCTCAGAGGGTGGCTTCTTCTCGAGTATGGATCCGTGAAGACCCCGATGCTCGTCACGGGGAGCAATGTGATCAGCGGTTACGAGGAGGTTCTAAGCTTCTTGCGGAAACTAGTCGAGAGGTAACCCCGCGCATGCGCACGTCTAAAATATAAACTTTCTCATCCTTTTTCTCGGGAAGCTTATGAGGATAAGCGTGTATGCATGCTTCCTCGGGCTCTACTTCCTCGTTTTCTCGCTCATCGTCTACGTGATCCTCGGCGCAGAGTTTCTCGTCAGCGTACTGCAGCCAGGGAACGTGGCAAGGAGCATGCTCTGGGTACTACCTGCATACGTGGCTAACGCCTCCCCTGTAGTGTTCAGCAGGCTTGTGCGAAAAAGGTGGAGGCTTCACCCAATGGATTTTGGCTTAACATTCGTGGATGGGCAGAGGCTTCTCGGAGACAACAAGACATTCGAGGGGTTCCTAGGCGGTATGCTCTCAGGGGTTCTCGTGGGAATCCTTCTCGCCTACGCACGTTTCGTAGATGGGGTATCGGCTTTCCTACTCCCTCTCGGCGCCTTACTTGGTGACCTAGGAGGAGCATTCGTAAAACGGCGGCTTCGAATTAAACCCGGCGAGCCGGCAATCCTGCTCGACCAGCTCGATTTCGTAGCTGGGGCTTTAATCCTCCAGGGCTTGTTCTCAAAGCTACCCGCGGCGGAAGTAGTCGTCGCGGTGGTGCTCCTAACCCCCATCGTACACCTATTAACAAACATGGCCGCATTCGTCTTAGGGCTCAAAGACGTCCCTTGGTGAAAGAAAAAGAATTAAATGCACTGTCTTGTTTTATCTCACGCGGAGAAGTACGCGTGGCGTGCTCACAGGATGACAAAAATAGTAGAGCTAAATGAGTTAATGAAGAAGTACACGCAGGAGCTGTCGGATGCTTTACAGAGGAAAGACCTTGACTCCGCAATATCCCGTGAAATAGCGCTACTCGAGGCGCTTATAGCGGTTGCTAAGAACGAGATCATAAGCGTGATAAACGACCCCACTGTGAAGAACATAGCTGAAAGCTACGTGTTAAGCCACGAAAAAACGCTGTCGTACGCAAGGGGGGTTCTCGAGGGGCTTCGCTACGTGAGCCCTATATACGCCCTAGGGGAGAAGGAGCAGATAGTACACCTGCTTGCCTCTTCAGTCTCAGAACTTTTCTCGTTCATAATGGGTGCCCTCCTGATAGTCGCCTCGCTGAGCCCGCCTCAACAAGAACCTTTCGGCGTTGTTTAATGCGGTTCAAGCGTTAAGGGTGCGCTCAGCCATTTTTTTATGTAACACTGCTTGCCGGCTTAATCTCAACTACCTCTATCTCCATCCCGGGGGCTACTCCTATTTTCTCTCGAACTTCTTTCGGTATAGTGAACTGCCTGGAATCCGTGAACCTGGTTTTCAGCAACCTTGCTACAAAGCTTACCGTGGATGATGCATGGCGTATGGTGATCTCGGCGTACTCGATGTCCTGTATTCCAAGGCTTCGTACAAGTTGCGCCGGTACTAGTACCTGGTTGTTAGAGTATACTTTCACCTTGTAAGGAAGAGAGGTGATGTTGAGCCCGCGTGCCCCCCTTCTCCCTCCGCTGGACATAAACTTCCCTCAAAGTCTTGTTCATCATTACTTAAATTAATGTTTTTTGTAGCGTAAAAATGAAAACCGCATCGGAAAAACTCTTTCAGGGCTCTCCAATAGACCTAGCATCTTCTCTCTCGCGCGATCACCAACATATTTAAGGTTCGACGAAAACTCATGAGACGACGGGGCCCGTAGCGCAGTCAGGAAGCGCGGCGGCCTTCGGAGCCGTAGTGTGCCTTGAAGAGGCACGCGGACGTCCCGGGTTCAAGTCCCGGCGGGCCCGCCAAAGGGTTCGCGCGGAGCTCTTAGCTGGGCTCTCTTTTTCCCTGCGTCTGCGGGAGTTCCTCCTTCACTCCTTCAAGCATGGAGTAGAGTCTGAGCACTTCGTTAACTATGGATCGTGCAAGCGAGAACTTACGCTGATCTGTCTCTACCGCGTAGATGATTCTCCCCCGAGAAAACGCGTGTAAAATTACTATACCTCCCCCGCTGTAATCATCCACGCTTATGCTTCGATACTCTTCCTCTTCCGCCGGTAGCTCCAGCCTGATCCCCACCTTCATAACTCCAGACATCTATAGCCGTTGGGGTATATATTCCCGCGCATTACGCTGTCGCTAAGTTTATAAGAATGAAAACTCTTTCAAGAAGCACGACCCGCTGGACGGGGAAGACGCGGGTCTTTCACGCGCCGGGGTGGCCGAGCGGCCCAAGGCGGCGGATTCGCGCGAAAGCGCGGACGCAGTGCTAATCCGTTACCCGTTGAGGGTGCCCGGGTTCGAATCCCGGCCCCGGCGCCATGCCTCTTAGTCGAGCGGGCTTATCACGGGGATTTTTCCAAAGAACCCTACCTCGACTTCGTCGCCTTCCTCCGCTGGCGCGAGTATTAGTCTAAGGCCCAGGATTCTTCCCTTCAGCTTTTGAATCTCGCTGAGATCTAGTAGTATGTTCTCTAACACCTTGTCCTCCGTTGTGTCCGGAATTACGACCATATCGAGACCCGCCACGCAGTACGACGCGTAGTTTAGAAGGTGGCTAAACCTCAGTTGCCCAGTTTTCGCGAGCTCTTTGAGCCTGTTATCCTCTGCTAGTGGGAGCATTACCTCGTTGTACCCTACTGCGCGCGCCTCGTGTGCGAGGAGATTTATCCTGCGGTTAAGCTCCCGTATGGCTCGGATAGTGCCGGGGGACCCGAGGGTGGTCCCGGATACCTTCTCCACGAGTAGTGCAACGCTCTCGTCCTCCCACGGGCTCAGAGAGAAGTCAATCCCGAGAAAGCCCGGGAGGGTCTTCTCGGCGCGTGCTGCAAGCCCGGAAAACGTCTCGGAGACTTTGCTCAGAGGGTTTTCCGAGAGGAACTTTGGGTAAAGCAGGCTTAGAGAGACGCCTTCCACCGAGGTCGCCGTCGCCGGGAAGTACGGGGTTTGGATGAAGCCTCCGAAAGATACCGCGTAGCGAGCCGCCATGAGCGGAGACCTCTCCGACAACGCTTTGACCGTGGACACCAACGTGGCAGTGGAGTTGTCGTCGTATGTCGCCGAAGAGTAGAGCCTCTCGTAGCTATCCATAACGTCCGCCAGCACTTCGGGCGTTAAAGGGCGGCGCTGCGGGACCGCGACATAGTTGATTCCGCTAGGCTCTGCGGCTGAGTAGAGGGCGTGTACCGCTTTCTCAAAGCTCTCAGGTGGCACGGGGTTTGCCACGACCCTCTTGGTCCACACATCCACCCCAGTTGTCTCTGAGAAAGCTTTCACGGCCTCTGTAAAGGCGGCGAGCTTCTCTTCAAGAGAATCACCGCCCTTCTCTAGGTCTACGTGAAGCACCACCGCTCGTACCTTGAAGCCTGCACTTCTACGCAATTATGCCCACCTCTCTTAGGTGGTCCAGCAGGCTGTCGACGTCCTTGAATATTCGCGTCGTGTAGTACTCGAAGAACGGGGAGGCGGACTGATGCGGGAAAATGGCGAATACGTGCTTGTTGTGCGTGTACCCGTACTTGATCTCGCTCAGAACGCCCGGGGATAGAACGGTGGTCGGGTAAAAGACCACTATGATGTCGCTTTGGTTTATCAACTGGTAGTCGCGCACGACTATCTGGTCCCGTATGTCTTCGATCGCATCGTATATCTGGGAAACAGGCAAGGAGAACGTACGGCCGTCCATCTCGAACTCTACCTCCTTCTTGCCTGCCTTCTCGGCTTCGTAAGCCATGTCGATTAAAGGCGAGTCTTCCACCGATATGGGGTCGAACACCACTATTCCCGCCTCCTTAAGTCGCTTCTTTACCTCGTTCTTCTCTTCCAGGAAGTCCGGGTCCCCCTTCACGTGCGTAATGGGATAGCTCAGGTAAGCCTTCGGTGCGGGCCTCCTACCCTCCTTCTTAGCTCTTTCAACGTCAAATAGTACTTTTTTGAGCATTAGAGGGTCTTCTCTCCTTGGGAATATGTAGAAGGGTTTACGCTGGTACTCTGCCAGCAACCTAGTTATGAAAGCCTCTTCGTCTCTCCATATGAGCACCTCCTTTAGGGAAAGCTTCCCACGCCACGCCGACGAGGACTGCAAAGCCGCGTACACTAGATGCGCGTTATCGAGTACGTTCACGTACAGGTCCGGGGCTATCCTGTTCACATAGTAAAAGTTGAAGGCGTGTAAGAGGTGCTTCTTCCACCGGAAAGAAACATGTGTACTGATGGCGACAACCTGCTTCTGCCTTCTCAGCTCTTCCACGTCCCTCAGTATGTCCTCGAAGGTTGTAGCCCTCAGGTATTCCAATGCGAGAGGATCCATATCGAGTATCTTCCCATCGGGTATGACTACTCCGAGCTCCCTTGACTTGTCGTACATCCTCGTCCCGACGTCGATGACCTTTAACTCCGGAGCCTCGGAGGAAACCTCCTGTAGAACGCTTAGCCTCCCGCTACCGCTAATCCCCGTCACGAATGCAACGAGATCTGCCTGAGACATGGCAAGCTCCTAGAAAGCCGCGTCTACGCTAAGATAAAAACTATTCGCGCATAATTAACGCGTCGCCCCCATGTATGCGGGTAAAGCGTTGTTACTGCTGAGAGATCGTTTTCAGGGTTTTTTCTCCGTCGCTCGTAATCTTGTAGCCTATGAGGGGCTTCCCGCCTTCTACCAGTAGCGTGGGAACTAGGAGACGCTTCCCGGCTAGCTCGCTTATAGCCCTGCTGAAAACCTCCCTAGGAAGGTTCACCATCGAGACTAAGGACTCGTGGTCCGCCTCCCCTCCCAGAGACGCCAAAGTCCTCAACACCAGGAAGCTCTCCTGGCTCAGCCCCACAGACAGCGGTACTGGCGGTTGGAGAGCCACAGGTTGCTGAGGAACAGGCTTCGCATCCTCGGAGGTGGCGTGCGTACTTACTCTAGTCTGTACCGCTGGAAGCGCGCGTACAGGCTTCGGTGCTACCTCTACGACCACCGAGGGCCTTATCTTTACGGGTGCTGGTATTGCACCCTTCTCTTCGAGCTCTCTCCGTGCCTCCGCGTAGACCTCTTCGGGGTATACGTAGTACTTGTTGATAACGGTGAACACATCCCTCGTTTCCTTTATATTCTTCATTCTCATCCATTCGAGTACGAGCCTTCTACGTTCAATCTCGGAGTATAAATCCTCGACCCTTTTGCCGAGCTTCTCTGCGATGAAGCGTATATGGTGACTTTCGGATACCACAACGTGAACGTCTTTAACTGGATCCCACTTCACTATTTCCCGGTACTTCTCGTAGTCTTCGATCTCCCAGATGTGCTTGACTCTACGAGCGAACTTCCCGTCGGGGAGAATCGTCCTCTCGGAGAGAAGCGCTATGTTGAGCGACGGTATGTAGGACGGCGAGACGTTCATGGGCGGGCTTGTCAGCCTCTTTACGGCCCTATCCAGCGAGTCGGCGTGCATGGTCGACATGCCTCCGTGCCCTGTGGACATCGCTTGAAACAGTACGAAGGCCTCTTCGCCTCTGACTTCTCCGACTATTATGTAGTCGGGCCTGTACCTGAGGGAGACCTTTACAAGGTCGTAGAGCGTAATCTCCCCCACTTTCGATTCGCCTAGACCGTAGCTCTCCCTACTCACGAGCTGCACCCAGTTCTCGTGGGGGAGGTTGAGCTCTGGGGTTTCCTCTATCGTTACTATCTTGAAGCCGGGCTTGAAGAAGTTCGCTATCGCGTTGAGGAGCGTGGTCTTACCGGCGGCCGTTGCTCCTATCACCATGGCTGTCATCCTGTTCTCGATCATTAGCCACAGGTAGGCCGCGCTCCACGAGTCGAGGTTGCCCGAACTAATTATCTCGACTATCGAGAGAGGTTTCTCTCTGAACTTCCTAATGGTAAAAGTACTGCCTCGCGGCGATACCTCCTCTCCGTACGTCGCGGCCAGCCTGTGCCTACCCGGGAGCATCGCGTCGACTATCGGGAACGCCGCCGAGATATGCTTCCCGGCCATGTGGGCCAGCTTAACTATAAACTCTCTCAGGTAATCTCTGCTTCTAAACACGATGTTTGTCGGTATGCTTTCGTAGTCCCTGTGCCACACGTGTATAGCCCTATCTACACCGTCACAGCTTATATCCTCCAGCCTGTAGTCACGCATTAAGACCTCTATGGGACCATACCCGACCAGGTCCCTCTCGATGTAGTAGATGACCTTTTTCCAGCTCTCCTCGGATAGCCCTCTCACCGCGCTTCTATACTTCTCCGCGAGCCTTCTTGCCTCGGCCACAACGTGCTCCCGTAACTCGACGTCAAAAGAGGCGGGCGGTTCGAGCTCAACGCTTAGAATGTCTATAAGTTTATTGACAGCCTTCCTCTCAGCCTCGCTTAGCTGCACCTCTTCCACAAAGTAGGCACGCTGGTTGCCAGCTTCGGGAATCTCGACTATCTTCACCTTCGCGAAAGGCTCTACAACCCAGTACTCGTCGATAACCCTGTAGGACTCCTGGACCGGGAGCAGAACAACGGGCTCCTCCTTTTTCTCGGAGGTCTCCGCTATGGCTTTTTTCTCCTTCTTTTTCGCGGGTTTTTTCTTCTCCTGCTTAACCTTAACCTCGCTAGACACAGCTATCCAACTTCTCTGTTTTCAACCCCCTTATTAATCCCTCGCGCCGCGCGCAAAAAGCACACCTCGCGCGCATTACGACGCGCGCGAGCGCACACACGACTAAAACATTAAAAAGTTCGTAGTCTTTGACGCACCAGGTGTTAAGGAAATGGCTACAGTCGGTATTCTAGAATCGCTGTACGAGGCTCTCTCCGCGAGAGCCAGCGTTATCGCCGAGTTCACAGATTGGCTGGGCTTTCCCGTAAAGGTTTTCGAGCTCGGTGATAAGGATAAGCCTCCCGTCGTGCTGATAGGTGGGCTTGAGTGGGAGTGCCTCGCTTCCTCTGAGACCCTCTTGGAGGGCGTCCTGAGATACGAGGGTGACGTCCACGTCATAGTTATCCCATGCGTGAACCCTAGCTTTGCGCTGGGATTGGAGCCTGTTATGCAGCGGTTATTAGGCACGACTAATACGGCCGGCTTCGAGCTCCTAAAGGTCTTAGCAGAGGAGGGAAAGCTTATCTCCAGTCTTGAAAGCGCCAAGGTGTATGCCTACGGAAACCTTCTCGTCGTAGCCGTGGAAAACGCGTTGTCTATGAAAGACTTGGAAGGAATACTTCTAGGCGTCAAGGAGTACGTCCAGGAGGACTACCCGGTGCTCGTGGTGGGACGAGAGGGTATCTCGCTAGTCTCCTACGCCGAGGGACAGCTGAGCCCCGCGTTCTTATCCCCTCATCTACGCGAGGTCCTCGAGTGGATTAAATCCCTCGACCCTCTACTCGTAGTTCTGCTTCGCTGCTGCGACAAGGAAAAGAGCATTAGACTCCCAAGTTCGGCGTCGCCGAGCTTAGAGACGCTTGCAGGCATCGCAGGGCAGCATTTAGGTGGAAGCTTAGCGGTAACGCGCGGAGAAACTTTGGCGGAAAAGATAGGGCTCGTAGACGCACCCGTTGCCGAGATCTGCCTTTCAAAAGCAGAGGAAAAAAGAGACGACGTTATTTACGCCGTCCACGCCATACTCGGCTCCGCGTACCTTCTACGCTAGACCCGCGTTAGTGAACCTGGACCGCCTGTTCCTTTTCACGCGTCGGAGTCCAGTAGCCCGCGTAGTTCTCTATTCCGACTCCGCGCTCAATCGAGATTATTGTGACCTTCTTTGCCCTTAAGCGCTCCTTCAGTATCTCTAGCCCCTTCCAAGGATCTGTGTGCTCCCCGCAGGTAAACACGTCTACAGCCGCATACCCGTACTCTGGCCACGTGTGAATCGAAATGTGCGACTCCGCTACGAGAACATAGCCGCTTATTCCGTGAGGCTTGAACCTATAGAAGTCAAAGCCTACAACGGTGCTGTTAGAGGCGACAGCAGCGTCTAGAAGGGCAGACTTGACGACTTCGAGACTGTCGAGTAGCCTACCGTCGCACTCGAACATTTCCACGATCAGATGGCGGCCGACGCCTCCTAATCCCACCCCTCTGTTTCTTCCCGCCATTTCCGTGCACTGAAGAGTGCAGGGCTCAGTATTTAAGCATAGCGCACGCTTAACGTTCCTTTCGCGCGTTTTTCCGCGCGCGGAGGAGGGGGCCGGGCGCCTTCCCTGCTGGTTTATACCCTTAGCTTTCTTGCCCCAGCTCTTCGAGGCACGCCAGGTTCGTTGCATGTCTCCTCGCATCCTCGACAATCCTCTCTATGAGCCTCTCGAGCGCTCTACACGCTTGAGGATCCCCCTTGAACTTCTCGCGTTTAGCATAGAGAAAAGACAGGTAGACACAGTAAGCTTGTGGATGTACATGCGCAAACTCTAAAAGCTCCTCAGTGTAGGCACGCCATGCGCGGTACTCGTAAACTTTGCCGTTACGACACTTAATTTTAACTATGAACTCCTTCACCTTGAGTCCCTCTTTCTCAGCGAGTTCTGAAAAGTTGCGCGGAACTCTTTGTCTCTTGCCTTCATATACACGCGCCTCAAGCGTGAAACTATAGCGCGGGTCGCCTACGAGGTCAAGGTACATCTTTACACCGCTGACTTCTATATGCATTCTTGTAACATGGTTAGGCTTTCTGTCTGCAAGCACTTTAAGATACTCGTATTTTGGAACTTCAAGGAGCTCCAGCAGTTCTCCAAGTCCACTCCTGCGGACACTTTCAAGCATTCTTCTAGCAATCTCTACAGCTTTTTCGCCAGTAATGCAAATGTTTCTGTGTCCGACGATGAATTGTAGGCATGTACGTTCAAAACCGGGAAGCCCGCCGTCTCCGAAGTAAAGGAAAAGAAGCGTTATGTATTCGCGAGGATTTAGCCTACCCCTTTTCGCCCTTAATACAAACTTTCGGACATATGCACGCTTTGCTTTGCCTTTCAGGTTCCAGTTAAGTTTAATGGGTGCATCTAAATGCCAAGTGAATCTTAAAGTTTTCTCACCGATTGTCAGCGCTACTATTGCCAGCCTAAGCAATTCAAAGAAAGTTGCAATCGCGACGACTTGCCACTCCTGGTCTGTAGTTGCTTGTAATGTTTCCGGCTTGTAAGATGCATCTGATAACAACCAACCTTTAATGGCGCTTCGTCGCTCTCTACGTGTTAGTCTCGGTCCTTTAACGAAAGCTTTCAATGATACACCGTACAGCGGTAGTTTTGCGGTAAAATAGCCATTCGGAACTCTAGCAACTTGCACGTAAAAGTCTTTGCCTTTCGGATACACCCTCCAGGAAGTTTTCCCACTTTTATACACGACGTACTCTTGAGCTCTTGTGTACTCATCTAGGAACCTTTTAGCCTGCTCGTAGGCCTTGTCCAGTAGGATCAGCATGTAAATCGTTAAGATTGAGAGCCAAGGCCAGCGCTTCCTAAGCTTTCTAGCAACTCGTGCAAGGTACTCGTAGACTTCGAGATAACGCCTATCAATCTTTTCCATAGCTTCCTGAGCACGCCTTCTAGCTTCTCTCTCAACGGTCTCCCTGGTTTTCTCGTCCACCTCTAACTCGACCCTCATCCTCCCCGTCACGGCTCCATCTCCCTTCATGTACTCCTCAACCATATTTCACCCGTCCTTATATGGTGGAGGGGGCGCCCTGCGAGGGCGCGGCATCAGGGGTCAGTGGTGGTTGATGAGTGACCCGAGGGTTACCGTGCGAACGATAGGCGCGCTTTCGCGGCTACTGGCGAGCACTCTTAGGCGCGACGAGCTCTACGAGGCGCGCCTAGTAGAGGCTTTGGACGCGATAGAGGAATTCCTCGCATCCGTGAGAAGCGCCCCGCAGGTCGAGGAGGACGAAGAGCTAGCGAGAGAGCTTGAGGAGGGCGTCGAGGAGCTGAGAAGGCTAGGGCTCGCGTAAAAACCTCTTTTTTCGCGCGCTATCACGTTTTTCCCAAGAGATAGTAAAAATTCTCCAGCCAGTTCACATTACCCGGCTTGAAGTTCCTCCCTTTGCCTTCGAGAACTAGCCTTACGATATTAACTATTTCCCCGACACTTTTACCCGTGGTGTCCACCTCGAAGACCTTTCTCTCGCCGAACCATTTTACAGCATCGATGAGCACGCTGTCAAGCACTTCCGCCTCAACGTTCGCGGCAATTTTTCTATTAGGGTAGCCTCTAGCCTCTAAACGCTTCTTCAGCTCGAGAGGGTTTAACCTTAAAACAATCACGTGTGTGACTTTCCTCTTGGGCACGCATTCAACGATGTGCGTGTCTACAACCTCGTTGCACGTCAGTATCTCTTCCAGTAGTGCCCTAACGCTACTCGTATCAACTATGTACGCTTGAAGCTCGGGGTCGAAGCCCTTTACGAGGTTATTCTCAGCCGCGAGCTTGGCTACGTCGACGTACTTCTTCCCGAGGGTGCTAGCGAGGCTTTGAGCAACGCTTGTTTTGCCTACGCCGGGCGTCCCGGTAATTAGTACGGCCATAACCTTTCCCGTTCGGCGGCTAGAGTTTAGGCATCATCCCCGCCGTGATTTGTGGAGCGATCATCATGGCTACGAGGTTTGCGAGTAGTAGCAGGATCGCGTGCTTGAAACCCGCCGCGACCCTCTCGGAACCTATCTTTCCGGCAGCTAGCCCCATCATGTAGCTATTAATGATCACCGGGGGCAGGAACATTCCTACAAGCTGTTCCGTCGAGATCGCTGTTCCCGCGAATTTAAGCATGGAACCCATGAACTCTACTAGGATCAGGACTACAACCGTTATTATGAGCGCTCCCACATAGGGCATTAGCATCAGCGGCCTCAAAGCCGCCCTTTTCTCCTTCTCGACTTGCTCTAGCGTCTCAGCGTAGCTTGCAAGCGCCTCTAGCGTCTGCGGCGTGCCGCCTCCTACTTCGATGCTCTCAACGAGTAGAAACATCGAGATAAGGGCGAACCAGTTCTTCATGCCCTTCGAAAATCTCTCAAAGATCGTGTGAAGGGACACACCCCACCCGACCTGCTTAGCTATGTCGCGGAGGTAGGGGGTAAACTTCCCGTAGTCCCTGTCCTTCAGGTTAATTATGCACTTCTCCGGCGCCATACCGGTTTTCCTAACCTCGACGAGGTCCCTTAGAAACCTCGTTAACCCGTACTGTATACCGCTGAACTTCAGTGTTGACCGCGTTTCTACGATCATCGCCGGGAGGAGCCCCAGGGTCAGCGAGATTATCATGCCAACTCCGCTCTCGTATCCCTTCCCAAGCCCTAAGAGCCTCGTCAGGAGCAACACGGCGCCGACGAAGGGTGAGAAAACGCTCCTTAGCACAGTAGAGGCTGGAGGCGCTACCGCGAATGGGAGGACCATGGCGACGAAGAGGAAGATTGTTATGGGTATTCCCAAGGCCAAGTACACGACATACGGCGTTGAGTCGTACACGGGGTACTTGGGTTGCATGAGATCGGCTAGGTATATGAAGAGCCCCGAAAGCATCGGCATAATGATGTACGACACCATTACGAACTGAATTTCTCCGCCGGCGAGACCCATCCCGGCCTGGGCTAGCGCCATGTTCACAACGTAGAGGACGTAGAGCGTCATAGAGGTGAGCAACACTATAGCCATGTAGGACTCCATGAGGGCTCCTATTCTCTCACCTATAGTCTTCATCTGCGATACTCTTTCGCGTAGCATGACCTCTGTCTGCCTTTGAAGGTAGTGGACAACGTCGCCTCCAGCCCTCAAAGTTGCCGCGTAACCCAGCATTAGTTGCTTGTAGCCGTTGTGCGGTACGCGCTTAGCACTGTCCTCTATCGCCGAGAGAGGATCTTGGCCCATTCCCTTAACCTTCAGGAAGAAGTACATCGCCTCCTTCTTTATCTCCTGGAAAAGCACCTTCGGGGCCTTAGCTAGGCGCTCGAAGCTCGTATACGGCGAGATACCTCCAGTCGCCATGACGGTTATGTAGACAGAAAGATAGGGGACCTCCAGGTCAAACCTGCTTGTCCTGTTCGACAGCTTGATCTTGGGGTATACGAGGCCGAGGCCGAATACCGCGCCGGCGAGCATGAGGGGTACCGAGAAGCTCGTAGCCAGGACTCCTCCCAAGCCGACCCCCATTCTCGAGAGTAGAATCACTATCGGCACGTCGAACACGAAGCCTAGAACCAGGGCTATGATGGACAGAAAAACAACTCTGGACGCGTACGCCGGAGGATACACCTTCATGTCCGCTGAGACAATATCGCTTCTAAGGGTCGGAACCATCCTTGCTATAGCTTCACCAGCCCAGCCAAACAAAGAGTACGCTATCCCGTCAAGCGATGCTCGAGCCATGCTATGTACACTAATCTCTAAGCAAAGTACAACTGCTAAAAGCTTTTACGCTGTTTTACGCATAGTGGAGGAGGGAGCCGGGCGCGCGACGCCAAGAGTAGAGCATTTGCTCCGGTAATTAAGAAAACTCTCGGAAGAGCGTGCGCTAAAAATTTATAAAAAGATGGGGTTCAGCTCTTTTGAGCTACATAATGGCGGATGTTTACCTTAAGGCTTTAGGAGCAGCGAGAGAGGTTGGCAGGTCGGCGATACTTCTGGGAGTTGAAGGCAAGCTGATACTGCTCGACTACGGCGTTAGCATTGAGGGGGAAGAGCCCCAGTTCCCATTACCTGTGCCGCCAAAGGGAATACACGCGGTTGCAATTTCTCATGCACACCTAGACCACAGCGGCGCAGCGCCACTCCTATACGTATCCGGGCAACCCCCGCTGATTTCCACGCCGCTTACGGCCACGCTTAGCGATCTTCTAATAAAGGACTTCATGAAGCTTTCCAAGTACTATATACCGTACGAAGCCCCGGAAGTCGAAAAGATGTTGGAAAGCCTAGTTCCGCTAGGTTACGGCGAGTCCTACGACATCGGCTCGGTCACAATTAGAGTGCTCGACGCTGGACATATACCCGGTAGTGCGATGATACAGATAGAAACCCCTTCGCTGAACGTGCTCTACACAGGTGACTACTCCCTCCACGATACGTGTCTTCTCAGGGGTGCCGGCATCAGCGAGTTCTCAAAGGCAGACGTAGTGATCATGGAGTCTACGTATGCCGAGTACGACCACCCTCCACGGGAAGAAGTAGAGAGAGAATTTGTAAAAACCGTTCTCGAAGTCGTGGAGGACGGCGGGATAGCATTCATACCTGCCTTCGCCGTGGGACGGGCACAGGAGATCCTGTGCGTGCTGGCTAAGTACGACCTCCAAGTCCCCATATACGTTGACGGCATGGCGCGCACCGCTAACGACTTGATAGCCGAGGACTCGCATCTCCTGCGAGAACCATCCCTATTCAAGAAAGCGGTCGAGATGTCTACAAAGGTCAAAGACTGGGACCACAGGAAGAAGATACTCTCAAAGCCGGGAGTAATAATCTCTCCAGCCGGTATGCTGCAGGGAGGACCTAGCGAGTACTACATGGAGAAGATAATGGAGAACGAGAAAAACGCGGTAATCTTTGTGAGCTACGTTATCCCGGAGACCCCCGCGAGACAAGTGATTGAGACCGGTATATACGCTTCACCCACCAAACGCGGACCGGTGAAGGCGAGAATAGAGTGGTTCGACTTCTCAGCCCACTGTGGCCACAGCGAGCTCGTAAAAACCCTTGACAGCGCGAAGAAAGGTAGTAAAGTAGTCCTCGTGCACGGCGAGGAGGAAGCCGCGGTCAAGCTAGCGGAACTAAGCGTGAAGGCTGGACACGAAACCTTCGTCCCACGGCTCGGGGAAGAGCTGAACCTGAAAGTCTAGACGCGCGGGTATCTCTCCTACTCTACCTTTATCTTGACGCCTCTCTCCTTCTTAGGCTTCTCCTTCTTCTCGATAGTCACCGTTAGAACTCCGTTCTTGTACTGAGCTTTCGCGGTAGAGGGGTCTACGGGGTCGCTAAACCTGACCTCCTTGTAGTACTTCCTCTCGCCAGTCGTGGATACCACGAGGGAGTTTTCAGTAGCCTCTACGTTTATTTCATCCTTCTCGACTCCGGGAATATCGAGTATCACTCTGTAATGGTCACCTTCGTCGAAAACATCCGTGAAGGGCTCAATGGATTCCTTGACGACAGGCTTTATGGGTCCAGGGCGGATATTGCCCCACTCCCTGACTTTGGGAACACCGTCGGGACCTATCTCGACGCTAAACCCGTAGTAGTACGGTCCAATTATTCTTCTGCCTTTTTCTCCAGAGTAGAGCATAGGTTCGCGCATCATCTCCTCGAACATTTTGTCGAATTCCTCCATCATCTTCCTTATCCTCTTGAACCACTCGTCAAATTCGTAACTCACAACCTCTCACCCACAGTTACAATCCTCAACAGGTAACTTAAATGCTTTCGCGTATCCGGGGTCAACGCACATATGAGGAAGTACGGCGAGCCGGTAAAGAGGCTAGTAGCTGGGATGCCCAGAGCAATACAAGACTGGTCGCGCGAGAAAAATTAAAATAGCAATTAAGCACGCGTAACGAGGGTGTGGGGAATGGCCGTAAGCTCTCTTAGGATCATCCAGGAGAAAGTAAACAAGCTTGTCGGAAGACGTGAGTTACTAGTAGAGATCCACCATCAAGGCTCGGGGACCCCTTCCAGGAGGGATGTAGCTGAGGCTTTACGCAACATGCTCGGAACCGGAGGGAGCGCGATTGTCGTTAGGAAGCTAGTTACCCGTTACGGACAAGGAGTATCCGAAGCGCTGATCCATATCTACGACTCCGACGTGAAAATGAAGATGTTCGAGCCTAAACACATCTTGCGCCGCAACGGCTTAATCCAGGAGCAGGAGGCGAAGAAGCAGGAGGGGTGACCTGAGTGGCGAAAGTACACGAACTCTACGAATACGACTACAAAACCGGGACCATAAGGTTGAAGAACAAAAAGTGCCCGCGTTGCGGATCCATCATGGCCCACCACCTAAAACCCGTCGAGCGCTGGCACTGCGGCAAATGCGGATATACGGAGTATAGAACTTAACACGTGAGCGTGCGAGAGGAGGGGGCCGGGCGCCTTCCCTGTTGGTCTATCTCTTTAGCTTTCTTGCCCCAGCTCTTCGAGGCATGCTTCCAGCGTTTTAGGCGCATGTTTTCTTGCATCCCTGATTATTCTATCTATCAGCCTTTGGACTTTTTCGATAGTGCATCTATTCTCGTACTTCTCGCGTTTAGCATAGAGGTACTTCAGGTAGACACAGTAAGCTTGTGGACGTAAATGTGCAAACTCTAGAAGCTCCTCAGTGTAGGCATGCCACGCGCGGTACTCGTAAACCCTGCCATTCCATCCTTTATACCTAATAGTAGTTTCCTCGACTTTAAGACCTTCACGTTCAGCGAGCTCTGCAAAGTTCTCCGGGATTTTTGTCTTCCTAGTTTCAAGCACACGCGCCTCAAGCCCAAAGTGTGACGCACCACCAACAAGTATAAGGTGCATTTTCACCCCTGCAACGACAATGTGCATACGCACCACGTTGTTGGCCTTTCTATTCGAGAGTATCTCAAGGTATTGGTACTTTCTTACTTGCAACAATTTCAGCAACTCCCCATATTCACCACTGACTTCTAGCATCTTTTGTGCAAGTTGAATTGCTTTCGCGCCTGTGATTGGAAGATCTCTGTTGTTGGCGAGTATATGGAGCATGTTTACTTTGAAGTTTGGAATTGCTCCATCCCCAAGATACAGCGTTAATAGTGTTAGTGCTTCAGAGGGTTTCAGTTTGTTTACATCCTTCTTCTTTATCCTTAACACGAACTTTTCGGTGGTAATCTCCTTAGCCTTACCCTTTAGCTCCCAGGGTAATAGGATATTGGTTAGTATGCGCCAGGCAAAGTTTAAAGAATTCTTTCCAAGAATTAGGGATCTAACAGCTATCCTCGCAACAACATCGTTAAGTAATGCAGAGATCGCAATCACTTGCCATGATTGATCTGTGCCTGCATCCAGCAATCGTCGTTTACGCGAGTAATGTATATCGCTGAGAAGCCATCCTCGTAATGCATACCACCGTACCCTGGCTGTTAGTTTCAGCCCTTTTATGAAGACATCTGTAGCTACATTATCCAGTGGTAAGACTACGTTAAAGTTACCTTTGGGCGCTTTGCCTATCATAACGTAGAAGCCTTTGTCTTTGGGGTAAATACGCCATGTCTTCTTACCACTCCGAAAGACGTGCCACTCAGCAGACAGAAACTCATTTAAACGTTGTTTAGCCTGCTCGTAGGCCTTGTCCAGTAGGATCAGCATGTAAATCGTTAAGATTGAGAGCCAAGGCCAGCGCTCCCTAAGCTTTCTAGCAACTCGTGCAAGGTACTCATAGACCTCCAAATACCTCTCATCAAGCCTAGAGCTAGCCTTCTCGACACGCTCCCTTGCAACCCTCTCAACGATCTCCCTGGTTTTCTCGTCCACCTCTAACTCAATCCCCCGGCCCATACCAACCCGCCCTTCCTGACTGGCGGGCGGGGCGCCCTACGAGGGCGCGCCTGGCCGAGGCAGGGATGCGCTAAGCGCCGTGAATGCTTCAAAGCGAAGCTCTGAAAGCCTGGTGAGGCGTGAATGCTTTCACGGGCGGGCCCGCTGGGGCCAAGGCCTCGCCCGCCTTTGCCCGGCCCCCCGGATGGGCCGCGCTGCTCGCTAGGGGCGACCGTCACCTTTCGGCTCATCGTGTCGGGCTTCACGAATCAGCCCCTAGGCCGGTCTCTCCCCGGTTAGGGAGAGACGCCCCAGCCCGGGGCTGGGGCCCCAGAGCCCCGCCTCCCCCGCCGCCCCCGTCCGCCCAGACGCGTGGCCCGGGCAAAGCCCAGACAGCCGCGCGCCCCCTCGCACCCGCCGGGCAATGCCCAGCCGCGGGTGTTCCTCGGGCCCCGGAGGCGCCAGCCCCGGGCAAGGCCCAGCCGGGCAGGCGCCCCCTCACGCCGCCGCAGGCCTAGCCCGCGCGCGGGCGCTCACAGGAACCCCTCCCTGCTCGGGAGGTCTCCCAATAACGGGAGGGACGGAGTGGGCGGACAAAAAAAAGATAATTTAGGGGCTAGCGGGGGATGGCAGGGTTTCTCCCCATGGGCCTGGCTTACACTGCCCGGCCCTCCTCCTCTCCTCCCCCATCCCCCGCCACCGGGCTGTCTGGGTTCATCGTCACCGCGGGGTGGCGGGGTTCACGCGCCACGTGTACTTAGATAAAAAAACGGTTATTTAAGCCTTACTGGCCGTTAAAAATTTCAGTTTTCGTTTTATCCCAGTAGTTATAAAACGAAAGTTATAAAACGAATCTTCCCGTGCAAGCAATAAATACGACCCCCCTTTTTTTCTCCTTATGACTGTGAACAAGAAAGCCCTAGTCTTGGTAGCAGTTGCAGTGCTCACAGCCCTGGCAGCCTACATCGCGCTTCTAGCAACGCCGCCCGCACAGCCACCCGTGCAACCACCTACACAGACGCCAGCCCAGGGGCCGGCGCCGGCCGAGAAGCCTAGGAACGCCACCCTAACGCTCAAGGTCTACGGCCCCGGCTCCCTGCTCGTCAACGGCACGGGCTACGTGAACGCCACGCTGACGCTCAGGGCGCCCGCCGTCTTGGCTATCAATGCCTCGCCCCAGCCAGGCTGGAGGCTGAAGGCTTTACTCGTGAACGGGTCGCCCGTTTTACCAGGCGTAGCGAGGGTATCGGGCGATACGACGGTTGAGGCGGTTTTCGCGTGGAGTGGCCCCGTGGTCACGCTGAGGGTTTACGGCTCCGGCTACCTGCTCGTCAACGGCTCGAGCTACGGCAACGACACGCTGTTGCTCAGGGGCGGGGCACTGCTCTCGATCAACGCGTCCACGCCTAGAAGCTGGAGGCTGAAAGCATTGCTGGTCAACGGCTCCCCCACCTCGCCCGGCGATGTCAGAGTCTACGGCAACACGACCATCGAGGCCTTCTTCGAGCAGGTGAAGGTAAAGGTCAAGGTGGTGCCGGGCGAGCACCCCGTAACAATCAACGGTTCCTGGGTGAACTCGACCACTGTGCTGGAGGTCCCGGCCTACTCTGTCCTCGTGCTGGGCCCTGCGAGTGTGGAGCTCAACGAGACCTGTGAGGCTGTGCACTACTGGAACGCCAGTGTGGCTGGGCGCTGGACGCTCCTACACGGCGACGCCTCGCTCGAAGTCGCGAACGACACGGTACTGGTGGCGGGCTGGAGCCTCAAGTGCCACCCACCACGCTCGACGCTCGGAGGAGTACTCTACGCCGGCAGAGAAGTCAAGGCCAGGATGGTGCTCACAGTGAAGGAGGCCCAGTCGGGGTCCTGGAGGTACAAGGGCAACGGAGTCTGGGAAATAGAGGCACCCGGCTTCCTCATAGTACTCCTAGAAACCCCGAAGAACTGGAGCAAAGTAGTAGTGAAGGGCAAGCCGCTCGCGCGTAGCGGCATCATAGAGATCCTCGTGATAGTCGAGAACGGCCCCTCGATGTACCGCTCGAAGGGCGCCGGCCTAATATTCGAGGACATATCCTACTTCGAGTTCGTACTGCCGAGGTGCATAATGCAGGGAACGTGCGACGCAACGGTAAACGCCTACGGAAGCTTCGTGAACGAGGGCTACCGCGAGCACTGGGGCCCGAGGCTGGAGCCACCACCGGTAGAGCCCGGCTGGCTCGAAATACAGGTCTACCCCGGGACGCACGTAGAGATACAGGTATTCGTCGAGCCCTAAACCCCTTTTTTCTTTTTCTGCTCCCGCGCGCTAACGGATAAATAGCCCCTCTTTTTATTTCTGCGCGATGAAGTGGAAGCCGGTACTGCTAGCCGTCGTGGTAGCCCTGGTCGCCGTGGCGGCGGCGGTAGCCGCGAACCCAGACTGCACGGAGTGCAGTTGCCCCTACCCAGACCGAAACCTCTACGTCATCGCCGGCAAGAGGCGCACGCGCTTTTTCTCTCAGAAAGGACACGAAGTTAAAGCTTTATACGGAGTACGTTTGACGTGCTGTTCGGCATGCGCGCGTTAAAGGTGCTAGGCATAGAGTCTACGGCTCACACGTTTGGAGTCGGTATAGCTACTTCTTCTGGAGATATTCTGGTCAACGTTAATCACACGTATGTTCCGCGACATGGAGGCATAAAGCCGACGGAGGCCGCCGAGCACCATAGCAGGGTTGCTCCCAAAGTCCTCTCCGAGGCGCTCCAGAAAGCGGGTATCAGTGTTGAAGAGGTGGACGCAGTCGCGGTCGCGCTGGGCCCGGGTATGGGTCCCTGCCTAAGGGTCGGGGCTACGCTTGCAAGGTACCTGGCCTTAAAGTTTGGTAAGCCGCTAGTACCGGTTAACCACGCAATAGCCCACTTAGAGATTTCTAGGCTGACTACGGGGCTGGAGGACCCCGTGTTCGTCTACGTTGCCGGTGGAAACACGATGGTCACGACTTTCAACGAGGGTAGATACCGGGTATTCGGCGAGACTCTAGATATACCGCTCGGAAACTGCCTCGACACGTTTGCCAGAGAAGTGGGGCTGGGGTTTCCCGGGGTTCCGCGAGTAGAGGAGCTGGCGCTTAAAGGGCGGGAGTACATACCCTTACCGTACACGGTCAAGGGGCAGGACGTATCTTACTCGGGGTTGCTCACCCACGCTCTCTCCCTGTACAGATCCGGAAGAGCACGGTTAGAGGACGTCTGCTACAGCCTCGTCGAAACCGCCTATTCGATGCTGGTCGAAGTCGCGGAGAGAGCCTTAGCGCACACCGGTAAGAGCCAGCTCGTCCTCACGGGCGGCGTTGCCAGGAGCAGGATACTCCTGGAGAAGCTAAGGAGAATGGTCGAGGATAGAGGCGGAGTGCTCGGGGTTGTCCCGCCTGAGTACGCAGGAGACAACGGCGCCATGATAGCGTATACAGGCGCGCTGGCTTTTTCCCACGGTGTCAGAGTGCCGGTTGAGGAAAGCCGTATACAGCCCTACTGGAGGGTGGACGAGGTCGTCATTCCGTGGCGATCCAGGTGATGGGCAGTGATGCGGGCATTTCCACGCGACGCGGTAGAGCGCCTCGAGAGATGGCTCGGGTTCAGGGCGGAGGGGGTGCTAGGATTCGGTGCCGAAGCGGTAATAGTGAAAGGTGAGCTTGCAGGCGAAAAGGTCGTCGTTAAGTACCGAGTGCCGAAGAGCTACCGGGACCCCAGGCTCGACTCGGAGCTCCGCAGAGAGAGAACGGTGCTGGAGTCGCGGATACTGAGCAGGGCTGCTATGGCCGGCGTTAACGTCCCCGTACCTGTCCTCGTGTACCCCGAGGAGGGGATACTCGTCATGACGTACATCGGCGGAGAGCGCCTGAAGGACTCTATGAGGGGGATAGAGCCCGGAACCCTTAGGAACGTGTTCGTTGAGATAGGCAGGCAACTCGGAACTCTTCACTCGCTAGGGATAGTGTACGGCGACCTAACAACGAGCAACGTTATCCTCTCGCCGACCCGAACCCCCTGGCTGGTCGACTTCGGTTTGGGCTTTTTCTCCAACAGAGACGAGGACGCCGGCGTAGACTTGCATCTGTTCAAAAGAGCCTTGGAGAGCACGCATCCACTTCAAGCGGAGGACCTTTTCCAAGCATTTGTAGACGGCTACGCTCAGATCAGGGGGCGCGAAACCGCGGAGAAAATACTGGCGAAGATGCGCGAAATCAGGTTGAGGGGACGCTACGTGAAGGAACGCCGGGCCCGCCTCTCGCGTGCATTCTCCGGCTGAAGTTGCGCGCTAAGGCGGGCTCGGTATAAGCAGTACCTTGTTTTCGAGTACGAGTAGCCCGACTGTTTGTTCCTCCTGAAAAAGCTTCCTAGCGCTTGGAGGTATGTCCACCTCGTATACTTTGTAGTCGTTGCTCATTACGTGAACTTTGTCTCCAGCGGTGTAGACAACTACACCCATCTTCAACTCGTTAGCCCGTGCAATCACGGATATCCGCGAAAGTAAGCTTTTGTTGAGCATGTACACCTCTTTCTCGTAGCTACTTAGGTTTAAGAGCGTGACTCTCTTAGGGTCGACGTCTTTAACGAGGAAGTACTCGTTTCTGTAGAGCACAACGTCGCCCCTAGCTATGTGGGGCAACAACAGCCTTATCGTTGACTGATACTTCTCGTGGCCGCTACCGTCCACCCCCACTTTTTTACTAGTCTCGAGTACTTCGAAGTAAACTCTTTCTGAAAGCCTTCGTACAACCTCCCTCGCGGCCCTCGGGGAGGAGAAGTACAGGTCAAGTCCGCCGGCTTCTTCCTTTACGTCCCACGGTAAGGCCTCCGCGTTGCCGCTAGAGGAAAGCTCGTCTAGAACCTTGTACACGGCTTTCTTCTCGTCGTTGCTGAGCTCTCTCTCGCTCGCCCGAACCTGTACTATGGCGCTCTTCTTCTTCGAAACCTTGCCTAGACACCAGTCGCAGATAGAGTACTCGGTCTTAAGCGGTATCCTCAGAGTTTCTTCGTAGAAGAAGTCAATGCCGCTATCAGCCCTGCCGACCGCGTGAACCTCCGCGAACCCTTTATCGATGTAGAGACTAACCCTCGCGCTTCTAAGCTCTCCCCTCACCTTTACTAGCCTTGGCAGATCCTTTTCAACAGACATGGCAAGCTCCTCGCTGGAGCTTAGCCACTCGTCCTTGTAGTAAAGCCTCCCGCACTTCCTGCAAACCTTAACCCTGAGCGCGTCTCTCTTAGGCTCCATTATACGCCTACTCCTGCGGTAACACTCCGGGCATAAACCATCTATCAGCCTATCAGTAGGCTTACCGCAGACAGGACAGAGAATCTTCACAGAGACGCCCCCGCCCAAGACCCGCTACTCGGACATTATTCTGAAGACCTGCACGTATGGTACTCCGGCAACCCTGAGAGAGGCCTTTCTCACCGAGGGGTAAATCTCCTCGAGTAGGCTGAGACTGTCCTCGCCGAACGCAGTTATAGAGTCTGCCCCCGCGATCTCCTTTCTGAGCAGTTCGTCGTCGAGGAGTACGAGGGAGCCTCCAAAGAAGTCGCGCGTTATCTTTACTCTCACGTTGTTGTACTCGAGCTCGACGCCTAAAAGCTTCTCGTCGCATATAGCGAGCATGGTGTAACCTCCCTGTTTGTGTACTTTGTAGTAGACTCTGCGAGCTTGCCGCAAGGAGACCAGCCCTCTTTCCCTCTTCCCAGATCAAGTTATCACGGAAATACTTAAAGCTCGCGGTGCGTAGTAAGCTCGGATGCTGAGGGTTGGTAGTAGCGAGGAAAGATGAGCGGAGACACCAAGGCTGAGCACCATAATCGCGCAACAAGCCTTCAGCCTCGTACGATGCTGCCCAGCTCTCCCTTGACAACCACGCCCTTACCGCGCACTATGTCGAAAACGAATATCTGTGGAGGTACAGGTCTCCACCTCATCTTCCTTACGTAGAGCGTTCTGTAGAACGTGTTTCTTACGCGCTCTATTCCCAGGACGAAGACTCCCGCAGCTAGGAATTCCTCGACTCCGAACCTGCTGAGCGCCGTGCTCCCGGTGGGTATCTCGGAGACTATGAGCGTAGTTGCGCCTATACGTTTCTCCAGGTTTATTATCAGGCTCTTTATGTACTCCCTCGTCCACGCTAAGTCGCCCTCGTTGACTATCAAGGGTGCGACGGGGTCTATGACGAGCCTTTGAGCTCTGATTGCGCGGGCTTCCTGAAGAATCCCATCCACGATCGATCTCACCACAGTGTCTACGGGCTTGTTCTTCATTCTCTCAACGAAGTCAGGCATCAGTGTCAGTATTCGCAACTGGCCTGAGCGAATGTAGCTCTCAAAGTCCCAGCCGAAGTCGTAGACGCCGTTCATGAAATCGCTGTACTCTTCGTCTACCAGCACGTAGATGCCGGGCTCGTTAGAGCGGAGCCCCTCCATCAGGAAGGTGAGGCTGAACATCGTTTTCCCCGTCCCCGTCTCGCCCGTTACGAGGTACGTGCGACCCCGCAGCAACCCGCCTATACGCTCGTCGAGACCCTCAACCCCCAGCTTCGCTAACTGGTAGCCCCACTTCTTGGACTCGGCTTCGTGCACGACAACGTTGGTCTCGGCGCTCTGCGCCTCGTCAGGCACAGGTATCTCGTCCGGAAGGCGGGCCGTGCGTCCCTCCTCCTTAGACGTTTTCCGCGTAAACATAGCTCCCCATTGCCCGTTAATCATCTCACGTTATTTAAGCTAGCGCGCGTGAGTGTTTTTGTGCCAGAGGATGTAGAGGTTGTCCGGGCGCGAATGATTGCCGAGGACAATGTGGTCAAGAAGAAAGCCGGGCGGGGTACCATTAGGGTTGCACTGCTCTACCCCTCTCTACCGACCGTTGCGCTGGACTCCCTCTCGTACCAGATGCTGTACTACTGGTTGAACTCTTTGGATGATGTCTACGCGGAGCAGTTCATGCTCGACTTCGATGGGACTCCTTTAACGCGTAGCATCGAGACTGGCACCCCGCTACGAGACTTCGACTACGTGGTTATCTCGGTGCATTACGAGCTCGACTTCGTTAACATACTTAGAGTTCTCCTTGAAGCCGGGGTAGAGGTTTACAGCGAGAGGCGCGAGAAACCGGTTGTGATAGCCGGAGGACCACCGGTTATAGCGAACCCCGTGCCGCTTTCGCCTTTCGTGGACGTTCTCGCAGTGGGCGAGATCGAGCCTTTAATGCCCGTACTGGTAGATGGCATGGCTGGGTACAGGGGGGACAAGAGAGCGTTCCTAGAGAACTTGGGCGCCGAGAAGGGGTTCTACGTCCCTCTGCTCCACGGCGGGGAGGAGGTTGTCTTCAATTACGCAAGGGAGTTGTCCAAGGAGTTTTCGCCGAGCGTCCAGCTACAGCTTTTAGACCCGCGTGCAAAGTGGAGGAGGAGAACCGCCGTCGAGACGAGCAGAGGATGCTTCAGGATGTGCGCGTTCTGCCTCGAGGGACACATATTCCGAGGAGTTAGGGAGAGGCCCTTCGAGCAGGTAAGAAGAATAGTCGAAGAGGGCTCCGCGGGGAATAGAACCAGGCACGTAAAGCTCGTAAGCCTCTCGTTTTTCGACCACTCGGAGGCAGACCGCATACTCGAGTGGCTGGTGAACGAGGGGTACTCGTTTTCGATCCCCTCTCTCAGGGCCGACACCCTGAACGAGAGAAGGCTCGAGTATATCAGGCTTGGCGGCCAGAAAACGCTCACGGTAGCTCCTGAAACACTGTCTCCAAGCCTTGCGATCGCTATCAGGAAGCACATAGGCTACAGCCTCATCCGCGAGCTTTCCCTCTCGGCACGGAAGCTCGGTTACACAGGGCTAAAGGTATACCTAATGGTAGGCATCCCGGGCGAACGCGAGGAAGACCTGAGGCTGACCGCCGAGAAGCTTAGACAACTCGCGTCGGAGACGGGGTTTAAGGGGGAGAGAGCCCTCAAAGTCACTGTCAGCCCTCTCGTGCCGAAGCCGCATACACCATTGCAGTACGCGCCGTTCGTAGGAATTCAGGAGGCTCGACGCCGCATAGAGATCATAAGAAGAGAGCTTCGAGGCCTCGCGGATGTACGAGAGTACGACCCCAGGCTAGCTTACATACAGACAATAATTGCTAGGGGAGACTCGATGCTCTCGCAGGTTCTCCTCTACTGGGCCCTGGAGGGGGGAGGTCTTGGAGGGTGGAGGAAGGCTCTTAGAGTTACAGGCGTGGACGTACAGAGATATCTCGCACCAAGCCCCGAGGAGGAGCCGCCGTGGGGGTTCATAAGACTGCCAGGCGTGAGAGGCACTCGGTAGCCTGCCGTAGGCATTCTGGGAAGGCGTATACTCTCAGCGGGGAGAGGCTTACCCCTTTGAGGTAGCTCAGCAGGGTGCTGCTCAGAGAAACGAGTGGCTTCGCGCTTTCCCCGTGCAGTATGAGAAGCCTGTTCACGTTGCCTATAGGGACTATACGCGCTAGGTAGACGAGCAGGCAACCCTCCGGTACGCCGCACTTCTCGACCAGTAATTCTTCTGCCGTCCCTTTAAGCGCGTGTTCGTAGAGCTCTCTTCTGAAGCCCTCGCCCGGACCGTCGCTGAGGTACGCTTCGAATACCAGCTTCGGTGGCTTTCTGAGAAGGAAGCTGGTGGCGAGCTCTTTCAACCTGTCCTCCTCGCTCTTTCTCGCGCGCTTCAAGGCCTCGATAACCATGCAATCGTCGAACATGCACCAGAGTTCTTTCTCTTCGAGGGCTTCATCGAGAGAGGGTAGGTACCCTTCTTCGACCAGCATCGCGTACGCTGCGCGCAACACAGCTTCGAATGCTCCTACTGTTCTGTGGTAGTACACCACTCTGAAAAGCTGAGTTCTAGCCAGCAGGATGTTCTCTACTGCGGTCTCCGCCCCGTGCACGAAGCCGAGAGCCCACCCAGCCTCTGTTCGTACGAGCCTCGCTGAGCGTACAGCCCTGTCGACGTCCACGTTGCCGTAGGACACGCCGGTGTGCTTTGAGTCCCTGAGCAAGTAATCTAGCCTGTCTGCATCGACCTCCGAGGCTAGGATGGGTGATAGCCTCGAGCTCCCGGCGAGTATATCGATAACCCCGTGTTTTAGATCTTTTCCCAGCAAGTCTCCCAGCATGCTTCTTACTACCTCCTGCGAAACCTTCTCGTGATTGCTCGAAAGAGCGTGCGAAAAGGGCATGTGACCGACATCGTGTAGGAGTGCCGCTAACCTTAGAGACTCAACCTCTCCTTCGTCCTCTATGCCGGCACTCTTCGCGATACGCTCTGCGAGGTACAGCGTTCCAAGCGAGTGGGAGAAACGTGTGTGTACAGCTCCGGGGTATACTAGGTCGGCTGGTCCTAGCTGTCTTATTCTGCGTAGACGCTGAACCACGCAGTCACCCAGTACAGTGCTTTCAGCCTCACTAAGATCTATGAATCCGTGAATCTCGTCGTAGATCTCCAGCATGTGTACACGTTGATCCTACTTAGGCATATTCTTTCCGTCCTCACTCGCCTCTGAACAACAAACAGACGAGAAATCGCGTGGGCAGACGTCGCATGTATCGAAGAGATACAGGAGACACTTATACACGAGCTACTATAAGCATGCGCGTGATAGAGAAGAAAAAGGAAGGTTTTAGGCGCGCGCTTTTAGCCCCAACCCCTCGCCTCCATCCTCCTCAACGCCTCCTCATCGCCTCCCTCTTCGCCGCCTCCTCTGCCCCGCTTTTCGCCTGCGCCACGCTCGCGTTTACAAACCAGGGAAAAAGGAGAGAAACGGGGATAAAAGAGAGGAAAAAGATGTTTTACGGCTTACTCCTGTTCTTTGCACAGTTCGGGCATCTCGCGGCAAAGCTCCGGGTAGCACTCCCACGGGTGGCGCGCCAGCATTTGCTAGCAAAAGCTGGTCAGCTTTTACTAGCAAATGCTTGGCAACACTACTCCACTTGTAAACCCGGGAAGCCGGTACGCGCAAGCAATAAATCCCGGGAAACCCATGATAATCAATAGAACAGCGGCCGAAAAGTGAAGCCACGCCTGCACCCCGGGGACAACAGCCAGCGAAGCCCCAAGGGGGCCGATTCATGAGATCCGACACGATGAGCCGAATGGTGACGGTCGTCCCTAGCGAGCAGCGCCGGCCTCCCCGGGGGAGGGGGGGGGGGGGCGGACGAGGCGAGCGGAGCCCTAGCCCCAGCAGGCCCGCCCGAGAAAGCTCTCACGGTGCTTCGCTTTGAAACACTCACTATTCACGGCCCCTCCCGCCACGCTTCCACTATTTAAGGAGAGGTGGTGATATGAGCGAAGTCATGATGGGGTATGGAGCTGTGGCGGAGGTCGAAGAGTTCGACGAGGAGTTTGTCCGAGAAAAGCTCAGGGAGCTTCTCGGGAAGGCGCTTCTCCACAGGTACGATTTCCGCGGCTTGGAGGCTACGCGCGACAAGGTGATGTGGGAGCTGATCAACGTCAAGGCTAACTACCAGCGCTACGGCGAGGTCTACGTAGAGCTTACCAACAAGGCGGAGGTCGGCGTTGAGAAGGCTTGCAGAGTGTCCAAGAAAGTGATTGAAGAAGCCCTGGAACACTTCGAAGAGCTCAAGATATGGAGGACGGGCAGAACGCAGTGGAAGGTTAAGCTTCCAGGCAAGAAGTGGAGGCTCTATATTCACAGAACGCCGGCCGGGTATTGGGTCGTCGAGGTCGTCCTTCTCCTTAAAATCGCTAAGCTCAGGCTACCCGACGTCTTGAGGCTTCCGCCTGAATTGCTGGTGGCCGCCCAGGAGGGCTGGGTCCTGGGCGATGCCAGCTACATCGCGGACTGCGAAGAAGCAATAATGGGCACCTCACAAACATGGCAGGCTGTCTCCTTCCCCGGTTTCTGGCCGGGAAAGGAGGTAGTGTTATACGTTAGAGGCATCGCGATCAACGAGAAGAGGCATGTCAGCATCATGTGGCAAGTGAGAGTTAAGGGTGTCCGCAATGCGCCTAAGGTGTGGGCATTAAAAAAGGAAGAAAAGCGGAAGATAGCGATCGCTGAGATTGAGGAGGCAAATAAGGGTAATATAGATGAGCAAAGGGCGCTGAGAATAGCGCTATACTACGCCGCCGACGGAAAGTATTCGCAGAACTCGACCGCACGCGTGCTACTATTCGCCGTTGGCAAAGAGCAAAACTGGGTTAGAACCGAGGGCTCAGTCAGGATTGCAAGGCTCCTCTACGAGAAAGCGCCACAGCTACTGGAATACATGGCTGCGTCGGGCTGCAAGAAGGCAATGTTCCTAGCACGCCTCGCGCTTATTGGACCGCGAAAGCTGTGCATGTCTTACCAGCGTCTCGGCCTTTATGCACCGGTTGCCGGCGCGTTGCTTAACCTCGTTATGGTTGCCGTCGGCGACGAGTACGCCTACATATACGCCCGCATACCCGTTAGTAACGCGCCCCCAGGCTGGTACGAGAGGGCTGTCAAAGAGGGTTGGACTGTGAATGTTGTCCGGTCAGGCGAGACGCCTTACTACGAGATCCCCCAGGACTCGCTTTTCGAGCGCGCGGCGGAGGATTCGGAGCTCTGGGAGGCTCTCTATGCGTTCGCTAAGGCTAAGGCGGAGGTTAAGCCAGCCGCGAAGAAGCTAGTCGAAGAACTACTGAAGATACGCCCAGCTGGGGCGAGAAATTAAGAGAAAAGACCACCAGGAAAGCGGCGTCCGGCCCCCTCCTCAGTCAGGCGCGGCACGAGCACTAGTAAGCGCGCGCTAACGTAAAGAATAAAAGTGGAGTAGACGTTATCTTTCTAGGCCGGGGTGGCCGAGAGGTCAAGGCGTCGGTTCCACTCGTGAGGTGTGGAGGCGAGGCTGCAGTGGCTAGAGAAATTTACCAGCCCTGGTAACCCGATATTTCCCGGGTTCGAGTCCCGGCCCCGGCTCCAGCTATATGCTGTTATCACGCGCTACAGGTGTTGCCATGCGGAGAGTATTCAATGTCGTGATACCTCGAAGTAGATTCGTAGACGACGTGCCGCTGGTGTGCAGGGTTGTTACGTCGGCGATCTTTCTATCGCACGATATCCGGCGCGATGTTACCCTTCGCTTCGTGATGCCGGATGCAGGGCTCTCGGTTTCCTTTCTATCCTCCAGGCTGAGGCACGTGCACGTGGATGAGCAGTCGTTCGCCGGGCTACATCGAAGGATAGTTAGGGCAATGTGGGAGGTAGAATCCGAGGGTGGAGCCAGGCACCCGCACAGCGGTATAAGCGTGGAGAGGATTGCTGGCAACGTAGAGGAGCAATTCGGCGGTTCGTTCCTCGTATCTAGCGACGGCGAGCTCTTGGCAGATGTTCTGAGGCGCCTAGGGGAGGTAAGGGAAATTTCTCTAGTGTTCAGCGCGGGGTTCCAGGTGAGGGTACCGAGGAGGGTGAGAGTCTCTGTTGAGAGAAAAAACTTGGACGTCTTGATCGTAATTGCGAACATTGAGATAGACAACTACCTAGGGGCCTGAGGCCTCCTTATGGGACTTCCACTTCCTTGGGTAGGTCCCCGGATCCATGACAACGTGCTCCGTTTTCACGGCAATCCCGCTAGACTCTGTAAGCATCTTCTCCGTGGTCATTTGCGCTTTCCCGATGGCTACTAGCTCGCCTTTCAGCGTGAGAATAGCCACTGTGCTGTTCACCTTTATACCTCCCTCTAGCTTTACTATCCCGGGGACAGCCAGAGGGGCTCCATGGCATACAGCATCTACCGCGGAGTCTCTAATCCATACTTTTGGAAGATGCTGGATCGCTGCTTCAACAGGCAGAAAGACTTGCCGTAGAAAGTGGTCTATCCCTCTCTCTTTCCAGATATAGTACGCGTCCACGACGTCGTGCATCGTAGAGCAGTTCCTGTCCTCATAGAGACTCCCAGACCTGATCCTTCTAAGTTCCTGCATGTGCGCCCCGACACCGAGTATCTCTCCGATATCGTGGCACAGCTTACGCATGTAGGTTCCAGCTTCGCACCAGACATGGAGGAGGGCAGTCCTCTCGTTAAACTCTAAAAGCCTAATATCGTAGATCTGCCTTATTCGAACCTCCCTCTTCACAGCAGACCTTAGCGGTGGCCTCTGGTAAATCCTGCCTTTAAACATGCTGACTACTCTTTCAAGCCTTTCCGGGTCGACGTCGCCGTGCAGCCTCATTACACACACATACTCCTTGTCCTCTTTTAGCAGCACAGGTAGTACGCGTACAGCGTTGTTCAACGTTATGGGAAGAACCCCGGAAACCTTTGGATCCAGCGTGCCAGCGTGGGCTATTCTCTCTATCCCTAGGAGCTTCCTAAGCCACGCTACAACCTCGTGGCTTGAGGGTCCCACGGGTTTGTCTAGGTTTATGACGGAGTACTTGAGGAGTACTTCCGGCGGTCGCTCTTCTGGGAGCCACCCGTAGGAAAAATCCGTCTCGTCTTCGGACCTCACGTATATCTCGCGGGAAGGGGTCGCTGCAAGGTACTTGGCGGGCACGAACGCTGCACCACGGTAACCTGCAGCTAAACAAACGTGGTTGATACCGTCGGCTTAACCTTTTCCTTCATGAACTCTATAAGCCCAGCTTTTTCGAGAGCCGCTTTTACTTCCTCGTCGCTAGCACCTTTACTTATGCTGATCTTGTATTCTAGGGGTTCGAGGTGGCGTATATTCGCTCTCCTCCTCTTAACCCCGCTAACGCTTTTAGGCCCTGTCACGAGAACGAAGTTGTCGTCGATTATGTCTACTATTACGCATTTAAGCCCGGCTTCGCGCCCGCTAGTCTTAACGCATATCCTTCCAACGTCGTATACCTTCATAGTTACCACCCGATCGACGGTAATCCCTGAACTTAAGCTTTTCCTTTTTTCGTGTGCTTGCGCACACAATCTTTATTAGCACTTCTACTGAAGATTCTGGGGCGATGAGGAATGGCCGACGTTGTACCCCAGATTAAAAACGCTATAGAGCTTTTAAAACAGATAGCCGATGACCGGGGTATTCCTAGGAACATTAGAAGGGTTGCCACGGAGTCTATAGAGGTGCTAATGGATCCCCAGATGACGCCGGGACTTAAGGCGGCTACGGTGATCTCCAAGCTAGAAGATATATCCTCAGATCCCAACACACCGCTCTTCGCGCGTACCAAGATCTGGCAGATAATCTCCCTACTCGAGCAGGTTAAAGATGCATGAAGCGTGTCCGCACACTCAAGAGCGGCAGCGTAGTCTACGGTAAGCTACCCAGGGGCTGCACGCTCTGCCAACAGGGGCTCAAAACTGTGATTTTTCTAACCGGGCTTTGCCCTTACAACTGTTTCTACTGTCCGCTGAGCAACTATAGAAAGCAAAGGGACGTCACGTTTGTGAACGAAGTAGAGGTCTACGATCCAGGAGAATACTTCACGCTATTAAAGGCGGAGATACTGAGATCGGGCTCCCTGGGAGCAAGCCTCACCGGTGGGGATCCCCTGGTGAAGCAAAGCCTTTCCGTGGAAACGGCAAAGTTCTTGAAAGAAGTATTCGGTAAAGGCTTCCACATACATGTCTATACTACGGGCTTACTGCTAAGACATGAGACTCTAAACTCCCTCGTAGAAGCTGGGCTAGACGAGCTGAGAATACACGCCCCTCTCGACAGGCTGGAAGAAGTACTCAACGTCGCGAGCGAGTGGGGCGATAAGCTATCCATAGGGCTCGAGTACCCTGCCTTGCCGCGCAGCGAAGATTCGCTGGTAAGACTCCTAGAGGTGGCGGAAAGGTACGAGTTAGACTTCGTGAATTTGAACCAGCTAGAGTTCACAGAGACGAACTCTGTTTCGCTCGAGCTAAGAGGCTACAGGCTTTCCGAGGACTACAGGTCTGCAGAGGGAAGCGCCGAAGCCGCTTTGAAAGCCGTCAGCTACGCGGAGGAAAAACGGCTCAACATATCGGTACACTACTGCCCGGTAAAGGTAAAGGATCACTACCAGACGGGGCTAAGACTCTACAGGCTCGCCGTGCTCAGCGCGGCTACGCACCAATACGTCACCGATGACGGAACCCTCGTCGAGGTAAGCTACGACGAACTGGCAAGCGGAAACGAGCATGTAGCCTCGCTTTACGCGGATAAATTCATACATCCAATGCTAGTCGATAAAGTCAAGAAGGGAAAAGTGCTCGAAAGAAACCCCGCCCTCAGAAAACTGGTCTTAGAAGAGACACCCATCCGAGAAGAGCGCGAACACGGAGAAAACGCTTTCAGGAAAAACTAGCGTAAAGCATACCGAAAACAGGTCAGGAATCCACTCAAGCGCTCCCTGCCGACGAAGTAGTACGAGTCCCACTTGGTGAAATTTCTGATGAAGTAGCTTTTTCCAACTTTCCTCCTCCCGTAGACGAGAACCCAGGCTCCTGTACTCTTCCACCTAGCCAAATCCGAATACCTCACTATACTAACCACTTTAGTGCGCAACTTAAGAGGAGGGGGCCGGGCGCCTTTCCCGCGCGCGAGAGTCTTGACGCTGGACGACTACGAGCTGGAGGGCTCGCTGGGAGAGCCCGAGGGCGGCTTCTTCTCCAAGGCTCTCGTAAAGGCGGTCAGGACGGCGAGGGCGGACCCTGACCGCCCGGAGGAGCGCTGTTACTGGCGTGTGCCGCGCGCGGCACTTCGCGAAAACTTAATAACCTCCAGCCCAAGAATTCTTTACTGCGCCGAGCGCTATAGCCGGGGTAGCTCAGCTGGGAGAGCGCTCGGCTGAAGACCGAGTCGCGCACCCGGCATAGAGGTGCGCTGCGGGAGAGGTCCCGGGTTCAAATCCCGGCCCCGGCACCACTCTTCCCCAAGGTTTTCGATCGCGTATCATAAACTAGCAGGTTTCGGGTTGTGAAAACACGCGTTACGCCGCGTCCTCCTCGTATGTTTCGCAAATAACGTACCCTACACGGCTTCTCTTTCACGTACACGAGTGCGGGTCTTCATGTCGACTAGGAAAACACTCCTCCACCCCGCGCCTCTTAAACGTTCATCGATTAGCCTGAGAAGACCCGGTTTGAGGGGCGAAATAATGGCCTTCGAAACTCGGTTTCCTCTCTTCAGTAGTATCACTAAGACCGTTACCTCCGGCGACTCAGGGTCTTTAGAGAACCTTAAAACGTGGTTCTCCCCCTCATCTAGGTCTCTGATTAACCCGTTTTCCACGAGCCACTTCCTCAAGAAGTTAAAATAAGGCAGGAAGCTCTCCACCCTCTTGCTTTGCCTAAAGCCCGATACTCGCAAGTCTAACCAGAATACCTCTCTATCCTTCTCCACAACGTAGACGCCAACACTCCTGAGAATCCTCGTACGCAACATACCTTCCCACACCCTCGACCCGCAACTATTGATAAATCTTTCGGCGCGCGCGTCGTTTGCACATTAAGCCAGTCCCTGTTTTTTCACATAAAGCGACTTCGAGAACTCTGAGAGAAAGAGCCCTAGGCTCACGAAAAGTAATGCGGGCAAGAGCGCGCGAAGAAAACCTTCGGCACCCATTACTCATAACGCAACGATATATCGAAATATTTTAATCTCCCAAAGAACCAGTATCCCTGAGGCGTGTATGTCGAGCGAGGATGCCCAGCTGTTCGAGGCACAAGCCGAGTTCTGCAAATCGCTGTGTCATCCCCTCAGGCTGAAAATAATCTCGCTACTCTACGCTGGCCCTCGAAACGTCTCTGAAATCGTAAACTCACTGGGAGAGCCCCAGCCAGTGGTCTCTAGGCACCTGGCGCTTCTAAGAGAGAAGGGGGTCGTTAGAGCAGAGCGGCGCGGGACGAACGTGTACTACTACCTAGCATACCCGGAGCTTGAAGAGGCTTGCAGAATTGTGAGAAGAGTTATTCGAAAGATGATAGAAGAGAGAGCCCAGGCTCTTCAAAGAAGATAGTTTTCCAGGGAGAGTGGTGCGGGGGCCGGGATTCGAACCCGGGCAGGCCAACGCCAGCGGAGCTCCCATTGAATGTAATCCTGAGTATAGGCCCAGCCTCCAGGCCGGTCCGCCCCCTTTGACCTAGCTCGGGCACCCCCGCCCGCGCGTCTCCGCGCGTATATTCACTGCTGAAACCGAGTTAATAAGCTTTTTCCGCTGATGCTTTGCGCTACAGCTTCCTAGCGGTAAGCAGGTACCCCGTATGCAGGACTCCAAGCGTCTCGGGTCTTAGCTCTCCCGGTACCGGCTTATACTTCCTCACGTTTACTTCTACGGGTTCTATAACCTTAAAGCCGCTTTTCCTCACTGCAACAATAACCCTCTCGAGCTGAGTGACCGTGGGCACGAAGACGGCGAGTATACCCCCGTGCGTCAACGCGTTGTAAGCTTCCTCGGCAACATTCCAGGGGTCCGGCATGTCCAGCACGACGGCGTCCACATCACTTTCATCGATGCCTTTCCGAATATCCTTGTTCTTTGCCTCGACGTAAGGTAGTAGCCCAACTTCTTTGAGGTTCTCCAGAGCAGCCTCGTAGAAATCCTTCCTTATCTCGTACGTATAGACCCTCCCGCTAGGCCTCACGTACCACGCGAGAATCGCGGTCAGAAAGCCCGTCCCAGTACCTGCCTCTACGACACGCGACCCTGGACCTATATTGGCAGACACGACTATGTAAGCAGCGTCCTTCGGGTATATCACCTGGGTGAACCTGCGGAGAGAGCCAAGTCTATCGAGCAGGTTAGCCCTAGATACTACGAGATCCTCCCCAATGTTTGTCCTCACAGTCTCCCCGTAACGCTTACCCACGACTTCCGTGAGATTCACGCTTCCATGCGTCGTGTGGTAAACCCTCCCCTCCTCTACCTTCACCGTGTACCTATGCTTCTCATCGTGGTACAACAGCACCCAGTCCCCCGTTTTCACGCACTCAGACATCAAGGCGACTAAAGTTTCTCAAATTATAAGCGTAGCGGGGAGGGGGCCGGGCGCCGCTTCCCTGGTGGTTTACCCTATTCCTGCCCTGTCCCCAGCTTTTCGAGGTGATTCACGAGCTCCCAGGCTTTAGGATAGCTTTCCGCTTTTGTCTTCGTGAAGGCTGTCAGCGTTGCGCGTAGCTCCGCGTCGTAGCGGGCGTGCTCCATTAGCGAGGCGTGTGTAACCTGGTAGTACTCCCTACCCCACCCATTCGAACCACCCGGACGTCCCAGCCTTGAGCGCGTGCCTCCTCCACCCAGCCCGAAGGCACAGCTTCGACTGCGATCCTCGCGTAAATGTTGTTGGTGCTGGATACATAGGCTAGGTGTAGCTGTGCCCCTGCTATCTCGGCGTAGAACGGGTTGTTTCTCTGCCCGTTTTTCCTACCCTTCTTCCGAGGTAATCCGAAGCCGACGAATAGGAAGTGTTTGATCTTAGCGCATTTCGTCACCAATGAGACGAACTTGGTGTACTCGCTAGCCCTCTCCACGGCAAGCCTAGCGTTGATTATGGCGCTCTCAGCTGGGAGGTAGAAAACCTCGCTGCCTATCCTGAAGTGGAGCATCCGAAGCCTTAGAAAGAATGCGAGGTAGCCGTCTCCCAGGAAGGTAGTGAAAAGAGACGCTGGGTCGCCGTTGAGCTCCTTGCACTCCTCGACCAACCTGCGGAACTCCACGCGCTTCGTAGCGCCAATGAGCGTGGAGGCCCAGCCCAGCTCCTCCTCGTAACCGTAGACACGCACCTGCCACTGAAAGCTCAGCCTGGTGCTACCGAGTATGCCCGCCGTAACGCCGAGCCTGGCATCGTCGCTTGGAAAGGTTGCGAGCGTCGCTGGCAACTGCCACGGTTGAGTGGTACCGAAACGTACGTCGCTGTAGCGCCCGTGAGGGGGTGTCACATCCGTAAGGATCCACCCCTTCTGCAGGCTCCTGAGAACATCGCTCGGAGTATTCACTAGAACCTGGGGAAACTCCGATTCGACCCAGAAGCCCTCCAATGGGATGTGTACGGACCAGCCATGCGTAGGCTTCGAGACCCTCACGTGCCAGTTCTCTCTAGGTATGTATACATGCCAGACTTTACCCTTCTTCTCAGCTCTAAGACCGTCGGCGCCGGCGTCGACGATTGCTTGCAACCTTCCTTTGAGCTCCATTACCGCGCCTCCTTCGCGTGGCTTCTCGTCGTCGTTCAGCAAGAGATACTTCCTCAAGTCATAGTCGATGAACCTGTAAAACCTCGGGTAAACGCTGTCCGGCACGACGCTGTAGCCGTTTACGAGGAACTTGGTGAAGTCCCAGTTAATCCCAGACACCGTATCGTAGAGGCCGCGGTAGTGTATCTCGCCCCTCTTCTTCTTACCCCTGGACCTCCTCTTATCCTCTGTTCTGGTGGCGTAGAGGCTTAAAGCCGCCCTCCTCCACGTCTCCTCCCTAACAGTCTTCTCGATTTCCTCATACCCCATCATATCAACCATATTTCACCCGTCCTTAAATGGTGGAGGGGGCGCCCCTGCGAAGGCGTGCTCGAGGGTTATCGTGCGAACCATCGGCGCGCTTTCGCGTCTTCTGGCTAGCACTCTTAGGCGTGACGGGCTCTACGAGGCGCGCCTAGTAGAGGCTTTGGACGCAATCGAAGAGTTTTTAACCTCCGTGAGAGGCGCGACCCCGCAAGTCGAGGAAGACGAAGAGCTGGAGCGCGAGCTTAAGGGGTGCGTCGAGGAGCTTAGGGAGCTCGGACTAGCGTAAAAAATCTTTTTCCCGTTTTCCCTTTTTCCCTGGTTTGTAAACCAAGGGGCTTTCCCGTGTTTCGCGCGCTAGTTTCCCCTACGTTCGCGCGCGCCGACGCGCCGCGTCCGTATGCGCGCGTTGCCGCCGCAAAGCTTAAAACACATGTATATGTGGGTCTTGAAGGGTGTAGATGGTCAACGCGAAGTTCGTGCCTCCGAGACTACTGATAGAAGAGCTGGCCGCGTATCTCAAGGAAAACGTGAAAGAGATACAGCCACCCGAGTGGGCTCTGTACGCGAAGACAGGTCCTACCAGGGAGCGACCCCCGCAAGACCCAGACTGGTGGTACAAGAGGTGCGCCGCCCTTCTCAGGAAAATATACCTGGAGGGTCCTGTTGGGCTTGAACGGCTCCGCACGGCGTACGGCGGTAGAACAAAGAACACCGTGAAGCGTAAACACTTCAAGAAAGCCGGAGGCTCCGCCATAAGGAAAGCTCTCCAACAACTTGAAAGCGCCGGGCTCGTCGCGAAGACCCCGAGAGGGCGCGTAATCACCGAGAAGGGGAGGGCGCTCGTAGACACTACGGCGTTACGCATATTCAAAAAGCTGGTAGAAGAGAGACCAGAGCTCTCCAAGTACCTCGCGAAGCCTGCAAGTACACCCGTAAGCACGGAGTCGTAGAATAGCTTTAAAGCTCTATATCATTTCTTAGAAGTGAGGTGACAGCTTTGTCTTATGATGAAGGCGGAGAAGAACTAGAAGAGATTAAACGGCGAAAACTGTTAGAGTACCAGCGCGCCCTCGAAGCCGAGAAAGCCAAAGAGGAACAGAAAGCACGAGAGGAGGCTATGCGGCAGGAGATTTTAAGGCGTATTCTCACACCGGAGGCTCGTGCAAGGCTCTCTAATCTCAAGCTCGTGAAACCGGAGCTTGTAGAGGCGTTGGAGATTCAGCTCATACAGCTCGCTGAGTCTAGAAGTGTAAGGGTACCTATAGACGACGAAACCCTTAAACAGATACTTGCAAGACTATACGAAGCACAACGCGCGAGAGAGGTAAAGTTCAGGGTGAGCTTTTAGGCCTACACCCTAGGACTAGCACACCCTTCGACGCGAAAAATTTAATACCGCTGTGAAGGTGGGGAAGAAGGGGTGTCGGAAAGGTGGCCCACTTTAAGCCTCTAGGCAAGAAACTAAGACTGGCAGCGGCTGTAAGAAGCAACGAGCAGGTACCGATATGGGTTATCTCGAAGACTTTGGGGAAGGTTAGAAGGAAGCCTAGGAGGAACTGGAGAAGGAGCAGGATGCAGCTATAAGCATGGGGGTGATTCGCGATGCCGGGGAAAATGGCTGATGGGGAGTATACGAGGACCTACGTGATTAACCTTAGGAGGGTTTACTCTGCCCCGAGAAAGAAGAGGGCTAAGGTCGCCGTGAGGGCTATAAGGGACTTTATAGCTCGGCACCTACGCTTCCCAGACCGGATAAAGATAAGCCCGGAGCTCAACTTGATAGTATGGTCTAGGAGCATAGAAAAGCCTCCGCGCAAAGTAAAGGTGGACGTAAGCTTCAAGGTGGAGGATGGTAGGGTCACAGAGGTAGAGGTTCTCCCGCACGGAGCTAAGGAGCAAAAGACGACGGAGTGACGATTCGATGGTTAACGTCGAAGCTATCTCTCTTTACGGTACGCCAAACATCGGTGTCTACATATTTGCAAACGACCGGTTCGCGCTAATCCCCTACGATGCTCCCGAGAAACTGGACAGAAAGATAGCCGAAAACCTCTCCGTGGACGCTTTTAGGGTCTCAGTCGCAGGCACGAGGCTTGTAGGGATATTCTTGGCTGGTAACAACAACGGGTTGGTTGTCCCTAGAGTGATCCTGGACTCGGAGCTCGAGCACCTGAAAAGCCTGTTAGACGTGAACATAGTCGTGTTAGAAGATGTTAGAGAGACGGGGATCGGCAACCTTGTGCTGGCAAACGACAACGGGTGTGTTGCTAGCCAGATATTGCCTAAAAGCGCCGTAGACAGGATAGCAGACGCTCTCGGCGTGGAGTGCATCCAGATGTCTATAGGCGACGTCCCGTTCGTTGGTAGCCTCTCGGTGGCAACGAACAGGGGGGTCGCGCTTCCACCCTTAGCAACCGAGGAGGAGATTAAAAGCGTGGAGGAGGCACTCAAAGTCAAGGCTAATGTGCTTACAGTGAACCGCGGAAAAATGTTCCTAAGAACAGGGCTCGTAGCCAACTCTAAAGGAGCATTAGTAGGAGAGGATACTACAGGCCATGAGATGATGCAGCTACAGAGGATATTCTTCCAGTGATGTACCTCGCAAGGGGATCCTTGGGTACAAGTCCCCGTTTGACTTCGAAGGCTCTTTTCCTTCCGAATACTTTCGTTAATGTCTTCAAGGAGTGTTTCTGAGGGTTCACCGGTAGGGGGACTCCGAGCAGTGACCTGGCTTTGTGTCCGGTGACTATGCAGTCTACCTTCATCATTTTCGCCAAGCCTTCTTTTTCCTCTAGAAAGACGGCTATCGGGTAGCTGCCCGTGGGCCTCGCTATGGTCGTTGGACCGGCTTGGTACTCTACGTAGCAATTTCTCAATATTGTTCCTTTAGGGTACACCTTTGGAAGCATTTTCTCGTCGAAGTTTCTCCTGACCCACTTCTTGAACGCTTTCGCGTACTTTCTATGCGCCTCTGCAATGCTCGTGCCAACGCTCCACATGGGTGTTCCGGGTAGCGGGAGGACTTCGCGCACGTTAACCCTTCTCACGAGCAACCCCTCCTCCAGGATCCTCTCTAGAAACTCCTTGTTGGCTCTGTACGTCTTAGCGGTTTCTCCGGGGAGCCCGAGGACGAAGTTCACCCCGGGAAGTAGCTCGGGGGATCCGTTCCACCCTCTCCTGGCTCCTACCTCGTTGACTATTTTAATCGCCTCTAGTACTCCTTCGGCGTCGTTTCCAAGGTTGTTCTGCTTCACGACTACCGGGTCGGCGCTTTCGAGTCCGAACGCCGCTACGTCGCCCGGCGTGTGGTACTTGACAATGGACTTCAGGGCTTCGCGCGCCTTCTCCTTGTGGATGTATATCGTGGCGGGGTTTACGTTGTCGATGTGTATGGTCTCTGCACTCGGAGCTGCGAGGCGGACAGTCCGCATGAGCTCCTCTATGCTTGAGGGGTCGGGCTCTGGAAACTCTACCTCGTTTACCCCCTTGGCCTTGTAGGCTAGGAAGTCTGCTTGGCGTCCAAGCCTAAACGCCCTCACGCCGAGCTCGTAGAGAGCCCTCACCTCCTCTCCTATGGACTTGGCCTCCCGGAATACTACTCTGCCTAGCCGTGGCTCTATGCAGAAGCTACAGCCCCCGGTGACCCACCTCGGGCACGACTTGTACGTCTCAATCTCTGCTGTAAGGTTGTAGCCGAGGTTGGGGTGTTGTAGGACGATGCGGGCGCCGCGAACGGCGAATCTGTCGACGAGGCTATAGTCTTTCGACACGGCGTAGGGGTTCACTTTTTCCAAGGATTTCTCGAGCATGTACTCGTATACGACTAGCCAGGGGTCTCCGGGAGCAACTAGGTCGTACGCGTCCTCGAACTCTTCGCGTGGCACAGCTCTTTCCCCGCCACGCACGCCGAGCCCGAAGCGCACGAACGGTCCTGTAAGTATCTTTACCGGTCCTTCGACCGATCTGGGAATCCTGACGAGTTCTTCCGCTGTGATCGGTTTGCCGCCCAGGTACTTTCCGGGAACTACTACTCCCCCAAAAACGACTAAAAGGTCACTCTTGCCAGCAACTCTGAAGAAAGTGTCCGGGTTTTCGCGCACAAAGTCTATCGTAAAGTAATGGACGGTGGCGGAGTGCTCTACGGTCCAAACAGCTCCGGCCACGTACCTAGCGTATACGTCGATGTAGGGCGGCACTCCGAGCCCTGCAGGCTCGTCGTTGTAGCCGTCGAGGAGCACCACCGTCGTCATAGCCTAGGAGAATACCCCGGGCCGCCTATCCAGCCTTTCCTTTCAACTCTCCTGCCGTCAGAGAGGAAGACTCCCTCCCCCTCTGTTACCCTGCCTATGATCGTCGCGCCCGTTTTCCTGACTTCTTCTTCAGCTTCCTCTGGGAACGTAAAGATGAAGTTGTAGTCTTCGCCGGAGGCGTAGAGTACGGCGTCGACTAGGCGTTCGCGTGGAAGGCACTCCTTGGCGACGGCGTGTACTGGTAGTTCCTCGACCACTATGCCTACCCCGGAGGATTCCGCGAGGTAGTACAGGGATAGCGCTAGTCCATCACTGTTGTCAATAGCAGATGTGAGTAGCTCCTTAATGCCTAGCCACGTAGCCGGTTCCGGTAACTGCCCCCACCCGTACTCTTCTACAAGGCTGTTGCCAGGGTTGCAACTCAACGCGCCGCCCGACGATAAGGCGTAGAGCACAGAGGAAATGCCTACTCGCCCGGTAATAGCCACCAGTTCTCCGGGCTTAGCACCCCACCTGTGTAAAACCTTGCCCCTGGAAACTCCTATCGCCACGACGTCAACCCTCAGGTAACACGTGCTCGATACGTCCGTGTCTCCACCAAGTATTCTCGCCCCGAACCTCGTACCGGCTTCCAGGAGTCCTCTGTAAAACTCTTCAAGGAAGCCGAGATCCGCGGTGGAGGGCACGCGCAAAGACACGAGGATACCGAGAGGCTTCGCGCCCTTAACGAGCACATCGCTTATCGAGCCTACCGCTGCGCGCCTACCGGCAATCCTGGGTGGGAGGAAGGGGTACAGATGGATGCCGCTTTCAAAGGAGTCGACGTTGACAACCAGGCTGGTTTCTTCAAGACTTAGCACTGCGGCGTCGTCCTTTCTAAGGCCTAGTAAGCTGGTTACCTTGTCTACTACGACGTCCTCCCGAAGTTCAGGCATTTCTTCCACGCGTACTGCTGAACGTCTCGTGAAGTAAGAATACACTCGTTAGTATGAAGATTGAGTAAATCATTACTTGGACGTAAGTTGTATACGCGGCGAGGGGGTCTCCCGGAGGCTTCTCCCAGTTTAAGATGTACGCTAACGTCTTGTAAGAGTAGTAAGCGAATACTACCGCGAGAACCACTGTGAGTACTCCCAGGACTGCCCTCGAGGTAAACCGCTTCCTGTCGGACATTTCTTCACCTCTTCAAGGTGACGTAGTCGTAAATAAAAGCTTAGCGCGCTCGCGCGCTAAGTATCCATTTATCGCGAGCTTTAATAGCCGGCAAAGCAAGCATAGCTTGAAGGAGCGCTGAAATGAGCGAGGAATTGCGCGCACAGGTGGAGGCTCTAATACCCTATAAGACTGTCAGGAAGGGCCAGCTCGAGCTAGCTTTGGAAGTTGCCAAGGCGTATGCCGAGAAGGCGATCCTGCTTGCACGCTATCCTACTGGTATAGGGAAGACGGCGGCTGTGCTTGCCGGAGCTCTCGCGTCGGGTGCCCCCAAAGTCGTGTATCTCGCGCGGTCTAAGTCACAGTTCCAGGCTCCTTTAAGGGAGGTTAAAAGGCTCTTGGAGAGGGGTATAAGCGTTCCCACCGTAGTCCTCGTGAACAAGAAGAACTACTGCCTACTGAGAGGGGCCCTTCCGCTGGACTACGAGGAATTTCTCCACTTCTGCCGGGTTAAGAGATTCACGGGGGCGTGCCCCTACTCTTCGGAGTTTGAAGACGCAGAAATCCCCGTCCTGGTGACCCCTAAGAGTGCCAGGTCTTTAGGTGCGAAGCTAGGGGTATGCCCCTTTGAGCTAGCCTGGAAGGCCTTAAGGAAAGCTAGGCTCGTCGTCGCATCCTATCCTTACGTCTTCCGCGAAGATCTGCGGAGGCTTCTCGTCGAAAGCCTAGGCACCCCGATGGATGTTTTAATGCTCGTAGTCGATGAGGCCCACAACTTGCCGGATCATATAGCCGAGTCTACCGCGATAGCCGTCTCGGACGCAACGCTGAGAAGAGCTATTTCGGAACTGAGAGCGGCAGGCATAGGGCAGGAGCTTGCCTCCTCGCTTTCCAACCTATTAGGTTACATGAAGAGGATTAAAGGAGCTGAGGAAGGTGTAAGAATACCTCTGGATGAGCTTACGTACCTAGTTCCTCCAGCGGACGAGGTTAAGAGGGTCGCCCTGGCTCTGGAGAAGCTTACAGGCATGTACTCAAGTTTGTGGCAACTCTACGCGTTCGCCGAGGCTTTGAGACGCGCGTCACACGAGTATCTAGTAACCGCAGTGTCGAGCGACGGATCGGTATCGTTGAAGCTTGTACTTATAAATCCTGGGAAGGTGTCTAGGGAAGTTTTCCCCAAAGTTAGAAGTGCCGTGCTGATGTCGTCGACGCTTATGCCGGCAGAATACTACGTGGCTGTCCTGGGCTTTCCCGGAGAGAGAGTAAGGGAAGTCTCCTACCCCTTTGTGTGGAGCGAAAACGTTGACGTTGTCATAGTTAAGGGTATATCGTCCAGGTACGTCGAGCGCGGAGAGGAACTCTACAGGCGGTACGCAAGCGCAATAGACTACATTTTCGAGCTTCCCAGTACTAGGAGGGCTCTAGCCATCTTCCCTTCCTACTCCTTCATGATGGGCGTTTATCCCTACATACGCTCAAAGCCCGTTATCATCGAGAGGCGGGATTCCACTATAGGCTCTATGCTTGGGAAGGTGCTCGAACTCGAGAAAGCCCTGCTCCTCGTAGTTGCGCGCGGAAAGTTCGCCGAGGGGGTTGAGTTCACGGTGCTTGGAAAGTCTCTCATAGACACGATCGTGATAGCCGGGCTACCCGTCCCGGAGCCTTCGGTGGAGAACGAAAAGCTCTACGAGCTACTTCAAGAAAGGCTGGGCGACAGGGATCTTGCATGGAAGTACGTCTACCTTTATCCCGCCTTTATGCAAGTAGTGCAAGGCATAGGTAGGGGTGTTCGAAGCGAGAAGGATAAAGTGAAGGTGTTCATATTGGATGAGCGCATGATAGGAGAGGGTGAAAAGTACCTGTCTATGTACGGGCTCGTCCCCCGCGTAGGGAAGCTCCCCCTGTAGACCTGCCGGAAAGGGTGCTCTAATCCTCAGCCCGCTTCTCAATGCGCGATGGGTCTAGCTACTCTTTGCTCTACGTTGCGGCGATGCTCGTTTACCGCGTCCTTAGCTATGCTCATACGAATTCTACGTTCGCGTGCCTCTTCTTCATATCCTCTTCGCCTACTCCGAGAATGTTCATCAAGGCGTATATCACGCCGTCAAAGAACACCATGACCGTGTCCTCGAAGAGCGTGCCCAGAGGCGCTAGAGGCTCGTACATTCCCAGCACTTGTCTCGCGAAGTAGTCGGTCTCCGCGGCTACCTTCGTTCTCCCAGGAACCACCACGATGTGATCGCTGATCTTTCCTAGGGGTGACTCTGCAAAAGAAGTTATCGCTACCACGACAGCTTTAGCCCTCTTAGCCGCCGAGGCTACAGAAAGGACCACCTGGGTGCTTCCCGAGCCGCTTACAGCTATTAGAACGTCACCTTCCGAGATAGACGGCGTTATGGTTTCGCCTACTACGTACACGTTGAAGCCGAGGTGCATTAACCTCATGGCGAAAGCTTTCGCCACCAGTCCGCTCCTGCCAGCGCCGACGACAAGGATCTTACTCTTCGTGGCGAGCGCTGAAGTCAGGATCTTCAGGAACCTGTTAACGCTTTCTTTGTCCAGCTCGCCTGCCACCTTCTCTATATAGGAGGCAATACTAACCATTGCTTTCGATACGTCTTCCGACACAAGCACCAACCCGTTGCGCGAAAAAGGAAAAGAAAGAAAAATATATTTCTTTTCACTCACGCGAAGCTAGCGCGCGTCATTACCCTGAGCTTAAAACGCGGAAATAGGGAAAAGCTCCCTGGTTTGTAAACCTGGGAGAAAGCTAAAACCGCGAACCCTCACACGTCTACAAACCAGGGGGGAAGGGAAAAACGGGAATAAAAAGAGTTTTTTACGCGAGCCCTAGCCCTCTCAGCTCCTCGACGCCCTCCTCAAGCTCTCTCGCTAGCTCTTCGTCCTCCTCGACCTGCGGGGCGCTTCTCACGGATGCGAGGAATTCCTCTATCGCGTCCAAAGCCTCTACTAGGCGCGCCTCGTAGAGCTCGTCGCGCCTAAGAGTGCTCGCCAGTAGCCGCGAAAGCGCGCCTATCGTTCGCACGGTAACCCTCGGGTCACTCATCAACCACCACTGACCCCTGATGCCGCGCCCTCGCAGGGCGCCCCCTCCACCATATAAGGACGGGTGAAATATGGTTGAGGAGTACATGAAGGGAGATGGAGCCGTGACGGGGGAGGGCGTCGAAGAGTTCGACGAGGGGTTCATTCGCGAGAAGCTTAAAGAGCTTCTGAGGAAAGCTATCTTCCACCGATTCAACTACAGTGGTCTCGAGGCTACGTGCACGCGCGTAATGTGGGAGTTGATTAACCTCAAGGCTGAGTACCAGCGCTACGGCGAGGTCTACGTAGAGCTTACCAACAAAGCGGAGGTAGGCGTCGAGAAGGCTTGCAGAATAGCGAAGAGAGTGTTTAGAGAAGCCTTGGAGCACTTCGAAGAGCTCAAGGTACGGAGGACTGGGAAGGCAACGTGGAAGGTTAAGATTCCGGGCGAGAAGTGTAGAATCTACGTGTATAGGAAGCCAGCCGGGCACTGGGCTGTTGAGATTCGCTTGTATATCAGAGTCACCAAGTTCATTGTTCCCGACACTCTAAGGCTTCCACCGGAGCTACTAGTAGACGCACAGACGGGCTGGTTGTACGGAGATGCATCGTACATAGCGAGCCGCAAAGATGTCAGAATGGGCACCTCACAAGCATGGCAAGTAACCTCCTTCCCCGGTTTCTGGCCGGGGAAGGAGGTCGAAGTATACATCAGAAGTGTAGTAATCCACGAGACTCATGTCAGCGTCGTGTGGACTGTTAGAGTTAAGGGTGTCCGCAACGCTCCTAAGGAATGGAGGCTAAGGAAGGAAGAAAAGCAGAGTGTTATCCTGTCAGAGATTAAGGCAGCGAACGAAGGAGAAATAGACATTTTCAGGGCTGTTCGAATTGCAACATACTACGCCGCAGACGGAAAGTATCCAGGGCCAAACACGGCTAAACGTTTGCTGGAATTCGGGGTTGGCAACGAGCCGTACTGGATTAGAGTCGAGGGTGCGGTGAGGATTGCGAAGCTTTTACACGAGGAGGTACCACAGCTATTAGCATTCATGTGCAGTGCTGGTTGCAAGAAGGCACGGTATCTTGCCCGCCTCGCGCTCGTTGAGCCGAAACGCAACCTCTCGCCGCGCTACTTAGAGGTCGCCGGCGTACGGATGAACCTGCAACTTGTAGGTACTAAGAACTACCGTACTCTTATAGCAAGAGTTTTCATCACAAATAATAATGAGGAGTTACTCAGGGGTTTTCCTGAGCGGGCAAGGGAAGAGGGTCTCATAGTTAAAAAGATGAAGATAGACAAGAAGTACTACGGCTACTACGCTGGCTTGCGCGAGTTGATGAGCTATGCCGATAAACACTTAGAGGCGTATGACATATTGATCGACTTTGTCAAGGGGGAGCTCGAAGAAATGCCTCTAGACCACCCCGCCCGCCAAAGCGTCGAAAGGCTTCTTGAACGCCTGAAAAAAGCTAGAGAACGCGCACTCAGAAAGCACGCTGGGGGCGAAAACAACTAAAGCGTAAGACCACCAGGGAAAGGCGCCCAGCCCCCTCCTCTTTACTCTGCGACCACAGTTAAAGTTAACGCATTCTTTTCTCTCGAGAAAGAGACTGTTTCCCACGATCTTTCCACTTCCTGGTTCTCGGCACGACTATCCCGAGGTGTTAATTAAGCGCCCATACCTCTCCCAAGTCTCTTACCTATGCGTCTACGCCGTCAAAAGCTGGACGTATGGCGGGCCGGCCGGGATTCGAACCCGGGACCTACGGGTTAAGAGCCTCGACCCAGAGTTGCTTAGACCGCCGCTCTACCTAGCTGAGCTACCGGCCCCATGTGTCGCGTTCTGCATAACCCCTCCTTTTTAATAAACTTTGCGGAGGAGAGAGCCGGGCGCCTTTCCCTGGCGGCGCGCACAAGGAGGGGGCGTTCCCTTGAAGCGGGTAAAAGCTATCAGCTTGCACGTAGCGACGCGTTGCAAAGATAGTTTAAAACTGATCTGCGACGGCGTTACTCTCTACCTCCTATACAACGCGTGTTCATAGATGCGGTGTCGTGACTGTTATCGACTTTGCTCCCATCTCCTCTAAGAGCAGAGGGTCTAGGGACTGAAGAATCTCTTTGAACTCCTTCAGGCCTAGTATGAGCACACCTTCCTCCACTAGGGGACCTACGTCGTAGAGGTTGACTATCAACGGGTAGAGCTTAGCTTGTTTACCTAGCCGTATTCCTATGTCTGCTCCCGACTTCATTTTGTCAGCCAGCGCTAAGCACCGTTCAAGATGCGCTTTCGCGGCTTTTTTCAGAGAAGACGGCGGGGCTCTTCGCCACCTCTTACAGTCAACAACTAATACGAGGTTGTCGCTCGCAGCTATAAGGTCTACCTCGAATCTTCTTCCTAAGTTTTTAAAGCGGAGATTCCGCTTGGTCCTAAGCCCGAAGCTTTCCGCTAGGTAGCAGCAGAGTTCCTCAAAGCTACTCCACCCGGAGCTTAACGCCAAGGATACAACGTCGTAGCCGTGTAGCCAAGCCTTAACGAGAACCCCCGGTAGAGACTCTTCGATGTAGCCGTTGACTACGGGTATTTCTAGGCTTTCTAGGACCAGCTGGACGAACTCCTGTGGAAGACCAGTTTCAGACACTATCTCGGTGATGCTGGCTACCTTACCCCGGGAAAGAAGTTCTGCGGCTTTCTTGAGGACTAACTCTACCTTAAAGCTTATCAAACTAGACCCTGCTGGAATCCTACACTATTATGGAGGCCATCGCGGAGAGCTTTGGCCATCTCTCGGCGGCTTCCTTGGCTAGAGGCCCTCGAATCTCGGTACCTTTGGGCTCTCCCTCGGGCGTTATTATCACAACGGCGTTATCCTCGAACGCAATCCAGCTCCCGTCAGGTCTCCGGTAGGGTCTTCTCTGCCTGATCACTATTGCGCGCATAACCTGCTTTCTAAGCTCCGGTTTGCCCGCCCTAATGGAAACTATAACAATATCGCCTACCGCCGCCCCAGGTATGCGCCGCCACACGGCTTTGTAGTGCGGGACTCCTATTACTTTTGCCAGCGTAGCACCAGAGTTATCGGCAACCTTTACTAGGCTCTCCATGAATACTCCTGGTGTAAGGCCTAGCCTATAGGAAACACCAACTGTTTTCGGACCTCTCTTAGCCACTCAGATCACCCGCCAACCTTTCCTATAACTACGAACGAGACAGACTTTGCCAACGGGCGTGTCTCCGCGACGATGACCTCGTCGCCGGGCTTCACCGGTATGCAGGGCGGCACACGTACATGCTTCTTTTTACGCCTTACTTCATACCTTTTATACTTCTCGTTGTAGTAAAGATACTCGTGTACAGCCACCGCCACGTTGTGCATTTTAACCTTCTCTACGCGTAGCCTCAGCACTTGTCCTCTCACGGGCAACTCCCCATGCCACGGGCACAGAGGGTCGTTACACTTCATTTGCGGAGGGCTTACTCCGGGAATACCCACACCCTTCAACTTTGCCATTGCTGTGCACCCTCAACGAGAGACGTGCGAGTGCGAGATACGTAACAGGTTATTATAAAGCTTACGGATACTCAATGAGGAGGGGGCCGGGGCGCCTTTCTCTGGTGGTTTTACCCCTTATTCTAGTGCCCCAGCTGGGCGTATCTTCAGTAGTTCTTCGACTAGCTTCTTCGCGGCTGGCTTAACCTCCGCCTTAGCCTTAGCGAACGCATAGAGAGCCTCCCAAAGCTCCGGGTCCTCGCTCGCGTGCTCGAAAAGCGAGTCCTGGGGGATCTCGTAGTAAGGCGTCTCGCCTGACCGGACAACATTCACAGTCCACCCCTCCTCTACTGCTCTCTCGTACCAGCCTTGAGGCGCGTTATCAACGGGTATGCGAGCGTAGATGTAGGCGTACTCGTCGCCGACAGTAACCAAGGGGAGGTTCAGCATCGCGCCGGCAACCGGTGCATAAAGGCCGAGACGTTGGTAGGCGCGTGGCGCGCGAGAAAGGGCTAAGCGCGTCAGGAATTCCGCCTTTTTACACCCTGAGACACGCAGGAAGGCTAGTAGTTGCGGAGTCCTTTCGAGAAGCAACCGCGCTAACCTGAGGGACTGCTCCGTCCTAACCCGGTACGACTTACTGCCTACTGCGAATTCCAGCACACGTTTAGCCGTGTTTGACCCTGGATACTTACCATCAGAGGCGTATAGTAGTGCAAGCTTTACCGCCCTGACGATGTCGACTTTTCCTTCGTTCGCCTCCTCGATCTCCGCCAAGATAATACCCTGTTTCTCCTTTTTGGGGAGACTCCACCATCGAGGCGCGTTGCGGACACCCTTAACTCTGACAGCCCACATTATGCTGACGTGAGTCTCGTGAACCGTTACGCTTTCGATGTAGACTGTCACCTCCTTCTCCGGCCAGAAACCGGGGAAGGAGACGGCCTGCCACACCTGCGTAGTAGTCATCTCGACTTCTTTCTTGTCTGCGCGGTATGTTGCGTCGCCGTATATCCAACCCGTTTGAGCTGCTACCAGCAATTCGGAAAGCTCCAAGACATCGGGAAGTCTCAGCTTAGCGACCTTGAGGTATAAACGGATTTCGACGCTCCAGTACCCGCCTGGCTTTAAGTGCATGTATATCCTCCACTTTGTGCCTGGAATCTTAACCTTCCACGCCGTCCTGCCCGTCCTTCGTATCTTCAGTTCTTCGAAGTGTTCTAAAGCCTCCTTCGCCACCCTCCGCGCGATCCTGAAAGCCTTCTCAACGCGAACCTCTTCTCTGCTGACGAGCTCTACGTAGACCTCGCCGTATTGCGCATAATTGGCCTTTATGTTGCCAGCTCCCGCGTGACTTCTTCATGCGTAGCCTCGAACCCCCTGTAACCGTCGCGCGGAAACAACGCCTTCCTGAGAAGCTCCCTGATCTTCTCGCGAATGAACTCCTCGTCGAACTCGGCCCCTGCCTCTCCCGCCACAGCCCTTTCATTCCCCGTCATTACTACTTCATTCATACCTACCACCCGTCCTTAAACGGTGGACGGGGCGCCCTACGCGTACGCGCTATCAGGGGTCAGCGTGGCGGGAAGCATGAGTAGTGAGCGCTTCGCGCGCGATGCGCGCGGCACACGCTACCACAGCATGACACGTCTCTTAAGCCTCTCCTCGGGTCTACCAACGAGGAAGGCTCCATCGACGAGTAGTTCTTTGCCGTCGGGTAGCTTGATCCTGAGCACTACTTGAGCCTTAAAGATTCTCTTCTTGGGCCCTCCGGGTACTCCTATTACTATCGTCTTGTAGGTCTCATCCAGTATGAGCCCGCAGATCCCTACCTGACTGGGGTTTTTCGACTTAACGACGCAGGCTTCAAGACCTATAAGCTCGTGCCGGAGTATGTTCTTCGGAGTTATCTTCATAATCGGTCAAGAATTCTTTCCAATGCTTAAGCTTTCCCTTAGAACCACTACTGCTGGGATGCGCTGCCCTGAACTGGAGGTTGCTCTGCCGAAGGGGCTTTTCTTCGGAGCTCGTTCTCAATTGTAAGGATCCTGGCTATCTCGCGTTTAATCTTGCGTATCGATGCCACGTTTTCGAGCGAGCCTCGATGAGCTTGCGCCTTAAGCCTGGCCAGCTCTCCCCGTAGTTCCTGCAGTCTTTTCTGTCGCTCCTCCCTGCTCATCTTCCTGAGCTCTTCAGCTTGTTTCGCCATACGCTTCACCCTACCTGTGTCACGCCCTTTATGAGTATTGTGTCAGGCATTTTCGCAGGCTTCATTATCCTAACCTTTACGCCGTACATCCCCAGCTTGAGTAGTACATGCACAATTGCCTCGTCCACTAGTTCTTCCCCGGGTTCTCCGGACTTGGGGACGTAACCTCTAGTGAATTTCTCGGTGCGATGCCTCTGGCTTGTTAGCTTACCGCTTATCACTATTTCTGCTCCTCGGGCGCCGGCAGCCATTATCCTGTTTAGAGCAACTAGGGCGGCTCTGCGGAACCTTACACCTCTCACCAGGGCTCTCGCCACTCTGTAAGCCATTATTTTCGCGTTCAGATCCTGGTTCGGCACCTCGACAACGTCTATCTGAGGGTTCTCGATCCCGAACTCCCTCTCTAGGACTTCAGCTATAGCCTTTATGTTAGCTCCCTTCCTGCCTATGACGAGGCCCGGTACTCCAGCGTACACTATCACCTTCGTTCCTATCGGTGTCTTGAAGAACTGTGCATGCACGTAGTTTGCACGTACAAGTTGTCGTTGCAGGTACTCGTTGAGCATCATGTACTGGAGACCCTGGCTGATTACCTTCCTCGCCGTCGTCGACATCCTCCCACCTATTCTACCTCCCTAGCTATTATTTCAACGTGAACTAGCTGGTCGTAGTACGGCGTGGCCCTTCCAAAGGCTCTTGGGAGGTAATTCCTTATCTTCATCCCTTTATGCGCCGCGGCATGCACTATGCGGAGATTCTCCACGTTAAGTCCCTTAAACTCAGCGTTATTTTCCAGGTTGTCTAGAAGTTTTAACAAGTTCTTTGCAACCTTGACCGGGTACCTGCCTGGTCCCGGAACGTCGCTTCGATGCCCAACCTTTTTATTGTACCTCTTAAGGGGCACAGACCTTTTCATCTCGGCGATCTCGGTAAGTATTCTCCTAGCCTCCTCGATGCTCTTCCCCTTAATAAGCCTCAATGTTTCTACTGTGAGCTTATACGACATGCTAACATCCCGTAGAGAGGCTTTGGCTGTCCTCTCGGGCTCTAACTCCACTGAATACCGCCAAGTCGGCATACCCAGCTACCGACTTGGCTCTCCAATTCCTAAATAAAAACCTTTTTGATACTTCGCGCTCGAGGAAGAGGTCGGCGCCGCTCCCCTGTTTGCCTTACCCCTTTTATTCTTGCTTTGTCCCAGCTTGTTTAATTCTTAGCAGTTCTTCAACAAGCCTACGCGCAACGGGCTTAGCCTGCGCCTTTGCGAGGACGAAGCGGTATAGCGCCTCCCAGAGCGTCGCATCCTCCGCTGTGTGCTCGAAAAGAGAGTCCTGGGAACCTGGTAGTAAAGCGTACTGCCTGACCTGACAACCTTCACAGTCTACCCCTCCTCGACCGCCTTCTCGTACCAGCCTGAGGGCGCGCTATCAGCTGGTATCCTAGCGTAGATGTAGGCGTGGACTATATCCCATAAGCACGAAGGTTCAACAACACACCAACAACCGACGCATAGAAGCTAAGCCACCGGTAGGCCACCTTCTGCCCGGGTTCCTTACCCTCCTTACTCGGCCCGCCGTAGGCAACATATAAGATGTAACTGACCTTGTCACACCTAGCGTCACGCGACACGAACCTCACGTATTCCCATGTACGCTCAACCGCGACGCGGGCGTTGAAAGCAGAGCCTTCTGGTTGAAAGATGCTCCATTACCGCGCTTCCTTCTCTCTCGCGCGAGCTGGGAAACCCAGACAGATAAAGCGGAAAACCGCCAGGAAAAAGGCGCCCCGCCCCCCTCCTCATAGTAGCGCTAGGTTTATATTTAACAAGTAGAGGGGATGCTGGGGACGCTTCATGGGGCGCCATACGCGCGTCGTTGGACCTGCAGGAAGGTTTGGAGCCAGGTATGGGGCTACACTTAGGAAGAAAGTAGCCGCGATTGAGAGGAAGATGAAAGCTCGCCATAAGTGTCCTAGGTGCCAGGCTGTCGGGACTGTAAAAAGAGAGAGTATCGGCATATGGGTTTGCAGGAAGTGTGGCTACAAGTTTGCAGGAGGAGCGTGGCTACCGCGGACAGAGGCTGGTAGAACCTTCTCGCCTGAAGAGCTGAAGAGCATGGGTCTTGCGTAAGCTAGTACAAAACTCGCCAAGCTCGTTGTGCGCAAACACGGCAACCATACGTTCAGAGGAGACCCTTCGCACGTGCTTGCCGCGCAAGTGCAAGCACTTCCTCTGGGTTTATTTCTCGTACCCTCCTGGAGCCCAATACGTTCGACTCCCTTACTAGATCCTCGGCCACTTCACGGTTTACCCCCAGCCCTATGCGCAGAGCAGTGGTAACGACTCTGTTTATGTACGGAAATATTCTCCTGCTAAACTCCTCGACAAGCCGTACATCCTCGGCGCCGAGTCTTCGGAGTGGAACTAGTCTTACGAAGGAGGTGAAAACCTTCGGCGGTGGAAGGAACGCGTTGGGGGGAACGTCGAATAAACGCTCGATGCTGAAGCAAAGCTGGCTTATCACGCTGAGCCTTCCGTACTCTCTCGTGCCGGGCTTTGCGTACAACCTTTCAGCAACCTCTCTCTGTAAGCCAAGGTATGCTTTAAGGAGCCCCTCGTCGTAGCAAAGCTTCACTACGAGCTGGGAGGAGATATTGAACGGAGTGTTCGAGACTACGAGGTGACTCGAGCGCGACAAGTCTATGCGTAGCGCATCGCCAACCATTATGTCTACGTTACCTATACCCCGCCTGTAGAGCTCTCTAGAAAGGAAGAGGGCCAGCGCTTCATCCTTTTCGCAACAGAAAACATATGCAGACCTTTCCGACAAGGGTAGAGTGAGGCTCCCCAACCCGCATCCAACTTCGTACACATCTTCGCCGTTTACAAAGGACGCGATACGCGAAGCAACGGTGTCATCTACCAGGAAGTGTTGCCCCAATCTACGCTTATACCTTATGCTCCTGAGAGCCTCCCTCACGTACGCCGATAACACTGGGAGCCTCGGGTATCCTTAGTGAGAAATACAACTATTTAAAGAGCACGCACTTGCAGAGGTTTGCTTTAAGATCCCGACTTTATCTTCAGATTGTTTACTTCCTTGATTATTTCATCGACGAGGCTAGCCGCCTCTCCTGGTTCAAGTATCGCGGCAGCAGCCGCTGCGACGTTTATACCGGCGGCTTTTCCAAGGCGCTCTTTGCTCGGAACGTAGACGTACGGAACCTTCTTTTCCTCGCAGAGCAACGGCAAGTGTGCCACCACCTCTGGAGGATCTACATCAGTGGCTATGAGAACTAGCTTTGCAAGTCCACGCTCGACAGCTTTAGTGGTCTCGTTTGTTCCCTTCTTTATCTTACCGCCTTTCTCCCTTGCCAGGCTGAGAGCTTGGTAGGCTTTTTCCGCCAGTTCCGGTGGGACATCAAACCTAACGTAAAACGGTTTCTTGGACATTTTTCGCTCACCTCTCGCTCATCATGCATTCGCACTGCTACTGCATATTTAAACTTTTTTGTTTTTCGAGAGCTCGACACGCGTCTCGAAACGGGCAACGCGCGAAGCAAAGCTTCTTAACGGTTTTCGATGAAGTCGGGGTGTGTGGGTGTCTAGCGTTGGTGCAGTAGCGTCTAGGTATGGTTACAGGGTTGACTTCGTGGAGTACCTTGCGCGTTTTTTCAGCCTAGGCTACATCGAGGATCTCTTTAGGAGCTTGGAGACTCCGGGATCCAGGTATTTCTTCAGAGTTAACACGCTGAAGGTACGTCCGGAGGACCTTCTCGAAGAGCTCCGCGAAGAGGGGTTGAAGGTATACAGGCATGATCGTTTACCGGAGGCTTTCTACGTGCCAGTAGAGGGGCCTTTCGAGGTCAGACTGCTACCTGGAAAGGTCTATGTCGATAAAAAGACGGCGGAAAGCGTGTACGTGGGTGCCAACGTATTCGCACCCGGAGTCACGAAAGTAGAGAACGCGAGGGAGGGGGACCTTGTATCCGTGATTGCCCCTGGAGGACGTGTAGTTGCAGAGGGAGTTTTGTCTATGGATCCTTCCAGGGTGTTCTCGGAACGCAAAGGGCTCGCCGTAAGGGTTGTGAGGTCTGTTTATAGGGCTGTATCGCTCCGCGAGACTAGGTACTTTGACGAGGGGCTAATCTACCATCAATCTTTACCCTCTATGGTGGCTGTACGCCTGCTAGACCCTCAGCCCGGCTGGACGGTGCTTGATATGTGTGCCGCTCCAGGTGGGAAGACTACGCATGCGGCACAACTGATGGGCGACCACGGGGAGGTTATCGCTGTTGACAGGACGAAGTCGAAGGTTGATACGATAATGGAGCATGCGAGAAGGCTGGGGCTTAAGTCCGTGAAAGGGCTTGTTTACGATAGCCGTTACATATCGGAGTACTTGGACAAGGATAGCGTAGATGCAGTTATAATTGATCCTCCCTGCACGGCGCTCGGAGTTCGCCCGAAGCTGTGGTACGAGAGAGGCTTTGACGACGTGTTGAAGCTATCAGATTACCAGAGACAGTTCCTCAGAGAGGCCGCCAAAGTTCTGCGTAGGGGTGGGCGCTTGCTATTCACTACGTGCACTATATCGCCTTACGAAAACGAGTTCAACGTCATATTCGCGGCTTCGTATCTAGGACTAAAGCCTTTACCCCTGAGCTTTCCCCCCGTAAAGAGCGGCTTACTGGGCACGGGTTCCCTACAGTTCGTGCCTCACGAACACGACACCCCGGGGTTCTTCATAGCACTCTTCGAAAAACGTTAGCATATAGACACGCGCTCGAAAGAAAAGTTTTAAAAGAGCGAGAGTTTTATGCCTTGCAGGAGATGTCTATGAGCTCTCAGGCGCCTGCCGATAAATTCAGCGATGCCGTGCCAGCAGAGGTGGTACAGATAATAGGTAGGACGGGGATTACGGGAGAGGTAACCCAGGTACGTGTACGCGTACTGGAGGGGAGGGATAAGGGGCGGATCCTCACCAGGAACGTACGTGGACCCGTCAGAGTAGGAGACATAGTTATGCTTAGGGAGACTGAGCGCGAGGCTAGGAAAATCGCAACTAGGTGACGGTTTTCAAGGACCGTATTACGTTCTATATACGTTTATAACTCGAGTTTACTTTCGCTGTAAACTTGTAGAAAGCTTTAGAGGTAAAGCTGGCTCTCCAGTTTTGATGATAGAGGTATTGGCGCGCACACTCTTATATTACGACGTGGAAATTGCGGTGAAAGCACTGAAAGACAAAACCGTAAGGTTACCAGGAGGTCTCGAAGTTAGGCTGAGGCAGGGCACAAAGGCTAAGCTACCCCTCTTCCTGGCGGAAGAGCTTGTAGAAAGTGAGGTAGCTGAGTACGTAGAGGAAGACCTGGTTAAGAAGGCTGAACTCAAGAAGCAGCTCTGGGCAGAGGGGAAAAATGAGAAGCTCGAACGTCTCGATGATAGCTTTTACTTGAAGTTTAGGCTTTACGTCCGGGCTCTGGAGAGGCGGAAGAACGCCGGAGACAGAAATGCCGAGAAGGAACTCGAAGAGTTGAAAACGCTGTTCACAGACCTCGTGAGAAGCAGGATGCGCAAAATCGCTATCCTAGCTGTTCTTAGCCCGGAGGTGAGCAGGGATCACATAGCAAACATGACTAGAGAAGAGCAGATACTCTACGTCTCACTGTGCAACCTGCTAAACGAGTGGACGGCATCAATGAGAAAGTTCGTAATGGGTGAGTAGAAAATGGTTGTAACGCAGGCTATACCCCTCACAGAGCGGATAACAGAGTTCCTGAAGAGGTTCACGGTAGACGGCCGCGAGAAGTACAGGGATGCTATCCGCAGGATGAGCATTGAGAGGAGCATTTCGCTCGTAATAGACTTCGATGATCTTTTGTTATTTGACAAGGAGCTGGCAGACATACTGCTGGAGCGCCCGCACGATTTCCTGGACGCGGCGTCCAAGGCTATAATGGAGGTTCTCAAGATAGAAAACCCGGACTACGCCAAGGAAGTTGGCTACGTGCATGCACGTATACGTAGACCACCCGAAATCGTCCACTTGAAGATAAGGAACATAAGGGCTAGGCATCTGGGACGCCTAGTAGCAGTAGAGGGTATTGTGACCAAAATATCGCCGGTAAAGCAGGAGCTCGTGGAAGGAGTCTTCAAGTGTAAAACCTGCGGCACAGAGCTGACGGTTCCTCAGGGTCCCGAGGGGTTAACAAAGCCTACCACGTGTCCTGTCTGCTCCGAGAACGGGGTCAAGTCGGCAGGCTTCGTGTTGCTACCCGAGAAGAGCAAGTTCGTAGACCTACAGAAGTTCGTGCTACAGGAGAAACCCGAAGAGTTGCCTCCGGGACAGCTACCCAGGTCGATAGAGGTTCTCGTGAGAGAGGACTTGGTGGATGTAGTTAGGCCTGGCGATAGGGCAACAGTGGTCGGGTTCCTCAGGATGGAAGAGGACAAGAAGCTGGTAAAGAATGCTCCACCAATATTTCACGCGTACCTCGAAGCGAACTACGTTGAGGTCTCCGCGAAGGAAAACCTGGACGTGGAGATAACTCCGGAGGACGAGAAGAAAATACTGGAGCTAAGTAGGAGGGAAGATCTAGAGGAGATAATAATAAACTCCATAGCGCCCTCGATATACGGGTACAAAGAGATAAAAACTGCTATAGCGCTACTCCTATTTGGAGGAGTTCCAAAGATTCACCCTGACGGCATAAGAGTGCGCGGAGATATTCACATACTGTTGATCGGTGATCCCGGAACTGCAAAGAGCCAGCTCCTAAGGTACGTGGCGTCTATCGCTCCGAGAGGACTCTATACCTCTGGTAAAGGCGCTTCTGCCGCAGGACTCACAGCCGCCGTAGTAAAGGAGAAGAACAGCGGGGAATTCTACTTGGAGGCGGGAGCCCTTGTTCTAGCGGATGGAGGCGTAGCATGCATAGATGAGTTCGACAAGATGGAGGCGAAGGATAGGGTAAGTATCCACGAAGCCATGGAGCAACAAACCGTGAGCATAGCTAAAGCTGGGATCGTAGCAACACTCAACGCTAGGGCATCCATCCTGGCAGCAGCCAACCCAGCATTCGGCCGCTATCTCCCTGGCAGGAATATTTCAGAGAACATAGATCTACCCGTCACGATACTTTCAAGGTTCGACCTAATATTCGTGGTTAGAGATACCCCCAACGCTGAAAGAGACCGGGAACTCGCACAGTACGTTGTCGACTTTCACGGGGAAACTTACCCCGTATCTTTGGAGAAAGTTCTCGACGCGCAGACGCTCAAAAAGTACATCGCGTACGCCAGACGCCACGTGCGCCCGAGGCTCTCCCCAGAAGCCAAGAGCAAGATAGTAGAATACTATGTCAACATGCGTAAAAAGAGCGAAGACGCCAGCTCTCCGATAGCTATAACGCCAAGGCAACTGGAAGCTCTTATCAGGCTCTCGGAGGCTCACGCTCGCATGCATCTCCGCGACGTGGTTACTGCTCGTGACGCGGAAGTCGCTATTAGCCTTATGGAATACTTCCTGAGAAACGTCGGCATAGACACGCAAACAATGACCATCGATATCGATACTATAATGACTGGGCAGCCTAAGTCTCAGCGCGAGAAGCTGATCGCCGTGCTGGACACGGTTAAAAACCTCGTTAGACAAAACAACGGCGAGCCTATAAAGGAGGAGGACCTGTACTCCGAGTTGGAGAAAAACGGCATTGACAGGAACTTCGCTAGGAAAGCTATAGAGAAGTTGCTTGAACAGGGAGAATTGATGCAGCCGTCACCGGGGCGCATTAGCGTTGTTTCTCTCTAGCGCGTGCGCAGAGAAAAGCAAGGATTTATTGATGCAATCCTTCTCTAACGCGCGGCGCGACGCATGAAGCCAACGAGAGCTGTGCTGTCAAGGTACTTCCCCGATGAGGTTGTCCGTAAGATAGAGGAGCGCTTCAACATAAAGACACTCTACCCAACACAGGTAGCAGCGGTTGAGAAAGGTGTCCTAGACGGGAAAAACATCGTTCTAAGCGCTCCCACAGCTTCAGGGAAGACCCTGGTGGCAGAGCTCGCCGCACTTAAACACCTTTTAAACGGAGGAAAGGTGCTCTACCTTGCACCCTTAAGGGCTCTCGCCTCGGAGAAGTTCAAAGAGTTCAAAGAGTTCTTCGGGGAGTTTGGCTATAGGTCTGTTCTAAGCACAGGAGACTACGACACGGCAGACCCCTCGCTGGGTAAATACGACGTGATAGTGACTACGAACGAGAAGGCTGACAGCCTCCTGCGCCATAGCGCGCCCTGGTTTCCCGACGTAACTTTAGTGATAGCAGACGAGGTTCACCTGCTTGGCTCGGAGAAACGTGGGGCGACGCTCGAAGTCCTGCTTACGCGTATACTTCTGAGCGAGGATCCTCCGCAGATCCTGGGCCTGAGTGCGACTATAGGGAACCTTGAGGAGGTGGCAAGATGGCTGAACGCTACACCCGTGAGCGTGGAGTGGCGCCCAGTCCTCCTAAGGGAAGGAGTATACTACGATGGAACAATATTCTACGCTGATGGAGCGTCGAGGAGCGTCGAGGACGTGGGCTCGGCTCTCGCGAACCTTGTTCACGACGTGTTAAGAGAGGAAGGGCAAGCCCTAGTATTTTCGCCTACGCGGAGAGCCGCCAGCAGCGACGCCAAAAAGCTGTCCGTATATACACGGAAGTTCCTTCGAGACTCGGAGAGGCGACACTTAAAAGAGGCAGCGCGCAAGGTGCTCTCGTCCCACGCCGACAAATTAACGAACGAGCTGGCAGAGCTCATGCTTCATGGAGTCGCATTTCACCATGCGGGACTCTCCGGAGATGCCAGGGAGACTGTTGAACAGCTTTTCCGGGAAGGCTTCCTGAAGACTGTTGTCGCTACACCCACTCTAGCTGCAGGAGTGAATCTACCGGCAAGGCGAGTAATCATAACGGATTACCGCAGGTATAACGTAGAGCTGGGCTACCACGAAAGCATCCCGGTCATGGAGTACAAACAGATGGCTGGGCGCGCCGGGAGGCCTCAGTACGACAGGGAGGGCGAAGCCATTTTAATAGCGCGTAACATGGAAGAGGTGGAGTTCCTTTTCAAAAGGTACGTCTACTCTGCACCCGAGACCCTTCAGTCCCAACTAGGCTCCGAGCCTGTCCTCAGAGCGCAGGTTCTAGCTGTAATCTCGACTGAAAGCAGGATTAAAACTACGGAGGATCTGGACAGGTTCCTGGAGAGAACGTTCTTCGCTTTAAAGTTCGGTACCTTCAGCCTTAGTACTCTTTCGAGAAAAGTTTTGCGAAGGCTCGTGGAGGGAGGATTGGTGGAACTTAACGGGGAAGCTTTGAAGCCGACGTTCCTTGGACGCCGTGTGGCTGAACTCTACATAGACCCTGAAACGGCGCTGGAAGGGTTAAGGTTCTTTAACTCAACGCCCGCCTCCTCGGAGCTAGCGTACCTCTTCCTGGTTTCGAAGACGCCAGACATGGTTACGCTCAGCGTTAGAAGGAGCGACTACGAATTTTTAGAGACGGAGCTAGAAAACAGGAAAAACGAGATACCTTACCAGGTCCCGGAAGACGAGATAGAGTACGAATTCTTCCTGTCGTACCTCAAAACAGCCCTCCTTCTCAGCGACTGGATCAACGAGGTTCCAGAAGATGTTATCGTTGAAAAGTACGACGTGGGCCCGGGCGACATATACTCCATGACGCAGACCGCCGAGTGGATAGCGTATTCTCTCTCGCAGATAGCCGACGTAACGGGCCATAAGGAGCACTCCTCCAGGCTTGGGGTCCTAAGCAAGAGGATCGCTCACGGAGTGAAGGAAGAACTACTGGAGCTCGTCTCGCTGAGAGGTATTGGACGCGTGAGAGCCAGGAGGCTATACGAGCACGGCTACAAGTCCCTCGTAGACCTTATACTCGCCGATGAGCGCGACCTTACGAGGATCCCGGGGATAGGACCCAACCTCGCGCGCTCCATAAAGCGGCAACTAGGCGCGGTGGGAGAGAAAGAGGAGGAAAATGAAGAAGATTACGGGCCGGTGGAAGAGGGTCAGCTCAACCTAGACTCGTACCTGTAGCCACTCGTCTCGCTAGGTCAGTGGTACTCCTGGTCTTCATCGCGTAAAGCTCAGGAGGCGCATCTCATCACCTCCGCGCATGCCTTAAGGGTATTCTATCTCCTTGCTTAAACCCATTTTGAACCTCATGAGCTTCCTTAAGTAGCTTTTCTCGTTCTCTGCCAGGTACTTTTCGTACTTCTCCAGAAGACGGTTTATCTCCTCGATCGAAAGGTTGGAGTATAAGTAGTCTCCTTCCTTTACCTGCCGCCCTACTATAGCCTTGCTCCTAATCGAAATAGCTACCTCGGCCCCCTCGCTCACCACGTCCAGCACTTTGTCGTGTTCTTTTATCTGCATGATCTCTCCTATCTCCCTACCGTCCTTCGTTATCAGCGGTACCCCACTGCGTATCCTGCCGCAGACAACCCTTACACCCACGATTATCGGGTCACGCCTGCGGAAGACGTACCCCGGCAGGATCTGTACCACGGCAGGCGGGGTTATCTTTTCGAACGCCTTCCTCACTTCAGCGTCTCTAGTTTCCTGCAACCATTTCTGGTAGTTTTCAACTAGCTTGTACATGATTCTCTCCTGGAACACCGGGATACCATGGCGGGCTGCTTCATCCTGCGCCTCTGGTAGAATCTTCACGTTGAAGGCTAGTATAGCCGCGTAAAGCGGATCCTTCTCTTTAACCATGCTCGCCTGAACGACGTCCCTTTTAACGACCGGTCCTATATCTGCCACGCGTATCGGTATCCCCTGTTTCTTCAGGTAACCTACGAGCGCCTCTAGCGTTCCGAGAGTATCCGCCTTGACAACAACGCCCACAACGTCCCTCTCGAACTTCACGCCGGAGATCTCCTCCTCTACTAGTTGCTTTAGACGACCCACTTCTTCCTCGCTTACCGCGACGAAGAGCGGCGCGCCGGGCACAGCCTTTTCCAACCCCTCGGCTACCAGCTTCACGCCCGCGGCAGCTACTATCCTTTCCACTTCGAGGAATCTGTCCTCCGGAGACCTCATCTCGTCGAGAGGTTTTGGCATAAGTAGTGCGCGAACCCTTGTAGAAAAAGCCCCCTCAATCCCACCGGTTACCACGATGTCGCCTCTTCGAATAACCCCATCGTAGAGAATCAGCGTGGCGGTCATTCCCAGCCCAGCCTCCTCCTTAAGCTCCAAAATAACCCCTTTTCCCGGAGCAATGCTCGCGAGAAGCCTGCCCTTCAGGTATCGCTGAGCAAGCCCGGCCAATACGAGCAACAGGTCCGGTATACCTTCCCCTGTTACCGCGCTTACAGGGACCAAGGCGAGTACCCTGGTAAAGTCCCGTATTCTGTCGTACCTGTCGCTCCTAAAGCCCAGCGACGCGAACTGCTGGATTATATAGCTTAAAAGCTCCTCCAGTTTTAGCTGAGCGGCTTCACTCTGCCTTTTCACCGACTCTACAAACGGGGTATTCGGAAAACTCTTCCACCCGGGGATCTTATCGATCTTATTCACCGCTACAATGAACGGAACCTTCCTCTCTCTCAGGATATCTATAGACTCGAAGGTTTGTTGCTCAAGACCCCTCAAAACATCTACTACCAGTATCGCTATGTCCGCTATGCTCCCTCCGCGCCTCCTCAGATTGGAGAAAGCTTCGTGGCCAGGCGTATCGATAACCAGGAAGCCTGGAATCACAACCTCGGCTCTTATCTGCGAGACAAGACTGCCGCATACGGCTTCTAGGGCCTTCCAGGGGAGAAAAGAAGCGCCGATATGCTGCGTCATCGTACCGGGTTCTCGCTTAGCTACAGCCGTCCCCCTGATCTTGTCCAGCAACGTAGTCTTGCCTGCATCAACGTGCCCCAGAACAACGACTATTGGAGCCCTAAGAAATTGAGAGCCCTGGTCATTGCTCATCGAGGTCCACTCTAGCTACTGCCGTGTGCAACCTGCTTTCTAACCCATTTCTGGCGTCTGGGATCCCTGTGGTACTTTATAGCGCTTTTAAAGCATTTAGAGGAACAATACCTAAGCACGGTGCCATCGTTCTTTACGTACGAGATGCCTTCTCCAGGCTTTATTGGGCTTCCGCAGAATGCGCAGTACACTATTCTCGGCATTTTATCACGCCCCGCCTATCTTGTATCTATCCTGTTAAAAACATTTTCGCGCGCACAGAGCTTTACTCACTAGGCACGCGCGTTTTAAACCGGAGCAATTTTTGGAGTGATGAAGAAAAAAGGCAAGGCGCGGAAAGGCGACGACAAAGCCGAGGCGTGGAGCACGGTTCCTTTCGACTTCTCCTTCGCCGATACCATGAGGCAGTACGAGGCCGACTTCGAAGAACCCGAGTACTTCGACCCTGATCTCCACGCGGAGTGGTGCAGAGAATTGAGGGAGTCATGTGGGAGAGGCGACGAAGTAGCGTGTGAAAAGTTCAGAGAAGAGTGCGAGAAGTAAGCAAATCTTTCTCTCAATGTGCCTTGCGCGCAAGGCGCTACGTTTTTTACATGCTTGCTTCTTTGTATTCAAGGCGATGAAGAGACTGACCTGGGCAGATTTAGTGACGACATGCACCTATGCTGAGCAAGTATTTTTCCTGTAGAAAACAGGGAAAAACTCTGCGGCTCCTGGCTATAGCTAGGGGCTCGTCTGAGCGCTCTCACCAGTGCTTACACTTTCCTGGATATTCTCCTCGCTCTTTTTCACCGAACTGAAGGTTGCTAGCACAATGTTGTCTGGCTTCCTTATTATCTCTCCTATCCTGACTCCAATAAGTGATTTAAGACCCTTCGTATACGCAACGTCCACTAAGCGCTGAGTGATAATTCCGTCGAGCACTACGTGCGCCGCTCGTTCAACCTCCTTAAGCCTGTTGACAAGGTCCCTTACAGGAACTTTTTCAACGACCTGCCAGTTTTCATCGTAGATAACGGCTTCCAGCGTACCTTTAAGCTCTTCGAGTTTCTCGTAAACCTCAGCTGGTACTACGATTTCCTGCGCGATCTCCGGGTTCTTTTTAGTAGCAGACTTTATCAGCTTTGCCGGGGGGACTACTATCTCTGCTTTTACCTCTTTTTGTTGCTTTTTCTCCCTTTCTAGAGCTTGCAGAAACTCGTCAACCGGGATCTTATTCTGGAGCGCCCTCGCTATCTCCTTTGCAGTTAGATCCTCGACTTCCCTTCCCGGCGGAGCCCTTGCAACAAAGTCGACTTTCAGCGCGTTGATAACGTTTCTCGCTATGAGCTCTCCTCCCCGATCACCGTCAACGAAAAGTATAACCTTCTTGTTCTCCACCAAACTCTTGATGCTCTTAGGTATGGTAGCTCCTCCAAGCGCTATAACGTTCTTATATCCATGTCTAAGAAGGTTTTGTACGTCGGCACGCCCCTCCACAAGGATTACAGTATCGGATGTTTCAACTTCGGGGCCTCCTGGCAGCTTTTCCTCTCCGTACTCCACTATCTCTGCTACCCTTACACGCCTTAAGACCTCCTCGACGAGCTCCCTGGACTCCGGCACGCTCTCCAGGAGCTTTTTGTAAAGCTCAACCGCCCGCTCAATTATCTTCTGCCTCTTCTCCGCCCTTACATCCTCGATCGAGACTACCTCCGTCTTTGCAGGGTAAGGACCCACCTTGTCAATGCTCTCGATCGTAGCGGCGATGATAGCAGTCTCAGCCATGTCGAGGTTCGTCGGTATCTCTATCTCGGCTACTAGGGTGCCATCCTGCGATCGGGTGTTCACCTCTATGCGTCCAACTCTGCCGGTCTTTTGAAGCTCCCTCAAGTCGAGCTCTGATCCGAGCAAGCCTTCTGCCTGGCCAAAGATAGCCCCTATTATGTCGTGTTTTTCGACGGATCCTTTTATCTCCATCTTAGCCTTTATCACGTACTTAGGTGAGACAGGTAAACCTCCCATCCTCGCACACCTTTACCTTGACACACCAAGACCAGTATATGAACTTTCATACACACGACGCGGGACGCTGTAGCCGCCAGGCAACACGCCTTTTCACGGCTACCGGCGGTACACCGCCTTTTGCTTGAGACGCTCTCTGCTGGCGGCAACGGCGCGCCCCGCTCTGTAAAACGTTAAGAAGGCCCACTTTTTACTTTTTCGCATCCGCTCGATGTTCAAACGAGCTTATTCTGCAACAAAACATTGTTATACTTTAAAATCCCCTAGGCAACCCCCTCATTCTCGACCTAGAGAGTTGCCTCATAACTTTCTTCATGTTTCTATACGCTTCAAGTAACTGCTTTACATCTCTTGGAGAAACGCCGGAACCTCTCGCGATTCTACGCATCCTGGAGGAATCTATGATTTCCGGGTTTAGCAACTCCTCCATGGTCATAGAATTCATTATGTTTATCCACTTATCGATGTTAAGGTCCTCCTCCGATACTTTCACCTGCAACCCCATCATTTCGGCTATCTTTGAGAGAGGTCCCATCTTCCTCAACCCCTCGAGTTGTTCCTTAAGGTCCAGCAATGTTATCTTCCCAGAAGCTATAGCTCTAGCTCTCTCCTTTTCGAGCCTGGCGAACTCTGAGAATCTCTGTAGAAGCGCCTCTAAGTCCGGCATTCCTAGAAGTCTCGCTACAAATTTCTTCGGGTTGAACTCCTCTAGATCCTCGATCTTCTCTCCCGTACCTATGAAGATTACTCTAGCCTTAGAGGATGCTACGGCCGAGAGAGCCCCTCCGCCCTTAGCAGACCCATCCATTTTAGCCACAATGACGTAGCCAAACGGCATGGCTTCCTGGAAGGCTCTAGCTTGGCGTGCCACAGCGCTTCCCTGAGTTGCGTCAACGACGAGAACCACGGCATCGGGTTTCACCTCTCTGTATAGGGTTTTCACCTCCTCCATGAGCGCTTCTTCATCCTTGTGTCTACCGGCTGTATCTATCAAGATCATCTGTATACCTTTGTCTGATAGCACTTTCACGCCCCTCAAGGCTAGACTCACGGCATCTCTTTCCTGGGGGTCTCCGTAAAAGGGGACGCCTACCTTCTCAGCTAACGATCTTAGCTGTTCGTACGCCCCAGGTCTATACGTATCAGCAGCTACTACACCCACCCTGTAGCCTTTCCTCTTATAGTAGTTCGCGACTTTGGCAACAGTGGTAGTTTTACCAGAGCCCTCGAGCCCCACAAACATGACCTTGAAAGGCGTCGAAGACACTTTGAGCTCGGGAGTCTCCTCGCCTCCCAGGAGGTTGACAAGCTCCTCGTACAGTATTTTCACCAAGACCTCCTTCTTGGAGAAACCCGGCGGTTGTTCCTCCTCGAAAAACCTCTTCTTTATCCTCTCAGAAACGCTTAAGACAAGCCCTACATCAACGTCAGCCTTCAGCAAAGCCCTTTGAAGCTCCCTTATAACGAGGTCCACTTCTCTAGAGTCAAGGAGTACCGAAGACCTAATCCTCGAGACAACACCCATCAAGCTCTCTTTTAGGCTTTCCATCCATGCTCTCCTTTAGGCTTACACTATCCTGGAAATAAGGTTAGCGCGTGCACGTTCACAGGGAAGAAAACGACACCTTCTTTCGTTGTTTTCCGTTTCAAGGCTTCTCTCCCAGCCCTTCTAAAGCCCTATGGAACACTGGGCTCTGCTGTCTTCGCGCGCTACGCAGCCTTTGTGAGAATTACGGATACCCACAAGTGGGTCATAGAGACAGAAGACTGTCCAGAGCCTTTTTCAGATTTTCCTTCACGTTCTCCGGGGCGTAGCCTTGCACTTCGACGCTACTTACGCGTTGGAAGCCATGCCCCTTAAGCGCCTCTGCTACCAGCTTGCCCGCCGTCCCGGCCCAACCGTAGCTTGAGAGTAGCAGAACGGCAAGCTTGTCGGACCTATATTCGAGCTTTTCCGCTATTAACCGAACCACGTAGTCCAGTACCGGTTGAACCCCGGCCTCGTAGGTTGCTCCGCCGAGTACTAGCAACTCAGCATCTGCGAGTTCTCCCAGGATATCGGAGATTCTAGGCCTGGAGGTATCCGTGAAGGCGTAAACCCTTGTCTCAAAGCCTCTCTGCGAAAGCTCTTCTATAGCCAGGCTTACCAGACGTTCCACGAAGCCATACATTGACACGTATACGACCACTGCTTTACCCTTAACCGGCTCCCCGAGCGCTATACGTCGGTACTCGTCCAGTATTCTCTCGGCGTTTCTCCTAAAGATCGTACCATGAGATGGTGCAATGATGCGCGGCTTTACCCCTAGACTGCCGAGCTTTTCCAGGGCCTTCAATACGTGGGGAGAGTAATGCCCGATCACCGTTACATAGTACTTCTTGATGAACCATGCCAGTTTTTCGAAATTCTCAACGCTCTCATCGTAGAGAGCTGGAACGGAGTACGACCCGAAAGCGTCGCAGCTCAGAAGTACGCCGTCATCTCTAAGGTAACTCATTATTGTTTCGGGCCAGTGAAGCCACGGGGTGTACACGAAGTGAATGCTACGCTCCCCCACCTTTAACTCCTCTCCGTCCTTCACGGGCCTGAACCTGGTAACCCCGTAAAAAGAGGACAGCATCCTCCCGGCGATAGGGTGTCCCAGTGCGACTGCCTTCTCGGATACCCGCAGAACGTCCGGCACGCTGCCCGAGTGATCCGGCTCAGCGTGGTGAACAACTACATACCTGATATCCCCATAGTCCACTATTTCCCTAATTTTCTCCAAGAATAGCTCAGAAAACCACTTCTTCCACCCATCGAAGACCACTGCCCCCTCGCCGGTTAACAGGAGGTACGCGTTGTACGTAATGCCTTCTTCTATTTCCCACAGCGCCTCGAAAAACCTTGTCCTGTCGTCGTCAACTCGGAGTACGTACAAATCGTCTACTACCTTGTCTACAAAAACTCTAGGCATAGCGTTCACTACTCTACCTTTACTTCTACTTCCTTCTCGGCGCCACTCTTGGGTACAAGCACCACGAGCACTCCGTCCTCAAACCTTGCACGAGCCTGCTCGGGCCTCACCTTAACCGGTAGCGAGATCTTCTTGTAAACCTGCTTGTAAAGCCTTTGCCTTTGAATGTACTTCCTAGAATCCTCATCCTTAACTCTTTCCTCGCTCTTCTCCGCGAAAACTTCCAGAGAGTCTTCGGTAACCCTTATCTTGATCTCGTTTTTCCGGAAGCCCGGCAAATCCACGTAGACAGCTAAGGAGTCGCCCCTATCCTCTATATCGTAGAGCGGATCCAGCATTCTAAGCTTGTCCGGGTATAACGCGAAGTGCTTCGCCCATATCTCCCTCAGTGAATCGTTCAGCTCTTTCTGTATTCTAGCAATAGCTTCTGCCAGCTCAGCGGCAACCTTACCAGTATCATCACTCATGCTTCTCACCTAATGATGCTTAATACAAGTAAAAAATCTTTTCGGAGATTTTTACTCGACGACTATGTTGCTCTCCGGAAAACCGTTGAGCACTAGAAACTCTTTAACTTTGTACCTATGGTCTCCCTGTAGCTCTACGTGGTCATCCTTTATTGTACCTCCGCAGGCAAACTTTGCCTTCATCTCCGAGACCATTCTTCGAAGCTCTGGATCTTTAACATCGAGGCCCGTTATAATGGTAACGTCTCTGTGACCCTTGCGCTTCTCTACGCGAATCTTGATCAGCTGTTGCTCCTTGAACACTCCCTTTAATATGTTATCTAATAGCTCCGCGCTCATTGTCTCCCGTGTCTGAATGGATTCTTCAACGTGCCTGTTTATAAACATTTCGTCGCGCGCGTGGAATGCATCCAAGACTAAGGCAGTAGCATACCCGCGAAGTCAGGCGCATTAAGTTTAAATGCGCTTACCTTTTTCAGTAATAATGCAAGAGCCCGGTGGTGTAGCGGCCAAGCATGGCGGGCTCTGGCCCCGCAGATCCGGGGTTCGAATCCCCGCCGGGCTACCACGGCATTCTACACCCACATTCTCATAGTCTCTCAATCTTTCCCACAACCACGGTCGCGCGCAAACCGGGGAGCGCGCGTTACTTTTACGCGAGTTTAGCGTGCATTGCGGAGGAGGGGGCCGGGCACCTTTCCCTGCCGGTCTTACTCTTTAGTCTCCTGTCCCCAGCTTTTCGAGGCGTTCTACGAGGCTTTGCGCCTTGGGGTACTGCTCGGCTTTCGCCTTCGCGAAGGCGAGGAGTGTTTCTCGCAGAGCCGCGTCGTAGCGGGCGTGCTCGAACAGGGAGCAATGTGTAACCTGGTAGTATTCCTTGCTCCCCATTCGAACCACCCGGACGTCCCAGCCTTCCTCCAGCGCGCGCCCGTACCAGCCTGGAGGCACGCCGTCCACAGCTATACGGGCGTAGATATTGTTCTTCGTAGAGATGTAGACTAGGACTAGTCTAGCTCCCGCTACCTCGGCGTAGAATGGGCTAGGGCTTTGCCCGTTTTTCCTGCCCCTCCTCTGCGGTGCTCCGAAGCCGACGAAGAGGAAGTGTTTGATCTTAGCGCATCTCGTTACCAGTGATACGAACTTTGTGTACTCTGGTGCTAGCTCGACGGCAAGCCTAGCGTTGATTATGGCGCTCTCAGCCGGTAAGTAGATGTGCTCCTGTCCAACCCTGAAGTAGAGCCATCTAAGCCTTAGAAAGTATTCGAGCTCGCCGTCCCCTAGGAAAGCGGTCGCCAGTGCCACCGAGTCGCCGTTGAGCGCCCTGCACTCCTCAACCAACCTGCGGAACTCTACACGTTTAACCTCGCCGATAAGCCTTGAAGCCCAGCCTAGCTCATCCGCGTAGCCGTAGACGTTTGCGCGCCACTCAATGCTCATCCTGGTACTGCCGAGGACTCCTGCCGTGACACCTACGTCAACGTGGTCGCTTGGAAAAGCCGCGAGCGTACTGGGGAGTTGCCACGGTTGCGTCGTGGCGAAGCGCACGTCGCTGATACGCCCATGAGGGGGTGTCACATCCGTTAAGACCCACCCTTTCTGCAGGCTTCTAAGCACGTCTGGCGATGTCCTCGCGAGAACCTCCGGGAAACTAGCCTCGGTCCAGAAGCCCTCCAATGGGACGTGTACGATCCAGTCATATGTAGGCTTGTGTGCGATGACGTGCCAGTTCTCTCCAGGTATGTATACATGCCAGACTTTACCCTTCTTCTCAGCTCTAAGACCGTCGGCGCCGGCGTCGACTATTGCCTGTAGCCTTCCTCTGAGCTCCGTCACCGCGCTTCCCTCTCTCGGCTTCTCGTCGTCGTTCAGCAAGAGATACTTCCTCAAGTCATAGTCGATGAACCTGTAGAACCTGGAGTAGACTTCGTCCGGCACTACGCTGTAGCCGTTCACCAGGAAGCGCGTAAAGTCCCAGTTAATCCCAGACACCGTATCGTAGAGGCCGCGGTAGTGTACCCTGCCCTTCCTCTTATCCTCGACCTCGGTCGAGTAGAGGCTTAAAGCCGCCCTCCTCCACGTCTCCTCCCTAACCTCTCCCTCGACCCCCTCATACCCCATCATCTTCTCTCCAACCATAATTAACCCCTCCCTTAAATAGTGGAAAGAGGCGCTCTGCGAGGGCGTGCTCGAGGGTTATCGTGCAGACGATAGGCGCGTTGTCGAGGCTACTGGCGAGCACTCTTAAGGGGGACGGGCTCTACAAGGCTAGGCTCGTCGAGGCGTTGGACGCGATCGAGGAGTTTCTAGCCTCCGTGGGAAGCGCCCCAGCGAGGGTCGAGGAGGACGAAGAGCTAGCAAGAGAGCTGGAAGAGGAGGCCGAGGAGCTGAGGAAGCTCGGGTTGATTTAACTTTTTTCTCCCCCCTCTCTTTCTTCACGTTGGGCATGCCGCAGTTCTCCTGTGCGTTCCCGTGCTTGCCGAGGAGGAGCTCCCCGTCGACGTAGATCCCAGCGCCTATTCCCGTGCTTATAGTGACGTAGACCAGGTTCTCCAACCCCCTCCCCGCGCCCCAGTACTTCTCCCCAACCGCCGCCGTCACTGCGTCGCCCGCAAGGTTTATTACCCTTGGGTACTCTTAGAAAAGACTAGCAGGGCCCGTAGTCTAGTGGTTAGGATTCGTGTGCACGTGCACACGACTGAAGCCGCCCTTACAAGGTTGAGGCCGGGGGTTGACCCTGGGAGCGGCGGTGGTCCCGGGTTCGAATCCCGGCGGGCCCACCAATTTTCTGCGCGCTAGAGATCGGCGCTATTCATTTAAAACGTTGTAACAGAGCTTGGGGTAATGCGTATGTATGGAGCATTGGAGCTTTACTCGCGGAGTGTGTCTCCAAAGCTCTTCGGAAACGAGTGTAGCTTTGAAGAGAGTGCTTACGTCGTCGTGGGTGCTCCTTTTGACTCAACGGCGACCGGTGTACCCGGACAAAGGTTTGCGCCTCAAAGAATACGTGAAGTCTCGGTAGAGCTCGAAACCTTTCTTCCCGACTTGCAAATAGATGTAGAGCGCCTCGCCGTCAACGATGCTGGAGACCTACCCGTATTAACCAGCGTAGAAGCCTTGATAGATATCCTGGGCGGAGTCGCCAGGGAAGTCTTGTCGTCCGGGAAAGGGCTCATCATGCTCGGTGGGGACCATTTCTCGTCCTTCCCCGTCCTCGTTGAAGCAGCAGGCAACGTGGACGAACTAGGCGTGCTCGTCTTCGATGCCCACCTAGATCTTCGAGACGAATACCCCGTCAAGTGCAGGTACAGCCATGCTACGGTCTTCCGCCGGTTAATCGAACAAACGAAAAACGTATACATCGCGTACTACAAGCCGCGCGGATGGAGCAGCGAAGAGTACGAATTCATGCGTCAATCGCCCAGGAAGCTCGCCGTTCTAAACACCCGGGAAGAGGTAGAAAGCTGGGTAAAGGAGCACAGGACGGTATACGTATCTATCGATATCGATGCATTGGACCCCGCGTATGCCCCCGGGACGGGTACTCCTGAACCTATCGGCCTCGCTCCCAGGGAGCTCGTTGACTCCCTACGCGCGGCGGTTCTCGGCTCAGAAAAACTCCTAGGAATAGACGTAGTAGAGGTTAACCCGCTAGTGGATGTTAACAACTTGACGTCAAGGGTTGCCGCGAAAATACTACTCGAAGCACTCGCAGCCATGTACGAGGCTAGGAAGATAGGCGCCTGCACGCGAACTTCTAAACACTTCTTAAACGGTTAAAGCCGCGCGCGAGATTTATTAACATGGCTAGAAATGTAGCCCACGTGGTCGAGGCTGACTACTCCCTAAAGACGTACAGGTGCCTTAGATGCGGCCAAGTCTTCACTAAGGAAGAGCAGGAGAGACTACCTGGTGTACGGTGTCCATACTGCGGTTTTAGAATAGTCGAAAAGGTACGGCTACCCGTACCCAAAAGAGTCAAGGCACTTTAGCGCGCGACTTATATAACCTAGGGGTCAAACTAGAGCTTAGCTGTGATGAGCCTTGCGAGATCTTGAAAGGTGACGAGTCGAACCCCTCTGAGCGCGCGTTAATATGGGCTACGCCGCGGTTTCTCCGCTATTACCCCGTAATCCTTGATTACCCTGACTATACGGAACCCCGCGCGTCTAAGCCTCTCAACTACGCCCCTCTGGATGTTTACCCCTCGGTGCTTTCCCGGAGCACCCGTGTAGTGGAAAACCCTTCCTCCTTTTTTCAAGACTCTCCAAAGCCTCGTGTAGAATTCTGCGCTGTAGAGGTGCCCAGCGAAGGCGAACACCGGCGGGTCGTGGAGCACTTTGTCGAAATACTCCTCGGGAAGCTCTCCGACCACGTCAAAGGCGTCTCCCAAGAGTATACTTGCTCGCGAAAGCTTTTCCGAGAACGGGTTATGCTCAGCAATATACAGCACGTTCGGGTCTTTCTCTATAGAAACCACTTCCGCTCCTCTCTCCAGTGCGCGTATAGCCGTGTAGCCGAGACCCGTACACACGTCCAGCACTTTCTCCCCCCTGGCTACGCCGAGCATCCTCACTTTTCTCTCAGCATCGCTCAGCGGGTCTATACCCGTGATGTTGTGCATATGCACACCGTTGATTTCAAGCGTGGGGGCTACCCTCTCCCCGAGATACTTCAACTTGTAGTAGCCCTTTTCATCTCGTACCTCGACGAAGTACACTCCCTCGGGTCCAACGTATAACAGCTTATCCGAGCCCGCGAGCCTCTCCAGGATGCCTAACGTCAACCTATGCGTCGCACCCTCCAGGTTTAGAGAGACTTCTGACACGGTTTTAACTGCGCGGGCAATACCTAGCCCTATGTCTACTGGGAGCTCAAATTCACCTGTAGGCGACTCTAAGACCTTTACCGCAGAGACCGGTGAGAGTACAAACCCCTTCCTCCTCCTGAACGCAAATGTGTCCACGTTTAACTGTACAGGCATCAGCGGAAAAAGCTTATTAACTCGGTTTCAGCAGTGAATATACGCGCGGAGACGCGCGGGCGGGGGTGCCCGAGCTAGGTCAAAGGGGGCGGACTGAGGCTCCGCTGGCGTTGGCCTGCCCGGGTTCGAATCCCGGCCCCCGCACCATTCTCCCCAGCAATTCAAGAACTGGGCCCGGTCTTTCCGCTTTTCATCCTCGAATCGAGCACTGCAACGCAGTAAGAGATAAGTGTACGGCGGCGTTGATTATTAGAGTCTCTATGCCTGAGGAGGGGCAGGGTGTAAGCCCTCGCGGGAAGCTCCCAGTACCGGTTGAGCAGTCAAGGATAGGCTACATTATAGGGAAAGATGGGTCCAATAAACGTCGATTGGAGGAAACCTTTAACGTAAAGCTGGACGTGGACTCTGCGACCGGAGTCGTGTACGTTGAGCCTGGCGAGGGTGCAACCCCTTACAACGTTTTCAGGGCTAAAAAAGCCCTGGAAGCAATATCGATAGGCTTTACGGTCGACGACGCGTTGCTGCTGGGGGACGATGCTTACGACCTAGAGGTTATCGACCTGTCCGAGGTTTCCAAGCGTCGCGAGGATCTCTCGAGAATTAAGGCTAGAATTATAGGAACAGAGGGGCGCTTTAAAAAGACCCTCGAAGACATGACTGGGGCTAGGATCGTTATAGGCGAGAAAGCCGTGGGTATTATCGGAGACTTCGAGCAAAACAAGGTCGTAAAGGAAGCACTCGAAAGGCTAATCGCCGGTCAGAGCCACCAGAGCGTTATGAAGTTTCTCGAAAGGATGAGCTTCGAGCTTAAGCGCAGGAGGACCCAGCTATGGGAGCGAATGCAGGGAATGTGAGGGCGAACACACTTGGCTGAAAAAGACTCGTCCGTACGCGAGGTTCTCGAAGACGTCTTCGATCAGAGAACCGTGCTCGCCGTTCTCCACTTGATGAATCGAGGAGTACTGGCAAAGCTCTATGGAACCGTGTCCACGGGAAAGGAGGCCAGGGTATACTGGGGTAAGGATAGAGATGGGAGAGACCTCGCGGTCAAGATATACCTCATTGTTACCGCGGAGTTCCGTCGTGGAAGGTTGAAGTACATCTTGGGAGACCCCCGCTTCGAGGGGGCAAGCCTGAGGGGAAGGGAGCTGATATACGCTTGGGCACGTAAGGAGTACCGCAACCTTAGGAGGGCTAGCCAGTTCGGCATTCCTTGTCCTAAGCCTATCGCGGTGTACGAAAATATTCTCGTGATGGAGTTTATAGGTAGAGATGGTGTCCCGGCGCCGCTCCTAAAAGACTCTCCTCCAAGCAGGCCCTACGAGGCCTTTAGAGAGCTGCAATCGTACATCGAGAGAATGGTTCTAGAGGCCGGGTTGGTGCACGCCGATCTCAGCGAGTACAATATACTCGTCGAGGACGATCGTCTAGTGATAATAGACTGGGGTTCCGCTGTGCTGTCTTCCCATCCGAACGCCGAGGAATTCTTACTCAACGATATAAGAAATGTCTACAGGTTTTTCAGAGAGCTTGGAGTAGATACCGGGAGACCCGAAGAATTCTTCGAACATATACGTTCGCAGATGAGGTAGCCGTGCTCAAGGTTGCATAAGAGCACTACAGGTGTTCTAGGAGAGCTTTGAGCTTATCCCTGCTCACGACGGCTCCGCCTGCGGCCGGGTGTCCTCCGCCTTCTATCCCTATCTTCGCCGCGATGTCTTGTAGTGTTCTGCCTATGTCTACCTCTTCGGTTAGCCTTCGGAAGGAGATTTTCAGCGTGCTATCCTCCTTCGAGAGGGGTGCCGCGACCCCTAGTAGCTTCTTGTCCCTGAACTTCTGGGAGAGTAGTGACGCGAGTATGCTCGAAAGAGGTCCCGTGAGCTTGGGGTTTGCGTCCCTGACCTCGATTATGACGGAAATCCTGCCCTCGTATACTTTGACCTTTTCACTGTCGCCGCTTAGAACGCTCTCTATGAGCCGCGCGAGAGTCTTCCTGTAATTGTTGGACACGTCCTCGGCTATGGCGAGCAGACTTCCTCTACCTCCGAGGTTTATGGCTACGGCGACCTCGTAGTTTTCCATGCGTCCAAGCGCGTTTAGAATGTAGGCATACTCTCTGAGGTCTCTGAGTGGGCTTTCCGGTTTTTCGCTTGCAAGGTAGTAGTTGTAGCCAATTATCTTCTGTGCATCCTTGACGGATAGCCCGGCGGACAGCATGTACTTCACTAGCTCCGTGGCCAGCTTCTTCACTTCCTCGCTGCTCAGAGACCCCACCGTTCTAAGCTCTTCACCGGCCTTGGGCTCTATGCCTATTTTCTTCAGGAAATTGTAGCACGCAGTCTCGTTGCCCGTGAGCCCGGGTAAGAAGGGGTCGGTTGTCCTCGCAATGGCCTTCACCAAGGGCCTCTTGGGACCTCCGAAGAACCTTAGCCCTAGGGACGCCTCAACGACTTTCCTGTCGAGAGCTTCCCTCAGTACCCGCTCGTTTAACCCTTTAAAAGAATAACGGGGTCCCAAGTCTAGCCTGTCACCCAAAGCTCCTACCAGTGCCACGTGAACCATCTTCTCCACTTTCTCGTCGAGCGACCGTAGCAAAAGGTATGTGAGTGTCGAAGCGCTAGCCTCCTCTGACCCGTTGAGCCCGACCCTGTAAGGGTTTATCTCTACGCAACATTCCTCGCCCTTAGGAGAAGAGGGCACATGGTGGTCGATCAGCAGGATGTTTTTGCCCTCCGCGTACCTCTCTATGAGGTGTTTGTAGCCGCTCCCGAGGTCAAGGAAGATAGCGTAGTCGTACTCTCCTAGCGGGAGCTCTTCGAGAGTTCTGGGATCCACTTGCTCCACGAGCCTGGCGTGGAAGGGTACCCCGTGGCTCCACAAAAAGTACAGCATGAGCGACAGAGAGGATAAGCCGTCGGCATCGTAGTGAGAAACTACGAGCACCCACTCCCTGCTCTCCAACAACTTGGACATGAATTCGGCAAAAGAGGACGTTAGCTCCTCGATTCTAGCCAACCCGGGGACACCAGCAATTTAAGAGCTGGGACTCTACGTGTAGAGTGCGATTTTCGATGGTTCGTACTTCCAGTCCGGCGGCAGTATACCCTCTCTCTTGTAGTACTTGACAAGCCTGTGGATCTTGCTCTCGATCAACTGGAGTCCTCTCTTGGAGTGGTAGTCCTTGGGGTGCTCCTCGAGGTGTTTCCTTACGCGAATAGCCCTCTTCATTAAGTTCATGAGGTCTTCGGGAATTTCGGGTGCAAGCCCTCGTTCCCTGAGTATTTGAAGAACGCTTTTGCCGGTAACAGCTTTGACCATGGGGATTCCGTACTGGTCGCGTAGAATGACTCCAATCATTGATGGTGGATAACCCTTCCTGTAGAGTGACACGACGAGCTCTTCTACTTCTTCGGGTCTCATTTTCACCCATTCGGGCTTCTTGAGCTGTGGCGGCCTCGTGGAGCCAGATCTACCCTTCTCCTTACTTTTTCTCATTACAGCCCCCTTTCCTAACTCAGTCAAACGTCATTTAAACCTTGCGCGTCGCGCGCGTGCTATCGGTCTTCAGTCACGGGTTCCTAACCGTTCTCGTAGCCACGTTGCAAAGTAGATATTCTAGAGGCTTGACACAGTACCGTATATGTTTCGCCTTGCGCTAAAAATATTTAAACTGAAAAACAAGGTTGATAGCGATGATTCCTTACGAGTTTGAAGTGAAAGATATTTTCGAGAAGTTCCAAGTTCCCGTCGAGAAGTCCTGCCTGCTAACTCACGAAGCTTTGAAGGATTCCTTGGGATGCATAAAGGGCCTGAGAACACCTTTGATTGTTAAAGCGCAGGTTCGCGGATGGGGTAGAGGGAAGGCGGGGTTAGTGAAAAGCGCCGAGAACCCCGAGGAGGCTTTGAAGGTTGCGCAGGAATTCTTCCTTCGAGAGTTTAACGGAGAGAAGATAAGGTACGTGCTGGTGTCTGAGAGAAAGAGGATACTCAGGGAAATGTACCTGTCCTTTATGGTTTCCTCTAACCCTCCGGGGTTCCTACTGCTGGCATCCAAGCACGGTGGTGTTGACGTCGAAGAACTTTCGAAAACTCCTGGAGGATTGCTGAAAATATTCATAGACCCCTTTGAGGGGTTGCGGGACTACATGGTTAGAACGGTTGCGGGTTATCTCGGTGTGCCGCAGGAGCACATAGAGAAGATTTTGAGAAGCCTTTGGCAGATATTCAGAGAGTACAACTTCACCTTGCTCGAGGTAAACCCTCTAGCGCTAACCGAGGATGGGGTACTGGCTCTCGACAGGAAGGGAGTCATAGATGATGATGCCTCTAGGAAAAGCTCCCTGACGGGGATCTTCGCGCGCTACTTCTCGGAGCTCGACGAGCTTAGCCTCTCGGCATTCCAGAAGGGGTTCTCCGTCGTGAAGCTCGACGGAGACACTGCCGTGGTGGGCAATGGCGCCGGGCTGACCATGGCTACGCTTGACGCCGTTCTCGAGGCGGGTGCAAGGCCAGGGCTTTTCCTAGACTTGGGCGGGGGAGCTGACGCCGAGAGAGTCAGGGAGGCCCTCCTACTCGTACTGAAACAGCAGAACATTTCGAAGATCCTCCTGAACATCTTGGGAGGGATAACCCGGTGCGACGAGGTGGCCAGAGGAGTAGTACAAGCCTTGTCGTCCGCTAAACCGAGTAGCGTGAAAGTAGCCGTGAGGCTTTCCGGTTTCATGGAGGACGAGGGCAGGAGGATACTGAGAGAGGCGGGTCTAAGCGCGTTTGATAGCCTGGAAGAAGCTGTAGCGAGCTTGTTAGGCTGAGGTGAGTGGTGCCCATGGCTATACTCGTAGACGAGAAAACCCGCGTGCTCGTACAGGGGATCACCGGCAAGCAGGGAATGCTCCATACCGAGCAAATGCTACGCTACGGAACGCGGATTGTTGCCGGTGTAACCCCGGGAAAAGGTGGCTCCACGATAGTCGGCGTACCCGTTTACAACACGGTGGCGGAGGCAGTGGATAAGCACCCGGAGATAAATACCTCTATAGTATTCGTCCCCGCCCCCTATGCGCCCGACGCCGTTTACGAGGCTCTCGACGCCGGTATAAAGAAGGTGGTCGTCATAACGGAGCACATACCCGTTCACGAGACCATAGAATTCGTGAGGTATGCGCTGAGCAAGCAGGCGGTAATCATAGGCCCAAACACGCCCGGCGTGATATCGCCTGGAAAGTCCAAGGTGGGTATAATGCCCGGGGAGTACTTTAAGCCGGGTAACGTGGGTGTAGTCTCGCGAAGTGGAACGCTCACGTACGAGGTTTCCCTGAGGCTTCTCGCTAGCGGTTTCGGCGTATCCACAGCTGTTGGGATAGGAGGAGACCCCGTCACCGGCCTATCCTTCGAAGATGTCTACGAGTTATTCGCGCGCGACGATGAAACAAGGCTCGTGGTTCTCGTCGGCGAGATAGGCGGGACAAAAGAAGAGAGATTCGCGGAGTACTACGCTAAGCTCTCCTCGAAAAAACCCGTTGTAGCGTTCATAGCTGGTAAATCCGCCCCGCCTGGACGCAAAATGGGGCATGCCGGCGCGATAGTCTTCGGCTCGGAAGGTTCCTACGAAAGTAAGGTTAACGCGCTGAGAAGAAGCGGTATCTACGTCGCCCAGAGCCTAAGGGAGATCGCGGAGATCGTGGCGCGTGTACTGTCTACGCCTCGATAAAAGTCCCGGCGACCCTCTCCCCTCTTAGAGCTCTAAAGATGTTTCCCGGAGGGTCTCCTTTGAGTACAAAAACCTTCACCTTACTTCTTTGAATAACGTTCAGCGAGAGAACATCTATCATCCTATACTCTCCCGCTACTTGTTCCCGCTGAAACATTCTTCTAAGCTCTTCAACCGAGACCCTTTCCATTAGGGTAGCCGCGGGGTTGCGCTTAGGGTCATCCGTGTATATGCCCTCGACGTCCGTGGCTATGATTAGCGATCCATTAAGAGACTCCGCAACTAGAGCTGCGGTAGTTGTCGTAGACTGCCCTGGCTGTAGTCCCCCCATGAAAACCACTCTCAACCCGCTTGCGAGAAGCTTGTGGACATCGAGCAAAGTCTCAGGTATGAGGGGCGGAGAGTTGTAGAAAGCAGCGTACATTGTTGCCGCGTTAAGCCTTGAAACCAGTATTCCCAGGTAGTCTAATACGCCCTCGTTCACACCCAACCTTCTTCCGAGCTGGATGTAGTTCCTCGCATAGCGCCCTCCCCCCACTACTACTACGACTCTCCCGTTAGACTCCGCTAGGTACTCGCGTAGCTCCCGGAGAAACCCCCTAACATAACCTTCCTTAAGCGACCCTTCATCTTCGAACAGTAGCGACCCCCCAAGCTTAACCACTGCGAGTGCAGCCTCACCCATAACTCCTCCACAGAAAGCCGTACTCCTACATCCTTATATCACTTCGCTTCGCGCGCCTGCGCAGGCATATGCGTGGAGTTAGGTTGTAAAGAACTATAGAAAATGCTAAAAGCAGTAGAAATAAAAGACGCATGAGAGGTATCTGCGCGTAGCGTGGTGGCGTGAAGATGCAAGAAAGCATCGAGAGGTATAAGCTCGAAAAACTAGTGGAAGAGCTCAAGAAGAAAGAGGGTAGGGGCACAGAGCTCGTGTCACTGTATATACCGGCTGGTAGACCGATAAGCGACGTTCTGAACACCCTGTACTACGAGTATTCGACGGCTTCTAACATTAAGGACAGGGTTACCAGGCACCACGTACTAGACGCCCTGGCAACAATAATCAACAGGCTTAAACTGTTCCGCGAAACCCCGCCGAACGGGCTGATAGTCTTTGCGGGCTATGTTGCTGGAGACGTGCCTGGCAGGGAGAAGATGGAGGTGCACCTAATAGAGCCTCCGCAAAAGCTCAACGTATGGCTCTACAGGTGCGACTCCCGTTTCTACACGGAGATACTCGAAGAGATGATCAGGGTAAAGGAGGTTTACGGGCTGATAGTGATAGAGCGCGACGAGGCCGCGATAGCTATACTCAGGGGAAAATCCCTCGAGGTGGTCGATGAGCTAACGGCCGGCGTTCCGGGCAAGCATAGAAGCGGTGGCCAGTCTGCTAGGAGGTTTGAGAGGATAATAGAGCAACTCGTCCACGAGTTCTATAAGAGAGTCGGAGAACATGCCAACAAGATCTTCCTCCCGTTGAAAGACGAGCTCAGAGGCATAATCATAGGTGGTCCCGGCTTCTCCAAGAAGGAGTTCGCCGAGGGAGATTACCTCCACTACGAGCTTAGGCAAAAGATACTAGGCCTGTTCGACGTAGGGTACGGAGGGGTCTCGGGCTTGTACGAACTTCTAGAAAAGTCGAAGGACCTTATAAAGGATGTCCAGTTTATGAAGGAGAGAGAGGCGGTGAACCAGTTTCTCTACCATCTAGCAAGGGATACAGGGCTCGCAGTTTACGGTGAGGCTGAAGTTCGAGAAGCACTACAGCTAAACGCGGTCGAAAAACTACTCCTATCAGAAGACCTGGAGAAAATACGGGTACGTGCGAAGTGCACGTCGTGCAAGCACGAGTTCGAAGCCACCTTGCACAGTGAGTCAGAGGTCGCTCAGCTGAAGTGCCCTAAGTGCGGCGGAGAAGTGGAGATAATTGAGAACAGGTCTGTCGTAGAGGAGCTCGCGGAGCTCGCGGAGAAAACAGGAGCGGAGGTAGTGCTAGTCTCCACTCAGTCAGCGGAGGGAAAAGAGTTCTTCAAGACCTTCGGGGGTATAGGCGCTATTCTAAGGTACAGGCTACAGCGATGAGCCCTTTGAGGAAGAAATGGCTGGAGATTCTGCTAAACAGGATACCTAGGCATCCCTCGCCAAAGATAGAGCTCGAGCAGTATGCTACCCCATCGACGCTCGCCGCAACGTTGCTGTGGATCGCCCAGGAACATTTCCAGGACATAAGCGGGAAAAAGGTGCTGGACCTAGGATGCGGGACAGGCAGGCTGGGGATAGGTGCCGCACTTCTCGGCGGCATTGTTGTGATGCTGGACCTGGACTTTTCCGCAGTAAGCGAGGCTAAGAGCGCGGCGATAAGACTCGGGGTCTACGAGCGCGTAGATCTCCTGGTGGCGGACGTCAGGCTGATACCTCTACGCGAGGGTATCCTCTTCGACACAGTCGTAGAGAACCCTCCATTCGGCGTGCATGCGAGGGGAAGCGATATCACCTTCTTATCGCGTGCTGTGATGCTTGCCGGCACGGTTTACAGCATACACAAAAGCTCGAGCGTAGACTTCGTTAAATCATACCTAGAGAAAATGTGTGGAGACATTAGGGTCCAAGTTCTCTTCGAGGAGAGAATGTGTCTGCCCCCCGAGTACCCGTTCCACAGAAAGAGGAGACACTGTTTCAACGTGGCGGTTATCAGGGTCGTGAAACTGTGAATTGCGGTTCCGAGTGTGCCAGAAGGGGTAACCGAGCGCCAACCGGAAATCGCATATATATCTGCGCGCGTTAAAGCTACGGTGTTTCGTAGTGAGGGAAGACAGGGTAGTGATCCCCGGAGAAAACGTCGGCGTAGCGGAAGAGTACTTGCCGGGTGAAAACGTATATGTTGACGAGGAGACTGGCGACTTAAAAGCCAAGAGGGTCGGCGTACTGAAAGAGGAGAGAGCTCAGCACATCGTCAAGGTTTTTCCCTTCAAGCCCGACGGTCAGCTCGGGAAGGGCGATGTGGTTTACGCTGTAGTCAAGCAGATAAGAGACCCCGTAGCTATAGTCGAGATTTTCTACGTTGAAAACAAACGTAGGAAACTGATACCCCCGCTAACCGGGATACTGCACGTGTCTAACGCAAGTAGCTCGAGGGTTCGTCTACTCTCGGACGTGATAGGCTACGGGGACGTAATAAGAGCGACTATAGCTGACGAAGGAGGACCTCCTTACTACCTCTCCATAAGGGGGAGGGAGTTTGGAGTCGTCGTGGCTAAGTGCCCCAGCTGCATGACACCAATGAGAAAGCGCGGGGTAATACTGCTCTGCCCGAACTGCAGGTATAAGACCCGTAGGAGAAAGGTGAGCTCTAGGTACATGCTGAAGTAGCGCGTGGCGCGCGGTGTCTGCCTTGCGTGGAGTCACGTTAACGTTCACGTTTAACGATTCGGGAGAGGCGGTTTCCTTCCTGTCCATGCTTAAAAAGGAGCTTGGAGACGCCCGCCTCTACGGCGAGATTAAAGGAAAAAAGCTCAAGGTGTTTATCCCAGAAGGAGAGCGGACAGATGACATTGTGAGAAGGGTAAAGACGCTGTACCGCGAGATCCACGAAAAAACTTTAACAGTGCGCCCCAGGAAGCTCGGCGTATCTACGATCCTCTCGATGGCTAACCTCGAAGTAGCCATACCGGTTCCCGCCCTTGCAGATGTCCTCAACATGGTGGGGAAAAAAGCCGTGCTTAGAGGAGAATACCTAGAGACCAACGCCTCCCTGAAGGAGGCGGTAGAGTTCGCAGAAAAACTTTCCCGCGCGTATAAGAGCCTACTTCACGAGCCGCTCACCGCTACCGCGAGAAGACTTGCCGCCGTAGCTTCCGTTGTACTAGGGACAGAACCCGACAAGGCTGTTGACCTCCTAGTTTCCAAGGGCATTTTAAAACAAGTCGAGGGCAACGTCTCGCTGTCCGAGGAGTACACGAAGAGCCTTTCAAGGCTTAGGAGTCTGCTTGAAGAGAGACGAGACGACGTACGAGAGACCTCTATCTAGCACTCTTCTCGCAAGCTTCTCGGGTAGAGGAGTCTCGTACTTCTCCACGTAAATAAACCTTAGCGACTTCGAGGATGGACGCACCGTAACCTTAGAGGCTTCCTGTAGCTTCGAGTATACCTGTCCGTCCACCACCAGGTTCGCCGGGTGCGCGATTACCTTTACAGCTATCGAGCCGCCGTGAACTATTAACGGACGGATGAGGGGTGAGAGAGCCCCGGGAAAAACAACTTCTAGAGCCCTTTGACCTGTGTCGATGATTACTGGACCGCCGTACGAAAACGCATGGCCCGTGCTTCCGGCTGGCGTTGCTACAATTACGCCGTCCCCTCTGACTCTGTACAAGCTTTCATCGTTAAGCAATACTTCGAACTCTACTATCTTCCCGGGCTCCGACCACACGCATACTTCGTTGAGAAAAACTCCTGCCCTTTCTCCCGCAATGAACTCTCCGAGAGCCACGTCCCGCTCCGAATAGTTGCCCCTCAAGACCTCCTCGAGAACCTCCCTTGCAACGTCTACCCTGTGGGGAAGCAGGTAGCCGAGGCTATCGGAGGAAAAGCCTAGAATCGGAGGAAGCACCGCGTTGCTCTTCTGAACGGTTCTTAAAAGAGTCCCGTCACCTCCAACGACTATACCCAGGTCAGCTTCGCGGGCTTCTAGCTCCGAAAGGCTACGCCCAGGTATAACGTGGCCGAGCAAGGGGTCTACGTACACGTCTAGCCCTCTATCCGTCAGGTATCGATAAAGCAGGCGCGCATGTTCCAACACTACTGGATCGTTAGCCCTAGCCTTCATCCAGACCTTTCTGAAGCTCATTACGAACACTCCCAGAAGTAATGTGTCAAAGGCGGTTAATTTTAATTTTTATTATCTTTTAACGTGCTCCTCTAACATGCGAACTTGTTGGTCTAAGCCCCTCTCCTTAAGCGTGCAAGGTAGTCGCTGAGCGGCTCCCTGATAACTATACCCTTCCCCGATACAATGTCGAAGATATACTTGCTGGGCTTTACCGGGGCCCATCTAGCCTTCCTTATGTACATGACCCTTTCGACGTTACCGTATATCTCCTCTATTCCGAGAACTATTATTCCCGACGCCAGGAACTCCTCCACGCCGAATCTGCTGAGCTTGGTGCTGCCAGTGGGTATCTCGCTCGTCATTATGGTTGTTAGCTCCCCAGTCTTTTCGATAGCGAAGACCATCTCCCTGAGGAACTCCCTGGCGTAGAGCACGTCCTCTTCTTTGCCGCCGTAGACTAGCGGTGCAATGGGATCTATGACTAGCCTTTTAGCGTTTATTTTCTTGGCGGCGTTAAGTATCTGCTCGATAATATACCTGGGCTCGATGTGCTTTCTCTCGTCCCTCATGTAGATCTTGCTGAAGTGCGTCCTCATGTCCAGGAACATCAGCTTCCTAGCCGAGATTAAGTCGCCTAGGTCCCAGCCGAACAGCTTCAACCCGCGCAACAACTGGTTCGTAGGCTCGTCTATAGCTATATAGAGCCCGGGCTCGCCGTTTAACGCTCCATTAATCAGGAACTGAATAGAGAATATCGTTTTACCGCAACCCGCCTCCCCAGCTACCAAGTACGTCTTACCGCGTAGAAAACCTCCTGCGAGGATCTCGTCAAGGCCAGGTATGCCGGTAGGCGCGTAAAGTGCTCTCTTCGACAGCAAAGCCTGATTAGTCGACATGACCTCATATGCCTCATCCGTATAGGGTATTTCCTCGACAGGATAAGGCTCCTGGGCAACGGGATAAGCATTACCAGCGACGCTGGCAACCGGTTGCGGGTACTGCACTGCTGTCTGCGTCGCCTCGACGACAGTAGCCTGAGACACCTGGACAGCCTCTGCTGGCTGGGCTACCCTGCAGGGCGGGCTGTAGGGGTCCGCGACTCTCGTTTTAAGCTTTAAACAGTACTGCCTGGACTTTATGTAGAGAGGGCATCCTATGCACGAAGACCTAGCAACCCTATCCATGCCTGCCAAGTCAAACCCCATTTCTGAATTTTAGAAAAGTGGTGTTTATATATGTGTTGATTAGCGCGCGTAGCAGTCGAGGAGTAATGACCCTCCCTTTCCATAGCGCTTTATTCCGGTGGAGAATCTCTTAGGCGCGCCCCTTCTCCCACAACTCCCTGAATTTCAAGCAAGGCTAGAAGGATTCGAGAATAGGTATTGAGAGAGGCCCTCAAGCTTGACACTTTAGACGAAACGATGGTTAAGGTTAGGGAGCCCCCTTCGACGCTGAGAGATACCTTGGACCGATACCTAGGCACTTCCTCCGTTTCAGGCTTCAGAGAACGGTAAATGATGGACACCTCCTCTTCGGTTCCAAGTACCCTGACCACTGCCTTCAATGGGGCGCCACTCTTCGACACACAAGCACAGGACGCGTGCACAAATAAAGCTTGTTTTCAAACACTAAGGCGCGCGCTAGGCAATACCTTCCAAGCTTCTACTACGTATGCGTACCAGAGATTCTATGAGTAGCTTTGGACCTATGGCTGACCCACCCTCGTAGAACTTTATAACGTAAGCAAGGGAGGGACGATCAACCTTCTCCACGACCATCAACCTCCCGGGGTATTTCGCTACAGCTTCTTCTCCCATCGCCCCGAGGTAAGTAACGTCGAGCATCACGGATAACTCCTCGGCGAGCTCCGTCTCCGAGCCTAGAGAGACTACTGGGACCTCTCTCGCAGGCCTTCTCGAAGCCGCACTGCCGGGGGAGAAAACCACGCCTCTAAGCCTGATCAGGTAAGGAAAAACCCTCGGAGCGTCACCGCTCAGATCGAAGAACACCATTCTCCCGGGGTTGCCGCCCCGCCCCCTATAGATCACCACTAGTCTGCTCGCCTTCCGGGCCCTCGCCAGCGCGAGAACCTCGGGAAGACTTCTACCACCCCTGTTAAGCCTAGCCGCCGAGTAAAGCATTGTGGCTAGTTCCCGGGCAAGCCTTCTCAGAGGCACTGTATCGTGGCGAGAAGTCGTGAATATGATCCTCGGCATACGCAACTACTCTCAGCTAAGGCATACTTTAAGATAAATCTCGCGCGAGCAAAAGTATTTATACGCATGGATGGCGTTTCTGAGGAAATGTGGGCCCGTAGCGCAGTCAGGAAGCGCGGCGGCCACGCCCGCGGGGCGCCGCATTTCTAAGCCGCAGGTCCCGGGTTCGAATCCCGGCGGGCCCGCCAGTGCACACGTAATAAGCTAATATATCAGGGACTCAAGCTCTAAAAATGGATGATGAATAGGAAGAACGTGTGATTGATGATCTCGTGAGCAGCCACTGACACATTATAGAAAGCATAAATAACCCGTGTACACGAAGTGCCACGTGACTAAGTGGAAGTTAAAGTGCGATAGGTGCGGAGGTATACAAGTGAGGGACTTGGGGTTTAACCTCTACGAGTTTAAAAAAGTGCACATTTACTGTCCATACTGTAGGGAGAACACGCCGCACACAGTACTAGGCCACGAGTGAGGGGGCGCTACATCCGGGAAAGCCTTACCAGGGAAACTCCTTCAACTCTTCCCGCTATGTCTTCTGCCTGGGTAGTAACAATCGCCTGCCTCAGACCCGTTACCAGCAACATTGACTTAAGCAGGGATGCTTTGATAGCGTCATCAACGTTCGGAACTGGCTCGTCGAGCACTAGGAAGCCTACCCTTTTGTTAAGCAACCTGTTAAGCCCAATGAGCAACGAGAGGAAAACCACCGTTTTTTGACCGTCGCTCAGCCTAGAGGAGTACGGGTACCACTCGCCGCCCACTTTAACCTCGACTTGGTAAATGCTTCGTCCTCCAACTCTTCGCGAGGGAGAGACAACCCTCACTCTAACTTCCTCGATATCCGTGTAGGGGTAAATCCCCCTTACAATCTCGTTGACAACCTTGTTTAGCTCCATTATCTTCTGGCTCCTCAAATCCGCGTGCACCTCTATTAATGCCTCCTTAACTCTCCGAACTTTTCCCAGAACTTCTTCAAGCCTTCTCTCCCTGGCTAAGCGCTCCTCGAAGCTCTCCAGCATGGCTCTCTTTTCATCGATGTCTTTCCTGATACCCTCCAATCTATGCCTCTTGTCCTCTATTTCCCGCGACAACGCTTCAATTCTTTTCTCAAGCTCCAAGTACTTGTTGTACTGCGGCTCAAGCCTTTGAAGCTCCGACCTGAGACTTGAGACTTCTTGTTCCAATTTCTTTATCTCGTCTAGCAACGGCAACTTGGAGTACGAGGTTCTAAGCCTTAAGAAATCTTCCCTAACAACTTTCAGCTCTGCTCCTATAACGCTTAACCCGCTCTTGGCCCTTTCTAGCTCCTCCCTCTCGGCGTCGAGTGCCGCCTGAAGGTTCTTCCTTTCCTCTAGTAGCCTTTGGTACTCCTCGTACGCCGCCTCGTAGTTTATAAGGGTAAGCTTGTACTCCCTGAGGTCCTCCAGCTTCTTCTTAAGCACATTTATTCTCTCCCTAAGCTTACCTATGCTCTCCTCTACGTCCTTTAGCTCCTTAACCGATTTAGAGACCTTCTCCCTCACCCAGTCGAGAAATTCCTCCGAAAGCCTGTTCCCGCATACGTAGCACTCCGCCTCGCCCTTCTTCGCGACCTCCTCCGCTAAGACCCTCCTCACCGAGGAAACACACCTCTCGAGCTCGCTCCTTCTTTGAAGCATGCCGAGCTCGCTCTCAAGCCTCCCTATTTCTTCGCGTAGCTTGTTCTCGTCCCCGTACTCCGACTTTATCTTCTCGATCTCGCTCTCCGCGCGCTCATAGTCACTCACATGCTCCTCTAAGCCTACGAGCCGGCTTTCGATCTCCCTTAGTTGCTTCTCGTAGACTTCTACCTGTGCGCTTAGCCCCTTTATCTCCCTGTACTTCTCGGAGTAGATCTCGTCCAGCTGGTGGAAAACCCTCTCAAAAGCGCTGAAAACCTCTCGAAGGTTATACTCAGAGACCTCTATGCCTTCTATTTCCTTGATGAGCTTGGAAGGTGGCAGGAGCTTTTCTGCAGCGCGTAGTAGTTTATCTCTCAGCTCTTCGAGCCCCACCACCAGGGCGTCCAGGCTAAGAACTCCTTTAACCCTGTCCCTCAGGTCCTCCAGTAGCTTTTCCTTCGCGTTCAGCTCGCTTTTGAGCTCCTGGTACTTCTTAGCCGCGCCTTCGAGGTCGGAGGCTTCCTTTTTTAGCCCTTCAAGAAGCCTCTCGCCTTCGATTAGTTCCTGCTCAAGCCTGCGCTCCTCTTCTCTAAGGATATTCAGGTTCTCCTCCGAGAAACCCGCTGAGCGTAGAAAGTCGACATCCCCTTTGAGGCTTCTCATTTCGTCGAGGATAGGTTTCGCGGTTATGGCTCGTGCGAGCTTCTCAACGGCGTCTATGCCGAGCAACCTGTCTAAAACCCTGCTTCTAACGCTTTGACTCCCGTGCGCGAGTAAAAACAGCGTTACGTAGTTTATCGAAACACTGCGGGAAAACTCGAAGAAGTCCATCCCCAGAAGCTCCTCTACTTTCTCCAGTACCTTTGAAGACTCTCTCAGAATACCCCCGTCCGGGAGCAGAACCTCCACTCTCTCCCTGCCCTCCTTCGAAAGTCTCCTCTCGATCCTGTAAACTCCTTCACCCTCCACTTCTAATTCGAGTAGAACCCTGAGAGACGCTGACGCCGAGTTAACTAGGTCCTTCTTCGTGTAGACCCTTCTCTCGATGTAGGAGTCGGTCCCGTACAGGGCATACTCTACTGCCGATAAAAGGCTACTCTTACCCGAGCCAACAGGCCCGGCAATGACTGTTACTCCGTCTCCAAACTCGACGCGAAAAGGATCTTTAAAGAACCTGTAACCCTCAACCTCCACCCTCCGCAGGAGTACAACCACACTCCCTCACCTTCTCCTCGATGACAGCCCTAACCCCCCTAGCACCACCCGTAGCAAAAGCCTCCAGCAACTCGTACGCGAGCTTGAGCGCCTCAGGATCCTCTGACAGCCTACGCGCCAGCTGCTCTCTCAGGTAAGCCTCCACGCTCTTCCCAATGTACCTGCGCTCCGGACCCTCACGCTCCTCCACTACTTCACCCCGGCGACCAGCCTCCTACCCGGATCCTCCCCGCCTCCTGGAGAGGAAGTCGAGCCAGGGATTATCGCGGGCAAAGGACGGAAGCTCGGACTCATCGCCTCTCTCTGGGACCTTTTCCTCCGCGCGCCCCGCCCCTCCAGACGAGAGAATGCGCAACCAGGGGTTATCACGCGCGAAGGACGGTAGGTCGCCTGTCGATACCCCAGTAGCCTCGCCGCCCGGCACGGACACCGCTCGAGTCTCTCTTGCCTGCTCCGCACCTACAGAAAGGTCGCGTGTCGGAGAGTAGCCCAGGGGCGGGGGTAGCTGCTGAGCCCTGCTCTCTGAGGAGTAGCCTCCTAGAGCTGCGGGGTGCTTGTAGCTGGGCGTCCTGAGGGGGGCTGGAATTATCTCCACGACTCCCCCCTCCTCGGTAACGAGCAGTAAACCAGCTTTGTATTCGTCTTCAAACTCTCTCCTCAGAGAGTATCCCGTAAGCTTCACCCAACCCTCCTCGTCCACCACTATGTACACTTTCCCATAGGAGGCATCGGCGCAAGTAGCGCCGGCACTCTTAACTCTTTGAAACATACTTCCCGTAGCCCCTGACCCTTCCGCGCCGGGCGCACCGCTCACGATCTTGAAGGCCACCCTAACCCCCGACCCATCAACCGCGGAGGCGTCGAAAGGTGGCTCCGCCTTCTCGAAGGCGCTCATACCAGCTTCCTTGGCGAAACGCTCGAGAGAGCGTATGATTCTCCGGCGCTTAACCTCCCCGCTATACATCCCCTCCCATTTTCAGAATATCCCGCGAATATAAAAAGAGCGCGACTAGTAGTGGACCCCTCTCTTGTACCAGCCTTCACGCCTCTTCCAGTCCCACTCTACGTCCTCGGGTACCGCTATGCTGTAAACGATCGTACCCTTCCAGACGGAGTATAAGGGGTCTGAGACCAACCTCACGTTGCTTTCAATGCCGAGCCTCTTAAGCTCCAAAGCGACCTTCGTAGCACTATCGACCGCGACGTCCTCAAGTCCCTGGGGGACCTTCCAGGCGAAGTTCCCTCCGCTCAGAATTATGTCCTTGTAGAGTGCCGGCTGTAGCTCAGTGCTAGTCCTTGAAACCGAGTGGGTAATTGCCTGTACCAGCGGCATGGTGCCCCTCACTCTCTCGCCGCCCACCACCGTGTCCTTGGGCCTGGGCATGCCTCTCTTGTAGTAGCTCTCGAAGATTTCATGTTCAGGGTTGAAGATTATCTCTCCTATTAGGAACCTCGCCCACCCCATGTTACCCATATCCACTTGGATGACCGTTCCAGGAATGCTGAAAACAGTCCTGAACCTCTCCGGCTCCCTCCTAGCCTTCTCTATAGCCTGGTTTAGGTCCCGCGGAATTAGCCCCACGGCTTCCTTAAATTGCCGCACAAACTTCTCTTCCCTGGCTCTATCCTCGTACCCAAGGTCCCTCAGAATCTCAGCCGCTATAGCGTCCGCCTCCGCTCCTCCCCTATTAAGCGCCACTATCGCGTTGCGTATAGGGTACATCGAGATGGGAGTTATCTGGGTGTTCCCGTGCCCCGACTCCACGACGACACAGGTAACCGTTTTCTCTGCGATAGCCACTGCTAGGGGTTGCGGTATAATCGTAACTGCCTTTACGACCTTCTCCTCTGCGTCAAGCCTCGCGTGAATTTCGAAGATACGCTGATACATGTAGTCCGGGGCTATGGCGGAAAGCGCCGCCGTTACGAAGAAGCCGTCGAAATCCTTAGCCTTAGGCTTCGTAGTCTCGAAGCCATACCGCGTGATCTCGTAGAGAACTCTCCACGCGCGCTCGTCGTCCTTTTCGACAAGGCCGTCGCGCATAGGGTAGACCAGGTACCTACCCACGTCGTCTATACTTCCAAGGTACTTCGGAAGCTCCGGGCCCACGACGACCTCCTTCCTTACTCCAAATATGTCGAGCAAAAGCCTCGATTCTCCGGCGAGAAGCAGGCCCCTGTTATCTATGACTAGAGGCTTCTCGGCTACGGGACCGAACTTAAACTGGCTAGTACCGTAGTCCTCGCCGTAAGCGTACTTCCTCTTATACTCACTTATAGCCAAACCCGCCACCATGCACAAGAGACCTAAAAGACTAAAAAACCCAGCGATCGCGCGCGATGCTCGTAACCGTCCGCGTCCACCTCACATGTGTAAAAGCTACTCCCCTAATACGCGGAGGGGGCCGGGCGCCTTTTCCTGCTGGTCTTACCTCTTTTATTCTTGTGCCCCAGCTGGTTTAATTCTTAGCAGTTCTTCAACCAGTTTGCGCGCAACGGGCTTAGCCTGCGCCTTTGCAACTGCGAAGCGGTAGAGTGCCTCCCAGAGTGTTGCATCCTCCGCCGCGTGCTCAAACAGAGAACTTTGAGGAATTTCGTAGTAGAGCATCTCGCGCGTCGTGTGCGCGCGTGACTTGACGCGTGACCTGACAACCTTCACAGTCCACCCCTCCTCTACTGCGCGCTGGTACCAGCCTTGAGGCGCACTGTCAACGGGTATACGGGCGTATATGTAGGCGTACTTGCCGCCAACGGCAACCATAACGAGGTTAAGCAACGCTCCTGCCACCGGCGCGTAGAGGCCGAGCTCCTGGTAAGACCCCACTTTCTGTCCGGGTTTCCTACCCCTCTTACCCGGCGCTCCGTAGGCCACGAACAAGATATGCCTAACCTTCGCGCAACGCGTAACCTTGCCCACAAATGCTACGTATTCGCTGGCCCGTTCGACAGCAACGCGCGCGTTAAAGACAGCGCTCTCCGTCGGCAAGTAGACGTGCTCATGTCCAACCCTGAAGTAGAGCCATCGAAGCCTTAGAAAGTATTCGAGCTCGCCGTCCCCCAGGAAAGCGGTCGCCAGCGCCACCGAGTCGCCGTTGAGCTCCTTGCACTCCTCTACGAGCCGGCGGAACTCTGCACGTTTAACCTCGCCGATAAGCCCTGAAGCCCAGCCTAGCTCCTCCTCGTAGCCGTAGATACTCACTCCCCACTGAAGGCTCAGCCTGGTGCTACCGAGAATACCCGCCGTGACACCGAGCCTGACATCGTCGCTTGGAAAGGCCGCGAGCGTCGATGGCAACTGCCAAGCCTGGGTAGTGCCGAAGGAGACGTAAGGATATCCTTCATGCGGCGGAGTGACGTCTGTGAGTAGCCACCCTCGTTGCAGGCTCCTAAGAACATCACTCGGAGTATTCACGAGAACCCTGGGAAACTCTGACTCGGTCCAGAAGCCTTTCAACGGGATGCGCACGACCCAGCGCGCAGGCTTGCTCACGACGACGTACCAGTTCTCGCGCGGCACGTACACGCGCCAGTGCCTTCCGTGCCTCTCAGCTCTAAGACCGTCCTCGGTAGCGTCGACGATTGCTTGTAGCCTTCCTCTGAGCTCCGTCACCGCGCTTCCCTCTCTCGGCCTGTTGTCATCGCTTAGCAAGAGGTACTTCCTCGCGTCGCTGTCGATGAAGCGGTAAAACCTCGGGTAGACTTCGTCCGGCACTACGCTCAGCGCGTGCGCCGCAAACCTGGTAAAGTCCCAGTTAATTTCGGTCACAGCATCATGCAGGCCGCGGTAGTGTATCTCGCCCCTCTTCTTCTTACCCCTGGACCTCCTCTTATCCTCCGTCCTGGTGGTGTAGAGGCTTAAAGCCGCACGCCTCCAAACCTCCTCCCTAACAACCTTCTCGACCTCCTCCCCCGCCGCTCCATTTCCCCTCATGTACTCTTCACCCATACTACCACCCCTCCTTAAATGGTGGAGGGGGCGCCCTGCGAGGGCGCGGCATCAGGGGTCAGCGTGGAGGGAGAGGCCGGGAAAGAGTGTTGACCGAGCATGAGTGACCCGAGGGTTACCGTGCGAACGATAGGCACGTTGTCGAGGCTACTGGCGAGCACTCTTAGGCGTGACGGGCTGTACGAGGCTAGGCTCGTCGAAGCATTAGACGCAGTAGAGGAGTTCCTAGCCTCCGTGAGAGGCGCGACCCCGCGCATCGAGGAGGACGAAAAGCTGGCAAGAGAGCTGGAGGAGGACATCGAGGGGCTGAGAGGGCTAGGGCTAGTATAAAAATCCTTCTTCTTTTTCCTCTTCTCGCGAGCGCAAGGTTTTTACGGAGAGCCATAGCTATTCGCGCGGACATGTATGAGCGAGACAATAGAAGTAGTCCTCGAAAGGTTTGGTTCAAAAGTGGCGCTCCTAGAGCTGTACGAGAGCCAGATACCACTCAACTTTGCCAACATCTCAAAGCTAAGCCAGGTAATCACGACAGCTAAGAGGCTCGGATCCCTAGTACTGCTGAGCATACCGGCTCAGCTTAGACCGGAGGGGACGATTATGACCTCCTTGAAGGCTGGAGAAGTGGTCGTAGTCCCAGTTGCCCGCTCGCTCGGCGTAGTGATAACCGATGTAGAAGCATTACCCCTAGAATCCTACAAGGCAGGAATCGTAAAAACGGGGTTAGAGAACCTCCGAGGACTGCGCGAAGGAACCATACTCAACGCGAAATTCTCCCTTAAGCAACTCGAGGAACCTCAACGACAACAATCTTAAAAGTGCGCGAGCACTTCCTGCCACGTGGCAAGCGAAGAAGTCAGGGTTGAGCCAATTCTAGCCGTGAAGCTTGCCTCGATCAACGACCTGGCTAGGCTGGCTAGCAGTGCGTCAACCATGGGACACGTGACCTACGTGGTGCACTTTGCGGAAACACCTGAAAGGCACATCTACGGTATATTCATCGTCTTCAGGGATTACTACAAGCTCTACGGTCTCCCGATGTTCTACTACATAGAGAGTAAAGAGGAGCTCAGGGGGAACTACATCCTCTTTAGGTCGGACGATTCCGGCGAGCAAGTGGAGGTATCTAAAGGCGCCAAGCCGGGCTACATAGCCATACCTATAGTCAACCTCGCCGGAAGAATCCCGATAGTAGCTTTAGGGGAAGTTAGACAGAAACAAAGCTAGAGGCTGTAGCTCGCCTTACTTCTTTCTCTCGAGGACTATCTCGATTGTGCTTATGGTCCTCTCCTTGCCGGCTTCGCCTACTTTCTCGCTGCCGATTTTGATGCTGCTGACGTCGACTTCGTCCTTCAGGAACCTGCTCCTCACTATCTCGGCTACGTCGACGGCCCTGCTTATGGCCCTTCCGCGAGCCTTTATGGAGACCTTCTTAGCGCCCTGGTTGAACTGTATCACTGCTGCAAGTACGTAGTTCATTACGCTCTTGTTTCCTACTAGCACGCTTCCTTCTGCTAGCGACATGTCGGTTTCACCTTTGCACCCTTTGTGTGATGCGGGTCGTTTATAAGCTTAACGCGTGCTCGAATGCGTTCTAGTGCAGAGGCGATTGTTCCCACAGCGCGGGTAGAACAAGAAGCTCTTGCGGTCCCCAGCGGGACCTAAACAAAGGCATGCATAAAGCATTGCTAGTATTCTGGGTGCGCTCGTCGCGTACAAGCTAAGCTTGCGTGCCTAGAAAGAAGGTCTGATCTCCAGTGTGTAACCGTAGCGCCTAGCGATGCGTTCAAGCTTCCTTCGAGGTTTACCCGCAAGGTAGTTAAAACCGTCTACCGGGACCTTGATCACAACGAGCGATTCGTTCTCGTCTATCACGAGCTCGTAGCCTCCGTCTCCGAGCATCTTGAAGAGAGCCTTCTCCAACGCGTTCTTCATCTTGTACCCCTCTATGCTCACCTTGCCTGTACCGCCCCGCTTAACGGGAACCACGAACGTCCTCTCGCCGAACACGTACAGCTCGTACTCAGGCTCTCCGGTCATGAAATCCCTGACAACGACAACGGGTCTCGCCAGGTCCTCCTCCTTCAGCCCATGCGGTATCTTGACTGTAGTCTCCAAGGAGTATACCTTCTCAACCCTCCCGTGCTTCACGTAGATCACGGTGTCAATTATCGAAGGTATCATGCCGAGCTCCACTCTACCGATAAACCTCTGAACGGCGTCTATAGGCGAAGTCGCGTGGACAACTCCGACCATACCCACGCCGGCGAGGCGGAGGTCAGCGTAGAGCTCGAAGTCCTTCGTATCCCGCATCTCGTCGAAGAATGTGTAGTCAGGCCTGCTGAGTAGGAGCACGTCGTGTATCTCCTCGGAGGTAGCGTAGTTCCTAGAGTACTGCGTTATATCGGCGGGCAGGTGCATGTCCCTCGGAGACTCTATGGTCTTAACGACTTTCCCCTTGCGGTAGTAGTACTCGGCGAGCGCCTGGGCGAACGTGGTCTTACCCATCCCCGGGGCACCCGCGATGAGTATACCCTCGGCCTGCTTCTCGAGGCGCTCTATGAGCTTCTTGGGCAAGTTGTAGTCCTCCAGGCGTAGCCGCGCAACAGGTCTAGTAGCAGTTATCTCGATGCCGTCCGAGAAGGGAGGCTTCGTTATGACTATCCTGTATAACCCTAGCTGCACTATGGTAACCCCCGTGCCCTCGTACTCTACGAACGCCGAGCTCCCAGAAGTCTTGACCATCTCGAATACTTGGCGCACGTAGTCCTCCATCTCCTCGCGCGTCAAAGGCTGGTCCCGTAGGCTAACGAAGGTCCACTGCCCAGGCACGCCCTTCTTCGCGTACGGCTTAGCTCCCTCCTTCAAGTGCACGCTCATAGTGTCGGGACCGAAAAGCTTGTCCAGGAAGAACTCGGCGCCTCCGCGCGGCGGGAGAAGCTCCACCTCCACGCCGAGCGCCCTCGCAACCCTAGCCGAAAGCTCGTCGCACGTTACCAGCACGCCGCCGTTCTCCACGGCAGTCAGCCTACAAACCAGGTCCGGGTTTAGGTCCCGCAAACCCCTCAGAGACACTGGGAGCTCATACACGTATTCAAGCTCCACTACTTCGGGCATCGAGTCCGCAACGTCTCTCAGCAGGTTAAGCTCCCTAACACCACTTACTCCAGCGCTTATCCCGCGGCGCGCCTGTTCCTCGAAGTAATTGAGCACATAGACAGGAATCAAGATACGCCCAGCTAACCTACCCTGCGCAACAGCCTCTCTGAGCGCGCCGCTCAGTATAGCAGACGTGTCAGGCACGTATACTTTTTCGTCGTGCTCCATTACTTACTCGCGTGAAAGCGTCGTGCTAACCTTTTAAGCATTTCGATATAGTAAGAGTATTCTCGGAAACTCCAAGACCCCTCAATTTCTACTGCAACACTTCTTCAAAACCTAACTGTTTGATAGAACTCTTACTGTTTACGATCTCAAGTTTTCAATCCACTTCTTCCATAGGAAGTCAAGGGGTCTTGGAACGTTATACAGGAGCTCCCCGTTTATTCAGCTGTTTAATCGAATAACACCAGGAGAACCCGGGGTTTAAATAACCCCTCGATTTCCACTGGAGTTCTGGAAAGAGAAAAGATCTTGGATATAAGCTGTTTATTCCTGTGAATAAATCTCTTTTTATGAATAAAGTTGCAAAAATTCGAGAACAGAGTATTAAGGCAAAAAATAAGCGTTATTCCGTTTCTACGCGCGGCGTCTAACGTAAAAGATGGCTATATTAAGCCCCAAGGGCGCTTATACAAGGGTGTTTAATGGCGCCTAGGATCAAGATAGAGGATACATCGGACACGGGCGAGAAGATAACGCTGACCATAGAGGGACCTGAGATAGACGAGACGAAGCTACTACAGCTCATTCAGGCTCTAAAGGCTATTAAGGGCGAGGAGCAACCTAGAGTTATCGAAGCCTCCGAGTCTATGAAGGCTAGGATTTGGAGAATAATAGTGGAGAACTTCGGCGACGGGACCTGGTTCAGCCTCCGGGACCTTCACAACGTCGCCTTAAAGGAAATGCCCGACCTGAAGATAACCGCTGTGTCGACGTATGTTTCAAGGCTTGTTGCGGAAGGCAAGTTGATAAAACGCGGCACAAAGCCTAATACGCGTTACAGGGTCTACACGTCGCGCGTAACAGCGCGCGTTTAGGCCTACTTTACGGAGACTACGAGAAGCTTCGCAATATCGCTCTTCGTAATTATCCCCTTGATCTTCATCTCGTCCTCCACCAGTACGGCGGGGACGCCTCTCCCGAGCATTCTGGCAACAACGCGTATCTTGGTCCCGCAGGATATTATGGGCAGGGGGTCCGACATTACGTCGGCAGCCGTGAGCTGGGCTGCGCGGGTATTTTCGCGTATGAATGCCCGTAGAACGTCGTCGTCGAACACTGTGCCCAAGTTTTCGTTCGACGAGTCGTCTATGACGGGTAGCTGGCTGAAACCTTTCTCCCACATGATCCTAGCCACTTCGAGTAGGCTAGTGGAAGGCTTTACGTAGACGAGTGGCGACGACATAACCTCGCAAGCCGTGAGCTCCTCCTCCATGAAGCTCTCAAGCGCACGGTATATCTTCATGAGAGTGGAGACTCGAGGGTTAACCTTGCCCGCCTCTATCCTCGCTATAAGGCTCTGGCTCACCCCCGCCCTTTGGGCCAGTTCAACCTGCGTTAACCCTGCGCGTAACCGTAGTAGCCGGAGTTCTTCGGGGGAGGGTATCGGCATACCAAAAAAGTAATAGGTTCGATGCATTTTTAACATTTGCGATGATGAGTCCTAGCCTAGCGATCTGTGAGCTGGAGCCTAAGTTCTGAGCGAGAAGCTGGTGGGCCCGCCGGGATTCGAACCCGGGACCCTTCCCGCACGCGTAGCGAGCTACGCGTGACCCGGTTATGAGCCGGGTGCTGTAGGCTCGGCGGGATCCACCTGGCTGAGCTACGGGCCCTGCGTGGCTTGATATTGCAAATTACCTAATAAAGATTGCGCGGTAAACGTGCGCACGCGGACGCACGACTGTTTAGGCGCAGTTTAGACCTCTTTTAAAGCTTCCCTCAAGGATTCTTCTAGTATGCGTAGCCCGGTCTCCATTTCTTGCTGGGTTATTATCAGGGGCGGGGCTATCCGGATAGTGCTCACCCCGGCTCCTATCACGAGCAGGCCTTTCTTGAAAGCTATCTCGAGCGTTTTCTGCAGGAGCTTTGGGTTCGGGGAACCGTCTCTCGCGATGAGCTCTACGCCTATCATGAGCCCTTTCCCACGCACGTCTCCTATATAGGGTATTTCCTCCTGTAGCTCGCGTAGCCTCTTCATCGCGTATTCACCTACTCTCGTCGCGTTGTCCAGGAGTTTTTCCTCCTCTATTACCTCGATCGTTGCGAGAGCTGCGGCGCAGCTGACGGGGTTTCCTCCGAAGGTGGAGGCGTGGGAGCCCGGAGGTAGGTCCATGACTTCCGCCCTACCTATTATCGCGCCCAGCGGGAGCCCCGAAGCTATCCCCTTGGCTACGGCTATTATGTCGGGTTCCACTCCGAAGTGCTCTATCGCGAACCACTTCCCGGTTCTCCCGAATCCGCTCTGGACCTCGTCTACCACCAGGAGTATTCCGTACTTGTCCGCTAGCTCGCGTAGCCTCTTAAAGAACTCGGGCGGCGGTACTATGTAGCCGCCTTCCCCCGCTATCGGCTCTACGACGAATGCGGCGACCTCCTCTGGGGGTACGTACTTCTTGAGCATCCACTCTTCGATGAAGTCGACGCACCAAAGGTTGCATTCAGGGTACTTCTGCCTGAAGGGGCACCTGTAACAGTATGGATAGGGTGCGTGGAACACGCCGGGTAGTAGCGGGCCTAGGTGTCTTCTCTGTACTGGCTTGCTACTCGTGAGGGAGAGGGACCCGTACGTTCGCCCGTGGAACGAGCCGGCAAATGCGATTATGTAGGGCCGCGTGCCCCTGAAATGCCCTCTTGCAGTCTTTATTGCTGCCTCTATGGACTCCGTTCCGCTGTTCGTGTAGAACACCTTCTTCGGGAAGCGTCCCGGAGTTATCGATACAAGCTTCTCGGCGAGTTTGACGGGCTCCTCGTAGAGGAAGTCCGTCAAAGAGTAGTGAAGTAGCCTCTCTGCTTGTTCTTTTATCGCTTTGACGACTTTAGGGTGGCAGTGCCCCGTGTTCGTCACGCCTATCCCGGAGTTGAAGTCCAGGTAGACGTTTCCGTCGACGTCTTCGACCCACACGCCGTGTGCGCGCTTGGCGACCAAGGGGTACCAGCGCGCGAAGCTCTGCATCAACAGTGCGGAGTCCTTTTCGGCGATCTTCCTAGAGTTAGGTCCCGGAGGCTCAACGATTATTTTCGGTCCGTTCACATTAAAAATTTACGTAGATAATGATATAAATTTGTTTGCCGAAAAATTGGCGAGAATGTTATGAATGAATCAGTTGACGTGGTGTGGCTTGGGCGAGGAGGACAGGGTGCCGTTACGGCAGCGAGTCTGCTCGCGCAGGCAGCGGTGCTTAGGGGCAAGTATGCGCTCGCGATACCTTTCTTCGGAGCCGAGAGGCGCGGCGCGCCGGTCTTCGCCTACACGAGGATAGCCGACGGGACCATCCTGAGCAGGGCGAGGGTGAAGAGGGGGGACATACTGGCTGTGTTAGACCCCTCGTTGCTCGGGCAGGTGAACGTGGAGTCTTTGCTTAAGCCGGGGGGAAGGATTGTTATCAATACGGGTGGTAGGCGCATCGAGGTGGGCGCGCGGGGCGAGGCTTACTGCGTGGACGCTGTGAGTATAGCGGATTCGCTTGGTCTGCGTCTAGCGGGCATCGTGTTGGTTAACATGCCGATGGTGGGGGCTGTCGGGAGGGTGTACGGCGGCGTCGGCCTCCCCGACCTCGAGTCGGCAGTAAAAGAAGTTATTAAGGTGCACGTAGAGAGAAACGTAGAGGCTGTAAAGAGGGGATGGGAGGGTGTCGGGCACTGCGAGTAAGCTTCTGGCTAAACCGGTAGTTGGGGCTGTTGCAGCGGGTAGCTGGCGCACCGAGAGGCCCGTCGTAGACATGTCTAAGTGTAGGCTGTGCGGGGTCTGCTGGCTCTACTGCCCCGACGGAGTTATAGAGATCGACGAGGATGCAAGGCTCGTTAAGATAGACTACGACTACTGTAAAGGTTGCGGTGTATGCGCCGCTGAATGCCCCTTCAAGGCTATAAGCATGGTGAGGGAGCATGAGTGACGGGGGAAAGAGGATACTCTTAACGGGTAACTACGCTGCCGCCTACGCCGCTAGGGACGCGGACCCCGACGTCGTCTCCGCGTACCCCATCACTCCTCAGACCCCCGTTATCGAGAAGATAGCCGACTTCATAGCATCGGGAGAGCTAAACGCGAAGTTTGTACGCGTAGAGTCGGAGCACAGTGCGATGGCGGCACTGATAGGAGCTGCGAGCGCGGGGGCCAGGACGTACACGGCGACTTCCAGCCAGGGTCTTTTCTACATGTACGAGGTGGTATGGTGGGCGGCGGGAGCCAGGTTGCCCATAGTGATGGGCATAGTTACGCGCGCTCTTGGACCTCCCTGGAACATTTGGAGCGAACACTCGGACTTCTACGCCATAAGGGATAGCGGCTGGAACATGTTCTTCGCGTCGAGCGCACAGGAGGTTTACGACTTGACGCTGATCTCGTACGGCGTCTCCGAGAATCCCGACGTGTTGCTTCCCTCCGCGGTCGGCTGGGACGCCTTCGAAGTGAGTCATACGTACGAGCCTGTCCACGTGCTTGGGAGGGAGGAGGCATCAAAAATCCTGCCTCCCAAGGGTGCCTGGAAGCCGCCGCTGACGCCCGAGGATCCCTCCTCTCTCGGGAACCTAGCCTACCCGGAGGAGTACGCGGAGGTCAGGCGGACCCTGAGGGAGGCCTCCGAGAAAGCCCTCGGAGTGTTCAGAGAGGTTGCAACCAGGTACTCGAGGATCACGGGGAGGAACTACGCGGGGCTCTACGAGTGCTACAGGTGCGTCGACGCGGACGCGCTTATAATAGGGATGGGCTCCATAATAGGGGAGGTCTACAGGGCTGTCGATCTCCTCAGGGAGAGGGGCGAGAGGGTTGGAGCTCTAAAGCTCTGGGTCTACAGGCCTTTCCCATACGAGGAAGTCGCCAGGAGGCTGGAAAACGTCAAGCTCGTAGTAACCGTAGCGAGAGCCTCCGTGTTTGGTAGCCTCTCCCCCCTCGGCTTAGACGTTGCCTCGGCGATCACGCTAGGAGGTCTCGACGTGAAGCTCGTGGACTACGCGGCGGGCGTCGGCGGAGTGGACGTCTACGCGGAGGACGTGGTGGGGATGTACGAAAAGGCTAAGGCTTCGAGAAGCGGGGGTTTCTGGTGGGTGAGGTGAGATGTCGCACAAGGCCTTCCCGCGGGAGGAGTACATACTGAAGGGGCACGCCGCGTGCCCTGGTTGCGGCGCGACACTGCTACTGCGGCACGTACTGAAAGCCCTTGGACCCAACACGTACCTGGTTATCCCGGCCTGTTGTACGAGCGTGATAGCGGGACCACACCCTAGGTCTGCGTTCAAGGTGCCGGTGCTTCACATAGCGTTCGCTGCAAGCGCCGCTGCCGCATCAGGCATGGTGGAGGCGTTGGAGAAGCTCGGGAAGCCTGCGAATGTCGTCGTGTGGGCCGGGGACGGCGGGACGGTGGACATAGGACTCCAGGCCTTGAGCGGTGCGGCGGAGAGAGGACACAACCTCATCTACATATGCTACGACAACGAGGCCTACATGAACACGGGGATTCAGAAGTCAGGGTCCACTCCCTACAAGGCTTGGACCACGACGACTCCCACTGGGAATCTGAGTGTAAAGAAAGACGTACCGTCGATCATGGTGGCGCACCGCGTCCCCTACGTGGCTACGATAAACCCTGCCTACGTGAATGACCTCTACTACAAGCTTAGAAAGGCGGCGCAGATAAAGGGAGGGTTAAAGTATATCCACGCGTTCTCCCCCTGCCCTGTCGGGTGGAGGTACGACTCCAGCTTAACGGTCAAGGTTGCCCGCCTAGCCGTAGAGACTGGGGTGTGGGTTCTCTACGAGGTTGAGAACGGTATGTTCAGCCTTACGGGACCCAGCAAGGCCTTAGTAGACAAGAGCAAGAGGAAGCCCGTCGCGGAGTACTTAAGGCTTCAGGGGAGGTTCTCGCATCTTAAGGAGGAGGACATCGCCGAGATTCAAAGACTCGTTGACGAGCAATGGGAGAGAATCGCGGAGATACTACGGGAGCAGGAGAAGGGCTAGCGAGACAGCAAACGCCAGAAAGACTACGGCTAGGCTGTCCCTAGTGTTTTTCTTCGTTGCAACAGAGATGCGGCGGAGCATCTCGCCGTCCATGAACCTGCCTCTGAATGGCACTGAGCAGTAACCCACCCTAACCTTCGAGACGTTTTTCAAAGCTTTTTCAACGCAAGACATACAGGTTTCCAGGACTTTTTCGGGGCTCAGCGCTCCTACTGGGTAGTAGTCGACGTTCCTGTATAGCCCCGTGTATAGGTGGGTATCCGTAGTCGCGACCAAGACTTTTTCGAAGGACTCCTTGAACGTGCGTAAAACGCGTTCCTTGAAGTCTGGCGTCATGTTGTTTCCGTCTATGCTCAGCAAGAGGAGTTTCTTGCCGGCTATTTGAAGCACGGCGCATGCAACCCCGCCGGGACCTACGGAGGCTCCATCAGTGTATTCTACACGCGCGAAGCCGGCGTAAATCTCTCCCTCTGCTTCAACCTCCTCGGACGCCTCGTGAATCGCGGAAACGATTTCGGCAATTTCGATTTCGTCGTCTTCGTCTATCTTCAGGTAGCCGGGAGCTATCATGTTGTGGAGGTCTACCGCTACGGCCCCCTCCACGGCGTGGGACTCCTCCGAAACCCTGTACGGCAAGTCCTCCATGATCACCTGGGGGTCCAGGAACACCAGGTCCGGTATCTCGCCGAAAGCAAGCCTTACAACGTCTACTTTTCCACTAGAGGAGTAGCCTAAACCGCACCTGTCAACCGCGGGGCTAGGCGTGCAGCTGCACACGGCGCCTGCCAGCTCCTCGGAGTACCTGAGCCTGGGAAGATTTTCCGAGTGAGTACACGGAGCCTTCAAAAACAGCGTTGGTGTATCCCTACACTTCGCGATGAGTTGTGGCAGAGTGCTACTACCCAAGTCTCTGAGAGGACCCGGGTGCACGTTGGAAATCACGAGGCGCCCGATTTCGCGATCGGCTGTGAACGAGTAGACATGTACCTGCAGGGTCCTTTCGACGGATATTCTCTCAAGGTATTCCTCGACCTCTGACCGAGCCCCCGAAAGGATGTACTTCAGGAACGCCTCGAGGAAGCCTACCCCGCTCACTCCCGCCGCCTTCCTTATCCTGCGGTCGACCACGAAGAATACAGTAGAAGACGCCAGGAAGAAGGCTGAGAGGATGTACAGTGCGCGGGGGTCGTTGTGCGCTACGGAGAACCAAAGGAAGTAGAGTATAGCCAGAGCGCCGGCTTTCCATACGCTTAGGATGCCGACTGCGAGCAGAAAGCCGACAAGCCCCTCGAGCACCGTGGCCAGTATGGGGGGCTTGCGGAGTACAAGCACTAGTGGGAGCATTGCGAGGTACAGGAGGAACACCCCTAGAGAACGCCTGAAGTTAAACACTCTCCTATCGCATACGTGGAGGTAGAGCGGGACGGCGGCTCCCAGTAAGAGCGAGTGAAGTAACTCGCTTGGCGGCACTCCTAGTAGCAAGGAGGCTCCAAGGGAAAGTAGTAGCAACGAGAATGAGATCGGTGCAAGAACACGTGTAGCGGGTAGCCTGATAATCCACTTATAGCTACTTTTGAATCCCTCGAAGTGGTCTCCATGAGTCCCAATCATCGGGCTCGACGCAGACGCTCGCGATAAAAAGTTTAATGTTTATGCGGCACTGGTCTTAGGGTCTGCATGGGCGCGCACCGCGAGGCCCCCTGCGAACGGCTCGCTAAGGAGGTTTCCGTGGCATTCGTAGAGCCGCTTTACGAGCAAAACATAGGTTACATTGCCCGCTCCATGAAGAATTTTTGTCTCGCGAAGCTCTACCTGGTGAAGCCTAGGTGCAGCGTGGGGCTTGAGAGCAGGAGGTACGCGATGCACGCGGCGGACATAGTGGAGAACGCCGTGATCGTTGGAAGCCTCGGCGAGCTCGTAGGTATGCACGACCTAGTTGCTTGTACAACTGGAGTTAAGGGGAAGCCACCCCTGCGGAGGTACGTATCACCTGGCGAGATGGCTTCTCTCTTTGCCGAGTCTACGGGGTCTAAGCTCGTCGTAATAGGCAGGGAGGACTGGGGGCTTAGCGCGGAGGAGCTTTCAATATGCGACATGCTTGTAACTATAGAGGCGAACCCCGAGTACCCGTCGCTTAACGCTTCCCACGCCGCCGCGATAGTATTCTACGAGCTTTTCAACAAGTATCACTCGGTTCAGCAGAGCTTGGAGAGGCCGCCGAGAGAGGAAGTGGAGGCTTTCCTGAAGCACCTCGGAGACCTTACCACGCTACTAGGCTACGATGAAACAAGGTCTGAACGCCTCCTGCTCTCGATTAAACGTTTGCTAGCCGAAACACGTTTCTCGAAGACGGATCTGAGGATTCTCTTCGGGCTCGTGAGAGACAGTTTGGAGACCATAAAGCGTACACACCGAGAAAGCGCGCGAATAACGCATAAGCAGTCGAAGTAGCGCGCAAGCCTAGTCGCGCGCGGAACTAGGACGATTAAAGCGGAAAACCAGCAGGAAAAGGCGCCCAACAGCTCCTTTGCACGCGCGAAGTACCTGTTCTACACGCACCAGGATCGCGAAAACATAAAAGTATATAAGCCATGTACTAGTGCTATGAGTAGCTTGGTAAGAGGTGAGTGTGAATGCCTCTAAGACCCGGTAGGTGCTACAGGCACTTTGGTACTCCACCGTATACACGCCTTGAGTACATAAAGAGCAACCCCCCAGTACTTATTCCGAAGTTTGATCTAGGCAACCCTAAGGGGAACTTCAACACTGTCCTCAAGCTCGTGGTTATGAGACCCGGGCAGATAAGGGCTAACGCGCTCGAAGCTGCCAGGCAGCATGCCAACAAGTACCTAACGGCGAAGGTCGGGGAGGCAAACTTCTTCCTCAGAGTGGCGGTGTTTCCGCACCACATCCTCAGAGAAAACAAGATGATGGCCATGGCGGGCGCGGACAGGCTTCAGGACGGCATGAGGCTTTCCTTCGGAACCCCCGTTGGGCGCGCAGCCAGGGTGGAGGCGGGTCAGATCGTTATGCTCGTCAAGGTCGATGCTAAGAACATTGACCATGCGAAGGAGGCTTTGAGGAGGGCTGCCTCGAAGATACCTCTTCCCAGCAGGATAATAGTGGAGCAGGCACAGTAGGGGCGAGCTTCTTGTCTAGTGCCCGGGGTTCGGCGGGTTGCAGGAGGTTCATAGGAAGCGAATAGAAGTAGCGATAAATGTATGGGGGGAAATTCTCGAGAAAACCTTTGAGAACAGGGAGCAACTGGTCTCCTACCTCGAGGCTGTGTACAGGGAGAATAGACTCGAGCCCATACGCGGGAAGACCCGTATAAACATCTATGATAAAGAGCTTGCCACGCTGTACCTCGTGGGCAAGTACGGTCTAGCACTGGAAGACGAGATTTCTAGCTTCTCCGACCTCTTCCACGTTGAGATAAAGGCGGACAAGGTTCTATCGAGGGTTCTCTCCGGCGAGGATCCGAGGAACGCCGTGGTTTCAGAGTTCGGTTCAACAGAGGAGGATAACGTCTTTAGGGTTTTACGCCTAGCAATGACCGCGGTAGTTCTGGGATTCATGGACGAAGAGACCTTCATCAGGGTGCTCGAGTCGTTTGAAAAAGCTTTCCCAGAGCTGGACCGCAACTTTACAAGTTTTAAGCGGTTCTACATAGCTTTCAGGCTAGCTGAGAAGATAGCGGCGGGAGAAATAAGGAATAGGCTGGAGAAAGAGGCCTATAAACATGCGCTGTGCGTAAAGCTGAACGCCGAGAAAGCGGCACCTCCGGACTCGTTTATACGTGACATAGCAGTGAATGCGCTTAAGGTGCCAGAGTTCAAGGTCAACAGCGCGTTGAGCCTACACGCGCACGAAAGAAGTTCTTGACGAATCGCTAAATATATATACTGTGGCACTATGAAGAGGACGGGTGCTGTGATTTATGCCTAAGAAGAGGAAGAGCCGCGGGCGTCACAAGGGCGACAAGGGTAAGGAGGACCTGGTGCAGTGCGACGAATGTGGCGCCCTTATTCCGAGGTCGAAGGCTGTTAAAATCACCAAGCCAGTAATGCCCATTGATCCTCAGCTGGCAAAGGAGCTTAGAGATAAGGGAGCGATACTCCCGCAGTACACTGTTACGAAGTATCTTTGCCTTAGGTGCGCGATCCACCGTGGGATAATCAAGATTCGCCCAGAGGAGGAGAGAAAGTCCCAGAAAATCAACTTGCCGTTCTAAGATGTCTTTAGAGGTTTTAAGGGAGCTCGTTTTCAGAGAGAAGTTTAGCCGTGTATTCGTGGTTTTTTCAAACACGGCTGCCACGGCTCCTGTATTCACGGTGTCCACTTTAGCCACGCTTGGCGGCAGGATGGACGTCGTCGCGAGGTCCCTTATCAACGCTCTCTGGGATCTCGAGAGCCAGAGGTTCAACACGCTTCTCGTAGCTTTGCTGAACGGTCCACCGAATCCTCCGCTAGGCCTCTACGCGTGGAGGGTGCCCGCTGGTGGCAAGAGATCCGAGGGCTTTTTCGGTGGGCTAATACTCGAAGCCCTTTCCGGCAAGAAGGTAGATGGGCTACTCGTGGAGAAGGGCGCCCGGCTTGTAGACGTTGTATCGTTGCTCAAGGGGGCCGGCTACCCCGTATACCTGCTCGACGAGAACGGTCTTAGCTACGCCAACGTCAACCTCGAGGAGCCGGTAGCCTTTGTGCTAGGTGACCACATAGGGATACCCGCGGACCTTCTGCGCCAGGTAACAAGACTAGTAGACGGAGTGATAAGCATCGGGAGAACTCCCTACTTAACGAGCCACTGCATCGCTTTCGTACACGAACTGCTTGACCGGTCGTCGCGTCTACGCCGCCACGCGTAGAAGCGCCCACGTTTACAAACCAGGGAAAAAGGAAGAAAGGAATAAAAAGGGGGTTTTTATGCCAGCCCTAGCCCTCTCAGCTCTTCGACGTCCTCCTCCAGCTCCCTTGCTAACTCCTCGTCTTCCTCGACTCTCGCCGGAGCGCTTCTCACGGAGGCTAGGAACTCCTCTATCGCGTCCAACGCCTCTACCAGCCTAGCCTCGTAGAGCCCGTCACCCTTAAGAGTGCTCGCCAAGAGCCTCGAGAGAGCGCCGATAGTCCTAACGATAACGCGCGCGCGGGTTCTTTGACAACGACGGCGTTGAGGAGGTGTTTTTGTGGCTTTTGGACAAGTTGCCCAGCGTGAAACACTACACCTTCGAGTACAGCTTACCTCCGAACCTGCGCGCCTCTTTTGAGAAAATAGTGCACGAGATACTGCTCGCCTAAGTTAGAGTCCTAAACCCCCAGCCTGAAAAGTATCTTTTTTTGCCGCCCCCCTCTTTCCCCGGTCCCTCCCTCTACGCTGACCCCTGATCGCGCGCCCGAATAGGGCGCCCACCCCACCATTTAAGGAGGGGTGGTAGGTATGAATGAAGTAGTAATGAGGGGGGATGGAGCGGGGGAGGGGGTTGAAGAGTTCGACGAGTGGTTTATTCGCAGGAAGATCGAGGAGCTCCTGAGGAAGGCGCTGTTTCCGCCCAGCGGCTATAGGGGTCTAAAGGCTACGCACAGCAAGGTTGCACGGGAGCTAGCAGAAATAAAGGCCAACTATGTGCAATACGGCGAGGCCTACGTCGAGCACGTCGACAGGCTCAGGGAAGGCGAGGAGAAGGCCTACAGAGAGGCGGAGAAAGCGATGCAAGAAGCCTTAGAGCACGCAGACGAACTCGAAATCAAGAGAACAGGGAAGACGACGTGGAAGGCTAAGCTCCCAGGCAGGAGATGGAGGCTATACGTTTGCAGAACACCAACCGGGCACTGGCAGGTCGAGGTCGCCCTTCTCTTCAAGGTCGCCGAGCTCAGGCTATCCGATACATTAAGGCTTCCGCCTGAGCTACTCAGAGCGGCCCAGGATGGCTGGATTCTTGGCGATGCGTCGTACATCGCAAACAAGAAAGAAGTCAAGATGGGTACAGCGCAGACGTGGCAGGTTGCCTCCTTTCCCGGTTTCTGGCCGGGAAAGGAGGTAGTGATCTACGTTAGAAGCGTAGTGATCCACGAGTCTCACGTCAGCATAATGTGGCAAGTGAGAGTACACGGGGTTCGCGACGTGCCCCGATGGTGGAGGCTAAGGAAGGAGGAGAAGCGGAGGATGGCAGTCGCCGAGATTGAGGAGGCAAACAAGGGCAATATAGATGAGCGAAGAGCCGTTCGGATCGCAACGTACTACGCCGCAGACGGAAAGTATCCAGGATCAAACTCGGCCCTCCATTATCTGGATTTCGCGGTTGGCCGAAGATCTCGCCGAGTTAGAACGGAGCAATCCGTCAGGGTTGCGAGGCTTCTCTACGAGAAAGTGCCGCAACTATTAGCATTCATGGTCGCGTCGGGTTGCAAGAAAGCAGAGTTCTTAGCGAGCCTGGCATCCGTGAAGCCGCGACACTACGCGCCTCGCTACCTGGAGGTGTGCGGTGTTAAAATGAACCTGCGGCTCGCAGGCCCTAAGAACCGCCGCTACCTTATGGCCCAAGTATACATCACGCGCAATAACGAGGAGATGCTTCGCGATTTCCCCGAGAGGGCGAGGCGCGAGGGTCTAGAAGTCAGAAGGGTGAAGGTGAGTAAGAGGTATTGGGGTTACCGTGCTGGCGAAAAATCGCTAATGAAGTATGCTGACCGATATCCGCACGTCTACGACACTTTGATCGAGTTTGTCCAAGAAGAACTTCAAGCAACGCCTCCCGACCACCCCGCCCGCCGAAGCATAGAGCGCCTCTTGGAACGCCTAAGGAAGGCGAAGGAGGAAGCGCTCAAAAAGCTGGGGCACCAAGACGCTAAAGCATGAAACCAACAGGGAAAGGCGCCCGGCCCCCCTCCTCATTAAAGTACTCGTGAAGCTCGCGCGCTCGCGCCGGTCAAACCAGTAGCTCCTCCACACTTCTAACCACGGGCCTTGAGGCTGTCTCCGCGAGCACATCCGGGCCGACGCTGGATGCCGCGCGGTACACAAGCTTAACCCTCACGAGCTGTTCCACGCCGGTTGAAAGGCACTTCGGGCACCGCAAAGCCTTCGATACGAAAACGTGTCCGCACGCGGTGCAGTGGTACAGGCTTGTCTTCGTGAAGGTTACTGTCCTTAACCCTCTTTTCGCGTAGGCCTTCAGCACTACAAGCATGTCGGCCGGCGATAAACTGGTAAAGCGGATCTCGGGTACGCTCACGAGCCCGCCGCTACCGTGGAGCGCCGACTCTAGTTGCAAGATGCTCTTTGGGGTTCTTCCCGTCTTGGCGTTGTAAACAAAGGGGGATAAGTCGTTGACGTACTCGGGATACTTGGAGCGCCAGACTCTCGCCGTCGTCGCTAGGTGCGGACTGGGGGAGAAGTACGCGTGAACAGCGTGCACGTCACCCGGGCTCGCGGCTAGTCCTGCCAGCGTGGTTATAAACCCGGTAGCCCCCCGTACGAGTAGCTCCCTGTAGGTACTGCTACCCAGAGCGTCGACGTACTCGGGCCGCTCCTGGAGAAGCGCGGCCTCGTAGCCTGCGTAGCAGAACTGGAAAGCGTAGCTAGCCTCGCTCAGCCTACCTCCAAGGACCCGCGTAAGCAAGGTTGTTCTCCTCTTAAGTTCGTTGATTAACCCGCCAGATTTCTCGAGAACCTTTTCGAGTAAAACCATGGGATCCTCTATGCCTGCCAGGCTTCTGTATAGGACTGGAAGCACGAACGTCGCGGCGCCGAGATGCACCCATGGCTTGCCCCCCGTTGGGACGGAGAAGAGTCCTCCCGAAATAACTTGGTCTTGGAACGAGAAGACCAGTGGAAACCCGCTGTTAAACATCTTGGAAAAAAGCCTATAGTCCTCCTCTCCGAGAGAGTCCACGTCGCTAATACGTATCTGGAAAAGCGTACCCGGGGAGGGCAAGCTCCCCTCTAAGAAGCCGGAAAGAGCTTCTCGAGCATCCTCCCCGTAATCGAGGTAGAGTGTTAGAGAAACTCTATCCCCGAGAAGGCTCACAGCTGCAGATATAAGCTCTCTATCCGCGCTCGGCGATAACACGAGCTCGTCGTAGAGCCTGCTATACCTCGCCAGGAGTCTCAGATCTTCCATAGAGTCCACGCCGAGGTAGAGAGCCTTAACCCCCGTACTCCACTTCGCATCGAAGAGCAGTATTCCTCTCTCCAAGGGCTCCAGCAGCCCAACCCGAGCCAAAAGATCAACGTCTACCTTCTCCTTCCACGATGTGCTTTGCCCGGAGAACTCGATGCTCACCGGGACCTCTTCGCGTGTACACCCCTTGGAGAAGGTTGCGCTGAGGACAGCCAGCTTCACAACGTGCTCTGGGATGTAGCTGTAGTGGCAGTGCTTCTCTATGAATGACAGGCTATCAAGCATGATGTTGTTTTTCAGCTTCCTGTGCGTTCCGGGTTTGCACAGTAAGTCTATGAGGGACGAGAGGTACTCTCTCAGCGGGATGGAAATGCCGCTCGCAAGGAGCACGGGGCGCTCCAGGTACTCGTTTGTTTCCAGTGAGAGAGCATCCACGATCTCCAAGACTCGTAGCCCGACGGTTGACAGCGTGTAGTAGTCGCCTTCCTGTACGACTATCCCGGCTTCTTTCAGTTGGCGGAGGTGGAAGGCTAGCTTCTCGGGGCTTACGTCGAGGTAAGATGCGAGGTCTCCGAATCTCAGCTTCCTCCTATCCCTGAGCAACCTCATTGCTTGAAGCCTTATTTCGTTCGATACTGCTTTAAGCAACCTGTAAACATGAACCATTACGAGAGGTAAAGCGATTGAGCGATTTATGCCTCACGCGGTTCTTGGAGTCGCGCAGTCATGTTAGAACAGTAATACCTTCTTCTAATCCTTCTTTAGTATCTGAAACTCGTTAGAATAGCGTGAAGCCCCAAGGTCTACGTGGTGCAGGTCCCCGTATACAGGGATTACAACGAGTTCAGCGTGCGCGTAGTGCAGGCCTTGCTCGAGATGATAAGGCATACCCGCGGTAGCATAATTACCTTCAACGCCAAAAAAGTCGCCGTGTTTGCAGGAATAGATACTCAACCGGTAGTACTGACTCTCGTGAAGGACGTCTTGGAGAGGCTGAGGGAGAAGGATTACGTCGTCGTGCTTGGTAAAACAAAGCACGGAGTAAAGTACGCCGTAAAGAAGGATACTCCTCTCTGGGTTCTCGCGAAGAGCTACGAGAAAGTGGTTATAAGGAACCTGGAGGACTTGAACATGATCCTAGAGAAAGTTCAGCAAGCCCGGACAGCACTCAGAGTGTGAATACAGCTTGAACGAAAAATTACTTTTTAAGTTGCGCCTCCTTCTCTAATTGGTGGATGCGGAGACAGTTAGAGAAGTGTTGCTACTCGCCGAGTCTCTCGCGGCAAGGGAGGGGCTCGTGGCACCGAGCGTGGGGCAGGTAGTCGTATCCGGGGAGCCTCCGGGAAGCGGCATGGTGAAGGTTTACGAGGGAGTGTGGGTAGATCTGGTGTCCGAGAGTATCTACGTCGAGGAAGGCACATTGGACAACGTTGTTTTTAGGCTTCTCGTGGGCTACTTCGCGCTCTCAGTGTACAAGAGCTTCGGGAAGATACACTGGGAGGTTGCACGTGACCTAGCAAGGAAGCATTTCTTCACTGTCCTAGTGAAGCTGGTGCGCGCGCGATGAAAGAAGTGCGCATACTCGCTACCACCGTGCAGGGACTTGAGTGGTTTGTCTGCGAGGAGCTCCGCGAGATATGCGGAGAAGTAAGGGTTTTCTCGGCGCGCGAAGGGTCGGGGAGAGTTATCGCCGAGATAGACGAACGGTGTTTAGCGATTCTCATGGAGAAGGCGCGGTCGGTCGAGAAAGTGTACTTGTTCTTTGGCGAAGCGGCATCGATAGAGGAGGCGGGAATCGACCTTTCGGAGAAGCTGAGAGAATTCTCAGGTTTCTTCAGGTTCTTCTCTGTTCACGCCGAGAGGATAACTAAGGATATCGATCTAACGTCCCTAGAGATAGCCGCTAAGATAGGGGAAATGGTAAAGACGAGGCTGAATCTCGACGTCTCGCTGGACTTTCCAGACATACCCGTGTACGTTGAGTACGAGAAGGGGGTTTACAGGTACGGTGTAGACCTTTGCTTCCACCGTAGCCTTAGAGACAGACCCTACAGGAGATTCATCCATAGATCCGCGCTCAACCCCCTGATTGCCTATGCCCTCTGCCGCGCGGTGCGCGGTGGGAAATCCTTATGGGATCCCTTCTGCGGTAGCGGAACCATACCGCTGGAGTGCCTAGAAGTCTACCCCTGGGCACGCGCTGTATGTAGCGATGTAAACGCGGAGTTTATTGCTGGAGCATTGCAAAACTCTCTCGCGGTGGGCAAGGAGCTAGATCTTGTGGTTTCTGATATCAGGAGTGCTCCCTTAAGGTCAGGCTCCATCGATGCTGTCGTGACGAACCCACCGTTCGGGATAAGGGAGAAGGCTGTGGGAGGGCTCCGGAAGGTTTACGAGGCTCTCTTCACCGAGGCTTCCCGCGTCCTCGTCCAAGGGGGGAGGCTTGCCGTACTTACGCCCCACAGAAAGCTCGTCGAGAGCCTTGCACAGAAACACTCGTTCTTGAAAGTAGGAGAGTGGAGGCTGAACGAGGGAGGATTACTGAGTTACATGCTACTCTACTCGAGAGAGTAGTAGAGCTCGGCCAGAGCTCCTCCAAATGGTTTTAGCTTGCGGCCTGCCTCGCTTTCCTCGGGTACTATGAATATCTTGCCGTTCCGGGAAAAAACTTCGCCTAAGACTTTGAGTACTCTCTCCCTAGACTCCTCGCCGAATAACAACGCATCCGACACTATGAGCGTCTTGACGATCCCCCACTCGGCTACTTTCTCGACATTTTCAAGCCCAGCGACCGCCTTGCCCTTACCGCTGAAAAGCTCCTGGAGCACTCTCTCTACCTCTGCGAGCTCGAGGGGTAAGCGGACGGAGCTCAGGAGCTCCCTTGATTGACCGCCCCTGAGCAGCTCGTAGATCCCCGCTTCCCCACCTTCTGATACCTTGACGACCCTAGCCTTAACGCCGAGCTCCCCTAATACTCTTGAAACCACTTCCGCAAGTCTCTCGTTAACCGCGACCACCACCTCGTCTACATGTTCAGCTCTCCCGCTCTCGAAAATTCTCTGCACTATAGACGCTATTGGTTCTCTATACCGCTCGTCGAGGCTGCTTTCCTTCCCTCTGCCTACAGGCGAATAGCCAACCACGGCTCTTACCTCGACGCCTACGGGAGAAAGGTAGCCGACCGCCACCTCCTCGTCACCGACGCTGATCAGAAGAACTCTTCTTATCTTCGACGCAGCCTTTTCAAGGATGTTTCTCGTAAATCCGTCTATCCCGCTCTTCTTCACGATCTTAACGCGGTCTCCAACCCCCACCTGTATCGTGTGAAACGATCCCTTCGCGTAAACCTCCTCGGGCGCCTCGACAACCCTTCCCGTGAACCTCAGCTTCTCGGAGAACTTGGCGTAGGAGACCTTCTCCACCTCTACTCCGAGGTAGACTGGAATCCTCTCGCCGCGCTCCTCGCCCGTGGCCCGCTCGATCCTCAACTGGCGCGTAGTCCAACCATAGACTACGTCACCTTTACGTACGAGTAGAAACAGGTAGTAGAGATCCTCTAATACCTCGACCACGAGTTCGACCTCGCCTCTCTCTTGGTTCAACCCCAGTACCCTCAATGCGAGGCACCCCACACCGATACGTGTTCTAGCGAGACTACAACCTCCGCGACCACCGTCCACGCGGGGAGGGCTTCGCGGAATATGGAGTACTCCTCTGCTTCGATGCTGAGCACTTCCTTGCTGAACTCCCCCCTCTGGAATGCTCCTATTATCACGGCCGGCACGTCTGAGCCGGCAATCCTCCTAGCGAGGTCTAAGGGCTTTACGGGCTCGCCTTTCTCGCTAAGCCTGTACACGGCGTCCACACCCATCTCTTTCAAAACTTCGCCGAGGTTTCTCCCCGTGCGTAGCTTCGCGAGAGGCTTCTCGGAGCCCGGCGGTACCTGTCCCTTCTCTAGTAGTTGTTCGAAAAGCCCCACGAACCTGTTGTAGTTCCTCGGAACCACCATGCTGGGGTCCAGTTCGACGAGCTTACCGTCGTACGTGTGTATAACGGTATGCAGGTAGCCTAGCCTGTTGAGCACGGAGTCCTGGGCCACCAGGAGGGAAACGTGCACTATGTCCGGTCGACCCCTCTTCCAGTACTCGTTAAGCGTCTTCATCGCCGCGTAGTGCACCGAGATGTCCAGCAGCATCCTTCCTGGGTTTTTGCCGCGCCGCTTCGCATGGCTCTTCACGGCTGGGTGGCTCCAGAGCTCCCTCGGTACCAGCTCTAGCCCGGCGTCCGCCAATACTAGGACCAACTTCTTCATCTTGTACTCAGCGCGCGAACGGGAATAAAAAAGTGAGGTTTTTTACGCCAGCCCGGGCTAGGCTATTCTCTCAGCTTTTCAAGCGCCCTTACCGTCGCCAGGGCTACCTCGTCCTCGGGGTAGAAGACCTTGACCTCGTCCACGCGGAAGCGCTCCACGAAGGCCCAGACGAATGCCGCGATGAGCTTCCCCAGGAACTCGGCGTCGCTGCTCGCCTCAAGCCTCGCCACACCCCTGGCTTTGAAGGTCGCGGTTGCGCGCCCGCAGAGGGCGCCCCTTTCCACCATTTAAGGAGGGGTTAAGTATGGGTAGGGAAATGATGGGGTATGGGACTGTGGCAGGAGGGGTCGAAGAGTTCGACGAGGAGTTCGTCCGCGGGAAGCTTAAAGAGCTTCTAGAGAAAGCGTTGTTTCCGCGCGGCAACTATAGGGGGCTCAAAGCTACTCACGAGCAGGTTGCGCGGGAGCTAGCAGAAATAAAGGCCAACTATGCGCAATACGGCGAGGCCTACGTTGAATACGTTGGCAGGCTCGGGGAAGGCGAGGAGAAGGCGTTCAGAGAGGCGGAGAAAGCGATGAGGGAAGCCCTGAAGCGTGTAGACGAACTCAAGATCAAGAGAACAGGGAAGACACGGTGGAAGGCGAAGCTCTCCGGTGCGAAGTGGAGGCTCTACGTGCACTTGAAGCAAAGCGGATACTGGAGTGTTGAGGTTCGCTTGTACATCAGGGTCGCTAAGCTAAGGCTTCCCGATACCCTGAGGATTCCACCCGAGCTACTCAGAGTAGCGCAGGAGGGTTGGGTCCTGGGCGATGCTAGCTACGACGCAGACCGCGGAGAAGTTAAGATGAGTACTTCGCAGAGCTGGCAGGTTGCCTCCTTCCCTGGTTTCTGGCCGGAAAAGGATGTAACCATCTGCGTTAAAAGCGTAGTGATCAACGAGACAAGAGTCAGCGTTACGTGGTACGTGGTTGTTAAGGGTGTTCGCGATGCGCCTCGCTTGTGGAGCCTCCCCAAAGTGGTGAAACAGAGGATCATCTTGAAGGAGATAGGAGGGGCGAACGAAGGAAAAGTCGACATCGTCAGGGCGCTAAAGCTTGCACTGCTATACGCCGCTGATGGGGAGTATCCAGGGCCAAACTCGGCTAAACACGTACTGGAATTCGCAGTCGGCCGAAGATCTCGCCAAGTTAGAACTGGGGGCTCGGTCAGGATTGCGAGGCTTCTATACAAGGAGGTACCGCAACTCTTAGCATACATGGTTGCGTCGGGCTGCAAGAAAGCAGAGTTCTTAGCTAGCCTGGCATTCGTGGAGCCCCGCCCGTACCGCCTCTCGCTGCGGTACTTGGAAGTCGCCGGCGTACGGATGAACCTGCAACTCGTAGGCAATAAGAACTACTACACTCTTGCGGCGCGAGTGTATATAACCGAGGATAACGAGGAGATGCTTCGCGATTTCCCTGAGAGAGCGAGGAAAGAGGGTCTTGTAGTTAAAAAGATGAAGATAGCCAAGAAATACTACTGCTACTACGCCGGTATGCGGGAGCTGACGGGGTACTGCGATAAACACCCGGAGGCCTACAACACCCTGATCGACTTTGTTCAAGAAGAGCTTGAAACAATGCCTCTAGACCACCCTGCCCGCCGAAGCGTAGAGCGTCTCTTGGAACGCCTAAGGAAGGCGCGAGAAAGAGCGCTTAAAAAGCTGGGGGCAAGGCAGGAATAGGGTAAACCACCAGGGAAAGGCGCCCGGCCCCCTCCTCATGCGCGATGCGCGCACAATCGCGAATAATCAAAGATTTATTCATGGCGGCGTGTCTAGCTATCTGGGATGAAGAGGGACGAGCGCGAAATCAGGGATCTTGCAAGGCAAAGGATTAAGAGGCTCCTGGAGTTCGCCGCGAAGGTATATCGCGTAGAGCCGCGCCTCGCCGACAGGTACGGCGAGCTGTCCCTGCTGATAGCTAAGAAGGCGCGGCTCCACTACCCGGACTTCCTCAAGGCTAGAGTGTGCAGGAAGTGCGGAGCCTTCCTAGTCGTGGGTTTCTCCGCAAGAGTAAGAGTGAAAAACAGGGGCAAGATGAAGTACATCGCGGTTACCTGTCTCAGGTGCGGCTACACGAGGCGGTATCCCTTGAAGAGGAGCGCCGTGCCGCCGAAGCCCTGGTACGTGCTTTACGGAGAGGTGGCCGGGCATGATTAGAGTTAGGGGGATTCACAGCACGGCGATAGCGGGGCTCTTGGACGAGGCTGGTTTCCGCTTCGCGGACCTCAGCCAGGAGCTCCTGGCGCGTATCCCCCAGCTGAGGGTGGAGGAACGCGTTCTCGTCACCGTTAAGGACACAGATGACAGGAGCGGCGTAGTAGTACTGGGCGACCGCGCTGTTGTCGAAAAAGTGGCATACCTCCTCCGCGCGGTCATCCCGGGAGCTCTAGTTAGCTACGTGGGCGAAGGTCCCTATACGACGTACGCGGTGAGGCTTCTCTCGAGGGTGGAGGGCGACGTCTACGAGGCGGAGTATTCGCCCGGGAAACGCACGACGGTCAAGCTTCGTCGCCCTCACGTAGAAGGCGAGGTGATAATGGCCCACGTGATCAGGGCCTCCCCGGAGGCCCCCTTGCTAAAGGAGGGGGTGGCGATTACGGGGAGCCTCGTGAGGCTGGTACAGTTCGACAGGCACAGTGTAAGCGAGCACATCAGGGACGAGAACCTTAGACTGCAGCTGTTAACGCTCGCTATGACGAGCGCGCCGACGGGGTGGGGTGTTCACTTCAGGAGTGCGTCGAAGAGGGCGAGCATAGTCGACGTAATGGCGGAGATTAAGGCTCTAAGCGAGAAGGCCGAGAAAATCCTTAAGGAAGTCGCGCCGAAAGAGCCCGGCGTAGTTGTTCCCGGTGAGGCGATAGCGATAGTAGAGATCCCGGCGGACGCGTCGATACGGATGGATGCGCTTCGATCGCGCTACTACCCGACGCTACCGCTCCACCACCTTCTTAAGCGGCTGGGAGACGACGAGCTCAGCAGGGCTGTAGATTTCTCGGAGAGGCTCCTCGCAGGTTGCGAGAAGTGCCTATCGAGTACGGGGGCAATAGAGGTTTTCCTGGAGAGGCTCTCCTCGCTTAAAGGGCGCCAGGTAAGCGTGTTGCACAGGAAGGTCGCGGGCGCAGGCCACGTTTGGAGCGCTGAAGTGGAAAGCGTGAAAAGAATGACTGTCGTTTTGAAGCGTGTAGTATCGTCGCCAGGTCTATACGACGGCTTCGAAGGCTTAAAGCGAGAACCTGGAGATGTTATCCGCTCATATACCTGGCTTTTCGGGAGGGCGGTCGTCCACTTTTACACTTCGGCCCGGGGAGAATTGAAGGGGGTATACGTTAACATAAATGCTCCGGTATTCTTCGCCGGCAACGCTAACACCCTTGGCTACGTAGACCTAGGGGTAGACGTTACCCGTGCAGCAGATGAAGAGCCGAAAGTAGTGGATCTCGCCGAGTTCCTAGACCTCGTGGAAAGAGGGGTTCTAGACAAACAGCTAGCAGGTAGCTACCTAGAGTTCGCGGAGTCCGTGAAGCATCTCTTGGAAAAGGATATTGGGGAAGATCTCCCGGCTAGGATTATGCAGGCACAAAAAAGCATATTTTCATTTGAAACGGACAAGCTATTAGCAGTGTGAGGTGGTGCGTTTGGACGTTCTATGGGCGCCTTGGCGAATGGCCTACATCGAGTATGCGAAGATAGAGCGGGGAGAGGGGTGCTTCATATGCAAGGCTGTTGAAAGCTCCGAACTCGAAGAGAACCTGGTGGTCTACAAGGGAGAGAAGATCATCGTGATGCTAAACCGCTACCCCTACAACACGGGGCACCTCTTAGTCGCTCCTACGAGGCACGTAGCAGATTTCTCGCAGTTGTCGGACGAGGAACTGTTCTCGCTCGCGAAAGCGGTCTCCCTATCGCTGGAGCTTCTGAAGAAGGCTCTCTCCCCCGATGGCTTCAACGTGGGAGTAAACCTCGGCCGGGTCGCGGGAGCAGGACTAGAGTCGCACCTACACGTTCACGTAGTCCCGAGGTGGAACGGAGACACGAACTTTATGCCGGTAATTGCCGATGCGAAGGTCATACCGGAGGCTTTGAAGGACACGCGGCGAAAGTTGCTGAAGCACGTCGACGTCTTCGAAGGCTTACGCTAGGTTGTGCAAACCGGCGCGCGCTACTTCACGAATCCGTAGCCTATGAGCCTCCACTTGCCGGCTAGTTGCCTCGAAATCGCTACGCGTGTGCCAGTCTCTGCGACCACGGGGATTTTTAGCTTCATGTGTGCTACGTTGTCCCTGACGCTTGTAACTGCACCTATGGAGAGCGCTGTCCCCACGTTAACCATGAGTATCTCGCCGGCTCTCACGGGTTCTACTTTCATCGGCTTGTCTAGACCTACAACCCTTTCGAGAAGGTTTACTTCGATTTCAAGGTCGTAGAGTGTCGGCGGAAGTGTGCCGGGATACCCTACCACGTTGCCTATCAGGTTGTCCGCCTTAGTTACGCTGGGGTCGAGAGTTGTACCGACGGCTACGAGTCCGCCGGGGTATGCTTTCTCGAGCGGCTGGTCGCCTGTCTTAAGGGAGGTTATGGTCGTGTATACCGGTTCGTAGACTTCCTGTCCGTCCTTCTTGATTTTAATGCCGGGTCTTATCTCGATCTCGTGCCCCACTTCAAACCTTCCCTGAACGATAGTTCCGCCCAGCACTCCTCCCACGAGGTCTTTTGCGTTAGTTCCAGGCTTGTTAACATCGAAGGATCGTATCACGAACATCCTAGGGGGTTTAGAGAAGTCTCTCCTAGGCGTCGGTATGTACTCTTCGATAGCCCACACGAGGGCGTCTATGTTCGCCTTGTGTAGCGCGGATACGGGGACTATAGGCGCGTTCTCCGCCCAGGTACCCGCTATGAACTTCTTTATCTCGTTGTAGCTTTCCAAGGCTCTCTCCTTGGACACAACGTCTACCTTGTTCTGCACTATGACCAAGTTTCTGACGCCTATGATCGAGAGGGCGGTGAAGTGTTCCCTCGTCTGGGGCTGGGGGCACTCCTTGGTGGCATCCACGACGAGCAACGCTCCATCCATCAGCGCCGCCCCAGCGAGCATTATGGACATCAACATCTCGTGTCCAGGGACGTCTATGAAGGAGACTTTCCTCACGAATTCTAGCGGAGACCCGCAGTACTTGCATTTACCGTCTTTCGGCATGGTAGCGCTAGTGTAGTAGGCTTGCGGCGGCGGGCACTTGGGACACTTATAGATAGCTGTATCGGCGTAGCCGATCTTCAGCGTGATACCCCTCTTCAACTCCTCGGAGTGCCGCGACGCCCAAACCCCCGTTAAGGCTTCGATAAGCGTGGTCTTCCCGTGGTCCACGTGACCACTAGTACCTATGTTCACAAGGGGTTGCTTCTTGAGAGCTTCTTGGAACTCGTCCTCGCTCATATTACCTCGCGCGCGTTTTTCGTCTACGGACACGTGTACTCTATAAGTTGTGTCGATAAAAGCCTTTGCACCACGCGCGCGTCAAGTATCAGGAGGAGGTTCCTCAGCATTTTAGCGCGCGAGGAAATGCTTAAAGCGTGCTTAGAAGTCGATGCTTGGAGGTCGATGAGTAGCTTGTACAATCCTCACGAGTTCCTAGTCGACAACGTGAAGAGACAGGTGGCAGAGTTTCTAGTATCCAAGGGTTTCGCCGTGGAGCCGGCGCAGGTAGAGGTGCGAAAAGCTCCGAAGACGTTTGGCGATCTCGCAGTTCCCCTTTTCACCATCTCTAAGGTGGTGAAGGGGCTGAGCGTAGAGGAGGTGTCCACGCTTTTCGGGGGCTTTAAACCATCGGGACTCGTGAAGTCGTCGAAAGTGGAGAACAACTTTCTGAACCTCGTGGTCGACGAGAAAAGATACGCGGAGGTAGTCTATAGTAGTGTTGTTAGGCTCGGCGATAACTACGGGTTCGTGCCGGCCGAGACGAGAGAGAGGATCATAGTAGAACATGTAAGCGCAAACCCCATACACCCACTTCACGTAGGGCACCTGAGGAACGGAGTTCTCGGAGACTCGCTGGTAAGGCTTTTGCGCGCCAGGGGTCACGAGGTGAAGGCTCACTTCTACGTAGACGACGTGGGGTTGCAGGTTGCATATGCGGCTAAAGCCTTCAGCATAGTGGGTGGGGAGGGTCAAGGGAAGAAGGATCACTTCGTCGGAACGCTCTACACAGCGATCAACCTCTTAATAGAGGTCAAGAAGCTAAGGGAGAAAGCTAAGAGTGCTAGCGGCGACGAGCTCGCCGAGATAAACAGCAAGGTCTCCGAGTATCTGTGGCGTCTTGGAGAGCTCTCCGAGAAGTTTCCAGGGTTGATCGAGAAGCTGTTAGAGTGGGTCGAGAAAACTGAGGACCCCGAAGCCGAGCTACGCAGGTTGAACAGGATGTACGAAGAGGGTGACCCGTCGACCGTAAAGCTTACGAGGCGCGTGCTCGATTACTGCCTTGAAGGTATAAGGGAAACCCTTGATAGGCTCGGCATATCGTTCGATAGCTGGGACTGGGAGAGCGAGCTGACCGTGTGGAGCGGCGCGACAAGCGACGTTATAGACAAGCTTAGGGGGCTCGGGCTGGTGGAGAGAAGGGACGGCGCCCTGGTGTTCAGAGCTGACCTGCTAGCGGAGTCCGAGGATGTCCGCCGCGCGGCGGGCATTCCCCCCGGGTTCACCGTTACGCCTATGACCCTTGTGAGGTCGGACGGTACGACTCTCTACACGACTAGGGATATTGCGTACTCGATTTGGAAGCTTTCGAGAGCCGACCGCGTAATCAACGTGATCGCCGTTCAGCAGACGCTGGCCCAGGCCCAGTTGAGGCTAGCATTGTACGCGCTCGGCTACAGGGACGTGGGCAGGAGGCTTATCCACTACTCGTACGAGATGGTGAACCTGCCCGGGACCAGGATGTCCAGCAGAAGGGGTGTCTACGTCTCTGCGGACGAGGTAATAGAGGAGGCTGTCGCCAGGGCAAAGGAGGAGATAGCAAAGAGGGGGGTAGGCGACGTAGGCGACGCGGAAAAGGTAGGTATAGGCGCACTAAAGTTCTTCTTCCTCTCACAGACTCCGGGCAAGGTGCTGACCTTCGACTGGAAACGCGTACTGGACTTCGAGCAAAACAGCGGGCCATTCGTGCAGTACTCCTACGTGAGGGCTCTGGGGATACTCAGAAAGGCCTCGGAGGAACATATACGCCCCGACGAGCTGAACGTAGGCGACGTAGGAGAAGAGGAGCACCCATTGATACTTCTAGTTGGAGAGTTTCCCAACGTGGTGAAAGAGGCAGCCGACAACCTGAGACCAGACCTCCTAGCCTCTTACCTCAACACCCTGGCTACGGAGTTCAACCGCTACTACGACAGCTACCCCGTGCTCAGGGCGCCCACCACCTCCAAGAAGTACTCGAGGCTTGCCGTCGTGAAAATGGTGGAGCAAACACTGAAAAACGGCATGAAACTCCTGGGAATAGAGGCGCCACAGAGGATGTGAGTAGCCGGACTCTCGTGTCAGTGTGCTGAGTAAAGAGGCCGTGCGCAAAACCGTTACGCGCATAGTGGAGGAGGGGGCCGGGCGCCTTTCCCTGGTGGTTTACCCTATTCCTGCCTTGCCCCCAGCTTTTTAAGCGCTCTTTCTCGCGCCTTCCTTAGGCGTTCCAAGAGGCGCTCCACGCTTGGCCTTGCCGGGTGGTCAAGAGGCATTGCTTCAAGCTCTTCTTGGACAAACGCGATCAAGGTGTCGTAGACGCGCGGGTATCGGTCAGCATACTTCATTAGCGATTTTTCGCCAGCACGGTAACCCCAATACCTCTTACTCACCTTCACCCTTCTGACTTCTAGACCCTCGCGCCTCGCCCTCTCGGGGAAATCGCGAAGCATCTCCTCGTTATTGCGCGTGATGTATACTTGGGCCATAAGGTAGCGGCGGTTCTTAGGGCCTGCGAGCCGCAGGTTCATTTTAACACCGCACACCTCCAGGTAGCGAGGCGCGTAGTGTCGCGGCTTCACGGATGCCAGGCTCGCTAAGAATTCTGCCTTCTGGCAACCAGACGCAGCCATGTATTCCAGTAGTTGCGGCACTTTCTCGTAGAGAAGCCTCGCAACCCTCACCGCACCTTCGGTTCTAACTTGGCGAGATCTTTGACCGACTGCAAATTGTAACAGATGTTTACCCGTGTTGCTTGACCCTGGGTACTCACCATCTGTAACGTAGAGCAGTGCGAGCTTTAGCGCCCTGACGATGTCGACTTTTCCTTCGTTCGCCGCCTCGATCTCCGCCAAGATAATACCCTGCTTCTCCTCCTTCCTCAAAGCCCACTCCCTAGGCGCGTCGCGGACGCCGTGTACATAGATAAACCACACCATGCTGACGCGAGTCTCGTTGATTACTATGCTTCTAACGTAGACAGTCACCTCCTTCCCCGGCCAGAAACCGGGGAAGGAGGCAACCTGCCAGCTCTGCGCCGTAGCCATATCGACTCTTCCGTGGTCTGCGATGTACGACGCATCACCAAGGATCCAACCCGTTTGAGCTGCCACCAGCAATTCAGGCGAAAGCTCCAGGACGTCGGGAAGTCTTAGTCTAGCGATCTTAAGGAGAAGGACGACCTCGACACTCCAGTACCCGTTAGGCTTCCTAGACACGTAGATCCGCCATTTCTCTCCTGGAAGCTTAGCCTTCCACCGTGTCTTCCCCGTTCTCTTGATCTTGAGTTCGTCTACACGCTTCAGGGCTTCCCTCATCGCTTTCTCCGCCTCTCTGAACGCCTTCTCCTCGCCTTCCCCGAGCCTGCCAACGTATTCAACGTAGGCCTCGCCGTATTGCGCATAGTTGCCCCTTATCTCCGCTAGCTCCTGTGCGACCTCTTCATGGGTAGCTTTGAGCCCCCTGTAGCCGCTGGGCGGAAACAGCGCCCTCCTGAGAAGCTCCTCGATCTTCCTGCGAATAAACCACTCGTCGAACTCTTCAAACCCCTCCCCCGCTCCATTTCCCCTCATGTACCTTTCAACCATATTTCACCCCTCCTTAAATGGTGGAGGGGGCGCCCTGCGAGGGCGCGGCATCAGGGGTCAGCGTGGCGGGAGGGGCCGGGAAAAGAGGAGGGCGGCAAAAAAGATACTTTTTAGACTGGGTGGGGGTTTAGGGCTTTACGAATAGCTCTTTTCGCGCGCAAGTGTTGACAGGGTATGAGCGACCCAAGGGTTATCGTGCGGAGTATCGGCGCCCTCTCGCGGCTACTGGCTAGCACTCTTAGGCGCGCGCCTCTACGAGGCGCGCCTAGTAGAGGCGTTGGACGCAATCGAAGAGTTTCTAGCCTCCGTGGGGAGCGCGACCCCGCGCATCGAGGAAGACGAAAAACTGGCGAGAGAGCTAGAGGAGGACGTCGAGGAGCTCAGGGGGCTAGGGCTAGCGTAAAAACCCTTTCTTCCTTTTTTCCTTTTTCCCTGGTTTGTAAACACGCGATACCGCGCGCGCCACAGAGGATGTAGCTCGACGCGCGCTGTAAAAAATATTTAAGCGTGCGCAAAAGCCGGTACGTGTGTCCAAGAAACCCTATCCTCACAACGACGATATAGTTGAAGCCATACTCGAAGTACTAGGCAAGGACTTCACTGTCTCCCCGGAAGAGTTCCCCTCGCGCGTTAAGGAGAAGCTCGAGGAGAAAGGCTTCTACGCGGGGCTTGTCTCCGAGAAGCGCGTGTGGTCTTTGTACGAGAAGCTGGTGAAGTCCGGCCGGATGCCGGACTACCTCGGGGTAGTCCCTGCCGGCGAAGAACGCTCCGGTAATGAGTAGCACGCTCCGCGAACAAAACTTGCATGCGGCAGTCTTTTCTCTCGCGACGCGCGCGGGCTCGTAAGGCTCCTAGGCACGGCACGAATAAAAGTAGACCACCGGGGAGGCGGCGCCCGGCCCTTTTTAAGCAGTTGGAAAATGAGTAAAGCTTATTTTTTGATAGTATACAGGATTGCCGGTGTCTGTCATTGCTAGCAATAATCAAAGGATGAAGTTCCCGGAAGTGAATGCTGAGAGAAGGGATTTTCTACGCAAAGTGGAAGAGAAGTGGCAGCGCAGGTGGGAAGAGAGCGGTTTATTCGAAGCGGATCCAGACCCCTCGCGCCCCAAGTTCTTCGTTACCTTTCCTTACCCCTACATAAACTCCTTCCCACACCTCGGCACAGCGTATACCGTTCTCCGCGTCGATATACTCGCCAGGTTTAAGAGGATGCAGGGCTTCAACGTCCTCTTCCCGCAAGGGTGGCACGCGACGGGAGGGCCCATAGTAGCCGCCGCGCTAAGAGTCAGGGAGGGCGACGAGAAGCAGATACGCATATTGAAGTCTATCGGAATCCCCGACTCGGAAATCCCGAAGTTCAGGGACCCTGAGTACTGGGTCGAGTTCTTCAGAAAGGGTTTCAAACAGGACTTTTCGAGGTACGGGCTCTCGATAGACTGGAGGAGGGAGTTTTTCACCACGTACCTAAATCCCCCCTACAGCAAGTTCATACAGTGGCAGTACACAGTCCTGAGAGAGAAGGGTCTGATAACCAGAGGGTCTCACCCGGTTGTGTGGTGCCCGAAAGAGCATAAAGTGGTCGGAGACCACGATAGGCCGGACGAGTACGCTGGCATAGGACCGGAAAGAGTCGTGATTATAAAGTTTAAGGGAGAGGACGGCCTCGTCTACCCCTGTCTCACCTATAGACCCGAGACGGTTTACGGGGCTGTAAACATCTGGGTGAACCCGGAGTCCAAGTACCTGGTAGCAGAGGTGGACGGTGAGAAATGGGTTATAGGGGAGTACGGCGCCAGGGAGCTCGCCGACCAGGATCACTCCGTGAAGATAGTGGGAGAGGTAAAGGGCTCCGAGCTCGTGGGTAGGTTTGCGAGGAACCCCGTTACCGGCTGGAGGATCCCAGTTCTGCCCGCGTACTTCGTCCAGGCGGACGCAGGTACAGGTATAGTGATGTCGGTCCCAGCGCATGCCCCCTACGACTTCGCGGGCCTGGAGGACCTAAAGAAGGATCCCTACCTCCTAGAGAAGTTTGGCCTGGACCCCGCTATCTTAGACGCTGTTAGACCAGTAAAGCTGATAGACGTCGAGGAATACGGCGGGCTACCCGCGGAGGAGGTGGTTAGACGCCTTGGCGTGACGTCGCAGTTTGACCGTGAAAAGCTCGAGGAGGCGACGAAGGAGGTTTACTCGAAGGAATTTTACAAGGGAGTCCTAAAGCCCGAGGTATTCGGGGAGCGCTGGGGCGGCAGGAAAGTCTTCGAGGTAAAGGAGGACGTCGTGGAGAACCTTGTGAGCAGAGGCATCGCGCTGAGACACTACACTCTGCCGAGCCCCGTGTACTGCCGTTGCGGGGCTAGGACGCACGTAAAGCTGGTCAAAGACCAGTGGTTCCTCAGGTACAGCGACCCGGAGTGGAAGAGGAGGGCCCACGAGTGTATTGACAGGATGAGGTTCGTGCCGGAGGAAGTTAGGCAGGAGTTCCACAGGCTCGTTGACTGGTACGAGGACTGGGCCTGCACGCATGAAAGAGAGCTCGGGACACCGCTCCCGTGGGACGAGAGGTGGGTCCTGGAGTCACTCAGCGATTCGACCATATACATGGCCTACTACACGCTGGCGAAGTACTTACAGCACCCGGAGAAGTACGGCATAGACTGGTCCAAGCTGAACAACGAGTTCTTCGACTACGTCCTCCTGGGAAAGGGGGATCCCGGTAGCGTCGCCGAGAGGACGGGGATTCCCAAGGAGTTGCTCGAAGAGATGAGGAAGGAGTTCCTCTACTGGTACCCTGTCGATATGAGGGTTTCCGGGAAGGACCTGATCGGGAACCACCTCGTATTCTTCATAATGCACCACGTGGCGATATTCCCGGAAGAACACTGGCCGAGAGGTATAGGCGTCAACGGCTGGGTCCTGGTTGCCGGGAAGAAGATGTCCAAGTCCGCCGGGAACTTCATACTTCTACGCGAGGCCCTGGAGTACTGGGGCGCGGATGCTACGCGTTTCGCCGAGGCCTACGCGGGTAACTCGGGGCTCGACGACGGAAACTTTGAGCCCGAGGTTGCGAGTAAGGCTGTAGACCTGCTGTACGAGTGGTACGAATTCGCAGTGAACAATTACGGCAAGGGAGATGAAAACAGAAGATTCGTGGACGACTGGTTTGAAAGCGTTCTCTACAGAACCCTGGAAAAGGTGACTAAAGAGTACGAAGAGCTTAACACGAAAAACGTGCTCGTAGAGGGCTTCTTCAATCTCCAGAACGCGTATAGGTGGTACGTAAAGAGGCGGGGCGGCACAGCGAATAAAGAGGTGCTTAAGAAGTTCGTAGAGATACAAACCCTCATCCTTGCCCCCATAACACCCCACATAGCCGAGGAGATATGGGAGGCAACAGGGCACAAAGAATTCATATCAAGGACGAGCTGGCCCGCAGTCGATAAGAGCAAGATCAAGGACGAGGTGGAAAAAGCCGAGTCCATAGTCGTCAAGCTATACGAGGATATTCAGGAGGTCCTGAAACTGAAGAAGAGCGGCGTAGAAAGGATAACAATAGTCGCGCCGTCCAAGTGGAAGTACGGCTTCCTCGAAGGAGTCAAGCGGAGATACTCGACCTACGGGAAGCTTTCTCAGGCTATAAGCGAGACAATAAAGGAAGTCGAGCCCAGCCTTAAACCCGCCGCTGGACAGCTAGCATCGCTTATCCAGAAGAACCCAGAGGTCCTAGACCTTCTAGTAAGCCCCGAAGCGGAGCAGAAAGCACTCTCCGACGCGCTCGAATTCCTTAAAGACTCTCTAGGAGTCCCCGTAGAACTTGTAGCGGAGGAAGAGCTAAGGGAAAACCCGAGAGCCAGAACAACCCTCCCAGGTAGACCCTCGATCATTCTTTCGTAGTTCGGCGTGCGGTAAACCTTAATTCTTGGCAATTTGAAGAATAAATGGCGGATGAGTGAAGCGTTGACTGCTGACGCGGTGACGAGAAGGAGGTGAACACGACGCCCTGATCTTCTACGCGCTGGGAAACATGGGGCTAAGCACGTTTCCTGGAAGGTTACGCAGCGCGCTTGTTGCGCGCGAGAGCATGCACCCGATAAGTTTTTAGGCTGATCGTTTGGGTTTCGCTTTTGAGGCGGTGTGATCAACAAGAACGACGTAGAGAAGAAGGCCAGGAGCCTTTTCAGGGACGCTCAGATCGAGGTGAAAATGGAGGGTAAGGGTATCAAGCTCGCAATCGAAGGTATAGGAGAGGACGTGGGAGAGCTCTTTACAAAGATAGGCGACCTTGTCTCCGGCATCGCGAAGGCTTCGGGAGCCAAGGACACCGACGTCATAGTCAGCATTCAGGGCTCCGCTTACGGGATAGAAATCGAGATATACTAGCTAACTAGCGTTTCTTTACCTCGCACTCTTTCAGACTTCTCAGTAGGTAGTCAATTCGAGAAGATACAATCTCAACTGTTTTTCTGTCGGAAGACGTCTTTTCGTCGAGCGGGCCGAGCTCTTCTAGGCAACGTCCAGCCACGCATGAAAGTATGAATGCCCAGGTCCTCGCCGTAACCTCGGGCTGGTACCCTCCCCCGCCCGTCAGGAGTACTGGTACCCCTCTCGCTGCAATCCCGGATAAAAACTCTGCGAACACCTTGTAGGAGTTATCGGTTAGCCTAAGCCCTACGAGGGGGTCGCCCCTGTAAGCATCCACCCCCGACTGGACAATCACGAAGTCCGGAGAGTAGCTGGAAATCAGCGGAGCCAAGAGTTCTCGGACCACGAGCTCGAAAACATCGTCAGCACTTGTAAGAGGTATAGGAACGTTGATGTTCATGCAGAGTCCATCCCCTTCTCCAAGCTCGTCGATCCAGCCTGTCCCCGGGTAGAATCCGTAACCATAGCCGTGCACGCTAACCTTCAGCAAGGGATCCCTGTACAGTATCTCCTGCGTCCCGTCTCCGTGGTGTGCATCCACATCGATTATCGCTACCCTCTCGTAACCCCTCTCCCTGACGTACCTCGCTGCAACTGCCACATCGTTGAAAACGCAGAAACCTCCTGCTGACCTACGCCTAGCGTGGTGAAAACCACCCTGAGGGTTAAACGCGACGCCCCTCCCGGCCTTCACCAGGATATCCGCCAGGGTAAGCGTACCCGATACCGCCAGCAGCGCCTTCTCGAACACACCAGGATAAGCGGGCGTATCGCCGTAGTCAAGCAACCCTGCCCCCAACTCGGACATTCTCTTCACGTAATCCACGTATTCCTTATCGTGGGCTAGCAACAGCACGCTCTCCGGGTAACGCTTCACCTCGTGCACTTCTACCTTGAATGTTCTCCTAAGAAAGCCCAGATACTTCTCGTAGAACAGCCTGCGCGCCAGAGTCCACTCGTCTCTTAGAGAGAAAGGTGTAAACGATATTTCGTCGTAACCCTCGCCCCATACGACGTGAAGCTGAGCATAGTCCTCGCGCTTCATGCTAAATCACTATTGATAAAGAACGTTTAAATAACTGTGCGTAACCACAGACCCGAAAGAAGATGAGCTCTGAGGAATTCTATGAAGTGAGATGGCATGGGCGTGGAGGCCAAGGCGTGGTTACCAGCAGCGAGCTTCTCGCCCTGGCTGCTCTAAGGGAGGGGAAGTTCGTGTATCATGCTCCGGAGTTCGGTCCGGAGAGGCGGGGCGCACCCGTGAAGGCTTACACGCGTATATCGCGTGAACCGATAGAGCTGCACTCGGGTATCTATGAGCCCAGCGCTGTGGTGGTTATAGATCCTTCTCTGCAGAACGACCCCTCCATCGCTTCGGGGCTTAGGAAGGGAGGGCTTATCGTTGTGAACGCGAAGAGCCCCGGGGACGTGTTGCTCCGGAGTGCCCAGGAGAAGGGTGCTGAGGTGTGGTACGTGGACGCGTATAGCATTGCCATGGAGGTCTTTGGGAGACCCTTCTACAACACTCCGATGCTCGGAGCGTTTGTTAGGGCGAGCAACGTGGTGAGCCTTGAGTCTGTGGTTTCGGTTGCAATGGAGCGTTTTTCGAAGGACAGCAAGCTCGCCCAACTAAACGTGCTCGCGATTAGGCGGGCGTATGATGAGGTGAAGAAGTATGAGTGAAGCGTCGAGTTTTGTTTTGAAAAGCTGGAGGGAGATGCCTCCCGGCGGCATCATACCAGTGCCCAAGACAAGTCTTCTCAATAAGACTGGTACGTGGCGCGCCCTAAAACCCGTTATAAACCAGGCTAAGTGTATAAGGTGTTTAATGTGCTGGGTTCACTGTCCAGAGCCGGCGATACTTAGGGGCGAGGATGACTCCGTGGCCGTGGACTACGACTACTGTAAGGGTTGCGGTATCTGCGCTAATGTTTGTCCCGTACATGCGATAGAAATGGTTCCAGAGGGATGAGTTATGAAGGGTAAACTCGTCGGGATGAATGGCGACAGGGCGGTGGCATACGCCGCCAAGCAGGCTAAGGTCGACGTGATCTCAGCGTACCCCATCACTCCTCAGACGATCATCGTTGAAACGCTTGCCGAGTATGTTAACAACGGCGAACTGGACGCCGCGTTCATACCGGTTGAGAGCGAGCACACGGCGCTGTCCGCGGCTGTTGGAGCGTCGCTCGCGGGGGCAAGGGTCTTCACAGCTACATCTAGCCAGGGCCTCGCCCTTATGTACGAGATTCTCTGGATAGCGGCGGGGCTACGTGCACCCATAGTAATGGCTATAGGTAACAGGGCTCTCTCGCCGAACATCAACATACACTGTAGCCATGACGACGCCTACGCCGCCAGGGATACCGGCTGGCTCCAGTTCTTCGCGGAGAACGTCCAGGAGGCGTACGACTTGACTCTGATGGCGTTCAGAGTAGCGGAGGACGAGAGGGTGTTGCTTCCAACTATAGTCAACCTGGACGGCTTCATCCTCACGCACGCGCTCGAAGGGCTCTACGTGCTAGAGGACGCGGAGGTTGACGCTTTCCTGCCGAAGAGGAAGCCCATTAACCCGATAGACCCGAAGAACCCGAAAACTTACGGTCCACTGGACTTTACGGACTGGTACATGGAGCACAAGAGGTTACAGTTCGAGGTCTACCAGAAGGTCGGCGGTGTGGTCAGGGAAGTCTTCGATGAATACGAGAAGCTCACGGGGAGGCATTACCAGCCTGTGAAAACGTTCAACGTGGAGGGTGCGGACAAGGCAATAGTCATCCTGGGGTCCTCGGCGGGAACGGCGAGGTTCGCCGCCAGAAAGCTTGCCGAGAAGGGCATGAAGCTCGGCGTGGTGAGCCTTACCCAGTATAGACCCTTCCCGGTGGCCGAGCTTAGAAAGGTCCTGGAAAGCTTCGACGTCGTCGCGGTACTGGACAGGAGTGTGAGCTTTGGGAGTCCGGGGAACCAGCTCTTCATGGACGTCTCGACCGCCCTTTACAGCTCGAAGAAGAGGCCTATCTTGGTCAACGTCGTCTACGGGCTAGGCGGCAGGGACTTCACTCCTCTCCACGTGGAGAGGATATACGCCGCCCTAGAGGAGGTGCAGAGAAAGGGTGAAGCACCGGAGGAGAGTTTATGGGTTGGCTTGAGGGAGGGGTGAGTTGAATGGAGCTGAAAACGATTAAGACGTTGAAGGAGATACCGCGCGAGGAGCAGTTCGCGCCTGGGCACAGGCTGTGCGCAGGGTGCGGCATACCTCAGGTTGTCAGGCTGGCGTTGAAAGCCGTACCTGACCCAAAAGTCGTGGTGAATGCGACTGGGTGCCTGGAAGTTGCTACAACGATCTTTCCCTACACCAGCTGGGGTGTACCGTGGGTTCACATCGCATTTGAGAACGCGGCGGCCGTCGCCAGCGGGATCGAGGCGGCGTTCAAGATTCTCTCGAAAAAGTACGGCGTGGAGAAGCCGAAGATAATAGTCTTCGGAGGAGATGGAGGCACTTTCGATATAGGCTTCCAGGCTCTCAGCGGGGCACTCGAGAGGGGGCATGACATGATATACATTTGCTACGACAACGAGGCATACATGAACACCGGGATACAGAGGAGCGGCGCCACGCCTAAAGGGGCTTCTACGACGACGAGCCCTGCTGGAAAGGTTGTTCCCGGAAAGCTTGAAAGGAAGAAGAACCTCATAGAGATAGCTATTGCCCACGGGATAAGGTATGCCGCCACGATGAACCCGGCATTCCCGGTGGACATGTACAACAAGATAGTGAAGGCGGCGAACACACCGGGGCCCACAGTGTTGCACTACTTTACTCCTTGCCCCACCGGCTGGTACTTCGATCCTTCAAGGAGCATCGAGGTCGCCAGGCTTGCTGTACAGACACGTATTTGGCCTCTCTACGAGTACGACAACGGGAAGATACGCATAACTGTGCCGGTGAAGGAGCCTAGACCGGTTGAGGACTACTTTAAGCTTCAGGGGAGGTTCCGGCACCTGCTGGAACCTGAGAACAAGTGGCTCCTCGAGGAGATAAAGAGGGACATCGAGGAGAACTGGCAGAAACTGATGAGGATGGCCGAGCAATCAAAGTGAGTAGAGGTCTCGCCGAGAAGGGGCAGCATTATTAAAGAATTTTTCTAAAGCTTAAAACGAAGCAAGCCTTTCCTTCGTCGGAGGTAGTTTTTTAGCCTACCGTTTTCTGAGATGCTTTTGGGTGTCTAGTTGGTCAGGGAGGAGATGAAAGCCCTCTATAAGTCTCTGTGTCCTAATTGCCACGGAGATATAAGTGACTTTAGGTTGGAGAAAAGGCTTCCATGCAGGCAATGTCTTCCCGAAAAGGATGCGGAGCTCTTCCTGTCCAGCGAGACGAGTAGAGCCCCCGACCCATTTTTCGAGCATTTGGAGCGGCTCGTAAAGGTTCTAGGCAAGTCTGGCAAGCTTCTTCACTTGGAAGAACTGTACTCTGTGGAAAGGGATCTCGCCGATTTCCAGGCGTTCTTTCGTAAAGCTGTGGGGAGCCGTCCCTGGAGTGCTCAGAAGACGTGGGCTAGGAGGGTTTTAAGGAACACTAGCTTCGTTATACTAGCGCCTACGGGTGTCGGGAAGACCGTCTTCGGGATTGTAATGGCGTTATTCCTGGCTTCTAGGGGTAAAAAGTCCTACATTGTTCTACCCACGACTACGCTCGCGCAACAGGTCTTCGAAAAGGCTACTCTATTCGCGAGAAAGGTCGCAGTAAACGAGGGAGGCATAGTGGTCTACCACGGAGGTCTACCCCAGTCCAAGAAGGAGGAGGTTCTCTCAAGGGTGTCGGGCGGGGACTTTTCCGTGCTTATAACTACTTCCCAGTTTCTTTCGAGAAACTTCGACAAGCTCGAGAGAGTAAGATTCGACTTCGTGTTCGTCGACGACGTCGACAGCATAATAAAATCGTCTAAAAACATAGATAGGATCCTCCGGCTTCTAGGATTCACCCAAGACGAGATAAGCGTTGCTCTGGAGATAATAAGGGAGCGCGTAAGGCTGGCTCGTAGGCTCAGGAACGGTGCCTCGACGTCGGACGTTTACGAAAGGCTGGAGGAGCTCAGGCGTAAGCTAGCCGAGTACACCGGCAAGGGCGGTCCTCGTGGCGTACTTGTAGTGTCCACGGCTACCGGTAGACCCCGCGGTCTAAGGATAAGGCTGTTCCGAGAGCTTTTAGGCTTCGAGATTGGAAGCCGGGGGGAACTCTTTAGGAACGTCGTCGACACCTATGTTGTCGTTGACCGCGACGAGGAAGTTGTAAGGCAAGTAGCTACGTTGGCGTCGAGGCTCGGGAGGGGCGGGCTTGTATTCGCCCCGGCAGGCACGGGGGAGGAGTTTCTGGAAAGCCTTGCTGAAGCCTTGGAGAAAAGCGGGTTGAGGGTGGGAAGGTTCTACGGTAATCACAACAAGAGAAAGCTTCTCGAGGAGTTTTCAGGCGGTAACCTGGACGTACTGGTTGGGGTCGCGAGCTACTACGGTACTCTCGTGAGGGGGCTCGACCTGCCTCACGTCGTGAGGTACGCTATATTCGCCGGCATCCCCCACTTCAAGTTCTCGATAAAGTTGGAGGACGTGCCACCCTTAAGGTTGTTGCAGATAGCTTCAAACGTCAGGGTGGTGGCAAGCAGGGATGACCAGGCCGTTATAGACAGGCTGGTAGCCTACGTGCGAAACTGGCTACAGAACATGGAGCCTGGAGAGTACATGGCCCTGACCCAGTGCTTATCGGAGGGTTCTTGTCACGAGAAGTACAGCAGGCTCGTTGAAAGCATCAACCACCTCCGATCGATAGTAGAGAAGTACCTTTCCTCCAAGGAGTACCTGGAGAGGTTGTCGAAGGAGACCTCGCTTACCGTTGTAAGCGAGGATGGACAGCTTAAGCTATTGCTCCCGGACGTGTTAACGTACATCCAGGCGTCGGGCCGAACGTCGCGTCTTTACGCGAGGGGTGTCTCGAAGGGTCTCTCGATAGTCGTTACTGGGAACGGTCTCCTCTTCGAGAAGTTCGCCAAGTTTTCTAGGCTCTACTCCTCCGATATCGAATGGAAGCCTCTAAGCGAGGTAGACCTCGACTTACTGGTGAGGGAGATAGACGAGGAAAGGGAAATCATAAGGAGGATACTCTCTGGCGAGGTAAGCGCCGAGCTAGCTGGAGACCTCGTGAAGTCCGTGCTCGTCGTAGTTGAGTCGCCGACTAAGGCTCGCACGATAGCATCCTTCTTCGGTAAGCCCAGCAGACGGCGCGTAGGCCCCCTCGTAGCCTACGATATCGCTTTCTCCGGGTACATACTGACGATAGTGGCTACCCAGGGGCATATCTTCGACCTGACGACAAACGCTTACAGCTACAACTCCTCAAAGGATCTGTACGGAGTGTTGGTGCTCGACGCGTACGGCGCTAGCAAACACTACCGATTCGTGCCAGTGTTTAACACGATTAAGCGCTGTATGAATTGCGGGGCCCAGTTCACGGAGTATGCGGTAGAGGATGTGCCTCGGCAGCATGTTCAAAAAGTAGAGGTTGAGAAGAGGTGCCCGAGATGTGGTAGCACTAACGTGTTCGACAAGGCAGAGATCGTAGAAGCGCTTAGGAAGCTAGCCAGCGAGGTCGAAGAAGTTTTCGTGGCTACGGATCCGGACACAGAAGGAGAGAAAATAGCCTGGGACGTTTACCTCTCCCTCGCCCCCTACGTCCGAGTAATAAAGCGTGTAGAGTTCCACGAGGTTACGAGGAGGGCGTTCGAAGAAGCCCTCAGAAACCCGAGGAGCATAAACGACAGGATGGTCGAAGCGCAGCTCGTAAGGAGGATAGAGGATAGGTGGTTGGGCTTCTCTCTAAGCCAGAAGCTACAGGAATGCAGGGGGCATAAGTGGCTGTCGGCGGGGAGAGTCCAAACGCCTGTACTGGGTTGGATTGTAGAGAACTCCGAGAAGGCTCGACGAAAGAAGGTCGTCTTTATACTCGAGCTCTCTAGGCGCGGCGCGGAGGGGGAGAAGCTGAGGGTGATCGTGGACAACGCTAGGCTCGACGGTCAAAGCCCAGCGGCTGTTAGCAATAAGATAAAAGAGGAAGGTGTAACCGTGAGCATAGTCTCCCGTGAGGAGAAAACGCTCCCTCCGCCTCCACCCTTCACAACGGACACTTTGCTCAGGGAAGCTAACCAGGTTTTAGGGTTAGACGTTGACAGGACTATGAGGATCGCGCAGGATCTTTTCGAGAGTGGTTTAATCACGTACCACAGGACGGATAGTACGAGGGTGTCCGACCTCGGAATAAGCGTGGCGAGAACGTACATCACGGAGAGGTTCTCTGAAGAGTACTTTGCGCCTAGAAGGTGGGGGGAAGGCGGAGCCCACGAGTGTATACGCCCCACGCGCCCACTTGATGTGGATTCGTTGATGCAGATGATAAGACAGGGTATACTGCAAGTGCAGGTGAACTTTACCAGGGACCATATACGCCTCTACGACTTGATATTCAGGCGCTTCATTGCCAGCCAAATGCCGCCGGCAAAAGTTGTCGAGGCAAAGGCTGTGGTGAAGGGTCCCTATTTCGAGAAAGAAATTACGTTTATAGAAAGTATAATCGAGAAGGCTGAAGGCTTCACGAAGATTCTTCCTCTAAGGACGCGCCAGATACCCGAAGGGAAGTACGACGTTTTGCTCTCGACGTACAAGCGCGTCTCAGAGGTTCCGCTGTATACCCAGGCGGATGTCATTAGGCTGATGAAGGAGAGAAACATAGGCCGGCCTTCCACTTACTCGAAGATCGTGAGGACGCTGTTGGATAGGAACTACGTGGTCGAGGTGAAGGGCGGTAGGCTTGTGTCCACGAGGCTCGGGAAAAAGGTCTATGAGTTTCTCAGCGTGAATTTTGGGGATGTGGTCTCGGAGAACAAAACAGCGGATGTTCTCCGCAGGATGGACGAAATAGAGGAAGGGCGAGCCGACTACCTTGATGTTCTCGCAGAGTTCTACGAAGAGGTTCAAAGTAAGGTTATCGAGAAAAATGCCGACTGTGACATTCTAACGGCTCCGAACGGTAAACACCTAGAAGACAGGTAGCTTGCCGCCCGGCGCGCTGGGGCGCCGAGAAAAGGTTCTCAGTTCTTCCCGCCAGCCTCCAAGTAGAAGAGAGAGCGCACGCGCTGCTCTCCGTGAATCCTCCTAATCACCTCTGCTACTGCTGGTGGAACGTACTGAGCCCAGTCCCCGCCCTCCGCCATTAGCCGCCTGATGCGGGTGCCCTCGTACTTCTCCCTCTCGTAGAAAGGTATGCTCTCAACCTTGAAGCCCTCCTCTTCGAACAGCATGCGCGATAAGGGGTCGTTTGTATACACCACGTCGAAACAAGGGGAAAAGCTCACTACGAGCTTAACCCAAAGCGAGTGTTGACCATCGGTATCCGGCACCACCGTTACGAGAACCCTGTCGAGTAACCCCTCCTCGCGTAGAACGGCATACACCATTTCAAGCCTCTCTCCAACGGTGAAAGGATTCCTAAGGCTGTGGGAGTACTGGGCACTACCAATAGCTAAAACTACCTCGCTCTCTCTTTCAACTATCCACTTCAACGCATTGTAATGCCCTAGGTGAAAAGGCTGGAAACGCCCCATGAAAAGCGCTCTTCTACACCGCCAGGCCATCGACATCCACCCTTACGCGGAGACAAAAAGCGACGCATTAATTCTTTACGCGGAAAAGTGGTGCGGCCGCCGGGATTTGAACCCGGGTTCTCCGCGCCTACACAGGGCTCTGCGGCGTGGAAGGCCGCCATCCTACCAGACTAGACTACGGCCGCCGGAGCCAGAAAACTCAGTACGATCTTCCTTTTAAACTTATTCTTCTCTTATGCTTGATCGCGCACCCGCAAGCAACCAACCCGAGTGCTCAAAGCTGCAGCGCCCCCTCCTCCCTTCCACGCCTCGTCATCGTCGTCCCGCGGAGACACAATTAACGGTCACCGGGCAGCGCGCGAGGAAACAAGCCAGCGGGAAAAAAAATGCTTAGCGGTACCTTTACTGAGAGCCTTCAACGTGGAAAAACGGGGACGCGCGGTGGCCAGGGTGCACGCGCGTGATGAAGAAAAAGGGTTCAGACGCGCGTTTTCAGCCCCAACCCCTAGCCTCCTCGCGTGATTGCGCGCTCTAAACCAGGGACTCGCGCGCGAGCTATCTTTCACTATGTGTAAGATTTTTATTTGGAAAACTACCTACATGATCTTGTGAGCATGCACGAACAATCTCAAAACATCGCCTATGTACTCATAAACTGCGAGATCGGGAAAGAGAAAGACGTGCTGGAACAGATAAGGAATATTCCAGGAGTTATCGAGGCACACTTGCTCTACGGAGTTTACGATATAATAGTCAAGGTGACTGGAAAAGACAACGTGGAAATCAGGGAAATGATACTGACGAAAATAAGGCGGATACCAGGAGTAAAGCGCACACTTACGATGCCCGTAGTCGAATAAACACCTAAGTTACCGGGGGAGTACTAGGGGAAAATTACTTAAAAGTTACATGTTCCCAGTACTGCGCGGGTAAACATATAAACGATAACTATTTATACCAGCGACCCCCAGCGCTGCGCGTCTCTAACACCCTTAAAGCCTCCCAGCACGGTTTATCACATGCTCAAATGTCCAAACTGTAACTCTACGGTAGTGCTCGACGGGCGAACATACGAATACGTGTGTCCCAGCTGTGGTCTTGTAATTGGGTATAAACATGAACATTCCGTACAGAAGGAAAGTTTACAAAGTAAATCTAGTAACAAAAAGGTGTTATATTCTGTGGAAGATTCCCGCGCGCTCTACGCGAGAAAAATGCTCGCAAAGCTTGGCCTCAACACATTAGCAGATGATGTTGTCAAAGAGTACCTATATGCATCACGTAAAGTCGGAGGTGGGGTTGCAGTCTTCGCCGTCGTCCTTTACTATACGTTAAGGCGTAACAATCCGAGTGTAACACTTCGGCAAGTAGTAGAAATGATTCGGGAATCGGGATCTAGGCTTACGGTGTCACGAGCCTTGAAGATGATGCATCTTCTACACGCGCGCGGCGCGCTGTGCGTTGATGACTGGAAAACGCTCGTAGAAGAGATTTCGTTCCGCCTTGGAAATTACTACAACCTAAGCCCCCTCAAACTCCGAATGTTACTTGAGGAGTATCTGTCAAGGGTGCGTCCGCACGTGGGGGGCAGGAGTAGAAGGAACATCACTGCTGCTCTCGCTTTTATCATACTGAGAAGCCTTGGTTTTAACGTGAGATATGATGTTGTTGCGGACTTGTGTAGAGTCCCGGAAAGTAGCTTGAGGAAAAACGTGGACCTGCTCGAGCTAATCCTTCTCGAAGTGTTTGACGAGAAGGTTTTCTGCTACACTTCGGAAAAAGCTCGTACAGGGGATGACCTCGAGGTAGCCTCTAAAGTTCCCGTAGATAACCCACGAGTCGTTGAGGGGGCAGTACAGCAGGGCAACTAGTGACAGCAGGTCCTCCTCTCCCTCGACGTAAACCACGATTTTTTTACCTCTGCCAATAGCGCTAGTCAACAGGTTTCTCAGGAGCTCGTAGCACTCCCTGGAGATTTCTCCCGGCCTGTTCTTGCAGGTGAACGCCTCGGCCTTCCCGGGGAGGTCCTCGACTTTCAGGTTTCTCCTCGTGTGCCCGTCCACGATGAAGAAGTCTCCCAACCCCCTTTCGCGGAACGACTTGGACACGACGTCCCCGACTAGTATCAGCGTTTTCCCGAACCTCGATGACTGCACGAGTCTCCAAGCCTTTTCCACCGAGAGTGGAGGCTCGTCGAAGAAGAGGTAGCCCCACGAGTATGAAAGCTCGCGCCTAGCGGCGGGGCTACTCGACATGCGAAGCCGGCTCCACATACACCGTTCCCCAGCGCTGGTTGAGCATTTATCTTCCACGTGAAGCGTGAGCAAGTGGCGGGCCCGCCGGGATTTGAACCCGGGGCTTCCGCTACGCCCGCACGGGCTCTGCGGCTCCGGAGGCCGCCACGCTTCCTGGCTACGCCACGGGCCCCATGACGGAGTTACTGTCCAGTAAATATAAATCCTGCGTGCGCTTATCTGCGACCGCGTGCGAATGATAAAAAATTTTTTAAATGAGTACATGCAGTAATAACTTGGTGGTTCAGGATGTCGGAACGTGCAAGTGAAATCAAGTTAGACCACATAGATAAGAAGATACTGGAAATATTACAGGATAACGCGAAGACTCCGTATGCTCAGATAGCGAGCCAGCTGGGTATATCGGAGGCGACAGTGCACCTCAGGATAAAGAAGCTGGTATCCATGGGCGTTATAAAGAGGTTCCAGGCGATAATAGACCCGGAGAAGGTTGGGCGAAAGGTTACCGCCATAATAGGGGTGATCACCGTACCCCAGAAGTACTCCCAAGTGCTTAAGGAGCTCGAAAAAATGCCGGAAATAGTAGAGATATACGATGTCGCAGGCGAGTATTCGACCATCCTCAAGGTTAGAGTGAAAAACAAGGAAGACCTCGCCTCCCTACTTGACGAGATAGGAAAAATAGACGGCGTCGAGAGCACAAAGACCATGTACGTGCTGAGAGTAATAAAGGAAGATACGAGAATCAAGGTCGACTAGCCCCCGGAAAGTGGTGGGGCCGCCGGGATTTGAACCCGGGATTCGGCGCCCGGGGGTTTATCCCGGGCTCCACCTGGGCTCTTGTCTTCGAGATCCCGAATCCTGCGAGTTTTTGCCTCGTGCCAGGCATCCTACCAGGCTGGACTACGGCCCCAAAGCAAGCACAAATAAGCCACGGGGATTTAAAAACTTTCGTATATCGTGCGCGTTTGGAGGTGTACGCATGTTGTGGTGGAGAAGAAAAAAGGAAGGTTTTAGACGTATGTTTTGAGCTCCAACTCTGCTCTCATCTTCTTCAAAGCACTTTCACCCATTTCATCGCCGCTCTCTTCGCCTCCCCCTCGGCGTTGCTTTTTGCATGCGCCGCGCTCAGCGCGAAGAGCAATCTCCTCGGCACCTGGGGGCGTCGCGCGCCGCTACTGCATCGCCGAGAACATCAACCCTCATCCATACCACTGTTCCTCCTCACCTCGGTCTCAACGTACTCCTCGCCTACGTACATCGCCGAGGTGCCCGGCCTCCTCTTTACGTGCACCAAAAAGGGCTTGCAAAGGACTGTGCTGTTATTGTTTTTGCTCCACTGCTTTCTTTATAGCCTCGAAGAGGGTTGACGAAGCCTTTAACGCCATGTCTCGAGCTCGGAGAACCTCGTCTGGCCTGAAGGATCCCTCTCCGCTTTTCTGTATTGCGCAGATCTCGCCTCTCTCCGTGATGCCGAAGGTTATCTTTGCGTCGGCTGTGAGTTCCTCTTCGAGAGTTGGGTCTACTACTAGGTACTCGCCTATCTTGGCAACGGTTACATAGACGACCAGCGTGTTGATGGGTAGGGGGTCTTTCTCGTCGAGAACAGCGATCTTATTTTCCTGGACGGAGGTTCGGGGGAGCTTTGTGTCTAGTAGGGCGAGTAGCGCTGCAAGTCCTGCTGCATCTACAAGGTTTCCATCGTGGTCGAGGGGGTATATGTCTATGTAGAGAGTCCAGCACTTCGCGGAGGGTATTATGGAGAGCTTTGCCAAGTCTACGACTTTCGCACTCCTAAACCCTCTGTCCACGACTCTCGCCAGTTCAATGTCCTCCTCTCCGGGGGGTCCCGGTTCGAAAAACGGGGAAGCCACGGGAGACAGCTCGGCGTTGACTATTTGTACTCCCTCGTTCGGTGCGTCGGGAAACGGGGTCCCTATAGCCAGCTTAACTCCGGCAATCACCTGGGTTGAGCCGAGGAATACTCTTGCCGAGCCGTCAGCTTTGCCTATAATACCCTTCTCGAGCCTTATCTCCCTGTACTGGTCCGCTTTCCTACCGTCGAGCCTTTCGCCCTTAGCAAGGGAGGCCAGTATAACCTCCTTTTTCACGGAAGGAACGAATGTTCGAGCCTCAGCCACTATTCCTCCACCTCTTTCACAGACTCGTACTTGGTCTTAAGCGCGCGCACCTGTTCAGCATAAATCTTTTGGAAGGCTTTCTGCGCCAGCCTCAACGCTTCCTCGATCTCTTGCGGGGTGAACACTCCGTCCGCCTGCAGGAGCGTTATTTCCCCGCGCTGAGGCATCATAGCTATCGGCATATCTCCATCTCCGTACTGGTCTTCAATACCGTTGATGTCGAGGACGAGGACGTTTCCTATTTTTCCAACTGCTATTGCCGCTACGAGGTCCCGCATTGCTATACCGGCGTCAGCGAGAGCCACAGATCCCGCTATTATACTCGCAGTCCTTGTTCCACCGTCTGCCTCGAGTATGTGGATGTAGACCTCGATGGATGTTCTCGGGTATTCGTTGAGGAAGACTGCCGGAGCAAGAGCCTCCCTAATTACTTTCGATAGCTCTATCTCCCTCCTCGAAGGCTGAGGACTTTTCCTTTCGGCCACGGAGAACGGGAGCATGCTGTACCTGCACTTAAGTATCGCTCTGTCAGGAAGGGCTTCGTGCCTGGGCATAGGCTCCCTGGGTCCATACACCGCGGCTAGGACCTTGTTATTCCCCAGCTCCACGTAAGCGGATCCATCGGCGTTCTTTAGCACGCCTGCCTCTACGCGCAAGGGTCGCATTTCATCAGGTAGGCGTCCATCTACTCGTCTACCGTTTTCGTCTATAAGCCGTTCCGGTGCTCCTCGCTTCATGATCTCAACCTCTCTTCTATAAACTGCTTTATCCTATCGGTTAAACCTGTTGTATGCGCCTCCGCCTCTATCTTCCTAACAGCGAGAACGGCTATTTCGACCCTCTGGGGATCGTCGCCCACAACGACTATCCTTCCGTTCTGTCCCACTATCAGCTTCACGCCGAGGAGGTCTTCGATCATGGAGACCATGGAGCCCCTCCTACCTATAACCCTGGGTACTTTTTGAGGCGGAATTTCTACGAGAGTTCCCCGGGGTATTTTCCCGAGCCTTGACTCTTTAATCGTGAGAACAGGGTCTTTGCTGAGATCGAAGGACACTATCTTCGCCAGTATCAGGTCGCCCACGTCGAGTATCCTGGAAAGCTCGTTTCTCGAGATGGTGACTGGTCTGCTGGTAACCTCCGAGACTGGTAGGACAGCCACATACGGAGAGTTTATGTCGACCTCCCAGCTAGTGAACCCTATATCGACAACTTTCCCCACGACGATGTGTCCCTCTACCGGGAAGTATTTCCCCTTAAGGGGAATGACCTTAACGACACGGTTCTCCTCGTCCACCGTAACTACTCCCAGCACCTTCGAGTAGTACTTCCTGCCCACCCTGAAGACTTGCCCCTCTACCCTAAACCTGCCCTGTTCGCCGACAAATTCTCCTGGCGCAACAATCTGCCTATCCTTAACGTGTATGGTCACAGCACCACCTCTCAAACGGGCTCCATACGTATGAGCTTCACGTCCCCCGAACCTTTAGTCAGAGACGCTACTTTCTCAACTATGCTGGACTGTAGCCCTGCTGGGACTTCTATCTCCAAGTCCAGCGAACCGTCGCTTCTGTAGTTTTCCCTTAGGACCTTCCCCATCTTGCTCACAGCATGGTAAGCTTTACCCACGTAGGCGGCCGGTATGTAGACAGCCATTATAGCCTTCATTATCTTCATTGGGAGGGTCATTCTAAGCGCTTTAATCACGTCAGGTACCTGTAACTCTGCCGGCTTGAAGGGGTCGATGCTCACCCTTGCTTCTTCGAGGGCTAGCTCGATACGCTTAGCCGGGATGGGGGCGTTTGTCCGCGGGTCTACAGCGTTCCTGGAGATAAGCTCTATTATTTGTCTCTTCTTCTGCTCTATGAGCTCTCTTCTCTGCTCCGTTGTGAGAAGCAACTCTCCTTGCTTGAGAATTATCTCTGCAACAGAGTAAATGTTGTCGGTGCCGAACACTTTCTTCAGCTCCGACTCGGAGGCCTTTAACCCCCTATTAGCGTCGTAGTAAATGAATTCTCCCTCCATTATTTCCCTCACGTTCAGTTTCTCTCCGTTCTTGTAGAGCCAAGCCTTTTCAACGTCCACTATTATCTCGTACCTCTTGCCGCCCCGCTCTAGCCTAGCTATGCTTAGCCTCCTCTTACCCGACATGATGCCTCACAAACATAGAACTAACCTAACTTATTTAAAAACAAATGTTTCGCGCGCGCTACGTCACGTTCAACGTAGTTTCTCGAAAAGTTTCGCCAGCTCCTCGGTAGAGAAGATTTTGAACTCCTTCGTGTAGACATCGATCCGGGCAAGCTCGATGTTTTCCGGTGTGAAGCCGTCTTCCATTGCCTCCTTAAGCCCTCTCAAGGCTAGTAGCGTAGCTTCTTCGATTTTTATGTCGTCGTGGTACTCCTTCACAAACAAGTCTAGGGCTTTCTGGGCACCCGCACCTATCGCGCGGGCCTTGCACCTCAGGTATGTACCGCCGGGATCCGTTTGGATGAGGTGGGGTCCCTTTCGGTCAACGCCTGCGAAAAGGAAAGCTACCCCGAAGGGGCGCACACCGCCGTGCTGCGTGTACACCTGTTTTATGTCGCATATCCTTTTCACAAGCAACTCTATCGGTATCGGCTCACCGTACACAAGCCTGTGGGACTGCGCGTATATCCTCGCCTGGTCTATCAAGACCCGGGCATCACCGAAGAGCCCGGCAAACGCGACGCCGACATGGCTATCTATCTTCTTTATCTTCTCGGTGCCCTCTACTAGAGGCGAAGCGCTCCTCTTTTCAACAGCCAGCACAACGCCGTCAACAGCCTTAACGCCGAGCGCGGTCATACCGCGCTTTACAGCCTCAAAGGCGTACTCAACCTGGTACAGCCTGCCCTCAGGACTGAATATCGTGATGGCTCTATCGTAACCAGCCATAGGAGCAGCCGGAAACATACTGCACCCCCGAAGTTGGAATCTTGGGCAGTTATAAAAGCTTCGCGCGCAACGGCGATACTCCTGGTCTTTGCATAGTTCGGGCTTTTCGTAGCAAAGCTCCGGGTGGCACTCCCCGGGGTTTCTAGCGCAGTACTCGTCTCAGTAGACCTCCTCCCCTCCCTCCTTGGCTTCCTTCAGGTCGAAGTCGGGCTTCATTACCAAGTTGTCCCAGTCGTAGTAGTTCTATGTACTCGACCTCGTACAGCGCGCGTCGAGAAACTGGGGGTCAGGGCGTTAAAAGTAGGAAACCACCGGGAAGGGTGTCTAGCTTTCTCCTTCCTTTTGCATGCTTGAGCCCAGTCGAAAAGTTTAAGAGAACAGAAGTAGTAGAGGTAGAGGAGGCCTCGGTGGTGTAGCCTGGGAACACGTCGGCCTGTGGAGCCGAAGAGGCGCCGTGAGCGGCGCGCGCGGAAACCCCGGGTTCAAATCCCGGCCGAGGCCCCAAATCCTTGTTGTCTTCTCTCCTAAGATTTTACAGGGGTTGCACTGGAAGCCAGTCTCCGTTCTCTTTCGCGCACCAGTCAAGCGCGGCACGGGCGCCAGTAAGCTCGCGTAAAGTAAAGAATAAAAGTGGAGTAGACGTTATCTTTTTAGGCCGGGGTGGCCGAGCGGACCAAGGCGGTGGACACTTGGAGCCACACTCGAGATCTGTCCGCGAGGCATCCACTGCCCGTTAAGGGTGCCCGGGTTCGAATCCCGGCCCCGGCGCCATTCTCTGCCTTCAAGTGTTTCGTGAAAAGGTCTTAAAACCCCGAGTATCTATTGTGTGCGTGGTCAGGAAGAGCATCATCGTAATGCTAGGCCCGGCTGGCTCCGGGAAGACTTCTCTCGTAGCGTCGCTAGGTAAGTGGATAGAGAAGAAGCAACTAGTACCCGTGCTGTACGTGAACCTGGATCCCGGAGCCCCCTACACGCCATACGCCGCGGAGGTAAACATCCGGGAATACGTTAAGGTTGAAGACGTGATGGCTAGGGAGAAGCTGGGGCCGAACGGGGCGTTAATAAGGAGTATTGAGCTCGCCAGAGAGTACCTGCCGGAAATCGTGGAACGGATAGGTAGATCTCCCAAGCCTTACGTCCTCGTCGATACGCCGGGGCAGATGGAGCTCTTTCTTTTCAGAGACCTGGGTGTAGAATTCGTAGAGGCTATGCGGAGAGTGGGCTACATTATAGGTGTACTCATCTTTGACCACCTTCTCGCCGCGCGCCCCCAGGACGTGGTCTCATTGAGGCTGTTGGCGACAATCGTTCAGCTCAGGCTGGGAGTCGACGTGATACCGGTGATCAACAAGAGCGACGTGTCCTCCGAGACCAGGGAAAGGCTTAGCCGGGCACTGTCGGACTCTTCCTCTCTCCTGGAGGAGCTAAAGTCGGAGAGAGGACTGCTCGGGGAGATGTCCGAGAAAGTGGTTGGCGTGCTGGACGAGTACAGGTTCGCGACAAGGGTGCCTCTTGTCAGTGCGTTAACGTGGGAAGGGCTTGAAGAGCTCTACGACATGCTCCACGAGATCTTCTGCGCGTGCGGAGACCTAACGTAGGGCTTCGCGCCGCTACCCGCCTATAACCGCGCTTATCACGATATCAGAGAGCAAGCCTTCCTCGACGTTCTTTAGGGGCACTCCGAGAGCCACAACTTTCGTCCTACCGTACCTGCCGAGGCTTATAACCCTGGCATTTATTATGCCAGCCATGTCGAGCTCATTGAGTATGTCCGTTATCCTCCTGCTGGTAACGGGCTCTATGCCCACCTTCGTCACGAGCTCCTTGTACTTGTCGTAGATAAGCCCCGTGGTTATAGTCTTCGCGCCCCCCTCCTTCGTTAAAAGGTAGATAGACGCGAGAACAAGCTTGACGTGGAGGGGCATAGTCTTTATGACGTCCACGGTGAGGTTCTTTTCTATTTCGTTCCTAGCCTTGTCCACGTGGGCCTCTGTGACCTCGGAGGCGCGCTCGCGCTCCGCTATGTCCGCAGCCTTCAAAAGAATGTCGAGGGCCAGCCTGCAGTCACCGTTCTGCCTCGCGGCTATCGCCGCAACCTTCTTTATCACGGCGTCGCTGACTACGCCCTCGTGGAAAGCCTCCTTAGCCCTCCTGCGGAGGATGTCTTCCAGCTGTATCGCGTTGTAAGGCGGGAACACCAGTTCCTCCTCCCCTAGGCTACTCTTCACCCTAGCATCGAGGAACTCCGTGAACTTCAAATCGTTCGTTATCCCAATGACGCTGACCCTCGTGTTCGTCAACTGCTCGTTTACGCGGGTAAGGTAGTATAGGACGTCGTCGCCGTTCCTCTTCACGAGGTTATCCACCTCGTCCAACACTACTATCAGTATCCTGTGCTTCCTGTCGAGAGCCTGAGTTATTCTCTTCATAACTTCTCCGAGCGCGAGCCCCGTGAAGGGTATCTTCACGCCCAAGAACTTGCCGAGCTCTGCGAGCACCCTGTAGCTAGTGTTGTTTTGCCGGCAATTTATGTAGACGTACTCTATGCGCCCTCCTCCCTTCTCGGCAAGCCTCCTTAAGACGTACTTCGTAACGGCAGTCTTACCGGTACCCGTTAACCCGTAGATAAACACGTTGGACGGCCTGCTACCACTCAAAGCGGGAGCCAGCGTTAAGGCAAGGCGCTTTATCTGCTCGTCTCTGTGCGGGAGATCCTCAGGGACATAGTCGGGTAAAAGCTTCTCTCGGGCTTTATAGATCCTTGAGCCAAGGTACTGGTCAAATATCTCCTCTAGCGACATGCAGCATCCATAGGATCCAGTAGAAGTAGAGGTTACATTAAGCAATACTTTAGAAGAGACTAAAACCCGAACGTGCTACCACAGTCTTACAGATGTACAAAGCACACGTAGAATCATACCAACTGCTAGCCGCCACGCAGAGAACAGGGGATGGTGCCCCGGCCGGGATTTGAACCCGGGATATCCGCGCCCGCCGTCGCACGGGCTCCTCGGCTCGAAAGGCCGATATCCTCTCAACCCCCTGCAGGTTGACCGGGCTAGACGACCGGGGCTACGCACCTAAAACGTCGAAGAACCAGTTATATGTTTTTCTCTTAGCACGCGAAATTTTAATATCAAGGGGTTTGTTATAGTCTAACGCGCGGCCGGGGTGGCCGAGCGGACCAAGGCGATGGCCTGGAGAGCCATTACCCGTTAAGGGTGCCCGGGTTCGAATCCCGGCCCCGGCGCCATTCTCCGATCACACTTGACGCAGATACAACTAGAAGTTGTTTTACGTTGAAAACGCCTTATTCTTGTGTGGAGGCCGCATCATCAACTTAGATGCTTCGTCTAAAAGATCATGGAAACTAGAGGCGCGCCCCCCTTTGAACCACCGTCCTCGGGGTTTCTCCCGCGAACGTTATGAGCCCCGCGGGATACCTGGCTTCCCCACCCCGCTTGTCCTCTGGTAGCGGGGGGTGGACTTTCCGGGGGCGCGCCTCACGTGAATATTTCTGCCTCTCTATATGAATTTTTCGCACGCATAAGTTCTTATTGGAAAAATTATCCAGAAAGCAGGGAAATTTATCTAACCTCTGGATAACTTTCACGATATTTTCGCTGTTACTCCCGCTATGGTCTGTATTCCCAGTTCCACATTTCCTGGGCCAGCTTTCCATCGTAGAGGTAGAGGTGCATCTTTTTCTCAGCGTCTTTCACGCGCGCTCTGTGGCGCTCAAGGAAGGAATTAATACGCTCTACAAGCTCCGCTTTACATTCTCCGCAGAGAAGTTTACCGGTCCTGCAGGCATGGTATCTTTCCAAGAGCTTCTTGTCGTCATCCTCGAATAGGACAGAGTACCAGTGAAACACCGTACACACTTCGGGGACGCCTCCAAGCCTCCTCTGCTCCTCCACTGTTGCTCTTCCACCAGTGTACGCGTTAATTATTTTTCGCTTCACAGTTTCAGGAGGGTCGCTGAGCAGTATGGCGGTATCTGGTTCTGAGGCAGACATTTTCGTCTCAGGACCTTTAAGACCCCAGACAAGCTTTGAAAGAACCTCGGCAGCCTTGTACCTGTTTAGCCTGGGCGCTATATCTCTTTGAAGTCTGAAGTAGGGATCCTGGTCGATCCCGCAGGGGATTAGAGGTCTCTTTTTTTCGAAGAAGGTAGGTACTATTTGAAGCGCGGGGTAGAATATTAGTCCTATTGTACTCTCGTTGTCGAAGCCGAAGACGGCTCGCGCTGTTGAGAAGTTTATGTGCCGAGCTACGAGGACTGCGGGTTTGTAGAGTTTTGATATGTACTCGGTATCTCTGAATATGAATGTTTTATTCTCGTCGAAGCCGAGAGCAATTATGTTTAGGATGTCTTGCACCGCGTATTTTTCGATTTCTTCGAGGGTTTCGACTTTCTTTGCGAGGAACTTTTCCTCGTCGGGTATTTGTATGTAGACGTTTGCCCCGAATTTCTCTTGGAACCATCTAGTGGCTATGAAGGGTACTATGTGGGCGATGTGCATAGGGGAGTTGCTGGGCGCTCTACCCGTGTAGAGGAAAAACCCTCTCCCCTCTTCGTAGTCGTTGAGCACGAGGTTTAGGTCTCTGTGCGCGAAGAAGAAGTTTCTCCTGAGTAGAGGGTGAAGTCCGCCGGCAATCCTCTCTATTCTGCTTAGAAGTTCTTCTCCAAGCTTTTCTACGCCGAATTCCTGGATCAACTTGTCGTAGTCTATCTTGCCTTTTGCCTCCCAAGGTGTGACGCTGAAATCTCCTTCTCTAAAGCCTTCGCTCATACCCCTTAATGATCTTTTCAGGGGTAAAATGCTTGTCGCAACGTCCCCCTGCGCCCCCTCTTCTTCTCCCCTTTCGGGGATTGCTCAGTCATCGGGGACGCGAAAATCTCCTGGATTTTCGGGGATAAAAAATCTAGCGTCCACCCGGAGCTCCTCACGCATATCTCAACACATTGCTGCAGTTTTCTCATTGGAGATGCTTGGTGCACGTCGGTGTACGCGTATACGACGTAATTAATAGGGCTATTTCAGAAACCTTTTTTAATTGCGCAAGCTTCTTCCACACGACACGGGTATGAGTGATAAAAGCACTAAGATAGTTTTGTGGTTCGAGGAGCTGAGAAAGGAGGACGTGCCGATAGTGGGAGGAAAGAACGCGAACCTGGGAGAGATGCTCAATGCGGGCATACCGGTTCCTCCTGGCTTCGCCGTTACCGCATATGCCTATAAGAGGTTCATAGAGGAGACGGGTATACGGGATAAGATCTACGAGATAATAAGGACTAGGGTTGGCAAGGGAGCGGCGAAACCGGAGGACTACATGGAGGCTAGCAAGGAGATTCGCGCCTTGATCGAAAGTGTACCGATGCCGAAGGATATAGAGGAGGAGATCCGCAGAGCGTACAGGGAGCTGTGTAGGAGGGTCGGCAAAAAAGAGGAGTTTGTTGCGGTGAGGAGTAGCGCTACCGCTGAGGACCTTCCGGACGCCAGCTTTGCGGGCCAGCAGGAGACTTACCTCAACGTGAAAGGCGAGGACGAGGTGATAGAGAAGGTTAGGAAGTGCTGGTCCAGCCTCTTCACGCCGAGGGCTATATTCTACAGGGAGAGCAAGGGCTTTGCCCATGAGAAGGTGCTTATAAGCGTAGCTGTGCAGAAGATGGTTAACTCCCGCACGGCAGGTGTAATGTTTACTTTGCACCCGGTCACGGGCGATAGGGATAAAATCGTCATAGAGGGACACTGGGGGCTCGGGGAAGCCGTTGTCAGCGGCAAGGTTACGCCGGATGAGTGGATAGTCGACAAGAAGACCATGAAGATAATTGCCAGGAATATTGTGGAGAAGCGTGTAGAGCTTGTAAGAGACCCCGTCACCGGGCGCACCGTTGAGCGCGAGATAGAGCCGGAGAGGAGGAACGCGCCATCCCTAACGGACGAGGAGGTTTTAAGGCTTGCAGAGCTCGCCGTGAAGATCGAGAACCACTACGGAAGGCCGATGGACATTGAATGGGCCGTCGATAGGGACCTTAAGTTCCCAGAAAGCGTGTTCATAGTTCAGGCACGTCCCGAGACTGTGTGGAGCAGGAAGGAGGCGCAGCCAACCGGGGAGTCTGTAAAGAGCGTTGCGGAGGCTAAGGCTGTGCTTAAAGGTCTCCCGGCTAGCCCCGGCGTGGCTTACGGAAAGGCGAAGATTTGTCTCTCGCTTGAAGACGCTCAAAGGAAGATGCAGCCGGGCGATATCCTGGTAACTACAATGACGGACCCGGACTGGGTTCCATACATGAAGATGGCTGCTGCAATAGTTACCGATGAGGGAGGCATGACGGCGCACGCGGCGATTGTCGGCAGAGAGCTTGGAATACCGGTGATCGTAGGTACCCGCGAGGCGACGAAGGTCCTGGTCGACGGGAAGGACTACACTGTTGACGCGCGGGCAGGCATAGTGTACGAAGGCAGGGTCGAGGAGCTACTCGGAGCCAAGAAGGAGGAGAAAGCTGTCGCCGCGGCTCCCATCGAGATAGTGTGGAAGCCCATAACGGCTACGAAGATCTACATGAACCTGGGTGTTCCCGAGAAGATTAAGGACTACAAGGATCTCCCGTTCGACGGCATAGGCCTGATGCGCGTAGAGTTCATCATGGCCAGCTACGTTGGGGAGCACCCGCTCTACCTGCTCGAGAGCGGTAGGGGAGACGTCCTGGTAAACAAGATGGCTGAGGGAATAGCCCTCGTTGCCCGCGAGATATACCCGAGGCCCGTTGTCGTGAGGTTCAGCGACTTTAAGACGAACGAGTACCGCCAGCTCAAGGGAGGGGAGAAGTACGAGCCACAGGAGGACAACCCGATGCTGGGCTGGCGCGGCGTTAGCAGGTACATCAGCCCGCAGTACGAGAAGGCTTTCCGGCTGGAGGTTAAAGCCATAAAGAAGGTCCGGGAAGAGATGGGACTAGGCAACGTCTGGGTCATGGCTCCCTTCGTCAGGACTCTGTGGGAGGCTGAGAAGTTCGTGAAGCTACTGGCAGAGGAGGGCTTGGAGAGTAGCAGGGACTTCAAGGTGTGGGCAATGGCGGAGGTGCCGAGTATAATATTCCTGGCGGAGGAGTTTTCGAGGTACTTCGACGGCTTCTCGATAGGAAGCAACGACCTGACCCAGCTCACGCTGGGAACTGACAGGGACAGCGCGATACTTCCGAAGATTGATCCAAGGTATTTCGACGAAAGAGACCCCGCCGTGAGGACTGCGATAGCCATGCTGATAGAGAAGGCGCACAAGTCCCCCTATGGCTACAGGACAGTCTCTATATGCGGCCAGGCACCGAGCGTCTACCCGGACTTCACAGAGTTTCTCGTAAGGCAGGGCATCGACAGCATTAGCGTAAACCCGGACGTAGTAGCGAAAACGCGCGAATTAGTCGCGTCGATAGAGCGCAGAGTGATCCTGGAGAGGAGCCTAGGGATAGAGAGGTACGACGAGGATCTAGGCTGGCCTATGAGGCGAACAAGGAAAGGGCTTAGGAACATCTGGGCACGCAAGGTCGACGAAGAATTCTAGGAACAGGCAGTCCGATAGTCTTATCCATTTTTCACATTTTTCTTACTCTGCGAATTCCTGAGAATAGCGAGCAACGATGTTTCGGAATTCTTTTTGAACGCATACACAATTGATCTCGGCGCTTCGGGCTATTTCCCTCAGCTTTAAGCAGGCTCTTTCTGCTGCCGCTACGACTCTGCTCGACATTTTTCTAGCGAAATCCGTGTGCTCGGAAACTACTCCTACAACGTAGGCTTCTCCTCGGAAAAACCCGGAGGAGTAGCCGAGCAAAACTATGTGTGCTGGAGTGACCTGGTGCGCGGAAGTCTCGAAGGAAATCGCCGTAGCGACCTCCTCGGGGCTCAATGTTCTGGGGTCTATTCTGAGCACTACGACATCGCCGGGTTCTCCGAACGATTTATCGACTACGTCGATGAATATTAGCAGGTCTACTCCTTCGAGGTGAGATACCGCTGTGAACACGTCTAACTCTGAGTTTAAGGCTGGAACACCACACTGTTCGAGCGCTTCTGCGAAGAGTGGTCCAAATGCGTCGTCCCCGTACATCCTGTTACCGACTCCCATTATTAGGATCCTCGGAGATGCATTCATGTGAAACCTCCCCTATGACCGCATCGATGAGAGATTTCTCGCAAGTGTCTGGCTCATTTTCAGCGGGCTCACACTCGTAGACATGTATGGTGGTTCCTGGGAGAAACACGGAGAGTCCCCTCAGCAAGTCGTCTATATCCAGCGAGCCCTCCAGGCTGGGGCGTATGGCTTCTACAGCCTCCCATTCTCTGGGTTTGCGTAGCACGAGCGAGTAAGCGTAGAGTGCTGGTTTTCTACCGCGTTTTTTCGCCGTGAATACTACTATTTTGTCGGCTTTCCACTTCGCTATCGCGTCGCTGACTGTAAGAGCGTCCGCTGAGAAATCCTCTACCACCACGTTGCTGCACTTCACGTGAGAAGACGCGTAGCGGTACACCCCGTAGACTGCCTCACCGATTGGTCCAGCATAGTAGAGGAAACCGAGAAGCACTCTCGGTTTTTTCTCCGCTAGGAGCGCGCGCACGAAATCCCCGTGGCCCGCCTCCTCGAGTTTTCTCGCTATTTCGTCGATGCTTTCCTCCTCCTTTTTAGGAAGAGTGAAAACGATTCTTGTTAGAGGGTTCTCGGGCTTCGGCAGTAGATCGTCCCAGAACTTCTTCCAAAATGCATATGCTCTTGCAAGTCGTCTTAACCACTCTCTCTCGAAATTGCCGTACATCCATTCTCAGATTTACCCTCATGCTCGGGATTTAAACCTAGTCTGGAACGCTAGCTATTGCTATATATAAAGACTTTTTCATGTAATTTCTTTTTGATTTTTTATTATTAAACAGGTATTTTTCTGATAAAAGAAAAATATGCTTTTTCTTTTTTTAGCGATTTTGCTACAGAGCTACAGTAAAATAATAGGCTAAGCATTTATTAGTGTTAGTGATTATTAAGATTTGACAGCGTGAAAGCCTATGTCATTGAAAGGCATTAGCATCTCACGCCGAGATTTCTTAAAGATGGGCGGAGTGGCAGCCCTGCTTGCATCACTGAACTGGGACGAGCTTGTCAGACTGGCGGTGGCACAGGCGCAGAGCGGTAGCATAAACATCGTCTGGTTCGAGGCCCAGGACTGCGCAGGAAACACTACGGCTTTAATACAGGCCACGGAGCCCGACCTCATAGATGTGCTTGGAGGCTCCTTCCACCTCGTGGGACCTGGAAACGTGAAGCTAGCTTTCCACGAGACAGTAATGCCTGAGTGGGGTGAGGGGGCCTTAAGCATAGCGCGCGCAGCTGCTCAGGGAAAGCTTGACCCCTTTGTTCTCGTACTCGAGGGAAGTTTTCCGCAGGACGAGAAGGCAGGAGGCCCGCCCGGAAGCGACTCCTACTGCTACATAGGGGACGAGAACGGGAAGGTAATATCCTGCGTAGAATGGATGCGGAGGCTCCTTCCAAGGGCTGTTGCTGTGGTTACCATGGGTAACTGCGCTTCCTACGGAGGGCTCGTCGCGAACAAGGTCTTGGAGAGGGTACCGGGTCTACCTTCTTCCAGCTGGTCTGATAGCCCGACGGGCGCTGTAGGATTCTTCGACGACCCCATTAGGGGTATCAAGGGCCTTGTAAGCACGTTGCCGGAAGCCGAACCTTTCAGAAGGTTTATCACAGGACAGTGCACGCTGAAGCCCGGGGAGATAAGGCCCGACTGTAGGCCGGCGATGGCCGTCCCAGGTTGCCCGGCTAACGGCAACGGACAGCTACGTGCACTAGCTGCTCTTGTTTTGTGGGCTAAGGGGTTGCTACCATTACCGGAGCTGGACAAGTACTGGCGTCCCAAGTTCATATTTGGGAACACGGTTCACGAGCAGTGTCCGAGAGCTGGTAGCTACGCTGCAGGAGACTTCAGAGCCTATCCAGGCGAGAACTCCTACCGGTGCCTCTACGCGGTAGGGTGCAAGGGTCCGATTTCTAACTGTCCTTGGAACAAGCTAGGGTGGGTTAACGGAGTCGGAGGACCCACGAGGACGGGCGGCGTGTGTATAGGGTGTACTATGCCGGGCTTTACGGACGCTTACGAGCCGTTCTACAAGCCGTTGCAGGCGCCGCGCGTTCCCAGCGGGTTAGAAGGTGTAGCGGCTATCGCAGCGTTGCTAGCAGGGGTTGGCCTTGCTTACGGCGCGTCGAAGAGCATCGAGAAGAGGAAGGAGGAGGTTGCTAAGGAGATTAAGGAGGTGAAGGCCGAATGAGCGTAAAGGAGGTATTCATAGACCCGATTACGAGGATAGAGGGGCACCTAGCCTTAAGGGCCCTCGTTGACACCGCGACGAAGAAGCCTACCGATGTATGGGTATTCGCAACGATGTTCAGAGGGTTCGAGGTATTCCTGCGGGGCAGACCTCCAGAAGACGCTGTGCACATAACTTCGAGGATTTGCGGCGTCTGCGGAGCCTCCCATGCGAACGCCTCTGCACACGCCGTGGACATGGCCTATGGTGTTGCCCCTGAGCCTCTCGGAGTCGTGCTGAGGAACATGGCGTTCGCGATGACAGACGCGCTCTACGACCACCCGTTAATTCTCAACATGCTCGGCGGACCCGACTACAGCGAGCTCATAGTAAAGAAGCTGACGCCCAGTGTGTGGAGCGATGCGGAGAGAACTGATGCGCCCAACAGGGATATACACGGTTTTCCGAAGATAGCGGACATAATGAGGGCTCTTAACCCGATTGAGGGGAGACTCTGGCAGCTGACTGTGAAGTACTCGCGGATAGCCCGCGAGGCGGGAGTGCTGATATACGGTAGGCACAGCCACCCCTCGACGCTGATCCCGGGCGGCATCTCCACGGACCTTACCAACGCTGAGTACCTTCTGATAGGGTATACGTACAGGCTAACGAAGCTGACAGCTTGGGCGAAGTTCCTCTACGCCGTCTGGCAGGACATAGTATGGTTCTACGAGGAGCGTCACGGCTACAAAGAGCAGGGACTGACTTACAGGAGGCACAACATGGTTAGCGGAGGGCTTTTCGACGACCCCGAAGCCTACTCGGCGCTTAACGGCTCTCCGGAGGACTTCTACAAGAATGTAGACTCTGCCATGAGCAAGAGGACGATCAAGCCCGGAGCCTTTGTTAACGGCGAGCTGGTAACTAAGAGCTACAAGGAGATAAACCTGAGTATCATGGAGCACGTGGAGAGAAGCCTGTACGAAGACTGGAAAGGGAAACTGCCTATATACACGGAAAAGGACCCCGAGGGCAACCCGTTGCTCTGGGGCAAGTACGACGTAGCCTACCACCCGTGGAACAAGACAACAATACCCAAGCCCGGTGCACCGGACTGGAACGGGAAGTACAACTGGGCTACCCACGTCCGCTTCGTGTGGAAGGATGGAACAATAACGCCGTTCGAGGTTGGACCTATAGCTAGGCTAACTGTCACCGCGTACCAGCCGAGCGACTTCGGCTCCGGAAACGGGATACTAAGGGTAGACCTGCCCAGGAGCGGCGGCGCCGACGACCTCCCACCCTCCGTAGTCGAGGAGATGACCCTCGAGTGGAGGGCACCGCCCCACTCTACGACGTTGCAGAGAGTCCTAGCGAGAGCGTTCAACGTAGTAGCGGACGTGGCGGCGGCGTGGAGTAACGTCGTCAAGGCTGTGGAGCTTGTGAGGAGCGGCAGGACGAAGACTTCCAACCCGTGGAACCCGCCGCCCCGGAGAACGTTCGGCGTGGGCTTTACGGAGGCGCCCAGGGGAACTGTGCGCCACTGGGTGGTACAGGAGGGCGGCAGAATAGTTAACTACCAGATACACGCTCCCACGACCGGCAATGTCAGCCCGAAGGACAAGTGGGGCATGTCGCCCTTCGAGCAGAGCGTAGCTAACAGCGTAGTGACGGAAGAGGTTCCGCCAGACAGCTGGGAGGGCCTCGACTTCGTACGCGCTATCAGGAGCTTTGACCCTTGCATTGCGTGCGCGGTTCACATACAGGTCGGAAACGGGAGAGTAATCAAGAAGATGATACTGAGGTGAAGCCCTAGAATGGACCTGCTAGACCTGGCTATATACGTGCTTCCGCCCTACGTGGTCGCAACGCTGGCCTTCGGGGTAGCCTACAGGCTTTCGAGGTACCTGTTCCTCTGGAAGCGGGGCTACTCTGCCCCTAGGCGTGCTAGACCCATCGGAAAGCTACTCGTCGGGCTGGTAGTGACGTTCCTCGACCCACTTGTTCAGGCAGCTAAGAAGCGAAAGTCGGACTTCGTCGGCGGACTGATAGCCCTGCACATACTGGGGGTTATACCGCTGATATTCCTGCTATCGCAGCACGTCGCGATGTTCAGCTATTGGATCCCTCTCTACTCATTGCTAAAGCCTTTCGCTATACCCTCCTCTATAACCTCGGCGTCCCAGTATTTCTTCGCGAACGTGTTGCCGGCAAGCGAGATGGGGTGGGTTTTCACGAACAGCGTGTGGGGACCCCTAACCCTAATCCTTAACGGGGACCTCCTAGCGATACTCGCGATTATAGGCGTATCCTACAAGCTTGGGGACAAGCTCGTGAGGCTCTACCACCGGCTGAGGCACGTGAGGGCTGGCGACTTCTTCGACTTAGCACTTTTACTCTCGATACTTGTCACGGGTTTCCTGGCAACGCACCACTTGCCCAGCCCGGACGTTACTACGTACAGGTTTATGCTGGGGCTACACATACTGCTCGCAGAGCTTCTTGTGGCTTTACTTCCCTTCACCAAGTTCTGGCACTTCGTGTTCGGGTATTGGTACGGCAAGCTCCACGAGTGGTACGAGTTAAAGTTCAATAGGGGATCCCTATGAGCTGGGAAGGCTACAACTACGAGGACGTTAGAAGGGCAGCTGAGGAGACAACTTCGCACCTTACACCAGTATCGTTACACTTCCTTGAAAACTGTGTTTCATGCGCGCTCTGCGAGGTGAACTGCCCCTACACGCCGGTGGGGGAGGAGTACGGCCCTGTAAGCAAGGCGGAACCCCTGCGGAACATTTACCGCGGCAAGGTAAACATACTGCCGAGGCTGTTCCCGTGGCTCTTCGGCGCGAAGCTCCCAAAAACAAAGGAGGAGCTCGACAAGTGGGTTGACCTAGCCTACCACTGCACCAACTGCGGCCTGTGCTACATTACGTGCCCCTTCGGAATTCACAGTGGCGAAATGATAAAGACTCTGCGAGGCTTCCTAGCGAAGACTGGCAGGATACCGTCCCTGCTCAAGCTGATGGTAGACGCCGAGACCAGCGGAATGTTCGCCGAAAACCCTGGCTTCCGAGGGCTATGGGAGGACGTTATAAGGAAAACGCTGGAGGTAGCGAACGTGGAGTTCGACAGGAAGGGGGCAAAATACCTCTACATGCCGTCGCTGGCAGAGGCGATGATTACGCCTGGGGCTATACCGGCTACCGCAAGGATACTTTCGAAGCTAGGACTCAACTGGACCATGCCGAGGAACCCTCTCTCCATAAGGGCTCCTATAGGCTCGCTTGCGGGGGACGATGAGTCGGTGAGGGTTGTCGCGAAAAGGATATACGACTACATAAAGTCCATTGGAGCGGAGTACGTGGTGTTCAGCGACGGCGGGTACCCCTACACTTTCTTCAGGTTTGACCTGCCCCGCATCGTCGGGGAGGAGCCGTCTTTCAAGGTCGTACACGTCGTGGAACTGCTAGTGGACGCTTTGAGAGAAGGAAAGGTCAAGTTTAAACAAACGCAGGAGCGCATAACATGGCATAGCCCGTGCAAAATGGGGCGTTTCGGCGGGTTAATAGAGGAGCCGGTCGAGGTTCTATCCAGCATTTCACAGAACTTTGTAAAGCTCAAGAGCCACGGGCTTTTCAGTAAATGCTGCGGGGGAGGTGGCTCCATAGCGTGCATAGTTCCTCCGACGCAAGAGTTTATGGAGAAGGTGATGGGTATACCTCTAAAAGTCTCCGAGAACGAGAAAGCCTTCCTGGACAAACTATACAGGGACATGCTTATCGCCGGCCGTGAAAAAGTACAGGAGATCAAGGAATCCGGCGCCTCAACCGTGGTCACGGCGTGCATCGGATGCATACATACCCTAGGCTTCACAACCAGAGCCTACGACGTCAAAGTCACCCTAAAGACACTAGCGGAAGTAGTCGCAGAAGCCCTCGACTAAAAAAATATTTTTATTTCTATCACGTACATTCGGGGGTACTCAGGAATGCATGAATGGAGTCTTATGCAGGCAGTCGTAGAGGCTCTACTGGAGTTTGCCGGGAGAAACGGTTTTTCTCGCATAAGCAGGGTTGTTGTCGAAGTTAACGAGGTCTCGCAACTCGAGGAAGATATCCTGCGAGAAGCATATAGCGTTTTAACAGAGAATACTATAGCCGAGGGTTCTACGCTGGTTATCGAGAAAGTCCCGGCGAGGTTTACCTGTAACTCGTGCGGATACACTTTCTCGCTTGAAGAAGCTCGGCGTGCACTTGAAAGGCTCGGCGAATACGCGATTCCAGACGAAGAAGGAACGCTCGACATGCCTACTCACTATATACCGGCAGTTATTCACGGCTTTCTGCGGTGTCCCAGGTGCGGTAGCCGCGACATCTGGGCGGACATGACTAGCTCCCTAAGGGTAAAGGCCGTCGAGGGTGAACGATGATGTATAACAATCTCCTGTTCCTGCGGACAGCGAGGCGAAGGCTTTCCAGCGTTAAGCGCGTAGTAGTTTTCGGAAGTGGAAAGGGAGGCGTCGGGAAAAGCGTGGTTTCAGCCGCAACGGCGTTAGCTCTCTCCGAGAAAGGTTACAGGGTGGGTTTGCTAGACCTAGACGTACACGGACCTTCGTCTGCGAGAATCCTGAAGCCTGAAGGGCGCCCTTCAGGGTCGAAGCACGGAATAAGGCCTGTCAACGCGGGCGGTGTCGAGCTGATGACTGTGGAGTTCTTTCTTGGAGACCTCCCCCTCCCCCTCTCGGGCGGCGCTAAGACCTCGCTGGTTGCAGAGCTACTCATGAACGTAGACTGGGGGGAGAAGGATTTCCTAGTGGTGGATCTGCCGCCGGGACTGGGAGACGAGACTATAGTCCCGCTTAGAGTGTTGAAGAGCCTAGCACACACTTTCTTGGTCGTGACGTCGCCCTCCGCCCTCTCCTACTCCGTCGTGCGGAGGCTTCTGAGCTTCCTGGTAGAAGAAAGGGTGAACGTGGGTGGCTTAGTCGTTAACTACGTTTCCCCGGTCGGCGAGGAGAGCTACGTTGAACGCTTGGAGGAAGAGTTCGGGATCATCGCGCTTGCAAGAATACCGTTTGACGAGAAGATGGAAGCCGCAATTTCGGAGCGCAACGTGAAGCTGGCTGAGACCTTCTTCAACGCGGTAAGGCTTCTCTCCGAGGTCCTCGCGCGTTAGAGAGCAGAGTTACGCGGCGGACTGGGCAGACAATCCTACCGTTGAAGGAAGTCACCTTCTCCCCATTAAACCTGAAGAAAGGCTCTCTTCTGGAGTTTGCGATGAGAAACGCCTCTCTCAGCCTCTCCAGCTTGTCGCCCCCTTCGTCCCGCAGGATCGGCGTTAAGTCTACGAGGTTATCGTTCCTGTTGAGACATGGCTTTAGCTTGCCGTCGTGCGTTAGCCTGAGCTTTGTGCACATAGAGCAGAACGCCGGGTTGCAGTAATTGGCGATAACCTCTACTTTTATGCCTGTCTCCAGCTCGAAGACAGGTCTGGATTGCAGTGGGCGCGTGTACACTTTGCGCGCCATGCCTTCTAGTTGCGGGAGGACGTTCTCTACGGGAACGTAAAGCTCATCGAACACGGCGCCCCCCTTACCCGTTGGAATAAGCTCTATGAGGTTCACGTTGAACCCCTTTCTAGACGCGTAGTCAAGTACTTCGCCGAGTTGCCCGGCGTTGAGCTTTGTTAGCACAAAGTTGAGCTTTACCGGTAACCCATACTCGCTGGCAGCTTCCAGCCCCCTCAAAACTTTCTCGAACCCCTTTACTCGTGTAACACCCTCGAACACCTCAGGGTCAAAGGCGTGAAGGCTTACGTTAACCCTGTCTAGCCCTGCTTCGACGAGGCTGGGAACCCTTTTCTCCAGGAAGAAACCGTTAGTAGTTAAGGAGACTTCGACGCCTCTTCCAAAGGATTTCAGCCCTGCCACGATCCTCTCCAAGTCTTTCCTGAGTAGGGGTTCTCCACCCGTAAGCTTGAAGGTACCCACTCCCAGGCTGTGCGCAACACTGGCAACCTCCACTATCTCCGAAGCAGATAGCAGTGCGTTATTCGGTGGTTCTCCTTCACCGTGGCAGAATACGCAGTTAAAGTTACACTGCGGTGTCACCGTTATTCTCAGATTCTCAAGCGGCCTGCCAAATCTGTCTACAAGCACGTACCTCGCAGAAAAATGTTGCATGCTACTTATATGCGTTATTTTTGTCTGAAAACAACGGCCTCGTATCTCAATTATTTAAAGCTTAGCAACTTTCTTAAAGTAGGAGGATTCTAATGGCTTTAGAGGTGTTCAACGCTTGTATCGTAAGTTTTAAGAAATCACTAAAGAAAGACGCGAGGAACGTAGATGGAGAAGGGACTACTCTCGGTTCAGCACGTGAGAAAGTCCTTCGGCGGGGTAACCGCTGTGAAGGACGTCTCCCTAGAGCTAGGTGAAGGAACGCTAACGATGCTAATAGGCCCTAATGGGAGCGGGAAAACTACGCTCCTGAACATCATTAGTGGAGTTATAGAGCCAGATAGCGGGAGGATTGTGTTCAAGGGGAGGGATATTACGCGGCTTTACCCTCACGAGAGGTACCGGTACGGCATCGCGCGGTCATTCCAAGTCCCGCAGCTCTTCACGTCCCTGAGCGTCCTGGAGAATGTCCTCGTATCCTCGCGGCTGTACCTGGAGGAGGACGCGCTTGGCATACTTTTCACGAACAGTTGGGCCTTAAAGGACTGGGATCAGGCGCAGAAGGCCTTCGAGATACTCTCACTTCTCAAGCTGGACCACCTCTGGGACGCCCCGGCGCGCGCGCTCAGCGGGGGTCAGATGAAGCTTCTAGAGCTTGCAAGGGCTTTGATGAGTGATCCAAAGCTGATGCTTCTCGACGAGCCACTAGCAGGAGTCAACCCAGCGCTGGCACACGAGATAATGCAGGCTCTGCGCAGAGCGAGAGACGAGCTAGGGGTCTCGTTCCTTATTGTGGAGCACAGGCTCGACTTGGCGTCAAAGTATGTTGATTTTGTGTACGCGATGAACCAGGGAACGGTGATCTCGAGCGGGACTCCTGACGAAGTATTCGAAGATCCCATGGTAGTGGAATCTCTGCTGGGTGGGTAGCATCGTGCCGCTTCTAGCTGTGGACAGCTTGAGCGTTGGGTATAACGGCATGGAAGTAGTCAGTAACGTCTCCTTCACTTTAGACAAAGGAGAATTCCTAGCCGTAGTGGGTCCAAACGGGAGCGGTAAGAGTACGCTACTGAAGGGGCTCTTTGGGCTTGCCGACGTGCTCGGCGGCAAGGTGCTCTTCGATGGACGCGACATCACGAGGCTTGCTCCGCACAAGAGGTCTCTCATGGGCATGGGCTACCTACCGCAGACGGGGAACGTGTTCGAAGAGTTAACAGGAAGGGAGAACCTCGTGCTCGCCGGGTACGACCTTCCAAGGGAGGATTTCGAGAGAAGGCTCGAAGAGGTGCTCGACTTCCTTCCGGAAGTCCGCGGCTTTCTAAACAGGAAGGCCACAACGCTGAGCGGTGGGGAGCGCCAAATGCTCGCATTAGCCATGCAACTCGTAAGGAAGCCAAGCCTCATAATGTTCGACGAGCCTAGCGCGGCGCTGGCGCCTAAGGTAGTCGAGCATGTCTTCGAGAGGATAAGGATGCTGAACAAGGGGCTGGGGATCACCGTGATCTTGGTAGAACAGGACACTAGGAGGGCTTTGAAGATCGCGGAAAAAGCTCTCCTCCTAGTATCCGGGCGCACCAGGTTTTATGGCGACGCTGGAGAACTACTAGCCAGGAAGGACCTGGTGGCGCTCTACCTGGGAATACAGGGGTGATGCTCATGCTGGCGCTACTCGTCGATGCACTGGTCTACGGGAACCTTCTAGCCCTTCTCTCGGTTGGACTCTCGCTGACGCTCTTGACGACGGAGGTTTCGAATTTTGCTCACGGCGACTTCGCGGTTATAGGCATCTATATAGCCTATACGCTTAGCCAAGTTCTAAACGTGACTCCCTATGCTTTCATCCCGGTAGCCTTTGCAGGCGGAGCGCTTGTAGGGCTAGCCGTTTACTTTCTCGTCTTCGATCCATTGCGAGACAAAGCCTCGTTTGTAACACTCATGATAGTCTCAATGGCGCTTGAGTTCATACTGAGGTACAGCGTGCAGATATACGCTGACGTTATGCAGAGATTGTTGAAGACGTTCGGGAGAGGCTTCATGTTCAATGACGTTAGGCTAGCGTTGCTCGGTCTACACGTTGATGGCGTCGTTGTGTACTCGTCGATCACTACTCTCTCTTTGCTCGTCCTGCTATACGTTTTCCTCTACAGGACAAAGACGGGGACCGCCATGAGGGCGGCTATAGAGAATCCTCAGCTGGCGCAGACCTTAGGGATAAACGTTAAGAAGGTTTACGCGTACAGCTGGATGCTCTCGGCGGGCTTTGCGGCAGCGGCGGGCGTTTTCCTACCCTTCAAGATAGTGGTAAACCCGGATACTGGCTTCTCACTTCTCCTATCGATGTTCGCGGCAGTCACGGTGGGAGGCTTGGGTAGCCTTGCGGGAAGCCTTGTAGGAGCCTACCTTATCTCGTTTTCCGAGATAGCTGCCACGTACTTCCTCTCCTCCCTGGGGCTCAGCACGTCCTACAGGGCGCTCGTCTCCTTTTTGTCGATCGCCGTCGTGCTCCTTCTATCCCCGAGAGGACTCGCCGGGCTGTGGAGCAAGAGGTAGAGGAAATGGACCCCCTAATGTTCCTAGTTGACCTAGGAGTTCTGTACTCGGTGTACGTTATCCTAGCATCGTCTTTGAACCTCGAATACGGGGAGCTAGGGCTACCTAACTTCGCCAAGTCCGCCTTCTTCGCGGTTGGAGCATTTTCCGTAGGGGCTCTCTCCGTCAGGCTTGGAACCCTTCTTCTAGGGATCACCATGGAGGGAGAATTCAAGCTGAAAAGCGTGTACTACGCTACGCTTGTCTCGCAAGCACTCGTCAACTCTCCTCAGCTCGGCGTTATACTCTTCGTTGTTCCCCTTATGATAGCCGTGCCCCTGGCCGCTCTGCTGGGAGTACTCGCTTCATACCCTGCCTTAAGGCTCCGGGAAGACTACCTGGGAATGTTACTCATAGCGTTCAGTGAGATAATCAGGGTGGTCGCCAGGAACTACGAACCCCTCGTAGGCGGTACTTACGGAGCCGGCGTCGTAGACTTCCTCGCTTGGATACCTCCTCCATTGAAGCAGGTAGTCCTCCTGGCGTTATCGTCTTCGATCGCCTTTGCGATTTGGTTAGCCTACTACAGGCTTTCGAGGTCGCCTTTCGGGAGAGTCTTGAGGGCTATACGGGACAACGAACTCGCGGCTTCTGTGCTCGGGAGAGACGTAGCCAAGATGAGAATGACCGTAATGGCTCTGGGATCCGGGATGGCAGCCGTTGCCGGTGTGCTCTATGCGTTCTACGTAGGGTCTGTAAACCCGGACGACTTCACGATTTCGAAAACGTTTTTGGTAGCATTGATGGTGATAATTGGTGGGAGAGGAAACCCTTACGGGGCACTTGTAGGCCCGGCAACGTACATAGCGGTAGACAGGTCTATACAGTTCGTGAAGCAGTACTTAGCGTTGCCGTTCGACCCGAACTACGCTTCCTATGTTATTCTCGGCGTAGCCTTAATCCTCATAGTAATGAAAAAGCCGGAAGGCATTGCTCCGGAGAAACCAGCAATCACGTTGCCAAGCGCCCTACGCCGGGCTCTATCGCCACGACACACTGTGCCAAAGCCCGATTAGAGCAGAAAACCACTAGGGAAGAGGACGTCGCTTTCGCGTGCGAGTTTGTAAGGCTTGTGGGACGATAATACTGGCGCTTACAATAGAAAAATTATTTAGTTGTAAAGCGGCTTTCTACCGGCGGTTCGATGATCGACGAACGTATCTTGAGGCTTTTAAGGCCGGAGAGCGTAGCTGTTGTTGGCGCGTCGCGGAATCCCGAGAAGATAGGCTACCAGGTCGTTAAGAACCTCTTGGAGGCAGGGTTCCCGCGGGAGAGAATTTTCCCCGTAAATCCCAATGCCGACGAGATACTGGGCTTGAAGTGCTATAAATCCGTCTCGGAGATACCTTACCAGGTCGACTTGGTGGTTGTCGCGGTCCCAGCCCCCGCCGTTCCGGGAGTTCTAGAGGACGCTGGTCGAAAGGGTGTTAAGGCAGTTGCCGTAATAACGAGCGGCTTCAAGGAAATTGGGAACGTAGACTTGGAGCAACGCATAGCGAGCATAGCGAAGAACTACGGGATGAGACTCCTAGGCCCGAACATAGTCGGGATATGCGACACCGTGAAGAGAGTAAATGCAAGCTTCTGTCAAGGGCTACCTAAACCGGGGGAGATAGCCTTCATTACGCAGAGCGGAGCACTGGGAATAGCGCTGGTAGGGTGGACGAAGCTGAAGGGCATAGGGCTCTCCGACCTGGTCAGCATAGGCAACAAAGCCGATGTTGATGAGACAGACCTTGTAGAGTTTTTCGGGGAAGACCAGTACACCAAGGTTATAACCGCATACCTGGAAGGGGTGAGCGACGGGAGAAGGTTCCTCGAGGCTGCACGCCGCGTAGCGAGGCGGAAGCCAATAATCGTACTCAAGGCGGGTAGAGGTGTAAGAACCATAGGCGCCATCAAATCGCACACGGGTTCGCTTGCAGGGAGCTTCGCAGCTTATGAGGCGGCGTTCAAGCAGTCGGGTATCCTGCTTGCGCGTAGCTTCGTAGAGCTCTTCGACTGGGCGACTGCTTTCGCGAAGACGCACATTCCGAGAGGGGAGAACGTCGTTGTGCTTACGAATGGCGGAGGAGCGGGTATAATGGCGACCGACGCGTTGGAAGACTATGGAATCAGGCTGATGGACATACCCCAGGACCTAGCCGAGAAGCTGAGGAAGCACATGCCGCCCTTCGGGAGCGTCTTCAACCCCGTAGACCTCACGGGCATGGCAGACGCGGAACAGTACTACGGCGCGCTCAAAGACCTGTTGATGCATGACTCTGTGGACGCCGTGCTGGTACTCTACTGCCACACAGCCATAACGAACCCACAGGAGATAGCGGAAGCGCTACTAAGGGCTGTCCGGGAGACGGAAAGCAAGAAGACAGTTCTTGCGTCGTTCATAGGCGGCGAAGAGGTAAACGAGGCGTGCGGGAAGCTTACCGAAAACGGTATTCCGTGCTACGAGTCGCCCGAGAAGGCGGCGTCCAGCCTGGGCGCCATCTACAGGTACAAACACATGCTCGAAAAACTCGACAGGAGGACCGAGGTAGCCGTAAGCGTTGACGTCGAAGCTGCGCGCCACGTGGTTAGGAGCGCCTTGAAGGAGGGGAGAACGACGCTAACGCCCTCGGAGGCCGCGGCGCTGGTCGGGTACTATGGGATCCCGGTCTTAGCGAAGAAGATCGCTAAAAGCCCCGAGGAAGCAGTGAGGATAGCGCGAGAGATCGGGTACCCCGTGGTTCTCGAGGTGGAGTCCCCCGACATCCTCCATAAAAGCGACATCGGCGGTATACTGGTAGGGCTTCAAAGCGACGCCGAGGTAGCCGAGGGGTACAGCAAGATACTCGACAATGTATCCAAGAAAGCTCCCAGCGCCAGGGTTAACGGTATCATCGTTAGGAAGATGGCGGAGAAAGGCAAGGAGATAGCACTGGGCGTGCACAGAGACCCCATTTTCGGACCGCTGGTAATGGTAGGCTCCGGAGGAGTCCTCGTGGAGCTCTACAGGGATGTGAGCTTCCGCGTAGCTCCCCTGAGCCTGGAGGACGCCTACGAAATGCTCGAAGAGACGAAGATCTACAAGGTGCTCAAAGGATACAGAGGAGAACCCCCCTCCGACTACGAAAAGGTTGTCGACGTTCTGATAAGGCTGTCAAAACTCGCCTGCGACGTAGAGGAGATCGAGGACATAGACATCAACCCGTTCTTCGTATACGAGAGAGGGAAAGGAGGGATTGCGGTAGACGTCAAAGTAACCCTCGTACAGCGCTAGCACGCGATACGAGAAAAAGGCTTAAGCAGTATATCAGTCCGAGCTTTCTCCCATAACCTCCACGACAACCTTACGAGAGGATCTCGGGCCGTCCAGCTCTACCAAGAAGATGTTCTGCCATGTCCCGCGGAGAAGCCTGCCATTCACCACTGGAAGCACTAGCGAGGCTCCGATAAAGCTGGAAGCTATATGAGCGTGGGCGTTATCGTCTATCCGGTTATGTAGGTACGGCTGGTCTACGGGGAAAAGCTCGGAAATCTTGCCCTCTATGTCTTTCAGTAATCCCTCTTCGTGCTCGTTAGCTATTATGGCGGCTGTCGCGTGAGGAGCGAAGACGAGGCAAACACCGTTCCGTATCCCGCTTTCCGCGGCTACCCGCTCGACCTGGGCCGTTATGTCGATCAGTTCTAGCTTCCTGCGAGTGCTGAGGGAGATTTCTCTGACTACTACTTTGAAGTTGCCCACAGGTCTACTCCCCGCAGGGTGGAAAAAACGTTTCGTGGAGCAAAGAGAGAAAGGAGAACCACTTTTGCTTAGGCTTTCCTTGCGTGATCTTTTTAAGACCAGAGTAGCTAGGTATCTCGGTTTTATGGGACTTACGAGCGTCCACGTAGGGCTCGACGACACGGACTCTCCGCTGGGGCTTTGTACAACGTTTGTAGCGCTCGCCATAGTAAGGGAAGCCTCTAGGATCGGTGCCGGCTTCGCTGACCTGCCGTACCTGGTTAGGCTGAACCCTAACGTACCCTTGAAGACCAGGGGTAACGGTGCAGTAGCCATTCACTTCCTAGTGGAAGAAGAATTGGTGCCCAGGGTTGAAGAGGCCGTAGTGCGCGCTCTCGACGATCTTTCAGAGAGGCATGGCAAAACAGATCCTGCCGCTATCCTGGTGAAGGGGGATGTGCCTCGCGCATTTAGATCAGTGTACCTTAGGGCTTTGACGGAGTTCATCCCATCCAGCTACGTTAGAAGTGTCCTGGAACGCTTCAAAGGTGAAAGCGTGAAGTTGCTGTACTCTCGTAGCAAGCGACCTAGGGGGCTCGTGGGAGCTGTTGCATCGCTGGGGGCTTACCCGCTAGAAGATTACACCTACGAGCTAATAGTATACAGGAGCCCGGAGGAGCGTAGCGAGTCGAGAGACATCTCGGAGGATCTACTACTGGAGCTTGACAGAAAGTACCGCCCGCTGGTATTCGCGACGTACGACTACTCTTCTCGCAGAGTCCTAGCCGTACCACACGGACCGGACCCCGTAATCTTCGGTCTGAGAAGCCTCGACCCAGAGATACTCGTAAACGTGGCGGTAGATGTGCTCGAAAAGATATCCCACGCGGGCTATCTCTTGTTTAAAACTAACCAGGGCACCAGCGCCCATCTGCAGAGGTATAAACCGGTAGCCCTCGTAAGGCCGTATGACTCCGTCGTCGTGAGGGGCTCTGTCGCCGAGAAACCTACCGTGATTAGCGGGGGGCATGTCATTGTGAATGTTTGCGACGAAACGGGTTGCCTACAGATAGCGTTCTACAAGGAGACCGGGAGGCTGAACAGAGTGGCAAAGCTACTATCCAGGGGGGACTTGGTAGAGGTGGGTGGAGGCGTCATGAAAAAAGATGGCCTGGTGCTGAACGCCGAGTACCTCAGGTTGATCAAGCCCGCTTTAAACGTAAAGCGGCTGAACCCCCTCTGCCCCAAGTGTGGCTCGAGAATGACTTCGGCCGGAAAGGGTAAGGGCTACAAGTGCCCTAAGTGCGGCTACAGGGCCAAAGAAGCCGCAAAGATATACCGAGTCGCTCCGAGGACGCTTGAGCCGGGAACGTACTTCCAATCTCCCTCTGCCTACAGACACTTAACGAAACCTCCCGAGATTCTGGGACTACGGCCGGTAGATGCAACCAAAGTGTTGCTCAGCGGAATGTGGTTCATGTAGTTTGAATGCGAAGGGCCGTTCCTTGGGCCTAACGAATAAAAGTGCGCGTGCAGTGGTGCTCAGAAGCTGTTCTTCTTCATCGTTTCTGTTGACTCTCTTTTCATCATCGAGAAGTCTTTTCGATGTCGAGCTAAAAATTCTTTCTATTGTGAGGTGATGGTTGCGTGAAGAGAGGACCCTTCCCGATCTATAACAACAGGATCTCGCGCGGTAACCTGCAGTAAAGAAAGAGAGGGGGAGAAAAAATGGTTATATTAAGCCGAGCCTTTTGAACTCCTCGGCTTCCTCCTCCAGCTCTCTTATCAGCCTTTCGTCCTCCTCGACCCTCGCTGGGACGCTTCCTACGGAGGCGAGGAACTCTTCGACCGCGTCCAAGGCTTCGGCGAGCCTAGCCTCGTAGAGCTCGTCACCCTTAAGCGTCGCGCGCGAGCTATAGAAAAAGCTTTTAGCCTGTATGACTTCCTTCTTGCGTGTCGGCTCGCGTACTTGAAAGGCTCGGGGAGATAGGTGCTCTAGTAGACCCCGTTATGGAAAAGTACCTGCTCAGGGGCGCTAGCCCAGAGTTCCAGGACGCTGTTCTTTACCAAGTGAGGATGGGAGGGAAAAGGGTTCGCCCAGCTCTTACAATAGCGAGCACGCTGGCAGTGGGCGGTAAAGAGGAGAACGCGTTGCCGGCTGCCGCGGCTGTAGAGCTTGCGCATAATTATTCCCTCATACTTGACGATATAATCGACCACAGCGAGCTCCGCAGGGGTAAGCCTACCGTGTGGAAAAAGTACGGCATAAGCACCGCGATACTCATAGCCGTACATTACAGGGAAAGCATAACAGAGGCTTTGAACGATACGCCAGAGCCGCCCGTTTTCCACGCCATCATGGCGGAGACAATAAAGCTCCTAACTGACGGGGAGAGGCTGGACATACTCTTCGAGCAGTCGGGGAGGAGCGACGAGCCGTACGTCGTGGAGCAACGCTATAGAGCGGTGAGGCTTGATGACTACCTACGCATGATAGAGAGGAAAACGGCGAAGCTCATAGAGACATCCTGCGTGTTCGGAGCCCTCTCGGCGGGGCAAAGAGGAGAGATCCTCGAGGCTCTACGGGAGTACGGGTACAACCTGGGAATGGCTTTCCAAGTGGGAGACGACATAATAGACATTTTCGGCGAAGAGGAGAAAACCGGGAAAAGGGTTGGAGGAGACATTAAGGAGCATAAGCTGGGAAATGTCGTGGTGCTCCTAGCGCTCGAGGAGACGAGGGACAAGGAGAGGCTCCTCGCCATACTGAGGAAGGAGGACGTGTCCTGGGAGGAAGTGAAAGAGGCTATAAGTATAATCTCTGAAACGAATGCGCGCGAAAAGGCCGAGGTTTTGCGAAGGGACTACGTATCCCGCGCCTTGAAGGCTTTAGAGAAGCTTCCGCGAAGCGAGTACAGGGACATGCTCGAAGAACTGGCAGTGTTCATAGAGAAGAGAGAGTTCTAAGGGTAAGCGCCTTGAACCCGGCAATGCTTACGGTGATAAAGCTCGGAGGATCTGTGATTACCGATAAATCTAAGCCGTACACAGTCCGAAGCTCCAACTTGAAGACAGCGTCCGCCGCGCTGGCAAAGCTCTACGGAGAAGGCTACGATATCGTGCTCGTCCACGGAGGCGGCTCCTTCGGACACCCCACCGCGGCTAAGTACAGGCTACACGAGGGAGGCTTATCCCCTGAGAAGGTGCGCGGCTTCTCGGAGACGAGGTACTGGATGACGAAGCTAAACACCCTGGTCGTGGAGCACCTTTTAAGGCTGAACGTGCCGGCCGTTTCTCTTCAAACATCGGCTATAGCTGTGAATAGCGGCGGAAAACTTTCAAGGATAAGCCTAGACGTCCTCCGGGAAATGCTCGCGAGAAGACTGGTACCTGTGCTCTACGGAGACGCAGTGATAGACTTGTCGAGAGGTTTCTCGATACTTTCCGGAGACACCCTAGCGGCTAGAATAGCCGTCGAGCTTGGAGCAAAAAGCCTAGTCTACGTGATGGGAGCGGGGGGCGTCTACTCGAAGCCTCCTGGAAGTCCCGATGCGCGCCTCCTGCGGGAGATAGCAGAGAACGACGTACTGACGGTGGGTGGAACTCACGGAGTAGACGTTACCGGCGGGTTAAGGGAGAAGCTCGCAGAGGCTTTCTACGCGGCGAAAAACGGGGTAAGGGTGTGCATCGGCGGCGTCAACTTCATAGAGAAGATGGTTAAAGGTGAAGAAGCACCGTACACCGTCGTGAAGGCCTAAAGAACACGCCTACTTCAAGTGCTCTATGGCGTACAGGTAGATACCGTCCAGTATGCCTGGACCTGTTCCTTCTCGGCCGTGGGGGCTGAGCGCACGCTTACCGCGCAGGTGGGTTGCTAGGTGTATGTTGGCGGCTGTCTGGGCTACGGCGTCAAGGTCTATACCCTCAACTATTACGTCGTCTTTCTCGATCTTCACCTTGGCTCCAGGCATTATCCCGGCTATCCTTTTGCCTCTCTCCCCTAGGAAGTTCTCGATGATGATCTTATCCTTTTCAACCTTTAGGCTCATCGGGAAGTGGGCGTAGACTATCTTCAGCTTGTACCTGTAGCCCTTCGTGACGCCAATGATCATGTTGTTTATTATTGAGGCTATAGTGCCTACGAGCGCATAGTCTTTCTTCGTCGCGTGGAAAGTCTCAACAACTACGGAGTTCCCCTCTACGCGTATCGAGATCCTCCTAGCGTGAGAAAAGTCCTTCTCCACTTTGCCCAAAGGTCCCTCCACTTCGACCCTTTTCCCGTTTACGTGTACCTTCACGCCCTCCGGTATAGGCACACTCTCCGTCTTCTGCAACACTCTCATACTACCACACCTCCAAAGCTCTCCTATAGATCTCCATTTAAACCTTTTCGCCGAGATAGCGGGAGCTAGGCTAGTCCTAGTCTACGTATCCAGTACCAACGCCAACAATGTCTACGCGAGGATCGCGGTTAACGATGTTCCTCAAGGCTGGGTTGAGACGGCGCGCGCTCAGGGCTGGAGCGTCCGGGTGGTTCGAATGGGAGGCAGGGAGTACTTCGCTGTGCCTCATAGTTCTCTCTTCGAGCACGCCCGCTACGACGCAACTCTGCGCGCAACACTCCTGCCTTTGCGAAGGCGAAGGCCGCGCGATATCCCAAGGCTCGTAAACTAGTGGATCACCTTGAAAAGCTGGGGACAGGGCAGGAATAAGGGTAAACCACTAGGGAAAGGCGCCCGGCCCTCTCCTCCTAGCACTATGTGTCTAGTCTTGTATTGCTCTAGACATCTCAGCTACTAGCCTCTTTACCGGCGTTCGCACGTCCGGGGAGAATGGTGCGGGGGCCGGGATTCGAACCCGGGCAGGCCAACGCCAGCGGATCTTGAGTCTAGGCCCCTAGGGGTCCGCCCCCTTTAACCTGGCTCGGGCACCCCCGCTGATTCAAAAATTGCCAAAGAACCTAAAAACCTTTTGTCCTTATGTAGTAGCTATTACTGAGATTTCAACGAGTGCCCCTCTGGGTATGTCGGCCGCTTGCACTGTTACTCGCGCGGGCTTAGTGTTCTTGAAGTACTCCTCGTAGACTTCGTTGAATGCTTTGAAGTCGGAGAGGTTCCTTAGGAAGACTAGAGAGTATACTACTTTGTCGAGAGAGCTTCCGGTAGCTTCTAGAATGGCCTTCACGTTTTCGAGCACTCTTCTTGTCTGCTCCCTGATGTCCTTGCCTACAATCTCCCCCGAAGAGGGGTCTATCGGTATCTGGCCCGAGACGAACACCAAAGAGCCAACCTTAACGGCTTGAGAGTAAGGTCCTATCGGTTTCGGCGCTTTCTCCGTGAATACTACTTCCAATACCATTTTATATCACTTTAAAGTCGAGGCCCTGGGCTTTAAGCTTTAAGATAAGCATGTCTGCGTACTCTCGCGAGGGCACCTCGAGGCCTAGCGTAACCTGAGCCATACCCGGGCTTAGCAGCGGGTTTAGCCTCTCGTGCTGTATCTCCACTATGTTCAGCCCGAGCTCGGAGACAACATCGATGACTTTCTTCAGTTGTCCAGGCTTGTCTGGGAGCACTCCCTGTATCCTCACCTGTCTCCCCTCCGCGTATAGCACCTGTCCTAGGATCCTGACTAGGAGCGCGGGGTCTACGTTGCCACCGCTCACTACTGCGACGACCCTTTTGCCCTCTGCACTCACAGCCCCGGAGGTCAGCGCGGCTACGGAGAGAGCGCCCGCGGGCTCGGCCACAGTCTTCACGCGCTCTAGGAGAAGGAACATGGCCCTCGCTATTTCTCGGTCGTCGACTAGCACTACGTCGTCGACGAATTCCTCCATTATCCTGAGGGTGAGGTCCCCCGGGCGCTTAACGATAACACCGTCGGCTATGCTGTTGACCTGGGGGGTTTCAACTATCCTTTTCTCGTGGAAGGAAAGGTACATGGCGGGAGCCCCCCTCGGTTGAACCCCTACGACCTTTACGTCGGGCTTTAGTTTCTTCAAGGCCACTGCTATTCCGGATATGAGTCCACCGCCACCTACGGGTACTAGTACCAGGTCTACGTTGCTTAAATCTTCGAATATCTCGACTCCTATGGTTCCCTGTCCGGCGATGATGTCGGGATCGTTGAAGGGGTGCACGAACGGCGAGCCTGTTTTCTCAGCTATTTCTAGCGCCTTCAGGTAAGCGTCGTCGTAGGTTTCTCCGTGGAGGACGACCTCTGCCCCGTAGCTCTTAGTGGCGTTTACCTTGTAGAAAGGGGTATACCTGGGCATAACGATCGTCGATTTAATGCCTAGCAGGGACGCGGAGTAGGCTACGCCCTGGGCGTGGTTCCCGGAGCTCGCCGCGACAACGCTTTTCACGCCGCTCCTGGCTAGTTTCTGCAGTTTATAGTACGCTCCTCGAACCTTGAACGCCCCAGTCTTTTGAAGATTTTCCAGCTTCAGGTAAACTTCCGAGTTCGTTAGGTCTGAGAGAGTCTTCGAAGCCTGCAGAGGAGTCCTATGTATAACGTTTCTCAGAACGTCGCGCGCCTCTTTTATCCTAATGCTAAGCTCCTCGAACAGCTTTTCGTCTACAGACACGTGTACTCTACAAGTTGTGCCGATAAAAGCCTTTGCAGCGCGCGACGCGCGCGTTGATCCTTGTGAAGAAAAGCGAGAAGTCTTACCGGCCACGAAGCCCCTCCTTAGAAAAGGTAGAAAAATCGGCCTTGTTTTCTCTTGTTCCTCCTCCCTTGTACAGCTTGCTCGCACCGATTATTGCATCGATCACCTTGAACGTCTATCCTCATCTAGAGGGTACTCCCTAATCTCATTCAGTATTTTCTCCGCTCTTCTCTTAACCTCCCATCGGCTTCGGAGTCCATCGGGACCCGGCTTCTCAATCAGGAAGGAGACAGCGGCTGTCGCATAGGCCGCTGCCTCTCTGTAGTCGCCAAGCCTATGGTACTCGATGGCAAAGACTGTGGTGAATACGTCGCCGGCTCCTGTTCTATCGACAACTCTTGTAGGAAAGCTCGGTACGAACAGTACTCTCTGCTTCGTGGCCACGTAAGCTCCACCGGCGCCAAGCGTTACAAGGGCTACCGCCGCGCCCCCCTCTACGATCCTCTTTGCTAGCTCGGCCGGAGGAAGATCCCCGAAGACCGCCTTCGCCTCCGCTACTTCTGCGTGTACAACATCGGAGAGGGAGATGAGGAGCTTAGCCTCGGGGGTCGATGCAAGCACTATGCTCCTGTCCTCGGACTGCCTCCTTACGTAGCCTTGTAAATCGCTCACAACGAGAGAAGCGTGCTCGGATATCTCCTGTACGACGCTAGGTGGGACTTCGCCTATAAGCGCGCCTATCACCGCTATGTTGCCCTTAAGCTTATCGAGAGGCACGTCGCTCGACAGTATATCCTCGCACCTCGAGAGGAGGTAGAGGACACGCTCTCCTCCCTCCCTGTACACGAGCTTAAACTTTGTCGTAGGAAGGTACCTTGAAAGCCTCACGTAGCTTAAGTCGACGTTGTTTCTGCCCAGGTACATCAGGTATTCGTCGGGAAAGTCTCTCCCAACCTTCGACACGACGTGTGGCGTTGCGTTGTGCCTGATAGCGGCTAGCGAACCAAACGTGACCGTTCCCCCTAGGCTTCGCCTCATGTTTCCTCCTTCCACGACTATATCCACAGTGAGGTGACCGATCAAGTAGACGTCCACTTTGAGTCCCCACAAACACGTGAGCCTCCTTAAATAAATCTCTCGCATTAGGGAGAAGAGTGAGGAGTAACCTACGGGCTAAAAAGTGGGCTGGCAGAGTACATACACTCAGTAGCGCGCGATACGCGCGCGAGTGCGCGAGAAAAAGGCGCCCCGGCCCCCTCCTTGCGCGCACATGTGACCCTTCCGCGCGCAGAAAGTATAAAAACCGTTGAAGTAATCGGGATTTGCTGTAAAGGTATAGAGGCGTGTTGGGATGGTGCGGTACAAGCAGGTATCCGACATCGTAAAAATAATGAGAAACGTAGAGCAAGTGCGGAATATAGGTACGCTTGCACACGTAGACCACGGCAAGACCACGACTTCCGACTCTCTGTTAATGGGTGCGGGGATACTTAGCCCGAAGGCAGCTGGACAGGCACTAGCACTGGACTATGTAGAGATAGAGCAGCTCAGACAAATGACAGTTAAAGCGGCAAACGTCTCGCTCTACCACGAGTGGGAGGGCAAACCCTACGTCATTAACCTGGTCGATACGCCCGGACACGTTGACTTCACGGGGCATGTGACTAGGAGCCTGAGGATGATGGACGGAGGTATAGTCGTTGTAGATGCTGTTGAAGGCGTAATGACGCAGACGGAGACCGTGGTTAGGCAAGCTCTCTCCGAGTATGTGCGCCCCTTGCTCTACATAAACAAGGTTGACAGGCTGATAAAGGAGCTTAGGCTTGAACCCAGGGAGATACAGCAGAGGTTCGTGGAGATTGTCAAGGAGTTCAACGCGTTGATCGAGCTCTACGCAGATAAAGAGTTCAAGGACAAGTGGAAGGTGGACTTTGCTAAAGGACAGGTAGCCTTTGGTAGCGCGTTACACAAGTGGGGCCTTACAGTCCCCATAGCGACTCAAAAAGGAGTAAAGTTCGACTATATCATCGACGCTTACCTTAGAGACGAGAAGGATAAACTGGCAGAAGAGTTTCCGCTTTACGTAGCGCTACTGGACATGGTCGTTGAGCACATACCTAACCCGCGGGAGGCGCAGAAATACAGGGTTCCCAAGCTCTGGAAGGGAGACCTTAACAGCGAGATAGGTAAAGCCATGCTGGAATGCGACCCGGACGGGCCTACCGTTGTCGCTGTAAGCAAGATAACCGTAGATCCACACGCTGGGCACGTCGCTACGGGCAGGGTCTTCTCTGGGACCGTAACGGAGGGACAGGAAGTCTACCTGCTGAACGCGAAGGACTCTGCGAAGGTACTTCAGGTAGGGCTTTACATGGGACCCTACAGGGAGAAGACCGAGCAGATTTCAGCCGGAAACATTGTCGCAATGCTGGGACTAGACAAGGCGAGGGCGGGAGAAACCGTCGTTGACATAAAGTACAAGGACGTGATGACTCCCTTCGAGCACCTAGCATACGTTGCTGAGCCTGTAGTCACGATAGCTGTGGAGCCGAAGAAGAGTAGCGACCTTCCGAAGCTCGTAGACGTTTTGAGGAAGCTCGCCATAGAGGATCCGACGCTAAAGGTGTACATAAACCAGGAAACCGGGGAGTACTTGTTGAGCGGGGTTGGAACCTTACACCTCGAGATTACCCTCTGGGAGCTTAAGCAAAGAACAGGAATAGAAATAGTTACTTCACCGCCGATCGTGAGGTACAGGGAGACTGTCCGCGAGAAAGGACAGGTATTCGAAGGGAAGTCTCCGAACAAGCACAACAAACTATACTTCTACGTGGAACCGCTTAACGAGGAAACAATAAAGCTCATGCAGGAGGGCAAAGTATACCCGGACCAGGACTGGCGCGAAAGGGCTACTCTGCTCAGGGAATACGCTGGATGGGACACCGACGAGGCACGCAATATATGGGACATCGATGAGAACTTCAACGTCATAGTAAACAAGACAAGCGGTATCCAATACCTCAGGGAAGTGAAAGACACCATTATACAGGGCTTCAGGTGGACCATGGAGGCAGGACCCCTGGCACAGGAACCGGTAAGGGGTGTGAAGGTAGTTCTAGTAGATGCGGTGCTCCACGAGGATCCAGCGCACAGAGGACCGGCGCAGATAATGCCGGCTACAAAGAACAGTATCATGGCATCCTTACTCTCCGCGAAGCCCACGCTTCTAGAGCCGATACTCAAGGTCGACGTGAAAGTGCCCACGCAGCATGTAAGCGGCGTACTAACCGTGCTTAACAGGCACAGGGGGAGAATACTCTCGATGGAGGAGAGAGGCATGGTCATGCGGGTGCTGGCAGAGCTCCCCGTGGCAGAAAGCTTCAACATTGCAGACGAAATGCGAGAAGCAACTCAGGGTAGAGCCTTCTTTGCCTACGAGTTCTACAAGTGGGCGCCGGTACCATCCTCACAACTCGAACAGATAGCATTAGCAATCAGGGAGAGAAAGGGTCTACCCAAGAAGCTACCAACAATTGAGGAGTTCTTAGGACCCTAAACCTGGAAAGCAGGGTCTTTTGCACCTCTTTCATATATGCCTGTGTACTTGTTGTTCGTTGCGAAGGCCTAAAGGTTTCAGGGAAGGATATAGGCAACTTTTCAGACGTTCGATCTAACTCATCAAGGCGTGGGTCTATAGGGAGATTAAAGAGAAAAAGCGCCCGACCTCTTCCTACAGGTGAGCGCGTAAGTATTATAAGCGCGTATGTGTGGTAGGGTAAGGATTCCTAGCGTGCGAGGTGAAGTGTTTGAAGAGGACTACGATGGGCTCTGGACTTCCGCGAGCAGTGACGGCGCTTACCCTAGTGATGCTTCTTGCCTTTACAAGTATGGCTACCGGGGAGGCAACGGTGGCGTTGGCGACTGCGAGTGTCTCGGGCAGGGTAGAGTACGGCTACGCTCTAGTATTCGTAAACCTGGATTTAAAGCAACCGGTGAACTCGTTGAGGTTTAACCTCTCTAAGTACAAGGACTATCTAGTCCTGGCGGTAGCGCGGGCCGGTAACGCTGTCGTAAAAGCAAACGTGGATGGGGACTTCGCGGTATTCGTTTTCCCAGCCCCCTACTCTAAGGTAAACGTAACCTTCGTGTTTGACTCTCTCTCCGTTGAAGATGGCACCGTAAAGGTGCTTTTCCCTGTTCCTTTGTCACCGGCGGGTTTCATTTGCAATGTAACTGGGAGGATCTTTCTACCCCAGGTCACTGGGATTAAGACCTCTTATGGAAACGTCGCGGGCACAGGCGTCAGCTACAATAGAACTGTCCTTCCGGCGACCTTGGACCTTGTAGCCGGCAATGCCTCTTCTACGAGCCTGCAGTTATACAAGGTGACGTACCTCCAGAGGCAGATACTGATAGAGGACGGTAAAGCCGTTTTCAACGACACAATAACCGTTAGGTCTCTATCGGACGCTTGGGTGGAGGCCTTGGGCTTTAACCTGCCAAAGAACGCCGCACTTGAAGGCGTCTACTGGGGGTTCGGTAAGGTTCCAAGTAGGTATATTAGCACCTATAGCGGCAACGCCTCCACACTCGTAATGTACAGCCTTCTATCCTCTCTACAGTCTAGGGGTCAGGAGACGACGTTCTCGGTGGTCTACAGCATGAAGTTCAATAACAGTGTGCCGGCTTTCATGGGCTTGGGCTTTCTCGTAAAGAACTACTCTGTGAGCATCTGCTTGAGGGGTTTAGCGCGTATAGACGGCAACGTTCTAGCGGAAAGCGTGGAGGGGGATGTTCACTGCTATTTCCTGAAGCCCGTTGGCCCCCTCTTTCTAAGCGATACGTATCAGCCGGTACAAGTATCCGCTACCTTTGCCTCAAAGAGTGCAGGCGTACCACTCGGAGTCTACCTGCTGGCTGTACTGGTGCTTCTACTAGTAATGGGAGCGGTTTACTACAGCTCGAGAAGGCGCATCTCGGAGGCAAAGGCGGAGGCCTTGGAGAAGTCGCTGTCCCAGAGGCGGGGACTCGAAGAGCTGGAAAGGATACTGGTAAGCCGTGAGAGAGCCTTGGAGGAGCTCGTCGAGCAGCTAAGGGATCTCCGGGGAAGAAAAGCCGGTATAACTAAGGTGACTTCCGTTCTAAGACTTATGGAGCAGAGGAACAGGGAGTACGACAAGTTGCTCAGGGATGCGCTTAAAGGCCTCGAGGGTGACTGGTCGAAGATTTTCTCCGAGCTAGACGAATTTGCGAGAATGGTTGAAGAAAAGATCCGAGAACTCGAGAAAATAGAAAGGGCGTATAGGTCGGGTAGACTCGCCAAGAAAGAGTACGTTGAAAGCGCCGAGAAAATAGAGGAGGAAATCCTGAGCCTTGCTCGCGAATTTACAAGAAGAGTCACCAGGCTGCTTAGCGCCTAACTCTTCTCATGGTATAACTTAGAGTAATACAAAGCAACGGTTTTATTTCAGCGCGCACCGCGCAGAGATAGCGGTGGTCTACTTGGGTGATAAGGCTAGGCGCAAGTGGCTAGTACTCGCCGCGTGGCCCTATGCGTACGGAGTACCACACCTCGGTAACCTCATAGGCTCGGTGCTCTCGGCAGACGTTGCCGCTAGGTTCCTGAGGTTAGCGGGGGATGAAGTGGTCTTCGTTTCTGGCTCTGACATGCACGGTACGCCTATCGAGGTTGAAGCTTTGAAGCGGGGAGAAAGCCCCAAGGATTTGGCGGAGCGGAACCACGAAAAAATTAAGGAGCTTTTCGAGAGGTGGGAGATAAGCTTCGATAACTACTCTAAGACTGAGAGTCCCACGCACATAAAGTTCGTCCAGGATTTCTACAGGAGGGTCTACGAAAACGGGTACGTTTTCTCGGATACCGTGCAACTGTACTACTGTCCTAAGGACAAGATATTTCTCCCCGACCGCTACATAGTAGGCACGTGCCCGTATTGCGGCTACGACCGTGCATACGGCGATCAATGTGAGAACTGCGGGCGCTTGCTCGAACCTACCCTTCTCCTGAACCCCAGGTGTGCAATATGTGGGTCAACGCCCGAGCTTAGGACTACTACACACTGGTTCTTCGACCTTCCGAAGCTGACGGATGCCTTGAAGCGGTACATCGAAGAAAACGAAAACCTCCCTCCAAACGCGCGCAACATGAGCCTCCAGATACTGAGGGACGGGTTAAAACCGCGAGCCCTCACACGAGACAACAAGTGGGGCATACCGGCACCCTTTCCTGGGGCCGAGGATAAGACAATCTATGTTTGGATGGAGGCAGTGCTAGGATACATCTCGGCTACAATAGAGTACTTCGCCTCGAAGGGAGAGCCGGAGAAGTGGAAGGAGTTCTGGCTCGACCCGGAGACGAGGAGCGTATACTTCATAGGAAAAGATAACATACCTTTCCATACGTTGATCCTTCCAGCGTTGCTTATTGCGAGCGGGGAGAAGTACGTTCTGCCGTGGACCGTGGCCTCCACGGAGTACTTACTCTTCAGGGGGTTGAAGTTCTCGAAGAGTCGAAGGATTGGTGTCTGGATTGACGAAGCGCTGGAAGTCTTCCCGGCGGATTACTGGAGATTCGTACTCGTCTCTCTTAGACCGGAGCAGAAAGACATGAGCTTCACGTGGGAGGAGTTCCTCAGAATAGTGAACAACGACCTTAACGACAATATTGGGAACTTTGTGCACAGAGTGCTGGTGCTTGTGCAGAGAAAATTCGGAGGCATAGCGCCAGCTCCCCTGGACTTCGCAGATGAGGACTTGAAGTTCAGGGAGGAGATCCTGGCGAGATCCCGTGAAGTCGCGGAGTTCATGTACGCTTTTCGCTTCAAGGAAGCTTTAACGCACATACTATGGCTCTCCAGCTCGGGCAACTCCTATCTCAACTTCCGGAAACCCTGGGAACTAGACTCCGAGTCTGCGAGAACCCCTGCGTTCCTAGCCCTACACGCTGTCAAAGCATTAGCAATAATGCTCTATCCAATAATCCCCAGGAGCAGCCAGGAGATGTGGAAGCTCCTAGGGTACAAGGACGACATAGCGAATCACCGTTGGCACGAGATAAACGAAGCTGTACCGCCGGGTCAAGAACTCCCAAGCCCGAGACCCCTGTTCAGGAAGATAAGCGAGGAGGAGCTGAAAGCAGCAGTGGAGAAGATCGAGGAGCTACGCGCAAGCCGTAGCAGCTAGGCATGGTTTTTCTCCTTAACGCTAAGCAAGCACTTTGCCTATTAGGCTGACCGGCGTGGCGTCGACTATCTTCACTCTAACTATCTCCCCGACCCTTGCTTCTTGATCCTTAATAACGACAGGCTTATACTCTATCGTTCTTCCAACAAGGTCTCCGCGGATAGAGGTGCCCTCCACTACAACTTCCCTCTCTTCTCCCACGTAGCTCCTGTTTATCTCGTACGCGACTTCTAAGGCGACCCTCGAGGCAAGCCTGCTCCTCTGCTTCTTCACGGGCTCAGGTACACCCGACATCACGTACCCCTCCGTAAAGGGCCTAAACGTGTAGCGAGCAACGTGCACCTTGTCGAACATTACTTCCCTTAGGAACTTTAGGGTATTTTGAAACTCCGCCTCACCCTCTCCCGGGAACCCCACTATTATGTCCGTGACTATGCTGAACTTCCACCCTGAGCCTCTGATCGTGTTCACGATCCCCTTATACTCCTCTACTGTGTATTTGCGCCGCATGAGCCTCAGCACTTTGTCGTCTCCAGACTGCGCTGGGATATGGAAGTACCTGTAAAGCCTCTCGTCTCTGAAAAGCTCCAAGAGATTTTTGAGAAACCTCCCCAAGAGCATGGGCTCCATCATGCCGAGCCTAACCCTGTACTCTCCGTCCACCTCCTCAAGTATCCTCTTCACGAGCTCGTAGAGGTTTGTCCCCAAGTCGTAGCCGTAGGCTGCTACGTCCTGGCCTGTTAGGAAGATTTCCCTAGCACCCTTAGAGACAGCGGCCCTCACGTTCTCAATTATCACATCGATCGGGTAGCTCTTAACGCCGGTACCCCGTGTAACCCATTCGATGCAGAAAGCACAGGAGCCGAGGCATCCGCTCTCTATTGGCACGACGTGGACGGCCCCCCCGCTGTAGTCTGGAAGCACGTTTCGGGAAGCTTTATACTGCCGAACGATGAGAAGCTTGTCCTCGGATTCGACAACCTCGGGTATTTTTTCGATAGCGTCGGGCTCCACTAGTGAAGCGCTGGGCGCGACGTCAAGTATGCTCTTAGGGCGTACGTTGACGAGGCACCCGCTGACTACGAGCCTAAACCCCCTCTTTTGCCTTAATTCTTCCAGCTCTCTTAGCCTCCTGAAAATTTTCGTCTCGGTGTCTCCTCTAACTGCACAGGTATTGAGTATGACTACGTCTGCGTTCTCGATACTTTCTACTACCTTGTGTCCTCTCCTCTTGAGCAGTGTTGCCATTATGTTGCTTTCTCCTTTATTGAGCCAGCAGCCAAAGGTCTCGATGTAGACTCGCGCCATGGCCCTGTTCTTTACGCGGTCCAGCTCCTTAAGTATTCTACCTGCTTCGGCGTCAGCCTCTCTATCCTTACTCCCAGGGACTTCAACTTGATCAACGCTATTCTTCTGTCCAGCTGAGCAGGTAGCCTGTAAACCTTTGGCTTGAGTTTTCCCTTCTTCTTCCAGAGGAGGTGAACTGCCAGCGCCTGGTTACCAAATGAGAGGTCCATGACCTCGCTGGGATGCCCTTCCGCCGCGGCCAAGTTGACGAGCCTTCCCTCGGAGAGCAGGTAGAGCTTTTTACCGTTCCTAAGAGTATATTCCTCCACGTTTTCGTTAATCCTTCTCTTGGACGTAGAGATTCTCTCGAGGTCCTCGACAGAGATCTCCACGTTGAAGTGCCCTGCATTCGCGAGTATTGCCCCGTCCCGCATTTCCAGGAAGTGCTCTTCGCGTACAACGTCTCTGTTTCCCGTAGCGGTTATGAACACGTCGCCAATCTTGGACGCCTCGCGCATGTCTGTAACGTAGAAGCCTTCGTAGTAGGCCTCGAGAGCCTTTATAGGGTCAGCCTCCACGACGATGACACGGGCGCCCATGCCCCTAGCCCTCCAGGCTATTCCGCGCCCGACCCAGCCGTAACCCGCGACTACCACGTTCTTCCCGGCGAGGAGGATGTTTGTAGCCCTGAGTATCCCGTCAAGGGTGGACTGCCCCGTACCGAAGCGGTTGTCGAACATGTACTTCGTCATCGAGTCGTTTACAGCGATGACTGGGTAGAGAAGCTTGCCTTCTCTCTCGAGGGCTCTTAGACGTATAACCCCCGTCGTCGTTTCCTCCGTTCCTCCGACTACGCGCTTGTAGGCATCCGGTGGAACAATTTCTTTGGCAACCTCGTAGTCCAGCCCCTTAGCCTCTCCAATGCTCAGTTTGTGAAGCATTACCGTTAGGTCTCCCCCATCGTCCATAGTGATATCCGGCTCTATTGATGCAGCCCGAGCAATAGACTCGAAGTACTCCCTTTCAGTCATACCCTTCCAGGCAAACACGCTTACACCCTCGCTCGCAAGATACGCGGCTACAGGGTCCTGCGTCGAGAGCGGGTTTGAAGCCGCGAGTGCTATCTCTGCACCGGCAGCCTTTAGTGTAAGCATGAGCACAGCGGTTTCCTTGGTTACATGCATGCACGCCGCTATCTTGACCCCCTTGAGCGGCTGCCTCTCCGAGAACGACTCCTTTATAGACCTAAGAACGGCCATGTGCCTTTCAGCCCATTCGACCATCAGCCTTCCCTTAGGCGCTAGCGAGATGTCCTTCACACGGTACTCCATGCTCTACACCAGCGCAGTGAAAAACATAGGGCTTTTTATATATCACGCGCGACTAAATGAGTGCTTCGTCGAGTGCGCGTGCGCATTGACACTTTCTTTCCTCAGGTATGCTCGGTATAAGGTCTGCTAGGAGCCTCTTCACCTTTTCTGTGTTCTCCGCCATAACCCTTGCTACTTCGTGAGCTGTTACTGGTTTCTCGGCCCAGACGTCGTAGTCAGTTACCATTGCGATGTTTAGGAAGCACATCCTGGCTTCTCTCGCAAGGTTAACCTCGGGTACGAGCGTCATGCCTATGATGTCGGCGCCGAACTGGCGCCATAGCCTGGATTCCGCCCTGGTGGAGAACCTCGGCCCCTCAATGCAGATGTAGGTGCCTTTCTCGTGCATAGTTATGCCCAGCTTTCTAGCGCTCCTTATACAGAGCTCCCTAAGCTCGGGGCAGAAGGGGTCTGCCATCGATACATGTGCCACGACCGGGCCATCGTAGAACGTATACACCCTACCCTTAGTCATGTCGATAAACTGGTCCGTGCATACAAAGTCTCCGGGCTTGTAATCCTCGCGTAGGCTTCCCACCGCCGAGACGGAGATAAGTCTCTCTACTCCAAGCTCCTTGAGAGCGTATATGTTGGCGCGGTAGTTGACCTTGTGTGGTGGTATCTCGTGTCTCTTACCGTGCCTGGGTATGAATGCAACCTTTCTCCCAGCGATTTCCCCTATAACCACGTGAGAGGAGGGCGGGCCATACGGTGTGTAGATTTTCTCCTCCTTGGGGTTAGTCAGGAAGTCCGGAGAATAGAGGCCGCTTCCTCCTATGATGCCAATCTTTACTTTCTCCATACGTTTATTACGTGCGCGCCCGGGATAATAATCTTTCCGGGGATCTTCCCCGAGATCCTACATAAGCCACCTAAACGAGAAGTATTGAATCTTTCCGTCTACCGGGTCTCTATAAGCGAGTATGAAGTGTTTCCTCACGGAATGCGAAAGTCTCCCAGCCCTTATGATCTGTATAGGGTCAAGCTTGTCGTTATACTTCAAGACATCCACCAAGAAGATCGAGTGGTCAATGCCGGGACCGAACTGGTACACGGCAAACGTGGAACCGAATTTCATTCCCGACTTCACTACGTAGCCTCTTCCCCTCAGGTCCTTGTAAACAGCATAAGCGTCGTAGAAGTTTTCATAGATTCTGGATGCAAGCTCGAAAAGCTCCGAGGGAGAAACAGGGCTCCCGTCCTCTCTTTTAAGGTCTAGGCAGCCCTGTTCCAGAAGGTACATTGCGTCGAAAAGAGACAGTTCTAGCTCTTTGCGTACGTCTGGGAGCTTCGGCTTGGGCACCGTGAAGAAGCGTCCGTAGAAACCTCCTTTGAAGTACAACTGGTTTCCTTGAAGAGGATCCAGTACTACCACCCTCGTTCCGAGGAGGACTGCCTCTATCTTCGTGCACTCCGAGGGAGGCTTTCCATGCATACAGTGTCCCGTGTGCATGTCGGGGTCTGTGTCTCTGAAATACTTTGCGATCAAAGATACTTACTTCGCCTCTGCGCATTAGTATGCTACACTAGGAGACCGGGCGCCGCTTCTTCCATGGTCTTATCGCGTGCGAACCACTTGCCCGCTCATGTGACTAAGAATTGCGCGACGAAAGCTTTTTCTTCATGCACAGTAAAACTCTATGTGACAACAAAAACAAAGGTTAACACTAAGTTAGTTCTATGGGAAGAGGTCGTCGAATGGTGCAGGTCTTTAGCTGAAAAAGTGAAGTCCTCGGGGTTTACGCCGGACATTGTGGTGGCGATAGCTAGGGGTGGGTACGTCCCGGCGAGGCTTCTCTGCGACTTTCTAGACGTGCACGACCTAGCAAGCATTCAGGTTCTGCACTGGGGGAGAGCTGCGGAGATAACCTCGGTGGCGCACGTCAAGTATCCTTACCAGCTCAACCTCTCGGGGAAGAGGGTTTTGCTCGTAGACGATATAGTGGATACCGGGGACTCAGTAATCGTGGCTAGGGATTACATACTCTCCAACTGGAAGCCTGCAGAGCTTAAAATCGCGGCTATGCAGTGGATCTCTCCCGTAGCTAAGATAAAGCCCGACTTTTACGTGGAAGAGGTGAAAGAGTGGGTCTGGTACCAGTACCCGTGGACACGCGCAGAGGACACTACCAACTTCCTCGAGAAGATAGTATCCGAAGGGCGGAAAACAGGTAAAACCGAGTGGACTTTCGAGGAACTGGTCTCGGAGTTCAGAGAGATCTACGGGATAGACGTCGGCGAGAAGTACTACCGGTTAGCGCTGAACAGGTTGGTGGAGATGGGATTGCTGGAAAAGAAAGGGGAGAGGTATATAGCGAGGTAAAGTTTCTTTCTCTCTGCCCGGTTATGCAAGGCGTCACAGTGCTCGTTGATCACGGTGTCGTTGTACAGGGCGGCAGAGCCACCGTTGTATTTGACCCCACGAGAACGCCCGCCCTAAAGCCGAGCGTAGTCATAGTATCCCACGCGCACAGTGATCACTACTCGCTTAGAGCGCTAAGGTCGCTCCCCAACACCCCGATAGTTATGAGCAGAGCCACCAGGGAAATCATAGACCCCTCCCTCAGGCTTCGGAATGTCGTATACATCGAGGACGGAGAGGAGGTGGAAGTAGAGGGTGTTCGCATAGATGCGTTTAGCTCGGGGCATATAGTTGGAAGCCTACAATTCTTAATCGAGCTCGAAGGTAAGCGGATCGTGTTCACGGGGGATTTCAACCTCGAGAAAAGGCTTGTCCTAAAACCGGCCAGCGTGGTGAGAGCAGACGTGGTCATAATCGATGGGACCTACGGTTCCCCTGAGTACGTCTTCCCCCCGAGAACAGAGCTGTACCGTGGACTAGTAGAATTCGTGAAGAGCAGGATGGAGGAGGGGACTCCCGTACTCCTTAAAGGTAGGAGGGTGGGAGTAGCCCAGGAGTTGACGGCACTGATGTACATGTCAATGGATGTCGTTCCGCTGGTGGAGGAGAGCGTGGCGTCCGTGAATAGGGTTTATGAGAAGTACGGAGAATGGCTCGGAAAATACGCTCCGTGGGTGGGCAGTATTCCGGAGCGTGCAGGGCCTGTGATCACGCACCTTGCCTCTAGGCACGATGCCAGGCTACCACACTGCCTCTGCACGGGGTGGGCCGTTAAGGGGGGTGGTTTCCCACTGTCGTCCCATGCAGACTTCTCGCAGATAGTGAGGTACGTAAGGGATAGCGGCGCCGAGGTTGCCATACCGTTCTGCGGCTATAGAAGCGAGTTGGCAGAGTCCTTAAAGAGGCTTTTAGGAGTCGAGGCTTACGCGGAAAGAGAGGTGACGATCACCTGAAGTTCAGTAGCCTGGCCTTTCCGTTGAGAACCATGTAGACAGCGAGGAAGAGGGGGACCTCCAGTTTTCCCTCTTCCACCTTTTCAAGACTGTAGTAGAGAACTTTTCTCGGAGGCTTCTCTATGGCAACCTGCACCTTTTCATCCGGAAATACTATCGCTCTCTTTAGAATGGAGTCTGAGTCGAGGTTTTCGAGCTCGTTTACGCTCATCGAGAAGACCTTTAGCCCTGTTTTCCCGTGGAGGCTTCCAGGTAGTCTTATGAGTCTTTTTGTGTCTATCGTGACCTTTTCGTCGACTTTTACGGAAAGCTCGGAGACGGCCTCCTTTATCGTCTTTTCCCACTGCTCGTACTCCATGGAGAGGGATTCCAGCTCTCCATTCTCGCCAGCTTGGAGGAGCCTCAGCAATAGGTACTTCGCGATTCTCCCCGCCCACCCCGGCGAGGTGGCAGAGTACTTGTACGTGTACAGACTTTTCCCGGCGGGCTTCAGGTAGAGTTTCACGTCTATGCCTATGCCTCTCACGTAGTCGGTGATCTCTCTTCTTGCGTCCTGGTCTAGGTCTTTTACAGCTTCGCTTTCAACGTGTAGGTGGAACCCCCTGTGTCCGGAGAAAGCTACTCGCATCTCTGCTCTATCGAACCCGAAGTCGTCTTCCAGGATCTCGACGAGCTTGATCATTTCCTCTCTGGCTACGTTGATGCAAGTACTACATACCCACTTGCTCCACTCGAGCCGCTCGCTACCGCAGGAGGGGCATTTCTTCGTGAATCCCCAGCCCTCCGCACCGCAGTCCTGGCAACGCCAGCGATCGTGGAGGTCCTTGCAAGGGGTGGGGATGTGGTCTACATCGATATCGAAGACTAGGTCTGCGCCGAGCCACCCTTTCTCCCCCATTTCCTGGGCTGAGGGGTACTGGTAGTACGCGGAGGAGTAGTATGCGTGCTGGGGGACGTTTACGCGGATGTAGTCGTCGAGCTCTTCTCGGGTACTGAAGGATAGATGCCTAATCATCGAGGTTGAATTAAACATTGAGAACGCGAACTCCCTCTTTGAGAGCTCTGATGGAGCCTCCACACTGGTTCTCGCGTAGTACCGGGCGAAAAGCCCCCGAATCAGTGCCATGTCGGACTTAGCTGAGCTCTGTGACGCGCGGTGCACGCCCCCTCGCCGCTTTAAAGAAAAACTGTAACGGGTGCCTTATGTTTTCGCATCTCCACCTGCAGAGACCGTAAGACCTCATGTTATCACACTTGTATGGGAGGTACTTAGTCCTGGAGCCGCGCATACCGGCTATGTGTTCCACTTGGTACCGGGCGATATCCTCCCGGTAGTCCGGCGAAAGCTTGAACACCTCCAGTACCTCGTCAACAGAGAACCCAACGCTTAGAAGGAAAGATGCAAGCGCAAACCTGGCGCTGTGAGGAAGGTTTTTCCCAGCCGAGATGTCCTGGATTATCGCGCGAATGCAGGGGGGAAAGAGGTCCTCCCTTTTACCCTTAGAGGCGTTCCTCGCATACGTTAACAGCTCCTCGCGTTGCTTAGACCAAATGCTGGCTATCTCTTCTACTGCGCTGTAAAGCTTAGGAGGTATCCTTGCCTCATCGACCTTAGTTTGCTCAATAAGCCTTAACACGTACTTTTTCACCCCGGTTTCTATGAGCCTCAGGAAACTCTCTTTTCGAACCTCCACGTAACCTTTATCCAGCAACCTGTTCACGAGCTTCCATTCCCCGGTGTACTCTGGGACCCCAGAGAGGTAGTCCTTGTATCTCAACCTGATCAACGTTCCTTTTTCGTCTACGTCGAAGGACCATCCGAGAACAGAGCTAGCTATGTGGAAAGCTATCTCGATGCGTTCCTCCTTCTCTTCCTCTTTCAGGTTTTCACTCACTTTTTTAGAGAATGCTACGGCGAATCTTTCGCTCAGTGCGCTGTCGCCGATCTCGGAGAGAATAACTATGCATGTTAGAAAAGCAGGGACTTCGTTTTGGTAGTCGTCGATGGAAGGGTATTCGCCGCGCGTTATTACACTTTTTATTTTCTCTTTCGCGTCGTCTACCGCGTCGAACCTCTCTAGATCTTCAAGCGTTAACCCAGTCTCCCTGATGCTTTCTACAGCCTCTCTCAGGAAAGGGTATTTAGCGTAGTCCTTTGTATCTAATATAACTCTGATCGTGTGTGCGCTGGAGCTTGGCCACATGATTAGGGCTCCTACTCCATTCTAGGAGCTAAAAGGTACTTCAGTGTACCTCCGCCGGCTATGTCGAACGTCATTTCGAGAGGCATGTTCGTGGCAAAGCGCAGGCCGAGTATATCGCTGATCCTGTACGCCTTCGACACTATCTTATCCAGGAAGTCTATCCCGTAGCTCGCCTCTGCCGCCTCTTTAACGTCTATCTCGACGAGGCTTCCCGTCTCTATGGAGAAGCGGCTCTCTATCTCTCCTTTATCGCTTCTGGCCAGTAGCCACAGCGACTCGTCTTCTGCTTTGAGCTTAACGGACTCCGAGACGAGCGACGCGTCCTTTAACGCGTCCCTAAAAGTATCGCTCAGCATTTTAGCGGCTACTGTGAAGTTAAGCTTCGGTGATGGTAGCTCTTGCCCAGCTATATCTATCAACGGGAACTTAAACCTTCTCTCGGCTCTCCCGGATAGCGTTATGATCAGCCTGCCCTGGGATACCTCGAAGGATATTTTGTCGTCGCTTTTAGCCCTTTTGAGGACCTTGTCGATATCGTCTAGGACGGCGCTTATCTTCGTCTCCTGGTCTACCGAGTACTCTTCGAAGAGGTTCGAGGGTATGAAGAGGTCGACCATGGCGATACGTCCGGGGTCGAGCGCCCTCAGCTTCAGTCCCTCGGGCGATGCGACGAAGTTTGCCTCGTCGACTATTGTTGCAAGGCTCTCTATTATGTACTTCCATTCACGGGCATCAGGAAATACGAATTTCACCATTTTTCCACCAACCTTACAAGCATCAGGCTACATTAAAACCTATCATTAAGAATTGCCTGGTTTGAGCCAGTATAGAAGTTTTAAAGCTATGAGGTAGCTGTCTTCTTACGTCTAGGCGTACTCCCGGTAAACCTTCCTGCACTTTGTGCATATATAGAACCTAGTTGCAGGCTCGTCCCCAGCGCGTGTCTGTAGCTCGTAGACGTATGCTTTGTCGTTTCCGCAGTTCTCGCATTTAAAGCTAACAACGGGTAGCACTGATACGTCGACGTCTACGAGCGTGACTACATCCTTCGGAGTTCTCTCAATCCTATGAGAGACTCTGTACGTCCCCGGGTTGCTCTTCTCCACTATGTAGCCGCACCGAGAGCAGCGGAGTACCTTCTTCCCGTTCACCACGCTCGGTACCATTAGCCCGCCACACTTAGGGCAAAACTCCATGGAAAACCGCCTGAGTGATTCTCCGGGAGATGCAGCTATTTTAAGCTTTTGTTCCTCGAGAACCCGACGACGGACAAGTGTTAAACGCCTATACGCATGCGGGCACGGAGATAGCCGTCGATGAAAGCTGCGACGACGCTTTTCACGGCCTCAACGTCGAGGGGGTAAGTATTCACTACAAGGTCAGCTACTGTGTAATCGCGTATGTCCAAGTTGTAGTACCTTCTCGCTCTCTCATAGTTGCTCTTTTCTCTGATCTTTATCTCTTCGAGAGCCTTCTCCAGCGGTATGGACTCCCTCTGCGCTATTCTACGAGCCCGAACCTCTAGCGGGGCGTCAAAGATCACTTTCACGTCCGCTATGTCTTTTAGGAGCCAGACGGCTAGGTGCCCCTCTATGACGACGTTCCCCTTTTTAGCCTCCTCGATGGCCCTAGAGTCTACGGCTCTATCTATGTCTTCGTTTTCCTCGGCCATCGAGTGAAGCCGGATAAGGTCTACTCCAAGTTTTTTCGCCATTTCTCGGAATAGAGAGCCGCTTGAGACGTATCTCAGATTGTATCTTTCGGCGATAAACCGGGCATACGTGGTCTTTCCGCTCCCAGGAGTCCCGCTTACCGCTACTACTAGCCGGAGGGTCTCCATAGGGATTGGATGATATGCGCGATAAAAAGTTTGATGCGTGCTCGCGCGCGAAAAATATATAGCCTTACTTTTTAGCCCTCAATCAGCCAGGGTGGTGAGGGTCATGCCTCGCCCCGCGCTCAGGTCGAGAAGCAAGAAGAGGAAGCTTGTGAGGACACCCGGTGGGAGGCTAGCTCTCCACGTGATAGATAAAAAACACGATTACCCAAAGTGTGCTATCTGCGGTCGGCCCATACAAGGAGTACCAAAGCTTACCAGTAGGCTTGAGCGGAGAGGAGTACGCATGCCCACGAGGCCTTACGGTGGCTATCTTTGCCACGAGTGTTTAAGGAAGGGAATTAAGCTATCTGTTTGGATGTCTGCATCTAAACAGGAGTAGGTGGCAAACAACCCTTTATATAGCGTATACTTTTTGATCATTGCTATTGAGGCGCGTTGAGGATGAGTAGCGAGGGGGTAATCGAGGGCTGGGTTTCCAACGTGAAAATTTTAGGAAAGATAGCGTTCATAGAGGTAATAGATGGCCTGAACCTTTCCCCGATAACCGTAGTCGTGAGGAAGGACTCGGGGAGCGTTGACTGGAGCAAGGTTTCGGCGGTCAAGCTGGGCTCGGCTATCAGAGTGAAAGGGGTGTACCCGGAGAAGGTTGTAAGCAAGAAAGGTAGAGAGATACACGCCGATGAGATTGAAATTCTCGCAGAGCCTAGAGACCTCCCGCCAATAGACGTAACCGGTAAGACCCCTGCAAGTTTCGAGGATTACATTAACTACCGCTATCTAGCGCTACGCCTGCCAAGGGTGCGCGCCGCTTTTCTCGCCAGGAGCTTGATAGTCAACGAGATTAGGAGTTTCTTCTCGGAGAGAGGCTTTCTCGAAGTTCACACCCCAAAGATAGTGAAAGCCGGCGCAGAGGGAGGAGCAACGCTCTTCGAGGTAGATTACTTCGGAGTAAAGGCTTACCTGGCTCAAAGCCCGCAGCTCTACAAGCAGATGCTCATGTGCGGTGTTCCCAGGGTCTTCGAGATAGGACCTTTCTTCCGGGCGGAGAAGTTCAGCACGACACGCCACCTGAACGAGAGCTGGGGGCTCGACGTCGAGATGGGGTTCATCAAGGGAATGGAGGACGTACTGGAGGTGCTTTCTCAACTCGTGGTTCACCTGTCGCATAAGCTTAACGAAAGGCTTGGGGACGCGTTGCGGGGCCTAGGCTACAACGTTATTAAGCCGGTGACAAGCGTCCGTGTTTTAACGTACGATGAGGCTCTCGAAGTACTTAACTCTCTGGGCTTCAACCTAAAGTGGGGGGAGGACTTTGACCCTAAGGCCGAGAAGTCTTTGGGCGACTATCTAGAGGAGAAAGGTGTCCAGGCTTACTTTATAGTGGATTACCCGTGGGAGTCGAAGCCTTTCTACATAATGAAGAAAGACGAGAAAAGGGGCTACGCGTTCGACCTTGATATCCGCGGTATAGAGGTAGCATCTGGGGGGCAGAGGGAGCATCGCTACGAGGTTCTCCGCCAAAACCTCCTGGAGAAGGGGCTCAACCCTGAAGATTTCAGCTTCTACCTAGAGGCCTTCAAGTACGGAATGCCTCCTCACGGTGGCTTCGGACTGGGTATAGACAGGCTCGTAATGACGTTTCTCGGAGTTCAGAACATAAGGGAAACAGTGCTATTTCCGAGGGACCGCTTCAGGCTAGTGCCGTAGTATGGTCACAGAAAAGTCTCTCGAACTGCATGCTCGAAGGGCTATCGCGGAGAAGAGGGTAAAACTCGTGAAGATCAAGGGAGCATACGGCGCTAGCGAGCTTTTCCTCGTGGAGAGCACGGATAGGAAAAAGGTGTATGTAGTAATCCCGGGAGTGTATTGCTCCTGCCCGGATTTCCTATTCCACGTACACCTGGAGAGGAGCAGGAAGAAGTGCTACCACATGGTTGCAGTTGAGTTGGCTATACGCGAGAAGAAATACGTGGAGGAGGAAATAGAAGAGGACCGGCTGACCGAGCTTGTAGTGAAATCCTTCTTGGAATAGCCGCGCCCCTCAAGAACTCCCTGAAGAGCTTGCGTCGCGCGCGTAATGCTCTTAATAGGCTACTTCGGTATAGCTTTAGAAACAAGGATGGACGAGTATAGCTGGCACGAAACTCCCCCGGAGGAAATCCTTATCGAGGAGATACTCAGACATAAGAGGAACCTTACTCGGGAGGATCTCGAAAGGTTGATAAGAGAAAAGATAGAGGATTTCGGGGGCGTGATAAAGCGCGAAGCCGCAGTTTACCTACTAGCAAAGGAGATGGGGATAAACTTCCTGAGAGAATTCCTGCCTGCATCTCTCACCGCTTTAAGGGTCAGGGACCTAGCCGTAGGCCTTAGAAACGTTGACGTGGAGGGGGTAGTGGTTTCCATGTACCCTCTCAGCGTTACTTCCGGCGGGAAGCAGTACCTACGCTTTGCGCTGGCGGATAGAGAGGCTATTATATGGTCGGTGGCGTGGGGAGAGAAGGCTTTGGAGCTTTCCGGCATGTTAACAGTCGGCAAAAAGGTGCTCGTGAAAGCAGTATCGGTGAAGAAGTACAGGGAGAAGAACGAGCTCATCATAGATAAGAACTCGAGCGTAGAAGTCTTGGGAGACGTTAGCTTCGACGAGTTACTAAGAATCGCGAAAACGCACTCCCTAAGGCTTCACGCGTTAAGCGTTGTCCACGTAGCCAAGGAATCCGGGCGGATTTTCCTCTACGGGTTCGACGAGGAGTGCAACCCTGCGGTAGCCGTACTCCCTGTCTTGGACAGGTTTTCCTTGGAAATAACTCCGGGGAGCACATTGTTGCTCGACAACTGCGGGAGGAGCACTGTAGGTGAGTACAACTACCTGGTGTGCAGGGAAAACTCAAACGTGCTCAAGGTTCAACGACGAGATGGGTGTAGCGATACGCATGCTTCACGCTTCTACCTAGAAGGATACGTTCTGGGCTTCGAAATTTTCCGTAGAGAGGGTGGAAGGGTGTACCTCCTTGTAAACGGTAAGCCTGAACCCTTGGTGCTATTCAGGGATTCCCTATTAAGCTCTCTCGCTGCGCTTTCGGCGAGAAAAGCAAGGATCTGGGGGCTGCGAAGAACAGACGGAACTCTTCGCGAAGCCCCTTTTACCCAGGTGGAAGCTCTCGGAGAACAGTTGCAACTTCAGGTTGTTAAAGGCAAGAAGCTCCTGGAGTGTAGCGGCCTGCTTGAAGCAACGCTTACTCTTGTCAGTGCGGATCTAAGGTTTAGATGCATAGATGGTAGACCTCTCTATACAGTCTACCTCGTGTTCGACGATGGCACGGCTACGATTAGAGCTGTATCGAACTCGCCGCAGATACTCGAAGAGGTCTATGAGCTCCAGGAAAGCGACCTCTGCGAACTGGAAAGCTCTGTCATCGAGAAGATAAAGACTTACCGTGTAGAGAGAATCGGCGGGCTCGAGTACGCCACAAAGATTTTTGTAAACAAGTTTTCTCCGAAAACTGGATTCGTGTTTTCGCTACGCTCTCTAGGATGATGAGAGGAGCTTTATTCCTAGTTTCGCGCGCCCTCGCTCAATGGCGACTCGGTGGCGCTGACGACCGCCTTCCTGGGAGACGACGGGCTCAAGTACTTTCTAAGGCTTAGATGGCTCTACTTCAGGGCTGGACAGGAGCACATCTACTTGCCGACGGAGAGCCCTGTTTTCAATGCCCGCTTAGCGGTCGAGCTTGCCTCTGAGTACGTTAAGTTCATCTCGTTGGCGATGAAGTGTCCAAAGATTAAACACTTCCTCTTCGTCGGCTTCGGAGCACCAGGCAAGAGGAGTAAGAAAAACGGGCAGAAGAACAACCCGTTCTACGCCGAGGTGGCAGGGGCGCAACTACACCTTGTTTACATTTCTACGAAGAACCACGTCTACGCCCGTATTGTGGTCAACGACACGCCTCAAGGCTGGTACGAGAAGGCAATCGAGGAGGGCTGGGTTGTGCGTACAATTAGTATGGGTGACAGGGAGTACTACCAGGTTACACACGCCTCTTTGATGGAGCACGCCCGTTACGACGCGGCTCTGCGTGAAACATTGATAGCCTTCGCGAAGGCGAAAGCCGAGCAGTACCCCAAGGCGCAGAGCCTCGTAGAACGCCTCGAAAAGCTGGGAAACCAAGACAGCTAAAGCGGAAAACCGCCAAGAAAAAGGCGCCCCGCCCCCCGCAGGGTTTATAACGTCAGAAAAAGTTGTTAAGCTGAGTTTAGATGGGCAGAAGGAGGAAAAAGCGTGCTCGTAGAGTGGTCGTAGTTAAACGCAAGCTACCTACGGTCTTCCAATGCCCGAGATGTGGAGCCTCTGCCGTTGGTGTCTCAGTTAAGAAGGGGGGACGGGAAAACTACGTAGTTGTATCCTGCTCTAATTGCGGGTTGAAGGCTAGGTACGATTATGTTGAGTACCTAGAGCCGGTAGACTATTTTAGCCGTTTCCTGGACGACTATGAGGCTGGAAAAATTCCTTTAGAGGGATCCGTGAGTGGGGGATCTGATGAGGGGGCGAGTGAAGAACTACATACTGGAGAAGATTAGAGAGCATGGAGCTATCCACATGACTCTCATAGACCCTGAGAAAACTACCCCAGAGGTAGCGGCGAGGATAGCCCGCGAGGTCGCCGAGGCAGGGACTTCGGCGATCATGGTCGGCGGAAGCATCGGCGTAAGCGAGGCAATGACGGACGAAGTTGTGCTAGCGATCAAGCGGTCCACCGAGGTCCCGGTAATCCTGTTTCCCGGCTCTCCCACGGCTCTCAGCAGGCACGCGGACGCCGTATGGTTCCTGTCCGTGTTGAACTCCCAGAATCCGTATTTTATCACCGGTGCTCAGATGCAGGGAGCCCCCATAGTTAAGCGGTACGGCCTAGAGGTTCTTCCACTGGGCTACATAATAGTGGGCGAAGGGGGCGCAGTCTCCATAGTGAGCTACACTAGGCCGTTACCCTTCGCTAAGCCTGAGGTCGTGGCTGCCTATGCCCTGGCAGCGGAGTACATGGGCTTCCAGTTCGTGTACCTTGAAGGAGGCTCTGGGGGAGAGCCTGTACCGCCGAAAATCGTGAAAATGGTCAAGGGTGTCACTACGCTTCCGCTCATTGTCGGCGGAGGCATAAGGTCTCCTGAAGTTGCAAAGGAACTTGCCAAGGCAGGCGCCGACATAATCGTTACTGGAACAATAGTGGAGGAATCCGAGAACATTAGGGAAACAATAGGCAGGATAGTGCGTGCCACCAGAGAGGGCGCCTTGGAGAGATCCAGGGAGTGAAGACACTCTGAGTTGACTGCTCCACTTTGCTATCTTTCTTCCGCCGCGCGTTATCCAGCTGCTCAGAGCACACCTGCATGGGCCAGGAGGACTAGTATTACTAACAGGAATGTTCCGGCTATCACAAGTTCTGGTCTAACCTTTATTCCACCTATATCTTCCTCGTAGAATGTGAGCAGACCGGCGGCAGGTAGCGCTGTGGGCTTTCTTTCCTTGCCACCTTCCTTCTTCTCCCCAGACTTCTTCTCCTTGCTAGACATACCATTGTACACTATCGTGCGGGCAAAAATACTTAACGATGCGCAGAACAGCGGCGCGCTTTTACAGGGGGTACTGCTACTCGCGCGCTTACTTTGATAACATTATAGATTGCCGGTCGCGCGTGAAGTTGCATTGTCTCAACACGCACAGAAAAAGCGCGTGGAAAAGGAGAAGGAAAAAGAGTGTTTTAGGTTTACTCTTTTGCTAGCTTTTCGATGGCTTTGATCGTTGCCTGGGCTACCCCGAGGACGGGGTAGTAGACGGTGACCTTGCCTACGCGCGTGTGCGCCGCAAGAGCAGAGACGAAGACCGCGAAGAGCTCCCAGGACTCGCTGTTCGAGCATGTGAGCGAGGACCCAGAACTCTGGGAGGCTCTCTATGCGTTCGCTAAGGCGGAGGTTAAGCCGGTTGCGGAGAAGCTATTCGAGGGATTGCTGAAAATACGCCTGCTGGGGGCACTAGAAAAGAGGTAAGACCAACAGAGAAAGACACCCCCGGTCCCCTCCTCCGCTACGAGCATAACTAGTTGCAGCATCGCGCGAGCGCATGTGCCGATAGGTAAAAAAAGGTTCTCATAACGATTGGTAAGTGTTCGAAATGCATGCGCGTGTAAAGGCTTTCCTAAGGCTTTCCAGGATAGAGCACGGAGTAATGTCAGGCTTGGCCGTTATAGCTGGGGCTTTGTCCACACAAGTGTTTGTAGCCGACAAGGCAGTGCTTGCTGCACTATCGGCATTCTTCGCCGAAACGTCGCTCTTCGCCTTTAACGACGTCTTTAACGTGGAGGAGGACAAGGTGAATAACCCTACGAGACCCATAGTCGCTGGTGAGATTTCGCTCCGAGAGGCTCTTCTCTTTGCCATCGCCACAGGAATAATGTCGGTCGTATTCGCGTCTGCAATTGGCCCGTTCCCCCTAGCGGTCATAGCCTTAGCCCTCGGGCTCGGAATACTTTACGATGCCATGTTGAAGAGGCACGGCTTCCTGGGAAACCTTATAGTCGCGGGGCTGACGGCGTTTACATTCCCGTTCGGCGCAATAGCGGTGACGGCTTCTCCAACAGAGAAATCACTTCTCTTCTTTGCAGTAGCTTTTCTGGCAAACGTTGGCAGAGAAATCGTAAAGGGTATCAGGGACCTCGAGGGGGACATGAAGGCGGGTATCTGCACGTTGCCATGTGAAGTAGGAGAAAAGCCTGCCGGCGTCATCGCCGCTGCCTTCATGTCGCTGGCTGTTGTCCTCAGTTTTTCGGGTCTAGCGTTTGTAAGCTTAAAGCACCTCTACCTCGCGCTTATACTGGTAACGGACGTCATCTTCGCTTATTCGGCAGCTGTGATGGCTCTTAAGGCGGACAGGCACCACGCGGAGGTTGCGAGAAGAATAACGTTGCCGGCAATGCTCCTAGCAATAGTAGCGTTCACGTTGCCGTAGTTCACGCGAATTTCTAGCGAGAGGGTGAGAGTCTTTCTCGAAGAGTCTCGGCAACTCCCAGCGCGAATATACGGTGGGCGTCCCGCATGTGATCGTCAAGCCTCTTGATGGCTTCATCGCCGAGTACTCCGCTTGTAAGCCGCCTTACCCTTTCTTCGTCAATTATCTTCACGACGAGCTTTCCTAAGGGAATATTTCCCAAGTCTGGGAAGTACCGGGCACCGTAACTTCCAGCGAAAACAATAATTCTCTGGAAGTAGTTCGCGAGCTTCGAGATTACATCTATCAGAGTTTCCTGGGGAACCGTGGTCCATACGACTGGCGTGTACTTAACGGCAAATACCACACCGGAGTGTGAGGCACCAGGATCCACGCCGAGCAACACTTCCTCCGATGCTCCCGTCAGGCGTGAATACACGTAAACCGGTATCGCTAGGCCGGCCACCTTCTCGTCTATTAGTTCGCACGGAATCTTCACACTCTCAGATCCCAAAGGGATCAAGGAGAAGTCCCATCCGTAGATAGACACGAGCTTGGCGAGCAAGCTCCTTTTCTCCGAGCACGAAGAGTCGGGTTCAACGGTCACAGGTACTGACTTTGCATGGTATATGTGCTTATAGCCTTGAAGTTTCGCGCCCACCGAGCCAAGATGTTCCATAACACACATAAATTTCTTTTCTCTCTCGGTGTCTTTCCTCAGACGTCTAACGATTTATGGTAGACCTGTGAAAGTAGTTCTCCGGGGTCCATTGAAAGCCTAAGAACAGTGTTGAGGTCTTTATCCCTAACTTCAACTACAAGATTTTCTCCGTTTCTCGAAAGAAAAGTGTACTCGGAGGCGTAAGGTCTAAGTGCGGAGAAAAACCTGGGCTTTGAATCAAGCCCCGGCATAGTCACGATGAGCACTGTACACCGGCTCTTCTCGGCTACTTCGTAGAGCTTCGCGGCCACAAAGGTATTAGCCCTAAGAACTGGGTGAGACTTTCCTAGGGTCAACAGGGGGGATGTGAGCGAGGCGAAGCCGTCGTACACGATAACTGTATTTTCATCGCTGACCTGCTCTAAGCGCAGTAGAGCGGCGACCTCCTCTTTGAAACTTAGTGCTCTGAGAACGAGAAAATCCTTTGAGAAGCTACTAGGGAAATCCAGGAATGCATGCTTCGCTAGCCCAACGTAGACCTTCCTCTCTTTCTTCATGGACTTTGCGAGCAGTAAGGCAAAAGTTGTTTTTAGCGAGCCGGGCTCGCCATATACTACGTGAAGCCCAGACCTAGATAGTATTCGTAGCAACCTTCCGTATTTTTCTCCTCGTGGCGTCGGAGACCCCATGCTACTTGAAGTTTGTGTAGATGAATAGCAACAGGAGCAGCGATACCGCCACTACAGCTACACCGCTCACGAGCGTGAAGTAAAACGCGGAGCGCTGAGGGCTATACTTAGTAGAGTCGTATATGATCAGTAACCCTACGATCGCCATCGCGTATAGGAAGAGGACTATGATCATCTCGGAGACTGTCTGGCCGCCGCCGGACGGGTAAATCAGTTGCACTCCGAGCGAGAAGGGCGGGCGCTCCGAGAGGACGTAGAAAACCCCAGAAGCTATCAAGAGTATCACTGCTAGCAGTGCCGCGGCGAGAACCCTGAAATCTATACCACGCTTCGATACTCTTAGAGCCACGAGTTTCTCCATTCACGAGAGTATAAATTGTTTGCGCAATGCTGGGAGGAGAGGGCCGGGGCGCCTACTCCCTGCCGGTCTTACTCTTTAGTTGTTTCGCCCCCGCGCGCAGGTGCACGCAAAGCTTATGCTTGTGTCTTTTGACCATGTAATGGGGGTTGTGTGCGTGTACATGGTTAGGTGCTCGAAGTGTGGGTATGCGTTCTACAGAGGGGAGAAAATGCCGAACTTGTTCAAGGTCTACTCATCGGTGGGGGGAAAATGCCCCAGATGTGGAAACGCTATTGGCTGGGTTCCTAAAAGTATCAACGTAGTCAAACGCTCGGCGTCCCGAAGAGGCGCTCGAAGCTAACCACGGGCGGATGGGAGAAGTAGAGACCCCCTTTAACAGGTTCACTCGCCAAACGCGCGCGGCGCGCGAAAGAAAGAGATATATTTGGCGTGGTATAGCGGTTTTTACAGCGAATATGCGGGTGTAGGGCGTGGCGAGAGGCGAGAAGGTTGTTGGAAAGCTGGTATCTGCCTTGGAGTTTCTAGGCAGCCCGAAGGTTGTCGTCGCTGTTCTCCTACTTATGTCGTTCACAGTAACGTTGCTTGCAAGGCTCACACCCATGCATTGGGGCGTGTATCTCAACGAGTTCGACCCTTACTACGAGTACTACCTTTCTGAGCAGTTACTCGCACACGGCAACGGCAACTACTTCGCAGGGGTTGCGTGGTGGTATCACTGGTGGTTCGAAAACCCCAAACCTAGAGACACGCTTTTCTGGGCTCCGGAAGGGAGAGACCTTAGAGGGACAAGCCAACCTGGACCAGCGTTCTTTAGCGCTGGTGTCTATACTCTCTTGAGGACTCTCGGCTTCGACGTTTCGCTGTACTACGTCCACGCTTTCCTAGTACCCTTTGTAGCGTCACTAGCGGTGTTCACGGCCTACTTGCTGGGGAGCGAGCTAAAGGACTACAGAGCGGGCGTGCTAGCGTCCGTACTCATAGCTCTAAGCTGGGCGTACATGTACAGAACGAATCTAGGCGCGAAGCACGAGGCGATAGCCATTCCATTCATGTTGCTTGGTTTTTACCTGTTCCTTAAAGGCTACAAGAAAAAGTCGCTACTACTGTCGATACTGGCCGGGCTCTCCCTCGGAGTAGTAGTTCTCGCGTGGGGAGCCTACGTTTACCCGTGGAACCTACTGGCGCTCGTCGTCCTCTTCTGGCTATTCTTCCACCCGGACGATACCGCGATAGCCAGGTCGTACGTAGCAACAAACCTTGTGGTAACATTCTTCGTGGCTACGACGCCCAGGTTCGGCCCCTCCGTAGCGTTCATGTCTTTCTTGGGCTTCCTGCCGCTAGTGGCCACCCTAGCTTCGATACTGGTAATCTTCGGCATAAGGGTTCCCTCGAGTAGCCTTGGGGCCAAGAAGACACGTAGGACTTTACTCGTACTTCTCGTCGTCTTGCTCGTAGTTTTCGCCTTGGGGACTTACCTCGGAGTGTTCCGGGGGCTTGCCGGCAGAATAATGGCTGTAGTCATGCCCCTTGTACGCGAGCCTGGCGTTACCACGGTGGCCGAGCACCAGGTTCCCACGTGGAACCAGCTCTTCGACGACTTCCAGACCTCGCTTATATTCGCGTTTTTCGCAGGCTACCTCTACTTCCTTAAGTCGAAGGATGACTTCAACAGCGCCTTTATCTCGCTCTTCATAGCTACGGCGGTGTACTTCTCCGCCTCCATAGTTAGGCTTCTTCTACTCCTCTCCCCCGCCGTCGCGATTGCAGGGTCTCTCGGTCTCGTCGAAATACTGGATAGGCTGGCACTACCTGCGGAGAGAAGCTACGACAAGAGACACAGAGGAGCCTCCACCCAGACAACGCGCCACCTAGCGATCCTGATAGCGGTAATCCTGTTGCTCCTCTTCTCCCCGTCTATACTCGCCTCAAAAATACCGCTGAACTCCCACCAACCACCACTCATACTCACGTCTTCCGTGCCCCTAGTGCGGTACGACTACGAGTACATGGACTGGCTGTCCGCCCTTCAGTGGATATCCGAGAACGTGCCTAGGGATGCGACGATAGCGACCTGGTGGGATTACGGGTACTGGATAAGCGTGAACACGGGAAGGAAGACTACGTGTGACAACGCTACTATAGACACGAAGCAGATACAGAAGATAGCTAAGGCCTTTATGAGCGACGAAGACACCGCGCTAAGGATATTCAAGGAGCTGAACGTCTCCTACGTCGTAGTGTTCGAGCCTCTCCAACAGCTACAGCTCTCGAACGGCCTCACGGTATGGTTCTCGATGATGCACCCCGCGCTCGGCGGAGACATAGCTAAATCTCCGCAAATGCTCAAGTGGATCGGGCTCAGCGCTAACGACTACATATACGGGTATAACAACGGATCTTTCGCCTACCTGCAACAAGGGGGCTACACGCTCTACCTGATACTTCCAGCCAACACCCCGCAAGCGCTCAACGCGACGCTCTACAGGATGGTATACACGAGAAACCATAAGCAGCAAGTATTCATCTTTGACCCCTTCCTCTACCAGCTCTTCGGGCTCCAGGGATACAAAGGACCCACGTACACGTTCGCCCCCCTCAAGAACTTCGAGCTCGTATACGTGTCAGAGCCAAACGGGTGGGTAAAAGTTTTCAGGGTCAAGGGGTAGACGCTTTCGCGTTACCTTGTAGTAGCTGAAGCTTGATTTTTCGCCTATACTCGCCGTACTTGTCATCAGGAGAAAACTTCGCCGGGTGCGGAGTTTTCACGGGGCCACCGCAGTACGGGCATTTATCTTGTCTGAGTGTGTATAGCCCGCACTTCTCGCACCTTCTCAGTATTCCTCGAGACATGCGGGGCACCTGTCTCATGTCTCTAGGCGTTTATAGCTAAAGCTGCACCCGTTCTTTTTTGCTGCCTGCTCCATTACTGATATTATTTCGGCCAGGATTTTCTCTCCTTCCTTGTAGCTCTGTGCCTCAATGTCGAGCTTGTACCTAGGGGACCCGAGCGTGTACACCCTTACGCTGGCATCTCGGGGGATGCTTACCACGTTTTCCCACTCCGTGAGGGTGGACTTTACGCCCTCTATTCCCTTCGAGAGGCACTGGAGGTTTATAAGCGCAGAGAGCTTAACCTTCTTGGGCTTGATACCCTGTCTTGCTAGTTCTGCGAGCACCTTCGCCCACTGTTTACTGACTCCTGCCTCAAGCAATGCCTCTTCTCCGCGCGCACTTGCCTCCTCTAGCCCCCTGAATATCTCTCCATAGTGATCCTCAAGCTTCCATCCTGCTTCCCTGTAGGCATCGTCCAACGTTTTGTTAAGCTTTGAAGCAGCCATTTCCAGTATCTTCTCCGCCCTCTGTGCGCGCTTCCACTCTATGATCTTCTCCCTCCTTTCCTTCTCGGAAACTCTTCTAAGAGATACGTCTACGAGCTTCTTGTTCCTGTCTACCCTGATAACTTTTAAGACGTATTTCCGCCCTACCTTCAAAACATCTCGTATATTTTTAAACCAGGAGTGGCTGACCTCTCCTAGAGGTATGTATGCCTTTAGCCCTCCAAACTCATCGAGAGAGACGAACGCTCCGTGATCCTGAATATCGATTACCGTCCCGACTACCAGCTCGTTTAGGCTCGGCACATCCTCCCTTCTGCGCACCATAAGACATCCTAGAGTTCTAGGAAGTATACTATAAAAAGATGTTGGAGTACAATGGCTCGCGTGCGAGAGGAGAATTAACGCGTGCTGGAAGTATAGCGTTACGGAGAAATCAGCTCTCTATAGGACCTCGAGTATCTCGGCTATTATCAGCGCTTTGCCACCTGTAGGCTCTACTAGTATTTTACCGCACTTAGGACACTTGACCTTCGTTGACGCGTGGCTATACGTTACAAGGATATTGCCGCAGTCTGGGCATCGGATCTTGAGAAACTTGCTTCGTGGTTGTGGGATAAGGGCCTTGCGCTCGTGCCCCACGCTTACTTCACCTTTTCTACTATTTCAAGCTTCTTCAGTCTGATACCTTCCTTGTGATACGTATAGCCGCAGACCTTGCACTTAAGCTTTAGAACCTGCTTCTTGGTCACTTTAGCAGTTCTCTTCTGTTCGGGCTTACGCTTCGAACCGTAACCTTTCTGCTTCCTAAGATAGCGTCTTTGCCCCTCGGCAAGGGTTCTTCTCTTCCCAGCCTTGTAAAGCGTTACTTCATGCTCTGTGTAAGTTTTGCACCGCGGACAGTAGGTGCGGATAACGCTTGGAACTTTCATTTCACTTCACCGAGCCCACCCCTCTTCTATGAAATTACATTATAAACCTTACGCATGCGAGAGACAAGCTTCGAGAGAACCTTGGCAGCCTTGTACCTGTTTAGCCTGGGCGCTATATCTCTTTGAAGCCTAAAATAAGGATCTTGATCGCGCGCGGTAGCGCGTGTTTACAAACCAGGGAAAAAGGAGAAAAAGGAGTTTTTTACGCTAGCCCTAGCTCTCTCAGCTCCTCAACGCCCTCCTCAAGCTCGCGCTCCAGCTCTTCGTCTTCCTCGACTCGCGGGGTCGCGCTTCCCACGGAGGTTAAAAACTCTTCGATTGCGTCCAACGCCTCTACTAGGCGCGCCTCGTACAGCCCGTCGCCCTTAAGAGTGCTCGCCAAAAGCCGCGAAAGCGCGCCTATCGTTCGCACGGTAACTCTCGGGTCGCTCATGCTCGGTCAACCCTCATTACCTCTTTCAACGCGGAAAAAACGGGAGAAAGCTCCCACGTTTACAAACGCAGGCAATAAATCCCAAAATCCACTATTAACATAGCAATCGGGCTCGCGGCCGAAAAGTGAAGCCGCGTCTACACCCCGGGAGGCGACACAGGCAAAGCCCCCGGGAGAGGCGCTCAACAGGTGAACCCCGCGGCCCAAAAATGAGCAATGACCCCAGACAGCCCGGCCGCGGGAGGACGGGGGAGGAGGGGGCCGAGGCGCAAGCAAAGACTAGGCCTGGGGGAGAAACCCTGCAATCCCCTGCCGCTAAAATTGAATTTTTTTCCCGCGTGTCTAACCCAACCCTCCCATCATTGGGGGCCCTCCCCGACAGGGAGGGGTTCAATGAGCCCCGCGCGCGGGGAGGCCCGGCGCGGGGCGAGGGAGGCGTAGCCCGCGGGGAGCCCCGGGGTTACGCCTCTCCGGGGCCCAGTGAGCGCCCCGGGGTGGGGAGGCCCTCCCGGGCGCGAGGGGAGCGCTTGGCCGCGGGGAGGCCCGGGCCAGGCGCTCTAGACACGCGGGGGCGGCGGGGGAGGCGGGGCTCTGGGGCCCCAGCCCCGGGCTGGGGCGTCTCTCCCCGGTTGGGGAGAGACCGGCCTAGGGGCCGATTCGTGAAGCCCGACACGATGAGCCGAAAGGTGACGGTCGCCCCTAGTAAACGACGCCGGCCTTCCCGGGGGGCCGGGCAAAGGCGGGCGAGGCCTTGGCCCCAGCGGGCCCGCCCGAGAAAGCAATCACTTCGAAGCACTCACCGCTCACGCCTCCCTCCCGCCACGCTGACCCCTGATAGCGCGCCCTCGCGGGGCGCCCCACCCGCCACGTGGAGGGTGGGTGATATGAGTGAGGCCTTGATGAGGGGAAATGGAGCCGTGGGGGAGGGGGTCGAGAAGACTGTTAGGGAGGAGGTTTGGAGGCGTGCGGCTCTAAGCTTGTATGCCACCAGGACAGAGGATAAGAGGAGGTCCAGGGGTAAGAAGAAGAAGGGCGAGATACACTACCGCGGCCTGCACGATGCTGTGACCGAGGTCGACTGGGACTTTACCAGGTTCGCGGCACACGCGCTGACCGTCGTGCCGGACGACGTCTACCCGAGGTTTTACAGGTTCATCGACATCGACGCGAGGAAGTACCTCTTGCTGAACAGCGACGAGAGGCCACGCGAAGGAAGCGCTGTGACGGAGCTCAAAGGAAGGTTGCAAGCAATAGTCGACGCCGGCGCCGACGGTCTTAGAGCTGAGAAGCATGGCAGAGTCTGGCACGTATACATACCTAGAGAGAACTGGTATGTCGTCGTGAGCAAGCCCACTAACGGCTGGTCCGTGCACGTACCGCTGAAGGGTTACTGGGTTGAATCAGAGTTCCCGGAGGTTCTCGTGAGGACACCACCAGACGTGCTTAGAAGCCTGCAGAAAGGGTGGGTCTTAACGGATGTGACACCCCCTCGTGGACGCTTCAGCGACGTGAGTTTCGCCACGACGCAACCGTGGCAACTCCCCAGTACGCTCGCAAGCTTTCCGAGCGACGATATCAAGCTCGGCGTCACGGCGGGCATACTCGGCAGTACCAGGCTGAGCATCCAGTGGCACGCGCGTGTCTACGGCTACGAGGAGGCGCTCTCCTGGGCTTCAAGGCTTATCGGCGAAGTTAAACGTGCAGAGTTCCGCAGGTTGGTCGAGGAGTGCAAAGCGCTCAACGGCGACCCAGTGGCTCTTTTCACTGGCTTCTTGGGGGACGGCGGGCTCGAATACTTTCTAAGGCTTAGATGGCTCTACTTCAAGGTTGGACACGAGCTTCTCTACTTGCCGGCGGAGAGCGCCATTGTCAATGCTCGCTTGGCCGTGGAGAGGGCAAGCGAGTACGTGCGCTTTGTCTCGCTGGTAACTAAGTGTCCGAAGGTCAAACACTTCCTATACGTCGGCTACGGGATGCTGCAGAAGAGGGGCAGGAAAAACGGACAGAGAAATAACACGTTCTATGCCGAGGTAGCGGGAGCTAGGCTACACCTAGTCTACATCTCTACGAAGAACCACGTCTACGCCCGTATCGCGGTCGAAGCTGTGCCTCAAGGCTGGGTGGAGGAGGCGCGCGCTCAAGGCTGGGACGTCCGGGTGGTTAACATGGGAGGCAGGGAGTACTACCAGGTGACTCACAGTTCTCTCTTTGAACACGCGCGTAGCGACACAGAGCTACGCGCAACACTCCTCGCCTTCGCGAAGCACAAGGCTGAGCAGTACCCCAAGGCGCAGAGCCTCGTAGAACGCCTCGAAAAACTGGGGACAGAAGACTAAAGAGTAAGACCGGCAGGGAAAGGCGCCCGGCCCCCTCCCCTTAGCTTGTCCTGAGTAAGGTTTATCTAGCGCGCGTTGCGCGGCTCGCCGTAACTTACCTTGTCGTGAATTCCGCTATGGTAATGTATTGGTGCGCGGCTCCGCAGGCTCGCAGTGCCTAGTGCTACTATAGGTGAGTAAGGTTTATCTATACCGTTATTATCGTGATTTCTGCAAGCGAAGGTGTAAAGTATGTCTGAGAAAAAGCCACACTTAAACCTGGTAGTGATAGGACACATCGACCACGGAAAAAGCACCCTAATGGGAAGACTCCTCTACGAGATAGGCGCGGTAGACCCCAGGCTGATTCAGCAGTACGAGGAGGAAGCGAAAAAGATGGGTAGGGAGACGTGGAAGTACGCTTGGGTTCTAGACAAGCTCAAGGAGGAGAGAGAGAAGGGTATCACAATCGACCTCGGCTTCTACAAGTTCGAGACTAAGAAGTACTTCTTCACGCTGATTGACGCGCCGGGTCACAGGGACTTCGTTAAGAACATGATAACCGGAGCTAGCCAGGCTGACGTCGCATTGCTCGTCGTATCTGCTAAGGAGGGTGAATTCGAGGCTGGCATAAGCCCTGCTGGTCAGACCAGGGAGCACGTCTTCCTGGCGAAGACGATGGGCGTAGACCAGCTGGTCGTGGCTATAAACAAGATGGACACGGTTAACTACAGCAAGGAGAGGTACGAGGAAATTAAGAACCAGCTGATAAGGTTGCTCCGAATGGTCGGCTACAAGGTGGACGAGATACCGTTCATACCGACTTCGGCGTGGGAAGGCGTGAACGTGTCCAAGAGGACCCCCGAGAAGACTCCGTGGTACGACGGGCCATGCCTCTACGAGGCGTTCGACTTCTTCAAGGAGCCTCCGAGGCCCATAGACAAGCCGCTAAGGATACCCATACAGGACGTCTACAGCATTAAAGGAGTAGGCACAGTTCCCGTTGGGAGAGTCGAGACAGGCGTACTCAAAGTTGGAGACAAGATAATCATCAACCCGCCGAAAGCAGTGGGAGAAGTCAAATCCATAGAGACCCACCACACGCCGCTCCAGGAGGCTATACCAGGGGACAACATAGGTTTCAACGTGAAGGGCGTTGAAAAATCTCAGTTGCGGCGTGGCGACGTGGCAGGACATACAACGAACCCGCCGACTGTTGCGGAAGAATTCACAGGTAGGATCTTCGTCCTGTACCACCCGACGGCCATCGCGGCAGGCTACACACCGGTGCTGCACATACACACGGCGACCGTCCCGGTAACGTTTGAGGAGCTACTTCAGAAGCTTGACCCAAGGACGGGTAGCGTTGCAGAGGAGAAGCCGCAGTACATTAAGCAGGGTGACTCCGCCATCGTAAGGTTCAAACCGAGGAAGCCGGTCGTCGTGGAGAAGTACTCTGAGTTCCCACCACTAGGCAGGTTCGCCATTAGAGACTCTGGCCGCACCATTGCTGCCGGAGTAGTAATCGACGTGAAGAAAGCCGAAGGCTATTAACGGGTGCTAACGCTTTTCAATGGAAAAATAAATATACACCCCGGATTTTTGTGCGTTCTAGGTGGGTCGCCGTGCCAAGCAAGGTACGCATACGTCTGAGCAGCACGAACATCGAGGATCTAAACGCTGTTTGCGAAGAGATTCGGCAAATAGCCCAGAAGACAGGCGTGAAGATGAGGGGGCCCATACCGTTACCCGTTAAGAGAATGAGGGTTGTCACTAGGAGAGCTCCATCGGGGCAGGGTTACGAGACATTCGATAGGTTCGAGTTGAGGATTCATAAAAGGTTAATAGACTTGGACGCAGATGAGAGAGCGACTAGGCTTCTTCTACGAACACGTGTACCTCCCACTGTGCGCGTCGAAATCGAGGTTATCTGAAGCTAAGCCTTGTACGTCTTCTTCAAGGTTCCTCTGCATTCTCCACTAAGCTCCAAGCGCGGAATGGAAGATTTTCCGAAGACGTATCGTTTCTATAAACGGTCTCCAGTTGTACTCGGTAGCCGCAAACCCGGTAGCTGTATGAAGGAATGACAAGCCACTCGAGGAAAAGTATAAAAACATGGATTCAGAGACGACTTCTGGATTAGAATTAGGGCCCGTAGCGCAGTCAGGAAGCGCGGCGGCCACGCCTGCAGGGCGCCGCAGTCCTAAGCCGCAGGTCCCGGGTTCGATTCCCGGCGGGCCCGCCACACGGGCGGGGTTCTAGTCCGCGTTTTCTATAGCTACGCGGGAGTGAGGCCCGGCGATTACTGCGCTTACACCGTACACGTCGTCGAGAATCAGCGTGAAAGGGGTGAAGTCCCCCTCTGCTATACTGTCTAGGAGTTTGACCATGTCGTCTACCCGGGCTTCTTCGTCCAGGGTCTTCAAGCGTAGCAAGGCGTCCTTGAAGAGTTGTAGCACTCCTTCCACGTTCGTTACAAACATTTCTGCGTCAAGTCCCGGGCGTAGCTCTAGGCCTAGCTCGGGTATGAATATTCTAGCGGTAGGCGACCTAACTACCTTTATGTAGAGATCCTCCTTTTTTTCCACCCTTAAGTACACGCGGGTGTGTCTCTGGAAGGACAGAGGCACTATGTCTGTTCTCTTATAACCGCACTTCGCGCACTTCTTCGAGACAAGCAATGTCTTTCCCAGGCTGGGCAGCATGTACTCTACTTCTCTTACCTTCAGAGGTCCGCCGCACACAGGGCAAACGTCTTCAAACTCGCCGAGCAACCTCCCGTACTCTGTCACGTTCTCTCCGTCTCCTGCTACCTGCTCGACACCTTCAACGCCACCCTCCCCGGAACTCTGGGACGACATCCGGATCCGCCACGTGCCCCGCGCGGCGTACTTATTAAGACGAGCAAAGCTTTATTTCTCTTTGCAGGCTTTTTGACTCTCGTGGAGCGAGAGGATAAGGAGGTAGTCTCTAGAATGGCTAACTTGCTCAAGTCTGGTGCCACGATGCTGGAAACTCTCTGCCCTACGTGCAGGGTTCCGCTCTTCCGCTTAAAGTCAGGAGAAGTGGTATGCCCCAAGTGTGGGCAACGCTACGTGATCGTAGCGAGCGAAGAGGAAGAGCACAGAGTGAAGGTAGATCTCGTACTCCTTGGTCTTGAACAGGTTACGGTGCAGAAGATAAGTAGTCTTAGCGCCTCTCTTGCGTCCTCGGAGACCTTCGACGAGATAACCGAGGTTAGCAGAGCTATAATCACGCTCCTACAGGTGCTACAACTTTCTAGGCAGATTAGAGGTTCGGAGAAAGGTGTACAGGAGAAAGGCAAGTGATGAGGTTCACGTCGTATACAGCGAGGAGACATGGAGGGTCTTCAGGGAGTTACGGGAGAAGGCGCGCGTGGCATTGCGGTGCTTGGACGTGTTGCGGATACCTGTGTACGTCGTTGGCAGCGTCGCTCGGGGCGACGTCACGAGAAAGAGTGATGTTGACCTCTTTCTGGAACGATGTGTTGCCCCATCGTATGTTACCGGCTTGCTCGAGGAATGTGGATTCTTGGTCGAAAAATACGAAGTCATATGGGCTTCACCACAGACAGCAGTGAAGCTAGTGATCCACGTAGAGGATAACGTCAAGGTGACTTTACCTGTCACCGATCTTTCGCCAGCAGAGAAGGAGTTCCCCCGATTCGCGGGAAGCGTGACCTCGGAAGACGTGGACGCTGGGAGAAGGGTAGCCGGGGTGAACAAGTTCTTGAGGTTCATCGAGCCAACCGAGGATGGCCACGTAGAGTGGTCTATACTGGGGCGCGAGGAGGAAGTCGCGAGGAGGCTGGGCATTTCGCTGGGCACTGTTCTCGAGAGAGAAGCTATGAGGATGAAGAGGTGGGCGAGGGGGAAGAGTGGCTTCCTGGTACACGAGTGTCTTGACCCTAGGCTCTCCCCAGAAGATCTGTTGAGGCGACTAGCTACTCGGAACCAGCTGTTACGCAAGAAACTCGAAGGCGTAATGTTCTAGTTTCATGTATATAACGTGGGGGGCGAAAAATCAATGCGCTTTACGGCTAGGATAGAAAAATTAGCTTTTTATCTTCGATTGTATTTTCTCATGGTGTTGATGAAGGAGGTGATCTCTGAGTAAAATGATGACCGACTATGGGGGGCTGAACGACAGCTATCTCAGTATATCTTTTCGTAAGAGAAGAACCCTGACGGAGGCGGAGTTCAGAGAGTTCTTGGAGCTTGCGAGAAAGGTGGCGAACTACGACCCAGAAAGCAAGGAGTGGAGGATTTCTGTGGAGAAGGTTTCCTCGCTAGACAACGAGCTGGAAGAAGTACTCGAAAAGCTGAAGAAACTGTCAACCTTGAGTGACGCGGATCTTCAGAGGGTGGTCGCATATACCCGTGGGAGGAGCGCGGGTAGGGTTTGCTGGATAGGCTACGATCTAAGGGTGAAGGGTTTGCCTCCCACCGTCGTGGAGGCACTGCGGAATGACACGACTCTAGGCGGGCTCTTCCTAGTGGAGGGACAGACGCCGAGGTTGCGTTCCGTGCTTTTTCTCCACGAAGCATCACGCGCTTTGAAGGAGAAGTTCAACGTTTCTTTAAGCTTCGACGAGAAGATGACCAGCGTGGAGGTGCGTAGGGAGAATGGCGTGCTTGTCTGGCGTTTCCAGTACCTTGACAAGGTGCTAGCTGAGAAGCTTGTAGAGGCCTCGACGTTGAAATTCTTCGTAGAGAAGGCAGTGCTAAACGAGGAGGGTGAGTTCGAAGGCACGGAACTCGTTGAGAGAAGAATGAGGACTGCACACGTCGACTGGCAGAGGAAGGAAGTCTCGACACCGGTGGCTCTACTAGATAGCCTTAAAACCTTTCTCGAAGCGCACGGCTTTAGGGTTCTCGTCTCGATAGAGGAGAAGCCGCCCATAACTGTTCCCCTTGAACACAACTTTAAGCTCTTACCGCACCAGGTAGAAGCGTATAAACAATGGACGAGGAAACGTAGGGGCACCATTTCGATATTTACTAGAGGGGGGAAGTCGTTCATAGCACTCGAAGCTATCTACTCGCTGAGAAAGCCTACCATAGTCTTTGTCACTACTCAGGAACTCGTTGAAACTTGGATTAGCTACTTCGAGAAGTACCTTGGGCTACCGCGCTCATTTGTAGGTGTTCTTGGCGGGGGAGAGCAGAAAATAAGGGAGATCACGGTCGCAACCTACAGCAGTGCGGTTAAGTACATAGATCTCATTAAGTCAAGGTTTGAGCTAGCGATATTTGACGAGGCTCACCACGTACCGGCGGCTACGTTCAAGCAGGTAGCGCTTGGTGTCGATGCCCTGTACAGAATGGCCCTTTCCGCCACTCCCGAGCGGAGGGATAGGAACGAAGGGCTTCTTTTCACGCTGTGCGGAGGTTTGCTGTACCGGCTTACGTACGAAGATCTCGTGAGGCTTAAGGTCGTAGCTCCCATAGAGGTCCTGGATGCCGTCTTCGTGGAGGGACCAGAGGAAAAGAAGAAGAAGCTCCTGGAGATTCTGCGCCGACATGCCGACGGAAAAGTAATCGTGTACACGCAGTACCTCCAGACTGCGGAAGATGTCTATGACTTGCTGAGGAGGAACGGCTTTAACGCGGAGATAGTAACAGGGGATACACCGGCGCACAAAAGAGAGCTCGCCTTCAAGAACTTTGTCGAGGGCAGGTCTAACGTAATAGTCACGACTACCGTCCTCGATGAGGGAATAACTGTGCCGGACGCCGACGTCGCCGTGATCTACGAGGGGACAGGCGAAGGAAGACAGATGATACAGAGGATAGGGAGAGTTCTAGGCTATTACCCCGGGAAGACGGCCAAGGTGTACGAGATAGTCGACTTAACGAACCCCAGAGAGAAATCAGCCTATAGGCGCAGGTCGTGGGTTAGAGAGCTTTACAGGGTCAGGGGTCTAGAGGAAATTGTGAGGAGAGTTAAAGAAGGGGACGAGGAGGGGTATAAGCCCAGCTATCAGTTTCGCATAGATTACTTTGATTAGTTGATACATGTTACGTGTTACTCGTGCACAAAGATTTTTAAAACTCGCTTTTGAATGGATGGCTTGGTGTGTAGATGAGTGCAAGGGCAAAGACGAAGGACAAGTGGTCGATGAAGAAGTGGATAAAGGTACTCGCTCCTAAGGCCTTTGGCTTCGCAAACCTAGGGCTGATACCCGCTGATGAGCCGGAGAAAGCTCTTGGACGCACTGTAGAGGTCAGCTTCTACGACATAACTAAGGATGTCTCTCAGCTACACATCAAGCTAAAGTTCCAGATAGTCAAGGTGGACGATGGAATAGCACTGACACAGCTTAAACTGATGGAGATGACTAGGGACTATATAAGGAGCCTTGTCAGGAGGGGTACGAGCCGCGTGGACGCTATACTGGACGTGCAGACAAAGGACGGAGTGAAGATGCGTGTAATGGCTCTGGCAGTGACCGTTAGCAGGATTAAGACTTCGCAGAAGAAAGCCATAAGGAGGATAATGTTCGACATAATAAGCGAGAAAGCGGCTAGCCTGGACTTTGACACGTTCATCCAGCAAGCAGTCATAGGCACGATGGCCACCGAAATGCAGATGCAGGCGAAGAAGATATACCCCATCAAGAAAGTCGAGGTCTACAAGATAAAGGTGCTAACACCTACCACCGAGATTCCGCTAGCCCTCCCGGAGCAGGTATTGGCGAAGCACTAACGCGCACCGCTACGTTGCGTACAGAGGTACCTGAAGAGCCTTTCGATTACCTCGTTGACTATCGCTCTGGACATTCGTCCATGGGCTTTCCTATCGGTTGTCTTTACTCCGGCGGCCCCCGCGTGACCGCCCCCCTCAGCGCCCAGGGCGGAGGCCACGGATTGCGCTATTTCTCCTGCGTCTATACCGGCTTTCTGCAGCTCATCGGACACGCGTATACTTAGCCTGGACTCCTTTTTTCCTCCCACGACAACGGCTAAATCGGCGCCGGCGCTTACAAGTAGCCGTGCTACGTTCGCCTCGTTAGCACTTACCTCGGTAAACGCTACTATGTACCCGCAAACCTCGAATACGGAGGCCCTGAGTAAACCCTTCAGCTTCGCCAGCTTTTCGGAGCGAGGCTCCTCCTCTACTAGAAGGCTGTGCGCCAGCCTGTAGTCTCCACCGCTGTCTAAAAGCCATGAAAGAACCCTGAACGTGTTGCTAGAAGCGAAGAGAAGTTTCTTCGTGTCGTAGAGAATGCCAGCTATGCCTAGAGTTGCCAGTGTAGCGCACACGTTTACACCTTCGTCCATAAGGATCCTCGCGGCTATCACGGCGCTCGCGGGCTCTCTCTCTACTACTGCCAGCTTTGCGAGGGGTACAAGCTTCCCCTCGGGGAAGTGGTGGTCTACCACCACTAGGGTCACGCTAGGATCGGAGAATTTTTCGGCGAGCTCGCGTAGCTGGGAGGGATTAGAGAAGTCGCAGAGAATGAATGTCCGCGTATCCTCGGGGCATTCCCTCTGCCAGCTCATCCCCAGCCTGCCCAGAATAGTCTTTGAAACACTACTAATACCCCCGGGAAAACACAGATGGGCCTCTAGCCCTACCTCTTCGACGAGCCTAGCCATGAGGTAGGCGCATGCCAAGCCGTCGGGATCCGTGTTCACGTGAGAAGTAACGACTACAGCGCCTCGGAGTGTGCTGAGAAACTCGCGAAGCTTCATAGATGCTCAGCCTCACAGGCCCTGAAGCCCGGCTTTCCTTAACTCTTCCTCCGCTTTTTTCAGGTATTTAGACACAACGCGGTTCAAGGTATCCTCAAGCGTTTTCTTATCGTACAGCTTTGAGGAAACCTCTACGTCTAGCCTAAAGTCGTACGGCCAGTCCTCGTCTACCTCTACCTTGATTGTTAACTGGAGCTCAGGATCCTCGCTTAAAGCTTCCTGAAGTTCCCTGTACATCTCCTCTAGTACAAGCATGGAAACTCTCTCCAACTCCTCAAGGTCTTCTCGCTTACTGCGCCCTCTCAAGCCATCTACCCTGCTCCACTACTGGTTGGCAAAGCGGACCTCAGTTGCTTTTCCAGGCTCGCAAGGCGCTCTCGCAGGAGCTTTTCCCGCTTAGTAAACTCTTCCAGCCTGAGCTGAAGAAGCTCCTTCTCAGAGTTCAGTTCTTTCATAACCTCCTCTCTCGGCGTCTGTATGAGTATATTACCCATGGATCGGTAAACGAAGCCTCCCTGGGACTGTTCAAGAGCTTTCAGCGTGCGCTCGATCTCGAGGAGCCTTCCCCTGTACTGCTGTATGCTTAGGGTAACGGCTCTTAGCTCTTCCAGGGTTTGCTGATACTTAGCTATCGTCTGCTGGTCAACGCTCATACATGCTCGTAGTTTTTCTGCTTATGCGCTATAAAAACACTGCTCTCCTTCGATCTCTTCTGGTGAGAGATCCTTTCACCGCGAGTAGAGGCCTCATTCACGTGTGCCTCTGTGCAATCGGCTTACATTTATATCGTTCTAAAGTTTAGAAATCCCGGTGCCGTCGCAGAAAGCCTTGGCAGTATATGCAATGCTAATAGTGTATGTCTTGGTTAGCTTGTATGCTAACTGTGTGTTAGCGTTGCAAGTACAGGGCACGCCGGTGGCGAGCTTTGCCAATGCTTCTGGAGTGAACGTGACAGTTATCATTGTGGGGTATAACGGTGAGGATCTTTCTCAACACCTAGTTGATGCGTGGAAACTTAACATTGGGAATCTAACCAAAACATGTCCAAGTGTGAGGTGCACGATAAACCTAACCAGTTATGGGGTATACAACGTCACAATAGAGTACCTAAAAGTCCTAGTGTTCAAGAGCCCAGTCAACATTAGTAACTCTACCACTATAAAACTTAGAGTGAACATAACAAAGGTCGAAGTAAAACTCTATACCAACGACACGATGCCTCTCCAACTGGACAACTTTTCGGGCTACTTCGACGTAAATGGATTTCAGGTACCGTTTGATAAGAACACACCGGTTTATCTGCCCTTTGGAACCTTTAGGTACTTTGTCTCCTTCTCAAACATTAACAGGACAGGCTCCTTCACGGTTGATGGTAGGAGTACGCGGCTAGATATAGTGCTACCCATCATTAGCAGTGCTGAGATAGTATTTAGGACTCTTGACAATGAAAGCCCGGAAGGATTTAACGCCTCGCTAACACTGCGCTACGGGGAGAGAATCGTTCTTAAAGAAGGACCTCCTCTCAGAGATAAGTACTCGCTTTCCTACCCGCTTGCAGGTCTATACCACTTGAGGGTGGACTATAGGGGACAAACTGTGTACGAGGGCGACTTCACTATCGACAAGAATAATCGAAGGGTGGAGTTGAAGATTGGAGTTTTTAGGCGCGTAGAGATTCGGGTGCTCACGGCCGACAATAGGCCGCTGTACTCTGACGACATTTCCTTCGAGGTCGTATCCCCGCTTAACGATAGGATGAAGGTCACTCCGAACCAGGACGGCTACTTTAGCTTGGAGTTTTGCCCCTACAACTGGAGGTATACCTTACGGGTGAAAAGCAATACTCTGGGGGAAGTTTTCACGTACGATTTCTATGTGAAGTCCCCCTCTGTGGAGGTGCAGACAGAGCTCGTATCAACTTATCTTAGGGTCTCTCCGGGAGGATCTGCTAAACTGCCCGGAAACCTCTCCGTGACACTCTACTACATTTCTAGCTCGCCTATAGTCGTAAAGGTGGTATCGCTTTCACGCGTCGTCGACCAGGTAAACGAGCCAGTGGGCTTCCTGCCGATCAGGGGTAGGTACAGGGTGGTTGTCGAGTACGCGGGTTACAGGTGGACAACGGATTTCGACAGCGTGGCTCACGGAATTCTAGTGGTTACTGTGCCATTATTCGATGTTAGAATCTCGGCTGTCGACCTCGATGGCAACCCGCTCTACGGATGCATTGTTGCTTTACGCGTAGGGCAACCCTCACGGCTAGTTTTCCGAGACCAGTTGCGCAATGGGCAGGCATTCTTCAGCTTTGTTCCAAGCGACTACGGGTCCCTCTCCGTTAACTGCTCCGGTCTCGAAGTACTATCTGCGAGCATTCTTCCCAAAGAAATTGAAGCCGGTAGCATCAACGTCACGGCACGCGTTAAGACATTCCTGGTCACGGTGAAGGGGTGGTTTAACCGCGCGCTAACAGGGGCGAACGTCACCCTCGAGGTGAAATACAAGGGAACGGTTCTAACCTTCTCTACGACCACGGACTCCACTGGGACAGCGGTTCTTAGAAACGTGCCTCTACCCCTTGGAAGCAACGTTACCCTCACGGTGAGCTACGGAGGCTTCAGCGAGGTGAGAAACGTCTATGAGGGATCACCTCGCCAGGAGGTATTCCTCGACGTCTTCCTGGATACCCCCTTCCTAAAGGCGGGTCTCTACCAAACGGTGCTTCTTCTAGCGACTATAGTCTTCGTAGCCGCAGCATCCTTCGTTGTAGCGCGTAGAGTTGCACGCATAGCTACGTTCAGGTCGATGTTCGAGGAAGGGGGCTACTTCGAAGAAGAAAAGGAGGGCTTCTTGGAGAGGTTAAAGAAACTCTTCGGGAAGAAGGAGGAGAAAGAGGAGGAAGAGGAGAGCCTGGATATATTTGTGTAGCGCACGGGCGGAGGAGGATGGCGAGGTACTTCTTGAAAGTCGAGGAGGGGCTCCCTCTCGTGGGCCACCTGGCATTCGGCATAGTGGATAGGGGCACAAACCTCCTTCAGATCAGACCGACGTCCTTCTGCCCGCTTTCATGCGTGTTTTGTAGTGTGGACGCTGGTCCCAGGTCTACCAGGCGCCTCACAGAGTTTCTGGTAGATCACGAGTACCTTGTAAGCTGGTTTGTCGACGTCGCAAAGGCAAAGGGACTCGACAAGGCGCACGCGTACATCGACGCCGTGGGCGACCCGCTGACCTACGGAAGGATAATCGAGCTCGTAAGGCTACTCAGCTCTACGGGCGTTGCCGAGAGTATCACAATAGAGACTCACGGAGCCTTGCTGACACGAGAGCTCGTCGATAAGCTTGCAGACGCGGGGCTTACGCGTATAAACCTCTCTGTCGACGCGCTGGACCCTTCCCTGGCGCGCACGCTTGCCGGGACTCCCTGGTTCGACGTTAATAGAGTGATAAGCGTGGCTGAGTACATTGCCTCGAGCACGGATATCGACCTGCTAATAGCGCCCGTGTGGGTTCCAGGCGTTAACGACTCGGAGATACCGAGGATTATCGAGTGGGCCCTGCGGATAGGTGCGGGTAAACGGGTCCCCCCGCTCGGCATACAGAAGTACGAGGAGCACAAGTACGGTCGCAAGCCGCCGGGGGTAAAGCCGATGAAGTGGCACGAATTCTACTCGAAGCTGGAGGTCTGGGAGAAGGAGTACGGTGTAAGGCTCAGGATAAGGCCTGAGGATTTCGGTATAAGGAAGGCCCGCGCCTTGCCCCTAGCGTTCAGGAAGGGCGAGAAAGCCACGGTGAGCGTGGTCTACTGGGGGTGGCTTAAGGGGCAGTGGCTCGGAGTGGCGCGAAACAGGGTCATCACCATAGTAGGAGTACCCGGGGCGCCCCCGATAGGTAGAAAGGTTAAGGTAAGAATGTTGCGAACCCGTTCTAACATCTACGTGGCTAGGCTAGAAGCGTAGGCGCGTACATGAAGGCTTAAATAAAGAATGGAGTCTTACACCCTGCGGAGGGGTTATAAGTGTCGAAGAACCTCGTACTTCAACCTCCCCGGGGAACGAGGGACTGGTTGCCAGAAGAAGCTTACGCGAAGCGGATAGTGTCCGAGAAAATAAGGGAGGTCTTCGAGAGCTATGGATATGGAGAGGTGATAACCCCTGCCTTCGAGTACCTGGACTTGTTGAAGGCTAAAGCCGGGGAGGAAGTCGTCGAGCAGATATACGCCTTCAAGGACAAGGCAGGCAGAGAGCTGGGACTAAGGTTCGAGATGACCACGCCTATCGCCAGGATAGTGGCCTCGCGGCTTGACCTGGCTAAGCCGCTACGTTTCTACTACGTGCAACCCGTATGGAGGTACGAGGAACCCCAGAGGGGAAGGTGGCGCGAGTTCTGGCAAGCTGGTATCGAGCTCTTTGGGATCTCTGAGCCGGAAGGCGACGCCGAGGTTGTCGCCGTAACGTTCGACGCTCTAAAGGCTGTAGGGCTCAAGGACTTCGACATACGGGTTAACGATAGAAGGGTTGTCGAGGATCTCGTGCTGGGAGCAGGGATCCCCGGGGATCTCTTGCCGAGCGCCTTAAGAGTGCTTGACAAGATGGACAAGTTCGGGGAGGAGTACGTGGTATCCGAGCTGGCGAAGCTCGGGCTAAGGGAGGATGCCGCTACGTCTCTTCTCGAGAAGCTGAAGAGCGGTAGCCTCGACATTGATACCTCGACGCAGCCCGGTAGGGAGGGGTTGAGGAGGCTAGCCCTCGTGGTGGATACGCTCAAGAACTGTTACGGAATAAACGTTACAGTTGACTACGCAATCGTAAGGGGACTCGGGTACTACACGGGTTTTGTGTTCGAGGTAAAAGCAGGCTCTTCGGAGGGGCTGGGGAGCATAGCCGGGGGCGGGAGATACGACGATCTCGTGAGCGTAGTGGGAGGCCCAAAGATTCCAGCCTCCGGTATGGCTATAGGCGTAGAGAGGCTACTCGAAGCCTTATCAATGCAGGGAGCATTAAAGCTCGACTACAGGGAGGTGGACGTCTGCGTCATACCTGTCAAGAAAACCCCGGAAATACTCTCGGAGGCCGTAGCGGTTGCGAGAGAGCTACGCGTAGCCGGTATGAAGGTTGTCTTGGAGGTCTCTGAGAGGAGCCTATCCAAGCTTCTAGAAGCAGCCTCCAAGAGAGGAGCACGCTTCGCGATAATACTGGGAGAGAGGGAACTAAAGGAGGGCGTAGTTACTGTGCGTGACTTATACTTGTGGAAGGAGGAGAAAGTTGCGCGTCCGCACTTGTACGAGTATATAAGAGCAGGCTCCTCGACTTAGCACGAAAAGTATTTTTAAGGTGTAAGTAGGCAAGATCGGTGTCCAAACAAGCATACAGAAGGTATTACGAGGCTATATCGCCTAATGCTCACGAAGTTGACAAGTTGGGGATGCTGGTTCAGGCTGTAACTTTCCCAGAGTCCCTGATGCACGGGATAGGTGCTTACTCCAGGTTGCACAAGCTACTGCACTCAAAGATCCCGGTGAGTCCAAAGGGCATCGTAGTGAGCGGTATGGGGGGCTCCTTCATAGGTGGTCTTTTCCTCCAGGACGTGCTTTACAGCAGGGCGAAGGTTCCGCTGATACTCCTGAGGGATACTTACCTCCCAGCGTTCGTAGACGAGAACTACCTCTTGGTAGCTGTTAGCTACTCGGGGAACACGGAGGAAACGATACGCGTAGTTGCCCAGGCTACACAGGCGAAGGTCCCGGTGGTCGCCGTGACTTCTGGAGGGCTTTTACAGAGGTTTGCCGAGAAATACGGGTTGCCCGTAGTTTCTCTTCCCATGGGGTTGCCTCCCAGGGCCGCTTTCCCGTACATGGCATGCGCTCTCTCTGCGATTGTAGAGGTGGCGATTGGGGAGGCTAACCTGCTCTCGGAGATCGAGAGTTGTGCCGAAAACCTATCTGCGCGTAGAGACGAGGTCTTCTCGAGGGCCTCCGAGAGCGCCGAGAACGTAAAGTCCCTAGTCGAGAAGGGGCTTACCCCCCTCGTATACTCGTATAGACCGTACATCTCGGCCGGCTATAGGTTCAAGACCCAGCTAAACGAAAATGCCAAAATACACGCCTTCTATGCTGACCTCCCGGAAGCCAACCACAACGAAATAATGGGCTGGTCCTCGCCTCTAGCCGGAAAATTCTTCGCGGTGCTAATCAGGGGACGAGAGGAGCCTTTCTACATGGACGCAAGGATAAGTTTCCTGCGAGAGCTCTTCGAAACGCAGGGTATACCATTCTTGGAGCAAAAACCCGTCTTCGACGCTCCGCACACGTGTGAGTTACTACAGCTGATCTACATGCTCGACTTGGTAAGCGTAGCTGTCGCCTTAAAAATGGGGGTCGACCCAACACCTGTAGACACGATTACAAAGTTAAAGAAAGTCCTAGATGCACGCATAAACCTAAAGGAGGAACTCGGCCTAGAGTAGACACGCGCGCGTTCGCGCGAAGCGTTTTTAAGTCCCCCGTGGCTTATTTGTGCTTGCTTTGGGGGCCGTAGTCCAGCCTGGTAGGATGCCTGGCACGAGGCAAAAACTCGCAGGACTTGGGATCTCGAAGACAAGAGCCCAGGTGGAGCCCGGGAAAACCCCCCGGGCGCCGAATCCCGGGTTCAAATCCCGGCGGCCCCACCATCTCCAGATAATAAGGGTCATCTCAATGCCTTTTCTTCATCGAGCTCAGAGTAACTCTGATAAATCATCCCCTGAGAGATTAGAGAAGCCGGAAAGATAAAGGTTATCACGATTCCCTTAACTTAACCGCAAAAGAAAGTGTTGATCGCGCGTGACGAAAATCTGTTTGCGTTACCCGCTGAACCTCGTCACGTTCAGTACGTCGACCTGGCTCACGCCCTGAACGGACTGTATTATGGTTTCCAGTTCCTCTGTACCCCCCTCCGTTTCCTCAGGCATCAGGATTACCATTCTCAGAGCTTCGAGCCCAAAGGCTATGGGCTCAGCTTGGTACTGAGCTACCTGGTACTTCTCCGGTAGCGCGGCAGCTATCTTTTTGTACAGTTCTTCAGGCTTTGTCTCAGCATCGTCTGGCAACACTCGCAACAATACTGCTACTTTACTCATACTTCTCGCTCACACCCACAAGTCAGCGATAATAAAAAACTTTCGTCACGCATTTGTAAACGCGGGAGGCTTCTGCCTCCAGTAAATCAAGGGATCTTGCACGCATGCGCGCACCAATGAACGTAGCGCGTACGGGTAAAGCCTCTTGGGGGATGCGGAGAAAGAGTCACACACATTAATGCCGAAGGCACTTCCTTATGGTCTGCAAACTACTTTTCTTGCGTGCTTATATTGTTAAGGAGAACTTCCTAGCCAGCTACGCCCGGTAGGCTAGCTCTACTCAGACTCGTGGAGCTACCTGGAGCCTCAATGCTTTGTTTTTATGGTCCTTCGAAGCCACACTTAGGGCACACATACTTGTTGCCTTGCTTGCGGCACTTCGAGCACCGCCAGATGACGGCCTCGCCGCAGTTTGGGCATCGGAAGCTTACAGCTTTCTCGTACGGAGCTATAGGCCTCCCGCACGACGTGCACTTAGGCAGGAGCATTACTCTCGACATACCTTACCCCCTTCTACACGCCCCCCTCCTTCTCCGTATAAGCATTATAAACCTTGCGGCACGCGAAAGAATGTTGGGCTGTTGCTCGCCTACCTGTACAGGCACTCTCAGATAAATACCAACTACGACTAAGTCCCCTTTACCGCATTTTGGACAAGTACCCTTTGCCTGGAATAGCGCGTCTCCCTCGGTGTAAAGCCTTGCCTCTTCGTAGCCGCACGTCTCACACCTTACAAGAGTGAGTAGTTGCCGGGGTGTCTGCTTAACTCTGAGCACTTTAACCAGATACCACGAGATATACGATGACAGCATGAGTGAGAGCAGAGCAGCAGAGAAGTACTGTTCATTGTTCGTTGAAATCCAGAGTCTTAGAAGGGCGATTGTTACACCCAGCGTGGCAAGTAGTAGCGCCAAGTAAATGGGGATCCACTTCCTCTTCAGTTGGGCAATCATCTCATCAACGCTACTCGTACGCAACACCCTCTACCCTAAGAGTTGCCTGTAATAGCATTTGCTCGTTTAAAAACATCGCTATGTATGTACCCGTCTCTTCTCTCTCCGTCGTCGCGTGCACTACAAAATATTTTTAAAGCTGAATTGTATGGGATGCGGAGAGTCGAGGGTGATGCTATTGGCGTACGTACCTAAGACCCTGGTCCTGGGAAGGTGCGTGAGGTGCGGCAAGAAGATATACAAGGGAGACGAGTACTACTACTGCCAAGGTTGCGGCGTGAGCTACTGTCCTATATGTGCCAAGAAGACTCAGGGTAAGTGCCAGATCTGCGGGAAGCCACTCGTCAAGAAGCCGTAGTGCGTGTTTGTGGTTGCGGTTTAAGCATTTCGAGATGCTTAAACGTGTACTCGACTACGGGGCACTTGTAGTTACAAGTCCCGCAGTGGATGCACGTGGATTCGTTGACCTTTATCCCTCCGTTCTCTGAATCTATGCTTATAGACTTCGTGGGGCACCAGTTGGAGCACTCTAAACATTCTACGCAGAAATACGACCTTATCAAAACCCTGTCGACAAGTTCTAGCTCGCTAGCCGTAGCTTCACGCTTAAATCTCAGCGCTACGGCATTTCCTGTTACCTGTACGCTTTCTATTTCGAGCGGTTTGTTAAGGGTGTGCCAAAGGTTTCGAACTTTCTCCTCGATAATGCGCACCGAGGGGTTATGAAGCCTGTACTCTACGGTATTGCCTGATGCGTGTCTGTCGTAGCGCGCTCCTCTCCTCGCCTGGACCTGGGAGACACAGATCCTCTGTATATCCTTCGGGGGTCTAACCCACCTCCAGAGTCCAAATTTAACCCATTCCTCGCCTAGACCGTTCATCTGGGCGTAGCTCTCCAGGTAGGACTTCCACTTATCATAGAGACCAGGCTTAACAATCCTTAAAAGGTCGAGTTCTCCCATCTCGCTTGCCGGGCAGAGCCAGCAGCCGAGCCTGTCGAATCCGTAGTAGTAGAGTTTGTTCACCGGCAACCTCTCCATGAAGATGTACAGCCAAATATCCATCGCGCTCCAATCGTGCACCGGGCTTGCCGCCACCACGCCTGGAAGCCAGTAGTTCCGCCAGATTCTTGGAGAGAGGGCCCTAGCGCTCGACTCGTACTTTCTCTGCCCTACGAGGCTCAGGGCTCCCTCTGGGAAGAATTTCTTCACGGCCCTAGAGATCGTCGAGAACTTAGTCACCTTGCAGCACCACCTGTAGTCTCTCGCAGGGGGCCCCATGACTGGGAGTGCTCTCCAAAAGTTGTCGCCGGCATCCGCCTCTATGAGTTCAACGCCGTAGTAGTCCGCGATTCTCCTAGCGTACTCTACCGTCTCCTCGAACTCGAGGCCCGTGTTATTGAAGAGGGCTTTCACCTTCTCGTTTCCAAGGGCCTTGACTGCGAGGTGGAGAGTTACGAGGCTGTCTTTGCCTCCCGAGAGAGATACGAAGACGGGTAGCCGGTACTTCTCGGCAACCTCTCTGATGAAGCTTACGGCTTCAGCCTCCTTTGCGAGCAGGTATTCCCTGTTGCGTAGCACCGCGGTACTCCAGTCAGGGTCTCTAGAGAGCCACGCCCTGGGCCTCGCCCTCCAGGCCTTCAGCACGTAGATCCTTCTGTTCCTGAGCATAGCTCCTACGCCGTAGAAGTCCCCGCTCTTCGTGCCTATGGTTACGTACTCGTCCCCCTCAGGAAGGTTAGCCTCTACTACCGAGTCCTTCTTCACAACGTAGCCTCTCGACAACCTTGGCAAATCTACAATAGCGTAGTACCCTTTCCTATTCCTCAGGGCTTCCTCAGCGCCAGCATACAGCGGCTTGAACCGCCATCGCTCCGACCTCAGGTCGTAGAGTAGATGCCCGGCTACCTGACCGTCGATAACTACTTCTTCCGCGAGGTCGGGATACGGGACCTTGTTCACCAGGGCTATCTTACGCCTGGGAAAGGGAGGGTCTCCACCGAAGTATGTCTCGATGACCCTGAAGACAAACTTGTAATAGTGGCCGACGAGGGGCCTTGCGTCGCCTGGAGGAGAGAGGCGGACTCTGAAGCACGGCTCACTATTCGAAGCGGTAAGCCGTGGGAGGTTCTCTTTTAAATCCCACCATACATGAACCTGGGAGCGTTTAAGCACCTCGAAACTCGACATCGTCTCCTTGCTCCTAGGTTTACGCGAACTAATAAATACTCGCGCGCTGTAAAATGAATGCTAGGTTTATAGGTGGCGCGCTGGAAGGGTAATACTGATGTAATATGCTCGTAGAGCTGGCGTTAATCGTGGTGGGGCTCGTCGTTACCTATGCTTTATCGCGTCGCAGGATTCGCGCTAGAAACAGCGTTAAATACAGGGTATACGGTTACAGGATAATTGTTTAATATTGATCGAAGGATAAGCGTTTTCTTTTCTAAATCGTTAAACTTAGATTTATTTGTGTAGTTAATTTGTGAAAGGGGGTAGGTAATGGCGTTCAAGGCTATCGCTCAAGGTGAGCCAGGATGAGCGAGAAGTTCCGAGGCCTCAGTCCAGCGGAATTTTTCCATCGAAACCGCGAGATAGCGGGGTTCTCGAATCCCGCCAGGGCGCTTTACCAAGCTGTAAGAGAGCTCGTCGAAAACTCTCTTGACGCGACTGAGACTCATGGGATTCTACCGTTTATAGACGTCGAGATAAGGTTGCACGAGGAGAGGCCTGAGTGGGTTGTTTTAAGAGTCGCGGACAACGGTATCGGTATACCTCTAAGCGAAGTGCCAAATGTGTTCGGCAGAGTGTTCTACGGGTCTAAGTACGTTGTTCGTCAGACGCGCGGTGTATTCGGGTTAGGAGTGAAGATGGCAGTGCTCTACGCGCAGATGACGACGGCTAGACCTATCTATGTTAAGAGTTCTCCTATAAACTCGCGGTACGTCGGGGAGTACCTACTCTACATAGACATTAGCAGGAACATTCCTCATGTGCAGAAAATGCGTATAAAGAAGAAGACGAAGAACTGGCACGGCACCATAGTTAAGCTAACGCTGGAAGGGTCTTGGGTTCAGGCAAAGAAGAGAATAGAGGACTACATTAGGCGTACCGCGCTTATCTCGCCTTACGCCACCATTAGGTACAGGTCTCCAGACGGCGAGCTGATTTTCAAAAGGGTTTCAAGGGAGCTCCCCCAGCCTCCCGAGATCGGAAAGTATCATCCTCGGGGCGTTGACGTAGAGGTATTGAAGGAACTCATAAGGGCTACTAACAATGCGTCTGAAGTTACGCTTCTAGAGTTTCTAGTAAAGCACTTCGAGGGCGTCGGGGAGAAGAAGGCTACGGAGTTCCTCCAGTGGAGCGGCTTCTCGCCGGATACCAAGCTGACCGAGCTGAAGCTGGCGGACCTCGAAGTCCTCGCGTCGAAGATGAAGACTTTCCCTGGTTGGCGCCGCCCACGCCCGCTGACACTCTCGCCGCTAGGCGCGGATCTACTGAAGAAGGGCGTTAAGAGCATCCTGAAACCAGAGTTCGTAGCCGCGGTGACGCGCCCCCCCTCCTCGTACAGTGGCCACGCCTTTATAGTTGAGGCTGCGATAGCCTATGGCGGCGAGATTCCTCCCCAAGATACTGTTATGCTACTCCGCTTTGCGAATAAGATGCCTCTTCTCTACGACGAGGGTGTAGACGTGTCCAGGAAGATCATTGACAGCATAGACTGGAGTATCTACAAGGTGAAGCTACCTGCTCCCGTTGCCGTTGTGACGCATGTGTGTTCTACGAAAATACCCTTCAAGGGTGTTGGGAAAGAGGCTATAGCCGATGTTCCGGAGGTTGAGCACGAGCTGGAGATAGCTATTAGGGACGTAGCAAGAAGGCTTAGGGCGTACTTGTCTAGGATGGAGAAGCTCTACGAGGTGAAGAGAAAGGAGGTAACAATCAGGAAGTACATGGGGGAAGTTTCAAGCGCGCTAGCGTACATAGTCAACAGGGATCCCGAGGAGATTAACGCTTTAATCGAAGAGCTACTTAAGAAAGAACTAGCGAAGAAAGAGGTGAGGCCGGATGTCGTCTCAGAGTCCTAAAGGAAAGGTGGCGGCGCCCTCCGACTCCGAGGTTCTTGCGAAGCTTGAGTCGCTGGCGAAGAAACTAGTGGAGCAGATGGAATCAGGAGTGCCACCTTACCTTGTCATTCCAGTGAGAACCATGGCGAACACGATCTGGGATCGGAAACGTAAACTGCTAGTCCTAGGGCCCAAGACTGCCAGGAGAGAGTTTTTCGACATAGGAGAATCCAAGCGGTTTATGCAGACAGTACTCATGCTTTCACTCATCGTTCAGGCTCGGCGGGAGGGCGATTACCCGACCATAAGGGAACTCTACTATAGGGGTAAGCGCACAATCAAGTATACGGACGAGCGCGGCAATAAGGCCAGCGAGGAGACCTGGGATGACCAGAGAGAATCCAACGCCGTGATACAAGACATAGAGGTCGCCACAGGGCTACTAAGAGAGCACATGGGTGTCACGCACGACGCTAAGGGGAGGATAGTTGGAAACATGATTATACGCTCGAAGGGCGACGAGATAGATTTATCAAAGATGGGTAGCGGTGCCTGGGGGATTCCGAGCTTCGTCGATAAAATTGAAATACTTAGGGTTGAAGCCGACTACGTGCTAGTTGTGGAGAAAGGAGCTGTTTTCGAGAAGCTAAACGAGGAGGAGTTCTGGAAGAAGAACAACTGTATCCTGGTAACGGGCAAGGGGCAACCAGACAGGAGTACGAGAAGGATGGTTAGGAGGCTATGGGAGGAGTTCGGCCTTCCGGTATACATCTTGACCGACGGAGATAGCTATGGCTTTTACATTTACAGCGTCTACAGAAGCGGCTCAATCTCGCTGAGCTACGAAAGCGAGAGGCTAGCTACTCCCGAGGCGAGGTTCCTGGGAGTCTCGCCTTCTGACATAGAACGCTACGAACTACAGGGATTCACTATAAAAGCCACGGAGAGGGATCTTAAACGCGCGAAAGAGCTGATGAATTACCCGTGGTTTAAGGAGTCTAAGCGCTGGATGGAAGAACTGGAACTCTTCTTAGAGAAGAAGGAAAAGGTCGAAATAGAAGCTTTCGCTAAGCACGGCCTTAAATACCTCAGCTCAGAGTATATACCTAAAAAGATAAAGAATAAGCAGTGGATAATCTAACGCTTTTTCGTAGATCTCTGCTTGACAGATCAAAAGGTTTTACACACTATTCGTGCGCTACTAAAGTTACCGTTTGCTCAACGTCTTTTAATCCTCGAACCATGGAGATTATTTTGTCGAGCTCTGCAAGCGAAGGTGCTTGAATTTTGATGATAATGTCCCAGAGCCCGTAGGTAATGTCTACGTCGTTTACGAACGGGAATGTTTTTAGCTGGTTTGCCACATCGTACTCTTTTCCTGGACGCGTGTTAATCAGTATGTAGCCTTTTACCATCTCCGAGCCGTTTAATCGATTGCTAGAAGCTTTAAATACTTATCTCAGATATAGCGGATAATTTTTCAACCAAGGCGATACGACGTGCTCTAAGGTTTTCTTTAAGATTCCTCGGTTCCAAGGAAATGCCGGTAACTCTTAGCCGCCGGGTTTCAGCGTGAAGTAAGCACGAGTAGCATTCGTAGTTTTCGCCGTTGGCTGAAGGGGCTGTGAGCCTGTCTTTTGAAGTTCTCCCATAGGGGAGAGCTCGAGGGTGGGGGTCTCGGCTGGGATGCTCCGGGGGGCTGTCAGGAGCGATGATAGTAGCAATATTGCCACCAGTAATAGGAACCCGTAGAGAACTTTATCCATGGATTATCACCAGGTTTCTACCGGCGGATAGCCCTGCCAGCGCCGCGAGCGCCGCGGCTGGTAGCCATAGGGGGAGGAGTAACGGTGTGCCGAAGGAGAGCGCCGAGATGCCTCCCGAGTACGCCATGCATGCGAACAGCAGGTAGGCGAGGAACCACTGCTCCAACCCTCTTACATCGGCTGGGACGCCGACGCTCTGCAGTAGCTCGACCCGTGCGATGCTCTCGAGAAGCTGTGAGATGAGGCTGGAGGCGAACCCGAGGAGAAAGAGACCTACCAGGTTTGTCAGCCCATTCAAGAGTGCTCGTGCTTGGAGCGAGTGGAGGATGCGGAGGATCTTCTCGTAGGTATTCTTCAGTCCGAGCATCGCTTCTCGGTCCGTTCCCCAGTAAGCGGATAGGAAGAGGCTTAGCCTGACGCTCGGAGTAAGGTTGCTCACGAACTTTCCTGCGAGGAGTTTCTCTGGCTTCACGGTTTTAAAGGCGTGGAACGGGGCAGAGGCCACCCGGACGAGTAGCTCTAGGTTCTCGCGTAGCTCCCGCTGAACCCTTGTCACTAGTGTGAAGTTATAAAGAAAACCGGGCAGGGAAAACGCTGCGAGCGCGGCGAGCACCAACGCTGGGGGGAGGCTTAGAAGGGCTAGCGAGGCGAAGGGTAAGGCGGCGAGTATTACCTGGATAGGACCGACTTTGAGGGCTCTTAGCTCTCTGGGGTACACCGAGCTATAAGTGAATATTATTACGGCGTTAAGGGTCATGAGCGCAAGGGTTAGGGGCGCTACCATTCTTGGGTTGAAGAGAGCCAGGGAGTACAGCATTAGAGGCGCGCTGAGGAGTGTTATGGAGAAGATCTCTGCCAGCGACTCGGACTTCCTGCTGAAAGTCTCCAGCTTCGTCTCCAGCCTTGACACTTTCTCGCCGAGAATGGTTCGCAGCGCGTGACGTGAACCGCTCTCCTCATCGCTACGCGCAGCTTCTAGAAGGCTTCTCGAGGCCTTGTACGAGTAGCCGTGCTCCTCGAGCCACTTGAAGACGTGGGAAGGCGGCGCCTCCGTGTAGGAGAGAAGGAGAAGTAGCTCCAAGTCTTCGAGCAAAAAGAAACACCCCTATTTTAAGATCTTAGGAGTGTGACCTTTATTGCCCCGTACTTCGTCTCGATGATAGCGGTCTTCGCGGAGGTAGGAGCGGACGTTAGAGTCAGTGCAGAGGTGCACTTAGCCACGTCCCCGTTCCTCAGTAGTGCAGGAGTGCAAGTCAGCTGAGCAGGGCCCGCGTTAAGGTCGGGGATAGTTATGTTAGCACCGGTAAGGTCGGCGGGCGTGCTCCCTATGTTCTGGAGGTACACTATCACCTGGTAAGAGGTCCCAGACCCTGTGAGGAGTGCGTCGCCCGCCTGAACCAGTACAGGCCTGTTGGTCGCGCCGCTCGCAACACTGTAGAGGAAGTAGCCTATCAGTGCGACGACCGATAGTGTGACGATTAACATGATGCTTCTTCCGACTTCTTCGGACGTTTTCTCTCACCTCGCTTGATCTTTACGGCAGTTTTTAACGTGGGAACCGGAGCGCCCCTCCCATTCCGGGTTTAATAGCGCTGAGACCTAGAGGGTGGTGAGCGTTGTGAGGTTCTTCGTGCTCGTTGCTTTAGCGTCGCTCCTCGTCTCTGCTCGTCTAACAGGGGAGCATGCCACAACGCACGCCGGGACCTGCTTCTGCCTCGCCGAGGTACAACGAGGAGCCAGGGTAAAGCCTCTAAGCAATAACTGTCCGATGGTACTCCTCGTGGAGTTCGAGCCTGCTTCCGGCGGCTCTACGGAGAGGCTCGTTCTCTGCGATGGTTACGTGAAGATAGGGGAGGGGTGAAAAGGTTTTGAAGTCGAGGGTAGGAGCTTTTCTACTGGTACTCGCCGTTACCGCGCAGAGCGTGACTGTAGCGGCACCGGGCCCCGCCGCGATCCAGCTAGCTATAGGCTTCGTTAGGGCGCCGAGCGATTCCTGGCCTCTTTGGAGCAGGACTATCTTCACGCCTTACCTCTTGTTCGTACCCAGCAGCGCGTATGTGGATAACGTCGTCGTGGGAATGGGCAGTAACTACGACTACTTCCTGGCGGGAAACGATAGCGTATCCTTTAACGTGCAGTACGACGGAGCGGTCAAGCTGAGGGGGTCGCTGAGCTTTGTTGCGAACATTACCGTTAGCTACGGCGGTAGGAACGTGACCGTAACTCTACCCTCCTCCGGTAGCGCGAAGCTAAATCTTCCGCCTGGGGAGCTGGTCACGATTCTTGCACCCTCCGTGGTCAACGCAAGGTACAGCTTCCAGTACACCGACGTGGGGATAAGCGTGAAGATAAGCGGGGCTCGAAAGGTCTTCGTGACGACATTGAGGCCTTTCATCGGAGTCTACAACTTCTCGATGCGCTACGTAGCCGGCGTTTACTGCTCTTCCTACCCCGTGGAGATCCTCGCGTGTAGAACCACGGACTATGCAAGCTGCAAAGCCCTATACCGAGGAGAGATCAAGCCTCAGGGCTGGTGGTACGGCTACATCCTTCAACCAGTACAGTTGCTCAACTTCTCGCTGAACAACGAGTACCTCGGTCTAAGCATCACGTTCTGTAGCCCCGAGAAGAACTACGTCCCTATACCCGCTTGGATCTCCAGCTACGTGAACCTTCCACTATTCTTCTCGCACTGGCTCCTGCCGAACGGGACCCGGGTGTACTCAACGAGGCTAGTACTTCGAGCAAATGGCGCGGTGAGCCTCCGAGCCGTCTACCGCCCTCTACCGGCCATTCTAGCCGTCAAAGCAGACAGGGATGTGGCGCCGGCCCTCAAGGGCTCTCTCTCCCTCCAGTTGCCGGGAGCAACTGCGGCTCCGGCGGAGGCCCTGCTGGGGTCAGCGTTGATTACGGATCCGAGGCTTGAAGGATGGGGTGTGGAGTGGGGGTACCCCGACGCTTACCCCAGGCAACCGCCCTGGCACTATGCGGACGAGTACACGGCCGTGAGGCGGGGTGTCGTCTACGCTTTCTCCACGATCTCCTACAGGCTCTACGCTGAGGAGAGCCTCAGGAGGTACTACAGGTGGAGCGCATTAGATTATCGCTTCTCGATAGACCCGAACTACTATCGAGGTGGTGTTTTGTACGACTCCAGGTACCCGTTCGTTCTGCTCGGAGAAGCTATAGGGAGCCCGCCCGCCTCCAACGGGAAGATCAACGTGTCAGTGACCGGTATACGTGTTGACGCGGGCTTCTTGGGGTACTTCGTTTCCGGTACACTGGAGGTTTACAGGGTTCCCTTGAAGGAGAGCCTTAGAAGCCTCGGCGTACCGCTGTTCAACGGGAGTCTCTCTGCCGCGCTGGGCACGCTCAATGCACTTCTCAGGAACGGCACGCTGGGTGAGGAGGATCTCGTCGCCGTATACCGTGCCGACCGCGCGGACACTCCGATCGTGGTCGCAAACGCTAGGCTGGCGGCAGAGAAACTCGTAGAGCTAACGTCCGTGTACGAAATATGGCCTGGGACACGCGTATCCGTGTACAGAGTAAACCTGTCACGCGCAGAGCTCGTCTACAAGGAAAGCCTCAGGAACCTAGGCATACATCGGGACGGCGACGTCGGTCGTCCCGCTGTCATAAGCAACGTGGGGGAAGGCAGGCTCTGGGTCATCCTGAGAGTCCGCCTCTACGGCTATCCCGAGATGGCATTTTTCTCGGCCTCGTTCAGCGTCTCAGTTAGCAACTTCACGGACTACAAATTCAGGGGGTGGAAAGTGTACCGGGCGACGTTCGAGCCGCGCCCCGACTGGATCGACTCCTGGGGGTTCAGACCGACAACTCTACTCTTTGAGACTGCTAACCCTCTCGAGGGCTTAGTGAGCCCCGGGGAGGTCGTGTTGGCTGTAGCCGAATACGGAGCTCTTACAAGGGCTACGTCGAACATTCTCAAAGTTCCCGTTGGCGTAGACCTGGCACCCTTTGACTCTGCTGGCTTCACTGGGCTCGCAAAGGGGCTTTACTCCTTTTACACAAATGCAACAGTCTACGGGCTATCGAGTGAAGGTGTCCTCGTCAAGCTTGAAGACGCGCGAGGAACTCTGAGAGTCAACGAGGACTACGCTAAGGCAAGGAAGGTGAAGCCGCGCGATACGGAAAGCGTGAGCAGGTTGCCTTTGCTCGTGTTACCCAACGGAACCGCCGTCAGGGTTTTCTCAATAGAGGCTTCGAGAAAACCATCCATCAACGTCTTGGAGCTAAACTCCACTGTTTACCTTTTCGAAGTCGTAGAGCCCAGCTTGAGCATCTCGCGTATTGAGTACAACGAGACCCACGTGAAGATAGCCTTCCAGGTGGAACCCCCGTGGAGCGGCATGAGGGTCTCCGCTTTCTTAGGAGGCAGGCTTGTCGCAGAAGTGCCGGCGAGCCTTGGCTCAATATCCCTGCCCTACGAAGCGTTCCAGGAGGAGCTGAGCGCGGAGAACCTGACGCTACTACTCACGTGGGGCGGCTCGCTCTCCGCTGGACACAAAGCCGTAAGCCTGGCAGTCCTGAGAGCTATACCGCACGTGAGGTTTACCGTAATCAACGGCTCCTGGAAGGCTTTCTGGGTCTCGACGTACACAGTCGACAAAGGAGGCGTTGTGAAGAAGCTCGAGGAAGCTCTCTTAGAGAGAGGGCTAAGACCCGTTGGAGGAAGGCTCTACCTAGAGGTAGCCGGGTGCGGCTCGAAATTCCCGGCCTTGTGGAGAGCCTTCCTCGAGCCTGGCCACAGCGTAGCGGTGCCTGCATACGACACAACCAGGTACTGCCTCTACGTGTACTTCATCCCGGAGGGTAACACGGGGGTGGTGGTCGCGCCATGGGAAGAAAGGCTCTAGGATCCGTTACCGCGACGCTACTATTGCTACTGCTCTCAACAATAACAGTCCTCCTCGCATACCCAGCGCTCCTGGGCTCCCGCGGAGTAGCGAGGGAAAGGCTAGACACGCGAACCCTGCTTCGCCTGTTGCATGACTTGGAAAACGGGGGCATCGTAGAGCTACCAGTCGAGGCAAAGCTTCTCGGAAACGCGTCGTTCATAGCAATTAACGGGAAGGTTGCATACGCGTTCAACTCTGCAGTGATCGTTTTCCCTCAGTGCGAAAGTGCACCTTTGAGCGGTCAACTCTTCAAGGTAGTGCGGGAGGGCTCCTCCTGTACTGTAGTGTTCAGGCCCTACCTGAACCTGTCTGCCGGCGAAGTAGTAGCGGTGGCGGCTTACGGCTCAGGGCTTTACAGCAGGCTAAACTCCACCAGTGTTCTCCGCTTTTTCCGGGGCTTCGTAGACGAGCTCGTCATCGGGCAGGAGAGCTACGCTGTCGCCGCGCCTTTGAAGCTTAAGGTTAAAGTGATAGAGGTGAGGGGTGTTGAGGGCGGTTGAGGAGTCTATCTTCACGTTCTTCGAGCTCCTTCTCCTCGTAGGCATCTTGACGTACGCCTCCGCTACTGCTCCCGGAGAGAACTCCCTCGCGCTGGTATACGGGATAAGCCAGGCGCTACCGGAAGGCTCCTGCGCCGTTATAATGTCCGCGAGCCCCCTAAGTCTTGGGAACGCGACGCTCGGAAAAAGTGTCGCTGTCTGCAAGGTGGGGAACGAGACGGTGGTGAAGCCGTGGCCAGAGGGGTAGTGGCGGCGCTCATAGCGACCATAGTCCTCTTCACCGCGGTGTCTGTGTACACACGGTACTACGGCTCCCCTATCTACGCCGTAAAGGTACAGAGAAACCTCGCCGTGATAGCAGCATACGTGATGCTACACTCGAATTGCACCGACGTTGGATACTACCTTTCAAAGGTGAACTCTACTCAACCCCTGCCGGGCCAGACTACGTCCTGGGTTGTTACCTGGTGCAACGGGACGCCTGTTGTGAGGGGGTTCTCGTGGTCTCCTTGAAGAGGCGCCGCGCAGCTATAGGTCTTCTCGCAGTAGCCCTACTAAGCTTAGCTGTTCTGCAAAATTCGAGGTCGAGTAGCGAGGTGAGGGTGTTGTACTACGGTGAGAACGTCTACATGGCTTACCTCGCGGCCGCCAGAGAAGCTTGCGCATCGAACATGAGCGTCGAGGAGCTTGTAGACGGGTTGAGCGACTACTTCGGCCCGTTAAGGCTAGCAGATACGCGCGTTGCACGCTTCGAGCGCTCAGACAAACTTTCCGGAGTAAAGTACTGCAATGTCACCGTTACAACTAAACTCGGCGCGCGCGCTAGCTTCGAGCTGAACTACACGTACACATTTCTGGGCTTCTTCGCGGAGACCGGAACAGGGAGAATAGTCAAGGTGTACCGAATAAACGCTTACCAGCGTTTTAAGATCCCCGAGTACCGTTACGCCATACTACTCCAGGTGGACTTAGTGCCTACTTGCGAGAGCATCACCTACAATGGGACGCTGGAAGTGCGGATAGACACTCCCTGCGTCTTGAGGGACAAGTGGGGCTTTACGCTTACGGTGCCCTAGATGGAGCTGGAGGAAGCGGTTCTCTCGGTGCTTCTGCTTTCCGCCTCATTCCTTATCTACACCTACTGGCTCCAGCTAGCCAATACTTGGAGCGGCGACGCGGCGTCTTTAATCAGGGATGTCTGCGCAGTGTCGCTGTCCCCGCCGGGCACGAGCATGGAGGGGGTCTACGACGTCGATGTGTGCGTTTCAGGCAATGTTATCGCAACCCGTTACCCCGTGTACTCGTACTGCTTTCCGAGGATTAACGAAACCGCGATAAAAGCCCCAGTGAAGTCTGACGAGCGTTGCTTCTCTGGAAGGATAAGACTGAAGATCACTAAGGCTGGTAACGTGGTTACTCTGGAGAGGGGCTAGGCGACTATCTCGACTATGTCGCCGTCTTCTAGTACGAAGTCTTTTCCAACTCTCTGCGGGCTGAAGGGAAAGCTTTCCCGCCATACCTTGGCGTACCTGAAGTTTTCATAGAGGTAAGAGTGAATGATCTTCGCCACGTCTGCCACCTTCGCGCCGCGCTTCACCACGACGGGTCTTTTCTCGACGTTCCCCGTCTTCGGATTTCTCGTGTAGACGCGTATGAGGTCGAGCTCCCGAAAGATGTACGTAGCTATCTCGTCGAACCTGAGCTCTCTGCACCTCTGCGCCGAGAACTCGTAGACTGGTACGCCGTAGTTGCTCAACCTTTCCTTCAACGCTTTCACGTGGTCATTGGGTGCCAAGTCTACCTTCGTTAGAACGGCGACTGTGGGCCTGTAGACATAGGAGCCGAAGATAGCGTCTTCCACGTCGTCGAGCGTAGCCCTACCCTGAATCCGGACGACTGCGTGGTAAACGTTGTACTCTCTTAAAAGCGCCACAACATCCTGGACAGTGGCGCCCTCCAGGTCTCCCACGACAGTAACCCCTCCGGATGCTCTTCGCTCGATCTCTACTATCGCTTTCGGCCTCTTCACGGATATCCTGTTTTCTTCGAGTAACCGTAGCATCCCGGCTAACTGCTCCTCAGCATTCGCGGTTGAATCTAGAGTTACTATAAGGGCGTCTGCGTTCCTAGCCAAAGCCATCAGCCTGCCAGGGTCGGTGAAGCCCAGAAACCCGGGCGTATCGACGAGCTGGAAATACACTCCGAGCCAGGAGACCATCCCGGGGACTGGGCGATCCTGTGACGGCTTGCTAACACCAGTCAGGCATCTAAATAGGGAGGTTTTCCCTGAGCCGAGGCTACCGATTAGCACCACCTGCACGTCCCCCTCTTTTTCAACGAAGAACTGTTCGCCGCCACCAGCCCTGCGCTTCCTCCTCTCCTCTATCTCCCTGCGAAGGGCTGCTATCTGTCTCGTCACCTGCATTCGAAGTCTCTCCGTCCCCTTGTGCTTCGGAACTGCTGACAGGAATTCCTGGAGGGCTGCAAGCTTTTCCTCTGGTGTCCTCGCCTCCATAACTCTTTTCCACTTGCTTTTAGCCTCGGCCGGGAGATTCGCAGGCATGCTGTTTCATAACCAGGGTGCTGTCAAAATTATTTTTCGCGTCATTCGACAGAAACCACCAAGCTCGGTAAAAAAATGGGGCGTCTGGGGGTAGTGCTCGGCCTCTTCTGGCAACACGCGTGCAACGTACGCGACAAAACGCATATTTAGATCCTGCTTAAGGTAAAACGCGAGAACAATGTCGAGTGAGGTTGTTTTGAGGGTTGCGGAGGCTCGTTCAAGGGACGTTGGAAGAGGCATAGTTAGGATAGACAGGAATGCAATGGCAAAACTGGGAGTAGAGCCGGGGGACATAGTCGAAATCGAAGGGAAAAAGGTGACAGTAGCCATCGTGTGGCCTCAAGCGCTGGAGGACGAGGGAGCCGGGATAATAAGGATGGACGGCCTAATAAGAAAGAACGCCGGCGTAGGCATAGGGGATACCGTAAAGGTTAGGAAGGCCAAGGTTGCTCCCGCCAAGAGAGTGGTTCTCGCACCCTCGTACCGCATAGGCCTAGAGGTTACGCCGGACCTTGTAGAGTACGTGAAGAGCAAGCTAATAGGGCGCCCGGTGATTAGGGGAGACGTAGTAGAGATACCGATATTCAGTACTGCGCTCCAGCTAACAGTCGTCACCACGATGCCAGCGCAGGCCGTGCAGATCACGGAGGACACGGAGATCACCATTCGGGCGGAACCTGTCAGTGGAGAGATAGGCATACCTCGCATAACCTACGAGGACATAGGGGACTTGGAGGAGGCTAAGCAGAAGATTAGGGAGATGGTTGAGTTGCCGTTAAGGCACCCAGAGCTCTTCAAGCACCTGGGCATAGAGCCCCCGAAGGGTGTTCTCTTCTACGGTCCTCCGGGTACCGGTAAGACCCTCCTAGCGAAGGCTGTGGCGAACGAGACTGGCGCGTATTTCATAGCTATTAATGGCCCGGAGATTATGAGTAAGTTCTACGGTGAGAGCGAGCAGAGACTCAGAGAGATATTCGAGGAAGCGACGAAGAACGCTCCTGCGATTATCTTTATCGACGAGATAGACGCCATAGCCCCCAAGAGAGAAGAAGTCACAGGAGAAGTAGAAAAAAGAGTAGTAGCACAGCTACTAGCACTAATGGACGGGCTCAAGGAGAGAGGGCAAGTGATAGTCATAGCCGCCACGAACAGGCCCGACGACATAGACCCTGCGCTTAGAAGGCCCGGCCGCTTCGACAGGGAGATAGCGTTCCCCGTCCCCGACAAGAGGGCCAGGCGGGAGATACTACAGGTGCATACGAGAAACATGCCACTAGCAGAGGACGTCAATCTAGACGAGCTCGCGGAGATTACGCACGGCTTCACCGGTGCTGACCTCGCAGCGCTTTGCCGCGAAGCCGCTATGCACGCGCTGAGAAGATTCCTTCCGAAGATCGACATCGAGAGTGAAAAGATCCCAACGGAGATACTAAAGGAGCTGAAAGTCACGCGGGAAGACTTCATGCAGGCCCTGAAAGATGTGCAACCGAGCGCCTTACGAGAGGTCTACATAGAGGTTCCAGAGGTCCACTGGGACGACATCGGAGGGCTGGAAGACGTCAAGCAACAACTAAGAGAGGCTGTCGAGTTGCCGTTAAGGCACCCAGAGTACTTCCGCGAAATGGGCATCGATCCTCCGAAGGGTATACTGCTCTACGGTCCTCCGGGTACCGGTAAGACCCTCCTAGCAAAAGCCGTAGCAACAGAGAGCGAGGCGAATTTCATAGGCGTTAAGGGACCGGAGATCCTGAGCAAGTGGGTTGGCGAAAGCGAAAAAGCTGTACGCGAGATATTCAGAAAGGCGAGGCAGGCGGCCCCATGCGTGATATTCTTCGACGAAATAGACTCTATCGTGCCAAGGAGGGGACAGAGGTTTGACTCGGGCGTTACGGACAGAATTGTCAATCAGCTTTTGACTGAGATGGATGGTTTGGAGAGGCTTGAGGGTGTTGTTGTTATTGCTGCTACTAATAGGCCTGACATTATTGATCCTGCTTTGCTGAGGCCTGGCAGGTTTGATAGGTTGATCTACGTGCCTCCACCAGACGAGAAGGCTAGACTCGAGATACTCAAGGTTCACACTAGGAGAATGCCTCTAGCCGAAGACGTAGACCTAGCAGAAATAGCGAGAAAAACAGAAGGATACACAGGCGCAGACCTCGCGGCAGTATGCAAGGAGGCAGCCCTCGCGGCACTCCGAGAAGCTGGAAAACCGACTAAGGTGACGAAGCGGCACTTCGAACAAGCTCTACAAATAGTAAAGCCGAGTGTCACTAAAGAGGACATAGAAAGGTACAAGAGGATATCCGAGGAGTTTAGGAGGATGCTTAGCTGAGAGACTTCTCCAAAGGTCAGCTGAGAATTCACAGCTCATTGCATACGCTCGGCTTTGATACCCGTCATCATCCAAAGTAATTCTTTACCTACTAAGCTAAAAATCATTCTGCGTCAAACTACTAGCTCCGCAAAGCTCTCGATTACTCCTACTATCGGCTTCGCGGAATCCTGATCCACGATAAACGTGTCTTCGAACTGCGACACAAGCCCACCACCAGCCTCTACCAATCGTGGGTAGTGGTACACCCTTTTACTCTCCACGAGACCTCGTAGCTCCTTCTCGCTGAACCCCATTCTCGAAACCCACCTCTCTGCGAACGGGAGGCCCTTGAACTCCTTCCAAAGCGCCTCTAGCACGTCGTTTAGGTCTTTCTCCCTGGAAATCCTCCTAACGGAGACCACCCTGTAGATATTGCTCCACCCACTGTCGATAACCTGTCCCACGCCGTTCGTCGCGAACGGCTCTACCGCGTAAACCTCGCCGATGTTTATGCCCACGAGCCTGTACTCATATCTGGCAACGTTGGGTATACTCTTCCCAGCGTGGAGATTGTACCTTTCAATCTTATGCCCGGTGAGATTCTCTATAGGCTTGTAGCCGTACTTGCGTATCGCGCCTTCAACAACCTTGCCGACGTCGTACGCGGTACTCCTAGGCTTCAGCGCCAAGGCAGCACTTTTGAGGGCCTCGAACGCCGCTAATGCTAGCCGCCGGTACTCCCCGCTTTGGACGACGGTCACGGCGCAGTCAGCTATGTAGCCATCGACGTGTACGCCTACGTCTATTTTAAGCACGGAGCCTTTAGGCACTCTCAGTTCGTCGTTACTCGAGGGAGTATAGTGAGCCGCCACCTGGTTTATGGAAAGGTTTACTGGAAACGCCGGGAGAGCTCCCCGAGACCTTATGAACTCTTCAACTCTCTCCGCTATTTCGATTAGTGGGACTCCTTCATGCGATATATCAACCGCTAATTTTAACGCCTCTCTAGCCACATCCCCTGCGCGCTTCAACTGCTCTGCCATTCAGAGTCAACCTTACGTAGCGCGCGACGCTATATTTTTGTAACTTATGCGAGTTTAAGGTTACCGTGGAGGAGTATTCCGAGAAAATGAAGGCTGAGCTTGCGCTGATCGCAAAGGAGCTGGACGAGCTCGACGCTCAAAGGGAGAAGATGTTGGTAGTCACTCGGGAGATTACCCGTAGAGCTCGAGAAGCTATCTTTGCGCTTCACCACGGGGATCTGGGAAAAGCCGGCACTGAGCTGGAGAGGGCGAGGGAGCTTATCAAGGAGCTCTATGAGCTTAAACAGACACACCCCCAGCTCTACTACTCGGGCGGCGTACTGAACGCGCAAACGGAGTACGTCGAAGCGTCTCTACTGGCGTCCCTGCTCGCCGGCGAAGGTCTACCCGGTTTCGAAGAGCTACTCGTAGAGCCTCAGGCCTACCTAGCCGGCCTTGGGGACCTCGTGGGAGAGCTCCGCAGGTACGTGTTGAACATTCTACGCGAAGGAATGGTGGATAAAGCCTGGAGCATACTCGAGTTCATGGAGGAGATCTACGTAGAGCTCGGGAAATTCTCCTACCCGGAGGCCCTCGTTCCCGGGTTACGGCACAAGGTAGACGTTGCGCGCGTGATACTAGAAAACACGAGGAACGACGTACTCTTCTTCGAGCGTAGCAGGGACCTGGCGCAGCGAATAGAGAGGTTGCTGGAAGCGATGAAGGGAAGATGAGGGTCCATAGACTACCCGAGAACTTCTCCTTGGAGAGGGCTAGGCGTGCGCAGCTAGCTATAGCTAGGATGGTCTTAGAGGAGGACTCTCTCCCGGAGAGCGTTCGCAGAGCCGCGGGCGTGGATGTAGCCTTTAAGGGAGACTACGCATTTGCGGCGGCCGTAGTCGTCGAGTATCCCTCTTTCTCTGTCGTCGACTACTCTGTTACACGTACAGAGGTCAGGTTCCCCTACGTGCCTACGCTGCTAGCTTTCAGGGAGGTTTGGCCGGCGTACACGGCGCTGAAAAGGTTAAAGTCCGAGCCCGACGTGTTGCTTGTCGACGGAAACGGGAGGCTCCACCCATTCAAGGCGGGCTTCGCGTGTCACCTCGGAGTGCTCGTGGACAAGCCAACGATCGGCGTAGCGAAGAAGCTTCTAGTCGGAGAAGTGGGGAGCTGGAAGAGCGGCGTAGCGCCCGTGCTCTATCGCGGAGAGGTTCTCGGAATGGCTGTCAAAACCTCCGAGCGTTCAAAGCCGGTCTTTGTCAGCATAGGTCACAAAATCAGCCTAAACACAGCAGTGTGGATAGTTAGAATGTTTACAAAGAGAGGGTTAAGGTTGCCTGAACCTCTGAGACTCGCACACCTCTACGCTACAGCATACGCACGCGGAAACATGGAAGAAAAAGATTTCTATCTAGACGAGCCCAGTTAAAGATGGAGGAGAGGGGTATGGAGCTGAAATTCGAGGTTGTAGATGTGAAGCTCCCGTCCAAGTCGAACGTGATTATCGGCCAAACGCACTTCATTAAGAGCGTGGAGGACATAGCTGAGGCTGTATCTACGAGCGTGCCCGGAGTAAAGTTTGGGCTGGCCTTCAACGAAGCTTCGGGTGACAGGCTGGTACGCTACGACGGGAATGACCCCGAGCTCATCGAGGCAGCTATAGATGCGGCGAAGCGTATAGGCGCCGGGCATGTTTTCGTTTTGTTTATCCGGGACGCTTGGCCGATAAACGTCTTGAACCAGCTCAAAAACGTCCAGGAAGTAGCCAGTATCTTTTGTGCAACAGCTAATCCCGTTCAAGTAATCGTGGCGGAGACCCAGCAAGGGAGGGGGGTTATGGGAGTAATCGACGGCTTCACAGTTGTCGGCGTCGAGTCCGAGGAAGACAAGAAGAAGAGAGTAGAGTTCTTGAGGAAGATAGGCTACAAGAGGGCCTAGCATAAGAGTGCTTAAAAACACCTTTTTCTTTTAAGGTACGTATGGGATCTCTCAAGCAGGTCATAGTGCTGAGACGCGACCTTGATATGGGGAAGGGAAAGATGGTCGCTCAGGGGTGCCATGCATCAGTCTCGGCTGTGCTTGAGACCCTTAAGAGGAATAGGGAAATCGTGGAGAGGTGGGTCGAGGAGGGGCAGAGGAAGATCGTCGTTAGAGTTGACAGCGAGGAGGAACTACTAAGCGTGTATAGAAAAGCATTGGAGCTCGGGCTCGTAGCCGTCCTAGTAGAGGATAAAGGGTTAACTCAGCTTCCTCCAGGCACGCCCACGGCCGTGGGAATAGGACCCGCAGACGAAGAAATCATCGACAAGGTAACTGGGCACCTGAAGTTGCTATAGTGAATCTGCGCGTTTTCCTCCTAAGGACACGCGACACGCGAGAAAAGACTATAATGCCCCGAGCTTCTTAATCGCGTGGCGCGTCGCGCGGATAGCCAGCTCGACAGGCTGCTAGGCCTGGAGTACTACGGTTTAGACGGTGCTGGTACAGGTGGGAAGCTTAGAAGCTCGCTCGACGACTTCATCGTAAGGGAGATATCTATCGACGGGGAAGTAGCTTCTCCAGAGTGTAAGTACGCGGAGGGAGCCGGCGAGTTCACCTGGTTGGTGCTCGAGAAGAGGAAAATAGACACTGTGAGTGCAGCGAGAGCTGTTGCCAGGTTTTTTGGGCTAAAGTTGCGGGATGTAGGTATCGCGGGTCTCAAGGATACGTCGGCAGTTACGTACCAGTTCATCTCCATACCCGGAGAGGTCAAAATGGAATCAATAGAGGAGTTCAACCTGTCGCACAAGCGCGTTAAGCTACACTGCCCCTTCAGGAGGCCCTTCGCGTTGAAGCCCGGCATGCTCTACGGCAACTTCTTTAACGTGAAAGTGCGGGGTGCAGAGTGCCTGGAGTGTTTAGAGGCCTTGCTGCGCGAGTTGAAGGAGAAGAAGGCTGTACCCAACTACTACGGCTACCAAAGATTCGGCACCGTAAGGCCGGTCACGCACGTAGTCGGCAGGATGATACTCTTAGGAGAGTTTAAGGAGGCGGTCGAAGAGCTGATATACAAGGTCTTCCCGGGGGAGTCTCAAGTGTCAAGGAGGGCCCGCCTTTTCCTCTCAGAGAGCGGCGACCCCCTCAAGGCGTTGGAGCTCTTCCCCAAGTCTCTGAAGAGCGAGAGAGCTGTTCTGAGGCACTTGGCCAGGCATCCGGGCGACTACGTGGGGGCTTTGCGCGCGGTTTCGCCCTACGTGAAGAAACTCTTCATCGGGGCTTACCAGGCCTACCTTTTCAACAAGTTGCTCAGCAAGAGGATAGAGAGGGGTCTTTCCTACTACTACCCCGTTCCCGGCGACACGGTTGGGATATTCAGAGAAAAGAGAGGAGGCGAAGTCACAGGGGTGTTGAAGGTAAACGACGCCAACGTGGAGAAGGTGAAACGGTGGATAGACGAGGGCTTTGCAGTACTCCTACTCCCCGTGTTCGGGTACAACAGCAACCTTTCGCACGGAGTCGTCGGCGAGATAGAGCGCGAGTTACTGAGAGAAGAGGGAATCGACGTCTCTATGTTCAGGGTGAAGCAAATCCCCGAAGCATCATCCGCGGGGACCTATAGGTACGCCTCCCTAGTGCCCCATGCTCTGAATGTCCGGGTCTTCGGAAACGACTACGAGCTTACATTCGTACTAAACAAGGGAGCCTATGCTACCACCCTTCTACGAGAGCTGGTAAAACCCGTAGAGCCGGCGAGACAAGGCTTCTGAGTCGCGCGCCCGCGGCGCGCGAGCGCGTACACGCTTATAAGCCAAGCATGCTCTTTTATCGGGGGTTCTGGTATGCCGTTAGTCCCCTTGGAGCACCTAGACGAGGTGCGCGAAGAGCTAGTCAAGGCTAGGAAGAGTAGGCATAGAAGGCTCTTAGTGATAACCGGGGACGACGACTCGAGGCTCGTCACCACAGCTCTGGACTTCATATACAATGTTAAAGACCTGTTGTCAGGAGAGAAGGTGCTGTACACCTACCACGCCTTCTACTCGGACGGCGCTATGCGCAAAGAACTTTTTGAGAAAGGTGTTCCTCGCGAGCTTTCCGTGGACTACGTGTCGTACCACAAGTTGGACGAGGTTCTAGGGAGGACTTACGCCGCCGCTGTGGCGGACCTCGTGAACAACCTTGAGCCGAACGACCTTGGCAGGGTAATGGGGGTCGTTGAAGGAGGCGGGCTTTACATCTTCCTGCTTCCATCCTTTACGCGTCTCTTAGAAACGGTCACAAGGTTTCAGAGCAACCTGATAGTTCCTGGCTACACGGATAAGGATCTTAAGAGGTACTTCGAGAAGCGCTTCATAAAAAAGGTGATGGAACACCAGGGAGTAGCCGTCTACGACGCGGATAACAGGTACTGGGTCAAGAAGTTCGGGAAGACCCCCTCCACACCGTACGCTAGACCTAAGCCAGTACTACCGCAGAAGAGCAAAATACCGGTGAAGGTCTTCAACCTTGCTCTAACGCAGGACCAGGTAGAGGTACTTAAGATCTTCGAACACTTCTACGCAAAGGCGGAGAAGGAGAAGCTCGTATTCGTTCTAACGGCGGATAGGGGCAGGGGGAAGTCCTCAGCCGTGGGTCTAGGGGTTGGCTGGCTGGCCCACAGGCTTAGAAGGGCGAAGGGTAAATGCAAGGTTGTCGTAACGGCGCCCGCGGTGACGAACGTCCAGGAAGTGTTCCGCTTCTCGGCAGCCGTCCTGGACCTCTTCAAGCACAAGGTGGAGGTGCTAGAGGACGAGTCCGGTATGATAACCAAGTTGTTGTCTAAAGGCATCGAAATAGAGTACGTGACGCCCCTAGACGTTTTGAAGGCTAAGGGCGACTTGCTCGTAGTGGACGAAGCCGCCTCGATACCCGTACCTCTCCTCTTCAAAATGCTGAAGCGGTTCAACAAGGTTGTCTACTCCTCTACGATACACGGCTACGAGGGAGCCGGCAGGGGTTTCTCGCTGAGATTCCTCAAGCGCTTGAAGAACGAGGAAGGTGTAAAGCTTTACGAGTACGAAATGTCGGAGCCCATACGCTACGCTCCGGAGGACCCAATAGAGAAGTGGACTTTCGACTTACTGTTGCTGGACGCGGAACCGTGCGAGATAACGGAGGACGATCTCTCACTGGTAAGCGCCGGAGAAGTTTACTACGACGCGCCAAACGAGGAGGAGCTTTTCCTAAAGAACGAGGAGGAGCTTAGGCAGTTCTTCGGGATATACATCATGGCGCACTACAGGAACAACCCCAACGACCTAGGCATAATGATGGACGCACCGCACCACTTCCTGCGCATGGTTAGGCTGAAGAACGGTAAGATTGTAGTCTCGTTGGAGCTGGCGTCCGAAGGGAACCTCGGAGAAGACCTCTCCAAGGAGTCGGCGAAGGGGGCGTGGCTAATGGGTAACATCATACCCGACCGGCTCATAAAACACTACAAGATACTCGACTTCGGCAATCTAAGAGGGATACGCGTCGTGAGGATAGCGACGCACCCCTCCGTTATGGGGAAAGGTCTCGGTAGCTTTGCCCTTAGCAGGCTAGAGGAGGAGGCACGCAGAAACGGTTACGACTGGGTAGGCGCGGGCTTCGGGGTTACCTACGAGCTCCTTAAGTTCTGGCTTAAGAACGGCTATATACCAGTTCACATGAGCCCTGAAAAGAACCCTGTAAGCGGAGAATATACGGTCATAGTTGTAAAGCCTTTAAGCGAGAAGGCTAAAAGAATAGTCGACGTGATAGCCAAAGAGTTCAAGCAAAAGCTTCTAGGCTCGCTGGCATCGCCTTACTTCGACTTAGAACCTGAGGTAGCGCTTCTTCTTCTAAAGTCTACCCCGAGTTTCGAGGTAAAAGTCAACCTAACCAAGCTACAGCTTGCACGCTTCCTGACGTATGCGTGGAGCGACATGACGCTTGAGAACTGCATCGACGTGGTAGGTATAATGACGCGCCTATACTTCCTATCCAAGAAAAAGCCCTCTCTAAGCGAGCTACAGGAGCTTCTACTGGTCTCCAAGATCTTGCAGGCGAAGAGCTGGCATCTGACGTGCCAAGAGCTAAATCTCAGCCTCGCAGAGGCGACGAGCAACATGAAACAGATTGCGCAAATATTTTCGAAGGAGTTTCTGGGAGTGAACAGCGAGGAGGAGGCTCTAAGGTACTTTTTCCTCAGAATGGACGACCTCAACGAGGGGGTTAGTGCCTGATACAAGAATAGTGGTAAAAGCCTTCGGGCTGGAAGCGCAAGCTACTCTGGAGAGAGAACCCGCACGAGCCTCGCTGTTCTACACAGAGATAGACAGAGTCCGCAGAAGTCGCACCTACTGTCCGCTACGGCGTCTGTTGTTTCCCCCGCACTCAACGGGTTTAAGGCGCCGTAGGGACATACGTCCGCGCAAACCTCCTCCTCGGATAGAGTGACGGAGGGGAGGAGCCCTGTAGCTATACTACGCCAGTTCAATGGGAGGTCGTTCTCCACCGTGCCTGCTATCTTCAAGTGCTTAAACATGAGCGCGGTATCAAATAACACAATGTCGAACGCCGTTATAGGGTCATGCTCCTTTATCTCCTCCAACGGCTTATCGCTTACAATCGCCGTTGAAACGTTTAGCTCTGTGATTAGGCGCGCCCATATCAGGGAGTACACTTCCGAGAGAAGAGGCGAGTGCACTCGAAACAAACTCTTACCCACGGCGTACACCGGGTGGGGAGAGAAGACTATTCCTCCTACACCGGCATCGACCAGGAGTTTGAGGAACGCGTCGGATAGGGGTACGCCGGGGGAGACCTTCACGACGACTGGACTAGGTGCCGCCGATACGAACTCCTCCACTATGTCGAGGGCGAACGCCTCGAAACTTTTCCGCTGGCCGTACAGAATGCCGAGAACTCCGAGGTCTACTTCGAAGGCGTCAACAGCCTTGGAGAAGCTTGAAGCCAGCGCTCGTAACTCTGAGAGCTTCGGCGTAGCAATAGAGGCAACTATCTTCGTTGAAGGTAAACGTGCCCGTATACTTTCAGCCAGCCTGAATGCCGTGTCGGCATCGAGATAAAGCGGTCTTGTTAACGCCAAGTAATCACCAGGCGAGCGGTACCTAGCGATGTAAACCCTCGTTGTCCGCTCACCCCCAACGTTGCCCACGCCGTATGTTACCGTGGGAAGAAAGAGTATAGGCGGTGCCTCGTAGCTTCCCAGCCCCTCGCCGAGGGCCCTTGCGAGAAGCACGTCGTCGCTGCTTACACCCCACCTACCCTGCAGTTGAAGCCCGGCAAAGTAGGCGTGCGCCAATACATTCCCCTTTTTCAACAGTGTTGCCGGTATTCAAAAGGGTAACTGTGTGCTACGAGGATGCCGGTACCTCTCCGCGCGCTACAGCAGTAGTGACTTGTACTTTGTCGACGAGTAGTCATTCAGTCTTTTGTCTAGCACTTTTATCTCTACGTTTAGCCCGGCTTCCTGAACAGCCTTCTCAACGATAGGTAGAAGCCCTCCCTGATCTGCACCCAGGAACACTATGTCCGGTTTAACCCTTCTAAGAGCGTTTGCGAAGTTCGGGGGATAGTCTCCCAGAAACGCATCGGAGACAAACTTGAGCGCTTTAAGCATTTCTAATCGTTCTTCCTCCGAAAACAAGGGTTGCCTACCTTTTGTGTCGATAACCGTCTTGTCGCGTGCTACCACCACGTATACGTTGCCCAGCTCGCTGGCCCTCCTAAGAAAGTAAATGTGTCCTGGGTGTAGCAGGTCGAAGACTCCTCCTACCAGAACTCTTTTCCGGCGAGAAGGCACTGAGGGCCATTCGAACGTAACCCTCCCAAGGAATCTTAGAGCGTCGAGCAACCCTTCGGCGTAGGAGGAACAGGCAATCGATGTTTCACAGTCACCCTTTTCCAAGTAGAACCTTGCGTCACTGACATAGCCTCTTACAAGTCGCAGTGTTTCCTCGACCCCACCTTCTGGAAGAACCACCTTCAGGCTCTCTAAGGCTCTCTCCACGTTGGCGATGTACCGCTCTGCTTTTTCTTCGCATTTACCTTCGCGTTCCACGACTTAAACACCTCGACAGGTCTTCCAGTCTTGTAGTGTAAGAAATCTATTTCGGAGTCGTGAAGCTCGCCCGGCACGATCAAGGTGTGAGGAGCGTTTCCCAGGTCTGCGTTAATGGCCTCAGAGATCCTTCCCGCGAATACCTTCTCGTCCTCGGCAGTCGCCCTAGCAACGCCTATAACGAGAGTATTCTCGTCTACGACGTTTTCCTGAAACCTCTCCTCTAACCTCAGTAACAGTTCGCTAGCTTCGCGGAAAAGCATGTACCTCCCCTCGTCAGCCCTTATGTCCAATAGAAAGATCGTATGGAGTCCTCTTGAAACATTGTCCTTTAGAACGCTGTACGGTGTATACGGGTAGTTCTTCAGAGATGGGTCCTCCGGAAACACCAAGCTCACCACACGCCCGAACTTGTACACGTGCAGCCCCGTAGAGGCTATGATACCGTCGATAATTGAGGGAGCCGGTAGCACCCTAACCTTGATGCCTCTTTTCGCAGCCTCCACGACTATTGAGGAATGCGTCGTCGCGATTAGTGGATTCCCGATGGTTAACAGCAAAGCTTTACCTCGTGCGGCTACCTCCAGTACAGTCCTAGCGCTTTCATCCTCTAAGTCTTTCCTAGTTACCAGCTTGACCCCCCGCCCCAGCACGCTGACAAGGTCCTCTACACGGAGCCCCGGTGACACACTCGTATAGGTTTCGAGAAAAATCTCGTCAGCATCCTCAGCTTCTCTTAAAAGCCCTACAGAAATATCTCGCGTACCGCAGAGCCCAAGCCCAGCAACTACGAGCATATACTTCTCCCCCTCTTTTTCACGATTTCTTCTATTGATAGCTTGCTGAACTGTAATATCTTGCGACTGTTAAGTCTTCTGGCAACAATGCTAACTGTCACGAGTCTCTGTGAAGAAAAACCGAGTCACGATATTCCTACTTCTTAGATACGGGGAGCTTTATGTCGAGTTTTTTAACTAGCTCCTTGTACCTATTCCTCACGGTGACCTCAGTGACCTTGGCTGCCCTCGCAACCTCCTTTTGTGTCCGCATCTCTCCGTTCTGAAGCGCCGCGATATATATCGCGGCGGCCGCCAGCCCGGCGGGGTCCTTACCAGCGGTTAGACCAGCGTTTCTGGCCTGGTCGATTATCTCCATTGCTCTCTTGATCGTAGCTCCGGAGAGGCGTAGCAGGGAACCTATTCTCGGCACGAAGTCGGCGGCGTTGGGTAGGGGCACCTTTAAGGATGCCTCTCTCAAGAGCAACCTATAGCACCGAGCGACGTCCTTCCTGCCTGCTCTGGTGTAGAGCGCTATCTCGTCAAGCGTCCTCGGAAGCCGCATCTCTCTGCATGCTGCATAGACCGCTGCTGCCATCACGGACTCGATCGATCTTCCGCGTACCAGGTTACTGTCCAGTGCGCTCTTGTATATGTCGAGAGCCCTGTCCAGGACTGCTTTGGGAAGACCCAGCTGTGCTCCCAGCCTCTCAAGCTCTATCACTGCCTGGGCGAGGTTTCTCTCCATTGAGCTCTGAGCTCTGGCGCGTACCTGCCACTTCCTAAGCCGTAGCATCTCGATTCTCTTCCTAAGGCTTATCTCCCGGCCCGCAGCGTCCCGTCCACCCCAGTCTATATCTGTGACAAGGCTTTCAACACCATACCTGGAGATCGGGGCTCCTACCCTGCTTCTCTTCTCCCTCTCCTCTGGAGTGAATGCCCTCCACTCCGCTCCTTGGTCAATCTCCCTTTCGCTCATCACGTAGCCGCAATTCGCGCATATAATCTCCCCTCTCGTAGCATCGTAGATTAGCCTGGTGCTCCCGCAGTTAGGGCATCGTAGCTCTCTTTCTTCCTCAGAATCCTCCGGATTAACGTTCTCTTTTCTTTCCTCAACCATACTCTCACGCCCGAAACCCATTTAAACCTTTCCAATTAGTCTTCGCCGAAGCAGTATTTAAATATTTCGCTAACTTTAAGTTTCACCATGAAGCCTCACCAACACTGTCTACGTACGCGCGGTGAAAAGCGTCAGGACAGCCTGCCGGTCGATCGCCTTAAGAAGAGCACCTCAACCCCAGCTTGCAAAGCGTTTTTCTTAAGATTTCTATCGGCCGTGGCGAGTATGTAACCTTCCTTAAAGGCTAGGTTCACCAGGGATTTATCGACGTCTTTTCCGACCTCACAGTCAAGAACTTCGAAGAGCTTTGGATGCCTTTTCAAAACCTCTTCCAGAAGTTTCAGTGCTAGCTTGGCTCTTCTTGCCTTCGCCCCACGCGAGCTAAGCGAGAGATGTTTGAGCTCGCTTAGCACCGCGCTCGGAACAACCACGCGGCACACGTCTTCTCTCTCGAAAAGTACGTCCAGCAGGTCTAAGCCTTTCTCTGCAAGATACATGAACACGCTTGTATCTACTAGTACTTTTTTACACATTGCGCGCGGCTGTAACTACGACTAGGTGCGGATATAAGGCTTGCCCACGCGTGAGCATTTGCCTAACGCGCTGTGACATCGCTCAACCTGTGAGGATAAAAAGGGTTTTTTCGGCTCCAAATCCTCGCCTCCATCAGTTTCGAAGCCTCCCCGACCTATCTCATCGCGGTTCTCTTTGCCCTTGCTTTCGCCTGCGCAGCACTCAGCGCGCACTCCCCGTCCTCCCCGACTTGTGCGCGTGGAGAAACGGGCTTCCGCGTTTACAAACTTGGGAGAAAGAAGAAGGGAAAAAGAAGGTTTTTAAGGTTACTTCGCGCACGAGCGTTAAGGGCATGCTTCTGGGTAATAACTTGAATTTATAACGTATACTAGGATCCCCGCGCGCCTTAATAACGTTGCTATTTTACAAATATGTCCAGCGTGTTTTTTACTAAGGTCATTGGCTACCTCTGAAGCATATTCGCGGTAATTAATTTATTTAAGTATTAAGGATTTTCCTAGGCGCCGCAAATGACTCTCAGAGGTAAACGTGTCAAAGCGATTATAATGGGGGCGGCGGGCCGGGACTTCCACAACTTTAACGTTCTCTTCCGGAATAACCCCGAGTACGAAATTGTAGCATTTACAGCGGCACAAATACCTTTTATTGACAACAGAGTATACCCGCCGGAGCTTGCCGGCGAGCTGTATCCTAACGGTATACCCATATACCCGGAAAGCATGCTAGAGGAACTCATAAAGAAATTCGGCGTTGAAAAAGTTTTCCTGTCCTACAGCGACCTGACGGCAGAGGAGGTCGCTGAGAAGGCTGGGCGCGTAGTAGCGGCGGGCGCCGAGTTTGTTCTGCCCGGAGTCTACGAGACGATGATCTCTTCTCGGAAGCCGGTCATAGCTGTTACAGCTTCTAGAACAGGCGCCGGGAAGAGCACTGTTAGCAGGAGGGTAGCGAGAGTACTAAGAGAGCTGGGCGTAAGGTTCGTCGTAGTGAGGCACCCGATGCCTTACGGGGACTTGTTAAAGTCTGCTGTACAGCGTTTTGCCTCCTTGGAGGATCTCGAGAGGTACAACTGCACGATAGAAGAGAGGGAGGAGTACGAGCCTCACATAGAGTCTGGCAACGTCGTCTATGCGGGCGTCGACTACGAAGCTATACTTCGAAGGGCGGAGGAGGAGGCCGACCTGGTGCTGTGGGACGGGGGGAACAACGACTGGCCCTTCTATAAACCGGATCTCTACATCACAGTTGTTGACCCGACTAGACCGAAGGACGTCGTGTCTTCGTACCCGGGCTATGTAAACGTCAGGCTCGCAGACGTGATAGTGGTTAACAAGGTTAACGTGGTAAGCCCGGAGAGCGTAGACCTTGTTGAGAAGAGTGTCCGAAGGATAAACGAGCGGGCAGTGATAGTAAGAGCGAAGTCGGAGCTCTACGTGGATAAACCGGAGCTTATCCGTGGTAAACGCGTGCTTGTAGTAGAGGACGGACCCACCGTTACGCACGGAGGTTTAAGCGTAGCGGCAGGCTACTATGCCGCCGTGAAGTACGGAGCACGAGAGGTAGTCGATCCGAGGCCCTACGCTGTAGGCACCATTAAAGATGCCTACGAGAAATACACGCACATCGGACCCGTACTCCCAGCGCTGGGGTACAGCCAGCAGCAGTTAAGGGACTTAGAGAAAACGATAAACTCCGTGCAAGCTGATACAATAGTTTTAGGAACTCCGAGCAACCTCTTGCTCTACCTCAACGTGAATAAGCCCGCAGTGAGAGTAAGGTACGAATTGGAGGAAATCTCCAAACCGGACCTCCGCGACATATTGGTGAATTTCGTCGAGAAGAAAATCCCGTCGGCACGCGCGAGAGCTTAATCCTCCGTGTGAGAGTGTGAACAGAAGGGCGTCCTGGATCGATTTTTCTTCGCCTTAACTGCTTTGCACGCCCGCACGCCTCCTGGAACGCTTGAAGAAAGCACGAGACAAAGTACTCAAAAAAACTGGAGTCAGAAGGTTAAGGAAATAGGCCAACAGGAAACAGGTGTCCGGCCTCCTTCCCCCCAGCCTCCTTGTCAAGCACGGCACGGGTTGCGCATAAAAGCTTATAAATACGCGAAAAGTGTAATGAGCATACGTCCGGGGCCGTAGTCTAGCTTGGTAGGATAGGCTTCCCTAAAGCCAGCCTGGGGGTGTACCCCGTGACCGGACCGCTGGAGCGCGCGGTTCGCCGCGCGTAGCGAGTGGTCCCGGGTTCAAATCCCGGCGGCCCCACCACGTTACATAAATTCTTCGGCGTGTTTACACGTAAAGGAAAAACTGAACTCGAAAAAAATTCATAAGGGTGGAGGCTGAGTTAACTACCGGAAAGCGGGGGTGCCCGAGCTAGGACAAAGGGGGCGGACTTAGGCTCCGCTGGCGAAGGCCTGCCCGGGTTCGAATCCCGGCCCCCGCACCACTTCTTTGGTTTAGCATATGTTCCTTGGAACTCGGAACCGCTTCTTGCGCGAAAAGTTTTTATAGAAGCGATAATTAAAGCCTTGAAGGCGAAAGAAGGTATGGCATCTATAGGAGGTGGTGGTATGGCATCGGTGGCACAACTAGGAGGAGTTCCAGTGTTGATCCTGAAAGAGGGTACTTCGCGCCAGGCCGGGCGCGAAGCGCTTCACCTCAACATAATGATCGCGAAAGCAGTCGCGGAGACCGTCAAGACTACGCTAGGTCCTAAAGGCATGGATAAGATGCTTATCGACACTCTCGGAGACATAACGGTCTCCAACGACGGTGCAACAATCCTAGACGAGATGGACGTACAGCACCCGATCGCTAAGCTGATGGTCGAGGTAGCAAAAGCACAGGACAAAGAAGTCGGAGACGGCACTACGACCGCTGTTGTGCTGACAGGAGAACTTCTAAAGGAGGCCGAGAAGCTCCTCGAAAAGAACATACACCCAACAATAATCGTCAGCGGCTACAAGAAGGCTGCGGAGAAGGCCCGCGAAATTCTGGCCTCCAAGGCGATAAAGGTAGACCTTAACGACACGGAGACCTTGAAGAAAGTAGCAGCGACGTCCATGCGGAGTAAGGCGGTAGCCGCCCTAAGGGACTACTTCGCAGACATAGCGGTTAAAGCCGTTAAACAGGTAGCCGAGGTAGTTAACGGCAAGTATGTCGTTGATATCGACAACATTCAGATAATCAAGAAGAAGGGAGGAGCATTCCTGGATACACAGCTCATATACGGCATAGTCGTCGACAAGGAGGTTGTGCACCCGGGTATGCCTAAGAGGGTTACGAACGCGAAGATAGCCCTTCTAGACGCCCCGCTGGAAGTAGAGAAGACGGAGATAGACGCGGAGATTAGGATCTCCTCGCCGGACCAGATGCACCAGTTCCTCGAGGAGGAGGAGAAGATACTCAGAGACATGGTCGAGAAGATTAAGGAGAGTGGTGCTAATGTTGTTTTCTGTCAGAAGGGTATTGATGATGTTGCTCAGTACTACTTGGCTAAGGCTGGTATTCTTGCTGTTAGGCGTGTGAAGAAGAGTGATATGGAGAAGCTTGCTAGGGCTACTGGTGCTAGGATTCTTACTAGGGTTGAGGATATTACGCCTGAGGCTCTCGGTAGGGCTGAGCTTGTGGAGGAGAGGAAGGTTGCAGACGAGAAGATGGTATTCGTCGAGGGATGCCCCAACCCCAAGAGCGTAACAATACTAGTAAGAGGAGGCTTTGAGAGGGCTGTCGACGAGGCCGAGAGATCCATAAAGGATGCGCTCTACGCGGTGGCAGACGTGCTGAAGCATCCCTACATAGTGCCTGGAGGCGGAGCGATCGAGGCTGAGCTCGCGAGGGAGCTTCGAAAGTACGCTCCGGAGGTCGGAGGAAAGGAGCAGCTCGCGATAGAAGCATTTGCGAACGCCCTGGAAAGCATACCAAGGACTCTCGCCGAGAACTCCGGCCTAGACCCCATAGACATAATTGCGGACCTGAGAGCGGCGCACGAGGATCCCTCGAAGTGGAGCTACGGTGTTGACGTCGTAAACGGTGGAGTAACCGACATGATCGCACTCGGAGTCTTCGAGCCGGCAACCGTCAAGGACCATGCAATAAAGGTAGCGACGGAGGCTGCAGCAATGATACTGAGGATCGACGACATAATCTCCGCGTCTAAACTGGAAGAGAAGAAGGGCGAAAAGGAAAAGAAGGAGGAGAAGGAGGAAGAAAAGTCCTCTGAGTTCGACTAAATTTTTCCTCTCTTTTCTTCTACTCGTAAAAGCAAGTTTTTTAAGGGTTTAGGCTTTCTCTCATGATGCAAAGTAGCGGTGTACGGTCGAAGTTCCTTATACTAGTCACCGGTATGCCGGGAGCTGGTAAAACAGTGTTCTCGCGCGTAGCCTCCTCAATGGGCGTACCGGTGCTAAGCATGGGAGACGTTGTTCGAAGCTACGCTGCTGAACGAGGTCTCCCCATGAACGATGCGAGTCTTGGCAAGATCTCTCTGGAGCTTCGGGAAAAGTTCGGGCGAGCGGTAATAGCCGAGAGAACATTTGAGAGATTAGCTTCCATAGATCAAGGCGTAGTCGTGATTGAAGGGTTGAGGAACTTGGAGGAGCTGTTCTACTTTAGGGAAAGGGCTTCCGAGGCGTACTTGGTCGCTATTCACGCTTCCCAGAAGACGAGGTACGAGAGGCTGAGAAAAAGAGGGAGAAAGGACGATCCGCTTAAATGGGAAGAGTTCTTGGAGAGGGATCTTAGAGAGCTCAGCGTGGGTCTCGGGTCTGTTATAGCTCTTGCCGACATAATGCTGGTAAACGAGGGAAAAACCGAGGAGGAGTTCGAGGAGGAATGCAGGGAAGCTTTGCAGAAATTGCTAGCGCGCGCAGAGGGGTTGCGATGAAGGTAGTGGTAAGGGCACCCTTCTACCCCACGGAGTCCCTTGAAAAGGTTCTATCGAGTATATTCAACCTCTTCGATGCGCCTAAGGAGTCATGCGCAGTCGTGGGTGAAGGCAAAGGTAGGTATATCGAGTGCGTTTTCCACAACCATAAACCTCTCGAAAAGTTTAGGAGGCTTTTAAGGCAACAGAGAATACTGGACGCCGCGAGGTCGTACGTGGAGCGAGGGTTGCGGGAAGGCGAGGTAAAGTTCTACTTGAACAAGCAGGCAGCGTTCGCCGGGAAGGTAAGCTTCTGCACGTACGAAGCCGGGGAAAGCCCGCTAGGCTCAATAATAGTAGTCATAGAGCTTGGAAAGTGCTCCCCAGATGAGTTCCTCAACTGGTTAGCTCCTAGAACGGTCAACGGAAAGCCTGTCGGAGAGGTATCCGAGCTGAAGTGCCTAGAACAAGGCTCAGGGTAGGTTCGCATTAGATGCAATCGGTATTAATGCGCACGCTGAAAACGCGTGGCTCGGTGAATGCTACGTCTATAGTTAGCCCCTTCTCGGCTATTAGTACCCTCGGGTATTCGCCCACAGCCTCTGAAAGGTCGACTGCCGGGTTTCTGTACATCGCGCTGAAATGCGTCAAGACGAGAAGCCTCGACCGCGTCGCCTTAAACACCGCAACCGCGTCCTCGACAGTCGAGTGCGCCATGTAAGGCTTCCTGTACCAGTCTCTCTTAAGGAGCGTTGAATCATGTATAAGGACATCCGACTCCATAGCTTTAGACGCGAACCTGTGGCTAGGAAGCGAGTCTCCCGTGTACGAGATCTTTACGCCGCGGACCACTTGCTTAACGAAGCTGTTGAGACTGTACTCCTTAGAGCCTACCCTCACTTTTCCCTTTTCGAGAAGCTCCTTGCGTAGCGCAGGAGGAATCTTCTCTTGTTCCAGCTTCTCCTCGTCTAGCTTCACTTTATCTTCAACCCTGATAATGTAGGACAAAGCCCCGTAGCTGTGCGGCGCCGCCACGTAGCTTACTGTAAGCGGCAGGCCCGGAAAACGAAGGATTCCTTCCCACCCGTAGAGCTCCGTCAGGCTTACCGGGTAGCCTGTAGTCCTCCTACCGGTAACCACCGAGCCAAGACCCGGGGGTCCGTAAACGCTAAGAGCCCTCTCTCTTCCGAGCAAGGACAGCGTCTCTAGGAGAGGGATTAACCCACTGTAGTGGTCGCTGTGAAGGTGAGTCACGAAAATGTAAAGGGGCGAGTTTACTCCTAGGTGGAAGCACTCCAAGGCCTTCTGGCAACGCTCTCCCACGTCTAACAGGAAGACTGTGTCGGCCATCTTCACCGCTATGCATGGTTGCTCGGCACTCTTCGGGGTCACCGCTCCTCCGGTTCCCCAGAACATAATGCGAATGCTCGAGATATTCATCGTGGAACCCTGTGTGTACACTACGTAGGCTTAATATACTACAACCCAAAGAAAGTTTTGGTTGTGCTCTATAACGCGTAGGTTCCGAAAAGGTTTTCTCGTTCCTTGGTTTACAAACATGGGAGAAAGCTGAAACCGAGTATCTCCCCAGTTTACAAACCAGGAAAAAGGAGAAAAAGGGGTTTTTACGCTAGCCCTAGCCCCCTGAGCTCTTCGACGTCCTTCTCTAGCTCTCTTGCTAGCTCTTCGTCTTCCTCGACGCGCGGGGCGCTTTTCACGGAGGCTAGGAACTCCTCTACCGCGTCTAATGCTTCGGCGAGGCGCGCCTCGTAGAGCTCGTCGCGCCTAAGAGTGCTCGCCAGGATACGCGAGGGAGCGCCGACAGTCCGCACGGTAATCCCTGGAGCACGCCCCTCGCAGGGTGCCTGTCCACCATTTAAGGAAGGGTTAAGTATGGGTAGGGAAATGATGGGGTGTGAGAAAAACGTGGCGGCTGAGGAGGCAGGGTTCGAAGAGTTCGACGAGTGGTTCATTCGCAGGAAGATCGAGGAGCTCCTGAGGAAGGCGCTGTTTCCGAGCGACGGCTATAGGGGGCTCGAGGCTACTCGCAACGAGGTTGCGCGGGAGCTTGCGGAAATAAGGGGCAACTATGCTCGGTACGGCGAGGCCTACGTAGAATACGTTGGCAGGCTCGGGGAAGGCGAGGAGAAGGCGATCAAAGAGGCTGAGAAAGCGATGAGGGAAGCCCTGGAGCACGTAGACGAGCTCGAAATCAGGAGGACAGGCAGAGCGCACTGGAAGGCTAAGCTTCCAGGCAGGAGTTGGAGGCTATACGTACACTTGAAGCCTAGCGGGTACTGGGAGGTCGAGATCCGTTTACATCTCAGAGTCGTCAAGCTCAGGCTACCCGATACCCTGAGGCTCCCACCTGAGCTACTTAGAGCCGCCCAAGAGGGCTGGATCATGGGAGACGCATCGTACCGCGCGGACCGCGAAGAAGTCACGATGACTACAGCGCAGACATGGCAAGTAGCCTCCTTCCCTGGCTTCTGGCCGGGGAAGGAGGTGGCTGTCTACGTTGATAGAATCGAGATCCACGAGACGAGAGTCAGCGTTAAGTGGTACGTGGTTGTTAAGGGTGTTCGCGACGCGCCTCGCTGGTGGAGTCTCTCCAAAAAGGAGAAGCAGGGTATTATCTTGGCGGAGATCGAGGCGGCGAACAGAGGAGAAATCGACATTTTCAGGGCGCTAAAGCTCGCATTGCTATACGTTACGGATGGAATGTATCCAGGGTCAAGCAACACAGCTAGACATGTGCTGGATTTCGCGGTCGGTCAAAATTCTCGCCGAGTTAGAACCGAGGGTGCGGTGAAGGTTGCGAGGCTTCTCTACGAGAAAGTACCGCAACTCTTAGCGTACATGGTTGCGTCAGGCTGCCAGAAAGCAGAGTTCTTAGCGAGCCTGGCATCCGTGAAGCCGCGACACTACGCACCTCGCTACCTAGAGGTTGCGGGTGTCAAAATGACCTTGCTACTCGTAGGCGCTTCACGCGCGCTTGCGGCAGTGGTGTACGTAACCGAGGATAACGAGGAGACGCTTAGGGGTTTCCCTGAGAGGGCGAGGCGGGAGGGCTTAGAAGTCAGGAAGGTGAAGGTGAGCAAGGGGCGCTGGGGTTATCGCGCCGGGCAAAAGGAGTTGCTAAGGTATGCCGATAAGCGCCCAATAGTTTACGACACACTCATAGCGTTCGTGGAGGAGAGACTCGGAGCAATGCCTCTCAATCACCCAGCAAGGCCGAGTGTGGAGCGCCTCCTGGAACGCCTAAAAAAGGCGCGCGAAAGAGCGCTTAGAAAGCTGGGGGACCAAGACGCTAAAGAGTAAGACCACCATGGAAAGGCGCCCGGCCCCCCTCCTCTTGTGCGAGTTGTAGAGGTGAGGTTTTAAGGGGGTTAAACGTTATACTAGGCGTGCGTGCGATGGCGGCTACGGGTAGGCGGCTCCTAGTGCTATGTGTGGATAGGGATAACGACGTCGGTACAGTTCTCAATGTAAAGACACCACTTGTAGGCGAGGAGGCTGTGCTCAATGCGGCTGTCGAGTATAGCCTTGCACGCCCAGACGACTCCGACTCGAACGCTATGTTCGCGGCCGTCCAGACGTACCGCGAGCTTAGAAAGACGTACGGCGACGGCGTCGAGGTCGCGCTTGTAGCGGGGCTGGAAAGGGAGGGCGTGGAGGGGGATATGAAAATTCTCCAAGAGCTCGACCAAGTACTCTCGCAGGGCCGCTTTGACGGTGTCGTCTTGGTGTCCGACGGTCCCACGGATGAGGCAGTGGCGCCGCTGATACAGTCGAAGCTTCCAATAGTGTCCATCAGGCGTGTTATAGTACAGCAGGAAAGGGGGGTAGAGGAGACCTTCGTGTTGCTCGTGAACTACGTGAAAAAGGCCTTTACGGAAGAAAACTACAAGAGGTACTCGCTGGGGCTTACGGGGCTCTTCCTGGTAATCTACAGTTTACTCTCATACTTCCTACCGCAGTTCGTATGGCCTATACTCATAACCGCCCTCGGGGGATTCATGTTCTTCAAGGGCTACGACCTGGGCGAATACTTCTCAAGCATCTACAAGACAAAGCCCATAACGTTCGCGTCAATCCTCCTCTCGATCATATTATCGCTTCTCGCATTGATACAGGGGATCTACGCTGTGCTTAAAACGCCTTACATCGACTTCTTCGGAGCCATCGGGAGGCTCCTGTTGGCGCCTGTAGGTGCCCAGTTGTTAGCCGTGGATCTACTAGTCCTTGGAGCGGTTCTACCGTTTCTAGGAAGCCTTATAGACGCCGCGATAGCGGGTAAGGAGACTAGGTACAGCGATGCACTAGTCATAGCCGTTATACTCATGGCGAGGCAGCTCGCCGTCGAGACGGCGCGCTTCCTCAGTGGCGGTGGAGACATACGGGGTGTCCTCACGTGGTCCTTTGTAGTGCTAAGCAGCGTGGTCGTAATGGTAGTAGCGTTCACGCTTGAGAGAGGCGCCAGAAGGCAGTGAGAATACGCTGGAAAGAGCCGTTGCGCCACCCTTGCTCCGTAATCCTTGAGGCGTTACTTCGTGAAGGGTGGGACCATGTTCTTGGAGAAGTTCAACGTTAGTTATCCGAACGAACCGCGAGTCTTCGCTGTATATACGACGTGGTGTGTTTCCCGGTGCAATTTTTACGAGACGCTGGAAGCGCTGGAAAGTACCGGAGAAGCTCGAGTGCTAGGCTCTCTCGGCGACCGCCTCGTGTTTCTAGCCGCGAGAAGCCTCGAGGGCATAGTAGAGAGGCTCTACAGCGTCGCGTGCGTAGAGGAGCTGTACTTCGTCCTGGGAGAGGCGAGGCTGGGAGAGAGACCCCTCCTAGAGGGAGACATGCTGTCCAGAGTCTCACACCTCCTTCTCCACGCTACGACTTTCAACGTGAAAATTCTCGATTGCGAAAAAATGCTGGGTGTAGAGGAAAAGGCGAAGCTTAGAGAAGATTTTTCGAAGATTCTGAAAGAGCTACGCGAAGGGCTCAGAGCATCCAGAACCGGGCCGGACTTGGAGTTCGTTGTCATAGTGCTTAGCCGTGACAGAGCTCTCCTGTCTTTAACCGTCAAGAGATACAGGAAGGATAGGTTCGCTTTTCGAAGTCCTGAGCGAAGGGCTTACTCGCAGCCGAGCGCGCTAACACCTTGGCTTTCCCTCACAATCCTCAACCTGGCCTTGGCAACCCAGCCAGCGGGCGGAGAAGGGGGTTTTGACGTAGCTTTCCTGGACCCGTTCTGCGGCACGGGAGGAGTTCTGATAGAGGCAGCTCTTCAGGGGATGTACTCCGTTGGCGTCGATGTAAACTATAGGCAAGTGAGAGGATCGAAAAAGAACCTAAGCGTCTTAGGGCTAAGGGCGGTAGCAGACCTTGTCCTCTGCGACTCTACAAAGCTCCCCTTTAGAGCCGAGGCGTTCAATGCCGCAGCCTTCGATCCCCCATACGGGAGGCTCGCACCGACTCATGGGAGAGACCCCGGAGAGATTCTTCGAGGAGCCTTGAGAAACGTAGTTGAGTCCGTTAAGCCTCGGGGAAGAATAGCTTTCTTCGCCTCCGACATGCTCCTTCAAAACGTAGACGCACCAGCGCTTTGCGATGTATACGAGCACAGCTCCCTAACGAGACATGTGATCGTAGTTCGCAGAACTAACCACGCGGCTGGCGGGCCCGCCGGGACTTGAACCCGGGACGTCCGCGCGCACCAGCGCTCAACGGCTCCGCAGGCCGCCACGCTTCCTAGCTACGCCACGGGCCCTTTACCCAGCAGATGTTAAAGTTTCCACGATATAGACTTTTCGCACACGACCCCTGCGCGCGACGCCACGTGCGGTAGATCTAAGGCTATCCGAATATCTTCTCGAGCTCTCTTAAGGGTATAGCTGGTAGCGAGAGTGAAAGCACATCCATTATCTCGTATATTCTCCTTTCCTCTTCCTTATTTAGCGTAACTTCCCCGCTCTGCACCATGTGGTTCAGAGCGTCTAAGAGTGTGGAGGCCTCCATGCGCAGGTGTACTTTCTTCCTCTCTATCCTACTCCTCGCAACATTGTACTCCTCGCGGGGGATCTCGCCGCTTATCAGTTTTTCATCGAGAACGAGAAGCTCGTCGCGTAGCTTCCTCAGCTCTTCCGCGATGTCGGAGAGCCTCCCGATTATCGAGAGAATAGCCTCCTGGGAGTGGTCCAGGAGAATAATCCTGTTGTTCTCTACCCTGATCCTTTCCGGTGGAACAACGATCTTCCCGTTGGAGTCTGTCTTTAGTACAACCTTTATCGGCTGTTTCTCGCGCTTAGACACGTAAATCTTCCATATCTTGCCTACTTTCTCCCCGCTCCTTCTGTAAACGACCTTACCGACTATCTTTTCAAGTAGCTTTCTATCCGTTATCTCGCTTAGAACTATGCCCCTCATAACCTCCTCAAACGTCATGTGCTTTAAAGGGCTTTTCAAGACGTACTCTCGCGGGAGATTATTCGCAAAGGGGAAAGACGTACATATTACGTTCATTATCCGCGCACTTTGCTAAACGGACTTTTCGCGCATACGAAGCTTTAAAAGCAGGAAGTTCGGCTCATTGCAGTGTAAGGCTGGGTGTCGGTGTCATGGATGGAGACACTCTGAGCTTTATAATGTGGCTCGTAGCACTCGCGATTTTCTCGTACATAACGCAGGAGATGCAGATTCTAAAGGCTATAAGCGAGGTTGAAGGCTACGTCGCTCTCTTCAGGGGTATACGGGACAAGGCTGTGAAAGTGCTTGTAGACCAGTTTTCAAAGTACACGGCCAGCTCTGAGGGGGCTTCTAGGGACGTGTTGGAGCAGAGGATTCTCTCGCTCATCGAGACACGCATCATACTCCCAGTAGACCTGGATCCCTACGGCATAGTGAGGAAGATAAAGCACGTGCTTAGAACTAGCGAAGTAGAACTCGAGAAGGAGGTTTCCCGCATCGCGAAAGGCGCCTCGAGGACGGAGGTGCAGAGGCTGTCAAGCCTGGTGGAGGTTGCGCGTGAGCTAAACCTTGTGTACAAGCTTGTTAACCACTACTACCTTATCGCGCGGAAATTTAAGAGCCTCTGGCTCGTGCTACAGCTGAACGCGCAGATGCCCTTCGTACTCGAAGAGGTGAAGGCGATAGAGGGGGCCCTGGAGTCGTTCTCGAAGGGTATTCCTGTAGGCGACTCCGCCGGGCCACTGGTTGCTGCTTTGCTGGCTAGGAAGTATAAGGGTAGCTTTGTTGAACCCGTGAAGGACACTGAAATCTCGCAGGTAACGGTCGACGGAAAGAAGGTATTCATAGTGAAGGCAAAGGGCCCTGGGAGCACGACGGGACACCTTGAGGAAGCTCTATCCTGGATATTCTCGAGGGAGAAAGTCTCGCTCATAGTATCCGTGGATGCTGCGTTGAAGCTAGAAGGGGAAGAGTCGGGGTCCGTAGCGAGCGGGTACGGTGTCGCGATGGGTGGCATAGGCGTTGAGAGATTCGAGATAGAGGAGCTCTCGACGAAGCATGGAGTGCCGCTGTTCGCAGTACTCATAAAGATGTCGGAGGCAGAGGCTCTCTCGGTTATGACGGAGAAGGTTTACCAAGGGGTTCAGCAAGCGGTGAGGATAGTAGAGGATATCATCTCAAGGGCACCGGAGGGTTCGTCCATTGTAGTTCTAGGAGTTGGAAACAGCCTAGGAGTACCGTGACGCTCCTAGAACCTCCTTAGATGGAACCGGGGAACGTTTCTACGCTATGTCTGTGTCATACCAGTAAGAAATATAAGCCTTTTGTTTCCAGAATAATCGCAATTTGGTGTATCGGAGGGTGAGTGTATGACGCGCCAGGAGGCTTTACGCGCGGAGGAGTTTCGCTTGGATTATTCTCAGCTTGCTGGTCTCTCTTACGAGGATATAGCTAAGGTTGCAGCGTCTGTACGCGAAAAGCTGATGCCGAGGTTGGGGGTAGACTACAAGCTTTACCTGTCGAAGAGGCCTCCCATCAAGGAAGGCGAGGAGCTGATCGCGTATACCCAGTCGGCGTGCCCGGAGTGCAACTCGTTGCTGACGGCGGTTATATTTAAGCGCGAGGGGAAGGTGTTCATACGCAAGGTTTGCCCAGAACACGGAGAATTCGAAGAGCTTTACTTCGGCGACGCTGAGATGTACGAGCGTTTCCGGAGGTACCAGAGGGATGGGAAGGGGAACGTAATCTCGCACCTACCGGTGACAGCCCCGTGTCCCTATAATTGCGGCGTATGCACTAGGCATAGATCCCACGCGGCTTTGATAAACATCGTGTTGACAAACCGGTGTGATCTTAGCTGCTTCTACTGCTTCTTCTTCGCCTCCAAGTCCGGCTACATATACGAGCCTTCTCTCGAGCACATAAGGTACATGCTGAGGCAGGCTAGGCTCACAGAGCCTGTGAAGCCCCCGGCTATACAGCTTACGGGCGGCGAGCCCACGCTTAGGGACGACCTCTTAGAGATTATAAAGATGGCGCGTGAAGAGGGCTTCACGCATATTCAGCTAAACACGAACGGTATCAGGCTGGCGTTCGACCCGGAGCTTGCAGTCAAGGTGAGGCAGGCCGGTGTTAACACGGTCTATATGAGCTTCGATGGGGTGTCGCCGTTCTCCAACCCGAAGAACCACTGGGAGGTTCCATACGCCTTGGACAACTTGAGGAAAGCGGGTCTAGGAGTGGTTCTCGTTCCGACCGTTATAAAGCACTACAACCTCTCGGAGGTAGGCAAGATAATCCAGTTCGGGCTCCAGAACAACGACATAGTAAGGGGGGTGAACTTCCAGCCCGTATCTATCGTCGGCAGGATGCCGAGAAAGGAGAGGGACAAGGAGAGGGTTACGATACCCGATGTTATAAAGGCTATAGAGGAGCAGACGGGAGGGCAAATAAAAGCTGAGGACTGGTACCCCGTACCGAGCGTGGTCCCGATATCGAGGTTCGTCGAGGCATTGACGGGTAAGCCCCAGCTAGCCTTCACGACGCACTTTGCATGCGGAGCCGCTACCTACGTTTGGCAGGAGGACGGAGAAATAATACCCATAACCCGCTTCGTCCACGTAGACGAGTTCTTCCGGTTCCTGGACGCGAAGGCAGATGAGCTCGAGAAAGGGAAGAACAAGTACCTAGTCATGCTGGAGCTTATGTGGAACCTCAGGAAGTTCGTCGATGCGTCTAAGGCTCCCCGCAGGCTCCGGGAAGGCAACCGCCTGCTCAAGATACTCTACAGGGTTTTCGTAAAACACGACTACGAGAGCCTAGGAGAATTCCACTACAACACACTGTTCCTCGGAATGATGCACTTCCAGGATCTGTACAACCACGACGTCGCGAGGGTTATGAGGTGCGATATACACTACGTAATGCCTGACGGCAGACAGGTCCCCTTCTGCTCTTTCAACGTCCTCCCAGACCTCTACAGGGATCGTGCTCAGAGAGTGTTCTCGTACTCGATAAAGGACTGGGAGAAACTAACAGGGAAGAGGTTGGTAGAGGACCACTACAAGAGAAACATCAAGAAGCTGATCTCCGGGGAGCCCTACAGAAGGCACTACTCGAAGATAATAGACATAGACTCTATACCCTACGAGCAACACGTACTAGCCTCGAAGAGATTCGGCATCCCTGTCATCGAATAACGCGCAGAGGCGCTTGCAGATGAAGGCATTCGCGTTTGAGCTAAAGGCGGTAGACCCTAAACCCTTAGACCTAGCGGTAAAGCCGTACCTACTCACTGTTTGCTCGGGCAAGGCTACGGTTCTTTCACCGGTCAGGAGGAGGCAGTTTTTAGAGGAGGACCTGGTGGGCTTTGACGAAGAGATAGGTTTCCTAATCGGTATTGTTTACAACGATTTCTTTCACGGGGAGGGTAACGTAGAGGTCTTCGAGTATGATGTCTCCTCTAGTTGCGAGATGGTAGCGAAAATATACGAAGTGAGGGACTCAGGTTTCCTTTACTACAGGGCACGCGTCTATAAGCGCTCAGAGGGCGTTGAGGGCTGGACGGTAATTTTCAGCGATCACTTTTCGAAGCCGGGGAGGCCGAAGCACAAGCTCGAAGAGCTTTCGGCGATAATCGGGGTACGCTTAGAGGAACTCGCGGAAGCTTTAAAGGAGGAGCACGCGGCGAAGTAAGTTTGCACGTTTTCGTAAAAGTTCATTGTAAGCTGGGAAGAGTCTGCGACAGTAGGATACTGGCGTATCGTCGTTTGTCGATAAAAAATTGTTTATCAGCGAAAGACATAAAAACCTTTCCACGTTATATGGTTAAGCATATAAACCAATGGTGGACATTGCTATGCAGTCTTCCCGTACGATCGAGGAGAAACAAAAACTTCTCGAACACCTTGCGTCGGTAGTCGAAGAACTCTTGAGAAACACGAAGTCTTCCCAGATATCCATAAAGCTTAGAACCCTTTTAAGGTACGCGTACGTGTCCTACGTAAAGAAAACATCCGATATAAACGTTATACGGGGGCTTGTCCCCCGTGTTAGGCCTCCCGCGTGGCTTACCAACCAGTACTACTACAGAGAGATAGAATTGATGCTTAAAACGCGCTTTAACGCCAGGATTGAGAATAGGAGGCAGTTTAGGTACGTCGTCCTGTACAAGAATCCATCGAACTTCAGGCGCTAGCCGCTTACCCTTTAAACTATCTTTCTTTCTTTTTTACTCAGATTCTCCTGCACCCGTACGTGTCTTGATAGCTTTCCCTCTACGTATAACCCCCATAGAGTCTCCAGGCAACATGGCTTTGCCCGAGCCACTTACGCGAGCCTCTTCTCCAGAAATCACGGCCACCTCGTCTCCGGGGAGAATCTCTCGATCGGCTTCAATCACGTGTTTAGAGAAGACCGTCCTTCCCTGAGAAACGTACCGAGCGACGTCTTCGGGGACCTCTACGAAGTAACAGCGCCTAACAGAGAGCAGTAGCCTCCACCCCTCCGGCGTGGGTACGATGAAGCCGTCCGACAGCCTTACGGACGCGAAAAGAGTGTCCCCTACGAAGATTTTCCTTATACGTCCCGTCCTACGCGACCTCTCAACGGATAGCTTGTCCCCGAGTCTCTCCAAGTCGAAGTCCACTCCAAACTGGTAAAGTAGTAGCCTTTGAAGCGCCTTGCGCTCCCAGGGTGAAGGCTTCTCTCTCTCCATAAAGCCTCAAACGGGGAACTTGCACAACATTGATAAATATTCACTGCAGGGGGCTTGACACCCGCTCTTCTACATGTTTGGGAGCATGGGCTAGGCACATTCCCAGAGGCTACGCGACGCGCTCGTCGCACGCGAGCCGCGAAAGATACATAAGACTCGTGTGCCTAGTCTTACCCTTAGATGGTGCGCTGCGAGATCTGCGGAAGAGAGATACGGGGACCGGCTTACAGGGTACGAGTCGAGGGGGCTGAACTCATAGTGTGTTCGCAGTGTGCAAAAGGTAAGACTGTAATAGGTGTGTTAACCTTCTCCCAGGGAGCACCTTCTAAGCCGAGAACCGCGGTAACGAGGCGGAGGCGCGGTGGAGAAGTGGAGGAGATAATAGTCGAGAACTACGGGGAGATCATAAGGAGTGCTCGTGAGCGCATGGGATGGACTAGGGATGTCTTAGCGGCCATGGTGGGAGAGAAGGAGTCGACCATTAGGAGGATAGAGGCTGGGCAACTGGAGCCAACGATAGACCTGGCGAGAAAGCTTGAAAAGGTGTTAAAGGTGAAGTTGATAGAAGAGCTCACGGACTACGGTGACTACTCGGAGGACTACGGCTACGAGGGCGTTACATTAGGGGACATAGCCGAGTTTAGGGATAGAGGGGATATATGAGCGTCGACGGGAGACAAGCAGTAATAGTAGTTGCTAGGCTCTCCGGGAAGGGAGATCTGGCGCTACTCGACGAGCTCCGAAAGTTGGTGGAAGCCGCCGGCTACGCTGTTGCCGGTGAACTTCTCCAGAAGTCCAGGTACGAGGACCCGAAGTACAACATAGGTAGGGGGAAGGTTCTAGAGCTGAAGAGGCTCGTAGAGGAGAAGAAGCCCCTCAAGGTAGTCTTTTTGAACGATCTTAAGCCGAACCAGGCGTACAACTTGTCGAAGGAGACAGGCGTGGAGGTGATTGATAGGTACGAGCTGATCCTGGAGATATTCGCGAAGCGAGCCGGAAGCCGTGAATCAAAGCTTCAAATCGAGCTTGCGAAGCTAAAGAGGGAGCTGAGCTTCGCCAAGGAGTACATTAACCTGGCGAAGAGAGGCGAGCTTCACGGCTTTCTCGGTGGAGGAAAGTACGCCGTAGACGCCTACTACGCATACGTCTCTATGCGCATATCGAAGATAGAGGAAGAATTGAGGAAGATTAGAAAAATGAAGGAGGAAAGGATAGCCAGGAGGGTGGAGGCGGGTCTCTATACGGTGGCCCTGACCGGGTATACGGGCGCTGGGAAAACGACTCTTTTCAACGTTCTGACGGGCGAGAACGGCTATATTGATGGTAAACCCTTCGCCACTCTTTCCACGCTTTCTCGTAGAACGTACTTCCACGGCTTCCCAGTACTTGTGACCGACACTATAGGCTTTATTGACGATCTACCGGATGCCCTGGTCGACGCCTTCTATACCACCCTGAGAGAAACTCTCGCAGCCGATGTTATCCTGCTAGTACTGGACGTGTCCGATACTCCAGCAGAGATCAGGCGGAAATTAACGGCTAGCATGGAAGTCCTCTTGAACCTCGGCGTTCCCCCGACGCGCATACTTCTCGTTGGGAACAAGATCGACAAAGTCTCCTCCGCCGAGCTTGAAGAAAGGGAGCGGCTCCTCGAGGATAGCGGGCTACGCTACACGCTAATATCTGCTGCGAGGCGTATAGGCATACATGAATTGACGCAAGCCGTTGTAGAGATGCTTCCCGAAAAGGTCTCTGCAACCCTAGCGCTAACGCGGGAGGCCCTAGCCGAGGATCTGAGGGAGCTTCTCGACAGGTGCAGGGTGAGGGAGGTCGTTCAGGGTTCCGATGGAAAGTTGCTCGTAGTCGTCGAGGGTAGAAGAGACATTGTAGCCAGACTTCAGGCACGCGCGGGGATGGGGCTTGTCGACGGGTAGACGAGTATTCGTTCTAAGAATAGGGCACAGGCCCGTCAGAGATCACCGTGTAACCACGCACGTAGGGCTCGTGGCGCGAGCTTTCGGTGCCGACGGGATATTTCTCGAGGAGAGCGTCGAGGAAAGCGTGATAAGGACGCTGAGGAACGTTGTGGAGAATTGGGGTGGCGACTTCAAAGTGCTGACAACGAGGGATCCACGGGAAACCGTGGCTAACTGGAAGAAGAACGGCGGGATAGTCGTACACCTGACCATGTACGGAGAGAATATCTCCGAGGAATTAATAAATCTTATATCCGGGCAGGGCAAAGATATACTGGTAGTCGTGGGCGGTGAAAAAGTTCCTCGATGGCTCTTTGAAGAAGCCGACTTTAATGTGGCTATAGGCAACCAACCGCACAGCGAAGTCGCCGCACTAGCGGTATTTCTCGACAGGCTCTTCAAAGGAGAGGAGCTCCGCAGAGAGTTTCCCGGGGCTAAATTATCCATTATCCCGTCTAAGAGAGGGAAGATCGTGGTGAGAAGGGAATGAATGCACACGAAGCCTTGGCAGAGATTGCCGGAAAGATGTTCGGGGATAATGCCAAGAAGGTGATGATGGTTCTCGCCAGTAACGTTGAGGTCTCCGACGAAGACCTGGCGAAGGACCTGAAAATGGATCCGCCCGAGCTTAGGAAGTTGCTCAATGATCTCTTCGAAGCGAGGCTCGTTAAGTACCGGAGAGCGCGCGACGAGAACATAGGTTGGTACAAGTACTACTGGCGTATAACCGATGAGCCGATCCAGCAAATACTCAGTGATAGGAAGAGGCTTACGCTAAGTATTCTAGAAAAAGTGCTTTCGCTGGAGGAGAACTCCGAGACATACGTATGCCCTAAGTGCGGCACACGGTACACTGTGGATGAGGCGGAGAACAACAACTACACGTGCGAGGTATGCGGCGAGGTCCTCGAACCTTTCGACAACACGCACCGAGTCGAGAAACTTAAGAGGGCGATCGAACTACTAGGAAACTGGGACCCCTCTCCAAAACAACAAGCATCGCGCGCCATCCCTCATGCATGAATGCGTCCGCGCGCGTCGATGCCGTGTATAAAATGGGGGCCGGGCGCCTTTCCCTGGTGGTTTACCCTTATTCCTGCCCTGTCCTCAGCTTTCTAAACGCTCTTTCTCGCGCCTTCCTTAGGCGTTCCAAGAGACGTTCTACATTTCGGCGGGCGCGCGCGAGTAAAGTTATCTAGCCTTGGAAAAGTTATCCTAGTGCGCTTTTACTTTCGCCGAACATGAAAGGTAATTTAACCCGGGTAATACGAAGGTAGTACGCTATGTCTGATGAGCTGAGGAACGTACTGTCGAACCTTACGGATACCGAAAGAAGGATAGTAGAGGTATACATGCAGAGGGGAGGCTCCGCGAAGGAAATTGCTAGTCTTCTGAATGTCTCCGAGAGAACAGTCTACAAGGCTCTCTACAAGTACAGGAAACTGGCGCTCGAGCAGGGAATAGACCCCTCCAACTTTTACCTCAGGAAGACAATTGCCGGCACGGCTGCTAAACCTGTACAGCAAGGCGTGCCCAGCGAACTCTTAGAGAGCATCAAGCAAGAGCTTGTCAGCGAGTTGGCAAAGATAGTCGAAGAAAGTGTACAGAGAGCTTTGAAGAGCATGCTCGAAGACCTAGTTGTTCCAAGGCAGGATCAACGGGCACCGGTGGAACCTGTTAAACCCGCCGTGCTGGAACCCCACTACGATCAAGTGCTGTACAGGCTGTCTGATGTGCTCGAAAAGCTCAACTACAACATTGAGAGGCTGGCGGAGAAAATAGACAGGCTGGACAGTTCGGGCACCGCTAAGGCGATAGCCCACGAACCCTACTCGTGGCAGGCTAAGCCTATAACCACCGAGGTCAGCATGCCCAGTTACGTGCAAGGAAACCCGTGGCTAGAAATACTGTCGAGGAGACAATGAAGGGTCTTTTTCCTTGGCTTTGTGTTCGGCGCTCTGGCACTAGACCAGACCGGCGATCCTAAGCATCGCCACGAAGAACATTAGTACGGTTAACGCCAGGAGATCCAGGTAGGAGAACCTGAGCCTAACTAAACGCGTAGGCTTCACCCCGGAACCGTACCCGCGCGCTTCTAGCGCCTCTGCTATCATCATGCTCCTCCTAACTTCAAACACTATTAGAGGTACAAGTAGGTAGACGTAGTTCTTTATCCTCACGCGCAGTTTCCCCCTCTCTAGCTCTAGCCCCCTACTCCTCAAGGCGTCCATTACCAGTTGCACGTCTGTAGCTAGCGTTGGCACAAACCTGAACGACATTGTAATGAGCAGGGAGTAGTCCCTCGGCACGCCTATTTCTTCCAGCGAGAGAGCTAGCTCCTCGGGAGGCGTGGTCATGAAGAAGACGGAGAATGCCGACATGAGCGCTAGGAAGCGTAGCGCCATGGCGAACGAAGTTAAAGCACCTTGCGGTGTGGGTGCGAAGACGAAGTTTAGCAGGAATATCATCAGCAGGATGGGCAGGGAGCCTACGGCCCCTTTAACCAGCAACCTGCACCTACGGGCTAGGGTGGCGACCGCGAATACGGATGCGAGGACGATAACCTGTATCAGGGCACTGGAGGAGTACACGGAGAGAGCGGCCAGCGTAACGCTAATAGCGAAGCGCGTTCTGGGGTCGAGCCTGTCTACCGGTGTATCTTTCTTCACGGGCTTAAATGCTTCGAAGACCTCCAAGGTGTCTCACCGCGTATTGCCCATGATTCTGCGTAAGTCGTTGAAGAGTTCCTCCGGGGACAGGTAGTCGTACCTTTCCAGGAGAGACTTTCCGTAGAGTGCACGCGCCACCCTAACTATTTGGGGGGGAACTAGGTTTGCCTTTCTGAGGACAGCGTAGTTCGCTAGTATCTTTCTGGGTTGCCCCTCGGCGATCACTTTTCCACCGGACATCACGACTATTCTGTCTACGTACGACGTCACGAATTCCACGTCGTGGGTCACGATTACAACAGTCTTACCCATGAGTCTCAGCAGGTTCATGGTTTGCGAGATCTTCTCCTTCTGTAGGTAGTCCTGGCCGGCCGTCGGCTCGTCTAGAACGAGCACCTCGGGGTCGTACGCCAGCACGGAGGCTAGCGCGAGCCGTCTTTTCTCACCCACGCTTAGGGAATAGGGAGACCTGTCCTTGTAGCGTTGCAGGTCGAGTATGTTGAGCGCCCACGCCACTCTTCTCTCGATGACGTCCTCGCTGTAGCCGAAGTTCCTTAAAGCGAAGGCGACTTCATCGTACACTGTTTCCTCGAAGAGCTGGTGGTCAGGGTTTTGGAATACTATGCCCACTATTCTCGAGAGCTCTGCTACACTCTTCGTCCTGGTGTCAATCCCTTTGACCTTGACCGTGCCTTTGCTGGGCTTAAGGATGCCGTTAAAGTGCTTGATTAGGGTAGTTTTGCCCGCGCCGTTTTCCCCCATTATCGCGATGAACTCCCCCCTTCTAACTTCGAGGGTCACTCCTCTCAGTGCTTCGTAACCCCCGGGGTAGGCGTAGTAGACGTCCTTGACCTCTATAATTGCTTCCTCCACGCCTTTCACCTCTCTGCACCCCCCTCCAGCAGCCACCTAGCTACCTCTGTTGCTACGGTCTCGGGGACTAACCTGTTTACGTTGGGCGTGAAACCTGCGTCCTTCAGCTCCTCTAGTAGGCGCACAACGAACGGTGTACCAACGATGTGGCGAGCCTTGCTTACGGTATCGAGGGGGTCTCCGTCTGCGACTATTCTCCCGTCGAGCATGACGACAACACGTGTTGCGAACTGGAGAGCTATCTCCAGGCGGTGCTCTATGAGTATTGTGAGCATATTGTATTCCCTCGTTTTTTTCGCAACAATCCCGAGGGTTCTCATAGCTGAGAGAGGATCCAGGTTCGCGGTGGGCTCGTCGAGGATAAGTATTCTCGGCTTCATCACCATGACGGAGGCCAAGGCGACCTTTTGTTGCTGTCCACCGCTGAGCTCAAAGGGGGATCTGTGCCTAAGTTCCTCCAGGCCGTACTCCTTAAGCGTCTCATCGACTCTCCTGCGGATCTCCTCTGGGGGTATTCCGAGGTTCTCGAGTCCGAAGGCAAGCTCCCGCTCAACGCTGTTGAAGAACAGCTGGTTCTCAGGGTTCTGGAACATAAAGCCGACGAGCCCGGCGAACTTCGGTGTAGGTGTTTTGCGTGGGTCAAGTCCGGCGATGCTGATGCGCCCGGTTAGTTCTCCGCCGTAAAAGTTCGGTATAAGCCCGTTGAAGATTCTAGCAAATGTGCTTTTACCGCACCCGCTGGGACCTACGAGGAGCACTAGTTCTCCGAAGTCTGCCTCGAAGTTTATGTCCCTGAGGGCAGGAGTGTCGGAGTCCGGGTACTTGTAGGAAACACCCTCCATGTAGACAGCGCTCTTCATACAGCGCTCCTCGCTTGCGTTGTCAATGGGCGACTACTATCTTGATTACCATCCGGTGCCGGAGCTTCTCGCTGGCCGATACGCGTTGCCCAGTTCTCGCGTCTATGGCGAAGGAGAAGCGTCGCCCTATGTCTGTGTGGATTTGGTATGCGAGGTCGCGCGCAGTGGCTTCTTTGCTCACGAGTAGGGCATCGGGTAGGACGTTTCCGTGGGAGTCCGAGAACTTCTTCTCGTTTTCAACGGGAAAAACCACGATCATACCCAGCTTTTCGAAAACCGCCGTATCTATGGCTTTCTGAACCCCCGTAGACCCCCACCTTTTCAACACTTTCTCCCTAATGTACTCTAACGCTTTCTCTTGTTCCCTGGTAGGCTTTCCTACGATCTCGAAATCGGGGTCACCTGGGATGTACCTAATAAGCCCCGCCTTTTCGGCCTTCCTCAGCGCGAGCTCCGCCTCTGCCGATGTTGGTACAACGGTGTACCTGTCTCCCAGCTCCTTAGCCATGCGCTTTATGTTGTCCTCTGATACGTCGAGATCAGCCTTGTTGGCGGCTATGACCATCGGCTTGGCTTTTCGCATAACGTACTCCACGAGGTGCATGAGGTCTTCCCTCGTCCAGCTCGTCGCTTTCTTAGTCTTGAGCGACAGCTCCTCCAATGCTTTGTCCACCACGCCCACGTCGACGCCGAGCCCCGTGAACTTAGCGTAGAGCTCGTCGTACTTCTTTTGAAGGTCTATCAGCTTGGAGATCTTCTCCCAGTCCCTAGAGACTACCTGTAGCATCCACATCGCGAACTCCTTTTCCAGGAAAAAGACGTCCTGGAGAGGGTCGTGTGTACCGGGCGGGACGGGGCGTCCCTCCTCGTCCGTCCCCCCGCTTGCGTCAACCACGTGTATTAGAACGGGGGCGCGCCTCAGGTGGTCGAGGAACATGTTGCCGAGCCCCCTCCCCTCCCAGGCGCCGGGCACAAGCCCTGCGACGTCTATTAGCTCGACCGGTATGAAGCGCCACCCATCAATGCAGATAGAGTTCCTGGGGTTATCCTTCACGCCGAGCTCCTTGCATACACACTGGACCCTCACGTAACCCACGCCTACGTTGGGCTCGATGGTCGTGAAGGGGTAGGGTGCGCGTTTAACGTCTATTAGTGTCGATGCGGCGAAGAACGTAGACTTCCCGGTGTTAGGCTTCCCCACTATGCCTACCTGAACGGTCATCACCTAACCCTGTAAAAGGCAGAATGAAATACCTTTTTACTGTTCCCTTTCACGATAGTTAGGATGACCTGCGTACGAGTGTCGGGCTCTGGGTACTTCGCTCTCTCCATGCTTTACTGGCTTAGGAAGGTCTCGCCGCGATTAAGAGTTTACCTGGAGGGCTCCAGCCTCTCGGGTGTCTCCACCCCAAGGTCTCTGAGAATGCTTGCGCTCGGCGTAGAGGGACGTGAAGCGAGTATAGAGTCGTTGCTTCGGCTCTTCTACCCGGATCTCGCCTGGAAAAGTTCTCCGCTGGAACCATGCTACGAGGTAATCGTGGAAGAGCCGTCGGTTAACGGAGTGAAGCTTTCGAGCATCTACGCCGAAAATCACCGCTTAACACCGGGCACCGTTGCTCCTCCTTGCGCACAGGCGGCCCAGCTCGCTATATACGCGAGGAGGCTTGGGGCACCGTTAAGGCTACGCGGAAGAGTCGCAGAGGTCTTCGAGGAAGACGCTTTAAGCTTACTGAACAAGTTGCTGGGCAACTACGGGCTTTTAACCGAGGAACCTGGATCGGTTGATCGAAGCGCGTGCCTGCCCGGTTCTCTCGTCTTCAGGACACCGACCGGTGAAGAGGAGAGGTTCAGCGTTTACCCCTTCTTCGACGAGAACATCGAGCAGTATGCAGCCTACCTAGCTTTCAGAATAGCCGGGTACGAAGACCTGGTGGGACGGCCGGAGCCCCTGGTGCTGTTAGAGGATCCGGGGAACAACGTTCTACTTTACGTGTACGAGTCCCCAGGGGATACTTCTGTCAAGACGCAGGTGGAGGGTGGATGGTGCAGGGTATCCGCCTCCAGCGATTCGAGGCGAGTAGCGGGGATTCAATGCTGTGCAGCTCCGCGCGTAGACTTATTTGAGAAGGTTTTCTCGCTACTCTTGGACGGACGAGACATCTGTAGCTTTATGCCGTTCCTGGCGGCTACGCGTTCACCGCTATTACGGGAAAGCAGGTACCTTAGGTCCCTGCTAGCTCTCTTCTTCAAGGTGTGCCTGTAGCGCGCCGAGGGGTAAGGCTGCGGAGGCTAGCTACTAAGCTTCTCGATCTCGTCCCACCCGATCGGTACAGGTACACCCTTAGATGCCGACTCGAGGGCTTTGACCACGCATTTAAGTGCCACGTAGCCTGCTAGCCCGTCTACGCGCGGCTTTCCTCCCAGCTTTACGGCCTCTAGGAAGTCTATAAGCTCTGCCTTCAGGGGCTCTTCCTGGAGGTACGAGACTTCCACGTAGCTTTCTTCCGCGAAGACAGGCACTCTGAGAGAGTCTCGGGGGAGCTCCTGGACCCCTCTGTCCACCACTATCCTGCGTAGAATGTAGTCTACCCTTATCACAGAGTCGGGTAGCCTTATAGTGAGGCTCCTGTGCTTGTAGCTGGGAACAGTCCTCCAGCTCGCGCTCAGCGTTGCAATCCTCCTTTGAGAGTATTCGTAGAGTGCCGTGACTTCTACCTCGAAGGGGAAGTCTCCTCCGTCGATCTTGTAGGCGAAAACTCTTCCCGGGGGCTCGCCGAGAAACATGTTCACAACGTCCACGTCGTGTACGAGCAGGTCATGGGCTACCCCGAGGTTAAGCGTATATTCCCTCGCGGGCCCCGGGCCCAGCCTCTTCGACTCCATGCTTAGGATTTCTTTTCCGCGGACAGCCGCGTACGCCGCGCCAACCACAGGGTTAAACCTCTCTATGTGTCCTACGGCGAGCCTCCTTCCAAGCTTCCTCGATAGCTCCACGAGCCTGTACCCTTCGTCGAGGGTGGCCGCTAGCGGTTTTTCGACGAGCACATCGGCGTAGTTGAGTAGCTTCGAGGCCACTTCGAAGTGGTACACCGTAGGCACAGCGACGACTGCGGCGTCGAGGTCTTTCTCGTCTTTCACTAGCTCCTCGACCGAGGAGTAGTACGCGTCCACGGCGAACTGCTTTGCAACGCTACTCGCGCGAGCCTCGTCCGCATCTACTACCACGATTCTCCCAACAAGCGACCCTCTAAGCGATGAAAGCACCCTGACGTGGTTTCTACCCCATCTCCCAACGCCCACTACGGCAACGTTCACACCCATCGAGGTCGGATGGGCACGTTACAAAGAAAAATGTGTTTCGCAACAGAAAAGGTGTGTGAGCATCGCACACGGAGGGTACAGCTACTTCTAGACCACGCCGCTCTTACATGGAATCATGCGCAACAGAAGATGCCCCACCACGGCGCTTTCCCGGGGCCGCAGACCCCAGTACTCGCGACCGCGTCGGTGGCTTAGCTTCCGGGATCTGACGAGACCGGGCGTTGCCCACCGACTATGGGCGGGGCGTGAAAAGGCTTGCATGTCTAGCATATAAGCATTTTTATGAAGTTTTAGGAAAAAATGCCGGGTTAAATTTCAATACTTCGCGTGCTTTACGATAGAAGCGCTTTAGCTAGTTTAATGCTGAAGATGGGGTGTTTTAGAAGTTTCAACGCAACTGATGCTACGTTCTCTCCGTTTGCAAGGTTCACTACGTCTTGCGGGGAGAGGATTTCTGCCAGCTGGTTTAGCTCTTCGTCGGACATTTTCTCGATTGCGTGAAGCCCTTTGAGGCTGTCGCGTATTCTCTTGCCCCAGTACTCGTTGTAAAGCTTCTTGTACTCTTCGAGCCTCTTCTTCGAGAGGTCTCCCTCTGCGAGAGCCTTTGATGCTACCTCGGCTGCTATCTTCCCTCCGGCTATCGAGGTGTGTATGCCTCCCCCGGTAAGCGGGATGACCTGCCCGGCTGCCTCGCCTACGAGCATCGCGTGCTCGGATACTATTTCGCTGAGCATGCCGCCTATGGTCACTGCCGCGCCTCTGAACTCGAGTATCCTCGCCTTCCCGAAGATGCTTGGATTGTTCTTTATGAACTTGTCTAGGTAAGCCTTCGGCGAAGCCCCCTGAACGCCTATCCCGACGTTCGCGAGCCTACCGTCTTTCGGGAAAATCCAGACGTAGCCTTTCGGCGCGACCTCGTTTCCTAGGAAGAAGTACGTCATGTCCGGGTCTTCGAGCTCCACGTTGGGCATAACGTACTGAACCGTCGGTATCACTCTCCTCTCTCCGGGCTTCTCGAGCCCGAGGGCTTTCGCCGTGTAGGAGAGGTATCCGTCAGCACCCACAAGTAGCCTTGCCTCCAACTCTACTGTGCGGGCTCTCACGGTCCAGTGCCCGTTTTTGAACACCACCTCTTTGACGGGCTCTTTCATGTATATGTCTGCGCCGTAGCTAGCGGCATACTCGCCCATCACCCTTAGGAAGTTTCTCTTATCGATCACGTAGCCTAGCTCTCCCTCCTCCTTTATGACGACCTTCCTCCCGTTCGGCGCTACAACGACAGCGCCTTTGATAGCGTGGGAGACGAACCTCTGCGTATCGGATCTGTTTATCTCGGCGGTTTGAAGCACTCTCGCGCTTATCCCTTCTCCGCAGGGCTTCACGGCTAGCGTTTCGTTCTTCTCTAGAACGGCTACGCGGAAGCCTTTCGAGGCAAGTACTCTCGCAAACATCAGCCCGGCCGGTCCGGCGCCGACGACAGCCGCGTCGTACTGCATACTCGGATCGGTATACTTTTTAAACCGGGGGATATAAATTTTCCTTTGATGCTTATGGGGGAGAGTGGACTCTGGGAGGAGGTCGAGAAGAAGGTTTCGAGAGTAATTGAGGGTGTGGAGGCTACTCTGAGGGAATTCGTGGAGCGCGAGAACTTATCCGTTGCAGACGCTAAGAGGATTCTCGAAGAACTGGCTCCTAGCTTCTCGCTACTCGCGAAGAAGGGCGTGCTGGAAGTTCTCTACACGCTGCTCCTCCTCGGTCCCCTCTCTTTCACCAGGATACTGGAATCCACAGGCCTCAACAGGCGTACGCTTTCGACTAGGTTGAAACAGCTACAATCGGAGGGGCTGGTAGTCAAGGTGCGCGAAGAGGGGGTCGAGGGTTCTTCGAGATATGCGCTCACAGAGGCTGGTAAGGCGACCGCCCTGCTTGCAATCCCGCTCATCTACTACATTTCGAAGCAGAAGAGGAGGGGCGACCTACGATAACGCCGAAGAGTGTAGCTCGAGGTGGATCCTGCGGGGCCTGGGGTCTCCCTGCCTCACGAGGAGCGCGTTGCCCCGGGCGCTGTAGAGTAGGTGGTCGTAGTCGAGCCTCGTCAACTGCACCACGCGCGCAACGTCTAGGACGAAGCTCTCGGGGCCGGAGAGGACTACGAGGAAGCCCGCGAGCTGGTACACTCTTGGGTCCATCTCCCGGGGGAGCTGCGTTACTGCTAGTAACCCCCACCCGTACTTCCTAACTTGCTTGAATAGGGAGAGGATGTAGTCTTTGACTAAGTGGGCCTCTTCGAGTACTACCAGGTGCTCCAGTCTGTGTCTAGCACCTTTAGTCCTCATGTAGCCTTCGAGGAGCAGTAAGAGTATCTGCGAGCTGAGGGCCAGGAACTCCCTCGAGACCAGCGCCGGGTAGTAGAAGTAAACGTCCCTAGTGAGCTCCGCGATCGATGCCCCCTCATTGGAGTGGATTCTCGACAGGTCGTCGTATATCCTGAGGAGGTTCGGATCCTCCTTGGACACTTTCTCGAAGAACTCTAGGCTTCCCTCCTCGAAGCACCTCTTTAGGATCTCCCTGAGGATGCTCCTATAGCCGGGAAAGCCGTAGATAGCCTCGATGTACCTGCTCAGCTCCGAGGCCAGCTCGCTGGCCCCCCACCCCGGCGCTTCGAGAACGTTCACCCTGAAGTCGCCGAGCCCGAAAGACCTCTCGAAGAGCTTCCTGTAAGTAGCCTCGGAGTGAGGGTCGATGACCCACGACGTGACGCCCAGCCTCCTCGCTTCGAGCATAATGTGCCTCGCTAGGCTCGACTTCCCGCTCCCAGTGGTCCCCAGGATGACCCCGTGCATATTCGGTAGCTTTTCGGGGTTCAAGTACACGTTTCTTCCTCTATCGTCCCTGCCCAGGAAGAGCCCCCCGCTTTCCTCCGAGGGTGGCAGGACTGCGAAGGGGCTTAGGATTGCGAGGTCTCCCGTTAGCGCGTAGATTCGCCTACCGGCGGCGGCTCGCAGTAACCTGTACGCCAAGCCCGAGGTCATAGCAACGCACCCAGCGAGAACAGGCTCTTCCTGAAAGAGAACCCAGCTGCGGCGAGCGTCCTCGCGGTGTCGGCAGGCGCTACGAGCAAGCCCTCCACGAGGTAAAGAGCTTCCTCTCTCTCCCACCGTCTACGGGCGGCCGCGAAGAACTTCGAGCTCTCGTGAATCCAGGACAGCTTGTCGAAAGCTGTACCGAACTCGTACGTCCTGTAGGCTTGAGTATCTATGCTACGCTCTAGCTCCGCGTCGGCTCGTTTCACGCGGAGGACAAGGAGCACGCTGTCCGCTAGGCTGTACACGAGTTGCGCCCGGGAGAAAACGTCGCTCATCGAGGTATACGTATAGAAGCTCGTCACGGAGTCCAGGGAAAACACCTCTCGGCCTTTTGGCACGGAGTAGCCCCTCATACCGTCGGGCAGAGAGGCCAGCAGTAGAGCTAGGGAGGCGGGGGCTAGGAAGGGTAACTTCCACAGCGCCACGACACCTCCGGTGAACGCGAGCACCCTTCTGAAGAGCCCGCCGCGCACCTCTCTCAGGAAGTCCGGCCTCAGCAAGGAGTATACCTCGCGTCCGCTCAGAGCCCTAAACGAGCAACCCGAAACTGCGAGAGCCCTCCTCACCCTTTCAAGCGAGCTGGCAACGACTTCTACTGCCCCTTCAAGCCTCTCGTCACACCCCCTCACTAAGAGGTAGTAGCTACCCGAGCGCACGACGAGGTAGTAGTCTGCGTTGCCGGCGAGCGCCAGCGTAAGTAGTCGGGACGCCGAGAACCAGAAGCCGCGCTCAACCATATCGTAGACACCGTGCCTGCAGTCTACAACCTCGAACCCCGCGTAGAGGCAGACGAACCTCCCTACCTTTGCCCTGCAGTAGTTCTCCTCGGTCAAAAGCGGCGGCAAGGGGAAACCGCCGTGAACGAACACCTTCGCGACGGCGAACACTTCGGGGTATACCAGGAGAAGCCCGCTCGCTATCAGCAGCGCTCCGTACGTCTTGGCTTCGCCGCCTTGCATGAAGAAAAACCCGGCGGCTATGAGAAGCCCGGCGAGCCTCCTACGCACGGCTAGCCCCCTCTCGCCCCTCCCATTCCTTCTTTATCTTCTCCCAGAGGTTGCTCGGAGGACCCTTCTCGAGTAGGCTCAGCGGACTATCCGAGTAGAGTAGCTTCTTAATGTACCTGGCCTCCTTGCCCGCATACTCCTCGAGCCTGTCGAGGGCCTTTATCCTTAAAAGTGTGTTGATATTGGAGAGGAGCAACGGAGTGTCCGGTAGCACCAGCTCCTCCCTAAGCGCTTCGAGTGCGGCTTTATCCTTGACCACGTCTAGAACAGCGCTGCCAACCTCTCGCGCGCCTCGCGCCCTAGCGATCTTCGCCAGTATCTCGTCGATAAGCTTTACCGCTCTTTCTCCGCCGGGCTTCGATAACAGCCTAGCCTTTGTTCTCTCTAGGTAGTGAGTGGCTACTTCTTTCATTGCCGGGAGGAGTATTTTGTCGTACTCCGGGAAGTACCTCGCTATGACCTCCTCGTTGTGGTACATCTTCCACGGCGGTAACCTTCTCAGCCTGTAGTCGTACCCTCTGAGCACCCAGGGTACCAGGCTGAGCCCGTCCCTAATCCTAACGCCTAGCCAGAAAGCCTCAGGGCTCGCCAGGGCTTTGCGTATAGCTTTGATCGCGAGGGAGCCCGGCTTCTGGCTGAGTACGTACTCGAGTTTCCCCAGCTTTTTGCCTAGCCTATCCAGTCTCTCGGCCCTGTCGGCACGCCACCTGTCCAGCTCGACTATGGCTAGGTTGTCGGCGATGGCTTTCCCCATGTGGAGCAGGGAGGGGATAGGCCTTTTCGACAGGTACTTCGGGACCTCCCTCAGAGACTTCTCGACTACTCTTCCAAGGATTCTAGACGGACTTCTAGGCCTCATCATTGATATCTCCAGGAGCATGATCTCCGAGGGCCTGTGCGCCCCCTCCTTCTTCGAGATTTGGGAGAGGAAGTACGCGAACGCGGGGCGTGAAGCGCTCCTTAAGGGAGCGGCGAGCGAGCCCAGGGTTCTCGTTAAGCTCGTCGAGGCGAGCCCCGCGGAGAGCAGGAGTAGCCCGGCGCCCACCGCTACTACGAGGAGGTACGCGTTGTACAGTGTCCCTGCAAGGTCTAGGATCCCTCCGAGCGCCTCCTCTACGCGCGTCCGGAGAGCCTCTACCTGTAGCCAGCTGGAGACAAAGGTGGGCGCCGAGCTCGCGTTCCAGGAGCCTAGCCCGTAGAACCTAACCCTCGGGGCGCCCTGATCGGAGGAGCCAGTGCAATTCCCCGTCCAGGTTCTAATGCGTACGCTGTAGGTCGTGAAGCTCGGCTTCTGCGTTTTCAGCAGTAGCTTGTCGAGCTTGTCGCTGGGGATACTAAGCGATAACCGCTTCACCCAGGCATTGTACGCTTCGACCCACGCTTCAAAGGCGCCTGCATCTATCTCCGAGCCGGGAGGACCGCCCCCCGCGACCGTGTACGAGAGGTACCAGCAGGATCTATTCCCCGCCGCCGCGCTTCCGTTCACGTAGAGGACGTCGAACCCTCCTCCCCTGGCGTAAAACTCGAACTCCCGGAGCTCTGGTTGAAGCTCGAACTCAACCCACCCGTTACCCTCGGACGAGGGGCTCAGCGCGGAGGCGCCGTGATAGCCGACAACATGCCCCGAAGTCCCCCCACTACGGTGGATAACGTTGACGGGGAGCCACACGAGGAGAGTAATTGTGCAGTTGGGTTCTACACGTGTACGCGCAGGGCTTACGTAGCAGTTACAGAAGGAGCCCGGCGTTGGATCGAAGCAACAACCGTGGAGCGAGAAGTTCGCCCAGTAGTTGGCAACCCAGAGAAAGGTGTAGTTACCGGCGGGCACCGGGACTCGCTCGCCGCTACGCGCTCTGAGCACGATTCTCGAGCCAGACGTGTCGGTCGCAGCAACGAGGACTACGTCGGGTATGCTCTTAAGGGAGAGGTCGCGAACGTCGAACTCGAAGTACCCTATCTCGCGTGTATAGTTGAGCGGGGGGAGCGGCGTCCCACAGTGCTTCACCCCGGAGAGGGAGAAGGGGAGGATAACGGTAACCGTTACTAGCAGCGCGGCGATAGGCAGGGTGACTTTCCTGAGGCGGGGCACGGAGATAGAGAGTATCAGGGCCTTCGTGTAGTCCCTTAATTGCAACGAAGCAACTAGAAGTGAATGGGCTACTCTTAGGAGGAGCCACGCGGTCCCCAGGATTGTGGCTATGTTCTCCAGGGGTCCTATCACTAAGTGTCTAACAGGGTCGAAGTACTGGAGGGCCTCGGAAGCCTCGGGAAGCCCCAGCGCTATAGCTAGGCTTACCGCCACGTCTACTACCGCCACTGCCCCTAGAGTGGAGAGGACGGACCTGTAATACGCCCACAGGCTCCTGGATAGGCTTTCAACGTGCCTAAAGGACTCATCGAGTGCCACCCTGGAGTAATAGGAGTAGAGCCCCAGAAGCGCTAGGGAGAGCGCCTGGAAGAGGGCTAGCTCTGCTACCTCTCTGGAGATGGCTGAGACGGCCTTGCTGCGCCTCTGCGTAGCGTAGTAGTAGAGCGTCTCGAAGGCTATGATTGCAATGGCGATCCCGGCCCACTCGGTGTCTCCAATCATACCCTGACGAACCCGACGAATACTGAGTCGAAGGCCGAGGCGAGCCCCACGCCGCCTACAGTTGCGAGAGCGAAGGCTAGGGACGTGAGGGTCAGCGCCTTTCCCAGGAGCACAGCGTTCTCCCCGGCTACACCGGCTACGTTGACCCAGTCAAGAGGGCTCGACGCGCTGGGAACCCTTACCCCTCTGAGTGCGTCTGATGTTACCTGGAGGGAGTATGCCATGGCTATCGCCGTGGAGAGGTAGATGGAGAGAAGCGAGGCTCCGAGTCTTCGAAGCCTGGGTATAGGCATTAGCGCCGCGCCGAACGCAAAGAGGTAGGGAGATACTATAGAGAAAGCCTCGGCAGCGAAAGAGAGATGCATATACACTATAGCTACTATTCCGAGCTCCGCGGTCGACCACCCGGTAGCGCCACCGAGGACGCTGGCTAGGGGGCTTGTCACAGGTGTACTTGCCAGCAGTGCTCTCTCGGCCTCGACGAACAAAACTGTATCGACGGCCTTCCTGCTGGCTTCCCAGAAGGTCTCGGAGGCTCTACGGGCGCACGCGCTGACGTCTGCGCTGCTCCAGAGGTTGAGCTGGACACCGGCTAGTGTTGCGATCTGCGAGGAAACGCCGAGTATCACGTGGACGACGACCACGAAGGCCGCGCTGAGAGCAGCGTCTTCGAAGAACCTTAGGGACTCCGAACGCCGTCCCAAGAACCAGTAGAGAAGCCCCACCGCAGCGTAGAGACCCGCGCCCACGGCAGCAGTCAGGGCTTCCATTGGAAGTCATCCCTTAGGAGCCGGAAAGCGCCGAGAGTACTATCTGCCACCCCCTCTGGAGGAGAGAGTTCAGTATGTCCGCGACCTGGGAGACCTCCTGTATGCCGATACCCTTCATTATCTGAACCGAGAGGAAGATTATCGGGATAATGGCCAGAGTCTCGGCGGCTTTGAGGAACTTCCCCACAGCTAGGCTCCTCCCAAAACTCCCTCCGGTAAACCATGAGAGGAGCGCATCCACGATTATTAAGGCGAAGCCTATAATGCCGATGCCAAATGCTATTGCAAGGAAAACGGCGACGGCATCTCTGAACGGCCTAAAGATATTCGAAACAACCTCTTCGGCGCTCGTAAATGCGGTCGTCGAGGATTGCAAGACCAGTAGAAGGGCTACAGTCCGCGAGTCACCTCTCAGAACCCTCTCCAGGACTTTTCCCGCCTCGCGCCAACCAGCCTCTCCGTCTTCCCTGAGTCTCTTCACGTTGCGCATTACCCACTCCCAAACGATCTTCACAGCTAGAAGCCTCAGTGTCTTCAAGCGTAACCCCCGTTACTCTCTTCGAGTAACTTTTAATGCGCTGGAATAGCGACCCGCGCCTTTTCCACGATAAAAGCTTGTGGAAAGGATGTGGGGGGCTATGGCTGTTAGGGTGGCTTTTGTGAGTGGTTCGAAGGGGGGTACGGGTAAGAGTGTGCTTTCGAGCTTGGCTTCCTTCGAGCTCGCGTCTATGGGTAGGAAGGTCCTCCTAGTCGACCTCGGGGAGCTGGGTAGTAGTACGCAGCTGTGCCTCGCGGAGGACCCGGGACCCCCCTACCTCTCAGACTTCTTCCAGGGCAAGGCTTCCTGGCGGGATGTCATTGTGGCGAGCCCCTGGGAGAAGCTCTTCGTAGCGCCCTCCTCGAAGCAGCAGGGACCCGTGGACGCCGATAGCCTTGAGTACCTCTTGGAGGCTGTCGACGGGTACGTGGACTTCGTTGTTCTCGATATGCCGGCTTACCCGGGGACTCTCTACGACCCCGTAGCCGCCCTCGCCGAGGTACTCGCGCTGGTAATGAACCCCGACAAGCTCTCCTTCTCCGCTGTAGGCGGCTGGTACGTGGGCAGGGAGTTTGCTAGGAGGAAGCTGGCGCTACCGGTACTCAACAAGTACCACCCCGTGATGTCCCCCTGGCTTGACAGGCTACGCGAATACTTCGGAGCAGTTTTCACGGTAAGCTTCGACCCCGCGCTAACCTTCGCCTACACTGAGACGATAGCAGACGCCCACAAACACCTCTCAAAGAAAACAAGAGAAGAAGTAAAGCTACTCGTACAAAGGCTCGACAAGCCTCTCTTGAAGGTGACGAGATGAGCCAGCCCAGAAGACCTTTCGCCCAGCAGAGAGGCGAAGACGAGAGGCAAGGCAAGCCATCGCTACCAGTCCCGCGCGTAGAGGTAGAGGAGGCGCGCCCCCCGAAGCCCGCCGACGCAGAAGAGGAGCTCGTTAGGCGCGGCGTGGAGGGTTTAAAGGCCGTATTGGACGCCGTAGGCCTGGACCCGGGAATAGCCGAGAAGGTTAAGGAGAAGCTCCGGAGCATAGCGGACGAGGTTGCGCGGATAAACGAAAGGATCAGCGCGCTGGAGCAGGAAAGAGGCAGGCTTCTCGCAGAGAGGGAGAGGCTTCTCAGGCTTCTCAAAGCTTTCTCAGAGGTGAGAGCACAGTGAGGCTTCCAAGGCTCTTCAGGGGGAACGCGAAGCGCGAAGAGGAGCTTGTAAGCGTAAGTGAAGCTCTGCCGCCGGACGCCAGGCTGGTAGACAAGAACGAGTTCGGCGCTCTCTTCATCAAGAACGACACTTTACTGGTTCTGCCCTTCAGGCGGCACGAGGTCTGGGGAGCTTTCGCGCCAATCTTTACAAGCAGTAAAGTGGAAGAAGCCTGGATCTTCGAGGGTAGAGGGGTCGTCACGCTACGCGGCGTCGGGAGGGTGAGCTTCCCGGCAGACTCGGTCCCGGACTCCTTAGAAGAGCTTGTAACCAGAATCATAGCGGCGAGCGGGGTGAACGTCTCCCTGAGGAATCCGAGAGGCGTAGCTGACATCGGAGAGTGGCGCGTAGCGATACAAGTCCAGTCAGGGGGTCAGCTCCACCTCGTCGCGACGCGAGTAACCAGCGTCCCTCCCCTCGAGGAGGTCGTCCCGCCCCTTCTCGCAACTAGGCTCGTGCTACTGCTGGTTCGCCCATCCACGGTCGTGATAACGGGGCCTCCGGGAAGCGGAAAAACCACCGTGCTCTCCGCGCTTGTAAAGGCGGTCGCGGACTTTTTCCCCTGGCTGCACATCGCGATAGTCGAGAAGTACAGGGAGCTCAGTTTCAGAGGGGGCTGGTTCACGCAGGTAGTCTCGGAAAACCTAGCCGAGGGCGTTAGGTACGCTATGCGCTACCTCAGACCAGACCTCCTCGTTGTCGGGGAGATACTGGCCGAAGACTTTTGGAGCCTACTAGAGCCGACTCGCGCGGGCATCCCCACCGTGACGACCTTCCATGCGCCCTCGGCACAGAGAGCCCTCAAGTCTCTCTCGGATGCCCTTAGGGTTCACCTGGGGGGAGCGACGAACGTGCTCAACTACCTTGACGTCCTCGTAGTAACGTCTAAGGTTATAACGTCGAGCGGAGTCTCGAGGGGGGTAAGCGCGGTCTACCTTTCCGACGGGCAACGCCTAGTGCCGGTCTACCTCGAAGGGGAGCACGCCGAGGAGGATCTCTTCAAAAAGGCTCTGCCCGACAAGCTCTACGTGGGCGACCTAGTCAACGTAGAGAAGACTTTAAGAGAGAGGTTCAGGCCGGACGAAGCCCAAGCGAGCTTCCTAAAGGAGCTCGCGGCGCTTTCCCTTGAACGTTGAAGACTTCTTCAAGAAAGCAGGTCTGACGCCCCGCCCTTTACAGCTCGAGACGGCTAGGGAGCTCGCCTCCCAGCTACCCGGAAACGTCGGGCTCGAAGCGCCCCCCGGTTGGGGGAAGACTATCGCAGTCCTCGCGGCGCTAGCCTCCGCGGGCGCCCTCCCAGCGGTGTGGAGGGTCAGAACCTACCCGCAGGCGCGGAGGATCTCGGAAGACGTTGCCGTCGCGAACCTCAAGCCCTTCGTAGCTGGCGGCCGCGAGAGGACGTGCCCCCTCGCGGGCGAGTTGAGGGCTAACGTGCACCACTACTGCAGGTACCTGAAGCACAAGTGCCCCTACTTCAAGTTGCTCGTGGAGTCTCCGGTGCGACTAGGCTACGTGCCGTCGTACGAAGACCTGCCACCCGAGGTCTGCCGCTACTACCTACAGGAGAACGTGGGAGCGGACGTCTACATAGCCACGTACAACACGGGGCTCAACTTCGGCGGAGTACAGACCGTGGTCGACGAGGCCCACAACGCCGTCTCGGTGCAGTCCATGCCACTCTCAAAACTGAGAGAGGGGCTAGCCGAGCTGGCACAAGTTGCCGGTAGCGAGGAGCTCCTCGACAAAGTCGAGAAGTTTGACGTCGTGACCAACGTCCGGGTATACCTAGAGGAGCTTACAGCCGCGCTCGTCGAGGCGCTTGAGAAGGGCGCAAGACCGAGAAGCGCACCCAAAGTGTTAAGCTTCATACGTGAGGCACCCTTCCTGTGGAGGGAGGGAGAGGAGGTCTACACGCTGAAAGTCTACAGGCCTAGAGGGCCCTCGCTCTACGTATCGGCAACGCTCACCCCCGTGGCGCACGTATTCAACGTACCAGTGGTCTCAGTGCCGTGGCAGAAGAAATACACGGCCGCCATTACCACGTGGCTCACAACGGCGTACAGAGAGTACGGACCACCCCTAGCCAGGGAGTACAACAACCTCCTGTTCTTCCTGAGGCGCTTTTTCGACAGGATACTCGTTTTCGCGACGTCAAGGGTCGCCAAGACCCTTTCAGCCGACACTACGAACCCTGAGGAATGGAACAGAGGCGTACTGTTGTTGTTATCCCACGGGAGGTACGCTGAAGGCGTAGACCTACCCGCCGACTGCGTCGTCATGGCGGGAGCCCCCTACCTACCCCCGTACGTGTCAGCAAGACTGGCGGCTGTGGGGCTAAAGCCGGACGACGTTGTGGCTATAACGACGGTGCAGAACGTGGGGCGGGCTACGAGGACGCCATCAGCGTCACCCTTCATCGTACTCGCCGATGAGCGCTACGCGCGCCTCTCGATCCCGTACTTCGACGTAGTTGAAGTTCACAGCTTGAAGGATCTCGAAGCAATAATCACCAAGCTGGTACGCGTACATGCCACGCAGTAGTCTATTCTCCGCAAACCACGCGTGCGTCGTGCGCTATGCGAAAAGCATTTTTACGCGTGCGAAAGGAGGCTTGGGTTAGGATCGATATGAGTAGCGACGGGTCTCTATGCATGGTTGAGGGTTGCTCGGCGGGGGCAGACATACTCTTAGAGGTCAGAGGCCAGCAACTACTTTTGTGTAAAACGCACTTCAAGGATCTTGTCTCAAGGCTAGCGAAGGCGGCGGAGAAGGAGGGGAAAGCCTCTCTTCTAAGGTTGAAGGTTCAGAAAACCAGCGACGGGAAGGTCCGCCTGCTCATAAGGAGGAAGGTCTCAAGGGCTACGAAGAAGTCTGAGAGGAAGACACGCAAGAAGAGCAGAAAGAAGGGTAAATCGCGCTCGAAGTAACTTCGTCAGCTATGTAGCAACTCGAGTAGTTGTTCTAGCGTGCTCCTGATAGCGTTGTAGGCAGTCTCTCCTATCACGCCTCTCTCGAACGCTTTCTTCAAGGTCTCCTGCTTGGAGGCAACGTCCTCCTCCGTCAACCCTAGGGGTAGCCCTGCCCTCTTGCTGTGGGTGAGGCTCCTAAGCGTGAACTCTTCGAGCGCAACCCAGAGGCTCTCCACCTCCCCCCTAAGCTTTTCAACCTCCGACTCCAGCTCTCCTATCTTCTTCTCGGCCTTCTCCTTGTCCACAAGCCCCAGCTCGACTTTGAGCTTCAACTCTTCCAAGGCCTTGAGGTCGGACTCAAGCTTTGCCTTAAGCTCGCTCAGCTCGCTCAGGAGGTCCAGCTTCGACAACTCCCATTCGCGGACGGCGGCCTTCACCGACTCCACGTACTCGCCCCAGAGGTCGTCGGCCTTGTCGTAGAGCCCTTTAAGCCTCTCTATTACAGGCGCCAGGCCACTCAACCTACTCCACCTCCTCCTTTATCTTTTCGAGGCGCTTAATCCTTTCCTCAAGCTCGCTCCTAAGCTTCTCGTAGACCTCCTCGGAAATACCGCCCGACTTAAACCTCTCCTCGAGCTTTGCGAGCGCCACCTTGAGCTTCGCTATCTCCGGCTTCACCTCGGCGACCTTTACCCTCTTGAAGTGCGGGAGAACAACCCTGTCCAGGTCCGCCAACACCCTGCTAAGCTCCTCCCTCTCCTTGTTCTTCTCGGCGAGTCTCCTCTCGAGGCTTGCCTTCAACTCCCCATACTCCTCCTCGCCGATAACCCCTGACTCGCGCATTTTTTCAAGCCTCTCCAGCTCGTCGACGTACGCCGTTATCGTGGCATCCACCCCGGCGAGCTCTCTGGATATCCTCTCCCTAACGTCCTCCCACCTCTCGACAACCTCCCTCGCAGCCCTGTCGTACTCTTCCCAAATTCTCGCCAGCTCTCCAGCCCTCTCAATCAGAGCCTCCGCCTCGGAGACCAAGCTTGCATGCTCCTCCGCAGCGACGGGGGGAGCCGGAGCGACGGCCGCAGTCTCCCGAGGAGTTTCCGGAGGCTTAGCCTCTACGGGGACAACCACCTCTTCGGCTTTCGGCTTAGCCTCCTCAGCTTTCTTTGCCTGCTGGTAGTAAGGGCACTCCCAGTACTCGAGTAGGCATGGCATGAACGCGGGATCGACTTCCGCTCCGCCAGCATACCTACAGTAGAACTTACCGCGCTGATCCTTGTAGAGCCCTGGGCAAACCTCCCTCGCCATGCGACTCCTGACTAAGACAGCATGCAATCTAATATTTGTAGCGCACACGAGGAGGGAGCCGGGCGACTCTTCCTGATCGTTTTCCGCTTAAAGGTCACGCGTACAAAAAACCGATACCCTTAACTCTGAGGGGTTTTTCGTTTTGGCGAGGACGCATGTCTGAGGCTTACTGCAAGTACTACGTCCACACGGCGCGCGGGCAGCGTTGCGCCTTTATAGGCGTACGCGAGTGGCGTTTAACATCGGAAAAGTACCTCGAGTTCTGCAAGAAGGGGGGCGCCGGGTGCCCGGTCCTCGCCAGTATAAACGCCCGTGTCGCGTCGCACGTGAACGGCTTCCTGAAGGTAGGTGAGAATGTCCTGTTTAAGGAAGGCTGAATACCTCTACGCCCTGGGAGTCTCGTTGCTGGCCGGCGGGTGGGCGGCGAGGCTGTACCTCGACGGAAGGCTGGAGTATGCTTCTCCCGTGCTTCTGGCTTTACCCCTTCTCCTCTTGCTCTCCGTCTCAGCGAGCCTGAGGAGGTTTAGGGGCAAGCGTCTAGCGATAGTCGCGGCGACCTCCGCCTCTATTTCTGCCCCCGTGCTCCTCGTCTCGGCGGCTTTGTTGCAGAGCTACACCAAGGAGGGGCGCTACCCCTCCCCGTTTATAGACGAGATGCTCAGGAACATGGGGGACGGCTTCTTCCTAGTGGCGCTCGCCATCACGACCGCTGTCTCGGCGGCGAGCCTGGCGCTCTTCAAAGCCCTGGTAACCCCCGAGATCCGCGCATTCAGAAAGGAGGGCGGAAGACCCCTCGTAGAGGAGCTTGTCGAAGCCCCGCAGAACGCGTATGCCTACTCGGCTATCGTTGCAGGCCTACTGCTGGGGTACTTCCAGCCCCTATCACTCCCAGCCCTATCCGTCATGCCGGTCCTCCTCATGCAACCCCTGCCGATCCAGCTCTCAGCGTTTACAGGCTCCCTTCTAGCCTTCCTCGGGGTGAGCGTAGACCCCGTCCTAACAGTGGCGGCTCTCGCACTGTACACGGAGGCCTGGAAGCGCATCTGGGGCGTTAAGACGAGCAGGGGGGCCGCCGTGATCATAAGCGCCGGGCTCTACGTACTCGCCGGGATGCTCTCGTTCTTCACGCTGTTCGGGGCAGGCTTCGTCTTTTACCAGGCTGTCTTCGCGGTCCTCGTCCTCGCGGCAGGCTACCTGTTAACATCGATGGAGGCGAGAGGCGTGCTCGCCACGCCCGCCATGGTACTCGCTCTCTCCAACCTATACTTGAGGGCCCCCCTCTCGCCGGTGAGCCTCGAGCCGCTCCTCCCCCTCGTAGTCGCCTCCTCGTGGATGGCGATACCGGCGTTCTACAGCGAGCTTTCATCGGAGGGGCTAGCAGAGGATGAGGAATGCTCCAGCCTACCCGTCCAGGCGATATCCGTAGCGGTCCCCGCAACACTGGTAACGCTGCTTTACCTCAGCACCGGCTACTCCCCCCAGGTCCTCCGCGTCTCCGCGCAACCGAGCTACACCGTACTGAGCTACGCTTTGCCAGTAGTAGCCCTCCTAGCGTCCACCGTGCAACAGGTAGCCTCCAAGCGTGCAGTCCCCGGCCTCGTCGAACCCGCGCTCCTGATGTTCCTACACCCGGCGGGCCTGGCCTTCTCGTTACTCGTACCTAGGGAGGACGCCGCTCCGCTAGCCCTCGCCGCCGCACTTTTAGCCGTGCTCCACGTAGCCCTCTCGAAACACGGGAAAACGTACAGGGAGGTTGCCTCGCTGTTCATGGTCGGAGTAGCTCTAGGCGTGGTTGCACGTCTCCTCGCAGGCTAAAGCTTAGACTGTCGCGATTCTCGGCAATCTCGTCGCGCGCTAAGCAAAAATACTTCGTAGTGTTTTAGGCTGTCGCGGGATAGGCATGTTCATCAGAAGGGAAGACGCCGTTAGGGAGGCCTCTAGCTACCTCGTAAAAGCGATACTCGTCAACTCTATCGCAGTGTTCATACCGCCCCTCTACATATTCTTCTCTGGCCACATAGGTCCCGACACGATTGTGGCGCTGGCATTCCTTGCGGTCTCGATAGCATCCCTCCTCCTCATATACTACGTGCGCAGGGCTGTCGAGGACTACTCCATATCGTCGGCTCTCAGCGTAGCCCCGCTTGCAGTAGCGCTCGGCTACGTAGGCGGGCTCGTTGTGACGGGTTTTCTCGTTCAGAAAGCTCAGAAGGCGCTGAAGACCGTTTAAAAGAAAAAATTTATCAATCGTCTAGGGGGAAAAGTCGGGGGTCGCCATGTCCGGACAACAATCCGTGCAACCACCCGAGCCCATCGTGAACGCTGTGAAGCTACGCAGGTACGGCGGAGTCCCCCCTAGGCCTCTAAAGGTAGGCAGGGGTTTCAGCGAAGGAGAGGTTAAAGCCCTGGGGCTCACAGTAAAGGAAGCAAGGCTACTCGGCATCTACGTCGACGAGCGGAGAAAGACCGTGCACCCAGAGAACGTCGAGGCTCTGCGAAGCTGGCTCAAAGCACTCAAGGAGCACCTCGAGAGCGGGGGCGAGCTTCCTGAGCCAACGTTGCCGAAAAAGATCATCGTGAAGCCGGACATCCACAGGGTATTCAAGGGTAAAACGATGGCCGGGAGGAGGGCGCGCGGCCTTCTCTCGGTAAAGTACCGCTACACGCACCACTACAAGTGGAAGAAGAAGCAGCGCGAAAGGCTACTGAAGAAGAGGCACGAGGCTACGAGGCACAAAGGAGGAGACTAGCCCACGCAACCGGGCACGTTATAGAAGCTAGTATATTACGCCTAGCTTCTAGCTCTTACACCTTTCCACCAGGCTTCTCCGACAACACGAAGCTGACTAATGCTTCTGCAACGAGACCTAGCGCAAGTCGCCTATATACTTCTTTACGTACTCCTCGACTATCTTCTCCGAGTGCTCGATGACGAGCCTGGAGCCGCACTTAAAGCAGTAGTACTTTCCCTCTATCTTCGCGAAAACATCCCTGCTACCGCATACAGAGCACCGAGGCTCCGGTCCCGCCACCCGGCTCTCCGAAGTAGCGCTCATAGCCTCAAACCTAGACGACCATCTCTGCCTAGGGATAAACGTTTCGTTCGTAAAGCTCCGGTAACTTTATAAGCTCTAGCTGGGCGAAGTGCTTGATGTCCATACAGGTAAGAGGTCAAGGAAGAACGAGGTTCATGCAGCCCATCGAGCACCTCAGGAATCAGAGCGGGAAAGGAGTCTTCGTGAAGCTAAAGGATGGTAGCGAGTACATGGGGAAGTTGCGCATGACGGACGCCGCCATGAACCTAGTGCTAGACGACGCAAAGGAGCTCACAGAGACAAACAAGGTTGTCGCGCAGCTAGGCACCGTGTTCATACGTGGTAGCAACCTTCTCTTCGTGTCGCTGGAGCCTGAGAAAGTCACATTCTTCGAGCCCCAACAGGAGCAGCGGGGGCAGGCACGAGAGGAAGATATGAACGACAGTAATTCACAGTAAACATTATAAGTTGACGGCAAGCCCCCCTGTTCTTGATGAGCGCGAAGAACATAGTTGTTGAGAAATCGAGCTACATCCCGCCGAGCAGGCTCCCCGTAGAGATAGTGGAGCGGAAGGGGACGGGCCACCCAGACTACATTGCAGACTCCATTTCGGAGGCAGCGAGCAGGGAGCTATCAAGGTACTACCTAGAGCACTACGGGGCAATACTACACCACAACCTCGACAAGGTTCTAGTCGTCGGGGGACAGTCTAGCCCCAGGTTCGGGGGCGGGGAGGTAGTCCAGCCCATATACATACTCGTATCCGGGAGAGCGACCACGGAGGTAGTCTCGGAAGGAGGCAGGGAGAGCGTGCCCGTCGGCCCGATCATACTCAAGGCGACCCGCGACTGGATAAAGAGCAACATCAGGTTCCTGGACCCCGATACCCACGTCATCGTAGACTACAGGGTAGGCAAGGGCTCCGCAGACCTCGTGGACATATACAACCGCAGGGGGAGCTATCCCGGGGCGAACGACACCTCGATGGGTATAGGCTACGCACCCCTCTCGCCGACCGAGAGAGCCGTCCTGGAGACCGAGAGGTTGCTGAACTCCGAGAAGGTTAAGAAGGAGCTACCGGCCGTCGGGGAGGACGTAAAGGTCATGGGGGTCAGGAAGGGCAACAAGCTAACGCTCACGGTCGCCATGGCCGTGATATCGAGGTTCGTCCACAGCACCGAGGAGTACCTCTCCCTGAAGGAGGAGGTGAAAAAGCTCGTAAAGGAGCACGCCGCTAGCATCACGGATCTAGACGTGGAAGTCTACGTAAACACGGGCGACGACCCCTCCAGGGGGGACAAGGGAGGGCTCTACCTCACGGTCACGGGGACCTCGGCCGAGCACGGAGACGACGGGGCCACGGGGAGGGGTAACAGGGCGAACGGGCTCATAACGCCCTTCAGACCTATGTCCCTGGAGGCGACCGCAGGCAAGAACCCCGTCAGCCACATAGGGAAGCTGTACAACGTCGTAGCTTTCCAGGCGGCAAGCGAGATATGCGGGTTAGACCACGTCAACGAGGTCTACATCAAGCTGATAAGCCAGATAGGGAAGCCGATAAACCAGCCTCTACTAGCCTACATAGCCATAAACGCCCCCGACGACGTCCTCGCCCGCGTAAAGCACCAGGCAGAGGAAGTTCTAGCAAAGCACCTAGACAGGATAAACGTGCTCTGGGAAAGCATACTGAAGGGAAACGTGTCCCTGTTCTAGAGGCGCCCGGCGGAAAGCCCCTCCAACTCCCTCTTTCTCTGCAACCTGTAGTCCTCCAGGAGGCGCCTAAGCCTCTCCTTATCGGCGTCGCGCGAAGCAGTGGCGGCGCCGAGCGCTGTCTCGGCAGGCACGAAGACGAAGGGTCCAACCTCGGCTAAAGGCTTAACCTCTCCGAGGGCGACCGGAACCACGCCGAGCGGGAGCCTCTCGGCGGCCCCGCGCGCCGCCCCCTCGAAGAAGGCGATGAGATGAGAGCCCGGCGGCTTCAGCTCCTCGAGAACCCTCCTCAGGGAGTCGGACGGCAACTGCTTGTCAACGTAGACCGCCGGAACCCTCGCGGCGCCACGTTCGAGGACGTAGGAAAGCCTCACCGCGACTACCGCCTCCCCGGAGAGGTAGGAGAGCAACGCGTCGCCCAGGGACTCCAGCGCCCTCTCCTTTTCTGCTAGCTCCCTCCTGAAGGAGTCTAGCTCCGACTGGAGTAGCTCTATCCTCGCCCGGAGCTTCGCGTACTCCGACTCGAGGCCCCTCGCGACCTCCCTAGCCCTCAGCAGCCCCCTAAGCGCCTCCTCGCTCCTCCTAGCCCTCTCCTCCGCCTCCTCAAGCCTCCGCCTAAGCTCGACGTTCTCCCGGAGGAGCTCCGAGAGGGCGCGCCGTACCTCCTCCAGCTCCTCCTCGACCCTCCGGGGCTCCTCCGCCTCCTTCTGGAGCTCGATCCTCGGGATCTTCACCCCCACCTGCCTCCTCAGAGCCTCCTCGACGGCGAGGGCCACGGGCTTACCCTTTACCGCGAGGAGCTTCGCCTCGTCCAGGGAGAACGGCACCCCGTACCTAGCAGCCTCCCTCTCCACCTCCTCGAAGAGCTCCCTGTAGGACAGGAAAGCCTTGTAGGCGGCGGCTAGGGAGTCCCTCTCGTGGGAAGTCCTAAGCCTCACCCCCTGCTGCCCCGCGGCCTCCAGCGCGAGCCTCCGCTTCTCCTCCACGCTCAGCGAGCGGCTGGGGACGTACAGCACGGCGCCGAGCGTCGACGCCAGCTTCTTCACGTAGGCGGGTGGAGGGTTAACGTCCGTCGCGACTATAGCCGGCCTCCCGAAGCCGTAGAGCTCCCTGACGAGCTGCCCCCTGCCGAGGAGCCTCCTGCTGTCGACCGCGAGCACCCTCCCGGAGAAGTCCAGCACGGCGAAGCCCGTGGCCATCCCCGGGTCGACGCCCACTATGAGGAGGCGCTCCTGGGAGAGCGCCCTGTGGAGCCTGGAGCCCAGGGGCCTGAACTCCACCCTATCCCTCCTCGCAGGCTCCACCCTGACGAAGAGGTCGTGCCCCTCCTCGCTCTTAACGACGCCGTTGAGTTCCTCGCGCGGCGCGTACACGATGAACGTCGCGCCGACGAGCCCCTCCCCGCTCTTCCTGGGGAAAACGTCGAAGTCGAGCCCCTTTCTCTGTAGCGCCTCCGCTATCTCCCTAACCTTCCGCTTCACGAGGACCTCGATGCCCCTCTTGAACCTCTCCCTGCTCATCCCTCCCTGCCCGGGCACCCTGCCGCGGCCAACGTGCACCACCGTCTCGTCGTGAAAGACGAGGACCTCGCTACCGACGCCGGCGTACGCGAGTAGGGCGCACGCCTCCGCCGTCCCGAGGGGGTCGAGCCTACCCCTACACAGCCCCGTAACGGCGCAGAGGGTCTCGACGCTAACCTCCTCGCCGTTGACGACTGTCACCTGGATCAGGCGCGGCGGCCTCCCCGGGAACAGCCTCAAGAACTCCGCGAGCCCCTCCACGGTGGGCGCCAGCTCGAACACGTTGTCCAGCGCCAGCGCCTCGACCCCGCCCGAGGTGGCGAGCCTCACGACGTCCTCTAGGGAGGCTTCCCGAACCCTCTGCTCCACCCTGCCGTCCACCAGGAGCACGGCGGCGAAGAGGTGTTGCCTCCCGAGGGGAGAGCTACCCGGCAGTATATCCAGCCCTAGCACCCGCCTGAACGCCACAGCCCCGACAAGAGTTAGCCCCCCGCTCCCCGATATATACCTGACGCGCGCTCGTGCCTTTTACCGCTAGGGAGCGGGCGCCCCGTGCTTGGCTAGCACGCTTTCTACTAGCCTCTTTGCGCGCTCGGCGGGGACTCCATACTTCCTGGAGAAGAACGAGGCGAGCCTTTCGAGGTCCCTCCTCAGGTAGAACCCCGCCGAGGGGTGGCTACTCGGGACCCACTGCGGCCAGTCTATGAGCACGGGCTTCTCGCCCTCCGCTACGAGGACGTTGTACTCGCTGAGGTCCCCGTGGACAACCCCCGCCTCGTAAGCCTTCCCCACCTCCCCGACCGCGGCGGCGAGGAAGCCCTCAGGGTCTCCCAGCTCGGGCAGGGTGTAGAGCTCGACACCCTCGACGTAGCCAGCTACAACGACATGCCTGTTCCAGTCCACGGGTTCGGGGACGGATACGCCGCCCTTCCAGAGAATCCTCAACGCCTCGAACTCGCTCTTTGCGGCTAGGCGCGCCTGGTAGAGCCACGAGACGTGCCTCTTGTCGGCGGCGTACCCCCTCACCCTTTTTGTCTTCCTGAAGCTCGTGCGGCCCGCCCTGTGGAACTTCACGGCGACAACCCTGCCGCCCGGAGTCTTCCCGAGGTACACCTCGCTCTCCTTGCCCTCCCCCTGGGGCGAGGTCGAAAGCTCGCTGAGAGTGCCCCTCTTCACGAGCACGTACAGGGCGAGCGCGTCGTACCCCCTCGTCGTCAGTATGTAACCCGTGAACGGCCCCCTGTACCGCTGGACGAGCCCTAGGCCGTTGAGCCTTTTAAGCCTCTCCGCCGCGTAGTCGGCGTCGAGCCCCGAGATAGAGGCTACGAGCTCAACGTCGACGTACTCGTGGTTAATCATACCCCTCTCCACGGCTACGAGCAACCGGTAATCGTCGAGCCTCAACACTTTGAGAGCTTCCACCGCGAACCTTACGCTCACAAAAGAAGCTCGCCGCGCGAATCTAAATCTTTACCGTCCTAGGGCCCGAGGAATGCTCCCAGCCCCGCCCTCCTGACCTCGATTATTACCGCGGACTTCACCGCGGGTAGGGAGACGTTGTAGACAGGGGTGGAGCCTATGTAGTCCCTGTGGACGACGCTCCTGTGGAGGTGCCCGTGGACTACGAGGTCAACCCCGGAGCCAGCGACTACGCCGGCGAGCCTAGCGGAGGACATCTCCTCCCAGAACCTCGGGTCCTCCCCCCTCAGCGTGCCGCACCTCGGCGGGTAGTGCGTGACGAGGATCTTCAGCGAGCCGGAGGGGTGCGAGAGGAGCTCCCGGACCCTCTCGAGCCTAGCCTCGTACACGCCCCGTATACCCGGGACGTTCCTCTCCTGCCACCTGGTAGGCCTGTCCAGGACGCCCGGGGTGCCGACGATCCTGACGCGGGTACCCCCGACCTCCACGTCGACAGCCTCGTCCTCGAGCCACACGACCTCCGTGCACTCCTCCCTGATCCTACCCCTAACCTCCTCGAAGTCCTCGTTCCCGAAGGTACCGTAGGCCGGCACCCCCGGGAGGAACCGCCTCAGAACGGCTTCAACCTGCCTGCAAGCCGCCCACTCCCCCCTCGCCACCACGTCCCCGGCGACGAGCACGAGCTCCACGCCTTCAAGCCTAAGCCTGCCGAGAGACTCCGCGAGCAACGAGACGTGCTTAGGCGCGTGTGTATCAGCGAACGCCAGAACCCTCATGTAGGCCCCCTCCTACGGTAGAAGTACACCGCGTCACCCGACGACTCCACGACGCCCTCGAGCACGAGCCACCCCGGCACCTCCAGCCCCCCGGGCAGCAACCTTTCCTTCACGCTCACAACGAGCACACCCTCCGCCTTCACGAGGCCCGCGAGGACGCCCAGAGCCCCCGGAGCCTCGTGCACAGCTGTCACACACGCAACGCCGTCGAATGCCAACTCCCTAAACGGGGGCAACTGCATGTCCGCCTGCACCGCGTCGCAGAAACACCTACGCCGCGCCCTAAAAACTTCCAGCATACCCCGGCTAGAGTCGAGGCACACGTAGTAGGAGCCCCCCAGGAACTCCGAGAGAATACCCGTACCACACCCAGCGTCCAGCACGACAGGCAACCCCTTAAGCGCCGACGACGCCGCCAAGTTCTTCTTGTACTGCTCAGCCCCGTAAAGCTCCTCGTACACAGGCGCAAGCTCGTCGTAGCCCAAGCTCACGGCGAGAATAAAGGAAAACCAACACATATTTCTGTCGCACGCGCGGAAACCCGGTGTTCCCGGAGGGGTATAGACTATGGGCTAAAAGGTATACGTTTACAGACGAGTTCTAAATCACAGAAAAAGTCGCCGATAAATACCCCGGGCCCCGCCAAAGCCCCGACCCCGAAAAGGGGGAAAGATGCATATGAGTAGGAAAACCCTATTAGGAATACTGGCAGTACTCGCAATACTAGCACTAGCCGCAAACACATATGCCTACCCGGTTAAGAGCGCATACAACATACTCCAGCTTCCCAACGGACAGCCCTTCGCGAACCAGCAGGTAATAATTGTCTACTTCAACGAGACCGGGAACTGTATACTTGCCTATGCTATAGGCACGACGGACTCCACCGGGAAGATAACACTCACAATCGCGCAGCCCGGCGGAGTGATAAACCAGCCGACTAGTGGTACATACAACATGTCCGTCTTCTGGCAGGCCTACGGTAGAACATTCCTGCTTTACACCACAGGAAGTGGTCAAAGTGGAAACACAGTCCTGGGGCTTTTGAATAGCACAATTACACTGAACTACATTTGGAACTTCACATTCCAAGCTGTAACCATGATTAACGGGCAAACGGTGCCTCTCTACTTCCAGGATCCTGAGGATGCTACGAGGGCGGACGTAGCATACTTCGAGGTATACCTCTACGGTAAGACGGGCGCGCCCATATTCACCTCTGTCGGCGACAGTCAAGGAAAGTCTCAGGGCTGGGTTCTAGTTCCTATCTACGAGGTTAACATCAAGCCGACGCTTTCTCCTCAGTGCTACCACATTGAGAAGCAGTGGAACGTCGCGCTGTACAAGGAGGTGTACTGGCTACTCGACCAGGGACAAGGACAGAAGTTAAAGGTGCTCGTTGGGAAGGAGAACGTCACCCTCAGCTACGACTCTGCTACTGACACCTTAACCGCGACTGTAAAGGACCTGGCAACAGGCACCACGTCCACCCAGACGTTCACGGATGCCGGCCATATAGGCACGCTTGTTGATAACGCGCACACGTTCCTTCTCCAGGTCGCTGTCAAGGATATATGCGGTAATTCGCTGAACAACTGGCAGAACCCACCGATAAGCATAGAGCTGACCTCGCCGAGCCTAGGCAAGCTCAGGGCAGGCAAAGCCAACCCGAGCGGAGTAGCGCCAGAGGAAGGCTATTCGTTTGGCGGTAGCGTCTACTTCTGGTTGCCGGACCTCACGCTGATCTACAAGGAGAAGATGGGCATCGCCGCCGAAATAGGCGGAATCCAGGTATTCTCCGAAGCATTTAACACGACAACGACGGGTAGCATTACCTACACTAAACCCGTATCCTTCACCCCGTTCACTCTAACCGGAAGCAACGGAGTATACACTGCTACGATAAAGGTAAGCATCGTACCAACAAAGATAACGATCAAGACGAGCGGCCTCATAGCCGTTCAGCCGCTCCAGGGCGCTATCGTGCAGATAAGCCCACTTGTCGGCGACCCCAACACCTACACCGACGCTAACGGAAACGTGGCCCTAATGCCGTTCCAGATAGTTGGAGGAGGAACTGTCGGCGACGGATCCGGGAAGCCGATAATCGTACGCTCGGGAGCGACGAACCCAGGCTACCTGCCCGTACCCTACGGGCTGTGGAGCACCGGTAAAGTCTTCACGTACACTGTCCGCGTGCTCTGGGCGCTACCCGGCACCGAGTACTACGTCGACGTAACGCCGGACGCTAACACAATAGAGCTCAACCTGACGAAGGCCATTGAAACCGGATGCACGGTGCAGAGCTTCGTGCTGTTCGCTAAGGTGTACGTGGTCAACATGAAGGCCGTTGACCTCTGCAACAGGCCGATAACGAGTGCAGACGACCCCAACGCGACGCTTATACTCACGTACACAACGCCGGACGGGCAGACAGTCCAGTTCCCCGCAGGGCTCGGTAGCAACGGTACAACGTTCGCTGCTTTCGTACCTGGAGGAAGCTTCGCCGTCAAGCTGTTCTTCAAGGGAGTCCTCCTGGACCCCGTCTCCGGTCCTAACCCGCTCGTAGTAAGCGGGAACATCGGTAACATCAGTAAGGCTACCTACACGTTCCCGATAGGCGACTTAACGCTGAGGATCACGCCGTGGGACGTCAAAGAGCCGCTAGTCAACGTATCCGTGCTCCTAGAGTACTTCAAGGCAGGCGCTAGGACCTATTATGAGAGCCATGTAACAGGCTGCGACGGCACGGTCACGTTCACCAAGGTGCCCTTCAAGGTCGCCGCGAACAGCAAGATAACCGTGACTATAACCACTAGGCCCGATACCCCGTACATACGCCACCCCAAGGACGACGGCCTCGTCATCGGTAAGTGGGACCTGACGAGCCTCCTCAACACTACAACGCCCGCGTGCAACGTAGGACCTATCGACGTGCCGACCTGGGTGTTCAGCTTCACTCTTGAGGCCGTAGACCACAACGGCAACGTGCTGAAAGAGCTCCCGACCAGTAACGGCACAGCCCCCGTTATAGTCGCCATAAACGACACCTACACGAAGAACGAGTACAACGTCACCCAGGTATGCCAGGCAGGGCCCGGCTGTCTCTGCTGGCCGCTCATAAACGTCAACTACCAGATATTCAACTCGACCAACTACCTCGGCACGCCGTGGGGCAACGGCATCTCCGAGGCAAGGTTCAAGATAACCGGTAGCCAGTGGATGAACAGCAACTACCCGCACCTCTTCATAGCCGGCGCGTACTACAACTTCATAGTCTGGTACGGCGGAGTAATGGTCTACAACTACAACTTCACGCTACCGGCGCCCAGCGAGCCGCTCGACTACAGCAAGGTCGTAACGACGGTGGTACTCTTCAACGAGACGACGGGCGCGACGAGGACCGTTGAGACGGACAAGCTCGACTACACCTGGGTACTCGCGAATGGCGGCGCCGTCGAGCACCCGATAGCCAGGCTCTACGGAGCACCCGCGTGGAGCGGTAGGTACAGCGTCAAGCTCCAGCTGGTAACCTGGGTAGTCAACCTCGACGTCTACGCGCTCAGCAAGATAGGCGCGGGCCTCATACCTGGCCTCAACGTAACCCTCGCTAGGAACGACACCGTCAACTGGAAGAAGCTCGTAGGGAACTATACCGCTATAACGAAGCCCACGATAACTCTGGGCGCTGTAGCGTGGAGCGCCGTCACCGGTAGCGACGGCAAGGCATCGCTACCCGTCGCGATCTGGCAGCCCAAGCTCAAGCTCGCTAATGTGAAGTTCGGAGCCAGCATAACCAACGTCACGGTGCTGGCCGGCAAGAAGTATGGGACGCCCAACGTTCCAGACACGCCGACCGCGGGCTCGCTCACTGTAGGCAATGTCAACTTAGGCACCCTCTACGGCTACATAGTAGGACCCTACAACGTTACCACGAACGCTATATTCAACGACGTGAGCCAGAGCCCCGACTGGTACAAGTTCTACGGCGGGACCTGGAACAAGTTCCGCGGACCGCAGGCGTGGATCGGCGCCAACTGGAACATGACGCTGTGGAGCGGCGCGGCTAAGGTCGTCTACACCGCCGCCATGGAGGGCTTCTGTGTCAGCGTGACAGGCCCAGACTTCAGGGACAACCTCGTGCCGCTCGCCAACCAGCCCGTAACGGTGACCGTCCTCGGTGCCTCGGGTGCCTCCGCGGCTTTCGCCTCCGCGGCTACCGGTAGCGACGGAACGGTGACTATTAGCCCCGACAAGGGCGCCGCCGTAGCGACGCCCGTTGGTAGCCTGCCGGTGTTCACAGGCAAGGTAGCCTTCCTCGGCGTTACAGGCCTCAAGTACACTCTGTCCACGAAGCTCAACCTCGACGACGCGCTCGGCCTCAAGAACTACGGTATAACCACGGGCCAGGCGTTCGACCCAGACACGTTGTCGACGACTGTTAGCTTCAACGTTACCAACAACATGCCCGGCGGTACGTGCGTGGCGCTGAAGTGGGACGCCATAAAGGTGACGGTCTTCGACTGGAGCGGTAAGCCTCTGAAGAACATGATGGTAGCCGCCATACTCAGGGAGCCCAGGGCCAAGGCTATTCCGAGCACTGCCGGCTTCACCGCGGAGAACGGTAGCGTGATACTCTACGTGCCGCCAGGCACGCAGAAGTACCAGCTCATCGTCTACTGGCGCGACAGCTACCTGCTGAGGGTTGCCGGCAAGATTCCGAGGGAGATAGCGATATTCGACACCGTCACCGACTACGATACTCCGAGAACCTACGCGCCCGGTAGCGGCACGACGCTCGAAACCTTCGTCTACGTCGGCATAATAATGCTCAGGAACGCGCAGGGCCAGGCCCTGTCGCCCGACATACTCAGCAAGATAACGGTCGAGATACAGTGGCCAGACCTCGTAGTGACCACTCACAAGCCCGAGAACGACGGTAGAGTACCCATAATACTCAACAAGGACACCGCTAAGAGCTGGCCGCTCGACGCCAGCGCCGCGAGGAGCCCAGACACGCCTGCCTCCACGATCAGCCAGGCGCCTCTCGGAGCCTACAAGGTAACCGTTAACCTCGCCGGCGTAGGGACACTCGCCGTGCAGACCATCAAGATCGAGAAAGGCAGGTTCGAGACCAGCACGCAGATATTCGAGGTTAGGCTCGACATCTTCGACGTCAAGCTGACGTTCACCTCGCCGTTCGGCACGCCGCTCGCCGGAGCAACTGTCACCATAACCAAGCCCGACGGTACAAGCATCACCGACAGCCTCGACAGCTCTGGTAGCATAACCGTCAAGGAGGTGCCTCCGGGCAACCTCCAGTACACAGTGAAGGACTGGAAGGGCATAGCGATAGGCTACTCCGGTAGCGTTGCGCGCGCCCCAGCCGTGGGCATTACCGTGCCGAAGATCGGCAAGCTGACGGTCAAGGTGCTCGGAGCCAGGGGCCAGGGCATCGAAGGTGCCACCGTCGCCATCGAGAATGTCGGCACCTTCACGACCGACGCTAGCGGCATAGTAAGCCTCGAGCTACCCAGCGGCACCTACGCGGTAACGGCGAGCAAGGGCGGGAGGACTGCGAGCGCCACCGCCACCGTGAGTGACGGCAAGGAGACCGTCACCGAGCTGAAGCTCGACATCTTCCTCACCATCGCCGGCTGGGAGATGAGCAGCAGCGAGTTCCTCGGACTCATACTGCTCGTAGTGCTCCTCGTCCTAGTGCTCTTCATAATCGCCCACGAGTACGCTGTCTACAGGCGCCGCCGCCTCGCCAAGGTAATCGCTCCGGCAGAAACGCAGGCAAAGTAAACCTTTCCGAGACAAACTAAAAATTATTTTTTTTTTTCTTTTTTGTTTTGTTTCTGTTTTACTTTTCCTGAGCTTCCGCGAAGGGAAAAGCTATAAGGCTCTCCCCCGGCTTCTAGCCCGTGGAGGAGGTGCTTGCCTACCTGCTCGGAGTGGGGGTTCCGCGCGTCTCCAGGCCTGCGCGGCGGGTCTACGAGGAGTCGGCTAGAATCAGTACTGGTGTTCGTAGTCTTGATGATTTGCTTGAGGGTGGTATTGAGGTTGGTAGTATTACTGAGTTTATCGGGGAGTTTGGTGCTGGTAAGACTCAGATATGCCACCAGCTAAGCGTGATGGTTCAGCTGCCGAAGGATAAGGGAGGGCTCAACGCCAGGGCATTGTACGTGGACACAGAGGGGACGTTCAGGCCCGAGAGAATAGTACAGATAGCCAGGGCCAGAGGCCTAGACCCAGAAAAAACACTAGAAAACATAATATACGCGAGAGCGTACAGCCTAGGGGGCCTCGAGGAGCTTCTATCGAAGGCTCTCGCCGAGGTTGTGAAGGGCGACGTGGGGCTCGTGGTGCTGGACGAGGCTACGCGCTTGGTGAGGGCTTCGGGGCTCGGCGCGGGGGAGAGGGCCCGCGCGTACGCGGCTATTGTCTCCTCGCTCGAAGCCGTGGCGGAGGCTGGGTCGGCGGTCGTAGTTGCGAGGCAGGTGGTGTTCGGGGACGGCGTTAGGCCAGCGGGGGGCGCGGCGCTCGACGGCTACGCCCACCTCAGCGTCTTCCTCTCGAAGAGGGGGTCGGCCCGTGAGGCGCGCGTGCTGAGTAGCCCTTGGAGGGGCGGCGTCGCCCTCTTCGCGGTTTCGGAGGAGGGGGTCGTGGATGTCTAGCCTTCTCCGCCTGTTGCCGAGGGGCTTCTCGCTCGAGGTGTCGGGGCCCCCGGGGTCAGGTAGGAGGCTCTTCGTCGCCAAGCTCGTTGAGTACGTCGTGGAGAGGGGAGGAAGCGTTCTCTACGTGGACCTCGCCGGGACCCAGTACAGGCTCTGCAGGTCGGGTAGCGGGCTCTGCTCCTCGGAGCGCGTCACGTTCACTAGGCCAGGCGACCCCGCGGAGGCCGCCCTCCTCTCCTTCGTGGACGACGACCTCGTAGTCCTGGACAGCGTGCCCAGGCTCTTCTTCGGCTTCCAGGCCGGCTACCGCGAGAGGTGGGGCTACGTTTCCTCTGCGCTGCTGGGAGGGCTCCGGAGGGCCTCCAGGGGGCTCGGCTTCGTCGTGGTGAACTACCGGTCAGGCGAGAAGAGCTTCGGAGAGAGGGTCTTCGCGAGCTACTTCACGCACCGCGTAGCGCTGGAGGCAGGGGGGAAGGCCAGGCTCGTATACCCGTACGAGACCCCGATAGCCTGAGGAACGCCGCGCGGCGCCCAGGTGCGCTACCCTTATATCTCTCGCGCGCGGAGTTTTCCAGCAATGTCTCGTGGCGCGGGTAGTTCGAGGAAGGTCAGCGTCCTAGACCTGGCTAAGATGTGGAGGCTCCTGGCGGGCTTCGAGGGCGAGAGGGTTTCGCGGGTCGCGCAGAGCGGCGACGTCTTCCTTTTAAGGTTTAGGCGCGGCGCCCTGGTCTTCTCCGCGGCTAGGGGGGTCGCCCCGTGCGTGGAGGAGTGCACCCTCCCGGGTAGCTGGGAGAAGCCGAGGTGGGCGGGGGAGGTCGAGGGTAGGCGCGTGGAGGCAGTTGAGCAGGTGTCGGGCGACAGGGTCGTAGCCTTCGAGCTCGGCCCGCGGAGGCTGGTCTTGGAGTGGGTGCGCGAGGGCAACCTCTTGTTGCTGGACGGCGGGGGAAGGATCCTCCGTGCTCTGAGGCAGAGGGAGATGAGGGACAGGGCGCTGAAGCCGGGGCACCAGTACGTCCCCCCGCCGAGGGTAGGCGACGCCTTCTCGGACGACCCGGGCTACCTCTACGCCAAGCTGGGGGAGTATTCGGGGCGCGCGGCCGTTACTGCAGTCTCTCTCGTCGCATCGCTCCCGGCGGAGCTCGTGTACGAGGCTATGTACCGCCTAGGGCTCGACCCGTCCGCGAAGGCCCGGGCCCTCGGCGAGGACGCGTTCAGGCGGGTCCTCTCGAAGAGCGTGGAGATATTCGAGGAGGCCCTCGCGGACCCGGACAGGGGCTTCAGGGTCTCCGGGGAGGTCTACGCGTTCAATCCGGAGCACCTGGGCGCGGGCGCCGAGGAGGTGTCCTTCGCCAGGGAGTTCCCGGCGTACGTGCTCGGCCTAATCAAGCGGGACCTCCAGCCCGAGGAGGGAGCCGGGGCGCAGGAGGCCATCAGGAGGGCTGTCGAGGAGCTTTCCAGGAAGGCGGAGCTCCTGTCGAGGCACTCGGCAACCGTGGACGAGGTTCTGGCGGCGTACAGGGGGCTCGTCGCGTCGAGGCTCCAGTGGAGCCTGGTGGAGGCGCGCCTCAAGGAGGCCTACCCGATCGTCAAGTCCGTGGACCCGGCGCGGTCCAGGCTCGTCTTGGAGCTGGAGGGCGTGGAGGTAGAGGTCGACGCGTCCAGGAGCGCCCTCTCGAACGCCGCGAGCTACTTCGAGAAGGCGAAGTCGGCGAAGAGGAAGCTCGCAGAGGCCTCCGCGGCGGTTGAGCGGAGCGCCGAGCCGGCGCCGGCGAGGCCCGCCAAGCCGGCGGCGTGGTACGCGCAGTTCCGCTTCTTCTTCACCTCCAACGGCTTCCTCGTAGTCGCGGGGAGGTCTGCTGGGCAGAACGAGTTGCTCGTGCGCAGGTACATGGAGCCCGGGGACATATTCCTCCACGCCGACATCCACGGGGCGGCGGCCGTCGTGCTCAAGACCGGCGGAAAGCAGCCCGGGGAGGCAGACATAGCCGAGGCGGCCCAGTTCGCCGCGTGCTTCTCCAGTGCGTGGAAGGGCGGGCTCTACGCGGTCGACGTCTTCTGGGTCCCCGCGGAGCAGGTGTCGAAGAAGCCGCCGAGCGGCGAGTACCTGGCGAAGGGTAGCTTCATGGTCTACGGGAAGAAGAACTACGTGAGGGGGGTGAAGCTGGAGCTCCTCGTGGGGCTGTGCCCGGGCGGCGAGCTCTGCGTCCTCCCGGCGCTGGCGAACCCCCGCGGGGGGTGCTTCCTGAAGGTAACCCCGGGCGTGTACAGGAAGGACCTGGCGGCCAGGAAGATAGCGGAGTTCGTCAGGAGGGAGTGCGGCGCGAAGGTCGGCGAAGACGAGGTCGCCAGGCTCCTCCCGGACGGGGGGTTCCACCTGGAGAGGTGGCGTCCGTGGCCGGGGAGTACCTAGAGGCGGTGGCGAGCTTCGCCTCTCTCGAGGAGCTCGTGAGGCGGGCTGCGGGCGGCGTGAGTCTCGTCGTCTCGCTAGACGGGAGGTTGCTCCCGCTAGCATCCCTGCTCGGGCGGAGCACCGGTGGGACGCCCGTAGTCCTAACGGCGGCGAGGCCCGGGGTCGAGAGGGCCCTCAGGGAGGCGGCGCGTGGGAGGTACCTGGTTGTGAGGGGCGAGATGCTCGCCGCAACTCCTAGGAGCGTGTTCGTGTACCTGGCCCGCAGGGGGCTCGTGGAGCCCTCCCTCGCGGTGGCCGAGGTAGCCGCGGCGGGGGCGCCCTCGGTGGCGCCGAACACCTCCGTCAAGAAGGCCGTCTCGCTCCTCGAGGAGAGCGGGGCCATAGCGGTGGGAGTGAGGTCTAGGGGCCGAATATCGAAGGTGCTCACCGTCGTCGACTTCGCGGGGTACGCCCTTGAGGCGGGGCTCTCGAGGAGGGATCTCCTCCTCGACCCGACGCCCGTGTCAAGGGTCGACCCCGTAGTGGTCGGCGACCCGGCGGACCTGAGGTCGGGCTTCCTGGACGGCGTCTCGCGGTACTCGATGGCTGTAGTAGAGCTTGGATGCGAGGTCCTGGTGGACGAGTCCTCTCTGAGAAAGTACCTCGCTGCCAGGGTTGTAACCGGCCGGAAGTAGGCTTTTCGGGCCGGGTTTTTGCCGGGCGCCGCGTTTTCTACGCCCGTGGCTTTTCCCGGGCTTCGCCCCGTCGCCGCTACGGCAAAGTTTTTCCGCACCGACGCCGCTACACCCGGGGGGTGTACGCTGGAGTACAGGGAGGTAGTCGCCGACGGCATGCTCGGGAAGCTCGCGAAGTGGCTCAGGATCCTCGGGGTCAGGGCTCTCTACGTGCGCGGCGCCCCGGACTCCGACGTGGAGGAGCTTCTCTCGAGGCTCGAGGACCCCGTTTTCCTCACGAGGGATAGGGCGCTCTACGCGCGGCTAGCCTCGAAGGGGTTCAAGGCTGTACTTGTCCCGGAGGCCCCGGCGGAGGCCCAGCTCGCGTTCGTCCTTCCGCGGCTTGGGGTCGAGCCAGTCCTAGACATGTCGAGGACCCTTTGCCCCCTCTGCGGTTCAAGCCTTAAGCGGGTGGACGTGCGGGAGGTCGAGGGACTGGTGCCCGAGGGCGTGCTGTCCGCCTACGACGAGTTCTACCGCTGCACGGGGTGTGGACAAGTTTATTGGCGGGGCACGCATTTCTACGAAATGAAGAGAAAGCTCGAGAAGGTGTGGTGGCTGATCCATGGGAAGGTTGTCTGCTGAGGAGGGAGCTCTCCTCGTTCGGCTCGCTAGGAGGGCTGTCGAGGAGTACCTGGAGAACGCCAGGGTGATAGAGCCTCCCAGGGACACCCCGCCGTCCCTGCGCGAGAAGAGCGGCGTGTTCGTGACGATAGAGAAGATACTCGTAGACCCCCTCGCGCGCAGGGCGAGGAGGGAGCTGAGGGGGTGCATAGGCTACCCGGAGCCAGTGCTACCCCTAGCGGAGGCGACGATCCACGCGGCTATAGCGGCCGCGACCGAGGACCCGCGCTTCCCGCCCATGACCCCCAGGGAGCTCGACACCGTGGTATTCGAGGTAAGCGTTTTAACCAAGCCGGAGCCCGTCGACTACAGGTCTCCCGAGGAGCTGCCCGACAAGATAAAGGTCGGCAGGGACGGCTTGATAGTGGAGTACGGGGCTGCCCGCGGCCTCCTGCTACCGCAGGTCGCGGTGGACGAGGGGTGGGACCCGGAGGAGTTCCTGAGCTACGCCTGCCTGAAGGCGGGGCTGAGGGACGACGCGTGGAGGCATGGCGGCTTGAAGGTCTACCGCTTCCAGGCCCAGATATTCGTGGAGACAACGCCTAAGGGGGACGTCGTGGAGCGCTTCCTCGAGGTAGTCTAGGAGCCCGGGTATACCGAATCGATAAGTTAATTATGTTCTTTGCTCTTTGTAGTAGCGAGGAAGTGGTGGGGGCTTTTGCCTAGGGAGGTCTTGCTCTTCATCTGCAGGGACGAGGCCTCGAAGAGCTTGATAAATGCTTTCAACAGCGAGCTCAGCGAGCTACCGAAGCCCGAGAGGCCCAAGCTCAAGGTAAAGCTCTTCAAGCTGAAAGACCCATCCAACTTCAAGAGCTACCTCGAGCAGCTAGAAGAGCTATACGGAGGAGTGTACACGCGGGAAGTAAAGGAGTACGGGATACAGAGCCTACCCGCCGTGGTCGTAGACGGCGAGAAAGTCCTGGAAGGCAGGTACCCCTCCAGGGAGGAGATAAGGAGGATACTCGGACTGCCGCCGAGGCCAGCTCCACGCGAAGAGCGACCCGCGCCCATCATTGCCCCGGAGGTCAAGGCTCCCGCAGTAGCGGCCCCTCCACCGGAGCGCCGGGAGCCCCCCAAACCCACGCGCGTACCGGAGCCGATAGAGATACCGGTAGAGCTCGAGGAGCCCGAGCTGGAGGAGCATAAGCCTCCGCCGGTACCCGAGGAGAAGCCTAGGGAGCAGCCCCCCAGGGAGGCACCAAGACCGGTGCAGCAGGCGCCCAGGCTACCCCCTCCCCCGCCGGCGCCGAAGCCGGAAGCCGTGCCAGCGAGGCCGCCGGTAGCCCAGCCGCCCAGACGCGAGCCGGCCCAACAGGTGCCTGCGCCTCCAAAGCCGGTAGCCACGGAGGACCTCAGGGGGACCTGCTTCACGTGCCTCTTCTTCGACAAGGAGCGCTCCAGGTGCAAATTGCTGCACATGACGGTGCAGGATCCCTACAACCCGCCGTGCGGGAGGAGGCGCCCGAGGTAGCTTCCCCGGGAAGCTCGTACCGCGCGTATACTCTTATAAGCGTGTGTTGCGCCTATAAGGGTTGGTGGAGTGTATGGGCGCGGCGGGAGACCTTCCCTACTCGGTCTTAGCGGATTTCTACGAGAGGATAGAGTCCACGTCTAGCCGCCTGGCGATGACAGACTACCTGGTGGCGCTCTTCAAGAAGACCCCGCCCGAGGTAATAGACAAGGTTGTATATCTGACTCAGGGCCAGCTGAGGCCCGACTACGAGGGCGTCGAGCTGGGGGTCGCTGAGAAGCTCGCCCTGAGGGCTCTCGCTAAGGCTTCGGGCAGGCACCTGAAGGACGTGGAGGATCTATACAAGAAGACGGGCGACATAGGAGCGGTGGCCGAGAAGCTTCTCACCGCCCCGGGCGGCGGGCTTCTGGAGTTCTTCGGGACCCCTGTCCAGAAGAAGGAGCTGACGGTCTCTCAGGTGTACAGCGCGCTCATGAAGATAGCCCAGGCGTCCGGTGAGGGCGCCCAGGAGACCAAGGTCAACACGCTCGTAGCCTTGCTTCAGGACGCTAAGCCGAAGGAAGCCCGCTACATCCTGAGGACTGTGCTTGGGAGGCTCCGCCTCGGCATAGCCGACATGACGATACTCGACGCGCTCGCAGCGGCTTTCGCGGGCTCTAAGGCTGCGAGGGACGTAATCGAGAGGGCTTACACGAAGCACCCGGACCTCGGCTACATCGCGAAGTTGCTGGCCACGAAGGGCCTCGACGCCGTGGCGTCGCTGAAGATAGAGGTGGGGATCCCGGTTCTCCCAATGCTGGCCGAGAGGCTGAGCGACCCCGCGGAGATACTCGAGAAGCTGGGCGGGAAGTGCCTCGCGGAGTACAAGTACGACGGGGAGAGGGTTCAGGCTCACAAGAGCGGGGACAAGGTCCTGCTGTTCAGCAGGAGGCTGGAGAACATCACCCACCACTACCCGGACGTCGTGGAGTACGTGAAGAGGCTGAAGGTGCGCGAGGCGATAGTGGAGGGGGAGATAGTCGCCTACAACCCGGACACCGGAGAGATGCTCCCATTCCAGGAGCTCATGCACAGGAGGCGTAAGTACGACGTGGAGAAAGCGATGAAGGAGTACCCGGTGAGGGTCTACCTCTTCGACGTGATATACATGGACGGCGAGGAGCTGATCGAGAAGCCGCTGGACCAGAGGAGGCTCATCCTCGAGAAGATAGTCCCGGAGGGCGACGAGGACATCCTGCTGAGCACGGCGAAGGTCGTCGGCGACGCGAAGGACCTGCTACACTTCTTCGAGCAGGCGATAAGCGAGGGCTGCGAGGGGGTTATGTGCAAGTCGATAGGCCCCGGCAGCATATACCAGATGGGCGCCAGGGGCTGGCTGTGGATAAAGTTCAAGAGGGACTACAGGATGGAGATGACCGACACCGTCGACCTCGTCGTGGTGGGCGGCTTCCACGGCAGGGGCAAGCGTGCGGGCACATACGGCGCGCTCCTCATGGCCGCCTATGACCCGGAGACGGATACCTTCAAGACCGTCTGCAAGGTAGGCACCGGCTTCACGGACGAGGATCTCGCGAAGCTCCCGGAGCTCCTCGACCCCTACAAGATACCGCACAGGCACCCCAGGGTTTTCTCCAAGATAGAGGCGGACGTCTGGTTCGTGCCGGCGGTCGTGCTCGAAATCATAGGCGCCGAGATCACGCTCAGCCCGCTCCACACGTGTGCTCTCAACAAGCTGGAGGAGGGCGCGGGGCTGGCTATACGCTTCCCGAGGTTCACTGGGAGGTATAGGTTCGACAAGAAGCCGGAGCAGGCAACCACTGAGAGCGAGCTCATCGAGATGTACAAGTCTCAGAAGAAGACCGCCCTGCAGCAGTCCTAACTGCGCTGAATCATCTTGTTCAGAGTCCACCTCAGCGCGCTCTTTATCTCCCTCACCCTCTCCTTGTCGCCGTAGTTCTCTATGACCACCCTTTTCAGCACGCCCCCCTCCTCCTCTATGCGGTAGTCGAACACCTCGTCGGGGCTTTTCTCGCCGCGCGCAACGAGGTCCTCGTCCTGCCTCTTGAACCCTTCGAGGAGCTTTTTTACGAAGAAGCTCTGAAACGGCGACGTACCGGAGCTCAAAGGCTTCAGGAAGACTATCTCGACCCTACTAGGGTAGACGAGAACCCTCGCGAGGTGCTCTCCGCTAGCCGTAGCCGTAACCAGGGACTCCTCTGTGGGCTTTTCCTCGACGGTGTGCCTCGCCACGGCCTGCCTGGCTTCAGCCGCCTCGGGTTGCCGGGCAGCTACGAGCTCCGAGGCCTTCACGAAGCTAGCGGAGCTCAGCGCCTCGTCTACGAGCTTCAGCATGGATTCTATAAGCCTCTCCTCTCTTCTCAGCTCCTCGAGCCTCTTCTCGAGGTACGATTTAACTTCTGCAAGCTCCTTCGCCGAATCCGCCACGATTGCTCACACAAGACATTTACGTTTCGCATATATTTATCTAGCGCGTGACTATGGGTAAACCCAGGTTCGCCGTTTCGGGGAATGCCAACCTCGACGTGTACCTTGTAGTGGAACGCATACCGGGGCCGGACGAGGCTGTTGAAGCTGTTGAGACGAGGTCCTACGTTGGGGGCGCGGCTACTAACGTCGCGGTAGCGCTTGCAAGGCTCGGTGTCTACGCGCGTTTTCTGGGCTTTGTCGGCGGGGATGACGAGGGTGCAAGGGTTCTTAAGGAGCTCGGAGGCAACGGTGTCGACACCGGTTACGTGCAGATGTCTAGCCTGCCTACTGGGCGCGTAATTGTACTGCTCGACAGGCAGGGGAGGAGGGCTATGGTAGCCCTCAGGGGTGCGAACACCGAGCTGAAGCCGGGTTGCTTCAACGCCGAAAGCGTTCTCGGAGGGGTAGACCACCTTCACCTGAGTAGCACGCACCCCGGCTACACCGCGTGGCTACTCCAGGAGGCTAAGAGGCTCGGGCTCTCCACCAGCTGGGATCCCGGGATGGCGGTCGTGTCCCGGTCGCCGCAAGAAGTGCTCAAAGCCGCTAGAAGCGCCGACGTACTCTTCCTGAACGAGCGCGAGTACGAAGCCCTTAGGGGCGGCCTCGCCGAGCTCGGGGAGACTCTCGTGGTGGTGAAGAGGGGAGAAGAGGGGTCCGAGGCTCCCCGGCTCGGAGTCAAGGTGAAAGCCTTCAGGGTTTCACCCGTGGACACTACGGGTGCCGGCGACACCTTCGACGCCTCCTTCCTAGTAGCGTGGAAGCTGGGCCTCAGCGTTGAAGACTGCTTGCTCCTGGGCAACGCGGCAGGGGCTCTCAAAGTCACGCGCATGGGCGCGCACTCCTCTCCCACTCTGAGAGAGCTCTACGACTTCCTTTCGTCGAGGGTAGAGTCTGGGGAAGCACTACCTAGGCTAGCGGGGCTCTTCCGGGACCTCGCCTAGGCTCTCTGGGCCGTGACGCCTGGTAGGGCGAGGTGCGCGCCATCAAACTTAAATACCGGAGTTTCAAGAGGAAACGTGCCTACGGGGAAGGAGAGCTTGCTGGGGGGTTAGATGCAGAGAGATGTGGCTTGTTCTCCTCTATGTCCCTTCAGGGCGTTCACCTGTTATAAAAACGCCCTCATATACAGGAGGACCAAGAGAGGCGTAGAGCCCTTCTGCACGTGGACGGGGGAGCCGTGCATAGGATGGAAGTGCCAGTTCGCCGGGTGCTCCAAGCACGCGTTGTTGCCGGACGGTACGTGCAGGTTGAAGCTCGAGAAGGTTCAGGGGAGGAGGGAGGAGGAAGAGGAGTTCTCGATAGAAGAGGAGGCGAAGGCCCTCGAGAAAGAGGTTTACGGCAAGATAAGGGATAAGCTGAAGAAGCTGGGCGCTAGGGTTGACGACATTGAGTAGCGATGGGTTGATTACTGGGCGCCGTTTTTCGAAGAGGGGGTGTAAAGCTTGAAAACCCTGTTGATACACGCGAAGCACTTCGAGTACGAAGCGCGCGAAAAGGCCCTCGATGCCGCCGAGAGCATTGACGGAAACCGGTCCGGGAGCTTCGAGAACGCCCTCGTGGTCTTCGTCACGGTCGAGAAGGGCGACGGCTCGTCTCAGGACGTCGTCGAGGAAGCGGCCGCCGACGTGCTAGACGTCTTCAGGCGCGTCGGGGCCTCCAGGGTCGTCGTGTACCCCTACGCGCATCTCTCGGACGACCTTGCCGACCCGGAGGAGGCTAAGAGGGTCCTGTCCCAGCTGGCGGAGAGGATTTCCAGCGCGGGTGTCCCGGTCTCCCGCGCCCCCTTCGGCTGGTACAAGAGGTTCTCGGTGGAGTGCTACGGGCACCCTCTCTCCGAGCTCTCCAGGACCATAAAGCCGGGTAGGAGGGTTAGGCCGGGCTACGCCGACTTCGCCGTTATGTTCCCCGACGGGAGGATAGTGGGGATCGAGGAGCTGAGAGCGGAGGAGCTCCCGGAGGACTTCGTAGCCCTCCTGGAGGCCGAGGTCTTCAAGAAGAAGCGGGAAGGCGGGGAGCCGAAGTACCTGGAGTACTGCAGGAAGTTCGGCTTTGAGTGGGAGCCAATGAGCGACCTGGGCCACATGAGGTATGGTCCCGAGGCGACCATAATGCTCGACGCGGTGGCGGAGTACGCCTGGCAGTGTGCGAGAAGCCTCGGCATACCGGTCTACAAGGTGCGCGGAACGAACACGTTCAACCTTTCCTTCAAGCCTGTCGCGCAGCACGCTCAGCTCTTCGGAGACAGGCTGTACCAGATGGAGGTAGACGAGAAGAAGCTGATACTCAGGTACGCGGCCTGCCACCAGCAGTTCGCTATGGTGAAGGACTGGGAGATCAGCTACAGGGACCTACCCTTCGGCGCGTTCGAAGTCGCGGACAGCTACAGGCTTGAGCAACCAGGCGAGCTCCTGCTCTGCTTCAGGCTGAGGAAGTTCTACATGCCGGACCTCCACGTTTTCTGCAAGGACCTCGCCGAGGCGATGGAGGTATCCTTCAGGATCCACTCAAAGATATACGAGGAGATAAGGAAGCTGGGAAGGGACTACGTAAGCATCTACAACCTGACGAGGTCCTTCCTGGAGCAGCACAGAGACTACCTGAAGAGGCTCGTAGAGATGGAGGGCAAGCCTGTACTGCTACACTTCGTACCGGAGGGTAAGTACTACTGGGTGATAAACGTGGAGTACAACATAATAGACGAGCTCGGACGCCCAAGGGAGATAGGAACCTTCCAGATAGACGTGGGGAACGCGGAGAGGTTCGGGATAACCTACGTAGACGAGAATAACACCAGGAGGTACCCGGTGATAATCCACACGGCGATAATAGGCTCTCTCGAAAGGTACGTGTTCGCAGTCCTAGACACGGCGGCCAAGAAGGCCCGCGCCGGCGAGGTCCCCTCGCTACCGCTCTGGCTGTCGCCCGTTCAGGTGCGGGTAATACCTCACTCCTCCGAATACCTGAAGCTCGCCGACAGTATCGCGGACAAGCTGGAGGAGCAGGGGATCCGGGTAGACGTGGACGACAGGGAGGAAAGCCTCGCGAAGAGGATCAGGGACGCGGAAGTAAAGTGGATACCGTACGTGGTGGTCGTGGGTAAAAGGGAGGCCGAGTCGGGAAAACTCACCGTGAGGGTGAGGGGGCAGGGACAGTACGAGATGTCGCTAGAGGAGCTCGTAGGCCGCCTAGTCTCGGAGCTTAAAGGGTACCCAAGAGTTTCGGCGGCGCTCCCAAGGTACGTGAGCGCGCGCCCGAGGTACAGTCCTTGAGCCTGAAGCTCTCGCTGAAAAACCTTCTTTACCAGAAGATCCTACTGGCTACGAAGCTAGAGGAGGCTCTCAGCGACGAGAGTAAGGCGAAGGCTCTCTCAGACCACCACGCCCGCAGACCTCCGAGGCCTTGCGGTTTCACTGTTCACAGCGCGGTGGGGTGTACCTACTCGTGTAGCTACTGCTACCTCCCGGACATGGGGATAAGCTTCAGAGAGGTCCACGTCTACGGCCTGACAGGCGAAGAGGTCTCCTACGCCCTCCTGAAGAACCCGTACTTCCTGCCCACGCGGTTTGGCTCCCAAATAGCGGTCGGCAGCGTAGGCGAACCCTTCGCCTCCCCCGAAGCGGCTTCGAAGACAATGGAGTACATAGCCTCCTTCGAGAAGTACCTGGGAAACCCGGTGCAGTTCTCGACTAAGGCCGTTCTCGACGAGGAAACCGCGGGCTGGCTTGCCCAGAGAAAGGTGCCCGTAAACCCCCTAGTAACCGTGGTGACGTTGGACAAGTACAAAGAGCTCGAGCCGGGGGCACCGCCGCCATACGAGAGGCTAGAGTCGATGCGCAGGATGAGGAAGAAGGGTCTCCGCCCAATGCTCTTCCTACGACCTCTAATACCGGGGGTTACCTCGGAGGAAGCAGAAGAGATACTCGAAGAGGCGAAGAGGCACGGGGCAGTAGGCGTTGTTATCGGGGGGTTAAGGGTTACCCCCTCGATACTAGCACGCCTGGAGAAAGCAGGCGTCGACACGGGGCGTATACGCGGAATGCTGAAGGGTGTGCAGTTAACCGCCGGGAAGCAGGTCCCCCTACCACTCGGGGACCTGAAGAGGGAGGTCTTGGAAATCGCGCGAAGCAAGGGACTAGTCCCCTTCCTCTCAGCGTGCTGCGCCAACAACTTCAACGCATACCTTCACGACGGTAAAAGGGTTCCCTGCCCCGGCCTCGACTACATAGACGGCAAATACTGCACCGCGTGCCCCGTGGGCTGTCCCTCGTTGAAGACAGAGGTCGATCCGGACGAGGTGAGAGAGATCATCGAGAAGTTCACCGGGGTAAAGGGGGTCAAGGTCGAGGTGGATGACAGATACATAAGGGTAACCGGCGGAAAGGTGAGGCTAAAGAAGCACCACGTCTACCTAATAGAGACGGGTTACCGCAGGAGGCTGAGAACATCGCGCAACGTTTAAACCCCGGCGAAGTTATCCAAGAGGCGAACTACTTTGCAGAACCCTATGAGGAACTACTTAAACAGGCTTCTCTGGGATAAAACGCTGGATAAAAGCTCCGTTGTAGTGAAATTCATCTCGAGAAGCGCGGTGAGCGACGAGGGCAGCTTCCTGGGGACTCAGGTGCTCAGGGTTACGAGGGACGGGGTAGTGATCTCTGTGGAGGGCTTTGAGAAGTTCATACCTTTTACGCGGATAACAGAGATAGAAGAAAATGGTAGGGTAGTATTCAGCAAGAAGCTCGGGGTATACTTCTAGGGTCTGCACACTTTCTCAGCGAGAAAGCTCGGGAGAAAATAAAAACCTTTCTGCTTAGATTCCTTTCTCGGACATGTACAGTAGCAAGTCGACGAGCCTGTTGCTGAAGCCCCACTCGTTGTCGTACCAAGCGACCACCTTTACCTTGTTGCTCTTGCCCCCGAGCACCATGCTTGCCTGGGCATCGTAGATGGAGGAGTGTGGGTTGCCGACTATGTCCGAGGACACTATCGGCTCGTCGACGTACTCCAGGATACCCTTCAGGTATGTCTCGGCAGCCTCCTTGAAGGCCGCGTCGAGCTCTTCCTTGGTTATCTCCCTCCCTATTTGAGCCACGAGGTCCACGACTGAGCCGTCAGCAACCGGGACGCGCATCGCCATACCGTCCAGCTTGCCCTTTACCTCGGGGATTACCAGGTGTAGCGCCCTTGCAGCCCCAGTCGTCGTCGGGATTATGTTCAACGCGGCGGCGCGCGTCCTCCTAAAGTCCTCCGGGTGTATGAGGTCCAGTACTCTCTGGTCGTTTGTGTAGGCGTGTACAGTGGTCATGAATCCCCACTCTAGGCCGAAGTTTTTGAGAAGCACGTACACTACTGGGGCGAGGCAGTTCGTAGTACACGAAGCATTGGAGATGACTTCGTGCTTCTTCGGGTCGTACATGTGGTGGTTAACGCCCATCACTATGGTCACGTCGGCACCCTTGGAAGGCGCTGTGACGACAACCTTCTTCGCGCCTGCCTTCAGGTGCAAGGCGGCCTTCTCCCTGTCTGTGAACCTACCCGTGGCTTCGAGCGCGACGTCTACTCCGAGATCTTTCCAGGGTAGCTTCTCGGGGCTAGCCTCGTTTAGCACAAGCATCTCCATGCCGTCTACAACGAGCTTGTTGTCCTTAACCTCGACCTTGTTGGGTAGGCGTCCGAATACCGAGTCGTACTTCAGCAGGTATGCCAGCATTTTCGGGGATCCGAGGTCGTTGATTGCCACGATCTCGAACTTGTCGAAGAACTTCTCGTTCTTTAGGGCCGCTCTCAGAAAGTTTCTCCCTATGCGTCCAAACCCGTTAATACCGACGCGTATCTTCATCTTTACCGGTAATTATGGCGCAGAAGACCCTTAAAAAACAGTTTTAACAATCAGCTATATTACACCCGGTCTCCCAGCTCTACTTCTCTTCCAAGCCTTACGACTGCTCGCCCCCTTACTTATCTCGTCGTTGCTGTTTAACGAGGCTTCTTCCAGTATACGTAGTCGTGCCTAACCCTCGGAGTTGACGCACATAGTATTCGCCTAGCATGCCGGTCGAGCTTTGCATGGTTTCGTGCGTAGCGGTTAAAAAGAGCTTTGTGCTCAGACCTGCACGAGTACGTCACGGCTCCAGCCTTCCGAGCGTCATCACAGCGGAGACACTACGGAGCGCGCGGAGATAAACCTTTTGCACAGTGCAATGCGTGAAAAGTGGGAGCTGGTGCCCCGGCCGGGATTTGAACCCGGGATGTCCGCGCGTTGCGCCTGTCTGCGCCGCTCTTCGGCTCGAGAGGCCGATATCCTCTCAGCCTCGTGCAGGTTGACCGGGCTAGACGACCGGGGCTAGGAGGCGAGTAAGAAAGACAAGGCGTATTTAAAAAATTTGCGTTGTGCGCCTTTGCGAGTACACTGGTTAGCACGTTGCGCTTCGCCACGCGCGATGCGCTTATAAGCTCGGTACCTAGTATCTAGGTGTCAACACAGGGATGGCGTGCAAGGTGGTTGATGGGTGTCAAGGGTCAGGTTCCTAGCAGTGTCGGACGTGCACGGAAAAGAGGACCTGGTGGACAAGTTCATTGAGTGGGTGCAGAGGGACAGCCTGCCGTACGACTTCGTAGTGGCGGCTGGGGACATGGGGAACCCGCAGAGACCTGGCAGCATGTGCCGCATACTCAAGAAGATTGCGTCGTCGCTGAAGAAAAACGTTTACTACGTGAAGGGGAACTGGGACATAGAGGGCAGTTGCGGGGATCCCGCGGTTCTCGACCTGGACGAAACGGGTCCCCTGTTCTTTGGAAACATAGTGCTGGTGGGGCACGGGCGGAGGGCAGAGCCCTACGATATCCCGAGAGCTAACAATGTAACGGTGCTCGTCACGCACTACCCGCCTTACAGCATACTCGACAGAGGCAAGGTGATAGACAGCAATCACCGCTCGCTCCACGCCGGGGTCGTGGACATAAACTACCTCATCGACGTGTACAGGCCGCGGGTCCACATATTCGGGCATAGCCACAGCTACGGCGGGCTCGACGTGGAACACAACGGAGTCGTATACGTCAACGTGGCTAGGCTTGATAGGTTGCTCAAGAACGGGGAGTCCATAGGGAACTACGCGGTGATAGACGTGGGAGGCTCGGGGGACGTCCGCGTCGAGTGGAGGTTCATCAACGGTACTTGGAAGAGGTGCGCCGGGTGCGGGCGAGTAGTGCACATACCGGAGAAGTGGGCGCTATGCAGGAGGTGTGCCCATAAATCAGAGCTGAAGTTCACCAAGATCACGGGGGTTCCGTACAGGGCGAGGCTCGTCATAAAAGACCCGCTGACGCAGAAGCTCGTCTACTCCAAGGAGGTGAGGATCCCGTTCTACACCTTAAAGGACTACCAGACCCTAGAGGAATTCGTGGACGCCGTGGTCCTGAGAGAGGCGAAGAGCTTCCTCTCCGACGGGTCCTCCAAGGTACTGGAGCTACCGAAGGACAAGGTCCTCGAATTCTACAACTCGAGCTCCGCGAAACGCCTAACGCCGTTCAGCGAGTACCTGTTCGCATGCGACGAGTCCGTGAGCGGCTCGAAGCTGTGCCTACTGATGCGAGTCTTCTCGGCTGACAAGCAGGCACACGTCATGTGGAAAATAAGCGAGGAGGCGGAGACCGGTAGAAGGCTCCTAGAGCAATACGTACTTTTCAAGGAGGAACAGGCAAGCATGCTGAACTTCCTCGTTAGAAGGCTCTCGGAGGCAGGTTTCAGGGTTCTAGCCTACAGCCTTGAGGCATTGCAGGGCTAGCGCCCTCCGCGTTTTCGTCGTAGGTGTTAGGCGTGGGTACGATCAACAGAGTTAGGCGCGAGATCTACCGGAAACTCGTGCACCTGGCTCTTTGCTCGGTGCTAGCGTTGCCCTACTTCGCCGCACTTCCGCCGCCGCTCACCGTCCAGGTTTACTACGCTCTGGGGCTTCTCTCGGCCTCCCTCCTGAACAGCGTGGTTGTCAAGCATGGTAAGCTATTGGCAGAGCTCGAGAAGCTCAGGAGGAACGTAGATTCCTTCGCGGGTTCTCTGAGCGAGGAGCTACGCCAGCCGCTAGTCCTAATGGAGCAAACGATCGCGAGGTTCTACGAGTTCGTTTCCAGCCAGATATCGATCCTCGAGCGAGACTACGAGAAGAGGGAGGGCTATGTAGGGCTCCTCTATGGGATGATAGGTGCCTCAGTAAGCCTTCTCTTGTCGCCCTGCCTCACTCTCTACGGTGTACTCGCGCTGGCGTTTGTCGACACGTCCGCGGCGCTAACGGACTTACTGCTGGGCACAGGTCAGAAAACAGCGAGAGGCTCGGCCGTTGCCTTCCTGGTCTACGCCTCAGTGCTCGTAGCGCTGGGAGTGGATCCTCTAAGAGCGGCGGTGTCCTCGCTTCTAACGTGCATAGCCGAGTACCTTTCCCCGGAGGATAACCTCACAGTTCCCGTCGTCGCAACTACTCTAGCTCTACTCCTGGGTCTACCTCCCCGCTGTCCTCTTTCCTAGGGATCTCTAGGGCCTGAATGTAAGGGCTATATACGCTATCGCTGAGATTAAGAAGAGCGCTAGTATCACTATTGAGGCTGCTTTCTTTAGAGAGTTCCTCCTCATCCCTCCCACCTCCAAGCATCAACGCGGCAAGGGTTATAAATCCTCCTACGGCCATGAGGGTCTCGGGGCTCAGTAGAGTTCCTGCTCGGAGCGGGTTAAGCAGGGCTGTGAGGTTCCAGGCGAGCGTCAGGGCTTTCTGCGCGGACTCTAGCTCTTCCTTAGCCCCCATGCCGACGAATACCACTCTGTCTCCGTCGATTACCACTACCGTGGGGAAAGCCGACACGTTGAACGCCTGCACGAGGTCATCGCCGGCCCTGCCCACGAGCCACGTCACGTTGTTCTCTTCGATGTACCTCCGTAGCACTTCGTTCGTGTCAAGTGGGGAAACGGAGAGTGACACAACGGTGGCGTTACCGCTTTCTGCGATGCGTTTAAGCACAGGTAACAAGTACTTACACCCTGTGCACTGAGTGTAGAAAAACTCTATCACGAGGATTCTTCCTCTCTGCACGTCACGCAGGCTCAGGGTAGATGAGTTGTAAAGGGTTACATCAAACCGTAGGTCTAGCGTCATGTTAAGCCTCCTCCCGGAGATAGTCTTGTTCGATAGGATGTTAACCACGGGCTCGGGGTTGAGCCTTGCCAAGGAGATTTTTCCGCAACGCAGAATGAGGGTCAAGTTGCTGCCCTCCGAGAGCGCGAAGACACTACCTGTGACGTTGCACACAGTGTCCCCGCTAGAGTTAACTAGCAAGCTGTAGGCGTCAAGCGGCAACGCTCGCGTCCCGTTCAGCGGTAGTTCGAACTTCTCCCCTGTAGACATCGAGACCGCGTACACCTTCACGCCTTGAACACCGTCCCCCACGGCGCGAAGCGACACCTCGGCTCTCTTTAGCTTAAGAGTAACTCTAATCGGGTCCGTGAAGTTTGCACCTACGGAGATCCTTCCCTCGTAGCGCTCGTACCTCCCCGCCTCAACTATTACCGTGTAGTTTCCAATGGGGACGTTGAAGCCCGCGTAACCCCTAGAATCCGTCCTGGTGCTTACAACCTCTGGTCCTACAAGCTTTACGTTTGCCTCCGGCAGAGGCTCTCCAGTTTCGCCGAAAACCGCGACGACAACGCTAACCCTTTTTGGAGCCTCCCGGGACAGCCTCAGCTCGAGAAACGTGTCCGACGTGAGGTTTAACGGGTAGTCTACTGGGCTGAACCCTTGCCTGGCTACGCTTACCTCGTAAACACCCGGGGGTAGCTCGAGTTGCACTACGCCTTGCTCGGCGTTCCTCAAAAGGGGCCCGCCCTTTCCCCTAATGATCAACTGGGCGCCCGGCAGGATGTTGCCCGCCTCGTCCAGCACCCTGATGGTAAGCTTCACGCTTGTGATCTTGAAGGCGGCGACTACCATGTTGTCGCCGTATAGGCACGCGTATGACCCTTTACGAGCTACTGCCGAGCTCGGAGGGCTTGGTGCGATGCTCCACGATACTTGCTGACTTCCTGTTTTCGCTAGCGCTCCAGTGTAGCTGTATACATCGATGTTTCCTGCCGTGAATACGAGTAAGTCTTCGCCGTCGCTCGCGACGAGGGCTCTTTCGGGCACCGTTAGTAGGTCCCGGCAGTCCAGGTTAGGGTTGCACAGCTTCAATGCGCCGTTGGAGAAGAGCGCTAGGAAAGAGTCGTTTCCGAACGGGATGAACGTCCTTACGCGCGGCAATTGTTTCTTCGCCACTATCTCTAAGTTGGGAAGCCTAAAGACGTACGTGAGGTGGTCCCCCGTCTGGTTCGCCTGCACCCTCTGAGCTACGAGGAAGCCCCCGAATATAGCTTTTACAGTCATTCCGGACTGGAAGGAGGCCAGCTTGGTGGCTCCATTCTCGTCTACGCGGTAAACCTCTATTTTATTGTCAGTGTACTGGCACAACTCGCACTTAGTGTCAATAGTCTCGGTTACCAGGTAGTTGCCGGCGAACCCCAGGGAGAATATTTCGACCAGCTTGTCGTTCGCCGTAGATAGGTCGCGCTCGAACACCCTTTTCCTCAGCTGGAGGTCTACTACTGCAAGCCTAGCCTCGGAGTACTTGTTATTATTGTAGACCAAGGTGTACTTGACCTTAAGCGCTAAAAAGCGACCGTCCCGGCTTAAGGCGGCACCTTCGACATAGTTCTCGTCGCTTCTCGACGTGGTAAAGGAGTCTATAGGGTCGAGTGTTGAGGCGTTCAAGAAGTATACTATCCCTTTCTCGTCAACTCCTACCAGTACGTTTCTCTCGGGCAATAAGCGTAGAAAAATCATCTCGTATACTGAGACGTGCCTTCTAAGAATTTCCGTACCATTCGTACTAACCAGGCTGCAGTCCCCGTTTACGAGGCAAGCCACGTAGCCTTTCCCCGGCAAAACCTCGTACGCGCTTACAGCCGGAAAGAACACCCTCTGCGAAAACGCGAACGTAGGCTCCGCGTAGAGCTTCACTGCCGCAAGCAACGCGCCGCTAAGCAGGAGAAACACTATCAGTCTGTGTGTCCTCATTCTACTCAGTCTCCTTCAAGAGTATTCTTACGGGAACGCCGTTCACCAGTTGCACAAGTATGGGTATGCCGTCGTAGCCTTGAAGGTGCTCGCTGAGCTTCTGTATAGCGTCCCGCACGTTCACGAGCGAGTCCAAGATATCCCTCTGCGACTCTATAGTCTCCTCCAAGACCGCCAACTCGTCGATAGCCCTCGCGTTTATCACGAGCTTCAACCCCATGTAGTCAACCTCATTTAGAGGGCTTAGCTTCTCCCCCATCAGCTCCTCCAGGACTCGCTCGATCTCGCGCATCTTCTCGGCTCGCACCTTTACGGCCTCATACCTCTGCTCCAACTGCTCGAGAGTTTTCTGCAGGGACTCTATCTGCGAGTCCAGATACTTCAAAAGCTCGCCGAAACCGTTAAACTGGTAAAGACTGTAGGACACGTCCTACACCTACCGATTCTTTGCTCAAGCTATATAAAAAAGCTATCGTACGGTAACGTTTTCTCTAAGGAGTTCGAGTGAAGCGTGAACCAAGGCTGTATAGGCGTGAAGATGCCTCCATGCGCGTGCTATGCTCCTTTTCTTCTCTGCCTGGACTGGTAAGTGCGGATAGCTCTGAGGAAGTCTATTCTCCTGAAGTCGGGCCAGTAGACATCGAGGAATACCAGCTCCGAGTAGGCTATCTGCCACAGTAGGAAGTTGCTTATTCTTACTTCCCCGCTAGTCCTGATCACGAGGTCGGGCTCTGGGTGTGGTTCGTCGCCCGTGTAGAGGTACTTCGCGAAGAGCTTTTCGTCTATTTCCTCCGGGCTGAGCCTACCTGAGCGGACTTCTACCGCTATCTGCCTCACAGCCTCGAGTATCTCGTGCCTACCGCCGTACGCCACTGCTATGTTGAGGTATCTCTTGTTGTAGGAACGGGTCCTCTCTTCGAGTTCCCTCATCTTCTCCTGTATGTCGACGGGTAGCCGTTTAATGTCCCCTATGAACTTAACCCTGACTTGCCGCCGGTGAAGCTCCTCCGAGCTCGCCAGCTCGTCAATCTTCTCCCTCAGTATCCCGAAGATGTTTTCGAGCTCCTCCTTGCTCCGCCTTTCAAGGTTCTCCGTGGACAACACGTAGAGAGTCACCGTGACAACCCCGAGGTCGTAGCACCAGTCGAGAACTTCGTCGACCTTCTCTGCCCCGAACCTGTGCCCCATCCAGGGCGGAAAGCCGCGTCGGCGCGCCCACCTCCTGTTGCCGTCGAGGATAAACGCTACGTGCCTTGGTATCTCTCCTCCTCTAACCTCGCGGTCCAACAGGTACTCGTATAGCCTGTATACGCCCAGCCTCTCGGCAAGCCTCCGCCACATTCCTACCACTCGTGTACACATCGTTAACTATATACACCCTCCTAGGCGGAAAAATACCGTGTACTATAAAAATGTGATAGCGAGACCTTTCCCGGACCCCGAGAGCCTTGTAGAAGAGGTTTCTAGGATAATCGACCACACGAACCTTAGGCCCGAGGCTTCAGAAAAGGAGCTTGAGAAGACTTGTAGGGAGGCCGTTGACTACGGCTTCTACGCGTGCTGTGTACCCGGTTTCTTCGTAGAGAAGGCTGTGAAGATAGTCGACGGCGCTGCAAAGGTAGTGACTGTCGCCGGCTTCCCCCACGGGAACTCGCCCAGGGCCGTCAAAGTGGCTGAAGTGAAGGCGGCTTTCGAGAAGGGGGCCGACGAGGTAGACGTCGTCGTAAATATCTCCTTGGTGAAGAGTGGCCTCTTGGAGGAGGCGGTGTCCGAGGTGCAGGAGATACTCGACGTCGCTAACGAGTCCGGGGGAGTCTTGAAGGTGATTCTCGAGACGGGCTACTTAACAGCGGAGGAGGTGTACAGGCTGGGCAGGGAGCTTGCGAGGATAGGCGTCCACTTCCTGAAGACCTCCACAGGCTTCGGCCCACGGGGAGCAACACCGGAGGACATCCTGGTCATGAGGAGGGCTGTCGAGGGTACGCGTACAAAGCTAAAGGCCGCTGGGGGCATAAGGACCGGGCTTCAGGCGCTCTTCTTCTACCTACTCGGCGTCGAAAGGATAGGTACGAGTAGTAGCCTCCAGATAGTTAACGATCTCCGAGCCTTAAAGGAATTGTTGCACTGATTTTCGTTTATTGTCGTAGACGATTTGATCAAAAAACGTTTTATACCAGAAGCGCTAAGAAGAGGGCACGAGGCGAGATGCCCGGAATAGCGTCCATACTAGGCTACGGTGCGTACATCCCTGTCTACAGGATCGAGAGCGGGGAGATATCGAGGGTGCACACTAAGGGCGGAGAGAAGGCTCCCGTGAAGCAGAAGAGCGTGCCCGGGCCCGACGAGGACTCGCTAACGATGGCCTACGAGGCGTCTAAGAACGCCTTGAAACGAGCTAGACTAGACCCCCGGGAGGTTCAGGCTTTGTACATCGGGTCGGAGAGCCCGCCCTACGCCGTCAAGCCGTCCGCGACTGTTGTGGCGGAGGCTCTTGGGCTGTCGAGGAAGCTCTACGGGATAGACATGGAGTTCGCGTGCAAGGCGGGGACTACCGCGCTTATAAGCGTGGCAGGGTTAGTCAAGTCGGGTATAATCACGTACGGGTTGGCGGTGGGCACGGACACGGCGCAGGGAAGACCCGGCGATGAGCTCGAGTACACCGCGGGTGCCGGGGCGGCGGCGTTCGTCGTGTCTCCTGTGCGCAGCGACGCGGTGGCAACGATCGAGCACGTCTACTCCTACGTTACCGATACGCCCGACTTCTGGCGGAGGGAGGGGGAGAGGTTCCCGATGCACACGTTCCGCTTCACCGGCGAGCCCGCGTACTTCCACCATATAGTCAGCGCGGCGAAGGGGCTCTTCGAGGAGACGGGGCTTAAGCCCTCGGACTTCGCCTACGCTGTTTTCCACCAGCCGAACGTAAAGTTCCCGCAGAGGGTGGGGGCGATGCTGGGCTTCAAGCCTGAGCAGCTAAAGCTGGGCTTGCTCTCGGGCGAGATCGGCAACACCTACGCAGCCGCCTCGCTGATAGGGTTGACCAACGTTTTGGACCACGCTAAGCCTGGCGAGAGAATACTTGTGGTATCCTTCGGTAGCGGCGCTGGCTCGGACGCGCTGAGTATAGTGGTCGAGGAGGGTATCGAGGACCGCCGCGGGCTGGCGCCTCTGACGATGCAGTACGTGAAGAGGGCCAAACTAGTCGATTACGCCGTTTACCTTAAGTACAAGGACTTCATAAAGAGGTGAGCATCCTTGACGGGGGTCTACCTGGTAGGTATAGGGGCTACGAAGATAGACGAGCACTGGGAGAGGCCCCTCAGGGACCTCATGCTCGAAGCCTCCCTTAAGGCTCTGAGAGATGCCGGGCTCTCCAAGAGGGATGTCGAGGCTATATTCGTCGGGAACATGTCGTCGGGGTACCTCCAGGGGCAGGAGCACCTAGGCTCTCTTCTCGCGACGTGGCTCGGCGTACCCGGGGTTGCGGCAAACAAGGTGGAGGCGGCGTGCGGGAGCGGCGGGGCGGCTTTCCACAACGCTTTCCTGGCTGTGAAGTCGGGCCTCTACGACTGCGTCTTGGCGGTGGGCGTTGAGAAGCTTACAGACGCGACGACGCCAGATGCTACGAGCGCGCTCATAATGGCGGAGGACCAGGAGTACGTGGCTTTCGCCGGCTTCTCCTTCGTGGCTCTAAACGCCCTCGTGTATAAGGCGTACATGAAGAAGTACGGCGCCAAGCAGGAAGACATAGCGCTCTTCGCGGTCCACGACCACAAGTACGCTGTTAACAACCCCTTGGCGCAGTACCCGAGAGCAGTCACGCTCGAAGAGGTTCTCAGCTCGCCCATGGTAGCAGACCCGCTGAGGCTTCTGGAGAGCGCTCCGCTAGGCGACGGCGCGGCGGCTGCACTGTTGTGTTCAGAGAAGAAACTAAAAGAAGTTGAGAAGGACGTGGTGATAGAGGTTGTTGGGAGCGCGCTCGCAACGGACGTGCTGAGCCTACACGACAGGGCTGATCTGACAACGCTTTCCGCTACGGTGAAGGCCTCGAGGAAGGCTTACGCGATGGCTGGTATCGAGCCGAAAGACGTGGACGTGCTCGAAGTCCACGACGCTTTCACAGTACTCGGCGTGATACACCTCGAAGACCTCGGCTTCGCGGAGAAAGGGGCAGGCTGGAAGCTCCTCAAGGAGGGCCAGCTGGAGAAGGACGGGGATCTGCCGACGAACACTATGGGGGGTCTGAAGGCTCGCGGACACCCGGTTGGCGCCACGGGTATCTACCAGATATACGACATAGCGGTACAGCTGAGGGGGGAAGCCGGCAAGAACCAGGTTGACGGGGCGGAGGTGGGCCTCGCGCAGAACGTGGGTGGTGTCGGGGGAACAGTCTCCGTTAATATCCTGAAGAGGGTGAGGTAAAGATGGCGTACATGAGGAGTGTTCCAAGGGCTTGGAGGGAGAGAAAGATCAAGTACCAGCTGATAGGGGGTAAGTGCAAGGATTGCGGCAAGAGCTTCTACCCCTACAGGCAGGTGTGCCCGGCTTGCGGGTCGGAGAACGTGGAGGAGGTAAAGCTTCCAGAGAGGGGTGTAGTGGAGGTTTTCACCGTGGTAAGGAGCCCTCCCTCGGACTTCGCCTGGCAGGCACCATACGTGGTAGCGCTCGTCCGGCTGGAGGACGGCACGCTCGTACCAGCGCAGATAACCGACGTGGATCCGGACGAGGTTCACGAGGGAATGGAGGTAGAGGCGGTTTTCAGGAAGTACAGGGAGCAGGGGCAACAGGGGATAATAGAGTACGGCATCAAGTTCAGGCCGAGGACGTGGTAACCTTTGGGCTACGAGCTAACGACCCGTGAAAAATTGTTCAGGTTTTTCTTGGAGAACCCAGGCTCGGAGATCGACCTCTACCAGCTCACCAGAGAACTAGGGCTTAGGCCCTCCGACTACAAGGAGGTTCTGGAAAACATAAACCATGTGGCAAAGACTATACGCAGGAAGAGCAACGGGAAAATGCTGCTGATGATGAAGCCTCCCATGTGTGCCAGTTGCGGGTATGTCTTCAGGGAGCTTGAGAAGGCACGTTTGCCGAGCAGGTGTCCAGTCTGCAAGAGCGAGAGGATACGCCCGCCGTCGTTTATGCTCGTAGTCCAGGAGTAGTTGCTACTTCTTTTCGAGAAGCGCTATGAAGAAGGCCTCGGACCTATGCTTATCTGGGAAAGTCCTCGTCGCAACCCCCCTCAAGCCGTACCTAGGGTAAGCCTCGTCGAAGAATAAGGGAGGTCTCAGCAGGGAGGACTCCCCGTCCGCGGCGACGTCCTTTACAACCTCCTCTCCCTCCTCCGGGAGGACTGAGCACGTGGAGTATGCTACTCTACCTCCATGTTTCATGTGCCTAAGAACGTTCCTCAGTATTTCCCTCTGCCTGGTGGAGTACAGGGCTACCTCTTCCCTGTCGAGCTCCCAGAGGGATAGCCTCAGCCCCGGGTCCTTCCCTATTGCTCCGCTGTTCGTGCACGGAGCATCCACCAATCCCTCATCGAAGAGCGTACGAGTTGCTAGAAACCTCGAGTCCGAGTTAACGATGTGGACAATCTTGCGGCAACCCAGTAGCACGCCTCTAGAGTCCCTTATACGGTTGAAAGAAATGTCGACCGCTAGTATCTCGTCGCAGCAACGCCTAGCATCGCAGTACAGGGATGTCTTCATGAAGGGAGCCGCCGCCGCGTCGATGCACGTAGAGACGCATGTCTCTCCCAGCTTTACCAGCTCCATAACCACCGCTACGCTCGCCTTATCCTGGTACACCGCGAGCTCCGGGCTCACCTCGGGTAGGGGCTCGTAGCTTGGGAGGAGTAGCTCGTAGAGGCCGTCGATCTCGGGGTCTCGCCTAAACCTGATGCCGAGGCCTACTAGGAATTCCTCGAGTTTCTCCCGCCCCTTCTCGCCGACAGCCCTCAGCCACACAAACCTCCTCTCGAAGGACCTGGCGACTTCTTCTGCCCTCGCGCACCCCAGGTTCTCGACGAGGACCTCTGAGACGAGGGGAGGTACCGAGTAGAGGTACGCGATCCTGTCGCGACATCCGAGCTCCCTGGCTTCCTCGATCAGCCTTTCGAGAAAACGCGGAGTGATGCTCGACAGTAGCACGTTGCTCACTAGCCCGCCGCGCAGAGACTCTACCCTCTTCTCGAAGCCCGGGTACTTGAGTACGAGCGCTACAGCTACGTAGAAAGCGCTTTTTCTCCTCAGAGGGATTCCGGATCTCCCGAGCTTCTTCAAAGCCAGTATCGCTACGCCGACGTTGAGGAGAGTAAGCCTTGCCAACGCGTACACAGTCCTAGCCTCCGGCTTGCTCAGGTTGAACTCTTTTCTCACAGACTGGAACGAGTAGTCGAGGGAAGCCTTCCAGCGCTGAACCCTCTCTACAACCAGGGAGGCCGCTCTGAACGTTTTAGGCGTGAGATCCTCTAGAAAGGCTTCGGAGCTACTCAAAGCGGGTCTCCCACGCCTAGAGTATTCGTTGAAGCATCATTGAAGCCATGTAGCTAGAGTAGTATGCTACGAAGGAAGCTATGAACGCCCGGTCTCTGGGTAACCTCTTGTAAACGGCAAGGGTTGCTGTGAGAAGACCCAGCGTGGGCACCTGGACCAGCCTGTACAGCAAGCTGAGCGTGAAGGGATCCCAGGGTAGCGCAGCTTGAAGAACGTTGAAGGCGTAGACTGGGAGAAGGGACGCGAAAAAAGCTCCGAGGTAGTCAACGCTGTAGCCACCGTGGCCTCCGAGCACCCGTTGGACAAGCTCTACCACTAATAGGAGCACCAGCGCTCCGAGGACAAAGAAGAAAAAGCCGAGAGGTATCAACCGATACGGCAACGCGAGCTGGTCCATCATGAACACTACCTGCGCGCCCAGCGCGGATGGCAACGCGCCGAGAAGTAGGGAGGCTCCAAGAATCACAAGGCTCAGCGAGCGCTCGTGGTAGAAGGCGGCGGCTAGGCTTTCCGGGACGATGACGGGCAAGAAATACTTCTCGACTAGCGCCGCGAAGCCCCTCTTTTCCGCGACTATGTTGCGGAGCCGAGCGTCTTCCTCCAGCATGAACCTGTAGAGGCGTATGCCCTTCTCCGTTAACGTGTACCTTCTCTTCTCGTTCTTGGTCACGAAACCCTCCATCCCGTCCAGGTTGTAGTAGAGGTTTCCGGTGCTCGTTTTAAGGGAAGATTTTAACTCCGTAAAAGAAGCCTCCCCCCTCTCTCCGAGAATTCTAAGGATTGATCGCTTCAAGGGGTTACCGAGTATCTCGTATACCTTCTCGTACTCCAAAGCGTCGGTGGAAACATCGCCTCGCATAGCTCACTAGACCCTCTAACCTATCCTCAGGGTTAATAATGTTAGCGCGCACTACAAGCTCCCTTCATTACATGGTTTTGTAATGGTTCGTCGAAACATTAATACCTAGGGAGGGTTGAGAAGTTGTTGAGGAATTAATGTCTGAGCTTAGAGTGGCTGTGGCGTTGCGTGCCTACAGTGAGGAGTCGTTTGAGAGCGTGCAGGCATCTCTGGGCGCTATTTCCTCGCTCGACGTCCCCGTACAACTTTCAACAGAGTGGAGCTTGATAGAGTCTCTCGGCGTCGGAGAGATCCTAGACCCCTTTCACGACTCCGGGGTAAGCGTGTCGGCGATCAGAGTGCCCTACCCGCTCCGAGTAGATGCTTTCCTACTCGAAAAACTGGTGATGGTCGCAGAGGAGACGGAGGGCAAGACTATCATACTACGAGACGTGGCGGCTCTCTCTATGGGAGGGCTGAGAAGAATCGCCGACCTATGCGCTACATACAAGGTACGGGCGTTGCTCGAGCCAAGCTCCGGCGTAGAGGCTTCTAGGCTTTACGGGCTCGTGAAGAGACTTATAGGCGGCATTGTGGGCTTTTCCCACGTGGAGGAGAACTACCCGTCGACCGAGAGCTTTCTGAAAACAGTTCTAGCCTACCTGGGCATTACCCGCAACGTGACCCTTTCGAACTACGATGCCGACGGACGGCCAGCGCCAATAATGGCTCCGAAGAAGTACAACAATCCCCTGCTTGTAAGGAGGCTCGTCGAGGGGGGCTTCGAGGGAACGCTTACCATATCGTACGAGAAAAGCCCCGTGGAAGAACCCGGGATGCTTGCAGGCGAAGTCGCGGCTCTAAAGGAGTACGTTAGAGGAGTCTATGAGCGTACAGTGAGGTAAGGCCTACTCGGGAAGCACTTCTAGCGGGAGGTACGTAGCGAAGCCGCACTTCCTGCAGACGTAGAGCGTAGGGGTAAGCCCGGGAATGCCGATTCTCTCGAGATCGGGGGAACCGCAGTTCGGGCATACGAGGACGCCGTGCTTACGCGTTACCTCTGCCTTGAAGCCCACGCTTTTCCCCTCAACGGCTAATTCGTCCTCTCGAACGCCTAGCTCTATAAGCATAGCGACGGCGTCCTCCAAGCTTTCAGCCCTCAGGAGCACAGTGTCGTCTGCGAGGAGTTCTCCCAGCCCGCGCGACAGGATCTCTTCCAGTAGCTTCCCTCTCCTAGGCGGGAGAACAGCGATTACCCCCTTCTCGGTAATGCGCAGATCGATACGCCCCTCCATGTACGCAGTAATCGTACAGCAGAGTATTAAGACTAACGCACAGTGCACGCCGTACGCCATACCACGCGTGACTTTTTAAAACCACGGTATCCTTGAAGAGTGCGAGGTATACAGCATGGTTGCACGGGAAGGTGCTTTGAGCGGAGCTGCCAGAGCGACGGCGAACCCTAGGCTTGCTTTAACCCTTGTAGCTGTATTCCTACTCGTAGCCTCCTACGTGTTGGGCTTCGCACAGAACATAACGCCGGAGGAAGCCCGGAGAGTAGCTCAGGAATACAAGGGCTACATCGAGGGTGCAAGGCGCATCAAAGACCCTGACGCGGTGGCGTTCGGAGTGTTCGTTAACGAGTCTCTAGTCATACTAGTGTGCAACACGCCGGTTATCGGCCCTGTAACGGCGGCCTACATCTCATTCTACAGCGGCTACATGGACAAAGCGTTGCAGGTCGCCGGGCTGGAAGAGGCTACAGGCACTCTGGAGGCTTACTCGCTCATCGAGTGGGTTGCGCTGGTGCTTGCAACAGCGGAGGGTTTGATGCTAACATACGCCTTCTTCAGGAGGCGTAGAGTCTCCCCTGTAGAGACCCTCGCATCAGTGTTGCTACAGCTATCCCTGATAGCTATTGTTGCCGCCCTAGCGGCTTAATGCTAATAATTAAACGTTAAAATGAAGGTTTAAAGCTTCGAGGCGTGCAACATACTACGAGTAAAAATGATCGAAGGACTGGGTATAAAGACCCTCGACGACGTGGACGTTCGCGGGAAGACTGTCGGCGTTCGCGTCGACTTTAACTCCCCGGTAGACCCCCAGACGAAGAGGCTTCTGGACGACACGCGTATACGCGCCCATGCCGAGACGACCATAAGGGAGCTCGTAGAGAAGAAAGCGAAGGTCGTGGTTCTGTCGCACCAGGGCCGTAAGGGAGACCCGGACTTCACCAGCCTACGCGAGCACGCGGAGGTTCTCTCGAGGCTTGTCCCGGCGCGCGTAAAGTTCGTAGACGACATCTTCGGCGAAAAGGCCGTAAAGGAGATCAAAGCTCTATCGCCGGGAGAGGTTCTGGTACTTGAGAACGTGAGGATGTGGGACGGAGAAGCGAAGAACGCGTCCCCGGAGGAGCACGCGAAGACCCCCCTCGTACAAGCGCTGGCACCGCTCCTGGAGGTCTACGTGGTGGACGCTTTCTCCGCTGCGCATAGGCCGCATGCATCCCTGGTCGGCTTTGCACCCGTAGTGAAGCACTTCGTGGCGGGACGGGTGATGGAGCGGGAGCTCCAAGCTCTCTACAGGGTGAGGAACAACCCGGAGCGCCCATGCGTCTACGTGATCGGTGGCGCTAAGGCGGAGGACACCGCCGAGATCATTTCGAGCGTCCTTGGAAACAACATCGCCGACAAGGTGCTCACAGGAGGGTTAGCCGCGAACCTCCTCCTACACTCCTCCGGGAAGAAGATCGGAGACGTTAACGTCTCCGTGCTGAAGGAGAAGGGATTCCTGGACCTCGAGCCGGAGCTAAAGAAGCTCCTCGACAAGTACGGGGACAGGATAGTTCTCCCGGTCGACTTAGCGGTCGAGGAGAGCGGGAAGAGGGTGGAGGTCGGAGTAGACTCCGTACCGAACCTCCCGATAAAGGACATAGGCTCTAGGACGGCGGAGGAGTATGCCAGGATAATCTCGGAAGCTAGAACAGTCGTAATGAACGGCCCGATGGGGGTCTTCGAGGACGAAAAGTTCAGCCTGGGCACGAAGAAGGTCTTCGAGGCTATGGCGTCCTCCAAGGCGTTCACGCTTATAGGCGGAGGTCACACGATAGCGGCCGCTTCTAAGCTGGGCTTCGCGGACAAGCTATCCCACGTGAGCACGGGTGGCGGAGCGCTAATCGAGTACCTTATCAAGGGCACTCTCCCCGTGATAGAGGTTCTAAAGAAGTACTCGAAGTAGTACGTCGCGCGCGCGAAAATTAATATTTCTCGTTTTCTTCTTAGTTTTTCGAGGGAGTATGAGCGACCAGGAGTGGTCCTTTTTCCTAAAGGAGGAGCCCCCGAAAGACTCGGTGTTCATCGTCGGTCTACCGGACGTCGGGCTCGTTGGACCTATATCGACCTCTCACCTCGTCAAGCAGTGGGAGCTTAGGGAGATAGGGTACCTCGACTCTGCGAGCCTTCCACCCGTGATACTGTTCCACGAGTACAGCCCGCTGTTTCCCATAAGGTTCTACGGGGGGTACAAGAAGAACGACTACGTAGTCGTCCTGCACTCGGATATCGCTATACCGCCAGAGCTCGTACCGAGCATGGCCTCGTTTCTCACGGAGTCGCTCTTCAGGAAGTCAGCCAGGAGGGTGGTCCTACTCGGCGGGATAGCGGTGCAGAACAGGCTGAACATCGAGACCCCGAAGACGTACGCCGCTTCAATCGACGCGGAGAGCCTGAGGTACGCCCAGGAGAAGGGCATAGAGCTACTGAAGGAGGGCTTCATAGGCGGGGCTTACGCGCAGTTCCTGAAGGAGGGCTACAAGAGGAAACTCAGCGTGATAGCCTTGCTCGCCGAGTGCTTCCTCAACTACCCCGACCCGGGAGCCTCCGCCTCCGCCCTGCAGGCTCTCGCGAAAATCCTCGGGCACGACGTGGACGTTAAACAACTGTTGGAGCAGGAGGAGGAGATCAGAGTCAAGCTCCGCGAGCTCATGAAGAGGACCATGGAGAGCATGCGCGGTGCGGGTAAAGAGTACGAGTACACCGTTCCGGCTCTCTACGTTTGAGGTGGGGCGACATGGAGGAGTGGATTAGGAGGGAGATTGAGGAGATGCTCAGAGAGTTTAAGAGAGTTAGAGAGGAGATTAGCAGGATCGAGGAAGAAGTGTTCAGGCCGCTAGCCCCGGAAGAAAGAGTGCAGGTACCGCTCTACGAGGTTAGAAGGTCGTCGGACTGCCTCACGATATACGCTGATCTGGCAGGCGTTAAGCGCAAGGAAGACGTAGATGTATACGTCGAGGGGAACGTCCTTAGGATCGAGGCAAGGCTCAGTAAGCCGCTCCTCTTCGAGGGCTTGGTGTTCTTCAGGGAGGGGATAACGAAGTACAAGCTGGAAATCCCGTTGCCCAGCAACGCGGACGTTGAAAATATAAAAGCATCCTTTAGGAAGGGTATGCTCGAGGTAACGGTTCCTCTCAAGGTGCAGAGAGTAAGAGTAAAGGTCGAGTAGCGCTACTTGATGGCCCGGAGCTTCTCGATAAGGTTTTCGACGGTATCGACCCTCGTTACCGCTAAGGGTATGTTCTCCCGTTTCGCTATCTCAAGCCCAAGCTCGTCTACCTTCTTTACTCCGTGTAAAACGACGAGGGCTGGGCGCAAACCTCCCATACCGGCCTGCATGGACTTCACAGCGACCATGGGGCTTCTACCGTACGCGACGCGCGTGAAGATAGCTGCTCTCTGCGTAGTGGCCCCGTAGAGCTTTACGTAATCGTAACTAGGGACGTCCAGCACGAGCTTAATGCTGTCCACGACCGTGTAGCCGAGAAGCGGCGTAGCCGCGTACGATTGTCCAACGATTAGGTCGGCGTCTATCGCCTCGCAGAACCTGGAGATCGAGATCGGGATGCTGAACTCGCGCATGTCCAGTACTGCTTCTCTCAGCAGGTCGGAGCCCAGCAGTATGCGCCTCAGCCCCGAGAGGACTATGCCTCCCCGCTCCAAGTCTTTCATGATCAAGCTCTTCACAAACTTCCTGATGAAGCGGGCGCCCGGGCTCTTCCTACGCCCGCTCTCGTAGTCGCTGATCACAGACGCTGAGACGTTCATTATCGATGCGAGCTCGACCTGCGTGACGTTGAACTTTTCCCGCCATTTACGCATTTCGAGACCCGGGTTGTCACTAATAATAATTTCACCAGCTATTTTTGACGCGATTTCCCTTATCGCGGGGTCGGAAGCCCAGCTGTTGTGCGACATCTTTACACCGCGGCATTTTAGCCTTTTGGCATTAAAATCCTTAACTACTGTCGAATGCACTCGTATGCGTTTAAACCCTGGACAGTATTCCGTCGATAGCTACGTAGACGCCCAGCGCGGAAAACGGTACGACTACGAACGTTAGCACAAGCACCAGAATGCCCGGCGATAATCCGAAGACGGTTCCGCCGAGCATATCCATGATCACCAGCATGGTTACGAACATGAGTGGCGCGGCAACCATCAGCGTTGTGTACACTTCTGCCATCATTGAGATAGTGTTCGTTACCCGCCTGAGGCTCTGCGTTTTCTCGGAGAGGAGGACGCCGGAGAAGTGCGAAAGGTAGCTTTTGAAGTTCCCACTCGTAATGTAGGTTTCCCGTAGTCCCAGCCAGAGCATCGCCAGCGACCTGCTGGGCGACCTGAGAGCTGCTCTCGACAGCGCTGTTAGGGTATCCAGCCCGTACGCCTTTATGTCCCTGAGGATGAGCGCGATCTCCCTCTTTATCTCCTTGTTGCTTTCGTAAAGAACCGCTCTCTCCAGCAGGCGCTCGAGCCCCATGCCCGAGGAGGAGAGTGCCGCCATGTAGGACGCGGTGAACGGCAGGTCTTTCTCTATCGTGATCCTCCGGGAATAGACCCTGTAGACAGGGTAATAGAGCGCAACGAATACTACGAGCACTTCGGCGAGCACTGTGAGCGTCACCGAGGCGGCGAACGCCAAGGGTACAGCGAACCTGAGCAGGAAGAGGTGTACAGCTAGGCTCGCCGCGAAGACAGCGGCTCCCACGGCCACCAAAGCCCTGGAAAGGTAGGAGACGTAGAGGGAGAACGGGGTCTCGAAGCCCGCCTTAACGTAGTACTTCTCGAAAGCCCCGAGCGTCGACTGGATGTAGAGGCGGAGCAACCGCTCGCTTCTAACCATACCCAATAAAGTGCCACAACACGAATAATAAACCTCGCGCGAGGCCTTTTCCCTGCAAGCTTATGCGAGAAGGTCGGGTACGCGGGCTCCTGGTGCTCTGTACACCGTTTTCCCTCCTACTAGCACCGCGTACGCCCTCAGAGCTTCGTACTCCTTCTTCGACGTCGGGAGCCTCGTAGAGTTGAGCACGACGATCGAAGGTCTCCGTTGATCGTACGATGTGTAGAGCCTGAGAGCCTCCACGAAGCTCATCTTCTCCCCGTAAGTGTAGCGGCATACGGGTAGCCCCTCGGGGCACCCTCTCTCCACGGCGGCGTAGACGCCGAGCCAGGGGTTAATCGGCTCGACCGGTGCATCCGAGGAGCCGTAAACGCGCGTACGGGCTTGGAGCGACTTGAACGCATAGACCCACTCCGCCCTCTCTCCGAGCCTCTCAGTTATCCACGTATCGCTCAGGATGAAGTGCGGTTGCACCGCTATCTCGGGTTTCACCGCCCCTATCTTTTCCAGGATGTCTGGCGGAGTCAAAGAAGCGTGCTCTATCCTCAAGGAGCCCCGCGGGAGTTGCTCAGCGGCTTTAAGCGCCTCCGCTACAGCGAGGTCTCCGATGGCATGCACGGCTGTCTGCAGCCCGAGGGACAACGCCCTCCTGGCCACTGAGAGGATACCCTCCGACGAGATGCGGAGCACCCCCCTCGTCTCGGCGTCGGAGTACTTCTCGCGTAGAGCGGCGGTTCTAGCCCCGAAGCTACCGTCAGCGAATATCTTCACCCCGTGTACGAGTCCTTTGTACTCCCTAGCGGCGAGCTCCGCGATACCCGGATCCACGTATGCCCGGTACCCGATGGGAAGCGTTGTCAGCACCCTCTGGACGGCTTCGAGCTCTTCCAGGCTGACGGACATCGAGTGAAGCTCGGTTACACCTAGGGACACGTACTCCGAGAGTACTCTCAGTATCCACGACTTTAGGAGCTCAGGCGGGGGCGGCGGGATCCTCGACACCACGTAGTCTACGAGGTCCTCGTAGACTATCCCCGTGGGCACGCCCCCCTCCTTCTCCAGCAGGGCGCCGAAGCCTCTCTCGCTGTCGAGGAGGCCCATCTTCCTCAAGGCGAGAGTGTTGAGGAGGGCTACGTGTCCACAGACGCGTATAAGGACGACCGGGTTGTCCCCGGTCACGTCGTCAATGTCAAAGCGGGTAGGCATCCTCCTCTCCTTCAACTTCTCCTGGTCCCACCCCCTACCGACTATCCACGAACCGGGAGGAGCCTCCTTTACCGCTGCCTTCAAGACCTCTCTGATTTCCTCCAAGGAGCTGACGCCCCTGAGGTCCAACCTACCGAGGCTCAACGCGGTGGAGTACAGGTGCATGTGCGCGTCCACGAGCCCCGGCACCACGACTCTACCCTCGACGTCCACGACGAGGTCCGCCCCTGTCTTCAGGGCCGCGCTCTCGCTCCCGACGAAGACTATGCCGGAAGAAGGCGAGTAAACCACGGAGTCCGAGCCGGGACTCCAGGGTACGAAGGCGTTAACGAACGCTATCTTCACTCGAACCACCCTGCTCCGAGCGCGTAAATGGCCTTCTCCGTGGCTTCGACCTGTCCCTGGCGGATAGAGACGTAGCCGTAGAGGAACAGCCTTCTCGCCACGGCGACTCCTTCTCCGGGATTCAGTTCTCTCGCCGCCTCGAGGAAAGCCTTGTAGCTCGTGACGAGCCCTGAGGCTTCGACCTCCCTGAGTAGTTCCAGCGCAAGCCCTTCCTTCTCCTGGAACGCGAACCTGAGGAGGCTCGGAGGCTTTCTCGGCTGGGGTAGCTTGAAGCTGAACGGTACCTTTTCGTAGATCTCGTTCTTCGATAGATCAACGTTGATGTCGACGGCGGCCCTCACCCTCAAGGCTCTAGGCATTCTCTCTATCAATGCGCGCCTATAGCCGGGAAGACCGCTTAGCTTCAACCTCTCCCAGTAGTCGAGGTACGGCGGGTTCAGGAGGATTATCCTCCGAGCACCCATTGAGAGCGCTACGTGGACGAAGCTTGCTAGGAAGACTGCGCCGAGGCTACTCGCATCTAGGCAGACCTCGCTTTTCCCAAGAGCGGCGAGGGTTGAAGTCGATGGCGCGAAAGGCAAAAGGCACGCGCAGCGACTACTGGATGGCTGGTCTTCTACGTGCATCGACAGGTAGAGTAGCTCCCTCCAGCCCTCAGGGGAGACGGCGGCGGCCTTAGCAACAGTGTTAGGGCCCGGCGCCGTCCTCAGCAGGAACGCAACCGCGTGGTGGCTACGCACGAAGCCATCCTCGCGTAGCGCCAGTGCCAGTACGTGGTCGGGGGCTACGACGCCGGGTCTTTCCTCGCAGGAGGGCAGAACCTGGAACGAGTCCTCCGGGCAACCCTCCCGCCCGTAGCGTACCTCGACGCTCATCGCTAGTCACGCGAAATAGTGTCTGCCATCCTCGCTCCTCTGCGGTTGGGGAGGCGGCGGGAGGGGGAGCGACGGAGGTATCCCCAGCTCTCTCAGGAGGAGCATCGTCTCGAAAAGTACATTCGAGGAGAGCATCTGGATTATCTGGGGGTCTGGGCGCCCGTTCTTCAGCCCCTCCTGTAGCTCTTTAAGCTCCCCCTCCGAAGCGGAGACGCTTATCCTACCCTTCAGCGACACAGTGAAGAACGCCGGCACGCTCGTAACATTCGCGAGGAACTCTGCGACCAGCTCGCCGCCTACAATGTTCATTGAGGTTGGAAAGGTGAGTTGCACGTTAACGTTTATCTGCGCACCGGTGGGCTCTGAGAGTTTCTCAGCGTGGATATACGTGTAGGTAAGGGACACCTTCATACTAAGCCTTAAGTACTTTGAGGCAAAAATAGTTAATGATGAGCGTAATCGAAGGGTCCCCGGGAGAGGTGAAGCTTCTCCTGGGTAACGAGGCTATAGCGAGGGGTGCCCTGGAGGCCGGCATCTCGGTTGCAACGGCTTACCCCGGGACGCCGTCCACAGAGATCGTGGAGACACTGGCAGAGGTCGGCGAGAGGTACGGCGTCTACGTTGAGTGGAGCACGAACGAGAAGGTAGCACTAGAGATAGCCATCGGCGCGTCCATGATGGGCCTTAGAGCGTTAACAGCGATGAAGCACGTCGGCGTGAACGTGGCCTCGGACCCCTTGATGAGCTTAGGGTACACCGGAGTCGTTGGGGGGCTCGTCATAGTCACGGCGGATGATCCGAACGCACACAGTAGCCAGAACGAGCAGGACAACAGGATCTACGGGCTTCACTCGTATATCCCCGTTTTCGAGCCTTCATCGCCCCAGGAGGCTAAGGACATGGTGAGAGATCTCTACGATCTCTCGGAGAAGTACTCCACCGCCGTCTTTCTGAGAACAACTACGAGGCTGTCCCACAGCAGGGGTGAAGTGACTCTGGGGGAGTTGCGGGGCGCGGGTAGGGAGCCCCGTTTCCACAGGGACCCAGAGCGGTGGGCGTTGCTGCCGCCCTACAATCTTGTGAAGCACCGCGAGGCCGTTAACAGGATCAAGAGGCTAGAGGAAGACCTCTCCAGCTTTAAGTACAACTGGGTCGAGCCGGGCGACAGCATGGTCGCCGTAGTGGCAGTAGGGGCTACCTACGCGTACGTCAAGGAGGCTGTCTCCAAGCTCGGGGTGAAACCGACCATTTTCAAGCTTTCATCCACGTACCCGGTCCCGAGGGGGTTCGCCGTTAAGGCTCTCTCCTACGAGAGGTTGCTGGTGGTAGAGGAGCTGGAGCCGTTCGTCGAGAAGGAGCTGAAGGTGATAGCCTTCGAGGAGGGCATGAAGCCCGAAATACATGGCAAGGATCTCCTGCCGAGAGTAGGGGAGCTCTCCACGGCGCTTGTTGCGCAAGCCATTGCGAAGTTCCTCGGAGTTCCCTACGAGCCGCCGAGGACGTACACACCCGGCGTGGAGTTGCCCAGGAGGCCCCCCGTTCTATGCGCAGGTTGCGGCCACAGGTCGACGTACTACGCGGTGAAGCTCGCGGCTGCGAGGGCTAGGGTGAAGCCGGTCTACGCGAACGACATAGGTTGCTACACGCTAGGCTTCTACCCGCCCTTCGAGATGGCGGACTTCACGTGGAGCATGGGATCGGCGCTCGGGATAGGGATGGGTATATCCAAGTTCAGCAAGGAACCCGTCATCGCTTTCATAGGCGACTCTACGTTCTACCACGCGGGCATACCCGGGCTCATAAACGCGGTTTACAACAGGATACCACTGGTGGTCGTCGTCATGGATAACGGGATAACAGCCATGACCGGGCATCAGCCCCACCCTGGTAGCGGGTTCGGCCCCGCCGGGGAGCCGAGGCCCGTCGTGAAGATAGAGGACATAGCCAAGGCTGTGGGCGTCGAGTTCGTAGAGGTGGTGGATGCCTACGACGTGCCGGCGGTCAGGGATGCGGTAGAGAGGGCTATCAGGTACGTGGTAGAGAAGAGTAGGCCGGCTGTCGTGGTCTCCAGGAGGCCTTGTGCCCTGATGGAGCTTAGGAGGAAGCGGCTGAGCGGGGAGAGGGTCGTGCCCTACTACGTAGACCAGGAGAGGTGCGTGAGGTGCGGTATATGCGTGGACAAGTTCTCGTGCCCGGCTATTGTCCGCGAGGAGGACGGCAGGGTAGTTATCCTCCCGGAGGTCTGTGTCGGGTGCGGTGTGTGCGCAACGATATGCCCCGCGAAGGCTATACACCCTGTAGGCGGGTCTTCGGGGTGAGAGCGTGGCGGGTAAGAGCATCGTTATAGCAGGGGTTGGCGGGCAAGGTCTCATCACGATAGGAACAGTGGTTGCCCAAGCACTGATAAGGAAGGGGTACAGCGTCAGGGTGGGAGAGGTTCACGGCCTGAGCCAGAGGGGAGGCTCCGTCGTGGTCTTCCTCAAGTACGGGCAGGGCCCGTTATCGCCCATCGTGGATCAGGGAGAAGCGGACGTGCTCCTAGGGCTAGAGCTCATAGAGACGTTGCGTAGGGTGCCGTTGCTCTCAAAGGAGGGGGTCGTGCTCGCTAACAACTTCTTCTTACCCCCGCCCGCCGCGAAGTCCCCTAGCAGGAGCGCGGTGCTGAACGCCTTGAAGGGGCTGGGCGCGAGGGTCGTGCTTTTAGAGGCGGACGAGTTGGCCCTGAAGGCGGGGTCCCCGATCACTGTGAACATGGTTATGCTGGGCGCCCTAATAGGTACCGGTAGGATCGACTTAACCCTAGAGGACGCCGCGGACGTTTTAAGGTCGCGCTTCAAGGGCAAGGTGCTGGAGATGAACCTCGAAGCCCTTAAGCTAGGCTATACAGCCGCGCAGGAGCAACTAGAAGGCCAGCGACTTTAGAGCTGCGCTTGCGAGGAGGGTTGGGCGCGAGAGGAAAAGTTTCGCGGAGAGCTTCAGCGCCACCGCCGATTGAACGTCCATGGAGCCCTCGCTGGCCACGATCTCTTCTCCTCCCACTTCTTTCAGCGCCTGGAAGAGCTCGTCCAGCTCTGCGTCCGAAAGAGAGTTCAAGGCTTTCCTAACGAGCAACTGTACGTGCATCTCCCTGCCCAAGGCCCGCTTAACAGCCTCTCCGTAAGCCTCCGGTCTATCACTCAGTATCGCATCCGACAGTGCACGCGCCGCGATCGAAAGGTACACGAGACCACCCCCAGTCGTGGGCTTCGTCTGCCCAGCCGAGTCTCCCAGTAAGAAAAGCCTGTCCCCGGCGTAGACGTCGACCATTCCGCCCGTATAGACGGCGCCGCCGAACACTCTCAGCCTTTTCACCACCTTCACGCCTACACGCGACAGCGCGAGCATCAAGTACTTCAGCCTTAGGAGGACGTTGCCCCTACTAGCAAGGCCTACCCTGTAGGTTCCGTCCTCGAGCGGGATTGCCCACGCGAATAGCCCTCGGGAGAACTTCTCGCCCAGAAACACGTAGAGATGGTCTGTATCCCCAACCTCGTCCTCCACGCGTACATCGAGCTGCAGCGCCGGTAGCAGGAACTCTCTTTTCTCACCGTGCAGTACCGACAAGAAGCCCGTACCGCCGGCGATAACCCCTATCGCCCCCCTCTTCCTCACGGAAAGCGCGAAGCCTCCCAGCGTTTGCCGCGCGCCTAGAAGTACCCGGGCACCGGCCGATACTGCCTCCTCGTAAAGCTTTTCCTCTAAAAGCTTCCTCTCGATTATAGCAGCAACCTCGGAGCCCCGCCTTGCCAGGAAAACTTTCCCGGAGGGGGAGACGAAGCGCGCGCCCCTAAACCTGTTTAGGACGAGCCCCCGCTCGCCGACACCTATCCACTTCCTAAGTCCCTCTATGCTGACAAGCCCGGTGCAGTGCTGGGGTAGCCCGACCCTTTCGTGCTCCTCGTAGACGTATACATCGCCGTCGCCGTAGCCCTTGAGGAACCTGGCCAGCTGCAAACCGGCAGGGCCCCCGCCCAGTACGAGTACGTCCAAGCCCCTCCCCGGCGTGAGGGCTAGAAGACCTGCCTAGAGGTAGGCTTCAATTCCTTGCTGAGCCGCTTTAACAGGTAAACGAAGTACTCTACCCACTCCTTGCTCACCCCCTCCAAGTGGTTCAGAGCGGATGCGCCGTCCCCCTCAACCTTGGATGCCAGTAGTCTCGCAAGCTCCACGAGCCCTTTCCCGTTGTAGGTCTTCTTCAAAGCTTCGAGCTCGCCGAGAACCTCGGAGCCCCTCCTGAGGGCAACCCCCCGCATGAGGAGCCAGCTCTCGCTGAAAGCTTTGAAGATTTTTCTCGCCTCGTCGGAGCCTGTCTCCGTAAGCCTTACAACTCTCCTTTCACCGTCTCTGTATGCCTGCCGGCTCCTGAAAATGAAACCTCTCTCCTCCAGCCTTCTCAGAGCCTCGCTTACAGCCTCGAAGTAGGGCAGGTAGAGGGACGGCGAGAGACGCAGAGAGACGAAGGGGTAGATTGCCAGTATAAAGTGAATTATCTCCTCGCCGTAGATAGGCGTCCGCCCGTCAAGGTACAGGAGTAGAAGGACGAAGTCGTCGAGGGACGGCTCGCGCACGGGTGTAAGGCCCATCTCGCCGGCAACGCCGACCTTCCAATCCGCCTCGGTCAAGTGCTCACCCTACTCTCCCAACTCGAGCGCCTATATATTCATCGCGCAAAGTCTACCTCCTCTATACCCTTTTCCCTCCGTTTCAAAGCTCGCCTAACCGCAACGATTGCTGCGAGGAAGACTGTTGCCACCAATGCGTAAAGCGCGACTTTACCGGTCACCGTGAAACCGCCTATTTTCACGATCTCGTCTACCTGTACGACTCTGAACGTGTCGGAGATCAGCCGGACGGTTTGGGGCTGGGCCCCCTCTACTATCAACGTGTAGTTCCCCGCCGGTACTAGCCCGAAGTCCGCCCTTCCAGCCTCGTCTGTGAGCCTGGTAGACGAGAAGCCTCCTCCCTCGAGGAAAACCACGGCACCCTTCACCGGTTGGTCCAGGAGGTTTCTCACCAACACTTGAAGCCTGTATGCCTGTATCGAGAGAACGCTCCTGCCGCCCTTCAAGTCTACCTCGACTGAGTACCTCGCAAGCCTAGTGTTGTTCCAGTACACCTCGAGCGAGTAGGTACCCGGGGGGACTCCGTGGAACACGGCTAGGCCCTCCGCGGAACTGTTCGCGACGAGCTCAACAGCTCCTTTGAGGACAGCCTTGTAAGAGGTGAGCACTTCGCCGGCTCCTTGCCGCACGAACTGGAAGCTCACAGTCGTGGTGTTCGTGAGTATTTCTGCGGCCGAGTCGCCTAGGAGCGTCACGCGCCCCCTCCCCACGACCCTAGACGCTACGTATGCTACGACGTCGTAGGTACCCGCGGCTAGGGGGCAGACCACGGCTTCCCCTCCCCTGGCGATGCCCGAGTACACGGGGACGCCGGCCCTGTACACTACGAAGTATGTGTTGTTTAACGGGTAGCCCGCGATATCAGTGAATTTCAACGAGAGGCTGTAGATAGGCGGCTGTACGAGTAGCTCGGGGGGCGGCGTGTAGACGACGACGTCTCCCAGGGAGATGCCGGCGGAGAAAAACCTCACAGTGATGGTAGTGTTGGCGCCCAGGATTACTCTAGAGCCTTCCAACACGCCTCCCTCGGGGGGAATAACCCTGTACGAGTAGTCCTTGACCCCACAGAGGCTCTCAGGCTTAGCTACGGTCACGCTAACGTTGTAGCTCCGTAGCCCAGCCTTCTCCGAGAGGTCCCTCGCGAAACGTAGCAATACGTGGGGTGGCCGCCCGGCTAGAGCGTTTTCCTCGACTCCCGGGAGCGAGGGGTGGTTTGCGAAGAATAGCCTGAAGCTGTAAGGCGGGTACACCACCTCGTCGTCGCTCGGAGGTATAAAGTAGAGGTACCACGCCTTCACGCTGATAGCACCGGGTCGTAGCGACACGTTGAGGAAAGGCACGACTACGTCCGCGACGAATATATCCTGCCCTAAGACTCTTATCGAAGAGGAATTTAGCACGAAGAATGGCTTGTCGAGGACTTTGAACACGTCGCCGGGCGACAGGAGTAAAAGCTCCAACCTCACGCCGGCGGCGACGAAGCCGGGAAGCGGCGGTACCGACACGTTGAAGCTAGGCGACGACGGAAGGCTTGACTGCACCCCTATAACTCCGGAAACTACGGGCCCCGGGCTGACCTTCTGGAACCTTACCTCCACCACGTGCATTTTCCCGTCTAGCGCCACGGACGCCGCGAACCACAGAACGCCCGTCCCGTTCACAACGCTGTACCTGGAGCCGTCGACACTTACGGATACGGGTTGCAGGCCGGACGAGGGATCCGAGCGCACGACGAGCACGCTTGCAACTGTTTGAACCGTCAGCGAGGGGGAATTGACGTTGACGGGCACGTACCTACTCTTCCAAGCTCCAGCCACGTACTCTAGGACCTCCACGTAGTAGTGCTCTGCGATGGGCGCAGCGCGGAGCGCTGGAACCAGCAAGAGAAAACACAGCAGAAACGTCGACCAGTGCTCTCTCCTCAAGCCAGACCCCGCAGACTGTGTTCGCAACATGCATAAGAAGGTAACGCGCTGAGAAAAGGTAATTAAGAGCCGGGCTCGATGAAGGGTGAGGGCTCGGAATGCACTGGGTTAAAGGCGTAGCGGAGAGCGTGGCTTCGAGGGCTCGAGAGAAGGGGGTAGTAGTTGCAAACGGTGGCTTATCGGTCTCAGGGTTGCAGCACGTCGGCAGGCTGAGGGGAGAGATCACTGTGGTCGACACGGTCGTCAGGCTTCTACGCAGGGAGGGTTACGACGCCGTTCACAAGCTGACGCTTTACACCGTAGATGCGTGGAAGGGTAAGGAAGCCCAGCGTAGCCAGTTCGGGGATCCCGAGGAGGCGAGGGCCTACACGGGGCGCCCCCTCTACATGGTGCCAGACCCCCACGGCTGCCACGCCAACTGGGTGGAGCACTACTGGGACGAGTTCGGAAGCCACCTGGGCTCCTTCGCGGAGAAAGTGGACGTCGTGACAACGAAGGAGCTGTACGAGAGCGACGAGCGGATGAAGAAGTTCGTCCTCCTCTCCGTGACGGACCTCAGGGAAAAGGTTGTAGAGACGATAAACAAGTACAGGGGCGAGAAAAAGCTCCAGCCCGGCTACATACCGTTCCAGCCTATCTGCGAGAAGTGTGGGCGCGTCGACACCACCGAAGCACTGGAAGTCGACGCGGCGAACTACAGAGTTAGGTACGTGTGTAGGCACTGCGGGCACGAGGGGTGGCAGAGCCTCGCGAAGGGGAAGCTCAACTGGCGAGTCGAGTGGGTAGGCGTCTGGTACGCGCTCGGAGTAGACTTCGAGCCCTACGGGAAGGATCACGCGACTCCGGGCGGCTCCCGGGATAGTTGCAACGAGCTGGCGGAGAAGGTTTACGGCTTCAACCCCCCGCTGGGGCTCGCATACGAGTGGGTGGGCTACAGGAAGCAGGGAAAAGACATGGGAGACATGGGTTCGAGCGACTTCATAGGCTTCTCCCCCCGTCAGTGGCTCGAGGTCGCCGAGGGGGAGGTACTGAGGTACATCTACCTCTCAGCCCCGCCCATGAGGCGGATAGTCCTGAGCCTAGAAGAGGTTCCGTCGTACTACGACACATTCGACAAGGCAGAAAGAGTTTACTACGGGCTGGAAGAGGGAGACAAGGAGGCGGCAGAGTCCTACGAACTCGCCCTGCTGGCGAAGCCCCCCTCTGAGCCGCCATTCCAGCTCCGCTACCTGAACGCCATGATCCTGACCCAGGTTCTGCCGAGCAAAGGGGAGGACCTCGGCGAAGTAGTGGAACGGTTGAAGTCCACTAAGCAGCTAACCCGGGAGCTAACGGAGTACGACGTAGAGAGGATCAAGAGGAGAATAAGATTGGCGAGGCGCTGGCTAGAGCTGTACGCGCCGGAGTACTACCGGATAACAGTAGTGGAGGAGCCCCCGCTCACAGAGATAGAGAAGGTCATGGACGAGAGGATTTCCCAGCTCCTGGCAGCATTGCTCGACTCTCTCCAGAGGCTCGAGGTCTGGAACGAGGAAGAGATCAAGAAGGCGATGGTTTCCATCGAGCGTACCAAGGAGGAGGAAAAGAAGCTGTTCCAAGTCCTCTACCTATCGTTCTTCGGAAGACCCTCGGGCCCGAGGATAGCGCCTTACCTCGGGATGCTTGACAGAGACTTTGTAATTAACAGGCTTCGCAGACTCGTAGAGAGATAGCACCCTTTCTCCATTGAGGACAGAAAACTGAAAGCGGAAAACCACCAGGGAAGCGCATGCTCGTCTCTCGTCTTCTCGTCTCCTTCGTACACGCTCGCGAGAAGCTTGCGACAAGCTTAATAGAGAGTAGACGCTGAAGGTGTGACTGACTTCAAAGAGGTGGGGAGAGTGGGGTACATGGGTGAGAAGACTAAGCCCAGCAAGCTTCTCATAGTGGTGACGATGATACCGGTACTTCTGGACGGCGCCGTGTGGATGGTCACCGAGGGCTTCAACGTGAAGCCCAGGTTCTTCCCGCCGCTAGTCTACGCTGTTGGATCGCTGGTTATGCTTGTGCTCGCGGTTTTCGTCTCTTTCATAGGCTATACTATGTCGAAAGATGAGGAGCCGGAGTGGGGGAGCAAGCTCCCCTTCAAGCTGATACAGGCTCTTAATATCCTCTGGGTCCTCGTATCCGTGATGTTCGCCTTGCTGGTAGTATTCATCTACTTCATGAGGATAGCGTAACTCGGAAATGTGCTGAGGCCCCCAGTAAATAGAGAAGGTTACTACAGTGCGTAATCTATAGTGCTTTTAATCGTTCTTCGCAGCGCCTGAGCTCTTCCTTCAAGGACGCGTTCTCCTTCTCCAGGCTCGCTACCCGAGCCTCAAGCTCTGCCAGCCTCTTCAGCTTCTCTTCGAGTGCTTTTTCGCGTGACTTCAACTCAGCTTCCCTAGCTTCAAGCCTCTCTCTAAGCTCGACGAGCGCGCTCTCCTTCGATGCCAGCATCCTCTGGTAGCCCGTGAGCTCCCTCTCCCTCTCCAGCAGGCGCTTCTCCCACTGGGCAAGCTCCTCCTGCTCCTTCAGCAGTCTTTCCTTGGCTGGCAGGAGCTCCTCTTTAAGGATTCTCTCCTTCTCCTCTATTTCAGCCCTCAGTTTGCGCAGGTACCCCTCCTTCTCCTCTATCTGCTTTAAGAGGTACTCTAGCTTCTCCGTCTTCGCCTCCCTCTGCGCAACCTCCTTTTCGCGCTGAACGAGAGCCTGAGTTTTCTCTAAAATCTCTCTCTCCATCGCTTGGGCTTTCTCTAGGAGAGCTTTCTCCCTTGCCGCTAGCTCGCTCTCCCACTTTTTAAGCTTCTGCTCGAGCTCCTGAAGCTCTATTCTCAGCTTTCTAGCCTCTTCGGCGTCGGAGGCAATCTTGCTGGAAAAGCTTTTTAGCTCTGCCTCGCGGCGTTCAAGCTCTATCTGCTTAGCGATTAGTTCTTGTTCTTTTTGCCTTAGAAACTCTATATACTTCACTAAATCGCCTACCTCGGGTATCTTGGAGACGGCCTTGTTAAGATTCTCGAGAAGAGTTGTCATGGATTTTTCTCTCTCGATTAGCTCTTTCTCCTTTTCTTCAAGTTTCTTAGCCTGCTCTTCCAGCAGTTGTTTTCTCTCTTCTAGCTCCTTTATTTGTCTTGTTAACGCCTCGGCTTTGGCAGAGAGTTGCGTGTACTCCTCAACCATTTTGGCGTATTTCTCCGCGTTTTCTCGCAGTTCTTTAGCTGTTTCGTCCACGGAAGACAGGCTTCCGCTGAGCGACTCGATCAGCTTCGCTATATTGTCCAGCGAGTCCTGGAGGAGCGTGTGCGTCTCAGATATTCCTCTTAAACTTTCAACGACTTTGTTTAGTTCTTCAAGGTTTACTCTGCCAAGTTCTTTCCGAGCGGCATCTATGGCTTCGAGCAACTTGGTCGAGTATTCCGTTACCTTACCATCGATGAGGTCTGTGCGCGCAGTAATTTCCTTTAAGCCGTCTAGGATACTGTCAATTTTTTGTATTTCCTCGCTGATTTTTTGAATCTGCTCAGCGATTGCATGTATTGTCTCTACTTTTTCCTCCAAAGATGTGAACTCATCGGTTATCTGTTTCTGTAGCTCGTCTACCTGGCTACTGGTAGCTGTCCTTTGAAGTAAGTCTAAGACGTCTGCCAGGGAGGCTCTGAGCTCCTCCAGGGAGGCTGAGAGCTGCGTGAGAGACGTCCTGATGCTCGCTCTTATAGGCTCTTGGAGTGTGTCCGGCAACGTGGATATCCTGCGGTCAATGGTGGACATCATCGCCTTTATCTCTTCGCTGAGCTCCTCAATCGTCATCCCTTTTTCCTCCTTTTTTCCTCTGAAAAATGCCATCCCCTACACCTGTTAGCATATGCACGACTTAGCTATAATTAGGTATCGATCAATATATACGCGGGGTCCACGCTTGCACGTGATTCATGGAAGAGATGTTGCGCGCGCGACTCGCTATGCGGAGGGAGGAGAGGGCCGGGCGCCTTTCCCTGCCGGTCTTACTCTTTAGTCTTCTGTCCCCAGCTCTTCTAAGAGCTTTACAAGGCTCTGCGCCTTGGGGTACTGTGTGGCCTTGTACCTTGTGAAGGCGAGGAGCGTTGCGCGTAGCTTTGCGTCGCTACGCGCGTGTTCAAAGAGAGAATTGTGAGTCACCTGGTAGTATTCCTTGCTCCCCATGCGAACCACCCGGACGTCCCAGCCCTGAGCACGCGCCTCCTCCACCCAGCCTAGAGGCACAGCATCAACCACGATCCTCGCGTAAATACGGTTATCAGCCGTGTAGTAGACTACGTGTAGCTTAGCCCCCGCTATCTCGGCGTAGAACGGGTTGTTTTTCTGCCCGTTCTTCCTACCCCTCTTCTGCGGTATCCCGTAGCCGACGAACAAGAAGTGTTTAATCTTGGCGCATTTCGTCACCAATGAGACGAACTTTGTGTACTCGCTAGCCCTCTCCACAGCTAAGCGGGCATTGACAATGGCGCTCTCAGCTGGCAGGTAAACTATCTCATGTCTAATTCTGAAGTAAAGCTCTCTCATTCTCAGGAAATACGCGAGTATGCCGTCTCCTTCATACGCAGTCAGTAGCGCCACGGAATCGCCGTTAAGCGCCTTGCACTCCTCGACCAGCCTGCGATACTCTACACGTTTAACTTCGCCGACAAGCCTTGAAGCCCAGCCCAGCTCCTCCTCGTAGCCGTAGACGAGTACATGCCACTCGATGCTTAGCCTGGTACTGCCAAGAATGCCCGCCGTGACGCCCAAGCGGATATTGCCACTAGGAAAGGCCGCGAGCGTGGCTGGCAACTGCCACGGTTGCGTTGTGCTGAAACGTACATCGCTGTGGCGCCCATGAGGGGGTGTCACATCCGTCAGGATCCACCCCCTCTGCAGGCTTCTAAGCACGTCTGGCGATGTCCTCACGAGAACCTCCGGGAAACTAGTCTCAGTCCAGTAGCCCTCCAGCGGTACGTGTACGGACCAGCCGTTAGTAGGCTTGCTCACGACGACGTGCCAGTTCTCGTGTGGCACGTACACGCGCCAGTGCCTTCCATGCCTCTCGGCTCTAAGACCATCGGCGCCGGCGTCGACGATTGCTTGCAACCTTCCTCTGAGCTCTATGACTGCGCCTCCCTCCCTCGGCCTCTCGTCGTCGTTCAACAAGAGATACTGGCGGGCGTCGTAGTCGAACAGCTTGCTGAACCTGGGGTAAGCCTCGTCCGGCACAACCGTGTAGCCGTTTACGAGGAACCTGGTGAAGTCCCAGTCGACCTCGGTCACAGTGTCGAAGAGGCCGCGGTAGTGCGTCCTGCCCCTCCTCTTATCCTCTGTTCTGGTGGCATACAAGCTTAGAGCCGCACGCCTCCACGTCTCCTCCCTAACAGTCTTCTCGATTTCCTCATACCCCATCATATCAACCATATTTCACCCCTCCTTAAATGGTGGAGGGGGCGCCCTACGCGGGCGCGGCATCAGGGGTCAGCGGTGGTTGATGAGCGACCCGAGGGTTACCGTGCGGGCGATAAGCGCGCTTTTGCGTCTTCTGGCGAGCACTCTTAGGCGCGCGCCTCTACGAGGCGCGCCTAGTAGAGGTGTTAGACGCAATCGAAGAGTTTCTAGCCTCTGTGGGAAGCGCGACCCCGCAAGTCGAGGAAGACAAAGAGCTAGCAAGGGAGCTGGAGGAGGATATCGAGGGGCTGAGAGGGCTAGGGCTAGCGTAAAACTCCTTTTTCCCTGGTTTTGTAAACGCGGGAGCTCGCGGTTTCAGATTTCTCCCGTGTTTGTAAACCAGGAAATTCCCTGAGTTTCCACGTGCACAAGCAAGTCAGAGAAGCTCGACGAAAAGTTTATGTATCCTTGTTCCTCACTTTCCGATGGTCTTTAGCCCCGGTAGCTCAGCGGGTGGAGCGTCGGCCTCGTAAGGGAGGCTGCGCGGGGTTCGAGAAAGCCGAAGGTCCCGGGTTCAAATCCCGGCCGGGGCTCCAACGCGCGGCGCGAGATTTATTTTAGAGCGAGAAAACCTATTTTACGTGTCGCAACGAGCCTCGTTCATCTTCGTACTGCACTTCCACCAACCCGTAGGGCAAAGCCTCAGGGTATTGGAACGTATACAGCGTAACTCGTACGAGCTACTCCTACGGATACTCCAAGAGCACCGGGACCTCCACTTGACTCTCCACTTTAGTGGTCCTCTCTTGATGTACTGGCGTGAGCTTTACCCCGACTTCCTCGCTAGGCTTAGAGAGACTGTCTCGAGGAGCGAGTTCGAGGTTCTCGGCGGTACGTACTCTGAAAGCGTGCTGTCGCTGCTTCCGTGGGAGGACAGGGTCTTGCAGCTCAAGAAGGGGCGCGAGCTGGTAGAGGAGACCTTGGGGGTCTCTCCCCGGGGTCTCTGGATCCCCGAGAGGGTCTGGGACCCCACGCTTCCCCCCGCGATAAGCGAGGCTGGGTACAGCTATGTGATAGTAGACGACGAGGTCGGGTATAGGTCTGGTCTTTGGAAAGACGACGTCCACAGGGCCGTCTTGACGGAGTACAGCGGGAGGAGGGTGGGAGTGCTCTTTATCGACGGGCCCGTGAGGTACATACTGCCGTGGAAAGCACCCGGAGAGGTTCTAGGCTACATAAGATCCTTCGCCACGGAGGACGGGCGACTCTACGTGCTGTGGGGCTCCGACGCCGAGAAGTTCGGAGAGTGGTGGGACGCGAGGGCCGCCGAGCAGTGGCTACGCACGTTCTTCGGCATGCTTAAGGGGGACTCGTCCGTGGCGCTCCTAACGCCGTCCGAGTACATCCTGAGGCACGGGTACCAGGGGCTCGCGTACCTCGCCCCGGGGAGCTACGACAAGATGATGGAGTGGAGTGGAGGCTACTTCCCCAACTTCCTGAGGAAGTACAGGGAGACTAACAACATGCACAAGAAGATGCTGTACGTGAGGGGAAAGCTATCCCTTCTCAAGGCGTCGAGGGAGGCGTGGGAGGAGTACCTCAAGGCGCAGTGCAACGACGCTTACTGGCACGGGCTGTTCGGAGGAGTCTACATACCGTTCCTCAGGCAGGCGGTGTTCGAACACTTGGTAAGGGCGGAGCGCTTAGCCGAGGAGGAGTCCGGCTACTACCTGGGGAACTCCTCCGTCGTTAGAAGCCTGGACTTCGACTTCGATGGCGTGGACGAGGTGCTCATCGAGGAGAAAGAGGTCAACGCCTACGTAAAGCCGAGCGACGGAGGCTCTCTCTTCGAGCTAGACGTAAAGATGCCGGGGAAGGAGCACAACCTTCTCGCCACGATGTCGAGGTACAGGGAGCCGTACCTAGAGGATCAGAAATCGGTTGTCCCCGACTGGTACAGGCGCGTCGCCTTCAGGGAGCACATCTGGCGCAAGGACGCCTCGAGCGCCGACTGGATTAACAACACGCCGTTCGTAGACGTGAGCGACTTCGCCCTGGGCAACTACATCGTAGAGGCTGTAGAGGGCAACAAGCTAGTGCTCTCCTTTACGGGTAGGGACTGGAGCGACAGGAGGAGGCCGGCGCGGATACACCTCGTGAAGACCTACGAGGTGCTGGGCTCCCAGAGGACTGTCAGGGTGCGCTACAGGTGGCGCAACATGGAGAGAAGGTTCATAGACCCCAAGCTCTCGGTGGAGGTCAGCCTGTTCCCCAGGCTGAGCTACGAGGAGGACTCCGACCCTACGTACACCGTGGACGGCTCGCAGAGGTTGAGCGTGAGGGAGGGCTTCTCCTCTCCCTGGGCCAGGACGGTGAGGGTAGAGTCGCCGGCCTTCCCGACGGTCACCGTTGAGAGCTCGAGGCACGCAGAGGTATGGGTATCCCCCATCCTCAGCTGGTACAGGACGGAGAAGGGGTTGCGGAGCGAGTACCAGGGGCTAGCCGTTTCCTTTAACTACGCGGTAGCGCTAAACCCAGGGGAAACCTTCGAAACGGAGGTGTCCCTGTCTTGGTGAACCCGGATAGAACGGTCTTAATGGTAGCGTTCGAAGCAACGCCCTTCGTGAAGGTCGGCGGCCTCGCGGAGGTTCCGAGCAACCTGGCGAAGGAGCTGGTCGCCCTAGGGTGGAGAGCCTACCTCGCCTTGCCGTCGCACGCGCCTCCGGGCAGGAGGGGGGAGGAGCCAGTGGCCCGCTTCGCGACGCCTCTAGGAGAAGTCTTCGTTGGCAGGGCTTCCTGGGGCGGCGTCACGTACCTGCTCTTCTCGGGATCCGCGCTGAGCGACGAGAGGGTGTACGCCGGCGAGGTAATGGACCAAAAGGTGAAGCTCTTCTCGTACGGGCTATCCCTCCTACTGCTGAACGCTGAGAAGTACGGCGTAGTGTTCCCGGACGTCATACACTTCCACGACTGGCACAGCGTGTATGCGCTCGTGAAGGTGAAGCACGACTTCCAGCAGAGGAAGGCTCGGACGCTGTTCCATGTCCACCTGCTCGTGAAGAAGCACGTAGACCCCTCGATTTTCGAGCAACTAGGGGTACCCCTCGGCTGGAGGCACGAGGTGAGGGTTAACGGTAGATCCATGGACCTAACCCTAGGCGACGTGCTGAGAGTTTCAGGGGGTATCGCCGAGAAGATAGGAGCCCTCGAGGCCGACCGGCTAGTAACGGTGAGCGAGTCCTACCTTCTGGACGACGTGCTCCCGTTCGTGGGAGGCGAGTTCCGCGGCAAGTCTAGGGTAATCTACAACGCCACCACATGGAGCCTGAGGGGGGCCTTGGAGGAGGTACTCGGCAAGCACGGGCAAAGGCTACGCTCCTTCGCTGGGCGTAGCGAGGGCTTCAGGAGGACCGAGATAAGGAAGTACTTCCTGCTGAGGGCACTTGGAGAGCTCGAGGAAGGCGAGCCCGAGGTACCGGACGAGAGGATAAAGAAGCTCGTCTACGACCTGGCGGATCCACCCATGCGCGGTCAAGGCAAGGTTGAACCCTTCATGTTTGACGGCCCCCTAGCCATAACGACCGGGAGGCTTGCCAGGCAGAAAGGCTTTGACTTGATGGTAGAGGCTGTGCCGAGAGTGCTGAGGGAGCTCGGGGAGGCTAAGTTCGTCTTCCTCGTGCTACCCGTCTGGGGCGGGGAGGACTACGTGTACCAGCTTGCAGACCTCCAGCGCGAGTACCCCGAGAACGTGCGCGCAGTCTTCGGCGTAGCGCCCTCGATATACAAGCTGGCGCACCTCGCCTCCGATGTGTTCTTCGCTCCTTCGAGGTGGGAGCCCTTCGGGATAATGGCTCTGGAAGCCATGTCAACCGGGAACCCCCTCGTGGCTTCGAGGACCGGGGGGTTGAAGGAGATAGTGCTGGACGTAAACGTGTACGCAGAGAGGGGTACAGGGATCCTCGTAAGACCCGACGACCCCTACGAGCTCGCAGAGGCGCTGAGAGACCTCCTCGCCTTCATGGAGGCTTCGAACACGGGCAGGATTGAGTGGTACGCGGGCAAAATAGAGAACAAGACGCTGAGGCGCATGCTCGAAGAGTACCCGGACGCGGGCGAGATTCTCAGGAAGAACTGCGTGGACAGGGTTGAAAAACACTTCTCGTGGGCGGCCTCCGCGAGGACGGCAGATTCTATCTACAGAGAGTTGCTAGAGGGAGGACAGGAGACTCTGTAGAGCCGATTTGACGCTTTCTAGCTTCTTTTTGAGTTCCTCGTTCTCCCTCCTCAGCCTTTCCAGCTCCTCGCCGCCCGGCAGTACTAGCTCGACCTTTCCGCCGCTCTTGACGAAGGCTTCGTACGTCTCGCGCACAATCTTGCCTGCCTCGGTCTTGCCTTGCAGGTGGTTCCTTATCGTCGCCTCGGTCCTCCCAAGCTCCTCTGCGATCTTAGTCACGGGGTACCCTGCTCTCTCGCGAGCCAAGGCGCCCGCCGCGATGACAAGCGAGTCCAGCCACGTTATCTTGTCCTCCGCGATCCTGATCTTTTCCAGCACATCGCTCCTCATCAGGGTGCCTAAGATCAACGCAAGCTCCAGCTTCCTAGTGTCCTCCTTTCCCACAGGTTTCAGTGGAACCTCCATGGCCTTCACCCCTGATAGTATTCTCTGCCTATCCTTATAACCTTGTCTGGATACACCACTATTCCCTTGTCAGTTATTTCGAAGGGCCTCCTCTTCATGTCGTGCTTCGTTCCGCGCATCTTCCAAACAATGAGAGATCTTACGAGCTCTCCATTTACTTCGTCGAGGTCGAGCCGCACGATACCGTCGGCCGCGTGCTCTACTCCGGGGCCACCGAACCCCCGCTCCGTCACACTAACCTGGGAGACGAAAATAGAGGTCGCGCCGAGGCCCGAGAGGACACGTTTTAGCTGCATAAGTATGGAGCGCGCCATCGCGGGTTTCGTCATGTAGAGCGTTGAGACCGAGTCTATGACCGCCCGCTCGGCCTTCACGTCCCTGATCGCCGCCTTCACCACATCTACGAGCTCCCCGACGTCGTCTACAGACGTGACGACGTACCTCTCCCTCTTAGCCGCTTCCCCGATGCCGCCTGTGAACGCGTCCACTATGGCGAACTGCCCGCTCTCCTCGTACTTCCTGACGTCCCACCCGAACGAAGCCATGTTCCTGCGTATTTGTACCGGGTGCTCCTCGAGCGCTACGAGGACTCCGGGCTCGTTGTTCTGAAGCCCGTAGAACAGGTACTGCTGGCTGAAAATGGTTTTTCCGGTCCCGGGTCCCCCGGAGAGCAGGACTATGTTGCGCTTGGGTATCCCCCCGTAGAGAAGCTCGTCGAACCCCGGGATGCCCGTCTTGACTTTTTCGATAACGCTCATATGACTAGTTACGCGCTAGGAATATATAAAAATGCTTCCGTAGAGTATCCACGCCGAGAGTAGGAGGAGCGCTACCCCGAGCAACGCGTCGAGAAGCCTTCTCGCCAGGTTTATCTTCAGAGTGGAGGACTCTAAGGCCAGGAGGAGGCGACCTCCGAGTATCACGGCGGCGGCTATCGCTACTAGTGGTAGCACGAACACTAGGTTGTACACAGCAAGGAGAGCGAGCCCAGTGAGCGCTGGAAGCCTTGCGAGCAACACGCTGGCTACGAGGTAGGGGCCGCTACTACAGGGAAGCAACGTGAAGCTGACAAGCGCTCCCGCGGCGAAGCCCAGCGCTATACTCCCCTTGCGGGCTTCCTCGAGTAGGACTTTCTGAATGGTATTCACTCTCTCGGAGAGACTTCGAAGAGGCTTGATGGAAGTAAGGGGGGTCAACGCCCCGGCAACGAAGCCTTGAATCCCTAGGCTTTTAAGTAGCATGTATACCCCCATGAGTGCCGTGAGGGCTACGAGAAGGAACCTAAGCACTGGTAGGCTCGCAACTACCCTTACGAGGCCGAGGCCCAGCAGGAAGTAGCACAGGTAGACGGCCAGTATGAATGCTGCGGCGGTTGTAGCAGCCTTCCTCCTCCCAGAGAACGCCGAGGCCGCTAGTAGCAGGGCGGAGAAGACCATGAAAGTACACGGGTTTACGGAGTCTAGAGCCGCCAGCGCGACGACCAGGGCTAGCAGGGCTGTCTGCGACACGCTGGCCTGAGACTCCGCCGAGTGGTTAAGGGGGGCTACAAGGCCCTTCGTGACGACCGCGTAGAAGAAGGTCGAGTTGAGGGGGATTCTCGTCCTGCTCTCCCCGTACACCACGAGGGTTGTATTGGAGCACTCGAGGTTCAGTATGTTTCTCCACGCGTCGTCGCTCTGGGCCCCCACGACTACCGCTACTAGGCATTGACCCTTGAATACGAGCGTGAACGGTATGGAGTACTGGTACCCCTTCACCGAGGCGTCGTACAGCTCCTTGTACTCCTCCAGCACTTTCCTGTCGGAAGTCTCCTTGTAGGTGTAGTTGACTCCCAGCCTGCTCAGCTGTTGCTTCGTAAGCCTGCACTCCTGGCAAGCGTCAGACCCATAAACGACGACGAGTAGCGGTTTGTTGCCTCCGCTTGTAGCGTTCGAGAACTGCTCGCTGGGCTTCGGCGCGGCTACCTGGCTGAAGCCGAAGAAAAAGAATTCCGTGTCGTTAGTGATTGTTACCGTCCACTCGCGGGTCTGGTTCAGGAAGATAACCCTCAGCGTGTACACGCCCGGCACGACCCTCGCCTCGAGATACCCGACACCTCTCGCAACCTCCCGGGCGCCGCTGAGAAGGTACAACTCCGGTTGGCCAGCATTCGACTCGCCATGCACCCTGACCGTGACCTTTCTTTTTTCCAGCACGACCCTGCGGTACTCGTTGGAGGAAAGGTTAACGGTGAACGTACTCGGCACGTAGCCCTGAGCCTCCACGGTTACAGAGTACACAGCTCTTGGCAGGGACAGGTTAAAGGTACCCCCACGCCCCCTGTACTCTGTGTTATTAACCTTCACCGTGAAGGAGTCTACGCGTTCGCCCTCCTCGTTTACGACTTCCAGCATCAGGGTACTGTTACGCGGCTCTTGAAGCAGTTTGTACACTTCGAGCCCCCTGTAGTCGCGTACAACGATGACACCGGGTGCTACAGACAAATCCTGTATCGAGGAGAGGCTCGAGTAGATAGCCTGGGATACTCTACCGCTGGTGAAGTTCCCCGCAACGAACTGCCTTCCGTTGGCGACTACAAAGAAACCGCTGTCGAGTACCGCAAAGCGTAGCTCGTCCCCTTTGCTGTAGTTAAGCGGAAGGAGGACCTCGTAAACCGCCGCTTTCTGCGGGTCGAAGACTGTTAACCTTACCTTGAGGTCTGGCGCTTGGACCTTGTAGATATACATGTACTCCGGGGCCGATACGGAGGCACTCACGATCTCTGAGCGAATAGACTTTACATAGGAGAACTTAGGGTCAATCCTATAGACACCTATCGTGTTGTTGTCGAAGACTATCCCCAGGTACTCGCCCACACGAACCAGAGATAAGACGTGACAGTATGTGTAGTTCTCCTTAGATGTTCCCCGGAGTATGCTTACAACCTTCTCGTTCAGCGAGAGGCAAACGTGGCAGAGAGTCTCGATAGTCAAGGAGACTACGCTCTGGTTTACGGTTAAGAGCTGGAGAGCCCTGTTTATCGGGGACTCGATGAACGAGAGCCTAGAGGTCGGAACGTCTATGCCCAGTATGTACTTGGGGGTTAAAACGTAGAGAACCCTTCCCGCGACGAAGGCTTTCCCTATGCCGGATAGCTGTGTCCCGGGAAGAACTACCTGGAGCGTTGCCCTACCCTTCGTAACGTCGTAGAGGGTCAGCGAGGCTTCGGGCACGCCTGCGTTGTTATTGTAGTTCTTGGCTACGAGTAAGTGCGTGTCATTAATGAAGAACGCGTCTGCCCCGTAGATGTACGACAGGTCTAGCGTGCCTACAGGCGCCAAGTCGGACGTGAACAACCCTATCTTCGTTTTTCCCGACTCGCGGTACACTACCGCTAAGAACTTCCCCCCGGGGCTCACCACGGCTTTGTCAAGGCTCCAGGAGTTACCCAGAATCCTCCCGGCTAAAACCCACTTCTCGTAAGGCTCCGCTAGAACCACGGCAGCGTATGCGAGAAAGAGTAACACAGCTAGAAGCGCGAAGACCCTCGAATACGCTAAACCCCTCTCTACACGCACAACTCACCAAAAGAGAACCGGGTACTTAACGTTTATGCGCGCGTGGTTGTACGCCGCGAGAGGGGAGCCTTCCCCCGGTTTCCACGTTAAAAGCCCGCGCGCGAATAGCAGAAATAACGCAAAAAGCGTAATATCCCCGCGCGTTAAAGTGACGGAGGATGCGCGGTGGCATCGAATGTACCTCGATAAGTTCGAGGAGAGGATGCTCGAAGGTGAGCTCGGAGAGGCTGTAGCCCTCGCTATGAGGATAGTTGTGAAGATTGCGGAGATCTTCTCCGCCGAAAGGCTCGTGAAGATTAAGCATGCACACGTCTCCGGGGTTTCCTACGAGAACATAGGAGACGAGGGGTTAGAGTTCTTGGAGGGGCTCGCCGCTAAGGGCGGGAGATTCTCCGTCCCTACAACCGTGAATCCCGGCGCTGTAGACCTGGAACTGTGGAGGAAGATGGGCGTAGACGAGTCGTATGTGGAGAAACAGCTCAGGATAGTGGGCGCGTTTAGAAGGATGGGGGCGAAGGTTACCTTGACGTGCACCCCCTACCTCTACGAGGACATTTCCCCGGGTGACCACCTCGCGTGGTCTGAAAGCAACGCGGTGCTCTTCGCGAACAGCGTTATCGGCGCCAGGACGAACAGGGATGGGGGACCACTAGCACTGATGGAGGCTATAGCCGGGCGGGCACCCCTCTCGGGGTTGCACCTCGACGAGAACAGGAGACCGTCCCTCGTGGTGGACTTCTCGGAGAGCTCGAGGTACATCGCGGAAAACGGACTTTTCTCCGTCGCCGGGCTCATCGTGGGCAGGCTCGCCGGGAACCGTGTCCCCCTGGTCCGCGGGCTCGGCCTACAGAGAAAAGACGTAGAGGAATTAAAGCTCTTTCTGGCGGCAGTCGGAGCCACCGGGGGGACCGGGATGGTTCTCATAGATGGAGTTTCGCCCGAAGCCCCCGGGGACATGCCAGGAGAGGTTGAGAAAATCGGCGTGGACGACGTCAAGGCGGAGTTAGAGAAGTACGGGGGCTCCGGGTGGGATGCAGTCGTGCTCGGGTGCCCACATCTGAGCTACGAGGAGGTTGCGTCTATCATTGAATGGTTCGAGAGAAAAGGTAGGCCCAGGTCCCGGGTGTACCTCTACACGAGCAGGGAGGTTGCCTCGAGGCTTCGAAGCGACCGCCTAGAAAAGCTGAATATACACTTGTTCGCCGATACGTGCATGGTGGTTTCCAACCTAGGGGCGTACGCCTCGCGGAGCGTCGCGACGGATTCCGGGAAGGCTGCCTTCTACCTAGCGTCGAAGGGCTACAGTGTCGCGCTCCTGCCCAGGAGGAAGCTACTGGAGATGCTCGTCCAGGGGTGAGCCGGCACGATAGTAACGGGTAGACCTGTGGTTGAGGGGAACGCTGAAGCACCTCTCCTCGTGTCACGCACCCCCATAACGTTCCTCGGAGGCGTTGACCCGTTCACGGGGCTGGTGGTCGAGAAAGGACACCCGCTCTACGGCCAAAGCGTTTCGGGAAAGATCCTGGTGTTCCCCTACAGCAAGGGAAGCACTGTCGGGTCGTACATCCTGTTAAGACTGTCGAAGAGGGGGCTCGCCCCGGCCGGCATAGTGACGTCCTCGGCCGACGAGGTGACCGTTATCGGGTGCCTGATAAGCAACATACCGATGATGTCCGGCGCACGGTTAGACGCTGTAAGCGAGCTACTGAGCGGTAGGACCGCCAGGTTAACGGTGACCAGGAGCGACGCTCGACTCGAGATCTTGGAGAGCGGCGGAAGCGAGGGTACCCGATGAGCGGGAAGAAGCCTGCCGGTAGCAACGCCTCGTGCGGGGATGTGTTAAGAGCGCTCGAAGAGATAGCCGGAGAGATAGCGAAGTGCGAGAAATGCCCTCTCAGCAGGTCTAGAACGCACACAGTGCCCGGAGAGGGGAACCCCTGCTCGGGAGTAGTCTTCATAGGGGAGGCTCCGGGGAGGAACGAGGACCTCCAGGGAAGACCATTCGTCGGCGCGGCCGGCGCCTTGCTCACGGAGCTCATCTCCCTCGCGGGGCTTTCGAGGGAAGAGGTCTTCATAACGAATGTCGTGAAGTGCAGGCCTCCCAACAACCGGGAGCCCAGAGAGGAGGAGATCGCGGCTTGCCTCCCCTACCTCCTCGCCCAGCTCAGAGCTATTAAGCCGAGGCTCATAGTGACGCTTGGGAAGCACAGCACGAAAACCATTCTGAGAATGCGCGGTATGAGCGTCGACTCGATAATGAGCGTTAGGGGTAAAGCCTACACGGTTAACGCGGAGTGGGGACAGGTAACGGTGTTTCCGACACTACACCCGGCAGCCGCGCTCTACAACCCGGCCATGAGGAAAGTTCTCGAAGAAGACTTCCGCTTCCTAAGAGGGCTCCTAGAGGGAGGCGGCCAGAGGACGCTGGACTCATGGCTCGGATAACTCACATGTGACTCGCGCGTGCTCGTCAGACTTATTACGTTGCGTGAGATTCATTCCCCTGATGATGAGGAAGAGACGAGCAGAGTGAGTGAAGAGAGAGTGCCTCTGCTTCTGATACCCTACTATTAGCCCTGCCGGTACTGTTGTAGCGCGCGGAGAATCTTTATCTGAGTGAGTGCCCAGTATCTACCGCAATGTCGTACGAGTCTCCTCGCGAGAAGGCGCAGAAAAGAGCTAAGCTATTGAAAAGGATAGTCGAGGACCTCGACGCCATACGCGCGCTACGGCTCTTCAATACAAGCGATACCATAAGACTAATATCCCGGGCGGGCCTCGAAGACGAGCTCTGGGAGAAGACTAAGTCCTCTCTACGCGAGATAGCGCTTATACTCGTTAATCACCCAGACTTCAGGAAGATAGAGCGCGCCGACAGGATTTCAACCTACATGTTCGTAGCTTCCTTCGTGGCTTCCCTAACCGCCTTGATACTAATGTTGCTAAACGTCAACATAGTGCTGTCTTACCTGGTCCTGCTAGCCTCGCTGATAATACTGAATGCTTCCTACATCGGAAAGCTCTACGTCGGCGTGTCCGTTAGAAGGGTGTACATGGAGAGGAGGAGCGATGTGGAGAAGCACGGAGAACTCCTGAAGAAAGCCGCCGAGAACGCTCTCTCCAAGCTACGCGGCGAGCTGAGAAAGGCAGGTATGGACCCATCGCAGGTCACATTCAAGCTTTACTTCAACGATTACTCTCCGTTGAAGCAGGTGGGTTCAAGTAAGGGCATGCACAAGCTTACCTACAAGTAACTGCCTAAAGGCTGTTACCCCGCTTTCTTCGCGAATCGTACTCATCGTCGAGGAAGCCCGCGGTCTTGGCGCTTGTTACGAGCGCACTCCACGCAAACCAACGCCGCTCCCTCCTCTACGGAGCACTTATGGCATACGAGTCTTCCGCAGTACTTGCAGTTACCTATGGATAAGCGTTGCCCGCAGACCTGGCACATCGTCTCAGAACACGCCTTACAAACTCCCAGCTTTGCATCGAAGTGTTCCTCGCAAACCCTCCTTCCACACACCGGGCACGTGTGGGTCCCGGGCTTTTCGAGGCATATTTCGCATATACGCACACTCGCGCGCACCAGTTCCCGGTGTACTCGCCGGTTAAAAAGTTAGAGCTCACAAAATCAAAAAGTTTTTAAAGATTAGAGCTCAGAGAGGGGGGAGGCGGTTTCTGTGTCGTCGAAGCTGGACGCTAGGGAGAGAAAACTCCTCTACTTGTTGCAGGTCTATGGGAGACCTATCTCCAGGAAGGCTTTACACAGGCTAGTCAGGATTGTCCAGGAGAAGTACGGCGTCGACATGGGGTTTAGCTTCTCTCAAGACGCTGCTTTCTCAAAGGAGCTTGACGCGGTTCTTCAAAAGCTCGCCGAGGAAGACTACGTGAAGGTTCTCTACGCTGCTGGCGGGCGCTTCCTCACACTCTACAAGCCGCTCTACGCCCTGGGCAAGCGCGGCGCCGCCGCGCTCTCCAAGAAGGAGCTCGCGAAGACAGACGCGGAGAAGCTCGAAAAGGCTGTCGCCGAGGTTCTGGGTAGGGGGCAGGGCGTCGAGGCGCCTAGCCAGTAGGCTCCTTAGATTCTTTCTCGAGGAGCTTCTGTAGCAACTGGTTCACCTGGGTAAGTTTAAGCGATACCTCTTGGAGTTCGAGCGAGTATTGTCTAAGTGCGGCGAGCTGGCTCTCCTCTAGGCGGGTAACCCTCTGGGATAGTTCGTTTAACGCGAGCTCAACGTTGCTCATACTCCCCCTCAAGGAGTTTACGTCCGACTTTACAGCGGTAGCAGCGTCCGTAGAGACGAGCTCGACTTCCTTCAGCTTCGACATTACCGCCGAGACGTCCTGGGTTATCGTGGACAAAGTGTCCTCTAAGCGTGTAAGCTCCCCGGAGAGCTTCTCCAGGAACATGTCCAGCGATAGTTGTACGTTTTTCGTTAAAGTGTCCGTCCCCTCCTTAAACTCGCGTGAAACCCTGTTGACGCTCTCCGCGAGCCTGGAGTTCTCAGCTTGGAAGGCCTCCAAGTGGGACTTCAACGCTTCTTCAAGCTCCTTTATCTGTCCCTGCAAAGTTCCAACCCTGGTGTTGAGAAAGTCGAGAGTAACCTTTAGGGCGTACACGCCGTTGTTTAGTCTCTTCAGTGCCGCCAGAAGTAGCGCTACATCCCCCTCTCCAACCTCGACTATCTCCACCTCGTCGGGCTCTCCTTCCTCGTCGCGCACACGATCAATACTCACAAGCCAATCATGAGTTAACCAGCGATATATTACTGTCGCTGGTTGAAGATGGTGGCGCCTCCACCGCATAGCTTTCAACTCATTCTTCGTTGATCGCGAAAGACTTTGCCCAAGAAGTTGTAGGCGGCGAGCACGGCTTTCACGCGCGCGAGTTTTTTACGCTAGCCCTAGCTCTCTCAGCTCCTCGACGTCCTCCTCAAGCTCTCTCGCTAGCTCTTCGTCTTCCTCGACTTGCGGGATGCCTCGCACGGAGGCTAGGAACTCCTCTATCGCGTCCAAGGCTTCTGCGAGCCTAGCCTCGTAGAGGCGCGCGCCAGCATTTACTAGCATTGCTAGTGTTTGCTAGCAAAAGCTGGCCAGTGTTTGCTAGCACTGCTAGCATTTACTAGCAAGTACTGGGCAAGCCTTGTATCCGCGCCCGCCGCAACTACAACCGTGAACTTCCCAAAGCGTGGCGCGCAGGAAGAGTACAAGGCGGGCGAGCTCGGTGGAGGTCCCGCGCGAGTAGACCAAGCGAGGCGGCGGCCGGGGAAAACGCCGCCCAATTACCGTTCAGCGGGGAGTATTCATTCCCCGCGTTTGTAAACCGGGGAGGACGCCCCGGCTTCAACACTTACCCCTGTTTGTAAACCTGGGAAGCCCCGCGGCTTCAACCCTCTCCCGGGTTTGTAAACCGGGGAAGGCCCGGAACCCCGACATCCTCCCTGGTTTGCAAACCGGCGGCTACACGCAGGCAATAAATACTGGAATTACCACGAAGTAATCGGTCGCGGCCAAGCAGTGAAGCCGCGCTAACACCCCGGGGGCGACACCAAGAAAGCCCCTGGGCTGTACGCTCACATGTGAACCCCGCGGCCCAAAAATGAGCGATGACCCCCAGAAGTCCGGCCGCGGGAGGATGGGAGAGGAGGGGGCCGAGCGAAGACTAGGCCTAGGGGAGAAACCCTGCCCCTCCCCGCTAGCCAAAAATATCTTTTTTCCCGCGTGTCTCCTCACCCTCCCATCAATGGGGGCCCTCCCCGACAGGGAGGGGTCCGAGGAGCGCCCGGAGTGGGGTGGCCCTCCCGGGCGCGAGGGGGCGTGGTCCGCGGGGAGGCCCGGGCCAGGCGCTCTAGACACGCGGGGGCGGCGGGGGAGGCGGGGCTCTGGGGCCCCAGCCCCGGGCTGGGGCGTCTCTCCCCAACCGGGGAGAGACCGGCCTAGGGGCTGATTCGTGAAGCCCGACACGATGAGCCGGAAGGTGACGGTCGCCCCTAGCGAGCAGCGCCGGCCTTCCCGGGAGGCCGGGCAATGCGGGCGGGACCTAGCCCCAGCGGGCCCGCCCGGAGCAACTCTCAGGACGCCCACAGCTTTCGGTGCTTCATTTTGAAGAGCTCACTACCCGTAGCGCTCACCGCTCACGCCTCCCTCCCGCCACGCTGACCCCTGATGCCGCGCCCGCGTAGGGCGCCCCCTCCACCATTTAAGGAGGGGTGAAATATGGTTGATATGATGGGGTATGAGGAAATCGAGAAGACTGTTAGGGAGGAGACGTGGAGGCGTGCGGCTCTAAGCTTGTATGCCACCAGAACAGAGGATAAGAGGAGATCCAGGGGTAAGAAGAAGAGGGGCAATGTTCATTACCGCGGCCTCTTCGACACTGTGACCGAGGTCGACTGGGACTTCACCAGGTTCCTCGTAAACGGCTACACGGTTGTGCCGGACGAAGTCTACCCGGGTTCTACAGGTTCATTGACTGCGACGCGAGGAAGTACCTACTACTGGGAGACGACGAGAAGCCGAGAGAGGGAGGTGTGGCGATGGAGCTACGCGATAGGCTACAGTCGATAGTCGACGCTACCGAGGACGGTCTTAGAGCTGAGAAGCATGGAAAGCACTGGCGCGTATACGTGCCGCACGAGAACTGGTATGTGAGGGTCTCGAAGCCTACGCATGGCTGGTCCGTCCGCGTACCACTGGAAGGCTACTGAGTTGAGTCAGAGTTCCCGGAGGTACTCGTGAGTACATCGCCAGACGTGCTTAGAAGCCTGCAGAGGGGGTGGATCCTTACGGATGTGACACCCCCTCATGGGCGCTTCAGCGACGTGCGCTTCGCCACGACGCAACCGTGGCAACTCCCAGCCACGCTCGCAACCTTTCCAAGCACCACGTTGACATAGGTGTCACGGCAGGAGTCCTCGGCAGTACTAGGACGAGCATTGAGTGGAAGGTGCTCATCTACGGCTACGCTGATGAGCTAGGCTGGGCTTCCATGCTTATCGGCGAGGCGAAGCGAGCGGAGTTCCGCCAGCTTATCGATGCTTGCAGGGTGCTACAGGGAGACCCGGTCGCTCTATACACAGCCTTCCTGGGAGACGGGCTACGCACATTCTTTCTGAGGATTCGGGTGCTCTTCTTCAGGATAGGCAACGAGGTTCTCTACCTCCCAGCCGAGAGCGCCGTTGTCAACGCTAGGCTTGCCGTCGAGCTAGCACCAGAGTACACCAAGTTCGTATCACTAGTGACGAGATGCGCCAAGATTAAACACTTCCTCTACGTCGGCTACGGATTGCCGCAAAAGAGAGGTATGAGAGACGGTCAGAGAAAGAACCCGTTCTACGCCGAGATAGCGGGGGCTAGGCTACACCTAGTCTACATTTCTACGAGGAATCATGTCTACGCGAGGATCGCGGTCGAAGCTGTGCCTTTGGGCTGGGTGGAGGAGGCGCGCGCTCAGGGCTGGGACGTCCGGGTGGTTAACATGGGAAGCGAGGAGTACTACCAGGTTACACATGCCTCTTTGATGGAGCACGCCCGTTACGACGTGGCTCTGCGAGCAACACTGATAGCCTTCGCGAAGTACAAGGCCGAACAGTACCCCAAAGCCTGGGAGCTCGTGAATCGCCTCGAAAAGCTGGGGACAGAAGACTAAAGAGTAAGACCGGCAGGGAATAGGCGCCCGGGCCCCCTCCTTCGCAACGCACGCTAAACTCGCGTAGCGCGCGAGTTAAAGTCTCTTGTCGGGCGCGGGTTGAGAGTGTCTACCGCTTTAAAAGAAAGGTTTTTGACGCGCGCGGTATTACGGACATGGGTGTGCCTGTTTGCCGTACATCGAGATGACCCCTCAGCGAAGGCTTATGTTGTTGGCCGTGGGGGCTATGCTCGGCGCGGTGCCACTGTTTCTCGTAGCTTCTCTTTTCAGGGGGGAGTTGCTGTCCAGCATCCAAAACGCGGGGGGAGTCTACCTGGTCACTTCGCTCAGGGTTAACGTACTCGTAACGTTTTCGCTTGTTCTCTTCACGTTGCCGTACGCCTTCGTTGACTACTTGAACAGGTCGTTTACGCGCTCTGTTGAGAGCGTTTTACCGGAACTCTTCAAGGGGTTGGCTGAGGCCGTGAGGTCTGGGCTAACGCTACCGGAGGCCTTGTCGAGCGTGGCGGAAACCCTCGGGGGAGAAGTAGGGAAGATGCTGAGGCAGGTCGTTCTCCTGACGGAGATGGGGGTAACGTTCCAGGAAGCCATAGCCAGGGCTTTCTCGAGGTACCGCTTACCGAGCCTAGACCGCCTGGGATCCATACTTTTAACGGCGTACGAGAGCGGTGGGAAGGTAATAGACGCCCTGGAAACCTCGGCGCAGATATTCGGCGCCATCAGGAGCTACGAGGAGGAACGCGCCACGACGATAAACCCCCACGTCTTAACGATCTATGCGGCTACGATACTCTACGTAATCCTCTCCTTAACAATCCTCTACGTCTTCGTAATGCCGCTCAGCAGGCTACAGGGGATACCCGGGGCGCTGGGTAAGATAAACCCCGGCGTCTACGCAGCGGTGATGTACTACTCAGGAGTGATGATAGCGTTCTTCGGCGGGCTAATAGCGGGGAAGATGCGGCACGGCAAGGCCTCCGCCGGGCTCATACACGCAGACATACAGGTTGCCATCGTGGCCTTCTCGTTCCTCTTGGCGGAGAAGGCGATGGCGTAGCCTGCCGACGCTACTCGCCGAACTTCTCCGAGCGAAGGTACGCGATAGCGGTGGAGAGGGCTACGTAGACGTTCTCAGGCCTGTACATCTTCTCGTAGTAGGCTTCGTAGAGCGCGCGCTCTAAGACCCAGGGGTGTAGCAGGCTCAGGCGGGATCCTGGGTCGGCTGGGAACAGCCTGCGGTGAACCCTGGACGCGTAGGAACCAAGTATGCGTTCGAGCACCTCGAGGCTCCATTCGAGTAGCCTCCTGGCGCCGGTGCTGCCCGACACGAACTCCTCGACCACACGCTCGTTGCTCAGCTCCTCAGCCTCCTTTAACGAGAAGAAAGCTATGTATGAGAGGCTTCTCGCCAGGGATGCAAGGTCCCGAGCGGCGGGCTCGAGAACAGTCGAGAACTCCTGGGGTCTTCCGGGTTCTCCCTCGAAGTCGAGTAAGTAGACCCTTCCGGGGGGCTTGAAGAGCATCTGCGAAAAGTGCAGGTCCTGGTGAATCCTTAGCTTCGTGGAGCCTACGAATCCCTGGAGGTATTCCCGGGACCCCTCGACGCGGCGTCTAAGCTCCGAGAGCCAGCCCCCCGGGACAACCTCTGCGAGGCTTTGTAAGTAGAAGAGCATTCTCCTGTACCACAGCTCAACGTCGCTCTCGACTACGGGTGACGGCGCGCACCAGTCCGAGGTGCACCTCTCCATGGCTAAGTGGAAGCCCGCGACCGCTTCCCCTATGCTTCCGAGGAGGTCCCGTTGCGCGGCAGAGTCTCCCACCCCCTTCGCTACATCGACGGCTGTAGCATAGAGCACGGAGCCCGGGTCGACGGCCCCCTCTACAAGCTCCATAAACACTCCGAGCGTGTACCCCCCATAACTGTAGGCTGCAAAGAGCCTCGGCGCTACGCCGCTACCGCTAAGGTACTCCAGGAACAGGGGCTCCGGGTTATCGCGCCGCAGTAGCCTGTAGCCCTTTAAGAGCACCTTCCGGCCCCCGATCTCGTACGCAACGTGCGGGTTAGTAGCGTCCTCTGCTACAGCGCCTACGAGCACGGCGCGCCCCTCGAAATCATCGAACAACCTAAGCTTTACCGCCTCGAAGCGCCCCGAGAGGAGCTCCTCCAGGAAACCCGGACAGTACTCCGCCTCACAGAACATCGAGCCTTCAAGCATTACCGCGTACTTCTCGCTACACGAGCAACGAGCCACGGGTAGCAGGTACTCGTCGCCGTTGCTAACAACCCTTACCAGGTACGCGTCGCCCGATAACGGCGTAGCGGAAGCCGTTACCCTTGCGGGCGCATGCTTGCCTCTAAGCCACCTCTTCCTAGCCGGAAAGAAGACCTCCACGGCTACTTCTCCCCTCGTAGCTTTTCTTGTAGCTTCCGGATTGCCTCCTCGAGGCTCCTACCCTCAATCGTCTCCACGTTTTCGGGACGCCTGGCCACCTGGGTCGGCGTGTTCACAGCCACGATTATCCTCCTCGTGGCGTCGTCGAGAGCGGATCCGTAGACGTTGAAGACCTCGTCTTTAGCGCTCTCGACGTTACCTTCGCGAGGGAATATGTTGTGAACGTAGAGCCTCACTCCCCTCTTCTCGGCTATAAGGGAGGCTTTCCGCGTAACTCCGCTCATAGCCGTAGCCTCAGCGGCCGGCTTTACGACGTACCCCTGGGATGCTAGAACCTCCGCTACCCTCTTGTTGAATATCTGGGAAAAGGCCTCGGAGACCGCCTTCTTGTCCACCGAGTACCGCATAACGGCCCTGTACTCGGCCCGCTTGTCGTCGAACCTTTCCCCACAGGACGCGCACTCCAGCGATGCAACCGGGTAGCTGAAGCTGGTGCCGCAGCTCCTACACCTCCACGTGGAGCTTAGCTTGACCCAGTCGTCCCCCTCTCTAACTAGCTCGCGCTTGCACTTCGGGCATTGAACCTTCCCCGTAACCGTTCTCGGGGCTTCTTCAAGTACCCCGATGAAGCCGCAGGTCACGTGGCTAAACAAGGTGTTCCGCTCCACGTCGAACGAGCCGCAGTTAGGGCATGCGTAGCGGACCTTGAAGGAGAAGCCTCCGCACTTTGGGCAGAAGACGAGTTTGTCAGCCGGGAAGGCTTTGAGGAAACCCCTCTTCACCCCCTCCTCTAGCAGTGTGTCCAGCGGCACTCTGTACTTGTCGGCGATGCTCTTAACCGGGTGATCCTTTTTCCCGATTTCGATGCTTATCTCTCCTAGGTTGCTCTCCACGAGGTACACAACTAGATCCTGCAACGCCCGTGCAAGGTTACGCAGGAGCTCAACTTCTGAAGCCTCCAGGCGCGCGGTGCCACCGCCAGCCATGACACAACACTAATATTATCGTTAAGCCGGCGAAGACATAAACTTTGTTTTTATTATTGTAGACACGCCTGGAGAGAGCTGTGAGGGGGCGCCGAGGCTGCGTGTAAAAACCCGAAGGCTCGTTGCGCGAGCTTTAAGTAGAAGTTGCACCGGCTATACTACGGGCAAACGTGTCTCAGCTGGTAGGTCTTCCTCGGCTTGAAGAGGGGGAGGTGCTCGTCGAGTACTACCCCGTGACTCCCCCCTTCGCGTACGCTATGATCGTGAAGAAGCGTGGGGGTAGCCTTGAGTACAGGCTCGTGGAGCCCCCACTTACCAGCGACGACGTGGAGAAGCTTGAAAGAATAAAGAGGCTTCTACTGGAGTACGCTCCTAGGAAGGTAGACTCCGCTCTAGGCGCTCTGGGTAGCGCCCCGGAGAAGTACCTCGAAGACGAAGTGAACTACGTGATTAAGAAGCACAAGATACCCGTGCCTCCCGAGGCCCTAGACAAGTACATGTACTACATCAAGAGGGACACGCTCGGCTACGGGAGGATAGACGCTCTTCTAAGGGACGTGGAGCTGGAGGATATATCCTGCGACGGGCTAGGTACACCCGTCTACGTTTGGCACAGGAGGTACGAGTCGCTCCCCACGAACATAGTGTTCAAGGATCCCGGCGAGCTCGCCAGCCTTATACTCAAGCTCAGCTTCCGCGCCGGGAGACAGATATCCGTCGCGCAACCGATAGTGGAGGGCTCTCTCCCGATGGGCTTTAGGCTCCACGCGACGCTGGAAGAGGTATCCCGCAGGGGAGGGACGTTCACTATAAGGAAGTTCAGGGAAGTTCCATTCACCATAGTCGACCTCGTAGCCGCGGGGACAGTTTCGGAGGAGCTCGCAGCCTACCTCTGGTACCTCGTGGAGAACTATAGGAGCGTGCTAGTAGTTGGCGCGACCGCGGGCGGGAAGACGACGACCCTGAACGCTATAGCCACATTCATACGCCCGGAGGCGAAGATAGTCACGATAGAGGATACGCCCGAGCTGAGGCTACCCCACGAGAACTGGGTACCGCTGGTAACGCGTCCCAGCCACGAGGAGTGGGTTCGCAACGTCGACCTCTTCGACCTCTTGAAGAGCGCTATGAGGATGAGGCCCGACTACCTGATAATAGGCGAGATAAGAGGGGAGGAGGCCTTCACGCTCTTCCAAGCGATAGCCACAGGGCACTCGGGTATGAGCACGCTCCACGCCGAGAGCATAGACTACGCTGTGAAGCGCCTCGTATCGGAGCCCATGAAGGTCCCGCTCTTCCTCCTACCCATGATGAACGTCTACATACTCATCAAGAGGTTAAAAATCGGGGACCGAATAGTCAGGAGGGTTGTGAGCGTGCAGGAAGCCCTAGGCATAGACGAGTCCGCGAAAACAGTGGTTTTCAGGGAAGTCTTCAGGTACAACCCTGTCACAGCCAGGATAGAGAGGTCCGGCGAGAGCGAGATGCTGAGGAGGATAGCCGAGGAGAGGTACATACCTCTGGGCGACGTATACCAGGAGATCGCCAGGAGGAAGGCGATAATAGAGACACTCGTCAGGAACAATATACGCCGCTACGAGGAGGTAAGCAGGGTGGTTCGCGACTACTACAACAACCCGGAGGCCACGTATCACCAGCTGATGAGCGGGACGTACGTCTTCACGCCTTTAAGGGCTCGATAGCAACACGTCAATTGCAACCTTGTATGTTCGAGGCGAGTACGGGGATACTATCCTGGCGCCTCTGAGCTCCGCCCTGAACCCGTGCTTCTCCGCGGCTTCTTTTACCAGAGAGAACGCCTTCGCGAAGAGGTCGTCCTCGCGGTCCCAGTAGTAGAAGTGTATCCACCCGCCCCCGCTCTTGAGGCACCTTACGGCCTCGTCCAGGAACATGTACGCCCCCCTGGGGAGCGGCATCACTACGCGGTCGCACGAACCGTACCACTCCCTCGCCTTTTCCCGCACGTCCCCCAGTACTGGCACCACGAGCCCCTCAACCTTGTTGAGCTTCACGTTTTCAACCATGTAAGCGTACGCCGCCGGGTTCAGCTCGATTGCTATCACCTTCTCCACGCGGGGCTGGGCCTTCGCTATCGCTATGGCGTAGGGACCCACGCCTGCGAACATAACCATGACTGTCTCGCCGGGCTTCACCTGGCGGGCAATCCTCTGCCTCTCCGTAGCCTCTCGCGGCGAAAAGTACACTTTCGTGACGTCGAGCTTCAACCTGTACCCATGCTCCTTGTGGACAACCTCGGTTATAGGCTCGCCTCCTATGAGCTCGAGCTCTCGGACCCTGTACTCGCCCACGCGTCCTCCCAGCTTCCTGTAGACGGCCTTAACGTTCTTGTGAACTTGGAGTATGGCCTCCGCGATTGCCTCCTTGTAGGGAAGCAACTCGTCCGGCAGCTCCACTATCGCGACCGCCGCCTCCCTAGACCCAACAACGTCGAAACTGGACGGCACTAAGGGTAGGAGGTTCTCCGGTATCTTACCCCTCAGCACATCCCTTACACGCATACGTACGCCGCGCCCAACCGTGCGCTTAAGAGAGTCCAAAGCATCGACTTCTAAGCACGCTTTAAGCATTTCCTTATTGCGCGCAACAGCTTGCTAGCGGCGTGTAGCCGTCTTTCCTGACGCTCGAGAAAAGCTTAAATTAACCCTTCTCTTATCTTTTCTGGCAGGGCCGGTCGTCTAGTGGGAGGATTGCCTCTCCCCTCGAACCGCCTTCGCAAGGGTCGCGTAAGGGGGCTTCGATCCCGAGAGCGGCGGAGGTCCCGGGTTCGAATCCCGGCCGGTCCACCACTTCTCATGTGCGCCCTAAAAAAAGCTATATATAGTGAGCATCTCCGACTTTGATCCGTGAGTTTTCCGGCTCACATCTTCAGGGCTTACGACATAAGGGGTGTCTACGGCGTAGACTTAAACCCTGCCATCGCAGTTGCCATCGGGAACGCTCTCTCGAGGCTTTTCCCCGGCGAGTACTGCGTGTGTAGCGATACCAGGTCGAGCTCGCCGGCACTTAAAGCCGCGCTGTCTGCCGGCCTGGCGGGTAGCGGGTCGAACGTAGTTGACGGAGGCACGGGCCCAATAGGCATGGCGATCTACGCTACGAAGCACCTGGAGTACCACGTCGCCTACGTAACCGCGTCCCACCTCCCCCCGGAGTGGAACGGGATCAAGCTCTTCAAGCCGCGGGGCATCCCGATATGCGAGGAGGACCTCAAAAAGCTGGGCGAGGTTGCAGCCGGGAACCTCGAGTGGGCGAAGCCGGGCAGTGAGGGTGCGTACACGCACCGGGACGTTCTCTACGAGTACTACAAGTTCCTCTTAAAGGTGGGCAAGACGAGTAGCCGTAGAACCAGGGTCGTCGTGGACTGCGGGAATGGCGCAGCGTCGCTAATCGTGCCGCGGCTGTTGAGAAGCCTCGGCTACGACGTTGTGGGTATAAACTGCGACGTTGATCCCCTGTTCTCCGTGAGGGGCTCGGAGCCTACCCTCGAGTCCACCGCGTACCTCAAGGACGTTGTACTGCGCTTCAGGGCAGACCTGGGCGTGTCTTTCGACGGCGATGGCGACAGGGCGATATTCTTCGACGAGAAGGGCAACCCCTTGGCCCCGGAGCAAGCGGCTGTAGTGATCCTGAAAGGCTCCCAGCCGGGGGACGTTATCGCCAACGTGGAGTGTTCGAGCATGGTGGAGAAGTACGTTGCCAGCAGGGGCGGGAGGGTAGTCAGGGTACCTGTTGGCCGCATACACATGATCTTCGAGTCGATGAAGTCGAGCTTCGTACTGGGAGTGGAGAGTAGCGGTCACTACGTGCCGTACGGCGGGCTTAACCTCGACGACGGGATACTCGCTGTGCTACAGTTCCTGGAGGCTTTCGAAAAGCTCGGCGGCCCCGTCTCGGCGCTGGTAGAGCCGATGCCGCTTATGCGTAAGGTAAAGCTCGAAGTAAACGAGGAGGTTAAGTTCAAGGCAGTCGAGTACCTGAAGGCGTACTACGCCGGCAAGTACGATAGAGTCGACACGACGGACGGCGTAAGGGTAGACCTCGACTACGGGTGGTTCCTCGTGAGGGCTAGCAACACGGAGCCGGTGATACGGGTAACGATAGAGGCTTCCACGAAGGAAGATCTCGACAAGCTGGAGAAGCTCGTAAGGGAAGACATAGAGAGGGCTCTGAGCGCGGCACGCTCGGCGTAAAGAAAATTATTAATATTTAGTGAGGCTTTGAGGGGTGTCAGCAGGGGGTGGAGGCCTTGAGCGTAGTAGTGATTGGGTCGTCGCCGACCGTGGACTCTTTGAGGTTGCTCGGCTTCGAGGTCGTCAGGGTGCCGGAGAAGCTTGGAAAAGCGGAAGAGGACGAGGTTGTAGCGAAGATACTTGAAAGCCGGGTAGCGCTAGTGGAGAGCGAGGTCTACGCCTCCGTGGCGGAGAGGCTTAGGCAGGTGATGAGCTTCGTTAAGGAGCCGCCGCTCTTGGTAGTGATTCCGTCATCCGAGAAGGCCTCCACCCGTAGGTTGGAGGAGTTGTACAACAAGCTTTCGATGGCTCTCGGGGTGAGGTTGAGGTGGGCGAAAAAAGAGGAGTAAACCCCGCCAGGCTAGCGGAGGAGCTGGACATCGGCGTGATACTACAGGAACAGAGGAAAGCCGAGCAGAGGGTGGCGGAGGCGAAGAAGAGGGCTGAGGAAATACTCGAAAGGGCGAGGGCTCAAGCTAGGGAAATACTCTCGAAGGCGCAGAACGTCGAGCTCGACGACAAGGCTAAGGAGCTCATTGAGTCGGAGCAGAGAAGAGTGGGCGAGCTCCTTAAGCAACTCGAGGAGAAGTACTCCTCTGAGCTGGAAGAGCTTAGAAGGGCCCTCGAGGAGAACGAGGAAGCCATCAAGAGGCTCGTACTGGAGGCTATACTCGGGTGAGAGGCGTGGCGGAGGAAAAAACGTTGTTGGAAGTCATAATCCAGGAGCTTAGACGCGCAGCGGAGGAGGAGTCTCGGCGGATAGTAAAGGAGGCAGAGCAGGAGGCCCAGAAAATAGTCGAGGAAGCTATTCAAAAGGCTGAGGCTATAAAGGCTGAGAAGCTTAACCAGTTGCTCAACGAGTACCGGCAAAAAGCGATGGCTGAGCTAGCCCCGAAGAGGCTGGAGCTTAGGCACCGAGCTATAAGGGAAAAGCACGAGCTCATAGAGTCGGCTTTGAACAGGGCGATAGAGGAGGCTGTGAAGACAATCCTAGGCAACGACGATTACCGGAGGACGTTCCTAGAGAAGAGCCTCGAGAAAGGAGTAGTCGCGCTCTCCTCAACAGACCTAGTCGTACACCCTTGTCGTGGCTCGGCTAGCATCGTCGGGCAAGTAGTAGAGGCGGTCGCGGCTAGGCTATCCAAGGTCAAGCCCGGCCTCAGGCTGGAGATCGGGGATCCTCTTGGCTGCACGGAGGGAGTAGTCATAGTCTCGCGGGACGGCAGGGAGATCTACAACGCTACACTGGAGGCGAAAATAGCGGAGGTCAGGGAAAGCGTCAAGCCTAAAGTGCTCGAACTGGTTTCTCGTGCGCGCGCCTAGCTCCCTATAGGCGTTCTCAGCCTGTTTGTTTCAAGCTCTATTATCGCCGGGTAGGGGTACCTGTACTTTAACTCCTTAAGCTTTCCACGCCCCATCATGGAGACGAGAACGTCGTCTACGAGCACTAAGTCGGCGGCTTTCTCCCTAACGATCTCCTCTATCCTCCTCTCAGCCTCTCTCGGGTCGTTCACGGCTATGACTATGTCTGCTCCTCCAGCTTTAAGCGCCTTCTCAAGGTCTGGGAGTACTACGGCCGCTATTCTCATAGTCGGCATACTATGCACCCACCACGTGTTTAACACTAGTATATAAAGTGCACGCGCGCGAGGGTCGAAGATCACCGCTGTAAAAAGCTAGTGATTGTGCATAAACCTAAAATAGAGAGCTAGAGTAGGCATAGGCTGGTGATCGCCTATTAAGTACAGGCTCATGGATTTACTCGCATGCCCGTATGACAAGCACTTTCCACTAGAGCTCTACGTCATAGAGACGAGGACGTATAAGGACAGGCAGGTGACTTTCCGCAGGAAACCCGCCTGCGAGCTCTACTGCGCCTTCAGGGGCAAAAACGTCAGCGAGCTCGACGGCAAGGACCCTGGGTGCGACGAGTGCATTAAAGTAGAAGTGGCGACGGGTGTGCTTTACTGCCCTGAGTGCGGTAGATGGTGGCCTATAAAGGACGAGATACCGGTTATACTTCCAGACGACATGCGCAACAAGGAGGAAGACCTAAAGTTCCTCGAGTCCGTTAAGGACAAGGTACCAGAAAAAGTGCTGAAAGGCAAGCCCTTCGGCCTCTAATCGTGCGTGAATATATACGTCTCCGGCCCCTCTACCCTGACGAACCCCAGCCTAACGAACTGGACTTGCTCCCCCGGGGGGAGCTCGGCGAGGCTAGGCTCACCGTAGCCCGAGATTTCCTCGATCTTTGTACCCGCGGCTTTCAGCACCCTGCCTCTCACCGAGCTCTCTACCGGGGCCCACTGCACTATGGGTAGCTCGTGCTTCTTCGCGAAGCTCACGTCGTTGTTCAGGTATCTCAGCTTCGAACCGCCGTCGACGACCTCGAAGTTCCCGAGCCCCATCAGCCTGACCATGGAGGATGCCACGTCGGAGGGTAGGTAGACCTCGGGCTTGCTGAAGGTTATCCTCCGGCGGCCCCTCTCGGGGAAGGAGGGGTGGACTATGACCTCCGCCGTTATCGGGGCCTCCAGCCCCTCTATGGAGGCTACCTTGGCGGGCTCTGGGACGAACATGTACCTGTTGGCCCGCGGCTCTAGGTACTTCCTGTTGAAAGCGTGGAGCTTGTCTACACTCACCCGCGCCGTGGAGGGCTTGATCCCGACTTCCAGAACCAAGTCCCATATCGCCTCGGGCAGTATCCCTCTACGCCTCAAGGCCCTCAGAGTTCCGAGGCGTATATCGTCTATAGACGAGAAAAGCCCCTTTTCGATCCCCCTCCTAATGACCGACTTGCTGAGAACCATGCCTTCCAAGTTCATCCTCCCGAAGTGTATGCTTACAGGAGGCTTCCAGCCCATGTGCCTGTAAACGTACTCTTGCTTCAGGGTGTTGACCGCGTGCTCCTCGCCTCTCAGGACGTGGGTCACTCCCAGCATGTGGTCGTCCACAGCACAGGCAAAGTTGTACGTAGGCCAAACCCTGTACTTGTCTCCCGTTAGAGGGTGGGGTGTTTTCTCGGTGTCGAGCACTCTAAAGGCTATCCAGTCCCTGACAGAGGGGTTGGGGTGGGCGGGGTCTGTCTTTATCCTCAGCACTGCGGCGCCCTCCGGGTACTCCCCAGAAAGCATCTTCTCCCACCTCTCCATGTGTTCCTCTGGCGGGAGGAACGAGCAGGGATCCGGCTTGCCGGCGTCGCGGAACGCCTTTATCTCGTCTTGGCTATGCGTGCAAACGTATGCGTTTCCGCTCTTTATCAGTGCCTCCGCCACCTCGTAGTAAACCTCCATGCGCTGGCTCTGAATGTACTCCTCGTCCCACGGCGTTCCGAGCCAGCGGAGATCCTCGCGTATAAGGTCGTAGGCCTCTGGCATAGGCCGCTTGGTTCTCGGATCCGTATCCTCGAACCTCAGGATGAACTTGCCGTTGTACATCTTCTTGGCGTAGTAGTAGTTGAGTATCGCTGGTCTCGCGCTCCCAAGGTGCAGGACGAAGTCAGGGTTGGGCGCGAACCTCGTCACGACCTTCCCGCCCACTTCTTCCGCTCCCGGAAGCGGAGGCAACCTTTTCACCTCTACTTTCCTTTCACCTGAGAGCGCCTCGGGCCACAGCTCTGAGAGTAGGCTGGCCTGAGACTCGGGGCTCATGGAGTTTACCTCCTCTACGACCTCCTTGACCAGCTCCACGACCTCCTTGGCCGCCTTGCGAGCCTCGGGAACCTCGGCGAACACCTTGCTGACAACGGAGTCCACCCTAGCCTTTCCGCCGAACTTAACGGCGTTGGCTAACGCGTGTTTAAGGGCTACCCTTCTAATATCGACTTCCAACAGAGGTCACCCCCCTCTACCATTCTACTCGCAGATATAAGGATTAGGGAGAAGCTGGTGGACCGGCCGGGATTCGAACCCGGGACCATTCGCGCCCGCGCCTCCCGAGAGAGGCGCGTGTCCCGCATGCCAAGCGGACATCCTCCCACTAGACGACCGGCCCTGCCAGAAAAGTTAAGAAAGGGGCTGATTTAAGCTTTTCTCACGGTAGAGAGGCCAGTAGCTGAGATGCCTTAGAGCAATACAAGTCTAGACACATAGTGCTAGGAGGAGGGGGCCGGGCGCCTTTCCCTGCTGGTCTTACTCTTTAGTCTTCTGCCCCCAGCTCTTCGAGGCGATTCGCGAGCTTCCAGGCTCTGGGTTACTGCTCGGCCTTGTACTTCGTGAAGTCAAGGAGTGTTTCTCGCAGAGCTACGTCGTAGCGAGCGTGCTCGAAGAGAGAGGTGGTTGCCTGGCACTCTCATTCTTATGACGTAAAAAATTTCAAGAGGCTGTACTGTTGTGTCTCCGCGACCAGCGCTATGAGCGAGCAGGGGATCACTGTCAGCAAGTCCGAGGACTTCTCGGAGTGGTACTCGCAGGTACTGAGTAAGGCGGGGCTTGTCGATCTACGCTACAACGTCCAAGGCTTCGTTGTCCACAAGCCCTGGCTTATGCGCATCATAAAGGCTATTTACCGCTTCTTCGAGGAGGAGCTGGAGAAGACCGGGCACGAGCCTGTCCTCTTCCCCCTCGTGATACCGGAGGAGAACTTCGAGAAGGAGAAGGAGCACGTCGAGGGTTTCAAGCCGGAGGTGTTCTGGGTTACCCAAGCGGGCGACGAGAAGCTTGAACGGAGGCTGGCGCTTAGGCCGACAAGCGAGACCGCTTTCTACTACATGTACTCCTACTGGATACAGAGCTGGCGCGACCTACCCCTCAAACTCTATCAGAGCGTTAGCGTGTACCGCAACGAGAAGAATACGAGGCCGTTGATACGGGGGAGGGAGTTCCTCTGGATAGAGGCCCACGACGCGTTCGCAACGCACGAGGAGGCGCTTAACCAGATACGCGAGGACATGGAGAACTCGAGGAAGGTTATCTGGGAGAAGCTCGGGATCCCGTTTTTGTTCCTGAGGAGGCCTCCCTGGGACAAGTTCAGCGGTGCTGAAGACACGTACGCCGCCGACACTATAATGCCGGATGGAAGGGTGCTTCAGATATCCTCGACGCATGACCTCGGCCAGAGGTTCGCGAAGGCTTTCAACGTTACCTTCCTGGACAAGGACGGCAAGAGGAAGTACGTTTGGCAGACGTGCTACGGCCCCGGCATCTGGAGGATAACCGCCGCACTCATAGCGATACACGGCGACGACAAGGGGCTCGTACTCCCGATGAACGTGGCCCCGATACAGGTCGTCATCGTCCCCATATACTACAAGGAGTCCGACAAGGAGAGGGTACTCGAGAAATGCAGGAAGCTGGAGGCGATGATAAGGGAGGCTGGCTACAGGGTCTACCTGGACGCCAGGGAGGAGTACACGCCGGGCTGGAAGTTCAACGACTGGGAGTTGAAGGGGGTTCCCGTGCGCCTAGAGGTGGGGGTACGGGAGGTCGAAACAGGGACGGTCACGGTGTTTAGGAGGGATTTGAGGGTGAAGGAGAAGGTCGCGGACAGCGAGCTGATAAGCCACATCCGCAAGCTCGAGAACGACATTCTCGAGGAGCTGAAGAGGAGGGCGAAGGAGTTCTTCGAAAGCAGGATAGTCACGGCGACGCGCAGAGAGGAAGTCGAGGAGGCGTTACGCTCGGGAAAGATGGTCAAAATGCCTTTCTGTGGACGGGAGGAGTGCGCAGACGACTTGAAGGAAGCTACCGACGGCGGGAAGGTCAGGGGTACCGAGATAGACTTCAAGGAGGGAGACTACGGGCGTTGCGCCTGGTGCGGAGCCCCCGCGCGCCTAATAGTATACGTCGCTAAGTCGTACTAGCTCTGCAGGTTTCCGGGAGTGTTTTCCTCCAGGCTCAGAGCATAGAGGTAAGCGTCCGATCCGTCGTTGTAGTACTTCTCCTTGACTCCTATACGTTTAAACCCGAGCTTTTCGTACAGCCGAAGCGCCGGGGTATTCGTCGTCTTCACCTCTAGGTATACTGCCTTAAGCCCGTTTTCGCGGGCTATGCGTATCGTTTCTTCGAGAAGCTTCCTGCCGATACCCCTGCCGCGCAGCTCCTCTACGACTGCCACGCTGTGAACGTGGAGCTGGCTCCCCTCCCTACACGAGACAATGTAGCCCACTACGAGCCCCTTGTAGTCCGCCACGAAGAAGTAGTCTCTACACCTGTTGTAGAGGTAGAAGAGGTAGTCGAGCGAGAAGGCGTCGGGCCCGAAGGCTTTCTCCTCTAGCTCCACGATGTAGTAGAGATCGCCCGGCTCGACGCGCCTAAGCCTTACGTCCACGTTGACGCACCTAGAGCGTGACCTCCTCAAAGGGTTTGGGGATGAAGGTGTTCTTGAATATAGCGCGGGCCGCCCTGAGGTACTCCTCGTCCACGTCGCCTAGCCTCGCGTAGGGTAGATGTACCAGCGCGAGCCTCCGCGCGCCGGCTCGTAGCGCTATCGTCGCCGCGTGCACTGGAGTGGAGTGACCATCCCTCAGCGCCGCGTCCTCCATTCCGGGCGGGTACGTCGCCTCGTGCACCAAGAGGTCGCAACCCGCGAAGCCTTCTACCAGCTTTTCGCTGGGAGAGGTGTCCCCCGAGTAGCAGAGAGAGCGGTCGCTAACCGTCAACCTATACGCAAGGGCTTCGACCGTATGTAGAGCCTCGAACGCCTTCGCGTTGCCCACGGTATCCCCTGGGCCTATTTCCCGGAAGACTCCGTGCGAAAGTATGGTCTCGAACTTCTCCGGGTGCAACACCTCCAGCATCCTCTCGAAAAACCTACGCGTCCCGCGAGGGCCCACTACTTCTACTCTTTTACCAGACCCGCGGATCCACAGGTGCCACAAAAGCTCGACTACGCCTAGGGAGTGATCCGGGTGCAGGTGCGACAGCAAAATTATCCTAACCTCGTCGAGACGCCCCATCGTTGCGAGCACGTAGGGGCACGCCGCGGGACAGTCCAGGAGCACCCCACCGTCGACGAGCAGTGAGGGCGGCATATTCCTTCCGGAGAACGTGCTCCCGGCAGTACCCAGGAAAATTACCCTAGCCAACTTTTCTCCCCCGGATAACTTCACTTTTCTCCCGCACCTCGCGTTGAAAAGGGTTTTCGCGCTAGCTTAGTTGCGAAACAACGGAGATGGCTGTTGAAAGCGTGTTCATAGTTATCCGTGCGGCTGCCTCGAAGTCGGGCTTTACCTGGATCTCTGCAGAGACGAAGCCGGAGTAGCCCGCGTCGCGCAGCGCGTGGAGTATTCTCACGAAGTCGAGGTGTCCCATCCCGGGAGCCAGCCTGTTGCTGTCAGCCACGTGGAAGTGTCCTATCCTGCCGGACGCCAGCCGGATAGAGTCCTCGATAACCCTCTCCTCTATGTTCATGTGGAAAGTATCCAGCAAGAGGAGCAAGTTGTCCTCTCCCACCTCCTCCAGAACCCTAAGTCCCTCTTCAACCGTGTTCACGAGCCTAGACTCGTACCTGTTCAGAGGCTCCAGGAAGAGCGATACGCCTTGCTCGCCCGCCTTCCTGGCGAGCCCCCTAAGCTCTTCCACCAGAAGCCTCCTAGCGCCCTCGACGTCCCCCCACTCGTCACCCCTACCGCGTATGAGGCCTACAATTACGCCTTTTATCTCCCTCCGAGAAGCCTCGAAAACTATCTCCTCAATCCTTCTTCTAGCCCTTTCCCTGACACCCGCGTCGGGGCTCGTCAGGCTTAACCCGTAGTGGATGTAGTTTAGCCCTGTACCCACCGCGGGGACTTCGAGGCTATGCTCACGCGCAAGGAGCGCCAGCTCCCCTACCTCAACGGGCTCTAACACGGAGATCTCTACGCCGTCGTAGCCCAGCTCGCTGAGGGCTTTAACAGCCGTTGAGGGATCCAGCCTAGCTACAGCGTCGAAGCGAGCCTTAGGATTCGCGATAACCATCGAGAGCTTGAACAGACGTGCAGGCATGCCAACCCCCTAGGTATGCCATGAAGAAGTACTTATACTTACGCGCGAATTTCGAAGTGAATAACACGTGTGAATATCGAGAAACCAGCGTGCTTTTTAAACGTTTTCCGGATCGCATATAAGGGGTTATTTGTGTAGAGGGGTTTTGGCGAAGGAAAATGACCACGATGAGAGCAGCCTTAGTGACCGCGGACTTTGCGCCTAGACCCGGCTACAAGATCACGCAGGACGAGATAAGGACCCACAAGGTGAGAGAGGGGGCGAAGGTCTGGCGGAACCCGAAGCTCGTGCTGAGAACAGACTACCCTGTACCGGAGCCGAAGCCCGACGAGATACTCATACGCGTCAAGGCGGTAGGCATATGCGGGTCCGATATACACTTCCTCGAGACGGATAGCGAAGGCTATATCCTTTACCCCGGCCTCACGAGGTTCCCCGTGGTTATCGGGCACGAGTTCAGCGGCGTGGTCGAGAAGGTAGGAACCAACGTCAAGACGTTCAAGCCGGGAGACATGGTGACGAGCGAGGAGATGTTCTGGTGCGGGGAATGCGATGCGTGTAGAAGCGTGGACTTCAACCACTGCCTGCGGCTAAACGACCCGGCGGACCTCGAGTTCGGCGAGCTCGGCTTCACGCACGACGGCGCGATGGCAGACTACGTAGTCGTCAAGGCCAAGTATGCCTGGAAGATAGACTCGCTCCTCGACAGGTACGGTAGCGAGGACAAAGCGTTCGAGGCGGGGAGCCTCGTAGAGCCTACCAGCGTAGCCTACCACGCCATGTTCACGAGGGCAGGCGGCTTCAAACCGGGAGCCTACGTCGCGGTCTGGGGCGCAGGCCCCATAGGGCTTGCAGCCATAGCTCTCGCGAAGGCCGCGGGCGCGGGCAAGGTCATCGCGTTCGAGGTAAGCCCGACGAGAAGAGAGCTCGCAAAGAAGGTGGGCGCAGACTACGTGTTCAACCCGGTCGAGCTCTCGAAGAACGGCGTTGAGCCTTGGGAGAAGATAATGGAGGTGACCGGGGGCCAGGGCGCGGACTTCCACGTTGAAGCTGCCGGCGCGCCGAGACACACCATACCGCAGATGCAGAAAAGCCTCGCCATTAACGGCAAGATAGTGCAGATAGGGCGGGCGGCTGAGGACGTCCCGATATACCTTGAAGTGTTCCAGGTTAGGAGAGGCCAGATATTCGGGAGCCAGGGGCACTCCGGCTTCGGCAACTTCGGCAACGTCATACGGCTGATGGCCGCCGGCAAGATAGACATGACCCAGATCATAACCGCCAGGTTCTCTCTCGACGAGGTCTACAAGGCTTTCGAGAGGGCCCACCAGAGGATAGACGGCAAGATAACTCTCAAACCGTAAACTATTTATATATGACTATGTCATAAGAGGTGATGGTTGGGATGGTCGAGTACGAGGCGCGCTTTTCTAAGCCATACTACAACAAGTTCGGCGAGAAGATATACCTGGACCAGATGACGATGTCCGAGCTATTGGAGCGCGTCAAGAAGAACGACATAGTACTCGTTCCGTGCGGCTCGGTAGAGAGCCACGGGCTGGGGCAGGCTACCGGGGAGGATACGATCATAGGCGCATACATAGCTGAGAGAGTGGCCTTCGAGACGGGGATAACTGTTGCTCCCCCCATATTCTACGGGAGCCACCCGAGCCACCACTACGGGATGCCCGGGACTATTCCCATAAAGAAGGAAGCGTACATAGACTACGTTACGAGCGTTGTAAAGTGGCTTAGCCACGCCGGCTTCAAGAAGATAATACTCTTCAACAGTCACGGCCAGGAGTACGTGCTACCCATAGTCAAGGACAAGGCTATCATAGAGGAAGGAGTCAAAGCGCTGATACTCGTAACTTCGTGGTGGGCGTGGGTTAGGGACATCCTGAGGCAGGGGACAGAGCTCAAGCCGGGGCTCGTTCTCGAAACCCCCTTCATACACGCGGACGAACTTGAGGCGAGCGTCCTCTGGTACGTTGCCCCCAAGCTCGTAGACCCCTCTAAGCTAAAGGAGAGCGACGCCGAGAAAATGGTCGGAGTAATCCCAGACAAGTGGGCGGATAAAGCCGGGAACGTCTACGGCAGACCCTTCGGGTGGTACGATATCAGCGCCTTCATGGAGATTCACCACTACCCCAAAGGAAGCGTAGGGTACCCCAGCAAGGCTAGTAGGGAGAAAGGAGAAGTCGTTGTCGAAACCGCTATTCAGCGCATAATAGAATTCATTGAGTGGCTACACAAGACGTACCCGCCCGGGGTAGTCCCTCAGGTCTGGCCGAACCCCGGGGATTTCAAGTACTAGATAACCAAGTTGTAAATTTCTTTTTTTATTTATGAATTGGGGAAAAAGCTCTTATACCACGTAAGCGTTAACACTAAACGTGGCAAGACCAAAGGTCTACGTTACAAGGATAATACCCGAGCCTGGCTTATCTATGCTCAAAGAGTGTTGCGACGTAGTTGTTCACGAGTCGAAGGATTGGCCTCCTTCTAGGGAAGAGCTTCTAAGGAACATTCGCGACAAGGACGCCCTTCTATGTCTCCTGACAGACAAGATAGACGCAGAAGTCATGGACGCAGCGCCCAACCTAAAGGTCATTAGTACGTACTCCGTCGGGTTCGACCACATAGATATACCCGAGGCCACGAAGAGAGGAATCTACGTTACGCACACGCCGGGAGTTCTAACAGACGCTGTCGCCGAGTTCACGGTCGGCCTGATACTGGCCGTGACTAGGAGGATCGTGGAGGCCGACAAGATAATCCGCACAGGGCAGTGGGACAAGCCCTGGAACCCCTACTTCCTGACGGGCCCGGAGCTGAAGGGGAAGACTATCGGGCTAGTAGGGCTGGGGCGCATAGGGGTAGCTACAGCCAAGAGGTTATCCAGCTTCGACGTGAAGATACTGTACTACGACATCGAGCGCAGGTGGGACGTTGAAACCGTGATACCGAACATGGAGTTCACGGACCTGGACACGCTCCTCGAGAAGTCCGACATAGTGTCTATCCACGTTCCCTTGACTAAGGAGACCTATCACCTCATAAACGAGGAGAGGCTTAGGAAGATGAAGAAGACAGCCTACCTCATTAACACGGCGAGGGGACCCGTGGTCGACACGGAGGCCTTGGTTAAAGCCTTGAAGGAGGGCTGGATAGCTGGGGCGGCGCTGGACGTCTTCGAGCAGGAACCGCTCCCGCCGAACCATCCCTTGACGAAGTTCGACAACGTAGTCCTGGCGCCGCACATAGCTAGCGCAACGATAGAGGCTAGGCAGCGCATGGCGGAGCTGGCCGCAAGGAACCTTATAGCAGTGTTAAAGGGAGAAATGCCGCCGGCACTCGTGAACAAAGAGGTGCTCAAAGTCAGACCTTTAGAGAAAGTGAAGATGATCCCGTAAACGCGTGCTTTATTTTTCTTTTTTGAGAACTTTCCTTCTTGATGAGCTTAAGGGACGTTAAGAGGGTTATAGCGAGGGCAGACGTCGTCGTAGAAGTCGTAGACGCGAGGGACCCTTGGGCGACGAGAAGCCCGGAAATAGAGCGCTACGCGGTGAGGCTGGGGAAGCCTCTCCTGGTAGTCGTGAACAAGAGCGACCTCGTACCGAGGGATGTACTGGAGAAGTGGAGGAAAGTTCTCGAAAAGCATTTCCCGGTAGTCTTTATCTCAGCAACGAAGAGGATGGGTACCCGGATGCTCTGGCGGTCGTTGCGCAGGGTAGCGCCCAGGAAGCCTCGCGGGAAACCCGTTGTCGCGGCAGTTGTGGGAATACCCAACGTGGGGAAGTCTACCATCATCAACTACCTGAAGGGGTCTCACAGCGTGGGGACATCGCCTATCCCCGGTTTCACCAAGAGCATTACTAGGCTTAGGGCGGCGGGGTGGTTGAGGGTTATAGATACCCCTGGGGTCGTTCCGAGGATGAGCCAGGAGGAGCTAGCGCTTAGAGGCGCGTTGCGCCCGGAGAGTCTAGACGACCCGGTACCCGCCGCCAAAAAGCTGTTAGAGCTTATTATGTGCAAGAAACCCGGGCTTTTGAAAGAACTGTACGACGTAGAGGCAGAAGACCCGGTAGTATTTCTCGAAAACCTGGCTAGGAGGAGGGGCCTTCTGGGGAAGGGCGGCGTCCCGCTCGTAGAAGAAGCAGCGAGAATCGTTTTGAGAGACTGGCAGACTGGCAAGAACACCTTCTATCTGGAGCCCGAGGACTACGGGCTTTCGGCTTGACACCGCCGTAGCTCAGCGTAGAGCTCTCTTAGGGCGTGTAGGGGTGCTCCGGCAAAGTTCTCCTCTAAGCATTCGTCTATCCTCTTGACTTCGAAGTCTCCTCTGTCTATACAGCCGCCCACCAGCCACACGGGGGCGTCCAGTAGTATCGGGGGGATCTCTGCCTGCCTGCCGACAAGGCTCCAAGCCGCTTTAACTTCTTCCTTGTGTTTTGCGCGTAGGTTCGACGCGTGGGCTCGAAGATCGTCGAGACAAGACCACCCCTTGGCGATGCCGGACGTGAGGGTTACGAGGGACACTCTGTAGTCGACCGGTATGGGTAACCTTTCGCCCCCCGTGTACTCCTTGTTCGCGGCTATGCATGCGTAGAGTAGCATCTTTGAGGCAAAGACTACCGTCTTGTCCTCTGGGTTAGCCCCGACAATTCGAGCCACCGTAGACGCGAAGCGTTCGAGGTTTACGGGAACCTCGCTGAGCAGGCTGAGCACCTTTTCTCTCGACGCGACGTACCTCTTGATCCTTTTCACGCGATGCTCTCGGAAGCGCCGTAGCGACTCTGCTTCCTCCACGAACCTGTAGAGCGCTCCGGGAGTTCCATCGAAGAGTTCGGCTGCCTCAAGCCAGTGGTCTTCTCCCCTTTTAGACAGCATGTAGCTTACTAGTGCTACTCCGGCTACGTAGAAGCCCCCCTCCGGGAAGCCCGCTTTTTCTAGGATCTTCCTGACAGCAAGGAACTGGGGGTCCCTCTCCACGAAGAGGAGTGAAAGCTCCCGGATGCTTCCGCGGAAAATCTCTCCTAGCTCTGATGCACGCTTTTCATCGAAAAATATCATAAGAACCTGACCCTAAGAAAGGCTACTGACGAGCTCGTTTAAGCGCTCAAACTCCTTCTTTACCGCTTCTATGGCGTGCTTGTTCTCAGCGTCTCCGGATACGAGGAGTTTCTCGCGCTCGTAGTCATACGTTAGCTTCACCCATACGCCGTCAGCCCTGTACTTTATGCTAAGCGGCGAGAGAGCGAACTCGCTGAAAAGCGAGAATATATACTCTAGTACCCTCCTGCTCCTCTGCTCCTCCAAGTCTATCTCGAGCGTGTACTCACGCATCTCCGGGAGAGTTTCAATTATCGTTGAGAGCCTAACCTCCTGCGTCGAGAGTAGCTCGAGGAGCTTGCCGATGAACAGCATCCCGTCGGGCGAGTAGGAGAACTGGGGGAAGATGAACTCGCCGGAATCGGTAGCGGCGATCCCAGCCTTAATCTTCTTGACCCCCCTCGCAACGTCCCCGGCGAGCCCTTTCACCCTCAGCAGGTACAGCTTGTTTTTCTCGGCGGCTACGTCGACGATCCTACCCGCGGAGTCGGATACCGCTATGCGCGCCCCCTCTGGTAGCATTAGCGCCACCGCGGCTACCAGCTTGTCGGGGTCGACGATCCTACCCTTATCGTCGACTATGAACACCTGAGAGGCATCCGCTGAGAGCGCTGCGGCGAAGGCGGGGGAGGAGGCTCTCGTGATATCCTGGAGCATCGCTATGTCACGGGGAGACGGGAGTTGCTGGGGTCTCACCCCGGGCGGAGGCCTGCCTGCCTTCACGGCTACGAGCCTGGCCCCCAGGCTTCCTACAAAGTTCGGCAGGACATCGGAGGCGGGACCGTAGTTCACGTCGACTATGACTAGCGGCTCTTTCGCAGCTATGGGTGACGTATCGATGAAGCTCGCCGCCGACGTGACGTAGATGTCGTGTATGTACTCCGCGTAGGAAATCCAGCCTATCCTGCTCGGGATGCTCCTCACTATGTGCTTTGTCTCGTACATGTCGAGTATGTCGGCAAGCTTTTCGTAGGACAGTTCCACTCCTCCGGCGTCCACGATCTTCACTTGTATCCCGTCGGTGTTGTACGGCGCAACCGAGAAGTGTACCCCGGCCTTTGCTCCGAACCTCTTCACGGCGAAGGCCAGCTCTGGTAGCGTCGCCGCGTGAAAGTCGATCACGGAGTTACCTGTCGACATGAGTCCAGACGTGAAAGCCCTCTTCAGCATCCTGCTGGGAGGGTACAAGTCGCGCGCGGCGACAACGAGCGCTCCTTCACCGAGTATCGTGCCGAGCACTGCTCCCAGCTCAGCCATGTTCTCGGGTGTTAACTGAGTGTTCGCAACTCCGTAGATCCTGTTGTTGTAGATCGGGAAGGGCCCTCTCTTCACGCAACCATCACCTCGATCCCGCCGCCAATCCTTGTCCCCGGACCCACGATGCTTCCCTCTTTAACAACGACCCCCTCTCCTAGCACGCTGTTCTCCCTTACTACAGCGCCCTCGCCTACCTTTATACTTTTTGCTAAAACGCTATATCTTACATGAGCACCTCTTTCCACCGTGTCTTCACCCATAAGCACCGAGTAGCTTACATGAGCCTCCACACCTATATGGGTGTCGCTTCCGATGACAGCGTAGGGACCCACCTCCGCGTTCTGGGAGATCCTCACATTATCCCCGAGGGCGACCGGGGGTATTATCCTGGCTCCCGGCGAGACCTCTACCCCCTCCCCGACATACACACCGTCCACGAACCTACCGTAAGGTCTTAGTGGGCTGGCGTGCCCTGCCAAGAGATCGAAGTTCGCGGTCAGGTAGCTTTCAGGCCTCCCAACGTCTATCCAGTAGGTCTCCTCGGCAAGCCAGCCCTTCACTCTGTAGTTGTTTTCCAGGAGCCATGGGAACACGTTTTTCCCGAAGTCCATGAGGTGGGGGTTCTCCCTGAGCACATCGAGTATGTCGTACCTAAACGCGTAGAAGCCGGAGTTAGCCAGGTTGGCGAAGAGGTTAACCTTCCTGCTTGTACCCGTAAAGGCGAATGCGAGCGAAGCGACGTACATCTCCTGCACGCCGGGCTTTTCGAGGAAATGGAGCACTGCGCCGTTACCGTCTAGGAGCACTGCGCCGAAGTCTCTGAGCGACTGGACCTCTATGAGGGCTATGCTCGCGATAGAGCCCGAGCTTTCGTGGAAATAGGCGAAGGATCTGAGATCCATGTTTGTTACTACGTCTCCCATAGTTACCAGGAAGTCTTCGTCGATGTAGGAGGCGCACTTGCGCACAGCGTCAGCCGTATCGGCGGGGTTGAGGGGAGGAGCAACTATCTCTAAGCCTTTATCCATCCAGCGCGCCACTAAATGGTTGACTATTTTCTCTCCAAGGTAGTTGACTGCCACTATTACCTTTTCAAACCCATGCCTGTAGAGCAACGAAAGTATGTGGTCTAGTATCGGGACGTTACCCACGGGGAGAAGCGGTTTCGGAGTGGTGAGAGTTAAAGGTCTAAGCCTAACACCCTTCCCGCCGGCAAGCACAACTGCCGTCTTGATCATTCCAAGAGAAAAATGCTTAACTAGCTTTAAAAGCTTGATGTTGATTGAGGATTTTTCAACAGGAAACATTACTCCATACACGCGGGAGAAGGCTGAAAGCACGAATCTTCCCACGTTTACAAACCAGAGAAAAAAAGGAGTTTTTGCGTCAGCCCGAGCCCCTTCAGCTCCTCGACGCCCTCTCCAGCTCCTTGTCTTCCTCGACGCGCGGGGTTGCGCCTCTCACGGAGGCTAGGAACTCCTCTACTGCGTTCAACGCCTCAACGGCGCGCGAACCCCTTGCGAAGGCGGAAGCTGGACAGTACCCCAATGCGCAGAGCCTCGTAGAGCGCCTCGAAAAGCTGGGGGACGAAAACAACTAAAGAGTAAGACCAGCAGGGGAAAAGCGCCCGGCTCCTTCTCCTGCACAAACAAGCCCGAAGCACTTAAAACGGGCGCTTCGTCACAAAGCACGCGTATGGAGGATCTAGAGCCTTTAAGCGCGATGGGGCTCTTCGTAGTTACGAGGAGGCTCGAAGTCTACCAGACGATAATCTTCGACTACTTCGACAGCGAGAGCTACTACTACGGTCTATCGGAAGACATGGAGAAGCTGGAAGCTGAGCTCAGGAAGCTGGCGGCGTCTATGCAGAGCTTTCTCGACGAAGAGGAGGTCATCCTCAACGGGGCGCGCGTCAGGCCGCGCGTCGTAGGGGTAGACCTAGGCTTTAGATCGTCTCCCGAGGAACCCTTCATAACCTATTTTATTTACTTTAGGGGGAAGCCGGTCAAAGGGGTAAACTACTACGAGAACATTTACGAGAACACGGTTGCAGAGTACCCGATAACCGCCTACTGGTTCTTTCCGCCGAGGAGCAGTGTAGGAAAAGTGGAGGCAAGCGGCGAGGTCGAGATTATAGGGTCGAACATCGTTGTTTTGAGAGTCGACGAGGGCGAGAAGATCTACGGTTACGAGAGAATCGAGTTTACACTTTAACCGAACCGACACCGATATTTAGTGCTCGGAAATTGAGGCTTAGACGCGTATGGAGGCTTGGCAGGGCTTCGCGATAGGCGTAATCCTAGGCGTGCCCCTCGCGGCCTACGCTAGGAGGAAGAAGTACCTAAGCCGGAGCGCCGCCGCTGCGAGCGTGATTTTCTCGGGGCTCTACATGGCTGGCGGCATTGGAGTTTTCGCGGCTTCTCTCTTCTTCTTTTTCTCCTCTTCTGCTTTGACGAAGCTGGGGTACGACTTGAAGAGGAGGATGAACGTCTCCGAGCCCGAGGAGGGGAGAACGCTGATGCAGGTAGTGGGCGCGGGCGGGGTGGCGGCTCTCTACTCGTTGCTGAGCGCTCTCTCCCCTCAAAGCGCCCGTGTCCCGCTCCTAGTCGGCGCTTACGCGGCGATAGCGTCTTCGAACGCCGATACGTGGGCCTCGGAGCTCGGATCCCTGTCCGGGAGAAAGCCGCGCCTGATAACGAACCTTTCCGTGGAGGTGGAGCCGGGGACCTCGGGCGGCGTAACCCTGCTCGGCGCGCTAGGGTCCCTGGCGGGATCCCTCCTAACGGGCTTAGTGGCGCTTATCGCGAGCTTGCTAGGAGCGTCCCCGCCGCTCGGCGTAGCCACCATCGCGGTTGTAGTAGTAGCGGGGTGGCTGGGAGAAGTCCTCGACAGCGTTGTGGGGGCGACGCTTCAGGTAAAGTACTACTGTCCGAGGTGCGGGGTACTAACGGACAAGAAGGTTCACTCTTGCGGAGCGACGACGGTGAAGTACTCCGGCTCGAGTTGGGTTACAAACGAGGTGACGAACATAATTGCAACCCTCCTTTCGAGCACTTTCTCCTGCGTCGTTGCGGCACATCTGTAACGGCCTTCCTAACGAGGAGCATGCACGCGCGCCGCGCGCACCATCGAAAGGCATATGATGCGGACGCTCGAAGAGTATCGTGGAAGGGAGGATGAAGGGTAGGGTCGGCGTCTTCATCGCGTTTAGTGTCTTCCTGCTTCTATGCGCAGTGGCTTACGCTCAGCCGAGGGTCGTGGTTGTAGACTTGGAGGGCCGTATCGACGAGGGTGCGTACTATACCGTTAAGAGGGGTCTAGAGGAAGCCGACAAGGGCGTGGTGGTCGTGGTTATCCGTAGTTACGGCGGCTACCTGAAATCCATGGACAAGATAGTCGAGCTACTCGTATCCTCCGAGGCGAGGACTATCGCGTGGGTCCCCCCGGGGGAGAGGACCGTGTCGGCGGCAGCCGTGATCGCTCTTTCAGCCCAGAGGCTCTACATGGGTAAAGGCGCTGTTATCGGGTCGATCAAGCCGTACCCTGACGACCCTAAGACTGTGGAGTACGTTGTAGCCAGGGTAGCCGCTTTACTCTCGAAGAAGGGGGTTAACGACTCCAGGGGTCTTGCCAGGAGGCTCGTGGTCGACGCGCAGAGCTTTACGAGCGACGAGGCAGTTGCAACCGGCATAGCGGATGGAACGGCGGACAGCCTCGCGGAGTTACTGCAGAAAGAGGGTCTAAGCTTTGCCAGCGTCCACTACGTATCCGGCGACTTAGTCAGCGACTTACTCTCGGTGCTGCTGGACCCAGCCCTAGCGGTGTTGCTGGCACTCCTGGGGGCCATGCTCCTGCTCTTAGAGTTCAAGGTTACGGGATTCCAGGGATGGGGGGTGATAGGGGCAGCCCTCATAGTGATCTCCCTGTACTCCTTCGATGTTATAGGCGTAAGCCTTAGCACGTTCATACTGGCGTTGCTAGGCATAACCCTGATAATAGTCGAGCTCGCCAAGCCAGGGGTTCAGGTCGCCGGCATTGCAGGCGTAGCCTTAATAGCCCTCGCTGTGATACTCGAGTATGCTTCGCGCCCCTACCCTGTTTTCACTCCCAACGTCCTGGTAGTAGCGGTTCCCCTGGCGATCCTAGTCCTCCTGCTTGCCGTGGTAATTTCGAAGGCACTGGAGACTGTAAGGATGAAGGCTCCGAGCCTTCAGGAAAGGCTTATCGGGAAAATAGGCGTCGCCAAGACGCGGATAGAGCCCGGGAAGAGGGGCGTAGTTTACGTCGACGGGGAGGACTGGACCGCTACTTCTGAGTACGTAGTGGAGGAAGGAGAGAGCGTAGAGGTTGTCGCTTTGGATGGGTTGTTCCTAAAGGTGAAACCGGTACGGCGGGAGCACTCGCAGTGATACTCACCTAAAGCAGTAGCTCCTCCATCTCGACGGCCTCCTCTAGGACCCTTTTAAGCACCCTTTTCAGCTTCACCTTGTTTGACGGAAGCTTGAGCTCCTTTGCGAGGTAGTACTCGAAAAACCCCCTAAGCATGTCCAGGCTCTTGCTGCTCACGTAGACTTCTTCGCTCAGATCCACGAACGGCTTGAGGTGTGTCCGCAGGAAGGAGACGAACCTTCTTGGGCTTCTCTCCATCCTTTTAACCTCCTCCTCCGAGAGGTGGACCACCTTCTCGGCGGAAAAGTAAGCCTTTACGGGAATAATGACGTCCGTGATGTCGACATCCCACCCCTCCAGCTTCGAAAAGAAGCTGTCGAACTCCTCCACCGTTCTCGGGTACCTCTCGAAGTCGCTTCCTCCGTACGACATCCAAGTCTCCTCGATCATTTCATCGATCTCGGAGGCCAAGTCGTCGTCGCTGGGCAAGCGGTGCGCCGTGTGCTCTACCCCCTCCTTCCGTGCTCTTTCTATTGTCTCGTCGAGCAGTTTTCTCAACTCGTCCAGCACCCTGGGGTCCTTTCTCTTAAAAAGCCTGCGGTAGTTCCTCCTAAGCCACTCGTAGAACTCGAGGGGGTACGAGGGCTCCTCGTCTATAAGCGAATGCCACACGAGCTCCTCGCCGTAAAAGATCACCCTGTAGCCGTCGTTTTTCTCACACCTCGCCGTAATGCTTGGGTCTATGCCCCACTCGATATAGCTAACGATCTCGTCCAGCGTAGCTCTCCCGGAGAAAAAGTCCTCGATGCTCCTCCTCGAGACACTCTTCCTGAGATACGCGGGGTCTATAAGAATCCTGTAGCCGCGTGCCCCCTCCCTCCTCACTCTGAACCCCTTGAAGCTGGGAGGCTTATTTCCTAGGAAGAATATATTCTTTAAGAGCGCTAAAAGTATTTATCTAGAATCTCGGAAGTACTACTGATACGGCATGGACGTAGCTTCCCTGATAATCCTCTTCGTTGTACTCCTAATACTCGCCTGGATAATCGCAAGCTACATCCGAATAGTACCGGAATACCAGAGGCTCGTCGTTCTACGGCTCGGCCGAGTAGTAAGGATTGCGGGACCAGGCCTCGTAGTACTAGTACCTTTCATAGAGCAGGGCATAGTAGTAGACCTCAGGGAGCAGTACATAGAGGTAACGAAGCAGACGTGCATTACAAGGGACAACGCCCCGGTCGACATAGACTTCCTGATATACTTTAAGGTCGTCGACCCCAAGAAGAGCGTAGTAGAGGTGCAAGACTTCCGAGGCGCAGCTGTAGGCATCGCGACGACTACCTTGAGGGCGGTGGTCGGAGACATAGAGCTCGACCAGGTCTTAGCGAAGCGCGAGTACATAAACGAGGTTCTCAGGGAAAAGCTAGACGAAGTCACCGCTAGGTGGGGCGTAAAGGTCACGGCCGTGGAGATACGGGAAATACTACCTCCCAAGGAGGTCCAGGACGCCATGATCAAACAGATGAGCGCCGAGAGGAACCGTAGGGCGATGGTGACGGAGGCTGAGGGTAAAAGGGAGGCGGCCGTGAAGGTAGCCCAAGGAGAGAAGGAAGCGATGATACTCAGGGCTGAAGGGGAGAAGCAAGCGGCAATACTCAAGGCTGAGGGGCAGGCTCTCGCGTTGAAGTACCTCGACGACCAGGCGAAGGTTATAGACTCGAAGACTCTCCTGTTGCAGTACTTCTCGACGCTAAGAGAGGTGGCCTCCTCCCCTGCAACGAAGATCGTGCTACCCATGGAGCTCTTCAAGTTCCTTAAACCGTTCGAAGAATACCTCGAAAAATCGTCCCAAGCGTAGATCTAAGAAAGAAACTATTCTTTTTCTACACTCCCGGAGATGTTACCACGGACCTCCCCGCCTCTCCTTAGAACTACCTTCTTAGCATTCACGTCGCCCTCTATCACCACGCCCTCTACATCGACGATGTTTTCCGCCTCTATCCTTGAAACTCTGAAAACGGGTATTTTCTTCCCGAAGAGCTTCGAAACGAAGGTTCCGGAGAGCAAGCCCCACTTTTCGCTCTTCACGGTGACGTCCGTGGCTTTCACCAGTCCGGCTTCCGAGTCGTCCGATAACCTGAACTCGGCCCACCCTGCCTCTACATCTCCAACTCTGAAGCTTCCGCTTAGGCGTAGATCCCGGGCTTTAACCCTGCCAGCCCTAAGTGAGCCCGCCACTTTGAGCTCCTCCGAGCTAAGCTCGCCTTCAACGATCGTTGCCCCGGAGAATCTCGCCGACTCCGCCTTCACGCTCCCAGAGAACCTGCACGAACCAGCGCACCTTACCTTCTCTGCGGACACGTCGCCCTCGAACCTAGCAGAGCCGGATACCGATACGCTTTCCGCTTCGAGGTCTCCGTCAACGACGCCCGAGCCCGCTATGGTGACTTTCTCGTAGACTCCCCCGCTCACCACCCCGCTTCCCGCTATAGTGACCCTTCCACCAACACCTCTCTTTCTAAGCGCCCTCTCATACCTGTCCAGCAGGTCCGACAACTTACTTCACCCCAGCCTCTTCGAGTATCTGCTTGATGTCGGAAAGTACGTCCTTTATCTCCCTGAGGCGCTTACGTATCAGCTCCTCGACCTCCTCGTCGGAGAGGTCGACGTACTTAGGCTTCTCTTTCTCGCTCACACCCCCATCCCTCCCTTCAACAGGTCCCTTATCTCCTCGAGAAGCTTCTTTATCTCGTCGAGCTCCTCTAGCATAGCCCTCTGGCGCGCACGGTAAACCTCGAGCCTTTTCTCGAGCTCCCTTCTCTCCCGGGGGTCTTCTTTCCCGACGAAGGGCTCTGCGAGGTTAAAGACAAGAGAGAAGAAGGCTATGACTCCGCCTACAACGAGGCTGGCGATAAGCCCTACAGCCGCGAAGACTGGGTCGATGGATTTACTGGTAACGCCTTGTACTAGTTGGAGCGGGACGTAGACTAGCAACAAGGCGGAGACGACGACCCCGAGTAAGGGTACAGGGTTAGGGATTTTCAAGCTTCTCACCCATCTTCCTCAAAACCTCCGGGGAAATCTTCACCTCGAAGTCGCGTAACCTGTAGATCCTCTTCGTTCTTGGCCCTTCGACGTAGTACGATTCCACGAGCCCCGCTTTCTCCAGAATCGATAGGTGTAGGTACGTTAAGGGGTACGACAGGTTAAGCATCTTCGAGAGCTCGTAGGCATAGCGCGGCCTGACGGCGATCAGGGACAACATCTTCAGTCTTATCGGGTTGGCCAACACTTGCAACACCTCCGAGAGCTCTTCGATTCCAGCGGTATCTCCCATCTGGTCATCGAGTACTAAATTCAGATGTAATATATAAATTTTACTTTACACTATTTGTGCACAGAAGCTTCCGACTAATTGGGCAAGAGAGGAAAAGGGGAAAGTACTGCTACTGGAGTCCAAGCTCTTTTAAAGCTTCCTCGCTGCTCTTTCCGGAGTGAATAACCAGCATGAAGGCCTCGGTAGCCTTCGCGGGGTCCTCGTGCTGGAAAATATTCCTGCCTATAGCTGCTCCCGCCGCGCCCTCGCTGACGGCTTTCTCAACCATTGTCAATGTCTCCTTTAGGGAGGCCTTCTGCCCGCCGAGAACTACCACGGGTGCCGGTACACTCTGGGTGACCTTGGAGAACCCGCTTCTGTATACAGTTTTCACAATGTCTGCGCCGAGCTCGACCGCTATTCTCGACGCGTAAGCAACCACGTCTACGCCGTACTCCTGGAACTGCGGAGGTTTAGGCACGACCTCCGCCATGACGGGTACGCCGTAGTCTTCTGCTTCCTCGGCTACCCTCGCCAGCTTCTCCCAGAGGCTCTGCTCATTCCTGCTACCGGGGTATACCATGACGCTTACAGCGTCCGCACCTGCGCGTACGGCTCTCTTCACCGAGGATATCAGCCTATCATCTGTCTCGTCGAGGCTCTTAACGGCTCCTGTGCCGTCGATGCGCGCTACTATGAAGACCTCGGAGAGCAGGCCGTAGTAGCGCTCGATCATGGCGGGAGTGACCATGACGGCGTCCGGGCGCGCCTGCAGAATCGTTGAAAGTGTCTTGCCGAGATCTTCCAGGCCCGGGATTGGTCCGTGGCGTCGGCCGTGGTCCAGCGCGACTATCAGCGCCTTCCCGTCGCGGAAGAGCCTTTTAATCCTAACAGCCTTCCCCGTCATGGCTCGTACTCCACCCTCACGGGCTCGCCGGACCTAACCCTCTTCAGCCTTTCAAGGTCGCCGACGACCCTTCCGATTACGTTCACCGGGCTCGCAGGCCTTATTTCGCCACCTCTGCTCGCCGGCGTGGGGCCGAAGAATATGCAGAGAGCCCTGCCGGGAGGCCAGTAAGCCACATCGCCCTTTTCCACAACTTCCTGACCAACCTCCTGCCCGACCCTAGCCGGGGTAGAGAAGTAAATTTCGTCACCCCAAAGGTTAACCCTGCTCTCGAACGGCGTTGCTTTTACTATCGCGTCGAGCGTCTTAGGGTTCTTCCCCGTCAGCTCGACTTCCACGACGCCTATGCTTTCCGGGAAGATTACCTTAAGCTTCGGCACCGCTACCCCACCCCCGTTAGAGCTCGCTCTCAACGAGCCTGAGGAATGCCTCGTAGAGCACGCCCTTCGCGGCCTCCACGGGTTCGCGCCAGTGCTGACCTTCCTCCGGCTTTACTTCGAAGCCCACGGCCCCTGTGTACCCTATCTCGAGCAGTACTTTGAGGAGCTCCTTCACGTCTTCGACCCCATTGACTGCTCCGGGCCTGTAAAAGCCCGGGTGCCAGTCCACTAGCCGCCCGTCGGGTAGGCGCTTAGCGCACCCTATGTGGATATGCGCCAGGTAGCTCTTCGCTAACTTGAGGTCGGAGGGCTTCTCGCCGAGCATGGGGGCGTGGCTCAGATCCCAGAGCAGGCCGAAGTTTCCGTGCTCCTCCCTTACGCTCTCTGCCACTTCTACCGCCTCCCTGATAGGCCCTATGAGTTGCTTTTTGTCCCAGTCCCTGTCGAAGGTCTCCAGTATGACTGTTACCCCGAACTTCTTCGCCTCGCCCGCTATCTCCTTCAAGCTCTTAATCAGGGCGTCCTTGGCTGCTTCGCGGTTCTCGGGGCCCGGGTCCGGCCCGCTGGAAAATGCAACCTTGCTTATACCCCTCTCTGCCGAGGTCTTCACTACTTCGACGAGCTTGCTTACAGCTTTCTTTCTCTCAGCTTCCACGAGGGAAGAGGGGTTAAAGCCCTGCATCAATACGAGGGGTTGGACCCCGCTCGCAACCTCCACGCCGCTTGCCTTCACAAACCCCTCAACAGCCCTCCAAGCCTCGTCGCCGAGGAGCTGAACCTCTATCACGTCGAAGAACCTGTCCGAGGAGAGAGTGGAGAATGTCTCCTTTAAGGCCTGAATATCCTCCTTAAGTACGGGCGGGTTGGCCATAAACGCAACGATACTAACTTTCCAGGGGAAAGAGTACACGGCGTCTACGCCTCTCTTTCTGAGAGAAACTGCGAACATGCGAATCGTGTATTTTCGCCTCGGCATGCATAAATCCTTTTTGTAATACTGTTTCTGGATGATCAAGGAGCTGCTTGACGTCTACGTACCCATCGCGAGTGGACTAGCATTCGGGTACTTGAGCAGGCCCGGTGAAGGCGAGCTGAGGCTATTCGCGAGAACCGTGCTCTACGTCTTCCTCACACCGCTCTTATTCACGTCTACCTACCAGAGGTTATCCTCGTCTCCGGCCTCCGCCCCGCTCGCACTTACCGCTTTAAGCGCTTCGCTCGTCGTCCTGACGTTCGCTATCGCTACTAAGCTTCACGGAGACCCAGAGCTCGTGCTGGCCTCTATGTACGCAAACGCCGGGTACATACCACTGGGCATAGCACAGTCATACTGGGGGAGCTACGGCGCATCGGCTGTGGGCTTCTACATCCTCGGGAACAACTTCGCGTCTAACATCCTAGCACCGCTCGCGCTCGGCGGCGAAAGCGGGAGGCTCAGCCCGCGGAAGGTGCTCGCCTTTCCCCCCGTGTACGCCATCCTAGCCGCCTCAGCGCTGGCGCTAGCCGGCGTAAAGCTCCCCGAGCTTTTGCTAAGCCCGCTAGCCACTCTCGGAGGCGTCGCGCCCACAGTGGCGCTCGTGCAGCTCGGGATGGAGGTAGGGGCAAGCGTCGACGCGAACATCGTCGACGGGCTTAAAGCCTACTTCACGCGTCTCTCGGTCTCAGTACCGCTAACCCTGCTTTTCGTGGAGGCAGGTCTAGCGACGGGCATCGACGCCAAAATCGCCATCGTAGAGTCTGTGATGCCCAGCGCTGTGTCCTGCGTCGTCATATCCCGCGAGCTGAAACTGGATTCGAGGAGAGTAGCGGGCGTTGTATTCACGTCTACGCTCGTCTCCACGCTCCTCGCGCTACCAGTTACCCTGTGGCTTCTGAGCTTCACGCGTTAACACGCTCGCTCATCCTTGTGAACGCTACCTAGAGCCTTCTAGCGACGCTCTAGGCATGCCCTTCGATACCGAAGCCCACCCCCTCACGAACACCTCGCAGTTCGTGTACTCGGCGTAGGACCCCGACCCGTCAATCGCTATGACTCCGACAGTGTTCTCCCCGAACTTGCTGGTAACGCTGGAAACAACCTCTCTAAGAGCATCCTCGACGCGCGCACCGCTCCTCACCAAGGAGGCGATCCGCGCCGCGAGCGTCGACCTCAGGATGACCTCTCCGATACCGGTCGCGGAAACGGCGACCACGCCGTTCTCGGCGTAGACCCCCGCTCCGGGGATTGGGGAGTCTCCCACTCTGCCGGGTAGCTTCAGGAAGAGCCCACCCGTCGACGTTGCGGCAGCGAGGTTCCCTTCGGAGTCTATCGCAACCGCGCCGACCGTGTCTCCGAGAAAGACTTCGGCCACGGAGTAGTTCCTGCTCCACAGGTAGTACTCCTTGCTTGCCAACAGCCTCCTGTACTCCTCATACCTCCTGAGAGCCCTCGGAGAAGGTCCCGGGTGAGGCTCGAAGCCTAAACGCTCGGCAAGCGCGTCTGCCCCCGGTCCAACCAGCAGTACGTGGTCGGTCTTCTCCATGACTACCCGGGCGAGAGACACAGCGTTCCACGTCCTCCTCAGGGATGCAACAGCACCCACGGAGAGGTCCTTCCCCCACATTATCCCGGCGTCCAGCTCCACCTCCCCCTTTAGGTTCAGCGCAGCCCCCTTCCCTGCGTTGAAAACGCCGGAAGCCTCCATACTTTTAACAGCCTCCTCCACGGCGTCGAGAGAGGTTCCACCCCTGAGAGCCTCGAGCCCCCTCTTCAACGCCTCGATCAAGGCATTCTCGATCTCCCTCTTCTCCTCGGGCTCGATCTTTCTCGCTCTTCCAGCTCCACCGTGCACCGCGACCGTTGGGATTATGTTAGCGCACACATCGCTCTTCAATTTAACCAGGGTTAAAAACTATGCTCACGACGCACGGGCTGGAGTGTCGAAGATGTTAAAGTATAAAACCAGCCGGGAAAGGTGCCCGACTTTTCCTTGCGTAAAGGGAGCGAAAAATCTATAAGGGGCCGTCTAGCCTTAACTTCGAAAGCCTATGAGCCTAAAAGCCTGGCTAGAAGAGGAGGAAGAGTTCCCAGAAGAAGAGGAGGAATGGGAGGAGGAAGAGGAAGAAGAATGGGAGGACTTCGAGGAAGAGGAGGAAGAGGAATTCCCCGAAGAGGAGGAAGAGTGGGAGGAGGAAGAGGAAGAAGAGGAAGAGTTCTAAGAGCAACCTGCCTAGAACCCTAGGTATTTTCTCTACACTCTTCGGGAAACCCCCGAAAAGATGCTACTTGTTGCTTTGACACAGCATCAAAGCCTGTAGCTTGAAAAGAGTCTTCGTTGTTACTGCTTTTTTACATTTGAAGAGAAAAAAATTTATACCGCATAGCACTCGTCAGGGTGCAGTATATATGGTTTTGCTTATATACAGGTCTTGCGTTTAAGTAAACGGTAAACATGACTTACGAAAACGACCCCGTGTATCAGATGGCCGTCAAGCAGCTGACAGAGAGCGCGAAGATCCTCAACCTCCCCGAAGACGTAGTGGAGGTTCTGAAGCACCCTGAGAGGCTTCTGCACGTGAAGATCCCGGTGAAGCTGGACAACGGTAGGATAGCAGTTTTCCACGGGTGGAGAAGCCAGCACAACAGCGCGCTAGGCCCGTACAAGGGAGGAATACGCTACCACCCGAACGTCACGGAGGGGGAGGTAGTAGCTCTCTCCATGTGGATGACGTGGAAGAATGCTCTGGCTGGCATTCCCTACGGCGGAGGAAAGGGAGGAGTTAAAGTCAATCCCAAGGAGCTTTCACCGAGGGAGCTCGAAGAGCTTTCGAGGAAGTACTTCGCGGCGATATCCAGGATCGTGGGAGAAGACATAGACATCCCGGCGCCCGATGTCTACACGAACCCCCAGACTATGGCTTGGTACATGGACGAGTACAGCAAGATAGTGGGCTACAACGCCTGGGGAGTTGTCACCGCGAAGCCCAAGGAGATAGGCGGCCTGTACGCGAGGATCGTGAGCACAGGTCTAGGCACTGCTATCGCGGCAAGAGAGGCTGCTAAAAGAGTGCTCGACGGTGTCGAGAACAAGACAGTAGCCGTGCAGGGGTTCGGCAACGTAGGGATGTACGCCGCTAAGTACCTGAGCGAGTGGGGAGCAAAGGTCGTCGCCGTCACCGATAGCAAGGGCGGCGTGTACAACCCCGCAGGGCTGAACGTCGAGGAACTGATAAAGGTGAAGGAGGAGACAGGCGCGGTCGCGAACTACAAGGACTACAAGAAGACAATCACGAACGAGGAGATACTCGAGCTCGACGTGGACATACTTATCCCGGCGGCAGTCGAGAACGTCATAACGAAGGACAACGCGCCGCGCGTGAAGGCGAAGATCATAAGCGAGGGAGCGAACGGCCCCACGACGCCTGAAGCCGACGAAATACTGAGGAAGAAGGGCGCAGTGGTGGTACCAGACATACTCGCCAACGCTGGCGGAGTCGTCATGAGCTGGATCGAGTGGGCGAACAACAGGATGGGGAACTGGCTGACGGAGGAGGAGGCCCTGGCGCGACTCGAGAAGAAGATGGTCGAAAACTTCAACACGGTTTACAACGAGTGGCAGAAACGCTTCCACGAGTACCCAATGCGCGTAGCGGCATACGCTATCGCCGTAGAGAGAGTCGTAACAGCGATGAAGCTTCGCGGCTGGATCTAAACATCGTTAAAACTTTTCTTCTTTTTCTTCTCCTTGGAACGCCTCCTAGACACCATGTAGTACGCAATCGGTGTGGATAGTGCTAGTATAGCTAGCACCGGGGTCCACTCGACCGAGGATTGCCGGGGCGCCTCGCGGGGTTGGACGGCTACGTCGACTGTGGTTATTACCGGGTCGTGGTTATCCGCAACCGCCGTTACGATGATCCTTCCCCGCTCCGCCTCCCTACATGCAACGAACACTGTGAATCTTCTGAGGCTGTGGCCCGGGAACGTACCAAGGAAGAATGTCAGGTTCTTCTTCCAGTTCTCCCCGTCCGTCGACAAGTAGGCACACCCCGCAGCCACCACAGACAGGTAGGTGTTTTCAGCGGGAGCGTCGCCCACGTTGGATACCGTGCACACGAGTACTCCTACGGATCCCTGCGTGATGTTCAGAGACGGGGGAGCGTATACCAGGAGCCTGGGGTATCCTTGAACCTCGACGCGGGGAGATTCGCCCCTAAGAGTGCCCGCGGAGAAAGCGTTAACTGCTAGAAGCGTGGCGAGGAGTAGCAGTGAAAGCCCTAGTAGCACGCGCCGGCTCATATCAAGTAACCCGTGAGTGTTGCTCTTAAGTATAACTTGTGCCCTTACGGAGGTGTTTTCTGAGCCTCGCACACCACCAGCACCTCGCTGGAACCCCCGACTGGTAGGAGTAGGTCGTACCTCTCGCTAAGGGAGGATCCGTTCGTGGCGTACACTTTCCAGCTACCGTTACACGGCTCGCCGCGGACGGATTCTACCCACACGCGCACCCCGTCGCTTCTCACGGCAACCTCGTAGTGCTTCGAGATCACAGCGAGTAGCGTGCTTCCGGAGAGGTACGTTCCGTTTGTGCATGTCATCCGTGACAGCTCGGTGGAGGAGTTGACGGCGAGGCATACGCGTACGTTTACGGGGGAGTAAGCATCGACGGAGTAGCTCTTCTCCACCGCGCCGAGGTATTTCAAAGCGTTGTCCAGAATCCTGGAGGTCTTCTCCAGTGTTAGTAGTAGGTAGGATGCCAAAGCAATCGATAGGACGGACATGAGTATGCCCAGCAACGCCAGTAGCTTCGCGTAGCTCATCCCGCCCACCGACGCAGACTACGTAAACTTCGCAGGCGCTATAAAGTCTTCTCGACGCGCGCGGCTACGAAGCTTTATAAGTACGCTTATCTTCTGGAAAAGGTATGAGTAGAGCGCTAATACTACAGTATCTCCTCGGCCTCGTCTTGATGGTACTCTTCGCTTACATGAACGCGAACTACCCGGATAAGACGTGGCTTTTCTTTATTCTCTACTTCACGGCTTTCATGGTTATAATGATGGTTGTAACTGGGCGTCACGCGAGGAGCGTCTTGAGGGACCTTGAAGAGGTGAAAAGCGGGGAAATCCTCTACTCTTCAAAGCCCGACGAAGTGCTTAAACTCAGGGAAAAAGACTTCCAGCTCACCCAGCCGGAGCTCATGGCACAGTTCAAGGCAAGCATGATCCCACTTTTATCGCTAGTAGTATTTATCCTCGTATTCTACATACCTGGCTTCAGGGAGTTCTTTACAGGTCTAGGTAAGAGCATGGCTTTAGACGAGAAGACGGCGAACTTTCTAAGCTTCCTCGCGCTCTACGGGTTCTTCTACGCATTCTCCTTGGCTACGGGGCTCTACGCGCGCAGGCTTCAGTCAAAGACGGGCTCTCTCATTATTGCTACATCTTACACTGTAACCTCCAAGGGGATCATAGTGGACGAAAGAACCCCGGTGAAGTTCCCCTGGAAAGGCGACATCATCGTTGACTCGAGAAGGAAGTTCGTACAGCTAAACATAACCCAACAAATAATGGGAACATCAATCACGCAGAAGATCAGGCTCTACAACCCGGAGCCAAGCAAGCTCGCCAACATACTAAAGAGCTACAAAGCATAGCATCCACAGTGCGCATCGCCGAGGGCATGGGGCGCGCGAGGCTTTTAGGTGCGTAGCCGCATAACCGTCTATGCAGACCCGCTATGCAAGTGTGAGGAAAAGCTTTTAAGCATGCTTTTTTTAATTCCTTGAACTTTGGCGGCCGTAGTCTAGTCTGGTAGGATGGCGGCCTGCCACGCCGCAGAGCCCTGTGTAGGCGCGGAGAACCCGGGTTCAAATCCCGGCGGCCGCACCACTTTTTCACGCTTATCTTCTCCGGGGGCGAACTACTAGGTACGCGCAGACCTCGTCGATCGGGGTACGCGCGCACAGCAATATCTTTCCGATCGATAAGCCGGTGAGGTTGCTAGCAGAGTAAACCACGGGAGCCCCTGGCTTAGCTATTCTGACAGCGTTGACGAGCATTTTCTTGAAGATCGACAAGTCCGAGCCCCCAGCGACCGGGACGTCTTCCGGCTTTTCGGAGTCGACGGGCAGGTAGGGAGGGTTCGTGAAGACGAGCCCCGCACTGCTAGACCTCAAGCAGCTTCCAGCGTCGCAGAGCACGAAGTCCAGTAGCCCGTCGAGGCTGTTTCTCCTGGCGTTCGCCTTAGCGGCGCGTAGGCAAGGCTCGCTTACTTCCACCCCCACCGCGTAGGCTCCGCGCTTCGCGGCTAGTAGTGCAAGCGTTCCGACACCCGTCCCTACCTCCACGGCTACTTCTGCACTGGGAGAAGCCTCTAGTACGCGCGATACAAGCCAGGTGCTGTAAGTACCTATAGGCGTGAAGCACCCCGGGGGGACTAAGAGAGTTAACCCCAGGAACCTCGCGAATTGGGCGTGTAGACGCATGTAAAGCCTGAGCATGAGCAATAGAAATGTTAAAAGCACCCTATTAGTGATCGAAGGTGGACGCTCTATGTCCACAGCCGTTAAGCCGATACGCGAGGCTTTAAGGCTTCCTGCAGGCTCGCAGGTGACCGTGAGGGGGTGGGTTTACCGTAGGCGCGACCTCGGGGATAAAGCCTTCGTGGTGGTTAGGGATTCAACCGGGATAATACAGGCTGTCTTTACGCCAGAGTCTCCGGGGCACGCCTTGGCGAGAAAGGTGACCGTGGAGTCCTCCGTGATCGTTGGGGGAGCTCTGAGGGAGGATCCCAGGGCGCCGGGGGGCAAGGAAATAGCCGGTAGAAACATAGAGATAGTTGGGCTCGCGGAGAACTTTCCGATCAGAAGAGACGCGTCGAGGGAGTTTCTACTCGAGGTTCGACACCTTGCCGTGAGGAGCAGGAAGATGACCGCTGTTTTGAAGCTGAGGAGCACAGTCTTCGAAGCTCTCCACGAGTGGTTTAGGAGCAACGGTTTCTACGAGGTTCACTGCCCGATGTTCATATCGGCGGCGGTGGAGGGCGGGGCCACGCTTTTCCCGGTGAAGTACGTGGACGGGAGCACGGTTTACTTAACGCAGTCTTCCCAGTTCTACCTCGAGGCGCTCATCTACAGCTTGGAAAAAGTTTACACCGTGGCTCCTTCTTTCAGGGCGGAGAAGTCGAGGACGAGGCGCCACCTTACGGAGTTCTGGCACGCGGAGGCAGAGGTCGCGTGGACGGGGCTAGAAGGAATACTGAAGGTAGAGGAGGAGCTCGTCTCGCACATAGTTAGGAGGGTCTTGGAGAAGAACCGGGAGGAACTGGAGCTTCTCGGGAGGAACCTGGAGCCTTTGAAGAACGTGGAGCCCCCCTTCCCCAGGATTAGCTACGACAAGGCGATAGAGATACTGCAGGGTAAAGGTTTAAACGTGAAGTGGGGCGACGACCTGGGGGCGGACGAGGAGCGGGCACTCACGGAGGAGTTCGACAAGCCTTTCTTCCTTTACGGCTTCCCCGTCGGCGTGAAGGCTTTTTACCACAAGAACGACCCCTCGAGGCCGGAAGTAACTTTGTCCGCGGATCTCCTAGCTCCGGAAGGCTACGGCGAGATAATAGGCGGAGGGGAGAGGATAGAGAAGCTAGAAGAGCTACTGGACAAGATCAAGCAGTTCGGGCTAAACCCGAGCGACTACGAATGGTACCTGGACCTCAGGCGCTATGGCACGGTGCCACACGCCGGCTTTGGGCTCGGCATGGATAGGCTCGTAACTTGGATAGCGGGGCTCGACCACATAGTTGACTCTATACCGTTCCCAAGGACGGTTACGCGCACCTACCCCTAGTTTCTCGCTATAGGTATACGGCTCCGGGCACTTTTTCGAAGAACCCATGAGTCGCCTATGCACGGGAGGCTGGCGTTCTCGTCTTTCGCGCGCATGCGACAAAGCATATAAGATGCTCACGCAGTTTCAAAGGAGGGTATGACGATGGCAAGCCGCGGTTACGTGCCGCTAGCGCTCGTCCCGCCAGGTAGCGTTGTAAGGCTAGTCGAGGTTCAAGGCGGTCATGGAGTGTTGAGGAGGCTGTTCGAGCTCGGAATACTTCCGGGCGTGGAGTTCAGAGTGGTTTTCAACGGCGCGGGTCCAACGGTGATAGAGAGGAACGGGGCTAGGCTGGCGCTTGGAAGGGGTATAGCGATGAGACTTCTAGTCGAGGTGGTGCAGAGTGGCTAAAGAGGTTAGGGTGGCGCTAGCCGGCGCCCCCAATGTCGGTAAAAGCACGCTGTTCAACGTGCTTGTAGGGGCTCATAGGTTCGTAGGCAACTGGCCGGGAAAAACTGTGGATAGGTACGAGGGAGAGGTGGAGCACCACGGCGTGAGGATACGCTTTATCGACCTGCCGGGAACTTACAGTCTGAGCGCTCAGAGCGAGGAAGAAGAAATAGCTAGGGACTTCATCGTGAACGAGAAACCGGACACCGTGATAGTAGTCGTGAACGCTGTGTCTATGGAGACCACAATGTACCTCGCCCTTCAAGTCCTCGAGCTATACGATAAGGTGGTTATTGCCGTCAACAAGATCGATGTAGCCGCGAAGATGGGGGTACACATCCACGTAGAGAGGCTTTCGAGGCTACTCGGAGTACCGGTTGTACCCATCTCGGCGCTGAAGAAAACGGGGCTCCACGAGCTACTGGAGGCAACCCTGGCGGTCGCCACCGGTAGCCTAAGAACGAAGAGGCTAAAGCTATCCTACGGCATCCTCGACTACTACGCCGGGCAGCTCTCCGGGAAGATCTCCAAGTGCGGCGCCTTGGGCAACGCGCCCCAGGAGTGGCTCGCCCTGAGGCTACTTGAGGGCGACAGGCAGATCGAGAGGAAGGCCCGAGAGGCGTGCCCGGATGTTCTCGAAGAGGCGTTAAGGCTTAGGAAGATCGTCGAGGACGAAACGGGGAAGAGCCCCTCCTTGCTAGCTGCGAGTGCGCGTTACAGTTTAATAGCGAAGGTACTCGAAGAGTCCGTCCACGCGGAGAGGGTAGTTACGCCTGCTTTTACGGAGAGGCTTGACAGCTACCTGCTCCGCCCCGCGATAGGCCACTTGGTACTGTTCCTACTCGTGCTGGGATCCCTCGTATTAGTGCTGGGGCTGAACACGGGTTTTCCGATTAAGCAGATAGCTGAGGCTCTAGGCATGGAGGAGCTCGCATCGATATTCGAACAATACACGCTGAGCGGTCTCCTGTCGTCGCTCTTCGCGTCGCTCGGGGACTACCTAAGGACGCTGCTCGCCAGCCAGGGTTTCCCCGAGTGGGCTGTCTCTTTGGCGGTCGACGGTATACTGGCGGGAGTCGGGGGTGTGCTATCGTTTCTGCCATTAATCTTCCTGGTCTTCGTAGTGTTCGGCTTCTTGGAGGATACGGGGATCATGGCCAGGATAGCCGCGACTTACCACAACCTCATGGTCCGTATCGGGCTCTCGGGGAAGGCTCTTATGCCCCTCCTCCTGGGCTTCGGGTGTAACGTTCCAGCGATAATGGGGACCAAGATACTCTCCACGGATAGAGAAAAGGTGCTCGCCTCCCTGCTGGCGCCTCTAATACCGTGTCAGGCCAGGCTCGTAGTCTTGCTACTACTAGCTTCGGCTATTCCGAACCCCTTGGTCTCCGCCTTCCTCCTCGTGTTCATCTACGCATACGCCCTCCTCCTTGTAGCCGCTCTTGGCTATGTTTTCTCCAAGTTGTTCTTCAAAGCGGAGGAAGAGCCGGAGCTACTGGTAGAGCTGCCGCCTTACCACAGGCCAAGCCTCAGGGTTATCTGGTGGTATGCCTGGGACAATACCCTGCATTTCCTCAAGAAGGCAGGGGTCATAATATTCTCGCTGTCGATCGTCGTCTGGATACTCATGAGCACAGGCCCCGCCGGTTACACGCAGGACGTAGGCACATCCTATGCCTACCTTATCGGCACAAGCCTCGCCCCGGCTCTAGCGCTCGTAGGGCTAGGGAAGTGGCAGGTAGCGCTAGCGTTGCTCTCAGGCTTCATAGCTAAGGAAAGCGTTGCCTCAACGCTAATAATCGCCACCGGGGCGAATACCTTTAGCGAGGCTTTCTCGTCTCTTGGACTGAACACGGCCCAAGTAGCCTCACTGATGGTATTCGCGACGCTGTACACGCCGTGCCTCGCAACGGTTTCAGCGTTCTACGTCCAGACAAGGAACATTAAGTACGCCTTGCTGCTCGTGTTCTACGAGCTCCTTATAGCTTTCGCTTCGTCCTTCACAGTATACAGCCTGCTCAGCGCGCTGGTGCACTGATATGCGCGAGCACTCAGAGGACGTACTACTGATTGGGGGCTGGAAGGAGACGAGCATGGTCGACGTGCTTGAAAGCGTATCCTTCACGCTTTGGCTTTCCTACTGCAACTTCAGGTGTCCTTGGTGCGCTAACAGCAGGCTTGCGAGAGGGTTGGAGGTTCGCAGGGCGACCGTTGACGAGATAGTATCCGCAGTTTCGCGGGCCAGGGCTTTCGTTGACTACTTCCACGTGACGGGCGGAGAGCCTACGTTGCAGTACAGGAGGCTTGAGAAGCTCTTCGAGAGGGTTAAGACCGAAGTTGGATTGCCGCTCAGCTTGGACACCAACGCCTCCATCCCATCGGCGCTTGAGCACCTTCTGAGAAGCGTCGACGTTGAACACGTAGCAGTAGACGTCAAAGCTCCGCTGGACGACCCGATGCTTTACTCCCAGGTGGTGGGCCTGCCTGCGAAAGTAGCGGAGAAAGTAGTGAATGACGTCAGGAGGGGCATAGCCATTGCTGGTAGACACGCCCGCTTCCTGGAGCTGAGAACTCTCCTCGTACCCGGGCTTCTAGAGCCCGCGCACCTGGAGAGGATAGCGCGTCAGCTCTCAGAAATGGAGCTGAGCGCGCAGCGCATAGCATATGTTGTACAGCAGTTTATACCCTACGAGGGAGTACCGGAGGAGTACAGAGGGAAGCCGAAGACCCCCAGGGACGTCGTAGCGAGTACCGCTAAAAGGGTGGCGGAGATACTTCCGGGGAAATTCGAGGTATGGTACAGGACCATCGAGGAAGGAGCGGTGAGGGTGCGGTAAAGCTGGCATCTCGCGCGCTAGGCGCCGAACCGCGCGATTCTATCGGGAGGTAGGGCGGCGTGCCGGTAGCTGATTATCCTGATGATGTCGGCGGCGTCCTGGAAGTCGTCGCTCGTTAGCTCTAGCAGGTTTACAGCTTCCATGAGGCTCAGCGCCGACATGATGTCGATCTCGTTTTCGTCCAAGAGCTTTCTAATCATGTGTATTGCCTTTATCCTTAACTCGTCGACCCTCCTCTCTCCCGCGTCTATCTCGATCGAAGCGCGCACCGCGTAGAGTGGGGATAGGCTGAGCACGCGCAGGTTTTCTATGAGCATGTCCGCCAGCCTGATGTTCTCGTTCAACATTTCCAGCAGGAGTTGCTTCAAGTCCCGGAGTTTTTCGCTGTGCTTCACCCATAGAAGCCTCTCGTTGCACTCTATAACCGCGCCGGCGACCTTGTCGATTTCCTCGACGAGCCTCTCGAAGTCTATTCTGCTGGATGTGGGTAGCAACCCCGAGTAAATCCTCCAGGTGACTTCCCTCTTCACGGCGTCTGCCTTCCTCTCCATATCCTTTAACACGCGTATCCCCGACTCCAACTCCTCTGCGTAGCCGCCGAAAGCTTTCTCCACGAGTTTCTGCTGGTACACAAGCACGTCCCTTATTATCTCAACGTGCCTTATGACGAGGTTAAGGAAGGGCCACGTAGGTCTCGTTTCCCTGAAGACGATGGAGAAGGCTGCTGCCGTTACTACCAGCATACTCCCGATATCTATGAAGACGCTATCCAGGGAGCTGGGCGCAACCGAGAGTATAAGCGTGGCGATAAGCGCTCCAGTGGCGTAGCCCGAATCCCTTAACGCGCGGTAAACCCCTACCGCTAGGTCCCGCCCTTCCGGGGGCGTCATGTCTGCCACGGGTGCAGGCAGTATCGGGTAGTACATAGCGTAGCTTAAACCCATGACCAGGACTATGAGCAGCATCTCTGGGAAGTTACGCGTGCCCGGCAAGGCTATCAAGAGGGCGCCGTTGATCATCAACCCAAGGGTTGCCAGCGCGCGCCTGCCGACCCTATCCGAGAACGAACTCCAGAAGGGCATAGTAGAGGACCACACGAGTAGCAACAGGGACTGCGCGAAGCCTACGTGATACACCTGGAGACCCTTGGCGACCATGTAGACCGGGATAACACCCCATGCAATGCTATCAGCTACCTTCGCCATATGCGCCGCGAGAAGGGCTGACGCCGTGCTAGGGTTCGAGAAGAGTAGCTTCACGATCTCCGACGTCTTCATCGTCGTCGAGAAGCGCTCCCGCTCCTGCAGCGTGTACTGCATAGTTTCATGCGAGCTGGCAGCCGAGACCACGCCTAGAACAGAGGAAGCGAGAATCACGAACAGCGTCGCAGGTGCCCCTAGGGAGCCGTAGACAAGCCCGCTAACGAACGCTCCGATAGAGTAACCGAAGTAGCACGCGCTCTCGATGTATCCGAAGCTGAGCGATGAACGCTCGAGCCCCAGAATGTCCCGGATTGCGAGCGCACTGGTAGCGAAGACGAGCCCCTCGCCGGCTCCCACGAAGATGTTGCCTACCAGGAAGTTAAGCGGGGGAGGGAGTAGCAATAGGGCTACCGCACCCGTAGTGTATACCAGCGTTCCCGTCAGCAGGGACTTACGCCTACTCTTCCCCGCGTACAGCCCCGTGAACAGGTCGAACGTAGCCTTGAAGGCGCCGAACGAGACTATGGGCAGAAGGAAAGACCCGCCAGCTGCGTGCGAAGCCACACCAAGTATGGTTCGCTGCACGCCTGTAGCTAGCCCGACGAGTATCTCAGTTAAGAGTACTAGAGCCATCGCGATGCTCTCGCGTCTCAGGGACCCCACCCAGAATCTTACTGCACAAAACTACATAAATCTACTTTTATTGAGTAAATATAATGTGTAATAGATTCTATTTAACAAGTCGTATTGCTAGATAGTTTTATACCCGACGACATGGAAGCCGTCTCCTCGTCGTGCACGTTGCGTGCAAGGAAAGCGGGTGCCCGGCTCTTCCTCTTATGCAGCGTTTAAGAGTCTGAAAAGCAACATTTAAGAATAAGGATCCCTGGAGATATGTCAGTGTCACCAATGCAGGAGGCGCAGCGCCTAGACGTAGCGAGGTACCTCAGGGCTGGCTACAAGCTTGTAGGAAATCACAGCGCCGTTGCTGTGTGCAGGTGGACGAGGTCTGCGTTGCGCGGTGAGAGGTTATGCTACAAGAGCTGGTACGGCATACAGAGTCATAGATGTCTCCAGATGACGCCTGTCCTTAACTTCTGCGACTTTGCCTGCAAGTTCTGCTGGAGAATGCACCTACCGGGCCGCTTCAAGCTCCCGCCGGGTTGGCGGTGGGACGAGCCTGAGGACATCATAAACGGGAGTATCGTGGCGCAGAGGCTCCTCTTGATAGGCTTCAAGGGGAACCCGAAGGTGTCGAGGGAGAGGTTTCTGGAGGCGATGTTTCCAAGGCATTTCACAATAAGCCTGGACGGCGAGCCGTCACTCTACCCCAAGCTTGCCGAGCTCGTGAAGAAGGTGAAGGAGCGTAACTTCACGGCTTTCCTCGTAACGAACGGGTCTATACCCATAAGGCTAGAGGAGCTCGTGAAAAGAGATGCCCAGCCGACGAACCTCTACCTGAGCCTTTACGGACCAAACAAGGAGGTCTTCACAGCGACAGCTGACCCGAGGATTCCGAACGCCTGGGAGAACGTTTTGAGGAGCCTCGAGCTCCTAGACAGGTTCACGGAGAGCAGGACTGTTCTCAGGCTTACGATGGTGAAGGATTTGAACATGGTAGACCCCGAGGGCTACTCGAAGCTTATTAAGCTCGGGAACCCCATGTTCGTCGAGCTGAAAGGCTATACCTGGGTCGGGGAGAGCCAGAAGAGGCTACCTATATCAGCCATGCCGACAATCGAGGAGCTCGAAAAGTTCGCAAAGAAGCTGGAAGAGCTGACGGGCTACAAGGTGAAAGTGGAGGACGATAAAAGCCGGGTAGTAATGCTAGTGAGAGACGAGGATGTCTGGGAGAGGAACCTGAAGATGGTCGAGGAGTGGCGCGCGAGGGTCGCAAAGCTTGACGAGTCCTGGCGCTCCAAGGTCGAAGACTTCACGATGGAAGAGCACGGCAAGATCCTCTACTACTAGACGTGCGTGAGCAGGCATGACGGTAGTCGAGGAACTTCGGGCAGCGGTGAGCTCCAAGAAGCTTGTGGTTCTCGTTGCGAGGTGTACTGTCACGTACGAGGGTAGGGCTTCTTCGAAGCTTGAAGAAGGAGATAGGGTCATTCTAATCAAGGAGGACGGCTCCGTAATCGTTCACAGGCCGGTGGGCTACGAGCCCGTGAACTACCAGCCCCCTGGAAGCGTGGTCTCGGTGGAGGGCGACGACGATGGCTTCAGGATTATCGTCACCCGCACTAAGAGAAGGGAAAGGCTCCTCATAGAGGTGCACAGCGTGAAGCACTTCTTCTCCGCTAAGCTCGAAGACAGCGCTCGGTTTACGATGTGGGGGGACGAGGAGGACTTAAGAAGGGCGATCCTCGCAGACCCCTCAAAAATGCTCGGAGAGAATCTGAAGCCTGTAGGCGCAGAGGTCTCCCTGGGCTCGGCCGGCTTCGCGGATGCCGTGTTCGTAGACTCCGAGGGGAACCTCGTCGTAGTGGAGGTTAAGCGTGAGAAGGCCAGCGTCGAGGCAGTCTACCAGCTGAAGCGCTACGTGGAGAGGATAAAGAGGGAGACGGGGAGGAAGGTGAGGGGGATCCTGGCAGCGCCCGGCTTCACGGTGTCGGCGATCAGAGCCCTTAAGGCTGAGGGCTTGGAGTACAGGCAAGTCAGCATGAAGGATGCCAGGGAAGTGCTGAGTCGGTTGACGGCCTTCTGGTAAACGCCGGGACACAGACACAGAAAGAGGTATCGCGTGCGTGCGCGACGCTTAAATACGTGCGAATAAAGGAGTTATTAGAGAGCGTCGTGGCAGTGGCTATAACATTGTTCGGAGCCCCTGGCACGTATAGCTTAGAGGAGATAGCGGGTAAACTGAGGAACCTCTCGTTACTTAAATCTAGGGTGAACTTCCTGGGAAAGGAGTTCGAGCTGGGAGTACGCGTCGAGGAGTTGAGGGTCGAAGGAGGCGCGGTTGTAGGTGTGCTTGTCGAGGTTTACCAAGAAGCGCTGGACCTGGATGGCGAGTCCTTGGTGGTCCCCGTGAAGAGGAGGGTGCGCTTCGCCTTCGTCGAATACAAAGGAAGCCTCTACCTGCTCGTTTTCGCTGGGAGAAGGCTCGCCTCCAGAGTGGCTGAGTTGCTTTCCGAGAACATCTACGGGAGTGGCGGCGAGATCTACGGCACGTACCTTTCGCCAGAGGCGCTTAGAAGGATATACGGGGGCAAGGAGGTTAGGCAGGTCGTGTTCGAGAGCGCCGAGGGGAGAGGGTTGAGGACAGCCGTGCTCTACGGCGAGGATCTAGCCTCTGCCTTGGGCGAGGAATTCGCGAGGAACAGGAGCGAAAAGTACGTCGTTTACAGGGACGACGCCGGGGTTTTCGGTGTTAGCAGGAACGGCGTCGTTGTATGTTTTTCGCCGTTAACACTGGAGGAGATAATCGAGTACCTATCCGAGGAGGTGTTACCGCTCCTCGAGCCTCCCCCGGGTACCGGCGAGTAGCGGGCTTCTCAGCGGAACCTCGAAAGGAGCCTGGTGAGGTCAGGCGGCGAGAGAGGTCTCAGAGCTGGCGGGGGGTTCATCGCGTGGCTGAAAGCCTCTTCTAGCGTTGGGCGTTCAACCTCGTAGAAGACGCCTATTGGTATTCTCTCCGTCTCCATTGCCCTCCTGAAAGCTTGCTCCAGGCTCTTAACGTCGTGGCCCGTTTCTTCGAGCTTGTAGACCTTTTCCCGAAGGATCGAGTAGGTATTAAAGAACGTTACACATGGTTGGAGCACGTCTATGAAGGCGAACCCCTTGTGCAGTATGGCGCGCTTGATGAGCTCTTTCAGGTGGTCCACCTCGCCGCTGAAGCCCCGTGCCACGAAGGTAGCCCCGCTCGCGAGTGCAAGCAAGAGCGGGTTAAGGGGGTGCTCGGGGTTTCCGAACGGCGTAGACTTCGTCTTTACCCCTAGGGGCGTCGTAGGCGTTACTTGTCCCGTCGTGAGCCCGAAAACCATGTTGTTATGGACAATAAGCTTGATGTCTATGTTTCGACGGGCGGCGTGTGGCAGGTGCCCTAGCCCTATCGCGTAGGCGTCTCCGTCGCCGCTATGCCCGATCACCGTTAAGTTGGGATTTGCGAGCTTAATGCCCGTGGCGAGCGGGAGGACGCGACCATGGATCGTGTGAAAGCCGTTTGTCTTCATGTAGTCGCTTATCCTGCCGTGGCAACCGATCCCCGTGACTATGACCACGTTCTCCGGTTTAAGTTCGAGCTCTGCCAAGGCTTTCCTGAGGGCCAAGAGCACGCCGTAGTTACCGCAACCGGGGCACCACACGGGCCGTTTACCGGTATCGTAGATCGCGGGATCCAACGCGGTCACCTCGCCTCCAGGTGCGACGCGATCCAAGCCTCTACGTCCTCCGGGTAGAACTGCCTCCCGTCGTACTTCAGGAGCACGTCGGCCGGCTCCAGGAACAGGTGTTCTCTCAGCAAGGAGACGAGCTGCCCCGTCATGTTGTTCTCGATGACCAGGATCTTTTTGCCGTGAACGGCCGACTTAACCTTGTTCTTCGGGAAGGGCTCCAGCCATACCACCTGGAGGAGACCTACGCCGCTAATCCTCCTTAAGGCCTCTAGTACTATCATCTTCGTAGACCCCCATGTGACTACGAGTACTTCTCCGTCTCCGTAGACCTCGACGCCGCTCCTCTCGGCCTCCTCCCGTAGCTTCCTTAGCTTGAGGAACCGTTTCTCCTGCATAGCCTTGACCTTCAACGGGTCGATAGTCCCGAAGCCGTACTCGTCGTGTTCACTCGTGTTGGCGTAAACAAGAGAGCCCGGGGTTCCCGGGAAGACCATCGGGGAAACACCGTCCTCTGTTAGCTTGTACCTGGGAAAGGTCCCGTTGACGCTCTCCCTGGATACTTTCCCTTCTTCAACGCCGAGCTGGGGTAGGTCCTTCAGGGTCCAGTAGCTCTCACCCAGGTACTTGTCCGAAAGGATGATCACCGGTACCTGGTACTTCCACGCAAGATTAAGCCCCACGTTACCGAGCACGTAGGCCTGGTAGGGGTCGCCGGGCGCTAGGACTACCCTCGGGAACTCGCCCTGGGAGGCGTGAATTACGAACCTGAGGTCGCCCTGCGCGGTATGCGTGGGTAGCCCCGTGGAGGGCCCTGGACGCTGAACCTCGACTATGAGTATCGGCGTCTCCGTCATCGCGGCTTGACCGAGTGCTTCCACCATAAGCGAGAACCCACCCCCGCTCGTCGCGACCATTGAGCGCGCACCGGCGTACGCGGCGCCGATGGCCATGTTGATAGCTGCTAGCTCGCTTTCCGGCTGAAAGACCACTATGCCGAGGTCTCTCTGCACCTCTGCCAGAAAGTGTAGTATCGGGGAAGCCGGCGTCATTGGGTAAGCGGCAAAGAAAGTTAGGCCGGCGGACAGCGCTCCCAGAGCAACGGCGGAGTTCCCGTCTATCAAGAGGCTCCGCCCCTCCTCTGCGGGCTTTAGGGACATAACCCTGTCCCTAACCCCCAGCTCCAAGGACCTTCCAAGCTCGAACCCCCTTCTAAGCAGTCTAGCGTTAAGCTCCGCAGCTTCTTTTTTGCCTCTAAACTGGTCGTAGATAACCCTCTCGGCTATTTCGATCCTTAGCCCGAGCGCCCCCAGAAGCACGCCGACGCCGACGGTATTGCTTGCAACGCTGGGACCCCCCTCTTCCTTGACTATCCTGCGCAGGGGGAAAGCTACCACCCTGGGGTCCGCCTGCGTGGGCGCATCTCCCTCATCGCATACCACAATGCCACCGTTCTTCAGATCGGCTATGTGTACTTCCGCCGAGAACTTATCCAAGGCTAGAACAGCGTCAACAGTCTTCCTGTGGGAGTAGCTGTAGCCTCCGAAGACAGCCCTCACCTGTGCCCACTGGTGGCCTCCCCTGATCAGGGAGGGGTACTCGTTCGTTACGAAAACGCTGAAGCCGTGCCGCATCAGGGTTTTCCCTAGGAGCAGGCTCGACGCGAACACACCTGCCCCGGCCGGTCCTGCCACCATGAGGCCTAAATCGATTACATTCTCCACAGGCACACCGCTTTGAATTATGTAAAGCTAAGTCTAAAAAGATTCTTTCGAATGTCATGTGTAGGCAAAGCTATGATGCCAGCAGATAACGTTGCGCCGAGCGGGAAAGGAATTTACATATTGTTGATAGTGCTGAAGAGTGACGCTAAATTATCTTCAATTAGCGGCAAGGAAGTCACTCTGCGTGCGGGTATCTACCTCTATCTAGGCTCTGCCAAGGGGCCGGGCGGGCTTAGGGCGCGAGTTTCCAGGCATCTAAGGCGCGAGAAGAGGGTGCACTGGCATATCGACAGGCTCCTAGCCGCGCCAGGGGCAAGCGTAGCCTACGTGGTTTACGGCGAGACGCATCTTCCAGAGTGTGTGCTTACGCGCCCACTGGAAGAGCTAGGGTGCAGGCACCCTCTCCCGGGCTTCGGGTCGTCTGACTGCAAGCATGGATGCACGTCTCACTTGCTCGAATGCGGCGGGGGCGAGAAAGATTGCCTCGAAAAAGCGGTTGAAGCCTTCAGAAGAAACGGGGTAACCCCCGGCGTGCTTCACGTGAGCTAGATTTCCTCTAGCCTGCTTAGTTGCTCTAAGACGCGCGCCCTTACCTCTTGAGGCGACTCAACTCTCTTTGTGGGCCGCCCGTCTTCAATGAACGTTTCAAGCAGTGGCTCCATCTGGGCACCGCACTTCGGGCACACCGGTGGCTCGGAGCCTTCGAGTACGACTACGTCGACCATGCACTTATCGCAGCGGTACACCTGCTTCTTCCCAGGGAGCTTCCCCCTCTTCGAGATCGGCACCCACCTGCCCTCCCGCTTTACAGCCGTTATGTCCATGGCGAAGTCTATCGGGGGGGCTGTGGATATGGCGGCTCCAACGCCGAAGGCGTCCGCCCCGGCGCGCGCGAGGGACGGAATCCTGTACTCGTCGATGCCTCCGCTTACGACTATCTTGACGTGCTTGTAGCCCAGGGTGTCCAGCCTCCACCTCACCTCGCGTATGATGTCCTCGAAGTTCCCCCTCCTACTCCCCGGTGTGTCGAGCCTGACCCCCCACAGCTTCTCGCCAAGGGTTTTCGCCGCGAGAACTACCTCCTCCGTTTCGTCGAAGAAGGTGTCCGCCAAGGCAACCCTCGCGACGTCTTTCTCGATTACCTCGTCGAACGCCTTCCAGCCCAGAGAGTGGTCTCCCTTGAAGGCCCTGAAGATTATGAGCAGGCTGTGGGGCATAGTGCCCGTAGGCTTTATGCCGAGGGCCTCTGCCCCTAAAACTGCGGATACGGCGTCGGCGCCGCCTATATATGCGTAGAACTCCACGAAGGGAGCCAGGGCGGGGTGCTGGCGCCTAGCGCCGAAGGATAACACGAGCTTATCGCCCGCTGCTTTCTTGACCCTGGCGGCCTTAGTCGCTATGCCGCTGGCAGACGCCAGGAAGCCGAGCAGCGGGGTTTCCAGCTCTACGAACTCGCCGTAAGGTCCTTCCACAGTTAAGACGGGGATCTTGTAGCCGTAGTAGTCCTGCGCCTTGAAGAGCGTGCCCTCCGGGAGAGCGCGCACCGTGACCCTCTTACCCTCCAACAGCTTCAATACCTCTCTCAAACCCGCGAAGACGCCCCACCGGTAGTCCTCAGGCAACCGGCTAGCGGTAACCTCCATGTGAACCTCGGCGTCGAGCAACCCGTACTTTTCGAGGATCCTACGGGTCCTGACGAAGTAGATGTCCGTGGTCAGCCCGGCCTTGATTTCATCGAAGGTTGCGTAGATGAAACGCTTCTCCCATGCTTCGCTTCTTTGAGCCACAACTTAGTACGTAAAGGTCACGCTCTTAAGAGTTTCTCTACGCGAGCGTTGCTACAGAGGCTCGCGGCGCTGTAGGGCTCTTTCTCTGCCCTCCTCCCGCGGCTGGCGGGCTACCTCTCCGTCCGCCTCGCCGGAGTACTGTGCTTCGTCTGTGATACCGTGGAGCAGGACCTCATTGTTGATGAAGAGCTCGACCCTTTTAGAGTTACGTACCTCTCTGATAAGCCCGACTCTCTCCAGTATGACTAGGTGCCCGCTCAGGGAGCCTATGCTGACTCCGAGGCTTCTGGACAGCTGCCTAATGGACGCCCCAGGGTTGTCCAGTAGGTACGTGACGATCCTCCTCCTGAGAGGGTTCTTTAGAGCCTCCCTGAGCGTCAGCACCTTCGAAGGCATTAGCCCTGCACCTTGCTGTGGAAGAGGTGAAGGAGATCTAGATAAACCTTTTTTGACGCGCGCTACACGAGAGGCTTGCCGTACCTCTCGGGGCTTCTGCCCGCGATCCTCAGCGATAGTACCTCGCCGAGAACCTGGGAGGCTTTCCGCCTCGAGAGTATCCTGTTGTTGTTGCCGCAGTAAGGAGAGAAAATGCACTTGGGGCATCCATCCTCGCAGGTGCACCTCGAGACTATGTCGAACGCCTTGTGCAGAGCTTCTTTGAGCCTCTCCAAGAGTTGCTTCGTTACGCCCGACCCTCCCGGGAAGGCGTCGTAGATGTATATGTGGCCGGAGGGGAAGCTGATGCCACCCATGTCTGTCGGCGCAGCGCCTACGACGAGCTGCCCCGCGTAGATCAGGGCGTGTTCTACTGCGTGGAAGGCTTCCGCGTTTTGAAGCTCGCTCCACTGGGGGTTAGGCTGCATCTCCAGGAGCAACCCCTTCGTCTTGAACCTGTAGGTGAGCTCCTCCTCGAGTATCTTCTGCGAAATGACGTGGCCCTCTGGGAAGCTCTTCGTGACGTAGCCGTAGACGTGATCCGCAACCTCGAGCTCCAGGTAGGAGACGCGTATCCCGAAAACGCTCCTCTCGTCGAGGACCTCATTCTCGAACGGCCAGGTGTAGTATAGCGGCGAGGTCGTCACGGGTATCGTGGACGTCGGTAGAAGCTTGACCCTCGCCTTCCTACCTTCTATGCCCAGGGAGATGTAGGGAGTTCCCCCATGGATATAGATAGCTCCCGGGTAGAGCTCCTTTATCGCCTGGGGCATCTCCCGGAACCCGATGACCTTGCCTGTATCCGTTACTATCTTCACCTGCTCCCCTATACCCCTGATGTTGTCGCGGGACGCCAGGAACCTTAACCCCCTGCTTGTCGGCTCGACGAACCCTCCCGGGGCTAGCCTCAGCAACCCCTCTTCTAGTAGCTTCTCGCATACTCTGCGCTCAGCCCCGCCTAGGCTGTCCAGCCTGAACGGCGCATCCTGAGCCATAGCCACCAGGTGTACGCGCATAACTTCCTCGTTTAGGGGATCGAGGAACACCGGGTCCGGCTTTTGGTTGAAAAACTCCGCGGGGTTTCTCTCATAGTACGAGCTTATCGGGTCGTCCCCGAGGATCATGACGACGTACCCCGTCCTGCCCCGCCGCCCCACCCTGCCGGCTCTCTGCACGTACTTGCTGAACGTGGGAGGCACGCCGTACAGCACGACGGCGTCGAGCTCGCCTATGTCTATCCCTAGCTCCAGCGTAGGGGTCGTCACGACGGCGTCGAGCTCCCCCTTCCTGAGCTTCTCCTCGACGCTCCTTCTGTGGCTCGGGAGAAGCCCCGCCCTGTGCACGGAGACTTTAAGCCCCTCGCGTTGCGCTAGGACGCTGAGGCTCTCCGCCACCTTGTGGCTGTCCACGAAAAGTAACGTCCGCAGACGCCGCTCAGCGAGGATCTTCAAGAGGCGCAGCGCCTCCGCCATGCGTGACCTCGCCGCGGGCCTTACCATCACGTGGTACACGGGGGCACGCCGGGTCAGACCGGCTTCGACAACCCTGCACTCCTCTCCGAAGAGCTTTTGGGAGAACTCGCGCGGGTTTCCTATGGTGGCTGAGGAGGCCACGAAGACTGCGTCCGCTGGCATGAACCTCTTCATGCGCTTTAAGACGTAGTGAACGTGGGACCCGAAAACCCCGCTATATATATGCGCATCGTCCAACACGACGAACTTGGCTTTCTCGAGTATAGGCTTCACGCCTTCCCCTCTGCGCAGGCTCAGGTGGAGCATGTCCGGGTTCGTTACGAGTAGCCTGGGCGGGTACACTTGTAGCATCTCGCGCTCCTTCTCAGGGGTATCCCCGTCGTACACGGAGACCCTGAAGCCGAAGACAGCCCCGGCGTACGAGTATATCCTCTCCACCTGGTCCCTTGCGAGCGCCTTCGTAGGGTACACCAGGATGCCGGTCTCCTCGGGCTCCCTATAGAGCCTCTCCAGGATTGGTACCAGGAACGCCTCCGTCTTCCCAGTACCGGTACCCGCTATTATGAGCGTGTTGTTCCCGGACCTTATCGACTCGATAGCCTCAGCCTGAAACCTGTAGAGCCTCGCTATACCCCTGCTTTTCAAAGCCTTGACGAGCACCTCTTCCTTTACGACCTCCTCCACGGGGGGCCCGGGCTCAGGCTCCCTAGGGCTCTCGAAGAAGACGTAGACTACCCTGTGGCCGCTGTCGTTCCTCAAAGCCTCGAGTACGTCGTCCGAGGACACCGCCACTCGCCGCGCGCTATAATCTACGCATGCTAGCTTTAAACCTAAACGCGCGTAGCTTGCGCGAAGGCTTTTTAACTCCTGCGTTATTGAGGAGATATTTCGATGATGAAGAGCGGGGAGAGGATCGGGGTTCACAGCCACATCAAAGGCCTCGGGATAAGGAACAACGAGCCGCTACCAGTGGCAGACGGCCTCGTGGGGCAGATAGAGGCTAGGCGGGCGGCGTGGCTCGTAGTCCAGTTAATCAAGGCTGGCAAGATGGCTGGGAGGGCGATCCTGCTTGTCGGTCCTCCCGGCACCGGGAAAACTGCTATCGCGGTCGCGATCGCTAGGGAGCTCGGCCCGGAGACTCCCTTCATGGCCCTCTCGGGTAGCGAGATTTACTCCGCGGAGCTGAAGAAGACAGAGGTTCTCATGCAGGCGTTGAGAAAGTCCATAGGCGTAAGGATAAGGGAAAGGCGCTGGATCTACGAGGGAGTGGTCGACAAGGTGGACTACAAATTCGACAGGCACCCGCTTAACCCGTACGTACAAGTACCCGTTGGCGGGACGATTACGCTCAGGACGGAGAAGGAGACCAGGAGCCTACGCGTAGACTCGAACATAGTCTACCAGCTTCTCCAGAAGGGCGTTGAGGAGGGCGACGTGATCTGGATAGACGAGGAGACGGGTAGGGTTACGCGCGTGGGTAGGGCTAAGGGCGCGGCGAACTACGACGTGGGGGTGCGGGAGCTCGTCGACGTGCCGTCGGGCCCCGTCTACAAGGAGAAGGAGTTCGTGTACACGCTCACACTACACCAGCTCGACGAGATGCATGCTAGGAGCGAGAGCCTGCTCTCCCTGATTTTCGGTGCCCCGGAGTACAGGGAGATTCCCCCGGACGTCAGGGCTAAGGTGGATAAGACCGTGAAGGAGTGGGTGGACAGCGGGAGGGCTGAGCTCATACCCGGTGTTCTCTTCATCGACGATGCTCACATGCTAGACATAGAGGCTTTCAGCTTCCTCTCAAGAGCCATGGAGAGCGAGCTAAGCCCCATAATTATACTCGCGACGAACCGCGGCTTCACGAAGATCAGGGGGACAGACGTGGAGGCGCCGCACGGAATGCCCCTAGACCTTCTGGATAGGCTCCTGATAATCAAGACGAAGCCGTATACTGCGGATGAGATAAGGGAGATACTCAAGATCAGGGCGAAAGAGGAGGGCGTCACGCTCGACGAGCAGGCGCTGGAAGAGCTCGTTAGGCTGGGAACGGAGAGAAGCCTGCGCTACGCTGCGCATCTCTTAGCGCCCGCAAAGATACTAGCCGAGCAGAGGGGTAAGAGCTCCGTGGGAGTAGAAGAAGTGAGGGAGGTGAGCACGCTGTTCATAAGCACGAGGGAATCGGCGCAGTACCTTAAGGAGTTCGAGGAGAAAATGTTAAAATAGCGTGAATCCTGCGCATCAATGCCTTTCGGGCGCACAAAAAGGGTAGATTTTTGCGTGTTTAGCCTTTGTAGAATATTAGTTTTAATGCTCCGATGTACGGTATTACGATCTGAACCTTTCCGTATATCGCGTCTTTACCTAGCACGATGTTGTCAGCCTGGGGGTTGGCGTCTCCCTTAGTTACGTACTTGCCGTTCACCGATAAAACTATTCGGTGAACTATGAGCTCTCCTCCTCTCTCGTATATCACGATATCGCCGAGTGTGTAGCTGTTCCCCCCGGCGACTACCACGACGTCTCCAACGTGTAGCACGGGCTCCATGGACCAGCTCGAAACAACGGCTAGGGGGACGGGGGTTGAGAGCACGAATCGAAGCGATAACAAGAAGACCAGCAACCCCACTATAGTCAAAGCATACAATACAATTTCCCTCCAACCCCCAACCACTACGCCTCTAGACTCACTCCGGCGCTCCTGGCTGCTCGGTGTGCTTACTTCTTTGCGGAAGGCGAGCAGTGTTAGAATGAGAACTACAAGCCCCATGTCTAGGAAGAATGGGCTATGCTCGCCAACGAGGTAGAACAGGGGCATGAGCTGTACTCGTACGTACCTGCTGACAACCCAGAGCTGGGAGTAGTGGAAAGTCACGAAGGCGGCCGAGCTGCCCAGGAAGACTTTCTTCAGAAAATAACGCTTTTCCGAGTACGTTGCCCCCGAGAATATCCACAGGAGGAGTGCGACGAACATCCCCCTCCAGGGGTAGTACCATGCGTACTGTACTCCGAACGGGTACTTCGAGAGAAAGTTCTCTATGGGTATAAGCATCGCGAGCGAAGAAACTACCGCGGGACCAACGATCGCCGCCACGTCTAACGCGAGTTCTCTTGAAAGTTGCACTTTCATAGGTACCCGTCTCACTGCGCCGCGTCCGCCAATAAAAACATCGCGCGTAGAGTATCGATAGATTGAATAAGCGCACAGTTTCTTGTACCTGCTGACCGTGGATGGAGGCAGGCAGTCTCTTCGCGTTGCTGGTTGCGGCCGGGCTCTACATGCTCGTATATCTGGTGCTCAGGGCGAGGAGCGGTGTTGCGGGCACGTGGCTCGAACTTCAGGGCGGCGTTGTAGTGTTGAAGACTAGGAGGCTTAACAGGCTAGTGGAGGATGTCGGCAAGAAGTATAAGCGGCTAATGGGCCTTGTAGGGGATCTCGGCGTAGTAACGGGGATCGCTCTTGGAGCCTACGGAGTATTCTTCCTGCACGACAACCTCTTCAAGTTGCTTACCGCGAGCCCGGGGGCGAGCCCTGTATCGCCGCTGGTACCTGGGGTCACAGTCGGACTGAACGAGCTTGCCTACTTCCTACTGGCGGTAGCGGTAACGCTAATCCCCCACGAGCTTTCACACGCTTTCCAGGCGGCGGCCGAAGGCGTCAGGATAAAGTCCATGGGTGTATTCCTCGCGTTCCTAGTACCTGGAGGCTTCGCCGAGATAGATGAGGACGAGCTGGACAGCAAGCCCCTCAGGAGTAAGCTGAGAGTGCTCGCCGCCGGGAGCTTCGCCAACATCGCCACGTTCCTTCTACTAGTGGCGCTGTTCTACCTCGTACTCTTCACACCCCTAGCCCCCAGGCCCAACGGTGTCCTGGTGTCGGGGGTTATCCAGGGGTCTCCGGCCTTCCAAAGGCTTCAACCGGGCGACGTAATAGTAGCGGTGAACGGGACCCCAACGCCTACTCTGGAAGGCTTCTCAAAGGTCATGGAGCGCTCAGCCCCGGGTAGGCTCATAAAACTCACGGTGATGAGGGGCAGCGTGCTCGTGAATTACTCCTTGGTGCTAGCCCAGCACCCGGAGAGCCCGGGGAGGGGGTTCATAGGCGTGAAGATCGACCAGAGCTACTCCAACGAATGGCTCTACAGGGCTTTTTGGTGGATGTTGGTGGTGACGTCGAGTGTCGCCATCATAAACATGTTGCCGATAGTCCCGCTGGACGGAGGAAAACTCCTCAGCTACTTGCTCCAGGCAGTCGCGCCTGGGCGTGCATCCAAGGTGGCTGTGTGGGCCTGTAGCGCTTATATGCTCATAGTACTTTTGGCAAGCATGGCGACATCGGCCGGCGTCTTCGGGCTCGCGCCACTAACCCCCTAACCCCGGGCCTTCAGGGTTTCTAGTAAACGCTACAAGCTCCACGGACATCCGCTTGTTCTCTCATCGCTCCTTTAGCGCCTCCCCCTACGGGTCGGGGGGCTCTTAGAGAAGGACGAAAGCGTCCCGAAGATCAACCTACTTCTACCTCGGCGCCCGCGCCCGGTACATCGTACTCTAAGGGGTGTTTGTTGAGCGTTTTCACTATGCTCCTCCTAGCCTCTAGGCTCGTTGAGTGTAGCGGGAAGACTAGGCTTAGGCCCCCGCGCGCGAGCCGCCTTAGGAACCTCATGTTGACGAAGTCCCGGGTACTTATCCCCAGGCCGCCGACTAGGCCGTAGAGCTTCAACGAGCCTTTGAGAATCCAGCCGAACGTCTCGTAAAAGCCGTGCACGCTGCACCCCGTTATGAGGACTGCTCCCAGCTCCAAGGACACCATGAGGGCCTGCTCATTCCAGTGGCTCGGAGACATCACCAGGTAGAAGCCCGGCAAGTGCGGTAGCTCGGATATGCTAGCCTCACGCGGCTCCGGGAGCACCCTTCGGGGCTTGATAACCGGTATGCGGCGATCTAGTATTTTAAAGCCGCCCACGTGGTGGTAGAGCGGCAGGCTTCCCACTGCGAAGTCAGGCTTAAGGTCTACCCCCATTATCTTCGCATTGTAGAGTAGTATTCTTCCGGAGGGACCCGCGTCGAAGAGCAATCTCTTTTCGTACCCCCTGTACCTAGCCTCTACGAGGATGGATAAGCCGTGAGCAGGGACGACACCCTCCACAGACGGGACGTCGTCTACAAGTACCTTCAACGTTAAAGAGACAGGGGCTTCGCCAGTACCCGTCATGGCGCGCAACACTCCCCCGGCTAGGGCTTCCAGTCGCTCTCGTCTTCGCTCGTTATCACGATGTCCGAGGCGAAAAGCCCGTCGACCCTCCTGAATACCCACTTCCCCTCAGAGGAAAACCATACTGCTATCACAGCCTCCCTCGTCTTGTACTTTTTGAACGCCTCCAGGAACCGGAACAGCTTGGAGACCTGGTGCGCCTTAACCTTCACCTTGGAATTCACCGTAGTCTTTACCTCGAAGGCGACGACTCGATCCTCCACGTTGTTTACCAGGAACACGTCGGGGAAGTTCTCGCCTACCCCGCTCACGGGCACCCTGAAGACGTAGTTTTCCCTGTTCGACGACAGCATCTTAACGAGTCTTCTCTCCACGTTGAATGCTTTCTGTCTTCTGCTAACTACTTCTCTAGACATGCACAATCTCTAAGTTTTTATCGCGCGCCACACCTATATAAGCGCACAGCGCGCGCGTCTAAGTCTTCATCTTCTCGGTAAGTATTGATTGAAGCTCTTTAGCAATGTGCCGTACGGGGTCTTGGAAAAGTTTGCTTGCTTTTGCCTTTACCTTCATCTTGCCTTCTATGCTTTGATCAGCTCTTAAAATGCGGGGCAAGTTTTCCAGTGTTACACCGCTGTACACTGGGAAGCCGTTCGCCCGCAGGTACTCGTGTACCTCTACTCTGCCAGGAAACGTTGTTATAGCCGGTGTACCGAGTAGCGCAGACTCCGTCGCGATGGTCCCTCCGCCCGTGATAACGAGGCGGGCAAAGAACTCGAGGTGTACGAGTACCTCGGCTCGCTCTAGGAAGACTAGCCTACCTTCGTACCCGCTCAGCCCCTTAGCTAAAGCCGTCTTCTGCTCGGGGTAGCGCGGGTATAGCAAGACCTTCATGTCCGTTTTCCGCAGAATGTACCTAGTCATTCTGAGAGGCACTTCGAGCGCGGCGCGCGGCTCCTTGTAGTAGAAAGCCTTTTCCTCTCCTGTTCTCACGATCACGTAGTTGAGCGGTTCGAGGCCCAGGGACCGGGGAACCCTCTCGTCCGGCTGGGTTCTAGCGACCCAGGCTACCTCGAATACTCCTCTGAAGGGGCTTATACGCGTTAACCTCGCGTAGTCCTCGAAGTACGCGGCGACAGGCTGGGGAACCACAAGCACCTCTGCTAGCGGTATTACCAGCCTGGACACTATGGTCGAGTGGGGTGTGTCGTTGCAAGCTACAACGGGTATGCCTACTCCGTAGGCTACTCGAGCGCTATCAGGAGACACGAAGGTTACGTGGGCATCAGGGTTCTTCGACTCCACCAGTCGTAGTAGCGAGGCCTGCCTCCGAAGGCTCTCGGCAACCTTCCCCCGAGGGGTCCGCCCCCCGTGCCTACCAACTACGTAGTACTCTTTCCACAGCTTTCCCGCGAGCTCTCTGTTCAGGTCGTAGTCCCTGGTTGTGAGGAAGAACTCGTAGCCTGGAAGCTCGTGCTGGAGGTACGAGAAGAGAAGCACCTGTTTAGGGGTCAGCGCTTCGACCCACACGCGCACCGTGGCTCACGCCTACCATTCTTCTTCCTGCGTGACGCTCGGAGCCCCTCTCGGTTGCTCGACCGGCGTAGCAGGCTCCTCTCCTAGCTCCTCGTTCTTCTTCGCTAAAACGTACATTGCCGCTGTAGCAGAGAGGAAGGCTACCGAGAAGATAACCCCGAGAGCTATCATCGTACTTCGCGGTTGCCCGTCGGGAGCTAACCAGGGGTACCCGCCAAGCACGTACCCACCTACGATCAACGGGTACGGCGACCAGTAAAGCGCTATCGCCAACACCGAGAGCAGAGCCACCAGGACTACTTTCGCGTTCACGGAGAAAGGCTAGCACTCGCGGGGTATAAATCACTAACTATCGCGCAATCCTTGCTGTTCGCAGAGATATGGAGGTCTCGGCTTGCCAGCAGGTCGGGTGCGAACAGTTACATATTTAATCATGCTTGCAAAGGTTATGTTTCGAGAGAGTATGAGCTCTCAAAACAAGATAACGGTGTTCTTGCTCGTCAACGTAGGTGTTGGGAGGGAAGACGACGTTCTAAAGGCTATAAGGTCGATGGAGTTCGTCGAGGAGGCATACATCGTCTACGGGGAATACGACATCGTAGCTAAAATCTCGCTTCCCGCGCTTGAGCTTCTCGACAAGGTAGTAACGAACATCAGGAAGCTTGGAGGAGTTACGAGAACTTCTACCCTCATAACCTCCTCGCGATAACCCATGCTTGCGCACGCTAGAGGAAAAAGGACGCGCATTTTATCTTTCCCTTACGTTACGTAGAAATACCCCTTATTCCCTTTTGCAGTGGGATGAGGAGAGCGTTGGTGGACGATTTGATGAGTAGCGAACGGGCGGACTGACCGTCTTGTGGATTGTACTTTGGGTATGCGGAGAGTTTCTGTTTGTGCTAGGTGCCCGAAACGAGGGTGTAGGCTAGGTACGCGGCGACGGAGAATGCTACGGGTAGGGGGAGCGCTGGCATATACCTTCTCCTCTTTAGCATCTCTAGGGTTGCGTACAGCCCGGCTGTTAGCGCTAGGTTAGAGAGAATCCACCTCTCCACGGACACTCTTGGGTAAAGGAGAAAGGCTGGGCTGAGCATAGAGTATACTAGTACGTCGCCCATGCCGAGGGCTAGCCCCCGGATCACGACAACTGAGCCTCTGAGCGGGGAGTGGAGCTTGTCTGCTGGGGCTTGCTCCTGCGCGATTGTGCTTTCCAGTATCTTCTTGAGAGGACCTCTGAAGACTGAGTAGAGGTCGTAGGCTGCCAGCACTACGGCTATCCCGAAAACGCTCCACGAGGGTAGGGTTGCGAAGAGTAAGGCGCCAGCCATCGTTCCGTAGGCTATGAGCAACGCGTTGAGTAGTGTCGCGTTTACGGGCTTCAGGATTAACGCCCCGGTCGTAACCGCCAGGAGGATCGATGTAGCGTCGGCGATGGGCAGTATTCTCTGGTCGAAGGCAGAGAATGCGTAGAAGTATAGCTCGGAGATCCCCCAGAACGAGAACGCCACTGCGAACGCCGTAAGCGCGGGTATGAAGCGCGCTTTCCTCAGCTTGATCATCGCGAGTAACACGCCGGTGCCAAGAAGTACCAGCAAGAGCGTGAGGACGCTGTTGACTATAGCCCCCCTAGGCCCCTCTTCGTAGACAAAGGGGCTACCCAAAACCTCGGTTATCCCACTCGAGACGAGCACTAACGCCCATACAGCTGACAATAAAGAGACTACCACCGCGACTGCAAGCATAGATGCAACTGTGGATCGCCCGATTTCCCGCACATTTTCTTCCATACCAACCACGTGTCTAGGCGTCGAAGCCTTCAAGCGTTCTCGTGAAAAACTAACTACTTATCCTTTTTTACTGTACTTCATGCGTCGTGCGCCTGAGCTCTCTTCTCAGAAAAGTAAAGCTGATAAGACCGTGTATTGCTGTGTGAAATGCATGATGAGACAGCTCGCGCACGACTATGGTGAAGAAGCTCTCGATTTCTGATGTTTTCTGTTGCGTTGCGCGTGAAGTCTGATTAACGCGAGGTTCACGTTTGTTCGAGAATACTTTCAATGTTCTCTAGTAACATTGAAAATAAATTTCCAGTACGGTCTTCGGGAAGAGGGTATGATCCTAGCGAACCCCTCGGCGCTCAGCAGCAGGTACGTCCCGAGGCGGCTTCCGCACAGGGAGCCTCAAATAGAGCGCTTGGCATCGCTTTTCCCGGAGTTACCTAAAGCCCCCTTCTTCAGGGTTGTCCAGTTGATAGGGCCTACGGGTACGGGTAAGACCTCGACGTCCCTGTTCTTCGCGAGGAGCGTGGAGCAGCAGAGCGAAAACGTGTCCACGATCTACGTCAACCTGAAGTCTCTGAGAAGTAGAGATGCCGACGGCTTTCCATGGATAGTCTACACCAGTATTCTCAGCCAGCTGGGTGCTAAGCCTTCGAGGAGCCTCAGCGCGGCGGAAGTCTTCATGAAGGTGGTGGGCGAGCTGTCTAGGAGGCAGAAGAAGCTACACCTGGTAATAGTGGACGAGGCAGACGAGCTAACGGGACCACGAAGCCTCCAGGGAGGCCAGATAGTCTACAACCTGACGAGGCTCCCGGAGCTCGGAGTCAGCAACGTTGCAGGCGTGATCTTTATAGCTAGGAACGACGACTGGGCTCGGGGGCTGGCGCCCGAGGAGAAGTCTTCCCTGGGCGCGCTAGTCGTGCGCTTCCCACCCTACACTCTATCGCAGCTTGTCGACATCCTTCTCTACAGGGCGAGCGAGGCTCTCGCAAGCCCGGAGGCTCTCCCGGAGCCCGTAGCGGAGTACATCGCGGAGATAACGGTCGACATGTTCGAGAGAGATGTGAGGAAGGCTCTAGACGTGCTCCTCTACTCTGCGCTGATAGCCGACAAGGAGGGGAGCGACAAGATTACGCGTCTCCACGTAACGAGGGCCCTAGCAGAGATAATGGGGAGAAGCTACCTCGACGACGATGCAGCGAAGATGCTCGGCAGAACGGAGAGAATAGTCCTCGCAGCTGCGCTTAGAGCGGCCGGTAGTAGCGACACGATCTACGTGAGCGAGCAAAGAGTACTCGAAGAGGCCCAGGCGATCTGCGAGAGGCTGGGAATACCCCCGCTGGGCAGAAGGGAGATCGCAACGGCTTTGCAACGCCTCCACGACCTGGGGTACATAAAGGTCAGCGGTCCCTTGAAGATCTTTGTGAATTTAGTTGCTGGAGAAAACGTCGAAGAACTGCTTCTCGGAAATACCCTTAGGAAGGCTAGAGGAAGCTATAATCGCTGAAGACCAGCGCCACCACGACGCTACCGTAGTAGCCTGGAGGGATTTCGAGCTCCTCTACCAGGTAGCGAGGCTCTTCGAGCTCAAGAACGTCTCTCAGCCTAATCTCACTCCACATCGCCGAAAGGTTGCTTGAGGTCTCGGCCGAGCTGTTGCCGTCGTGGAACTCTATGACGTACCCGTGGGGCTTTCCGCGAGCCCAGGATATGCCGGTGCTTATCCTCGCCGGACCCTTCGCTCTCTTCTCGCTCATAACGACGAACGCTATACTGCCGGCTGGAAGCCTCCTGGGGCTCTCCTCCTCGACCTCCGGTGGAAGGATGGAGGAGACGGGCACAAGGTTCAACTGGTGTATACCGGCCTCTCTCAACGCATTGTTGAACGCCATCAGCGGCGATACGTTGCTCAGCCCCTTACCCTTCGTTACGAAGTACTTTTTCGGGAGCAACATCCTCGAATCTCGCGGAGCAAAACCCCCGCGAAGATAAAAACGTATCGATCTTTAATGAGGAGGGGGCCGGGCGCCTTTTCCTGCCGGTCTTACCCCTTTTATTCTTGCTTTGCCCCAGCTGGTTTAAATCTTAGCAGTTCTTCGACTAGCTTCCTCGCGGCCGGCTTAGCCTGCGCCTTTGCAACTGCGAAGCGGTATAGCGCCTCCCAGAGCTCCGGGTTCTCGCCCGCGTGCTCAAATAACGAATCTTGGGGGATCTGGTAGTACTCCCTGTCACTCATGCGAACCACCCGGACGTCCCAGCCTTCCTCCAGCGCGCGCTGGTACCAGCCTGGAGGCGCGCTATCAACGGGTATACGGGCGTAGATGTAGGCATACTCGTCGCCGACAGTAACCATAACGAGGTTAAGCAACGCGCCGGCGACCGGCGCATAGAGGCCGAGCCACTGGCAAGCCACCTTCTGCCCGGGCTTCCTGCCCCTCTTACCCGGTGCTCCGTAGGCAACGAATAGGACGTGCCTAACCTTTGCGCACCTAGTAACTTTGCCCACAAATGCTACGTATTCGCTGGCCCGTTCGACAGCAACACGAGCGTTAAAGACAGCGCTCTCCGTAGGTAAGTAAACTATCTCGTTGCCAACCCTGAAGTAGAGCCATCGAAGCCTTAGGAAGAACGCAAGGATGCCGTCCCCCAGGAAGGCGGTTATCAGCGCCACCGAGTCACCATTAAGCGCCTTGCACTCCTCGACCAAACTGCGGTACTCAGCGCGCTTAACCTCGCCGACAAGCCTTGAAGCCCAGGAAAGCTCCTCCGCATAGCCATAGATGCTCACTCCCCACATAATGCTCATCTTGGTGGAGCCGAGAACTCCTGCTCTAATGCCGAGGTGGACATCGTCGCTTGGAAAGTCGGCGAGCGTGGCTGGAAGTTGCCACGCCTGGGTAGTGCTGAAGGAAACGTAAAGGTAACTTTCACGTGGCGGCATTACGTCCGTAAGAAGCCACCCTTTCTGCAGGCTTCTTAGGATGTCGGGCGAAGTCCTCGCGAGTACCTCCGGGAACTCTGACTCAACCCAGTAACCCTCCAATGGGACGTGGACAGTCCAGCTATGTGCATTGGGCCTTGAGACTGTCACATGCCAGTTCTCCCTGGGCGGGTAGACGCGCCAAATCTTTCCGTGCCTCTCAACTTTAAGGCCGTCTTCTGTTGCATCGACGATTGCTTGTAGCTTTCCTTTGAGCTCCACGACCGCGCTTCCCTCTCTCGGTCTCTCGCTGTCTCCCAGTAGTAGGTACTGCCTCAAATCGTAGTCAAACAGCCTGCCAAACCTGGGGTAAACCTCGTCCGGCACGACACTCAGCGCGTGCGCCACGAAGCGCGTAAAGTCCCAGTTAATTTCGGTCACAGCATCATGCAGGCCGCGGTAATGTACTCTGCCCTTCTTCCCGCCCCTAGACCTCCTCTTATCCTCTGTCCTGGTGGCATACAAGCTTTGAGCCGCCCTCCCGTAGACAAGCTTCCTAACAACCTCCTCGCCCTCTTCACCCCCCGTCATGCCTCTACCACTCATACCAACACCCCTCCTTAAATGGTGGACGGGGCGCCCCTGCGAGGGGCGCGCTCGAGACTTTTGGCGAGCACTCTTAAGGGGGACGGGCTGTACGAGGCGCGGCTCGTCAAGGCGTTAGACGCGATAGAGGAGTTCCTAGCCTCCGTGAGAGGCGCCCCGCGCGTCGAGGAAGACGAAGAGCTAGCAAGAGAGATTGAGGAGAACGTCGAGGAGCTAAGGGGGCTAGGGCTAGCATAAAATTCACTCTCTTTTTCTTGGTTTGTAAACCGGGAAGCGTTTCCCGGGTTTAGCGCGCGATTACTCTGACTGGGTGCCCGTGCGTGGACATATCATCCCTATCGACGTTATCAGAAAGCGAACTTTTGTATCCCTGTGTAAGGGTCTCTTTTCGTATCCAGCGCGCTCTAAAGGTCAAGGTTTCAGCGCGCGTAGACAGAAGAGTTTCTCGAAGAAGAGTCTTCTCTCCTCTGCCACCTCAACGCTCGCGTAAAGGCCCCTTAATACATCGAGGAGCCTCTCGAAATTCGAAATAGACGACGCAACTAGGAATAGCTCTCCGCTCCTACGTAGAACCCTGAAGGCTTCTCGTGCAAGCCTCGCCGAGAACTCAACGCCGTCTTCGCCGCCGCAGACTAGGGGGTCTTCTCGGTAATCGCAAGGAAGGTAGGGCGGGTTCGAGGCGACGACGTCAGCCGAGGAATCCCTAAAGGGGTTTAGCATATCCGCCTGTACGAAGTCGACTAGGCACTCTTTCGATGCGCGCGCAAGCTCGCGGGAAAGCCTAACAGCCTCCCACGCGATGTCCACCCCGACGACGTAGTCAGCTCTGTTCGACGCGTAAACGCTGACCACTCCCTTGCCACAGCCTACCTCTACAAGCACGCCTCCGCGGAAACCCCGCTTCAAGCAATCCAAAAGGAGAAAAGTATCCTCACGTGGCTCGTATACCACGCTATATCCCTAGTAGCCGCCTCACCTCCGGCTTAATGCGGTCTGGCGTCCAGGGAGGGTCGAAGACGAGGTCTACCTCCACGTCTTCAACCTCCGGGATCTTCTCCTTGATAACATCCCTGACCATCTCAACGAGGAAGTACGACATCGGGCACCCAATAGCCGTCAGCGTCATCTTCACCTTTACTTTTCTACCGTCAACTTCGACGCCGTATACGAGGCCTAGATCCACCACGTTAAACGGTATTTCCGGGTCGTATACCTCCTTTAAAGCCTCCATGACGCGCTCCTGGGTGACTTCTCCCGCCATATTCCCCCGTCATATCGCCGCACACCCCCTTAAAAATGTTTAGTAGCGCGCGTTACTCGCCCTCCCCGCGAGCTTGGTCAAGCTCTTCTTCGTTGCTGTTCGCCTCGGCTTTGCGGGAGTCGCTCAGCATCTTAGCGGACACGTAGGAAGTGTCTAGGACCTGGAGTATCTTCTGTATCCGCTTAGGCCCGAGCCCGTGGATTCTGCGAAGCTCCGCCGGTGTCGCCGTGAAGAAGCGTCTAGGGGTGTGAAACTCTCTCAGTATCCTGTCCGCCATCTCCCTGCTTATCCCCGGCAGGCTCGCTATGAGATTGAGCTGTACTACCGGTATGCTGGTAGACTCCTTGAAGACCTTCTTCTTCGACCTAACGAGAAAGCTTGACCCGTGTTTCTGAAGCCTCTTCCACAGCACGTATATCAGAAGCGCCGTCTCCGCGTAGCTCCTAACCTGGAGAACGGAGACCCCGTTCTCGGCCAGCGCCGCTAGAGCTCCGAAAAGAGGGTTCAGGGATACTTGCCTCCGGCTAACCTCCTCCGATAGATCGCCCTCCACGACTATTATAGCAGTCTCGTACGACTCCCGAAGGTACTTTGCCTGCTCGAAAAGCCTCCCATCGATAACCGAGTTCACGAAGTCGCCAGAACTCTTCCGCTCCACCCCGTAAACGCCGCCGACATCGTAGTCCCCGACCTCTAGCCTGGCAACCGAGTACCTAACGCCCAGCCTAGCCAGCTCGGAGAGCACGGGAGACCTTCTCTCACGGTCATCCACAATAACAACAGGTACCTGCATCTCTCTCCAGGTAGGCAGAAGTCCTTGCTAAAAAGATTTTCGCGAGCATAGGAAACTCCCAGTATCTTCGCAGAGCAAAGGTAAGACACGCCTAGGCATGCGCGCTAGGTTTATATACTAGGAGGGGTTCAAGACGTTGCGATTAGTGGGTGGAAGGCATGGAGTACGTGTATGCAAGCCTGTTGCTGTACCACGCTGGGAAGGAGATAAGCGAGGAAAACGTGAAGCGCATACTCGAAGCTGCAGGAATACAGGTTGACGACGTCAGGGTAAAAGCTCTAGTCGCGGCATTGAAGGAAGTGAACATAGAGGAAGCACTTAAAACCGCCGCCCTACCAGTCGCGGTAGGAGCCCCGGCCCCAGCTACGGCGCCCGCGCAGGCTCCGCCCGCCGAGGAGAAGAAGGAGGAGAAGAAAGAGGAGAAGAAGGAAGAGGTAAAGGAGGAAACGGTCGAAGAGGGTCTCGCGTCCCTCTTCGGCTTCTAGGAAGACGGTACATGTGCTTTCATGACGCTATTTCTTTGCTGCGAAGCCTGGTGGTAGCGGGTACTCTCTGGGTAGCGGCTTACCAAGACTTCAGAACGCGCGAGATCGACGACAAGGTATGGATTGCGGGAACCCTTCTGGCAACCCCCCTCCTCGCGGCGGAGCTAGCTTCTGGAAGAATCGTACTCCAACTCTACCTGTTATCCCTAGCTGTAAGCCTCGCCTTGGCAGTTCTATCCCTTAAACTGGGCTTAACTGGTGAAGCCGACGCCATAGCCTTCGCTTTCCTGGGCTTCTTCGAGCCGCCGAGGCTATCCCCGCTCTTCGCCGTGCCACTGGGAACGATCCTGCTCCTCTCCCTCGTACCAACAGCCTTCTTCGCGGCTTACAACGTCTACTGGAACCTCGGCAAGCCTCAGAAATTCGAGGGCTACAGGCTGAATACTCTCGAAAGGTTGGTTGCACTCGTAGCTATGAGGTACGTCTCCAGGGAGGAGTACGAAAGGTACTCCTACATGCTCGCCCCCGCCACGAGGGTAGACGCGGATGGGCTTAAAATAGAGATAGGCGTCGGAATCCCGGGCCGCGCCGAGCCCCCGTCCCTCCCCGGCTTCTGGGCGACAGCGCTAGCCCCCTATGTTACCTTCATAGCCCTAGGCTACTCTGCCTACCTAGCCTTATGCTGGTTGCTTTGAGGCTGCTCACAAAAGCTTTTTTGACGTGCATGCAGTGATTCACTTGAGCAATGATCGGAAATCCGGGTACTGAGCAGATGAAGAACAGGGCTAGGTGGAGAGCTCCTCGCTCAGCCAGCGAGAAGCCAAGTTCAAGTATGGGAAGACGAAAAGAAATCTTTCGGGAACCCGCCTAACCCTTTTCCGCGCCTACTTCTTGATTATGGGGCTTATTAGATCCAGGATAGCCTTTTCCCAGTCCTTTGCCTTCACGACGCCGGATGCTAGGAGCACGCCCACCGTGCCGAGTCTAAGGGCGGCGGCGACGTCTTCGCCGACAGTTATCCCTGCGCCGCAGAGCACCTTTACGTTCGGGTTTACCTTCTTCACGAGCTCTACGGAGCTCGTAACAACCTCGGGCTTCGCCTTTGAGACGGGTATACCCGTACCTATGAGCTCCGGGGGCTCGATTGCCACCATATCGGGACCCAGGGCTGCCATAGCAGCTGTGACTTCAGGAGTGTTCGTGCACACGACCGTTGTCAGTCCTAGGCTGCGCGCCCGCTTCACTATCACGTCTACTTGGTCTGCTCTAACCCTTCTCTCGCTGTGATTCACCATCGTGCCTACGGCGCCAGCATCCTTGACAGCCTCCAGGGTTACGTGGCCGGTATAGCTACCCGGCGGAACGTCGTCTACATGCTGGCTAAACACGGGTATTTCGACCTGGCTGGCGATGAAGGCGAGGTCTGTTAGCTGGGGCGCAACGGCTATCGTGATACCAGTCTCCTTGCTTACCTTCTCGGCAACCTTCGCCAGCTGTAGCCCCCTCTTGCCGGAAGCCTCCGAGTACGCCTTAAAATTTATTAGAATTAGTGGATACCCAATTTTCATGCCTACCTTGCTTATAACCTTTTATCGAGCTTAAAAGCTTTGAGAATTAAATGTAGAAAGTAACGGATTTATCGTCTTCGGCGGTATACTGGTTAGGATGCGGTTTAGGGAGGAATACGAGTACATATCGCTCATAAGGCCCGACTCGGTGACCGTTTGGGAGTACCCCGAGGTCAGGGAGAGGCTTTCACACTACCTCGGCGTGCTCAGGGGTGAGAAGCCGGCGCGCTACCGCGTTGCCAGAAGAATGCCCGTAGATTACGATGAAAAGGCGCCCCTCGAGGAGCTTCTCGACGTGCATAGGAGCTACTCCAGAGATTTTGAAAAGGTTTACGCGGAGTCCGTGGAGAAGGGCTTGGAGAAGAATTTGCCGAGCAAGTCGTACCTCGACTTGAAGATCGAGATCGCAAAGAGAATGCTTCGTAGCTGCTTTTTCTGCGAGTGGCGTTGCATGGTGAACAGAGAGGAGGGCAAGAGGGGCGTCTGCGGGCTAGGCAAGGAGGTGCGTGTTGCTAGCGCTTTCCTCCATGTCGGGGAGGAGGCGCCGCTAGTACCGTCCGGGACAATTTTCTTCACGGGTTGTAGCTTCAAGTGCGTGTATTGCCAGAACTGGGATATCTCCACCAGGGTTGATAACGGCGAGAAGGTTACTCCACAGGAGCTCGCAGGAATAGCCACCGCCCTGTACCTCAGGGGGGCCAGGAACATTAACTACGTGGGCGGGAACCCGGATCAGCAGCTCCACGTTATACTCGAGTCGTTGCGCTACATGGACGTAAATGTCCCACTGCTGTGGAACTCCAACATGTACATGTCGCAGGAGGCTCTATCACTGCTCCTAGACGTGGTGGACATATGGCTACCGGACTTCAAGTACGGTAATGACGATTGCGCTAGGAGGCTCTCCGGGGTTCCAAGGTACTTCGAGGTTGTTTCGAGAAACCACAAAGTAGTCTGCGACGCAGGCAGAGACATAATCATCAGGCACCTGGTGCTCCCGTCGCACGTAGAGTGCTGCACCAAGCCCGTCCTGAAATGGATCTCGGAAAACTGTCCAAGAGCGCTTGTCAACGTGATGGACCAGTATAGGCCCGAGCACCTCGTGGCGAGGTTCCCACAAAGGTGGCCCGAGATAGCTAGGCGCCCAACCGCTAGCGAAATAAGAGAGGCCTACGAGTACGCGGATAGGCTGGGTCTAGCATGGAGGCCGGTCTCTCTGTAGGCGGCTACGAGGTGGACCTGCGCCCCGTCCGAGAGATCAGGAAGCTGGGGGCGCGCAGAGTTCTACTTCAGGCTCCCGACGGGCTCAAACACGTCGCCAGAGAGCTGGCGGCAAGGCTTGCCGCTGACGGCGTCGAAGCATACGTTTCGGGCGGGCACGCTTGGGGAGGGTGCGACGTAGCCTTGCAGGAAGCTCGGGCAATCAACGCCGACGCGATACTGCACTTAGGGCACCACGGCTTCGTGGGCGCTAGGGTGGACGCGCCCCCTGTCATCTTCGTGCCTGTCTACTACGAGGGTTTGCTTTTCGAAACCTTCGAGAAAGTCGTGAGGAACGTAGCCCTCAAGGGGTACAGGAGGGTAACTATAGGCACGACTTACCAGCACGCGAAGTACTTCTCCAGGCTCGTGAGGCTCGCCGAGGATGCCGGGCTAACGGTTGCAGGGAGGCACCTCGACGGGTACCTTGGGCTGGTAGTCGGGTGCAACTATGCGGCACTCGCCGAGGACGCTGAGGCCGTGATCGTAGTGGCTGGCGGCGTCTTCCACGCTCTGGGAGCGGCGCTCTGGACCGGCGCGCCCACGTGGAGGGTAGATCCGTACACTGGGGACTACGGGCCCGTTGACGTAAAGCCGATTGTAGCCAGGAGGCTCAGAGACCTCTCCCGCGCCATAGAGGCTAGAAGCTTCCTAGTGGCGGTATCGTCAAAGACGGGCCAGAGGAGGCCGGAGATCGCGCGGAGAATCAGGGATCTCCTCGCGGAGCGCGGGCTGCGGGCTGAGCTCGCAGTGTTCGACGAGGTCACAAGAGAGGGTCTGCTCAACCTAGGCTCCTACGACGCCTACGTCAACACGGCTTGCCCGAGGCTCGCAGTCGATGACCCCGACTTATTTCCTGGGCCCGTGGTAAACCCAGGGGAACTTAAGTACGTCCTAAAGGGGAGCCTAGAGGGTTACTCGCCCCGGGATCTCTTCCGCTTCGACGTCCTGGCCCCGCCGTAGTAAAGCTCCTTGAGAAGAAGCGCGTCCTGCTCTAGGTTTGGGCTCTCCGAAATAACTACTCCCTTAACATTGTAGTCCCTGAGGACCTTCACGAGTAGCTTGTAGTCCAGGTCGGCCTCCGTGAGGTTGAGGTGCCTGATCTCCCCTTTCTCACCGTACTCGATGCCGGATACGTGGATATGCATGTTGTCGAGTGCTATTCTGCCGAGCCTGCTTTCGAGTGCATCCAGCACCGCGGCGAAGTCCTGGTACTGCCTGAGCGCGCCTTTACCCCTAGCGTGCAAGTGGGCAAAGTCGATCGTAGGCAGTACATTCTCCACTTCCTCGCTTAGTCGAATAACTTCCTCCAATGAACCGAACTCCGAGGGCTTGCCGAGAACCTCGGGCCTAAGCCATATCTCGACGCCTTCGTCTCGAAGTTGCCTCGCGATCGCGGCTACCTCCGACTTTATCCTGGCGTACGCGGACTCCGGCTCGCTGTCCCCGTAGTACCCCGCGTGGAAGCAGACGCTCCAAGCGCCAGCCTTGAAGCCTACCTCGGCGCTCCTCAACACCCTCTCCGCGCTGGCCTTCACCTTCGACTCATCGGCGCTGTTCAGGTTGACGTAGTAGGGAGCGTGGACCGTGAGCACTATTTCCAGCTCGTGCCGCAACTTCTTGACCTCCTGAGCGCTCTTATCGTCCAGGAAGATCTTCCTCACGAACTCTATCTCCATGGCATCCAGCCCGAGCCGCTTAACCTCAAGCATCCCCTCCTTTACACCACCCTTAGAAACCGTGGTCGGTATCCCGGCAGGCCCGAAATACAGCTTATCAGGTTTCCACATACTAAGCAATCTCTCCACGCGAGCCTAAAAACTTGATCAAAGGCGACGGCGACTTATCTGGCGGTAAAGTAAATAAAAAGATGGGTGAAGTGGTTAAGGGGGTTGCAATGTCGCTTCCGTTTACACCTGCTACTGAGAAGCAGAAGATGTTGCTGGGAGCTCTCGAAAGCCCGGACGTGGACCTAGTGGGGGTCTTCGGTCCCAGCGGTACGGGGAAAAGCTTCGTCGTGCTCCTCTACGGCCTCTCTGCGGTTCGGAGCGGGAAGTACAAGAGGATGGTGGTCGTAAAGCCTCTAGTAAGCCTCTCCAGGTCTAAGGTACTCGACTCCAGCGAGATGGGTAACCTCTTCTTCGAGATAGCCTCCTCCTACGTGGAAGACGTGGCCGGCGACTACGTAGACCTGAAGGAGCTTAGGGAGATGTTCGACCAGAGAAAGGTGGTGTTCGTCGACCCGGACTTCCTCGCAGGTAGGACTTTCGACAACAGCCTGGTCTTCCTGGACGACGTCCAGTACGCCTCGCCCGACCTCGTGACGGAGTGCATCATTAGAACCGGGAAGAACTCCAAGCTCGTAATAGCTGGTGACCCCATACTCCAGGCGCTCGAAGGAAAGACGAGAAACACTGCCGCTATAGCCCGGGAGTTGCTCCTCGGGGAGGAGAGGTCCCTCGTTATAAACATGGGTATAAACGACATAGTGAGGCCCGGCTCCAAGAGAGGCTTCAAGCTGGCGCTCGAGTCAAGGTTGAGGCGCAGGGCCCTCAGCGAAGAGGAGGAGAAGGTGAAAGCGATACTTCAAAGCCATGCCCCTGACGCCGACGTGGTGACCGTGGTCTGGCTAAAAGACCTGAAGGAAAAGTTCGGCGCGCACACAGCCCCCGATGTCCTGGCGGTCGCGAAGGAGAATACCCTGAGCAGGCTTATAGGGAAGAAGGGCGAAAGGATAAACAAGGCCCAGGAGGAGGCGGGGGTCCAGATAAGGGCTGTCGAGTTGACGCAGGATCTCGGGGAGATAGTGAAGGCAATACACCCAGTGGGGTGGATCAGGAAGCATATCACGAGCGTAGAGATAGAGGGCTCGGAGCTCGCCGTATACGTAAATCCCGACGAGTACGGAGCATTCGTAGGCAAACAAGGGTCCTACATCAGGTTCTTGGACGCCGCTGTACGGAGGCTTCTGGGGCTCGGGGTCAGGGGGAAGCACGCCGAGAAGACCGAGCAGCGAGGAGCAAAGAGGAAGTAATGGGTAATGAGCTACAAGGCAGTCATAGTAGCAGAGAAAAACTCTGTTGCGCGTGCAATAGCCAGCTTCCTAGGCGGGAGTAGCGTCCGGAGGTTCCGCGTCGAGAGGGTGCCTGCCTACGAGTTCCTCTGGGAGGGAGGAAAGCACCTATCCATAGGCGTGAGCGGGCACATACTTGACTTCGACTTCCCCGAGGAGTATAACAAGTGGGAGAGCGTCGACCCCCGGGTACTCTTCTTCACGAACCCCGTGCTCGTCACTCGGGAAGGCGCGTACATCTACGTCAGAGCCTTGAAGACTCTGGCCCGGCAGACGTCGACAGTGATACTCGCGCTTGACGCGGACGTCGAGGGCGAGGCGATAGCCTTCGAAGTGATGAGGATAATGAAGAGCGTGAACCCGGAGCTCGAGTTCCGTAGAGCGTGGTTCAGCGCGGTGACTAAAAGCGATATACTGGAGGCTTTCAGGAAGCTGAGGGAGCCGAACGAGAACCTGGCGAACAAGGCTTTTGCTAGGATGGTTGTAGACCTCACGATAGGTGCGAGCTTCACGCGTATACTCACTCTCTCGGCTAGGAGGAACGGCGGGGTAATGCCGAGGGGTAGCTTCCTGAGCTACGGGCCATGCCAGACGCCGGTCCTCTACCTGGTGGTTAAGAGGGAGCTCGAAAGGGAGCAGTTCAAGAAGAAGAAGTACTACGTCTTGAGGGTCAGGTTTAGGAGCCAGGAAGGCGTGTTCACGGCCTCCGCCACGTTCGAAGACCAGGAGAAAGCGAAGAGTGCTCTCGATAGCGTTAAGAGGACCGGCGTGGGGGTCGTTGTATCAGCGGAGTTCAACGCGGTAGAGGTGGAGCCCCCCGTTCCTCTGAACACGGTGTACCTCGAGAGCAGGGCGAGCCTTTTCTTGAACCTCAGGCCCAAGGAAACTCTCTCGATAGCGGAGAAGCTTTACTCCTTCGGCTACATATCCTACCCGAGAACCGAGACCACAATCTACCCGCCGACGCTTAACCTGCGCGGAATAGCGTCCATGTTCACCAGGTGGGAGGACGCCGGCTGGTACGTAGCCAAGGTGCTTGCAAAAGGCTTCACGCCGACGCGGGGACGGGAAGACGACAAAGCCCACCCGCCCATCTACCCGACGAGGAGCGCGTCCCGCGAGGAGATAACCAGAAGGTTCGGCGAGAAGGCGTGGAAAGTCTACGAGTACGTCGTCAGGCACTTCCTAGCAACGATCAGCGAGAACGCAGTAGTCGAGAGGCAGAGGGTAGTCGTGAAGGTGGGGGAGCTCTCCCTGCAGTCGGAGGGCCGAAAGCTGGTCTATGCTGGTTTCTACAACGTCTACAAGTACTCCGTCCCGAAGGACGAGCCCTTGCCGTACGTCGTGGAAGGAGAGGAAGTCGAAGTCGAGGATGCAAAAATCGAGGCGAGAACCACCCAGCCTCCACCCTACCTCAGCGAGTCTGAGCTACTCGCCCTGATGAAGAAGTACGGCATTGGTACGGATGCCACAATGCAGGAGCACATACACACCAACATAGAGAGGAGATACTTCGTAGTTAAGAACAAGCGGTGCATACCCACGCCTCTAGGCAGGACTCTCGCCCTGGCGCTCTACGAGACCGTCCCGGAGCTCGTACTACCAGAGGTGCGCGGCAAGATGGAAGCCTCACTCTCGAAGATAGCTACTGGCGAGAGAACCCCCGAGGAAGTCGTAAACGAGATGCGTAGCGAGTTCCTGGAGTACTACGACCGCCTAGTCGAGCGCATAGACTACGTCTCCAAGAAGATAGTAGAGGGGCTGAAAATGGTCTTCCAGGACGAAAAGCAGCAAGCTCGAGCAGGCTCAGTGGGCGAAGAACGTTCGCGCTCCACGCGTACACACCGTAAAGGTAAAAAGTAGATACGCGGTCTATAGGGGAGAGCCTGGTGTCGGAGCACGCAAATACGTTCAACAGGAAGCTAGGAAGGACTTTGAGGTTCAAAGCGAAGTATATCGATATGTTGCTCAGCGGCGAGAAGGTAACGACGATAAGAAGGGGGATCGTCACGCCTACGAGGGACGAGGTTTTCCTGGAGAGCGATGGGAAGATATACGGCACGGCTAGAGTGAAGTCCGTCAGGTATACCAAGGTAAGTGAGCTAAACAGCGACGACGCCGTCCGGGACGGCTTTGCGGATAAGGAGGATTTGAAGAAGGCCCTGAAGGAGATATACCCGGACCTCAAGGACGACGAGTGGGTGACAATAATATTCCTTGAAGACGTGAACAGGTTCTCCAGCCCGCTCCCGCTCGAAGCGTTGCAGAGAGACATAGACTTCGAGAGAGCCTCCAGAATAGCGCAACTAGCGCTGGCGCACGGAGTGTTGAACGAGAAGCTCGCCAGGCAGGTTCTCGCTAGGGTCGCTCTCTCGGGCGACGTCAAGGACGCGGCGAGAAAGCTCGGAGTGGACGAAAACAAGGTGAAGATAATACTTGCTAAAGCCGTGGAAGAGCTGAGAAAGAGGGGTGTAGAGGTTTGAACCGCGACTACGACCCGTGCGACGAGCTTTCCCTAGAGATCGTAGCCTCCGGTGAAGGCTACGAAGTAGCGCTGAAAGTCTCGAGACACCTGGCGGAAATCTGCCCGCGCATCGAGCAACTGGGAAGCCTCCTCGGAATGGCTAGGAGGAACCACGAGTTCACGAAGACTGTGGGAAGGTCTGAGCTGGCCCCTCTCTTATCGGAGCTTTCGAGGCTTCTCGGAGAGTTGTCGGAGGAATGCACAGTGCTACGGCCCGGGCTCAGCGTTGGAGGCCTGCTCCACGCTCTCGAAAAGCGCGGCTGGCTAGCCGAAGCCTCGGGCAACTCTGTCGAAACAAGGAGGGTGTTAGGGGAGGGGCGCGTACGGGTAGACGTGCGCTGCACAATTGTGTCCTCCTTCTTGGTAAGGGTACAGCTTCGAGTGAAGGTCCCGGTAGGCTCCGTCGCGGAGGGAGAAGAGGCGCGGCGCCGCTTCCTGCTGGCCGGCTACCGCGTGTCGTCGTCTTTCCCTGTGCTTACGGCGGAGAAGGAGCTCTTCCCCGTATTTCTCTGCAACGTCGCGGAAGTCCTGGACAAAGAGATGGGAGAGATGGAGAGGATATGAGGATCTACGCCTTTGTACTCCACGGGGACCTTGATGGGCTCTCCGCTACAGCCACGGTTGCCGCCGCGTTGAAGCACGCGGAGAAGGACGCGGAGCTGAGGTTTTACTTCTCACAGCCCTACGAGCTGGACAAAGACCTAGCCCGCGTGGATCCCCGAGCGGAGGGCATCTACATAGTTGACCTAGCGATAGACGCGGACGTGTGGCCGAGGCTCAGCGCGGAGCTCGGCAAGCTTGTGGCGTCGAAGAGGGTGACTTGGATCGACCACCACCCTTCTACCATTGAGCGGGTCGAGGAGCTGAAGAGGATCGGGGTGGAAGCCATGCTGGCAGAGGCCGCGTCGGCGTCGACTATAGCTAGGAGCTTCCTGGACAGAGTCCCGGACCCCGCCTTCTTCGAGAAGATAATCACGATAGGAGAGGTTGCCGACAGGGCTGTGAGCGTAGCACGGGAGGACCCGCTCTTCCACTACGTCGAGGTTCTAAGCCTGGTCCTCGGGTACCGCGTGCGGGACGAGCAGATAAGGAGAAGGATACTCAGAGCCTGGATCACCGAGAGGGTAGTAGTCCCCGACGAAGTAGCAAAGGCCGCAAGTGAAGCGGAGAAGGTGTTTCAGGACCTCCTTAGGGAGGCGCGCCTCAGGGTAGTCTACCGCTCCGAGAAGGTTGTAGCCGTGGATATGAGGGACAAGAGGGTATACGGCTTCGCCGGCATGCTGGCATCCATCATCGCCAGCGAGGAGGGGAGGATCGCGTTGATTCTCAGCAGGGTCGGCGAGGCGGCACTCCTAACGCTGAGAGCACCTCCCGGGGCAAAGGGGAACCCGTCGAAGACTGCATGGGATGTGGCATCGCGATACGGGGGGTCGGGCGGCGGCCACGCAGGCGCTGCATCCTTCAAGGTTCCCGGGACCTACGCCGAGAAAGTTCTCGCGGAGATCGTACGTGCACTAGAAACTGGCTAACTTAGAGTTACACGTTTAACCGCCGGGTGTTGCAGTATCTTCTCTATCACTTCCCCGGGAACGGGCTTGGAGACTACGACGTAGAGTTTAGGCTCCCTGTATATGTTCGGGTCCTCCGCCACCACCTGGAGGATATTTATGCCCTTCTCGGCGAGGGCGGACGCTACCCACGCGAGTATCCCGGGCCTATCCTCGTGTATCTCGACCACTAAGCACCGGTAGCCAAGCACGCGTGCAACGGATACCAGCGAGGGTCCCGCGGGCCTCAGGTTGTAGAAGAACTCCCTCAGGTAGCTGTCCGAGAGTATGCGTTTAAGAGTCTCCAGCACAATCCTCCTATCGACCTGAGCTTCTTCCGCCACGGAGCTCACGGTGACTTTCACTTTGTCCCCGATGTACAGCCCGTCTTCCCTTACGCTGATCCCGTACTTCAACAGTAGCCTAACTACGTTCATCCTTTTCTCCGACTTCACGACTTCACTAACCCTTCTCCAAAAGCCCCCCTCCACGTGTACAAAAATGGACATCGTGTATTAAAACGTGATATGTGAATAAAATTGGGAAAAACGCAATATTTATATACCATTATGATCATTTTTGACGAGTTATGAGCAAAAAATACTTCCTAGACGAAGAGGAGCTACCGAGGGAGTGGTACAATATACTACCAGACCTGCCCGAGCCCCTACCGCCACCGCTGAACCCCGCAACCGGGAAGCCCGTCTCGCCAGAAGACCTTGAACCCATATTCCCCAAGGAGCTTATCAGGCAGGAGGTATCGCAGGAGAGGTTTATCCCGATACCCGAAGAGGTACTCGAGGTGTACAGGATATGGAGGCCTACCCCCCTCATCAGGGCCACCAGGCTGGAGAAAGCCCTCAGGACCCCTGCGAGGATCTACTACAAGTACGAAGGGGTATCGCCCCCAGGGAGCCATAAGCCGAACACGGCTGTCGCGCAGGCGTACTACAACGCGCGCGAAGGCGTGGCGCGCCTCACGACGGAGACCGGGGCTGGGCAGTGGGGAAGCGCTTTATCGTTCGCGACCATGCTGTTCGGGCTCAAGCTTACGGTGTACATGGTGAGGGTGAGCTACCAGCAGAAGCCCTACAGGGCTATACTGATGCAGACTTGGGGCGCCGAGGTCGTCCCGAGCCCCAGTAACAGGACTAAGGCGGGCAGGGCTTTCCTCGAGAAGGACCCCGAGCACCCCGGCTCTCTCGGTATAGCGATCAGCGAGGCGCTGGAAGACGCAATAGAGCACGAGGACACGAAGTACAGCCTGGGTAGCGTGCTAAACCACGTGCTGCTCCACCAGACGATCATAGGGCTCGAAGCCATCAAGCAGATGCAGGCGCTCGACGAGTTCCCCGACATAGTGATAGGCTGTGTGGGCGGTGGGAGCAACTTCGCGGGAATATCGTACCCCTTCTACTACCTGGTGCGTAGCGGGAAGGCACCGAAGAAGACGAGGTTCCTCGCCGTGGAGCCTGCGTCCTGCCCCTCCATGACCAAGGGAGAGTACATGTACGACTTCGGCGACACGGCGAGGCTTACACCGCTCCTAAAGATGTACACGCTGGGACACGACTTCGTGCCACCGCCGATTCACGCCGGCGGACTACGTTACCACGGCGCGGCTCCAACCCTAAGCCTTCTCAAAAAAGCGGGGATCTTCGAGAGCGTTGCCTACAACCAGGTGGAAGTCTTCGAGGCGGCGAGGCTCTTCGCCCGGACGGAGGGCATAGTGCCTGCTCCTGAGAGCGCCCACGCCATAAAGGCGGTCATCGACGAGGCCCTAGAGGCTAAGAGGAAGGGCGAGGAAAAGGTCATACTCTTCAACCTGAGCGGGCACGGGCTCTTGGATCTCGCCGCCTACAGGGAGTTCCTCGAGGGACGATTACCGGCGCACGAGTACCCCGCCGAGGCGATACAGAAGTCCATCGCGAAGATCAAGGAGTACCTACTCGCGCGGGGCATACAGCCCTAGCCTAGAACGCGAAAGTTTTTTCTGTTCTTTCTCACCGTAGAGTTGAAGCTTATGCAAGCGACGCGCTCGAGCGCACCCGCCAAAGTGATACTCTTCGGCGAGCACTTCGTCGTTGAGGGGCAACCGGCAATCGCGGCGGCTATCTCTCTGAGGGCACATGTCACCGTTGAGCCCGCGGACACCGACGGGATACTGGTGTACTCCAAGAACCTCGGCTTGCTCGAAGAGTACCGGTTCGCGGAGCGCGGGGCGTGGAGCGGTAAAATGCTCTCCATAGCGATCGCCGCCTACACAGCTATGGAGTCGCTGGGCAGGAAGTCCGGAGTTAAGGTAACCGTGGACTCTGAGATACCGCCCGGGAGCGGTATGGGCTCCTCCGCTGCAGTTGCCGTTGCAACTACGCATGCGACTTTCAGGGCGTTCGGCGAGGAGCCGGACCTCAAGGAGGTTTCCAGGATAGCCTTCGAGGCTGAGAAGGTCGTCCACGGGAAGCCGAGCGGCATCGACAATACTGTTGCGACGTACGGAGGCGTCATAGCGTACAGGAAGGGGGAGGGCTTCATACCCCTTAAAGCCGAGCTTAACGGTGTAAGGCTCGTCCTAGCTGATAGCGGCGTGCCCAGGAACACCGGGGAAATGGTCAAGAGAGTGCTGGAGCTGAAAAACACGTACCCCTCCGTGCTGGAACCACTGTACCACGCGGCGGGCCGCCTCGTGGTGGAAGCGGCGAGGCGCCTCGAAGAAGGAGACTACGAGTCTCTGGGAAGGCTCATGAACGTGAACCACGGATTCCTCTCAGCGATAGGGGTCTCCACGCTGGAACTCGAGAAACTCGTATACACGGCTAGGCGCGCCGGGGCGCTTGGGTCGAAGCTGACTGGCGCGGGCGGGGGAGGCTTCATCGTAGCCCTAGTAACGGCGGAGAAAGAGAAGGAGGTAGTCGAGGCTCTTCGACAGCTAAGCCCGAGGATCTTCTCCGTCGAGATATCCTCCGAAGGCGTGAGGAAAGAACCACTGTAACCAAGCGCGCTGGCAAAACGCTTAACGCGTAGGGCTGAAAAGAGAAAGCCATCGGGGAAAGTGCCAAGCGCGAGATTTTACGCTAGCCCTAGCCCCCTGAGCTCTTTGATGTCCTTCTCCAGCTCTCTCCAGTTTTTCGTCCTCTTCGACCTGCGGGGCGCTTCCCACGGAGGCGAGGAACCCTTGATCGCGTCTAACGCTTCGACGAGGCGCGCCTCGTACAGCTCGTCGCCCTTAAGAGTGCTCGCCAGGATACGCGAGGGGGCGCTTATCGCCCGCACGGTAACCCTCGAGCGCGCCCTCGCAGGGGCGCCCCCTCCACCATTTAAGGAAAGGTTAAGTATGGTTGGAGAGAAGATGATGAGGAATGAAGAGGTCGAGAAGGTTGTTAGGGAGGAGGTTTGGAGGCGTGCGGCTTTAAGCCTCTACGCCACCAGAACAGAGGATAAGAGGAAAGCCAGGGGCGGGAAGAAGGGCGAGATACACTACCGCGGCCTGTATGACACTGTGAGCGAGGTTGACTGGGACTTCACTAGGTTCCTCATAAACGGGTACAGCGTCGTGCCGGACGAAGTCTACCCGAGGTTTCACCGCTTCATAGACATCGACGCGAGGAAGTACCTTCTACTGAACGACGACAGCAAGCCGAGAGAGGGAAGCGCTGTCGTAGAGCTACGCGATAGGCTACAAGCAATCGTCGACGCTACCGAAGACGGCCTCAAAGTTGAGAGACACGGCAGAGTCTGGCACGTTTACGTGCCCGGCGAAAACTGGTACGTAACTGTCTCGAGGCCCAACGCGAAGAGCTGGAGGGTGCGCGTACCACTGGAAGGCTTCTGGGTTGAATCGGAGTTTCCCAAGGTTCTAGTGAATACTCCGAGCGATGTTCTCAGAAGCCTGCAGAAAGGGTGGCTTCTCACAGATGTCACTCCGCCGCACGGGCGCATCAGCGACGTACATTTCAGCACAACGCAGAGCTGGCAGTTGCCAGCGACGCTCGCCAGCTTCCCGGGAGAAGTCAGGCTCGGCGTCACGGCGGGCATTCTCGGCAGTACTAGGCTGAGCATCCAGTGGCAGGCGCGCGTTGACGGTTACGAGGAGGAGCTGGGCTGGGCCTCCGAGCTCATCGGCGAGGTTAAACGTGCAGAGTTTCGTCAGCTCGTCGAGAGGTGTAAGGAGCTTAACGGTGACTCGGTGGCGCTGACGACCGCCTTCCTGGGGGACGGCGAGCTCGAATTCTTCCTAAAGCTTCGGGTGCTCTTCTTCAAGGTTGGACATGAAGACATCTACTTGCCGGCGGAAAGCGCTATAGCTAATGCCCGCTTAGCCGTGGAGAGAGCTAGCGAGTACGTGCGCTTTGTCTCGCTGGTAACTAAGTGTCCAAAGATTAAACACTTCCTCTTCGTCGGCTACGGATTGCCGCAGAAGAGAGGTAAGAAGGACGGCCAAAGAAATAACCCGTTCTACGCCGAGGTGGCAGGGGCGCAGCTACACCTTGTCTACATCTCTACGAGGAACCACGTCTACGCTAGAATCGCAGTCGAAGCTGTGCCTTCGGGCTGGGTGGAGGAGGCACGCGCTCAAGGCTGGGACGTCCGAGTGGTTCGAATGGGTGGCAGGGAGTACTACCAGGTCACTCATGCTTCTTTGATGGAGCATGCCTGTCACGACGAAGCACTGCGTATAACACTCCTCGCCTTCACGAAGTACAAGGCCGAGCGATACCCCAAGGCGCAAAGCCTCGTAGAACGCCTCGAAAAACTGGGGACAGAAGACTAAAGAGTAAGACCGGCAGGGAACAGGCGCCCAGCCCCCTCCTCGCGTTAGGCAAGCGCGCGAAGCAAAGTTTATAATTCTCAACCTGTGAATAGAGGGTAGCCCCGGTAGCTCAGTTGGAAGAGCGCCGCTCTGGTAACTAGCCCTGGCTGGAAAGGCGGAGGTCCCGGGTTCAATCCCCGGCCGGGGCTCCATGCGTCATGTTCTCTTTGAACGTACCCTCCGGGGTACTCTCATTTGTCATTATCTATCACGAGTCATGGATTTAGCCTGTTGTCTAGCGGGGTTTTGGCGATAGGCTATGGGTGTACTCCCGGTCGAGGAGAGGAGGGTTTTAACGGCGAAGCTAGACGAGATGCGGAGAAAAGCGCTTGAGGATCCCGAGTCCTTCTGGGACGAGCATGCAAGGGCGCTGGAGTGGTACAAGATCTGGGATAAGGTCCTAGACGATGGGGAGAAGCCTTTCTACAGGTGGTTCGTGGGGGGAAGGATCAATGCTAGCTACAACGCCCTGGACAGGCACGTGAAGACCTGGAGGAAGAACAAGGTAGCGCTGATATGGGAGGGGGAGGACGGCTCGGTGAAGAAGTACTCGTACAGGGACCTCTACGTAGAGGTAAACAGGGTAGCGGCCCTTCTAAAGAACTTCGGGGTCAAGAAGGGGGATAGGGTCGCCCTCTACCTTCCCATGATCCCGGAGCTCCCGATCTTCATGCTCGCTGCCGCCAGGATAGGGGCCCCCTTCACGGTGATATTCTCGGGATTCTCGAGCGACTCTCTCGCCAAGAGGCTCAACGACTCTGGGGCGAAGCTCTTGGTAACCGCCGACGGCTTCTGGAGGAGGGGGAGGGTCGTGAGGCTGAAGGATATAGCGGACAAGTCCCTAGAGCAGGCCCTGAGCGTGGAGAGTGTCCTCGTAGTGAGGCACGCGGGGGTAGACGTCGCGATGCAGGAGGGCCGCGACTACTGGTACCACGAGGCCCTGGAGGGTATAGGCAGGAACACCTACGTAGAGCCGGAGAGGCTCGACTCCAACCACCCGCTCTTCATACTCTACACCTCCGGAACTACGGGTACGCCTAAAGGCATCTACCACAGCACGGGTGGCTACCTTGTGTGGGTATACTGGACGCTCAAGTGGGCTTTCAACCCGAACGACGAGGACATCTGGTGGTGCACGGCAGACATAGGGTGGATTACGGGGCACAGCTACGTCGTCTTTGGCCCGCTCCTGCACGGCTTAACCACGCTTATGTACGAGGGTGCCCCGGACTACCCGGCCCCGGACAGGTGGTGGAGCATCATCGAGAGGCACGGGGTCACCGTCTTCTACACGTCTCCAACTGCCATTAGGATGTTCATGCGCTACGGCTCGCACTGGGTCGAGAAGCACGACCTGTCGAGCCTCAGGATACTCGGGAGCGTCGGGGAGCCTATAAACCCCGAAGCGTGGGAATGGTACTTCAAGGTAGTCGGGAAGGGCAGGTGCCCGATAATCGACACCTGGTGGCAGACGGAGACGGGCGGCTTCATGATATCGCCTGCGGCGGGCATAGAGCTCGTACCACTCAAGCCGGGCTCGGCTACCCTGCCCCTACCGGGCGTAGACGCCGACGTAGTGGACGACAACGGGAACCCCGCGAAGCCAGGCGTGCAGGGCTACCTGGTGATCAAGCGCCCGTGGCCGGGCATGTTGCTAGGCGTCTGGGGCGACCCGGAGAGGTACGTTAAAACGTACTGGGGCAGGTTCGACGGGTACTACTTCCCCGGGGACTACGCCATGAAGGACGAGGACGGCTACTTCTGGATCCTCGGCAGGGCCGACGAGGTCTTAAAGGTAGCCGCCCACAGGATAGGAACCATGGAGCTTGAAAGCGCACTCGTCGAGCACCCGGCCGTAAGCGAAGCCGCGGTCGTCGGGAAACCGGACCCCGTAAAGGGAGAGGTACCTGTCGCCTTCGTCGTACTCAAGGAAGGCTTCTCTCCGAGCGTGAAGCTCGAGGAAGAGCTTTCCAACCACGTCGCGGAGGTCATAGGTCCGATAGCGAGGCCTGCCGCGATAATCTTCGTCAAGAAGCTTCCGAAGACGAGGAGCGGCAAGATAATGAGGAGGGTTTTGAAGGCGCTCGTCAGAGGGGAGGCGAGCCTCGGGGACCTCTCCACGATAGAAGACCCATCGGCCGTCGACGAAGTGAAGGCGGCTCTGAGGATAGCCTAGCTACCCGGGAAAACCATTCACGAGTTTGTTTCCTCTAGCTTGAAGAGCAGGTGGACCAGTTTCTCTATGTCCCAGGGCGGCGGGGTGGGGGTAGCCTCTCCCAGCGAGGATATCTCCGCGAAGAAAGCCTCGGAAGCTGAGACCAGCCTCTCGTAGAGCGAGTAGTACGAATCGTAGATCGCGCTCTCTCTGGGATCCGGCTTTATCCTAGCCTTCTCCCTGAAGAACTTTTTCGCGGCCTCGTCGTGCGAGGAGCTCAGCCCGAGCTTCAGGCTGGCGAGCATCGCGTCGCCAGCGAGGGCGGCGTCGAGGAGCTCCGGGAGGACTACCTCCATCTTCGTCACGTTAGCCTTTATCCTGGCCCACAGAGGGGACTTCGCCCCACCACCCATCAGTATGAGCTCTCCGGGCTTCACGCCGACTTCCGCGAACACCTCTAGGATCTTCCTGATCTCGTAGGCTATTCCCTCCATCATAGCCCTAAATATGTGCGCCCTTGTATGGTAGACTGTCAAGCCGAATATCACTCCGCGCGCGTAGGGGTTCCACCTGGGGGAACGGGCGCCGGAGAAGAAGGGTAGCACTATCAGCCCGTTCGAGCCTGGAGGGACGTAGGCAGCCTCCATGTCCAGATACTCGTAAGCCCTTCTGCGCGTCGAGCTAGCTAACAGCTGGACACCGTCTGCCACTTGGTCCCTGAACCACCTCAGGATGGCGCCCGCAGTGCTCATACCAGCCTCGACGACCCACCTGCCCCTGATCGGGGCGGCGCCCACCGAGAACCTCATCTTCTCGTCGAGGAGCGGCGAGTCCACCATGGTCGCGGTGGTAGACCCAGTACCCGTCGACTCCTCCACCCTCCTGGAGTCGAATATCCCGGCCCCGAGAACTTCGGCCTGCCTATCCCCCATACCGGCGAGCACCTGGACGCTCCTCGGCAACCCTAAAAGCCTGGAAGCCTCCTCCGAGAGCGTCCCGACAACCTCGTCGCTGTAGCGCGACTCGGGGAAGAGCCCCGCGTACTCCGAGAGCCCTAGCTCTTCGAAGAGCTCACGGTCCCACTCGAGCTTAACGATGTTGAACAGCATCGTACGCGACGCCACCGTGTGGTCCGTCACAGCTACACCGGTAAGCCTGTACACAACGTAGTCCTTCGGCTGGAGGCCGAGCCTAGCTCTTCTAAGCACCTCCGGCTCGTTCTCCTTGTACCAGAGAAGCTTCGTCGCTGTAAACGTAGCGTCCACGACGAGCCCGGTCTTCCTGTAGATCTCGGCGGGGTCGACCCTGCTCTTTATCCTCTCCGCCTGCGGGGAGCTACGCCTATCCATCCAGATAGGCACGCGCCCGAGGCTCCTACCCTCGCTGTCCACCAAGGCGAGAGTCTCCCTCTGGCTACTGACGCATATGCCGGCAACCCTGCTGGGGTCGACGCCTGCCTTCTTTAATACGTTCCTAGCAACCTCCACGGAAGTCCTCCACCAGTCGTCTGGATCCTGCTCCGCCCAGCCGGGCCTCGGGTAGTAGGTCGGGTACTCTTTCCCGTCTAGTGCGAGGAGCGAGCCGTTCGAATGGAAGAGCCCAGCCTTCACAGTAGTGGTGCCGATATCTATCGAGAGTAAAAGATCCCCGCTCATCGATGAATAAACCTTCGCCGATGAAATAAATACGACTTATTACTATGAAGTACAGATAACCCGGTTAACCGGGCCTGCCGTACCTACTTCTTTTCCTCAAGCGCCTTCTCGTATATGCTCTTCGGGATCGAGACTTCCCTTCCGCAGTGGTCGCACTGAAGAACCACGTTGCCATCCCTCTCCCCCACGAGCCTCTTCAAGGGTCTCCCACAGTAGCAGACGAAGCCAACTATCCTCGCGGGGTTGCCAGCTACCAGCGCGTGGTCCGGTACGTCGCGCGTCACCACGCTCCCCGCGGCTACCATCGCGTACCTACCTATAGTCACGCCGCAGACTATGGTAGCATTAGCCCCTATGGACGCTCCCTCCTTGACGACCGTGGGCACGACTTCCCAGTCAGTCGAGAAAGCCCTCGGATACTTGTCGTTGGTAAACACCGCGTAGGGTCCAACGAAGACGTTATCCTCTATAACCACCCCCCTGTAGACGCTTACACCGTTCTGAATCTTCACGTTGTTCCCGATAACGGCGCCCTGATCGACGTAAACGTCCTTGCCGATGTTACAGTTCCTCCCTATACGCGCACCGCTCCTAACGTGGGCGAAGTGCCATATACGGGTTCCCTCCCCTATCTCGGCTCCCTCCTCCACTACGGCTGTAGGGTGTGCGAAGTACTTGCGCGAGCTAGACATACCACCGTTACCAAGCGTTCAGGGATTATTTAAAGCCGCGTTTAAAAGTGGAGGCAATGGAGCCCTCGAGCTCGCCCCTCTATGAGTACTTCGCAAGGTTTTTAACAGGGCTTTGCGAATAGGGTTAAGGCGGGAGAATGATACCGGTAAACGCTCCTCCAACCGTATCTCTCCAGTTCCAAATAGGTCCCACCGAGCTAATACTCCTAATCATACTTGCACTGATACTCTTCGGGCCCAAGAAGCTACCGGAGCTGGCGAAAGCTGCCGGTGAAGCTGTACGCGTTTTCCGCGAGGAGACACAGAAGGTTACGTCCTCCGTGGAGGAAAGCAGGACGACGACCTCCGAGTCGATATCCGACGAGGATCTCAGGAAGCTCGCCGAAAAGCTCGGCGTGGAGACTAGCGGCAAGAGCAGGGACGAGCTCGTAAAGGAGATAATACAGAAGGCTAAGGAGAAAGGGCTAATATAAGCGTTTATTTTAAACACTAGCAATTTGAGCTATGCCTGTTTTTCAACACATATGAGCTTAGAGGCTGTAGTAGAGACGCCCAAGAAGAAGAGAGACATCCTCTTCTACCTCTCGAAGGCGAGCACCACCACAGCCCAGAACATGGAGAAAGTGGAGGAGCTCTACCGCGCAGTCCAGTCCAGGGGTTCATCCAACCCTCTACTCGGGAGGCTCGTCGAGAAGACACTCAAGCTCCTAAAGGTTCCCGAGCCGCCGGGGATTTCCGAAGCTGAACGCCTAGCGGAGAGCCTAGAGAGCTACGGCGCAAGCCTTCAAAGGGTAGCCGCGGCGCTGGAGGACCTTTTAAGGGTTGTTGACAGCGCCGAGTCCCTTCTCCGGAGGCTAGAGGACGTGAAGCAAGCGCTGGAGTCTTGGGCCGAGGTATTCCAGGGGCTGAACGCGTCGCTCTACGGGGAGATAGCGAGGGAGATATCCAGGATAGAGAGGTTACCGCAGGAGGACTACCAGGACGTTAAGGAGTTCCACGACAAGCTCGAGGACCTGTTGGACGAGGCGGAACGCCTATCCGCGAGAGCCCGCTCCGAGTACAACAAGCTAGTCGAGCTAGCCCTGCGGGAGCTGGAGGCGACCAGGGAGGTCCTGCAGAGAGCGGAGTCCGTGGCGGCGCTCCACGAGAAGGCAAGGCTCGAGGCGCTGGGCTCAGCCCTGCAACGCGTAGAGCAGGAGCTTCGAAGCTTGCGCCAGTCGCCGAGGAGCTTTGACGTCAACGGTGTCTACAGGGAGTTGGGACGTGTGAAAAGCGAGGCCCAGCAGGTGCTTAGAACGGCTCTCAGCGAGCAGGAGGTAAAAGTATTCGACGAGACGGCGAGGTTCTTCTACATCGTGGGCCAGAAGCCGGTACACCTCACGGAGCTCGTCGAGTACGTTTCTAGGAGGACCTCGTACCCCCACGCCGACGTCCTGAAGACTCTCTACGACTTGTCCTCCAGGGGGGTTATCAGGATTAAGGTGAGCATTGCCCGCTAATCGCGTCGCTAGTACTCGGGGGTCTTCACCCTCTCGGAGAGGTAGATCTTTCTCACCCTCTCGGGCGCGCCTATCCTCTCGAGGTACTCGGCTACCCCCGGGGGTACCAGCTCCCTCCACTCGCCGCCGCTGGCCATAAGCTCCCTGACAACCCTGCCCTGCAACCTGTCTCTCTCCCACAGCGGTAGCTCTAGCACCTCGTACCCCCTCTCCCTGGCGAGCAACTTCACAAACTCGTTCCCGGTAGCCACGAACTCGAAGGAGGGAACCCTGCTCGCCACGTAGCTGAGCCACAGGCTGTTGTCCGGCACGTTGTCGAGGGGGACAACGAAGAGCCTACCCCACTCCTCCCTGAACGCCGCCCTGAGCATCTCGATCCTCTCCCCAGCCGTGAAGGGGTTCTCCGGGGTATAGCTGTACTGTGCTGCTGTCACCCCGACTATGACCTCGTCAACCCTCTCGAGGAGCCATCTAACAGCCTTCACGTGTCCAAGGTGCACAGGCTGAAACCTACCAGGGTAGAAGGCCCGTCGCATACACTTATTACCGCGCCCCCTTTTAAAAACATGTGGGAAGAGTAGCAGGTATCGACGAGGCCGGTAGAGGGCCCATGCTGGGCCCCATGGTGGTGGCGATCGTCGTGTGCCCGGAGGAGAAGGTACCGTTGCTCAGGAACATGGGGGTCAGGGATTCAAAGGCGCTAAGCCCCAGGAGGAGGCTCCTCTTAAGCAGGGCTATACCCAGCGTTGGGTGTAGCGTTAAGGTCAGGGTGGTCGAGCCCCAAGAGATAGACTGCGCTGTTCGCGGAGAGTGCTACGAGAACCTTAACCACCTGGAAGCCGCCGTGTTCGCGCAGCTAATAAACGAGGTCCTCTCGGAGGGGGAGCTGGAGGTGGTGTACATGGATAGCCCCGACCCCGTCCCCTCCAGGTTTGAGGAGAGGGTTCGAGCGTTACTCAAGGGGCAAGTGAGGATTGTGGCGGAGAACGGGGCGGACGAAAAGTACACCATAGTGGGTGCCGCTTCGATAGTAGCCAAGGAGACCCGCGACGAGATAATAAACGCTCTCAAAAAGACTTACGGAGACTTCGGATCCGGGTACCCCAGCGACCCCAGGACTCTGAGGTTTGCGGAGGAGTGGGTGAGGAAACACGGGGAGCCCCCGCCTATAGCCAGGAAGGAGTGGGCGACCTGGAAGAGGTTGCGGTAAAGCATATACGCTTATCGGGGGAGTACTACCCTAATGTCGCAAGACGTTATAGAGTTCGAGCTTGAAGAGGAAGCGCTTTGCGAGGCGCTGGCCAGGCTAGGCGCCGAGGAGGTCGTGGTGACGATGGGCGAAGACATCCTGTTTAGGTACCCTCGGGACGCCGACGTCTCGCAAATCCTCTCCCAGGTAAGATCCACCTTATCCATTCTGAGCGACGCGGACCCCTTCCTCGAGCTACGCTTCCAGGATAGGGCTATCTTCGTGCTCAGAGTAGACGACTACGTCGCCGTGGCGAGTGGGCGCTTCCAGGAGGGGTCGGCGGAGGACGCTAGGCTCCTGCTGGAGCTACTCGTGAACAGAGCTCGCGGAGAGCTGGAACACTACTAGCCGCACGGGCGGTCAGAAGCGACGGTGTACGGTCACCTAAGCCCCTCTTTTAACCCTCATCATCCCTAGAGGAAAATACGCTTGCATCGTTGAATGCTTTTCGCCGTAGGAAAGCTTGCGCGCGTTAAGGTAAAATAGCCGAAAGGTGGGAGTAAAGCCGTGAAGTACGCCGTAGCAGTGGATATAGGCGCTACGCAGACCCGCGTAGCCCTCGGGAACGACGAGGGGGAGATTCTAGAGCTCCACGTCTTCAAGACGTCTTCCTTCCCCGGGCCCGACGAGTACCTGCGCCACATAGCCGGCTTGGCTTTAAGCCTAGAGAAAAAGCACGGCGTGGAAGTAGAGGGTATAGGGGTGGGATCTCCGGGCCCCCTCGACATGAAGAAGGGGGAGGTACTCAAATCCGTGAACATGCCTTTCGATAGGCTACCCGTAGTCTCCGCCCTGAAGTCCCTGACGGGGAAGAAAGTGGCTTTTGCGAACGACGCGGTGACGGCGGCGGTTGGGGAGAAGTACTGGGGCGCGGGGAGGGGGTTGGAGAACCTGGTCTACGTCACTATAAGCACGGGGATAGGCGCTGGGATCTACGTCGACGGGGAGCTCCTCCTCGGCAAGCACGGGAACGCCCACGAAGTAGGCCACGTCGTCGTCGACTCGGGGGAAGAGATGACGTGTGGTTGCGGCAAGAAGGGACACTGGGAGGCCTACTGCTCCGGGTCCGGCATACCCAGGTACGCGAAGTTCCTGGCGGCCAGAAACCCCGAGCTCTGGGAGAAGAGCCCCCTCAAGTCCAGGGAGCCCCTCACGGCTAAAGACGTATTCGACGCGTTCCGGGAGGGCGACGCGCTGGCAAGGCTTGTTATGGAGAGAGTTAGGAAGTTCAACGCGTACGGGTTCGCGGTGCTCGTCAACGTGTACGACCCCGAGATAATCACAGTGGGTGGATCGGTCGCCCTGAACAACCCGGACGTCCTGCTCGCCGGGCTGAAGGAGGAGGTCGAGAAGTACGCTTTAAACGTGGTTCCTGAGATCAGGCTGACCCCGCTCGGAGACAAGATAGGGGTTCTGGGAGCGCTGGCGCTGGGCCTCGGCCTCGAAAAGAAGGTCCCCCTCGTTTAACACGCGCTATGCCCGCGTGAGGATCCACCTGGTTTTCTCTCCTTGGTCCATCAACTGCACTCCAAGCGAGCTGAGCTTACTCCTTATGTAGTCGGCCAGCTCGTAGTTCTTTTGCTCTCGGAGCTTAGCCCTCACCTCAACTATTAAGTCTAGGAGCTCGTCCACTGGGAGCACCTCGGCGGCGCCGAGGGCCAAGTCCTCGTCGAGGACTCCCAGGACTCTGTTGAACTCCTCGAAGAGCCTTAGAGCCCTGAGCACGAGGAGGTACGTGGGCTTCGCCGAGACCTGGGAGTAGACTAGGCCCGTAAGCTTCATGACAGCGGCGAAGGCACCGCTAGCGTTGAAGTCGTCGTCCATGCTTGCGTAGAACTCTCTCCGGGCGTCGAGCATTTCCCTGAATACGCCGAGCTCCCAGTCGCTTAGACGGCCCTCGGGCTCCACCTCTTTGGCGAGGTTCTTGAGCAGTTGTACCGCCCCCCTTAGCCTCTGGAGGTTGCTCTTAGCCTGCTCGAGGACCTCGTCCGAGAACTGTAGCACCGTCCTGTAGTGCGCGGTGGCGAGCCAAAGCCTAACGACCAGAGGGTCGTAGGACCTGAAGAGGTCCCTCAGGGGGACGATGTTCTTCAGGCTCTTGCTCATTTTCTCGCCGCGCACTTGTAGCATACCCGTGTGCATCCAGTACTTAACCCAAGGCTTCTCCCCGAAGAGCGCCTCGCTCTGCGCCCTCTCGTTCTCGTGGTGCGGGAATATGAGGTCTGTGCCTCCCCCGTGGATATCGAACCTCCTCCCCAGGTACTTCGAGGACATCACCGAACACTCAATATGCCAACCCGGCCTGCCGGGACCCCAAGGCGAGTCCCAGTAGGGTTCCCCGGGTTTACGGGCCTTCCAGAGGGCGAAGTCGTAGGGGTTCTTCTTCTCCGAGGCGAACTCCTCCTGGGACCACATCTTCTTGTCGAGTCTCCCGCTGAGCCTCCCGTAGTCCGGGTACGTGTCGACGTCGAAGTACACGCTACCGGAGGGAGCTACGTAGGCGTGCCCCGAGTCTATCAGTTTCTGGACGAAGTCTATGATCTCGGATATGTGCTCCGTGACCCTCGGGTGGACGTCCACAAGGACCCTGAGTTTCTGCAAGGCTTCGAGGTAGTCCTTCGTGTACTCGTCGACTATCTCCCTCCAGTCCCTCCCCTCGTCCCTAGCCCTGTTAATTATCTTGTCGTCTATGTCCGTGATGTTCTGAACGTGGACAACGTCGTAGCCCCTCAGCCTGAGATACCTCTTGATAACGTCGAAAGCCACGTAAGTGCGCGCGTGCCCCACGTGGGAGTAATCGTAGACAGTAGGGCCGCACACGTAGATAGAGACCCTTCCCTCCTCGACCGGCTCGAAAACTTCCAAGGAACGGCTAAGCGTGTTATACACGCGAAGCACGGGAACCCCCGAGAGCATAAAGCGCTACAGGTATATATCTCTCGCGTCGAGTCGAAGCTGTGCGCCTCAAGGTAGTCGAGAGTCTAAGGTCTGCTTTACGCTCAGCAGGCTGCCCCGTCGTGGTCGACGATGTGGGCGCGCGTGTCGCGGAGGAGCTCGGCTTGGAGAACGTTCTGCGCGTAGACAGCGCGGATCTGGTGGGCTTAGAGAAGGTTCACGCGGCCATACACGAGTCCGGCGCACGGAGGATTGTGGGGCTCGGGGGTTTACCGGCCGTTAACGCCGCGAAGGTGCTCGCCTCTCCCAGGCTGAGGGGCAAGTCCTTGCGCGAGGTGTACTACGACGAGAGAAAGCCCGCGGTGGAGGTTCTCCTGGTGCCGCTCGAACCCGCCTACTGCACCGACCTCAGCGACCTCGTGCTCGTCTACGACTCGAAGATCCCGGCGTGGCTCGTGAGGAGAGCCTACGGAAACACCTACGTGGCTACGTTCGCATACCTCGAGGAGGCTGGAAGAAGCCCCAGAACAAGGGTAGTCGTAAGGGACATGTCTCTCGCCGGTTACAGCGACGTAGACCCGGGGGAATCCTACGTGTCGCTGTGTAGCATCTACGAGGGGCGTGCCCCGGGACCGCTACTGATAGCAGCGATGACGCTCTCGTCGATCCTTGGATGGAGCTTGGACGGCGCGGTGGAAGCTGTCGCGGGCGCCAAGTTCGAGGAAGCCCTCAAGGAAGCATTCGAACAAGAGAACCCGGAGTCGTGGTTAGAGAAGGAGATGAGGCTTAGGAGGGCGCAGCCGAGGCTCTGGAAAAGGGTCGACCTACTCGTGGAGCACGCGTGGACATTTTACAGCCTAAGGCTCAGGTCGCTCGGCTTCCGGGGAAAGGTAGAAGTCTACAAGCTCTTCAGGTCGCTTCTGTCCTCCTTACCAGCCGTAGGAACTCCTTGACCCTTGGAGTGGAGGGGGAGTCGAGAATCTGTTGAGCGGGCCCCTCCTCTATTATCCTACCGTGCTCCATGATGACTATCCTGTCCGCCGCCTCCCGGGCAAAGTCCAGCTCATGCGTCACGGCGAGCATAGCGATACCCTGCTTCGCTACTTCGAGGAGCACGTCGAGAACCTCGCCCTTCAACTCCGGGTCTAGAGCGGACGTCGGCTCGTCTAGGAAGAGGATCACCGGGTCCATCGCGAGCGCCCTCGCTATAGCCACCCTTTGTTGCTGCCCGCCGCTGAGCTGTAAGGGGTACTTCTCCTCGAAGCCCGCCAGCCCTACTTGCCTGAGTAGCGAGGCGGCCTTTTCCCGAGCCCTAGCCTTATCGTAGCCCTTAACGATCCTGAGCGGTAATGCCACGTTGTCTATCACCTTCATGTGGGGGAACAGGTTGTAGCTTTGGAACACGAACCCCGTCTTAGCCCTTGCCTTCCTGAGGTCCACGCGCCCAGACGTAAGCTCCTCCCCGTCCAGCCACACTCTACCCTTCCAGGGCTTTACAAGCAGCACTGCGACCTTCAGTAGCGTGCTCTTACCGCTCCCGGAGGGGCCCATCACGACTACTTTCTCGCCGCGCCTCACGGAGAGCGACACACCCCTGATGACGGGCGTACCCTCGTATCCCGCCTCTATATCCTCGAGCACCAGGATCTCGTCGCGCATTTCAGGCACCCGTGTAGCCGGGTATTCTTATCTTCTCCTCTATCCTCCTCGAGAGGTAGGATATCAGGTAGCACACGGCGAAGTAGATAGCCGCTACGACCAGGTAGGATTCAAGCGCCCTGTAGGTATACGCGGCGACGTACTCGCCCCTCCTCGTAAGCTCGACTATGCCTATAACCGAGGCGAGCGAGCTCTCCTTTACTACCGTCACGAACTCGTTGACCAAGGAGGGTATCGAGATCCGAAGGGCCTGGGGAAGTATGACGTACCTGTAAACCTGGGACCCGGAGAACCCCAGCGACTCTGCCGATAGTATCTGCACATCGGGGATGCTCTTCAGCGCAGACCTAAAGATCTCGGCCTGATACGCGGCGCTGTTCAGCCCAAGCGCGAGAAAGCTGGAAGTGAACGCGTCCAGCTTTATCCCGATCGAGGGTAGCCCGAAGTAGATCAGGAGTAGCTGTACTAGTAGGGGTGTCCCCCTCACAGGCTCGATGTACATCCTGGCCAGCGGCCGGAGGCTCGTGAGGCTCAGTCCTAGAAGCGCTATGCCGAGCGCTAGCCCCAGCAGGAACGATATCACCGATATCTGCAGGGTGACGACAACGCCTTCCGCTATGAAAGGCGTATACTCGTACACGAAGTCCAGTAAACCCAACTCTGCTCACCGCGAGAGAAAAATGAGGGAGTTTTTAAGGGTAGCGCGCGCCTAGCTCGAAGACAGCCACTTAAGGATCTCTTGCTGGAATATCTTGTTCATCTCTCCGGACTCGAGGAGCTTCTCTATGACGCTGTTAACGACGTACTTCAGGTCTTCGGCTCCCTGAGGCACCGCGACGGCTCCGCCTATAGTCGGTATGCTGACGTACGTTGCTATCTTCAGCGAGGGCTCCTTCGTTATCAGAGCTTCCGCTATCTTATCTCCCACTATCATCGCGTCTATGTCTCCTCTCTGCAGAGCCCAAACCATCTCCGGGTACACCCTATCGTAAGACTTTATCTCCGCCTTACCCTTCAAGTTGTTGTTAGCCCAATCCTCCTGGATCGTGCCGAGCTGAACGCCTATCTTTTTGCCGTAGAGATCCTGCTCGGACTTTATATCCGACTTCGCAGTCGTTATCACCGCGTAACCCTTGCTGGTGTAGTACGGGATAGAGAAGTCTACGACTTTCTCCCTCTCCGCGGTGGGAGTCATGTCTGCGATCACTATGTCGACATCACCGTTCTTCAAAGCCTCGATAAGCGCGGCGAACTTCATGTCCTTAATCTCTAGCTGTACTCCGAGCTCCTGCGCTATTCTCTTGGCTATCTCTATGTCTATTCCAGCGTAGTTACCATTCTTGTCCACGTACTCAAATGGAGGCCAGTCCGCGGAAGTCCCGACAATCAGTTTACCGCGAGCTTTAATCTTATCGACATAGCTTACTGTCTGTGTCGTCGAGGCTGAATGCCATAGGAAGTACCCTAGGCTCGTTCCAAGCAGTAGTCCTACGGCGAACACTGCGAGGAACTTTGCTATACTCCCTAAAGTCTTTTTATCTATGCTCATGGTTATCGGAAAGCTTTTTAGAAACTACCCGTTATAAGCTTTTCTGTTTATTAAAGAAAATTTAATGATGAAAAATAATTGATATTTTAGATTTTCTTAAAAACGCTTATAAAGCTAGACGGAGACGCGACCACAATGTCTAGACAGGCGGGAGTATCCTACTATGTGAAGAACGCCCTGCTCGCCAGGCCGTACATCCTGGTGGCCATCCAGCAGGGGATAGTCAACTACTCTGCCCTCGCAAAGTTGCTCCACGCCGACATAGAGAAGATGGCTGGTAGAAAGTTCACCGAGATATCGGTGAAGATGGCGGTACTCAGGGTTTCGAAGTCCCTCTTAGAGGCTGTACCCCCTACCCACAGGCTTTCAAGAGTGCTCGCAAACAGCTCCCTCAAGGTCGTCCAAGACGTTGGAGTGCTCTCGGTAACGCGCGAGGGATTCGAAAAGCTGACCAGTTTTCTCCCGATCGGTAGCCGGGGGAAGACTCCCCAGCTCTTCCACGTGGTCCAGGGGGCTTCGGCTGTCACGGTGATAGCAGACGAACCCGTGGTGGCATCTCTGTACTCTAAGGCTAGCCCGGAGACCGTGCTACAGTACCTTCGCAACCAAGCCGCCGTCATCCTGACAGGTCCTCCCGAGATACTCACAACGCCGGGAGTAGTCTCGCTGATATCCCTCAGCGTCGCCGTAAGGGGGGTGAACCTCACGGAGATAGTGTCATGCCACCGCGACATCGTGCTCATAGTCAACGGGAGCGACGTAGCGCTCGCCTTCGAGACCCTGAGATCCCTGGTAGAATTCGCTAAGACAGAGCAAGCCTGAACAACTACTGACCGGCGCCCCCGCTGCTGCTGGAAGCCTTAAGCGCGGCTAGAACCTCGTCCGCTAGCTTGTAGAAGCTCTTTGCGGCCTCTGAGTCGGGGTATGCTAGGACGAAGGGTACCCCGTTATCCGCCGACTCGTTGATCCGGGGGTCTAGGGGTATCTCAGCTAGTACCCTCACGTTCATCTCCTCCGAGAGCCTCTCGGCGCCGCTCTTGCCGAAGATGTAGTGCTTCGTGCCGCAGACAGGGCAGACGAAGTAAGCCATGTTCTTTACGACCCCCAGCAGGGGCATCTTGACCTGCTTGCAGAAGGTGATAGCCTTCTTCACCACGATCCTGGTGAGGTCGCTCGGAGTCGTGACGACTATAGCCCCGCTAAGATCCCTAATCAGCTGGGCTATGGTCAGCGGCTCGTCGCCCGTCCCCGGGGGCAGGTCGACCAACAGGAAGTCCAGGGGTCCCCACGCCACCATCGATAGGAGCTCCCTGAGAAAAGACGTCTTCAGGGGCCCCCTCCATATGAGCGGGGTGTCCTCTTCCGGGACCATCAAGTCGGCACTCACTATCTTCACGTTACCTACGCCGACGACGGGCATTATGCCGCCCGGCCCGGCGTACAGCACCTGGCCGTGAACACCGAACATCTTCGGGATAGACGGTCCGTGTACATCGGCGTCCAGCACTCCCACCTCGAACCCTTTCTTGGCGAGAGCGGCTGCAAGGTTCGCCGTTACAAGGCTCTTGCCGACACCCCCCTTACCGCTTAGAACCGCGACCTTGAACTTCACCTGGCTAAGCCTCTGCCTGGCAACCTCCTCCTGCTCTCTAGCCTTCTTCAAAGCCTCAAGCTTTAGTTGCCTTTCCTTCTCGGCACTCACAGAGCGAGGAGGTAGAGAAGATCTATATATTTGTTATGACAACGGAAAAGGTCTCTTCTACGCGAAGAAAGTTAGCCACAGAGCGGGGGCGAGCAGAGCGAGCCATACGGCGAGGTTCCACTCCGCTATTTTCTTCCCGTCGAGGGGCCCGAAGGGTACGAGGTTAAACAGCGCGATCCAGCCGCTCAGGCTTGCCACCGAGGAGGCGAGGCTACCCCCGCTCCACAGCGCTACTAGCCCGAGCACGATGTTCGTCGCAGGACCCGCCGCGGAGATGATCCCGTTCCTGCGCTTGTCTATTAGCGGCGCGTATATGTAGACAGTTCCGGGGGCGATGAGCTTGAGTGGAATACCGGGTATCGCGGTGACCAGGGTTAGGAGGAAGAGCTCCTTGACTATCGAGTACTTAGCCGGGTACCCGTAGTACTGCGCTATGAACTTGTGCGCAAGCTCGTGCGGCACGTAGGCGAGAAACGCGAGCGCGAACAGCACGAGGGCCCCCGCCAGGGTTAACCTCGGGAGATACGGCGCGGCGAATACCAGGAAGACGGCTATCGTGGAGAGAAGTAGCTCTAGCAGCTCGCCCCTGTAGAAGAGCGGGTAGCTCCGCATGGGGCTAAACACCTGCGTGCACACTTAAACCTAGCGCCGTTATCTGTGCGTGATTACCGGCGCTCAAAAAAGCGGTAGCTTTAAAACGCTTAGAGGAGGAACTCTACGCGTGAAGCTGACGAGAAGGCAGTTCCTGGCATCGCTGGGCGCGGCCGCCGCGCTTGCCAGCATAGGGGCGTACTACTGGATCTTCCCGAAGCGCGAGGAAAGGGTGCTAAGGGTCTACAACTACAGCGCGTACATAAACCCGGACATTATAAAGGATTTTGAGTCCAAGTACGGCGTGAAGGTAATCTACGACGAGTACGAGTCCGCCGAAGAGGCCTACGCGAAGCTCCAGCTAGGGGGAGGCGGCTACGACGTCATAGTGCTCACCGACCAGTACGTCCCCCAAGCGGTGAAGAAGGGTTTAGTGGCCCAGCTGGACAAAACGCGTATACCCAACCTAGGCAACGTGGACAGAGTTTTCTTCGAGAACAACTTCGACCCCGGCCTCAGGTACGCTGTTCCCTACGCGTGGGGTACGACAGGCATAGGCGTTAACAGGGACTACGTGGCGGAGGGCGAGATCGAAGGGTACGAGCAACTCTTCGACACGAAAGTCTTCCTGCCGAGGCACAAGGGAAAGGTCTCCATGCTGGAAGAGTTCCTCGAAGTCGTCAACGCGGCGAAGCTCTACCTGGGCATACCGCTGAACGACTGGTCCGAGGAGAGCAAGCAACGCATCATAGAGCTACTTAGGGAGCAACGCGACTTCCTCGCCGGCTACTACGGCGCTAGCGTCTACATACCGGCGCTCGCGAAGGGCGACCTCCACGCCGCTCACGCGTGGAGCGGGGACGTCGTGCAGGCTCAAAGCGAGAACAAGTCCGTAGAGTACGTTCTGCCGAAAGAAGGCGCGTTCGTGTGGATCGACTTCATGGTGATACCGGTCAACGCGAGGTCGCCGGACCTGGCGTACGAGTGGATAAACTTCCTCCTGGACCCGGCGGTTGCCGCGAAGAACTCCTCCTACACCTACTACCCGAGCCCCGTGAAGAGAGAGTTACTCGAAGGGCTTATAGGCAAGGACGTGCTGGAGAACCCCGCCGTCTACCCGCCGAGCGGGACAAAGCTCGTGCAGACTTACCCGTTGGACGAAAGCGCCCTCAAAGTAGTCGAGGAGATAAGCACGGCTGTAAAGAGGGTGTAGCAGGCTATTACGAGCCCCCGGTAAATCTCTCCTTTTTAGCGAGGAGGACCTGCCTCGAATAGACGTAGCTGGCCGCGAGCGATACGAGTATCATGAGTGAGGCCAGAGCGTTTAGCTCTGTCGTAGCCCTTCCCCGGGCCGCCCTCGCCCATATCACGAGTGGTAGTGTTTTGAAGCCGGGCCCCGTTGTAAAGGCTGTTTTAACGAAGTCGTCGAAGCTCATCGCGAAGGTTATCAGTAGCGAGGCAACGATGCCCGGGAGTGCCATTGGGAAGTATACTCGGACGAAGACGTCGAACGGCCTGGCCCCCAAGGTGTACGCGGCGTCCTCGACGCTCCTCGAGGTAACCTTGAACTGCGGCTTTAAGGCCACGTAAGCGTAGGAGACGTTGTAGGCCGTGTGCCCTACCAGCACAGTCCAAAAACCTAGCTCTACTCCCGCAGAATAGTAGAGCATGAGTAGCGAGACGCTTTCCACGATCTCCGGGATCACTATCGGAGCGTAGAAGAAGCTGTCCGCCGCGCCCGAGGAGCCTCTCTTCGAGAAGTAGTACGCGGCGACGCCCCCTAGGACTGTCGAGAGGGTAGCCGAGAGGACAGCGACCGCTAGGCCGTTAGCCGCTGCCTGCAGGATCTCCGAGTCGCGGGCTAGCTCGAAGTACCACTCCAAGGTGAACCCGCGCCAAGCGCCGGGGTACTTTGCCGCGTTAAAGGACTGGACTACTATGAAGGCTAGCGGCGCGTACAGGAAGGCCAGCAGAAGCGCCGTGTAGAGCTGGAGGACTCTTTTAAGCTTCAAGTTCCGCACCCCACCTCATGTACGCGTATACCGCCAGCAAGGACGCCGCGGTTATGATCAGGGCTAGCGCGCTGCCCGCGGCCCAGTTCCTGTACTTCAGGAACAAGTCCCACACAAGGTACCCGACTGTGTAGCCGTAGACTCCTCCAAGCATCGCTGGCACCACGAACTCGGTGAACGCCATGAGGAACACGAGCGTAACTCCAGAGAGTATCCCGGGCGCCGAGACCGGTACGAGCACCCTGAGCACAGCCTGGTGGGGCTTCGCGCCCAGAGTCTCCGCGGCTTCGAGGAGCCTCCTCTCGACCCTCTCGAACGTCGAGTACACCGGTAGCAGCATAAGGGGGAAGTACTCGTAGACCATGCCTATAACCACCGCCTGGAAGCTGTTCGCCAACCCTAAAAGCGAGAAAATGTTCATCAAGGCGTAGGCGCGTAGCAGGAAATTGACCAGCATGGGAAGAGTGAACGCGACGAGCAACTTACTCTTGCCCTCCTCGCTTTCAACGTAGAAGGCGAGGTAGTACGCTACCGGGAGGGATGCGAGCAGAGTGACCGCGGTAACGATGACTGCTATCAGCCCCGAGTAGGCGATTATGGCCAGGTAGTCCTCGTTCGTGACGACCTGGTAGTAGACGGAGACGCCCCCGCCCCTAAGGCTCTCGAAGAGCATGAGCACTATGGGGAAGTAGAACGTGGAAGCCACGTAAAGGACGGGAACAAGGGCCGCTAGACGCACGCCTAGGCTTTCGCCCCGCATCGTTACTCCTCGGAGAACACCCTCGTCTCTGACAGGTCTATGTACACCTTGACTGGCGCCCTTTCCTCGAGACCCGAGGCGTCCCTGCTGGGGAATAAAGCTTCGAACGCCGCGTCCCCGAGACCGTCGAGGACAACCTTCGTCAAGGGGCCCAAGAAGACCCTATCGACGACAACGGCTTCTACCTCGATGTACCTGCCGTGGGGAGGCGGGTGTAGGCTCACGTGCTCCGGCCTTACGAAAAGCGTTACCTCGCCCGTGTAGCCCTTGTACTCCTCCGAGAGTAGCGACAAATCGAGCCTAGCGCCCCTGAACTCGGCCACGCCGCCGACCGCTCTCAGCCTTACAAGGTTCGACTCGCCGAGAAAAGACGCTACGAAGGCGTTCGCCGGTTTCCTGTAGACCTCGTCGGGGCGCCCAACCTGTAGGACGACCCCGTCCTTCATGAGCGCCAGGCGGTCCGACAGCATCATAGCCTCGTTCTGATCGTGGGTCACATACACGGTGGTCACCCCGGTCTCGCGCTGAAGTCTCTTCAGCTCCTTTATGAGCTCCAGCCTAACCTTGTAGTCGAGGTGGCTGAATGGCTCGTCGAGGAGCAGTAGGCGCGGGTCGCGGGCAAGCGCCCTCGCGATAGCGACCCTCTGTTGCTGCCCTCCGCTGAGTTGCTGGATCTTCCTGTGCGCGAACACCTCGAAGGGCAGGTGAACTAGCTCCAGGACTTCGCGCACGCGGCGCTCCGCAACCTCCCGCGGCACGCCGGCGAGCTCCAGGCTGAACGCAACGTTCTTGTAAACTGTCAGGTGCGGAAAGAGCGCCAAGTCCTGGAACACCATGCCGATATCCCTCTCGTAGGCGGGGAGCCCAGTCACGTCTACTCCGTCGAAGAACACCTTCCCGCGGTCCGGCGCAGAGAGCCCCGCGATAATCCTCAGAAGGGTTGTCTTCCCGCAACCGGAGGGGCCGAGAATGCTGAAGAGTTCCCCCCTCTCTACCTCGAGGGTCACCCCTCTAAGAGCCTCTGTGCGCCCTCGATCCCTGTACGTCTTCCATACGTCCACTACTTGGAGGCTAACGCCCTTCGCCATCTCTCTGCCAATGGCTAAAGTCTCTGCTTAAAAAGCTATTCATTAGCATAACGGAGCGGGCGTAGTGCCGCCGGGAGGAAGCCCCGGAGCCCCCAGCGCACAGGTAGCCAAGGCTCGGTATCCCACCGTGCATGGGTACGCTCCATAGGCGTCGGGACTAGCTGTCTAGCTTTACGTGATCGGCACCTTGTAGGGCTTCAGGCGCTTGATCTCCGACAAGACCCTCTCGATGAATGCGTCTACGTACGCCCAGCTGAACCCCTTCTCCTCGAGCAGGCTCCTGACGTAGGCTTCGGTCTCCCGGTAGCTCTTGAACCTCTCGTTTATCTCCCTCCACGGGATACCCTTTAACCCCTCGGCGAGCTTCGCGTCGAAGGGCAGAATCCCCTTCAGCATAAGGACGGCGATCGAGGGGTACCCCAGGTAGCCCCTGTACACAGACCCATTGTCGTTCGAAGCTATCCCCAGCTTTCCATCCCAGACAACCCTGTAAACCCTGCTACCATCGGAGCCAGTGACCCTCGCCTCCCCCTCCCCGACAAAGACAACCCTCCCATCCCCTATAGCCCCGAGAGCCTCGAGCACCTTCACCCTCGGGGGAACGCGCCAGTACTCCACGAGTCAAAGGACGCTTAACACTGCTATAAGCTTTCCGGAGGTTTAAGCCGGCTTGCCAACGGGCATCAGGTAGAGCGGGTCCTCGACTTCGAGTATACTGCTAACCTCCTCGTCCTCGAACGCCCCTATAGCCACGGTGCCAAGCCCCTCGTGGACCGCGTTTAGGTAAATGTTCTGCCCAACCGCGCCGACCTCTACCTCGGCGAGCGGCCCCCTACCCGTCAGCACCACGACGGCCGGCGCCTTCCTCACGGAGCCCTGCATGAGCGCCGCCCTCCACAGCTTCTCCGCGAACTCGCCGACCCGGACTAGCTCTAGCTCGAGCTCGGAGGAGTTGAAGCGGTACAACCCCTTCTCAACCCCCTTCACGCTCGTAGCAACCACGTAGCCCTCGACCGCGTAGCCGCCCCCCAGCTTGGGGTAAGGACGCGCTCCCTCGACGACCTCCCCCATGGACCACTTCATTATGGAGTCCAGCGCCTCGAGGCCCAGCGACGCCCTCGCGTAGTTCCTCACGCTACGCCTCGCAGCTACGACGTCGTCAAGGGGGAGCCCCTTCTCCAAGGCGAAGCCGGCGCAGTAGCCCGCAGGCCTGGAAACAGCTACCCTAGCGAGCACGTACTCGGCGGACCCAGCCCTGAACTCGTAGTCCACGAGCTCCACCGAGCCAGCCAAGCCGTGGCTGTAGATAGAGAGGAAGAGGTTCTGAAGGGCGTGCCCGAGCTCCATGCGGACGTACCTGTACCCCCTCTCGCCGTAGTACGTCGTCGTGCGGCCCGGGAAAGCCGTCAAGACGAAGCCCTCGAAGCCGGCGTCACCCCCAACCCTCGACAAACCGCCCCCGCAGGGAACATACCTGTAGAGCCCTCTCTCCAGCCGGAAGACCTCCCCCCTAGACGACACGTAGACCTCCAAGGGGTAAGTGGCGCCAGCCGAGGGGACAGTCCTAAACCTGCCCTCGCGGCACCCCTGAACGTGGAAAAGCATCCTCCTCAAAGCATCCCCGTCGCCCTCCCCGGGCCTTAAAGGTTGCCCGTTCGCTAGGCACCACAAAGCCTCCCTGAGTAGAGGGCGAGGTCTAAACGAGGGTTTCTCCTTGACCCACATAACTCCTCTACATGTAGAGAAGACAATAGATAAAGGTTTCGCGTACACCCAAGCATTCACGGCTCAACGTTTTCCAAGCACTGGGAGCGCAACCCGTCTTCAACAGCTTCACCCTGCACGACCCACGCGCGAAAGCTTTAACCCTCTCGAGATTCTCTCTTCCGGTATGCGTGTATACGTGGTAACCGGGAATGTGCACAAGGTAGCGGAGCTCTCCCTAGCGCTTAAGCCCTTCGGCGTCGAGCTGGAGCCCCTCCGCGCAGAGAAGCTCGAAGTACAGTCCGAGAGCCTCGAGAAGATAGCCCTCGTAGCGGCGGAGCACCTGCCGCCCCTCGACAAGCCGGCCATAGTCGAGGACGCGGGGCTCTTCGTGAAGGCTCTCAACGGCTTCCCCGGCCCCTATAGTAGCTACGCCTACAAGACGATAGGCTGCAGGGGGTTGCTGAAGCTCATGGAGGGCGTCTCCGACAGGGAGGCAGTCTTCAGGTCCGTCATAGCCCTCAGAATGCCGGACGGCTCGATACACCTCTTTAAAGGCGAGGCGGCGGGCGTGATAACAGAGGAGGAGAGGGGCACTGGGGGCTTCGGCTTCGACCCCGTGTTCCGGCCGCGCGGCTCCGAGAAGACATTCGCCGAGATGACGACCGAGGAGAAAAACCTGTACTCGCACAGGGCTAAAGCCGCGAGAAACCTGGCCGAGTGGCTAGTGAGGCGCGCTAAGGGTATTTGACGACAGTGGGCGAGTACTTCTCCAGGAACATCGGCGCGTAGATGTACGCGTTCTTCCACATGTCGCCGGAGCTTACGCTGAGAAAGCCGCTTCCCTGAGCCCTGTAGTCCAGGATCACTGTCCAGAAGGAAAGCGTGGCGCCGCTACCCACCGATCTGTATACGCTGTAGGGCCAGAAGTTGTACTCTATGGAGCCTTGCCGAGTACCCTCAGGAGCATAGGCTGTTGTGCAGAACCTTGCGTCGTTGCCGCCGATACTTCTGAGTAGCTGTACACCCGACTGGCTGAGCACGAGTGCCCTACCGAAGCTGTACACAGCGCTCCAGTGGGTGATGAGAAAGCCAGGGTCTGGTCTGCATAGCACTCCGCGGGGCGAACTTTTGACGTAGTCAAAGGAGAATTTATATGTTTGATTAGGTAGTCCTCCTTCGAAGCCCGCCGTTAGGTAGAGGAAGTAGTCGGCTATACCCTTCCCCATCTCGGTGGACATCCAGTACCCGTAGCCGCTCTTCGAGTATTTCCAGTAGATGTAGGTGATGACGGGTATGTAGCGCGTACCGTTGACTACCTGCACTATGGATAACGTGTCGTAGTAGTCGCTCCGAACGTCGTTGCACGAGTAGTCGTAGACGTTGCCTACCAGCGTGGTGTTAAGCACGGCGAAAATCCTTATCGGCGCCCTGATCCACGAGTACCTCAGGTAGTTGTAGTAGACGCTCCAAGTGCCGTAAGGCCTGTAGCGGCCGAGGTAGCTCCCGTAGACGTCGAAGGAGTGAAGGTTGTAGGGGCCCAGGGCGCTGTCCTTGTCGGGATCCCAGAGCACGAACGCGGCCACGCCGCAGTAGCTGACGTGGTCGTATCCGCGCGAGGACTGGTGCTCCAAGTCGACGAACTCGACGTCGTATAGCGGGTGCCAAACGTCCTTGTGAGTACTGCTGTAGGTGTAATTTATGCTGGAGGGGTACGCCGCGGGCTCGGCGTCCAGGTCGTCTATCCACCAAAGCGCTACGACCTGCTTTCTTACGCTGGTGGTCGGGAACTTTACCTGGAAGACGAGCCTCGTGTTGTACTTAGCTCCCTTGACGAAGTCCATCTGGGGGTCGGAGAGCCCCACGGGGACGTTCACCCATATCCCGTGCCACTGCACGGTGGTCCAGTTCTCGTACTGGATAGGCCTCTCGACAAGCGTACGTAGCGTCCCGTCGAGCGTGGCGTTCACCCTGATCTGCTTGATCGGTACGTAGGGGAACGGGGGTAGCTTGAGCTGGGGGTCTACGGCGAGTTTCTGTCCGAGCCAGAACAGCGATAGGTTGGAGCTCATCTCCAGCGTGTACACCTCGTTGCTGATATCGCTGGGCCTCTTCAGGCTCTGAATTTTACCGTCCTTGTCGTAGTAGTAGAGCGTGTCCGGGGTGTTCCTTTGTATCGCGAAGACGAGGTAGCTGTACGCAGAGCCCTCCACGACTATCCCCCTCTCGTCGGATACTACCACCATGACTGGAGCATATTGCTCCCCTGTCAAGGGGTCCTGGAAAACCTCTACTGCCGGCTCGAAGGTCACCGAGTAGTTCCCGTAGCCCTGGTACGTCACGTCCGTTATCTTTGCGAGCCTCCACTCACCCGTGTACCTGCCTTGGGAGTCCCTCTCGGGGTAGTAAACCCTCACCCACCCCTTCGAGAGGAGCCTGCCGTAGGGGTTCCCGGTTACCCTAGGGGGATCCGTAGAGTAGTCTATGTCCCCGTCGTACCTAACGTTTATGATTATCGTCGTGTTCCGCGGGGTCACCTGCACCGGCTTCCTGTAAACCGTCAGCGTTAAGCCGACGAAGACGTCGCTCTCCCAGTTGTAAAACCCAAGGTTCGTAACGTTAAGCTTCAGCCTCGCATAAGCGTAGCTCCCCGAGGTCGGCAGGTACCAGTAGCCATTCATCAAGTTGTAGACGCTCCTGGAGCGGCCGAGCTCCTTCGAGAGGTCTAGGCGTAGCACCTCGTAGCCCACCTGTACCCCGTACTCCGCGTAGGCCTTCGTCACCGACTGCCTCCAGTACTCCAGGTAGGTCTTCGCCGCCATCCTAGCGACCGTGAAGTTATGCCTGTTGTACATCGAGACGCCGTACTGGCTAAACCTCTCCGTTAGGTCGGAGAACTCGGAGTAGTTGAAGTAAGCCCTCGTCGCCACGGCTAGCATCGCGGCGAGCGCCCTCTTGAAGTCGGCGGTTATGGCGGCTACAAGCTCTCTGACTACGGGGCTCCTCGTCCTCAGGAACAGCGAGTGCGCTTGGTACACCGTTACGAGTATCGACATGAGCACGAGCCCTATAACCAGCACGGCGGCTACCACTATCTGGGCGCTCCTCCTGCGCAAGCCCGGTCACCCCGAGTACCCTATCGTGAGGAGGATGTAGAGCGCAGTCCCCCTAACGCTGTCCGGGTCCCCCGTGCAGACGTACGTGTAGCTCACGGGCTCGGACTCCACGAGCCTAGTGGTGTTCGTGTCGTAGTTAGACGCACACCCAAGCCAAACAAGGCTAGTGTTGCCCGCCGAGACGTCGAAGTCCACCCTGTACACGTCCATCCTGAAGAGTATGCCCGGCGGGAGGCTCGCAGTCGCCATCATCGCGAGGTCGTACAGAGTGCACCCCCCGCCCTGCGCCGCGGAGGGGTTCAGGTTGGCAAGGGTTTTCTCGAAGACACCGTTATCAGCCATGTTGTTTAAAAGGTTGTACGCAAGCCTCCTCAGATCGCTTGTCTCCCGCACATAAACGCTTCGCAGAGGCCTCGCGAAGGACATCACGAGGAGTATAATCGCTACGACCATGAACGTAGCTAGGACAGCCTCAATTATCCTCACCTGACCCCTTCTACGCGCCACACCGCGCCACCTACGGGAACCCCTCGACCCTCCTCCATATCGTGAGCTCGACGACGTAGGGGTAGCTGTATATCGTGCATATCCTTGGACCAAGCGTCACGGAGTTCGCTGGCTGAGCTTTCGAGCCACCGTAAGAGATGTCTATGCTCGGGATCCTGTTCACCACGATTACGACGGGGCTCCCCCTGAACTGGGCGAAGACGAAGATGTGGCTCGAGAGGGGCTCGACATACTTAACGTAGCCCACGAGGTACCACTGCTTCGCTGACGGGAGAACCTTTCCAGCGTTGTTGCAGAGAGGGTCGTCGTTGCGGAAGTTACCTGTCGAGTCCCTGCACCACACCACGGTCGTAAAGTTCAGGAGGTTCTGGTACTCTGGTACTGCTTGGAGAAGTTCGTCCTTCACGTGAACTGCTCCAGAAGTCTTTCCAACCTCTATTGTTCTATCTACGAATATGTACTTCCCGATGATATAGCCCTCGACGGGCACCCCCCTCTGAGCTGTCGGCGCATAGCCAGCGACGCTGACGAAGCCCTGCCACTCCGCCCTCAGTATCAGGAAGGCGAAGAACCACCTGTCTGTCCTCTGTTTGTTAAAGTAGTTGCTCAATTCGGATCTATAGTCAAGCGTACAGGTTCCCAGAGGTCCTGTGAGATTGCTCTTAGCGAATACTTGCTTTTTTTCGACTTCTCCATTGCCAGGATTCACCCTAACTATCACGTACATACCCGTCACGTTTGCGTTCGGAATCCCCAGCCCGTAGTAGTTGGTCACGTTGACCTGAAAGATGGACGAGAAGTTCCAGTTACCGAACTGCCTGTAAGCCACGGGCTTAACGCTTACTACTAGCATGGGCCTCATCCGGAGCCTGAAGCCGTAGTTCTCGCTTAGCCCAAGTAGCTGCGCGAGCCTGGAGGCGTTGAGGAGGAGGGGGTTCGGGAGCGTGCTCAGGTTCGCGAGCCGCATCACCTTGTCAGGGTCCACGACGTACGGCGTCCTCGTGCCAGCGAGCGCTAGCCCGAAGTCCGTCAGCGTGTCCGGGGTTACCGAGATATTCGTCCCCCAGTCCGCCGGGTAGCCCGGGGTAAGCACGATCTTATCCATAACCCTCTCCGCCACTGTGAATAGCTGTTCCTCGTACACCGTGCCCAGGGTGTTCATAGAGGTTGACGCCATGCCGTACGCTACCGCTATGAGCAGTACGATGAGCACCCCCAGGGCGAGGTACTCGAGCGTGGCCTCCATGAATACCCCTGAAAACTATCCTCAGATACGCCTTAATAAACCTGAGCGCGCGAGTCGCAGGGCTTTAAGGCGTCTGGATCTTCGCAAACCCGACGTAGATGCTGTTTCCATCCCTGAAGGCCACTATAGCGGGCTTGTAGCCGGGTGGTAGCGGTAATAGTATTGTGTCTGAAACGGTTAAGCCGCCCACCTCCCTGGATCCCTTCACGGCGTGTACGGGGCTCTGCCCGAAGTTGGGCGTTACGACGACTCTTACCTGCTGGTATATCTGTAGCCTAGCCGTGACGTTGAGCACGTTCTCGCTCGTCTCCCCTATGCTCAGCGAGTAGGGCTGCCCTGCGAGCGTATCGGGCACGGTGAGGTACATGTAGCTCAGGTTGCTCCCACCCAGCGTGTACACCGAGATCAGCTCGACGACCTCCCTGGCGGCGCTCTCCGCCACCTCGGATAGCATGACGTTCTGAGACTGCATCTGGTTCAGGAAGAGGAGGAAGCTGAACGCCGCGAGGATAATTATAGCCACTTGTAGCAACGTAACCGTGCCTATCACGTGGGAGATAACGGCGCTAGGCGTAGCATATCACCTCGTGCTAACCTCCACCGTAGCAACCTTGACTACTACAACGAGGCCGTCTGCCGGCGCTCCCTCGGGCGCGCGAGGGAGCTTGACTTGTTGTTGGAGGGTGCCCTGCTCCGCGAGTACGGCGAGGTCGCTGGACCCGTCGAACTTGTACTCTGTAACGTTTAGCCCCACGTTTCTGAAGACCACGGGTATGGTTCCGGAGCCGCCCAGGTAGCCCGGCTTCAGCACGACTACGTGTATTGTGAAGAAGTTGTACCTTTTAACGCTACCCCCCACAGTCACGTTTATCTGCCCGTTGTAGAAAACCCTCACGCGCGTGTACATGTACGCGCACGCCCTCTGCGAGAAGTTCTCGTAGACCACGACTATGGGTTCACCGCTCTCGACGATAAGCTTTTTGAGCTCCCCTTGAAGGTCTCCCGACTCGGGGTACAGGAGGCGCGGAGAGGTCGTGACCAGGGGTCCCCCGCACACCTTCAGCCTGAGCGGGTAGCCGCTGAACACCTGCTGGATTCCTCCTCCCTGGACACCCCAAACCCACACGGAGAGCGGGGAGGATGCCTTCTCGAAGGATATCCCCGTGCTCGTAAGGCTGAACCTCACGTAGCGGGATCCCCCGGTGCCGAAGGCTACTTGTTCGAGCGCTGTTGCCGCGTAGGTTAACTGCTCCTTCGCGTACTCGTACTCCATTGTCTGCCTGTTCATGTCTATGAGGGACGTCGAGTAGTAAAGGGCTACGGAGACTATGGTCAGCATTATGCTCGTGAGTATAACCGCTGCTATGACGGGCGATATAGCCTTCCTCATAGACCCCTGCATAGATAAAGGCTGAGGCATAGATAACGCTTTTCTATGCTATTCTCTTCTCCTGCGGATCACCACCACTACTATCACTATGGCTACCACTGCTACTATCGCGACGAGGATTATGGGCTGGAAGAGGGCGCCGGGCGCCTCCTGCGCGCCAGCGGTAGCCCCGGGCACCGTGTAGGTGACCGTCTGGGTCTTCGAGCCCCAGGGGGAGTTGTAGGTGGCTACTACCTGGTAGCTACCGGGGTCGAGGCTTAAGGGCAGGGTCGCGGTACCCTCGACTGCGGACGCCCCGTCTATGCTCGTAGGGGTCTTGCTGAAGGACGCGTCCGGGAGGGAGGTCGCGAAGACCACCGCTCCACCGCTACCAACGACTTTCACATCCACGTTGGAGTTCTGGTAGAGGGGTGATACCCTCACGACTAGTGTGCCGGCGGTAACCTGGAGGGATACCTTGGGCTCAACTCTCACGGACTTCACGGTGAACCTGGAGGTCACCGGCGAGTACTTGTTCGAGTCAACCTTGACCGCTACCTGTGCCTCCCCCTCGGGGAACGCCGCGTATATCGTAGGGCTGAAGCTACCGGAGTAGACGGGTTGCCCTCCCCAGTAGACGGTCACCGTTGCCTGCTCGTCCTTCTCTACGGGCGGCGTTAACGCTATGCTTATCGGGACGTAGGCGCCCGCGACCACCGTGCTCGGCGCCGAGACCTTAGCCTCCCTTACGGGCTTAATGGATAGGCTCAGCGGGTATACGTAGGTGTACGTGTAGCCCCACGGCGTCGTCGCGGCGACTTTTACCTGGACGCTGTACTGGCTCTTCACAAACGGCCCTAGCTTGCTGACGTTCATGAGGAACTCCAGCGTCCTCCTCTCGTTGACGTTCATGCGCCCCGTTGTGAGAAGGTAGCACTGGACGGGCGCCCCCTCTACCTGGGCTTGGGCGTTCTCGATGTACCCCTCGCCCTGCACCCATATGTCGACGAAGAACCTGACGACGTAGGGCTCGTAGTCTATCTTCAGGTAGGGCTCGACGTACACGTACGTCTTCGGCGCTATAACCCTCACGGGGATACTCGTGAACGCCGAGTAGTAGCCGGACTCCTGTATCGGGGAGCCTCCCTTCGGGACCGCCTCGTAGTAGTACGAGAGGTCTATCCTGAGGCTAGTGTCCTTCACGTCCCCGGGCGCCATCTGCGACGCGAAGAACCTCGGGGTAAGCTTTACGGAGAGGTACGCTTGCCGGCCGAGCGAGAGCGGTATGGGGGTGTCGGGGACGTACTCGTAGACGCTCGTATCCACCGTGAACCTAAGCGCCTTGAGGTAGAACACCTTGAGGTCTCCCTCCACCTCGGTTATCGTGACGGTCACCGGTACCTCGTACTCGTTAGTAGCCACGAGCTCCGACGGAACCTTCACCGATACCTTTAACCATATGGGGCCTATCTTTACGAGGGACTCCTTCTGGGTCTGCTGCGAGAAGGCAGGCTGAGGAGCGGCGAAGACTACTAAAAGGAGGAGCACCACCAGGATGAAGCGCGCGGAGGATACTTGCAAGCTCTCTCTCCGTTTACTCCTAACCATACACAACACTCCTCCCATCCGGCTATAAATCTATAGCGCACAACGTGTTATGCTTGGTCTTGCTTGACGTAAGTTTTCCTCAGTGTCTAATGACTTCCCGTGAAACTGTGTCTATAAACGGTGTCTATCGAGAGCATTAGAAGTAATGTTAAGGTTCTTGCCCTTAACTTTGATCGGCACGCGTTCCAGCTATTCGAGGCCGTACGTCGAGAAGCGTAGCTTCCCAACTTTCTCCTCAACCACTCTCCGGTATCTCTCGTCTAAGTAGGCCCTGTAGAGGCACGTCTTGCAGAGAGGCCTGGAGGAGGGTTCCCCGCAGACCGCGCACCTCGAGGGCTTTCGGGAGGGCTTCCTAGCCGTTTTCCTCGCGAGCTCCTTTACCGCTAGGACCCTGTACTTGAAGCCGGGAGAGGAGTCCTCGACTTCGTTTACCCAGTGCCTTATCGGGTGCCTGAGCGCGTAGACTATGTAGGGGCACTCCACGAACGGCGTGTAGATGTTCCTTATCAGCGTGTAGGCAAGCACCTCCTTCTCCGGTATGAAGTAGAGCGGCTTTATGCGGGGGACGAGGTCCCCCTCTTCCGCTCTCTCAGAGACGATACCCTCCCTCAGTATCCCCTCGACGTGGTTCTTTAAGGCGTTCATCACGAAGACCTGTACCTCGTCGTCCAGGTTATGCCCCGTTGCGAGCTTGTCCGCGCCTGCCTCCCGGGCGGCGTGGTTCATCACGTACCTCCTCAAAACGCCGCAGACACTGCACGGCTTTACCTTGAACCCCTTCTCCCTCAGAGCCTTCACCGCCTCGTCCAGCGTGAAGCCGAAGTACTCTTTGAACGACCCTACGATTATCTCGACGCCCAGCCTGCCGGCAAGGCTCCTCAACGCCTCGAGCTTGTACTCCCTGTAGCCCGCTATACCCTCGTCTACCGCCACCCCGAAGACCTCCACGCCGAGCTCCCCGGCGAACCTGGAGAAGAGGTAGAGAGTGGTCAGGCTATCCTTACCCCCGCTAACAGCAACGGCTACTCTCTCGCCCCTCTCGACGAGCTTGTAGAACCTGACGGCCTCCAGGAAGCGCCTCTCGAAGTACTCCGCGAAGTGCTCGCTACAGAGGTAGTCCCCCAGGTAGGAAACGTACACAGACGCCCTGCGCCCGCACACGTAGCACTTGGCCAACAGGTCCGCCCCGCTAACCGCCCGATACCACCGAGTGAAGTTTCACGCGCGTCCCAGGCTTCACCGGCTCGTCCTCGGCTACAACCTCCCCGTCGACGGTTACGACCACCTCGCTGACCCTAAGCCCGAGCGTAGTGACGAGGTCCCGGAGAGTCGAGCCCCTGGGAACCTCCACCTTCCTCACCTCCCTGCCGAACACGTCTACCTCGACGGACACGTACTCCTCGACGCCCATAGAGCACCCCAAAGGATCCGCTCACCAAGGCTATAGACCTTTCGCGCACGACCCTGCGTATACCCCCGGGAACGGGCACCTCCTGAACCTATCGGCCTTGCTCTCAGGACGCTCGTCGACTCCCTATGCGCGGTGGCTCTCGGCTTAGAAAACTTCTGAGGTTGCCGCAAGGCTTTATAACCGCGCGTACAACATCGCAGACGATGTCGTCGAGTGTTTTCCAGAGGAAGGATGTCCCGGTCGTAAACGTCGGGAAGAAGGGTCTCGACGAGGGGGTCATCGAGGAGATAAACAACATACTCGAGTCAAGAGGTATAGTCAAGGTCAAGTTGCTAAAGAACTTCAGAGAGACTTACGGGCTATCGCCAGAGGAGGTTGCAGTCATAATATCGCAGAGGCTCGGAGCGGAAATCCTGGGGGTCAGGGGCTTCGTCATAGCATTCAGGAAACGCAGAGCCGCTTAGCCTGTGCTTTGAAAGGCTACGCGAGCTTTTCCCGGTTTTTTTGACTTCTGTGAGGCGCTACTCACTGTTCTGAGACGTTTCTCAGGTACTTCACTTCTCCGAAGTCGAATATCCCGGCTTCAAGGTCGACCCCGTATGCTTTGTATTCGTCTACGCCCGTCTCCCTGAGGAGGGGAGAGAGGAAGGATCTCTCAACGTTCACCTCTGTTCCCGGCATGAGGGGGCTGAGGGCGGGTAGCACGTACACCTGCTTTCCTGTGTAGGACCCCTCCAGGAGAGCCTTCAGCTTCACCTTTACACCCAGGCTGTCCCGCAGGGCGAGGGCGGGGTGCTCGTGCCCCATCGCCACGAACCGTACGTCCTCCCTGAACCCCTCGACCGGGAAGGGCTTATGCCCGTGGATGAACAGCCAATCACCCTCCAGCAGGTAGGGGTCGTGAAACGGTATCTCGAGCCTCTTCAAGACGACGACGAGGTAGTTGTCGTGGTTCCCCCTCACAACGTCCACCCTCACACCGAGCCCCCTCTTCAAGTACTCGAGGAGGTCTATAGTCTCGCGCCACTCCTGCCGCGTAACGTCGCCGAACTCGTGCTTCACGTCCCCCAGTATTATCACCCTCTCGGCGCCGCTCTCGCCAATCATGGCGGCTAAGGCCTCCTTCATCTCCCTCGCCTGGAGAGGCGGAACGAACACCCCCTGCTCCGCCAGCGCCCCCTCGTAGCCCACGTGGAGATCCGCGACAAGGAGGCTCCCCAGCTCCTCTACGTAGAGACCATAGCCTACAACTTCCAGCCCCCTGCGTAGCCGGAGGCGGGGAACCTCCAAGACGCTCGTGCGAGCCACGCACAACCCTACTTAGAGGGCGTCCAGAGGGCTCTTAAACTATTCGCCGCGCCGGATTGGGGCACTTAACCCCGTAAAACCTATTAACGCGTGACTCTGTGTAGAGGTGTATGAGCTCCGAGCAGAGGACTTCGCGTATACCGGAGTTCTACAAGAAGCCGATAGAGGAAAGGCTGAAGATAGTGGCTGAGTTCGCCGGGCTTACAGAGGAGGAGGTAGCCCTGCTCAAGAACTTCGGCAACCTCGACAGGAAGATAGCGGACTCCATGATAGAGAACGTTATAGGCGCTATGAGCTACCCCTTCGCAGTCGCCGTGAACTTCCTGATAAACGGGAAGGACTACATAGTCCCGATGGTCATAGAGGAGGCGAGCGTCGTCGCGGCTGCGAGTAACGCGGCAAGGGTTATGAGGAGGGATGGCGGAATAAAGTCTGTTGCGACCCAGCCCATAATGATAGGCCAGATACAGGTACTCGGTGTCAAGGATCCGTGGTACAAGCGGATGGTGTTGCTGGAGCACAAGGAGGAGATACTCCAGAAGGCCAACGAGGTTGACCCCGTCCTCGTGAAGTTCGGGGGAGGCGCCAGGGACTTGGAGGCGAGGGTTGTTGAGAGCCCCAGGGGACCGATGCTGATAGTACACCTACTCGTGGATGTTCGCGACGCGATGGGCGCTAACGCCGTAAACACGATGGCAGAGAAGGTTGCCCCGATGATTGAGCGCTTGACAGGTGGGCGCGTACTCCTGAGGATAATCTCGAACCTCGCGGACAGGCGCCTGGTGAGATCCTGGGTGAAGGTGTACAAGGAGGACATAGGCGGCGAGGAGGTCGTCGACGCGATAGTGGACGCCTGGGCATTCGCGGCGGCAGACCCCTACAGGGCGGCTACCCATAACAAGGGCATAATGAACGGGGTAATAGCGGTGGCGCTCGCAACAGCTCAGGATCACAGGGCGATAGAGGCGGGTGCCCATGCCTACGCGGCTAGGACGGGGAGGTACATGCCTCTCTCGACTTGGGAGAAGGACCAGGACGGGAACCTGGTAGGAACGCTCGAAATGCCAATGGCTGTTGGCACGATAGGCGGTGCGACGAAAGTCCACCCGGTGGCGAAGATAGCGCTCAAGATACTCGGCGTGAAGACGGCCACGGAGCTAGCCGAGGTCATGGGGGCCGTGGGGCTCGCGCAGAACTTCGCGGCGCTACGGGCGCTCGCGACGGAGGGGATACAGAAGGGGCACATGAGGCTACACGCCAGGAACCTAGCCATAATGGCGGGGGCAACGGGTGACCTCATAGACAGGGTCGTCGAGATAATGGTGAGCGAGGGTAAGATCAACTTCGCCTACGCCCAAGAGCTCGTCAACAAGCTCTCAAAGGAGGGTCGAGCCTAGACCCTAAGTCACCCTTCTTTCTCTCTCAGGGATCTCAGCGTGGACGCGAAGTACTCGTTGAGCACCCTGTCGGACCCGAGGATCTGCCTAGCCTCCCCCGAGACAAGCCTGATAAGCGAGTCCTTCTCTCCCCCCGCCTTATCGCTGGCCCTCACTCGTTTCTCCACAGAAACCACGCCGATTCCCTGAAGCTTCTTCAGAACCTTCTCCACAATTTTCCTATCCCAGGCGTACTCGACCCTCCCGAGCTTCACCCTGTTCACGGCGTCTTCGAGTTCGCTCGCCCAGAGGCTCCCGCCGAACACTATCAATGCGCGTAGAACATCCCTCGCAACCTCCCCCTCGACACTCCCCTCCTCCAGGAGTTTCTTCAGCTTGGACACACGCCTCCTAGGCAATACCGCACGCACATATATAACGCTATTGTGCACTAGGAGCGGGGATGGGATGGAGGGGCTCTGGGTAGCCGTCTACGTTGGGTACGTGGCACTGGTGAACGTTTACCCTGAGGCAGCCTACCTAGAGCTACTGGCCTGCAGCTTCTTCCTTTTACGCGGCAACTCCGCGCTTACGGGTAGCAGGCTGGACGGCAGGGCGGCGGTTTTCCTGCTGGTAGCCCCCGTGGCGTTCCAGCCGCTCCTATACGTGCGTAGCGTTACCCTCCCGTCTCCGCTCTCACTCCTCTTCGCTGTTCTGGCGTCGTTCTCCGAGGAGTACTTCTTCCGCGGCTTCCTGTTAGGCGTAGCAGGAAACCCCCTCCAGGCGTACCTCTTTGCCCTCTCCCACCTAGCCCTCTCAGATCCCGTTTACCTCGTGAACTCCGCACTGCTCGTACCTCACTACTTCCTCTTAGGGCTCGTCGCAGGCCTGCTCGCAGAGAGGTGGGGGTTGCTAAGCTCTATACTCTTCCACGCGGCTTACAACGCCTGCTCCATCTTCCTGTACGTGGAGTACTCCCTCCAAGCCTTGCTACTCCTCGTACTCCTAGACGCCGCGTTGCTCGTTGCGACTTTCCTCCTAACGACTTGTAAAAAATCGATTTTAACGGCAAGAGTTTTACCTTTCTAGAGTTGAATAACTGCGGGCAAGGCTTATAGAAGGGCGTGTTCGTGCCATCCCCCGTGAACCGCACGGCTAAACTGTCTTTAACGGCATTAACGGCTGCACTAGCGCTGGCGTTCTCCGTTCTCAAGCTAGAGGCGCCCTTCCCCGTCCTACCGTACCTGAAGTTCGACCTGGCGGAGGTTCCCGTTACTCTCGGCTTCCTGCTCTGCGGCCTGCCTTACGGTGTAGCGGCGGAAACCGTGCACTTCCTCGGGCTCGTAGCGAGAGGCGCCGACCCCCTGGGGGCGTTCATGAAGTTCCTGGCCGTGGTATCCATGTTCCTCGGCGCGTATAGGTTCTCCTCGGCTGTCACCAGGCTCGCCTTGGGGGTCGCTGCACGCGTAGCCGCGATGACCCTGGCGAGCTACGCTTACTTCTACCTGCTGTTCCCCGGCTTTCTGGGCTACGCTTTGAAGTACACTGGAAGCGTCTACGCGCTGTTCGCTTACACCGCGCTATTCAACGTGATTCACGGAGCAGCAACGATGGCTCTCTCTATGCTCGTGGTCCGGGAGGTCAAGAAGAGGGTTAGGATCTAGCGCGCGGCTTGCGCCTGAGCTTTTGCTCTGGCTATTTTTCTCATTAGTTCTTCGTGGAACTTCGCGATGAGTGCGCGCTTATCCTCCATTAATACGACGTCGCTGAGCCCCTCGAGGATTATGTTGTAGGCGAACGGAGTGGGCGTGTCAAGAAGCCCTATGTCCACGACTTCTATCTCGCCGCTGTGCACCTTTTCGAGAACCTCCCTGGCGTGCGCTATGTCCATGTAGTCCTCGAGTATCTCTCTGAACGTCTCCTTGAGTATCGGGAAGTCCTCCCACTTCCTTATAACCCTGAGCAGGGTGCCTGCGCTCAGCTGTTGTTTCTCGACGCTTATCTCGTGCCCCTTGTAGTTGCGGAGTATCATTAAGCCGCGGGTAGCCACGTGGCGGAACCTACGCCTCATGAGCTCGGTGTTGAACACCGCCTTCTTCAGGATATCCTCCAGCTCGCTGGGCGCCACGTCCATGAGGGATACCTGCGGCTCCACGCCCGGAGGGTATATCAGCGCGAACCCGTTGTCGTGCACAGCTATGCCTATGTTCGCCCCAGCCCTCTTAGACGCTAGGTACGCGAGCGCGTGGCTCAAGGCGTCGTTGGTTCTGCGCCCAAAGAGCGTGTGGAAGACGTGGTGCACCCTGCCGTCAGCGTCCCTGTACCTCTCGACCAGCACGACCCTGTCGCTCGGGAACTTCTCCACGCCGAGGGACCGCAGAAACAGGTACTCCTCCAGGAAGTAGCCAGCCACAGCCTCGGCCCCCTCCTCGTTGACCTTGCACTCCCTCTTCAGGTACTCCTTGAGCCTCTCCAGGCCCCCCGGCTTCGAGATCCACTCGAACGCCTGTCCTCTGAACTCCCCTATGCGGACAGCGAGGTCGTAGCTGAGGGGTAGCATCTCGCTGAACCATGCGGGTATCGTGGGCTTCTGCTCGTACGCGGGCTTCACGTACGCCGTGAGCCCGTCGCTCTTGACGAACTCGTACACCTTCCCGCCGAGCACGAACCTATCCCCGGGCATCAGCCTCTCGAGGAACTCCTCCTCGATGTTGCCCACGTACTTCCTGTCGAGGGTCAGGACCTTCACGCTCACCTCGTCGGGGATCGTCCCGACGTTCAGCGTGTAGATCACGCGCGCGTACTTCCCCCTCCTCCCGAAGACCTTCTCCTCGGGGTCGTACCATATCTTCCCGTAGACCTTGTACTCCTCCAGCTCCCCGTACCCTCCTGAGAGGAACTTTAATACGTTCTCGAAGTCCTCCCACGGGAGGTCCCTGTAGGGGTAGCTCCTCCTCACTATCCTGTACGCCTCCTCCGCGCTCATCTTCCTCTCTATAGCCATCCCGACCAGGTGCTGCGCCAGGACGTCTAGGGCATTCCTCGGTATGTGGACCCTGTCTAAGTGGTGCCTGTAAGCCTCCCTCGTCATCACGGCTACCTCCACGAGGTCGTCCCTGTCCACGCAGACGAAGACACCCTTACTCGTCTCGTGAAGCCTGTGGCCGCTCCTACCTATCCTCTGTAGCGCGCGGGTAACGGACTTCGGGGAGCCGACCAGGACGACGACGTCTATGTAGCCTATGTCTATCCCGAGCTCCAGGCTCGTACTGCTGACTATCGCCCTGAGCTCGCCCCTCTTCAGCTTCTCCTCGACGTCCAGCCTGACGTTGCGGCTAAGCGAGCTGTGGTGCGCCGCTATAGCATCCTCGGGTATGTCGCCCCTCTTCCTCGCTAACTGCTTCAAGTGGAAGACTACCCTCTCCGTGCCGCTCCTAGTGTTCGTGAATATCAGGGTGGTCCTGTGCTTCCTCACGATCTCGTAGAGAGTCTCGTAGAGCTTCGCGGTGACCTCCTGCGCCGGGGTGTGGACGAGGTCGGGGACGGGGGAGACCACCCTCAGGGTCTTCCTCTTGGCGTACCTGGCGTCGACTATCACGCACTCCCTCGGGCTCCCGTCGTCGTTGTACCCCACCAGGAACTGCGCGACCTCTTCGAGGGGGTTTATGGTCGCCGATAACCCTATCCTCACGAAGTCCCTCCCCACTAGCTCGCGGAGCCTCTCGAGCGACAAGGCTAGGTGAACCCCGCGCTTGTTCTCGGCGAGGCTGTGTATCTCGTCCACGATGACCCACTTAACGCTCCTAAGCTTCTCCCTGAACTTCGGCGCGACGAGAATAATCGCAAGGGTCTCCGGGGTCGTTATCAGTATGTGTGGAGGCTTGCGGAGCATGCTCTGTCGCTGGGAGCTCGACGTGTCGCCCGTCCTAACCATGTGCCTAATCTCGGGGATCTCCAGCCCCCTCTTCTCGGCGAGCTCCCTTATCTCCCTCAAAGGCTCCTCGAGGTTCCTGTAGATATCGTTGTTCAGCGCCCTGAGGGGCGAGACGTAGACGACGTACACTGTGTCCTCCAGCTCGCCTCTCCTAGCCATGCCGAAGAGCTCGCTCAACGCTATGAGGAAAGCAGTCAGGGTCTTCCCGGTCCCCGTGGGGCTCGACACCAGGACGTTCTTCCCCTCGTGGATAGGTATGAGCGCGTAGCGTTGCGGCGGCGTCAAGTCCTCGAACTTCCCGGAAAACCACTCCGCGACGAGGGGGTCAAGTACCCTCAACACTTCCTCCTTGCTGTACTCCCTCGTGGCGAAGGAGATCGCCTTCCCAGACACCGCCTACCCCTTAACCCTGGGGGTAAATAATCCTAACTCACTTCTCGACCTCTTTTACCCCCTTCTCTATTAGCGCGCTAAGCGCCTCCGCCGCCTCCTCGAGGTGGTAGAGCACGTCCTCGAGGAGCTCGGCGAGCACGCGGTCCTCCTCCGCTAGGTCCCTAAGCAAGTCTATCGCGTAGTCCACGCTGTCCAGCGCTTTCTCGAGACCCTCCCTCACCTCCCTTTTCATAGCAACATTAATGATGCATGGGCTTTTATCGCTAATTCGTGAAAATACGGGAAATCGCGTACGAGCTGACATCAGCGTTGCCGCGCGGCGACGTGGTAGCGGGGAGCAGGGAGGAGCACGAATCCCTGGAAGCAGTTGCAGGGTACCTAGACGGGCTCTCGGCGCAGGTGCACTACTTCCCATGCTCCACGTGGGTCGAGAAGGGGGTCGAGCTGTCCGGGGGAGGCTTACGCGTTAAGGCTGTCGCCATGCCCGGCTCCCCCTCGGGCGAGCTCTACCTCGAGCCCGTGTACCTGGGCGAGAGGGTTCTCCCGGAGGAGTGGGAGGGGGTAGACCTCGAGGGCAAGATAGCTGTCGTCAAGATGTACGGAAAGGTCGACGAAGCGGCCTGGCAGTACGTACAGGCGGTGGCGAGGGGCGCCGAGGCTGTCGTCTTCGTAGACCCCTTCCCGGATAGAAGGAGGAGAATAGTCGTCACCGCTACCCCCGATTACCGCTTCGGCCCAGGCACCCCGCCTCCAGTGCCCGCCGTTGCTGTCTCGCTGGAGGACGGGTTGAGGCTTGCGAGGGTCTCGGGCAGGGGGGAGAAGCTATACCTCCGCGTTGAGACAGCCTTCGACCACTCCGCGAGGACAGGCGTCGTGGTGGCCGGGAACGCCGGGGGCCCGCTGTTCACGGCGCACGTCGATAAGTGGCTCTCGGGGTTCACGGACAACGTTCTCGGGGTAGCGCTGGTCGTAGCTCTCTCCAGGGCCTTCGGGGAGAGCGCGGGCTACGCGGTTTTCGGGGCCGAGGAGTACGGCGCGCCCGGGCATTCCCCGTGGTACTGGATATGGGGTTCCCGCTCCTACGCCGACTTCTTGGAGAGGAGGGGGGAGCTCGACTCCCTGGGAGTAGTCGTCAACCTCGACGTGCTCGGGGGAGCTGGGATCACGGTGTCAGCCTCGGGGCCCGACTTCCAGGGAGGGCTCGGGAAGGCTCTGGGAGAAGGCTACAGGTACACCTCGGACCAGGTGATATTCGACAGCTTCAGCTTCACCATGAAGGGTGTAGCGGCGGCGACTCTGCACACCTTCCAGGACGTGCTCCCCGTGTACCACACGGACCTCGACGAGCCCCAGAGGGTTGACTGGGAGAAGGTCTTAGAAGCCTACACGCTGGCAGAGAGGGCGGGCGAAGCTTTCCTTCGGGAGGAGTGGGGGTTGCTGGAATACTCCCTCCTCAAGCGCGTAGCTCTGGAGAAGCTCGAGAAGGTCTACTTCCTCGAGGAGGCCAGGAGGGTCGCCGGGCTCCTAGAGGGGGTGAACATTAGGGACGAGCACGACGCGCGCCATCTCAGGCGGCTTTTCACGCGCCCACTGCACAGGGGGAGGTACGGCGAAGTGTTCTCAGAGGTCGAAGCCGTTTACCCATACATCCTCGACGCCGTGGAAGACCTCCTAGTGCTGAAGAGGGCTGTCGAAGAGGGCTCCCGGAGCGTGCCGGCGAGGATTTTCTTCACCAGGATCGTACCTGGATGGGAGGAGGTTTTAGTAGACCTAGAGCCCCCGGGGAAGAGGCACGGAGGAGTGTTGAAAGAGTACTACGAGTCGTTCCTGCGCGCGGTTCGACGTAGCCTTGAATCGATGGAGGAAGCACTTCTAGAGCTTAAGAGGTAGGCGCCGGAGCTTCCCGCAACGCCCCAAACTTTTTATTAAAACGTAATGAGAAAGGTTTATCTAGAGGAATATGGGAGTATGAACGACAAGCTATGAGAAAAGCCTTGTTGGCGGCTTTACTCCTGGCACAGCTACTACCATTGCTCCTACCCCTAGCATACGCGGAGAACGCTCCGGTATTCGAGGACAGGGGGGCAACCGTCTACGTCGACACGGGCGTCGCGAAGATACTGATAAGTAAGACGGGGGCCAGGCCTATAGGCTGGCTTGTCGACGGCGTGGAGCTTGCGGCTAATGCTGGTAGTAGGGGTGCCATGGGTAATAGCTACCCACTCTACGACTGGTTGCCTACGCAGTCCTGGCCAGGGCTAATAGTAACCGCGAAGTTCAACGTCGAGACTTCGAGGCCATCGCAGGACGTCCTCGTAGTGAGGTTTACAGCCGTCATACCCGTGACTGACGTCAGCGGCGTAACTTCGAACGTCGCCGTGACCCGCGAGTACGTGTTCAAGCAAGGCTCGAGGACGTTTAACCTCACGGTAACCCTCGTGAACATGGGGAGCTCTCCCATGAAGATAGAGGTGAACTGGGGAGGAGCCCTCGTAGGCTACGCCTTCGCCGTTACCGGCGTGGTAGGGCAGAAGGGCGACAACGACTGGCAACTCTGGGTAGACGGGGACTCGCTCTACACCCGCTCACCCGATAACAGGGAGAGCTGGGTTAGGAAGCAGAGCCCCCTCATAAGGCTCGTGGGGATATACGACCCCGACGAGAAAGGGATCATCGTCGCCAGGGTGTACAACAGGACGGAGTCCATCTGGTTCGAAGTCGGAGGGTGGGGCACCGAGGTTAGAGTAGAGCATCCCACCCTTGTTCTCAACCCCAACGTCCCGGTAAGGTTCACGTACACCGTGTACGGGGGCTCGCCCGACTACCTGGACAAGGAGGGCTTCGCGGATCTGAAGGACAGGCTCATGGGCAAGCAGCCGCAACAGCAAGCCCCTCCAGCGCCGCAGGCTACGAGGACGCTACCCCCGATGCCCAAGCCTACAGGCAAGATAAGCTACAGCCTCACCCAGGACTACGCGCTGGTCGACACCGGAGTAGCGAAGATAAAGATCTCCCTTAGAGGGGCCAGGCCCGTCGAGTGGCAAGCCGGGGGAGTGGAGCTTGCGGCTAATGCTGGTAGTAGGGGTGCTATGGGTAATAGCTACCCACTCTACGACTGGTTGCCTACGCAGTCCTGGCCAGGGCTAATAGTAACCGCGAAGTTCTCGGCGTCCGTTGCCTTCTCAAACGACACGGTCCTCGTCCTCAAAATGGAGGCAGACGTCCCGTTCACCAACCCGAGCGGCGACCAGACCGTTCTACACGTAACGAAGACCTTCACCTTCTACGCAGGGCTATACGGCTTCGACGAAACCACCCAGATAACCAACAAGGGCAACGTAAAGGCTGAGAGCAAGGTAAACTGGGACAGGACGATAGGCTACACCTTCGCTGTTACCGGCGTGATAGGGCAGAAAGGTGAGAATGACTGGCAGGCCTGGAAGGACGGCGCGGGGCTCCACCTGCTTTCGCCGAAGGAGAAGCTCCACTTCACGTGGAAGTCGGCGCAGGACCTCGAATGGATAGGGATGATAGACCCGGAGGAGGGTGCCTGCATAATCGCGTACCTGGGAACCCCGGGCGCCGGGATAGTGTGGCTTGAAGCGTCGACCTGGGGAACCGAGGTAAGAGCCGAGTACCCGCCCTTCACGCTGAACCCCGGCGACAGCGTGACCTTCGTCTACAGGGTCTTCGGCGGGCCCGTAGACGCGCTGGCAAGCTACGGCTACAAGGACGTGTACCAGCAGCTAGGCGCGGCGGCGGCTCAACAGGCCCTCTACCTAGTCGTGTCGACGGACAGCCTACTCTACTCCCCAGGCCAGAAAGCCAAGTTCAACGTAACCGCGTCCTACAGGAGGGGCACCATAAAGGGAACGCTGACCGTCTCCCAGGGAGGCACCACCCTCTACGAGAGCGAGGTAACGCTCTCACAGCAACCCCAAAGCGTGTTCGTAGAGGTTACGGTTCCGACGAAGCCCGGTATCTACTCGTACACAGTGGCGCTGCGAACACAGGAGTTTACAGCTACCCGCGAGGTGAGGATAGGCGTCGTGGACCCGGCTTCGTGGCGCTCACCGCTCAAGCTCGTATTCGTTTGGCACAGCCACCAGGGCATAAACGCGTGGCCCAACGGGTCGTTCCACGGCCCCTGGGCCTTCAAGCACACATACGAGGACGAGTTCAAGCCCTACTACGAGGGCGGAGCCTACCTCGTGCAACCAGTGATTCTGTCCAAGTATCCGGGCGTCAAGATGGTGTACCACCTTAGCCCGAGCCTGCTTTGGCAGTGGGAGTACGGGCTCAAGTACGGCTACTTTGACTCCTTCTCGCAGAAGTTCATCTCGCCAGAGAGCCCCGAGATGGCGCGTGTCAGGAAGGCCCTAGAGCTCTACAAGCAGCTGGCTAGCAGGGGGCAGATAGAGATATTCAGCGACTTCTTCAACCACCCGATCCCAGGCTACGTCGTCGACACCTACCCGTGGGGAGCCGAAGCGATGAAGATAGAGCTCGAGTGGGGCTTCAACGTGACTAAGAGGGTTCTCGGCGTAGACGCTAAGGGCGCCTGGATCCCCGAGATGTTCTTCAGCGAGAAGCTAGTACCCATACTGGTCCAGCAGGGAGTCAAGTACATCGTCCTAGACTACGAGACGCACTACAAGGGCTCCGACGGGGAGAAGAGGGGGATATACACGCCCTACCTATACCAAGGCTCCCAGGGCCAGATAATCGTGCTCTTCAGGGACACCCAGCTGAGCAACTACATAAGCTTCGAGAACAGGTTCTCGACTCCTGAAGACGCCGACGCTGCGGCCAGGAACTTCGTCCTAATGGTGGCTTCGAGGAGGTTCTCCGACCCCACGGCAAGCGTGGTGGTCATCTCCGCCGACGGCGAAAACTGGATGATCTTCAGCCCGACGGTCGCTACTACGGGCGTATTCTTCGAGAGGCTGTGCGCGTACCTAGAGAGCGTGAAGCAGTACATAGTGACAGCCACGGTCGCGGAGGTAGTGGAGGGCGCGCAGAGCTTCCCGAAGCTGACGAGAATACCGACGGCGAGCTGGGCTGGGGGTAGCGATGTCTGGACCAACAAGCCGGAGCAGAAGCAGCAGTGGGACTGGATAAACAAGGCGGCGTCCGTGCTGGCGAACATCAAGTCGAAGTACGGCGAAAACAGCGCCGTCTATAAAGCCGCGCTATTCGCGTTCTTCATGTCCCTCAACAGCGACGTCATACACAGGGACTTCACGTTCCCAGCGCACACCAAGGCCTGGGTAGACACGGTGCAGGCGCTCTACGACTCCGGCGAAGCCGTAGCCTCGAAGCTGAACAGGATAGGGTTAAACCTCGAAGCAACCAGAGCCCAAGCCGTAACCCCGCAACCCGGGACACAGCAGCCACCTCAGCAACAACCCACGCAACCAGGAGGCCAGCAGGCCCCCAGCGAGATCCAACCCCAGTGGCTCGGGCTAGCAGCGCTCATAGCAGCGGTTGTTGCGGTAGCGGCGGTCTACGCGTACAGGAAACGCGCCGGGAAGAGTAAGCAGTAACTAATTCTTTTTTTCAAGAAATCTTTATAAACATGCCTAGAAACATTTATACCGATGATGAATAAAAAACACCTTTTCCTAGCAGCCATAGCCGTACTAGCACTCTTCCTAGCAACAGCGAGCGCAGAGCCCGCCTTGAGAAGCTGGAGCGGCACCCCGCCACCCAAGGCTCCCGGGATCACGGTCAGCGCCGGAGAAGTAATAATAACGGACCCCCCGAATGATCAGTACAAGTATTATCGGCCTGACTGGAACTGGCCTATTACGAGTGACTTGGACGTTCTCGAGGCTAGGCTTTACAGCGACGGGCAATACCTATACCTAAGGTTCAAGTTCCAAACACTGAAGAACAAGTACAGCCCCTACGTCATGGTTGTAATGGATTTCACTCCAGATAACCCCAACGACGGGTTCGATTACTGGTTGCCGGACTGGTCTGACACTAAGCTTCCTTGGAAGTGGGACGCCATAGTCGGGGTGAACCTGGGCAAGTACGAGACACAGCCCTTCGTATTCGACCATAGCTGGAACCCCAAGCCCGTCGGGCAACTGGAAGTCGACCAGCAGAACGCCGTCATAGAGGCCAAAGTCCCCGTTTCAGAGCTACCCGGCTTCCCCCTCAACGGCAAGGTCAAGGTGGTCATACTGGTCTTTGCCAACGACTATGGAGGCATCTGGGACCCAGGGAAGAAGAAAGCCTACGACCCCGAAGTCGGAGTCTGGATAGACGACTCCTTCTTCTACGCTAGCAACGTGTACGACATCGCCGGCCAAACACCCACATACGCGGAGGTCTATGGTGGCTGGAGCAACGGCGTACAGGAAGTAGCAGTCTACTACACCGTTACGACATCTCAGGGAACGTTCACATCCACAACCCTCGGTAGGAAAGTCTCCTACGCCAGGAGCCTTGTCCCCATGAAGCTGATATACCCGCCACTACCCGGGAGTCTCAGAGCCTGGAGCGGCAAACCACTCCCACCCGCACCGGGCTACGGCGTCGTAGACAACGAAGCAGTACTCACAGACCCTGCTGGTGACCAGTACAAGTATTATCGGCCTGACTGGAACTGGCCTATTACGAGTGACTTGGACGTTCTCGAGGCTAGGCTTTACAGCGACGGGCAATACCTATACCTAAGGTTCAAGCTGTCGCAGCTCAGCAACGAGTACTCGCCGTACATAATGGTGGTGATGGATTTCACTCCAGACAACCCCAACGACGGGTTCAACGACTGGTTGCCAGACTGGTCTGACACTAAGCTTCCTTGGAAGTGGGACGCCATAGTCGGGGTGAACCTGGGCAAGTACGAGACACAGCCCTTCGTATTCGACCATAGCTGGAACCCCAAGCCCGTCGGGCAACTCGCTATCAACAAGTCGCAGGGAGTCATAGAGGCGAAGGTACCGCTCTCAGCGCTACCGGGCTTCCCCTCGAACGGCAAGATAAAGTACACAATAGTAGTCTTCGCAAACAGCTTTGGAGGCATCTGGGATCCCGGCGAGAATAAAGCTGTAGACCCGTCTACCGGCAAGACCATAACGAATAACGACTACGCTAGCGACGTGTACGACATCGCCGGCCAGGCGCCAACGAGCGCAGAAGTATATGGTAACCAGGACACGGTTAAAACGGCCTTCGTTGCTTCGACTTCCGGAGGTCTCTTCGTGGGAGTCTCTCCGGCTTAAAAAACTAGTTTTTTGTTTTTTCCTTCCATGTACACTTCTTTTATGCAGTTGTAGTCGCTCACGACTACTACCTTCTGGGGGTCTACGCCCGCTCCTGTCTTCGCTGCTTCCAGCGCCTTCTCCAGAGCTTGTCTAAGAGAGGTCGCCCTGAACAAGGCGCCGGCGGCGAACTTGTGTCCTCCACCGCCGAGCCGGGAGGCTACTGTCGAGGCGTCGTAGCTGGACTCGGGCTGGGCGCCCGCGTACACCCTGTACTTGAACAGCCCGCGCGGCACCAGGACGAGCGTGAACTTCGCGCCCCGTCTCTCCAGGAGTATCGTCAGGTACCTGTACGAGAGCTTGAGCCTCTTCCGGAAAGCGACTACTGTGACCTCCTCTACTGGGATCTTCTCGGCGAGGGACTCTGTCCTCAACCTGACTTCCTCGTGCCTAGCTATCCACTCCTTCACCTTTTCGTCGTTCAGCGCGTCCAGCCCCTTCTCGGCGAGGAGCCTGACCAGGTACAGCTTCCCCCTGTACCCCGCCCCCTTGACCGCCGAGTCTAGTAGCAAGGCCTCCCTCGACTTGATGTTAGCGGTGTCCGTCTCCACGGCTAGCTCTACGAGGCGGGTAGCCGTGGCGTTGCCTTCGAGCGAGAGTGCCTTGTAGGCGAGTAGCGCGGAGGCTGGCGCCGACGGGTCGTAGTACTCCTCGTCGGCGCACGGCGTGTTCGTGACGTGGTGGTCTGCCCTCAGCTTCGCCTTGCCGGGGCACGGGAGGTCGGCGACGAAGTCCCAGTAAACACGCCTGAGGATAGGGCTCCTAGCCACGTCCGTTGGGTGAGCGAGGACGATCTCCGCGGACGGCCTCGAGATCTTGAAGAGCGTCGCGCTCACTACCCCGTCTACGTCGCCCGCGTCCGAGAGCGCCAAGGGGCGCTTCTCGATGAGGGCCCTCGCTATCTGGTACGCCCTGTACAGCGACACGTAGAGAGACACGGCGGAACACCTCCCAACACTCCTACATCCCAGCTTATAAAGCCTTGGGCGCCTAGCCTATCACGGCGAGCTCCTTTATCAGCCTTCCCTCCTTGAACCTGGCGAGCGTCAGCCGGGCGGCTTCCTCCGATTTGGGCTTCCCCGACTTGATCCACTCGGCGAGCTCCTCCGCTACTACGGGCGCCATCATGAAGCCATGGCCGCTGAAGCCCGTTGCAACGTAGAGGTTTTCGACTCCGTCGACGGGGCCCAGTATTGGGTGGTGGTCGGGTGTCACCTCGTAGTACCCGACCCAGTACCTCAGTATGTTCGCCCCGGGAAGCCACGTGAGCCACTTGCTCCAAGTCGACACGACTTTCTCGAGGAACTCCAGCTTCACGACAGGCCTCGCGAAGGGCTCCTCCTCCACTTCTACGCCCATCAACACGTGGCCGTGGAACGTTTGAACCGCGTAGGCCCCAGTCTCGACGTCTATTATCAGCGGGTCGAACAGCCTCCCGAACTCCTCGGTCAGAGCGGCGTGGTGAGGTACAGGCGCGAGCGGTAACTCGACCCCGGACCTCCGGAGCAGGAACACCGACTCCGCGCCGGCGGCTACCACCACGCTCCTCGCCGGAATGAGCTCGTTGCCCACAACTACGCCCCTCGCCTCGCCCCTCTCCACGCGGACGCTATCGACCTCTCTTCCAACCGCGAACTCCACTCCGAGGCTCCTGGCCGCCAGGAATTGCTTGTACACAGCGTCGAATGGGCTAGCCTTGCCGGCCAGCGGGTCGTAGAGGGCGGCCACCATGCTCGACGTGTCGACGTAGGGGGCAACTCTCTTCACGAAGTCCTCGTCTACGAACCGCGTCTCCACGCCGAAGCTGTTGTGCACCCTGGAGTACTCCTTGAACCTCTCGACGTCCCGCTCGCGCGAGATGAGCCACAGGTACCCGCTCCTCTCGTACTTCACCCCGAGCTTCTCCCTGAGCTCCCCCCAGAGCTCTATGCTCCTCTTCATGAGCACGATGTGCTCCCTGCTCGTGAAGCTGGCCCTTATCCCGCCGGCGCACCTGAAGGTTGAGCCGCCGCCGAGGTAGCCCTTCTCCAGGAGGAGTACCCTGCCCGCCCCCTCCTCGGCTAGCCTGTACGCGAGCGAGACTCCCACTATACCGCCGCCCACTATCACCACGTCATACATCCTTCCTCACCTTGAGGAACAGCGAGGCTGGCGCAGGCTCGACCGGTGGGCGCACGCTGACGTAGCCCAGCTTCTCCGGCGGGACGCCGAGCCTCCGGGACAGTATGGACAAGAGTATGGGGACGCAGTAGCGCCCCTGGCACGGCCCCATGCCCACCCTGAGGAAGCGCTTCAGGCTTTCGAGGTCTGTGAACCCCATCTCTATCGCCTTCTCGACGTCCTCGACAGTCACTCTCTCGCACATACACACGTACGCCTTCATCTCGCCGCCCGGCGTACCGCCCTCACCTCCATCAAGAGGTTCTCGGGGACACTCACCGTTACCACCTGCGTCTTGTTCACCTCGAACACCCTGATAACAGTGCCCTCGCCCACCACCCTGCCCTCCCTGTCCAGCAGCTCGACGGTGTCCCCCCTCCTGAGCCTCGGGAGGAACTCGTAGGGAACGGTTACCGCCGCCCCCCTGCTGAGGTCCAACAAGAACATCGCCTGCCCCGGGCACACACCCACGCATACACCGCACCCCGTGCACCTGTCCCAGTCTATCCTCGGCCTACCCCTGAGCCCCTCGACCCTGATAGCCTTCACCGGGCACGCCGACTCGCAAACGTTGCAGGGTATCTCCTCGATGCACTCGGTGACCGCGACCGCCCCCCTGATCAGCCTCTCCCTGGGGGGAACGAGCCCCATCGACTCCAGCTCTCCAGCCGAGACTACGCCGCTACGCCTGAACACCGACGCTCACCCTGCGTATACCCTCCACGACGCGCGCGGAGAAGGGAGTCCTCCTGGTCTCGTCGAGCATCCTCAGAGCCTTCTCCCTCTCCTCCACGAGCTCACCCCTCTCCCCGAGGATCCTTATCGCGGCCGAGAGCCCCGCCACCCTGCCCGTCAGCAGGGCGGTCGTAGCCTCCTCGATCCCCGAGGCGTCCCCCGCCACGTACACCCCGGGGATACTGGTCTCCATGTACCTGTCCCGGTACGGCACGTAGCCTCCAAGCTCGGTCGACCACGTCATCCTGGCACCCATCTCCGCGAGCAACCTGGACTCAGGGGTCAGCCCCACGGCTAGGAGCAGGAGGTCCGCCTCTACGCTCCTCTCGTACTCCTTCAGCGGCTGGAAGTCCTTCCCGACCCTCGAGATGACCACCCTCTCGACTCTCCCCCTGCCCTCAGCCCTCACGACAGTGTGCTCCGTGAGTATGGGGACGCCCAGCCTCCTCAGCTTCGCCGCGTGGACGAACCAGCCTCCTATCTCCGGCCTAACCTCCACGACGGCCTCTACGCTTACGCCGGCCTGGAGGAGCTGGTAGGAGACTATCAGCCCGACGTTCCCCGCGCCGACGACCACCGCCTTCTCGCCGGGCTTTACCCCGTACTCGTTCATCAGCGTCTGGGCAGCGCCGGCGCCCATCACGCCTGGAAGCGTGTTCCCCGGAAAGGGCAGGAACCTCTCGACAGCCCCCGTGCCCACGACGACTGCCTTAGCCCTAACCCTGAGCAACCTCCCGCCCTCGTTCACCGCGAAGACCCCCTCCCCGAACCAGCCCAGGACGGGGGACCTCGTGTGGATCTTCACGCCAGCCCTCTCCGCCTCGGATACGAGCCTCTCCGCTATCTGGAAGCCCCTCAACCCCCCGAAGAGCTCGCCGCTCCCGAAGAACTTGTGCGTCTGCTTCACGAGCTGGCCGCCGGGTCGGAAATGCCGCTCGAACACGTGTACCTCCAGGCCGGCGGAAGCGCTGGCGAGGGCGGCCGAGAGACCGGCAGGCCCGGAACCAATTACCATCACGTCGACGTCCAGCTCGCCCGCCTCGCCCGCCTCCCCGACAACCCCAGACGGTAGCGGCTTATCCTCCCTCTCGACGACAGCGCCGTCCCTCACGGGCTCGAGGCAAGCCCTAACCCTGCTTCTGCCGTCTACGCGCACCATGCAACCCGAGCAGTAGCCTATCATGCAGAAAGGGCCCTGGGGCCCTTGCTCCCCGCGCCGGAAATCCCTGATCCCCGAAGCCCAGAGAGCCGCCGCTATGCTTTCCCCCTCGAAAGCCTCTACCTCTTCGCCGTCGAAGCGGAACTTTACGGGGGAGCCCCGCCTGAACTCCAGTATGGGATGCTCCGTTATTCTCACAATAAAAACGTTTCTAAGTAAGAATAAATATTTTTTGGCTCAGCCATTTGCCGAGAGATTCAAATGTATCTAAGGCTTGGAAAAAATCCATGCATACGATGGAAAAGGATTTATTCCCCGTTTAGCAAGGCTTTCCACAAATGTACGTAAAGATAGACATTGACAAAATTAAAGAAAGGTTCGCCGGCGAGCTAGCGCGGCTACTCCGCGAAGGCTACACCCTGAAGTACGCGGTAGCCCTCGCCGTCGCGGAGTCGCTGAAGGGCTACGACTGGGTCCGAGGGGTGTACTACTCGGAGATAAGCCTAGGCGAGTTCGTCGAGGGAGAGTGTATAGACGGGAGGGACGTAGACGTACTCGTAGAGACGCGCATAGGGGTGAAAAGCCTGAGCAGCAGGCTCGAGGCAGAGCTCGAGGAGGCTTTCAACGAGGTCCTCTCCAGCCTCGCGCCGAGAGAATCGCGCCACAAGCTACTAGAGGTGCACGTGGACGACGTCTACGTGAGGGCAGTCGCGAGCGCCGCTAGGCTCGGGAAAACGCCCCACAACGCCCTACCGCTATTCGCGAGGGAATAAGTCTCTCAAGCTTTATATTCCCGGCTAAGGCGTTATCAGTGTGGACGCGCTGGCTTCCAGAGTCGAGGAGGAGCTTAAGAGTAGACTAGCCGAGGTTGTCAGGGAGTCGCTACGCAGAGTCGAGCTCCAGAGGGTTGAGGGGACCTACGTCTACGCCAGGAACTACGACCTCCTGAAGTACAGGGTGGCGAAGGCGATAGCATCGTCCCTCTCGGTTATCGACTGCTTGGAGGGCGTCTACTACGCGGACATAGCTTCAGGCGAGTACATAACGGGCCAGGTCTACTTCGGCAGGGACGTCGACGTGATAGTACTGCTAGACGAGGGTGGATGCCCCTGGGCGCCCGGGCTTCTCAAGAGAGTGGAGAGGGTAGCCAACGCTGTGATAGCGGAGGTCGCCAAGAGGGAGGGCGCAGGGTGGCTCGCCGACATAGCGGAGACCAACGGGGTCGTCGAGATACACTTCGACGATATCTACGTGAAGATGGTTCGCGACAAGAAGTCGAGGGGAAGCCTCTCGGACCTCAACGTCATCGAAGTAACCCAGCGGTAGCGAGAAAAATATAAACGTCGCGCGCATTAAGTGGCACATGATACTCCTCTATACCTCGGAGAACCACAGGGTGGCGGTTTTCAGGGAGCTAACGCCGAAAGGGCAGGTACAGACAAACCAGTTCATCATCGTCGACGGGGACGAAGCCCTCTTGGCGGATACAAGCGGGAGGGCTGTCTTCGCGAAGCTCCTCTCTCAAGTCTCCGTGCTCGCTCCACCAACCAAGGTGAAGTACCTGTTCTACACGCACCAGGACCCAGACGTCATTGGGGCGGCAGCGAGCTGGTACACCGCTCTTCCAAACGCGAAGATAGTGTTGCCCGAGCTGTGGGTAAGGTTCCTCCCGCACGTCTTCCCGCCGGACGTGAACATTGAGAACAGAGTCGTACCAGTCGGCGACAGCGGGGCAGAGCTACAGCTCGGAAACTGCACCCTCAAGCTCATACCGGCTCACTTCCTCCACTCCCCCGGCAACTTCAGCCTCTACGACCCCTGCTCGAAGATCCTCTACAGCGGAGACGTCCTTGCATCCCTGTTGCCGCCCGACAAGGACTACGACTTCGCGCCGAGCTTCGAGGAACACGTGAAGTACATGGAGCCGTTCCACAAGCGGTACATGGCGTCCGGGAAAGCCCTCAAAGCTTGGGTATCAAGGGTGAAAGCCCTCGACGTGGAAACAATAGTCCCGCAGCACGGAGCAATTTTAAAGTCCAAGGAGGTAGTCCAAAAAGCTCTCGCATGGCTCGAAAACCTCGAGGCCGGAGTAGACCTACTCTACTAAGCACACGTAAGGTTTTTAACCCTCTCTTTATAAAGAAAATCTAGCCGCCCGCCCGAATTTCCGGGCGCGGGGACCAGCCCCGCGTAGCTCAGCGGTAGAGCATCCGGCTGTAGGCTATGCCACGCGGCGACCGCCCGGCGTAGACCGGGGGATGAAGCCGCGGCAGCCGGAGACCGGAGGGCCCCCGGTTCGAATGGCGGGCGGCCGTTTCGCTTTCCTCCCTTCTCGCCGCTCTCCCAAGGTGATCGTTACAAACAGCGCGGTGGCGGTTAGGGTGCCGCTAGGAAAAGCGCGCGGGCGGGCACTCTTCTACAGGGGCTCTTGTAAAGCTTGTCGTGCTACGTTGCTAGCCGCGTTTCCGGCACCGTTTATCGTCGAACGAGCATTCAACGTCAGTTAAACATTAATATCAGGGCTTACTAAGCTTTTTCCCAATGGATATCCCGAGGAACCTCTTCGAGATACTCGTGGCGGTCGTGAACGCCTACGAGGCTACCGGTAGGCCTGTAACGAGCTCCGAGATCGCGGAGGCTGTGGGGAAGAGCGATGGGACCGTGAGGAACGTGATATCCGCCTTAAAGGCGATGGGGCTCGTCGAGGCGAAGACGGGGCCCGGCGGCGGCTACGTGCCGACAGTCAAGGGTGTCGAGGCTGTTAAGGGCTCGCTGGCCTTGGATAAGCTCTGGGAGCCGCAGAGGCTCGTGGTGGACGGTCGTGTCTCGAGGCTCTACGTTGTCGAGCTAGACCTCCTCGCGCTGTCCGGGCCGGGAGCGAAGGCTGTGCTCAAGGTTGCCGGGAGCATGCACCAGGTGCGCAGAGGCTCCCAGGTGATCCTGGGGCCTACCGGCGGCACGAGGCTCATCATACACGGGAGGGTTCAGGACGTGAACCCGGCTCGCCGCGAGTTGCTGGTAGAGGTGGACTCGATGGTCGCCGTGCCGAGGCTTAGAGCCAGGGACGTGATGACGCCTAGGCCGGAGCGGGCTACGCGGGGGATGTCGATGAGGGAGGTTGCGCGCCTCATAGTATCAAGGAACATCAGGGCTCTCCCGGTGGTAGACGAGGAGGGCGTCTTGGAGGGCTTGGTCTCCGCTCAGCACGTCTCGAAGGCCTACGCCGATGGCAGGCTGGACGCGAGAGTGGAGGACTACATGGACAGGGACGTGGCGACCGTCGAGCCGGACGAGGACATACTCAGGATAATGAGAATCATGGTCGAGAGGAACGCCGGGAGAGTCGTAGTCGTGGACCAGTCCGGTAGGCCCCAAGGCATAATCACGAGGACGGACATACTCATGGCGCTGACGAGGCTCTACGAGGTCGCCGACTCATTCGCGGTGCAGGAACTCGGTGATTGAGCGCTGCCTAGTCCTCGCCGCGAGCAACGTGCTCCTCGAGAGCACTAAGTTCAGGGGTACCCTGAGCTTCTCCTTCAGCGCTTCGAGAGCCTCCCCGAGGCTCGGGAAGCTCTCGCCGCCACCCCTCAGCGCCGCCCTCACGCTTTCCCGTATCTGCCAGTTGCCAACGGGCGCGAAGTACTCGGGCGTGATCTCCCTCACTGCAAGGACGCTGGCAACCCTTCCCCGCTTCGCGAGGTGTTCGAGCACAGCTAGCCGGATAGCCTCGTAGCCCCCGTCCTCCCCGCTCGGCTTCCCGTCGCTCCACTCGTGCACGGTGGATACGTAGGGCTCGGAGCCCGGGACCCACACGGAGTTCGGTAGCCAGACTTCGACCATTTCGAGCGACCACTTCCCGGGCATGAGGAGCAGGCTGTAGTAGTTGCCGATGTACGACGAGTGGTACAGCTCGTAGGAGGAGACCTCCGGGTAGCCCTTGACCTTGCCCAGCAGGTAGTCTCCTATCAGCCTGTCGACAGCCGTTATAGCCCACCTGGTGGGCACGAACTTCTTGGATACTCCGAGCGCGCCCGACGAGAGAACCCTCTGGATGTAGTAGACGTCGAACCCCCTCTCGTAGAGCTCCACGGCGGCGCGGCTCGCCTTAACCCTGTCCTCGATGAGCTGGTCCACCCTCCTGGGGATGTAGGGGTTGCTGACGACCGACAGCCTCTCGACCTCCGCGGAGAAGCCGACGGGCTTCAATAGCGGGTCGAAGCGCATCGAGAAGTCCGGGGGACGCCTGAACACCGCCTCCGACTCCACGGGCTTCAGCGAGAGCGCCGCCTCCCTGACTGACTCCCCGACCCTGCCAACAGCCCTCGACGCGCTGTACACGCCGTACGAGTAGACCATGGAGGCCCTCAGCCTCAAGACCTCGTAGAGGTCGAGCCTCCCCCACCACGCTCCCGGATCCTCGTAGAGGCTCGGAGACCCCTCCTCCCCGCCCACGAGGTTAACGCCCACCCGTATGTACGGGTAGCCCTTCTCGCCCACGAGCACCGAGGGGGGAGACGGCGCCTCGAGCTCCCTGCGCCCCCTCACCCTCTCGTAGACCCCCGCGAGCTCCCTAGCCCTGACGAGTATGGGGCAGTACGGTAGCCCGCAGAGCCTCCTCGAGCCCTTACACCTGGCGCAGAGGTACGGGGACGGGCGCGAGACAACGCCGGGAAACCGCGGCTCCTCCACAGCCCACCGCGTCTAAGTCCTATTACGCATTAAAAAAGCTCGCGCGTAATTCAGGCCTTGAGCTCGCTGAACCTCTTCGAGATTGCTCTCCAGTCCTCGTCGCTGAGGCGCCACCCCATCGCGCCGGCGTTCTCCTCGACGTGCGCGAGGCTGGAAGCCTTCGGGATCGGCACGACTGGGTTCAGCTTGATGAGCCAGTTGAGCGCTACCTGGGCGGCCGTCTTGCCGTACTTCCTGCCTACCTCCGCCAGGAAGCTGTCGCGGGCGAGCTGGCCCTTCTCGAGCGGCGTGTACGCGAGGTAGAGCATACCCTCCCTCTCGGCGTACGGCACGACGCTCGACTCGTCCCTCCTGTCTAGCAGGCTGAACTTGTTCTCGACCGCGGCGACGTCCTCCCGGCTCAGGCAGGCCCTAGCCTCCTCTATCAGCTCGAGCCCGAAGTTGCTCACCCCGATGAACCTGGCGAGCCCCCGCCTCACCACCTCCTCGAGCCCTCTCATCGTCTCGCAGAGGGGGACCTCCGCTGGAGGCCAGTGTATGAGGTAGAGATCCATGAAGGTCCCGAGCCTCCTAACACTGGCCTCGGCGGCCTTCACGACGTCGTCGCGCCTCGCGTGCGTCGGCCAGACCTTCGACACGATGAATACCTCGTCCCTGTCGAACCCCTTTACGGCCTCGCCTACAACCTCCTCGCTGTGGCCGCCCCCGTACATTTCGGCGGTATCTATGAGCGTCATGCCGAGCTCTAAACCCCTCCTGAGAGCAGAGACCCACTCCGCGTCGCCGCTGGTATCCGGCGACCAGTACCCGCCACCGATACCCCAGGTCCCCATCCCCAGGGAGGGCAGGCTCCTCCCAAGCTTCTTGAAGTACTTCAAGTCGCCCGCTCCAGGCATAACCAAGAAGCACCGTCCAGCGTTAAAAATATTGCCGATCTAGGCGTGTCTTAGCGCGTGAACAAGCGCTACGTACTGCTGGCCGCGTTGCTCCTAGCGGTACTCCTCGCGGTCGCCTACGTGGCGCTTAGGCCCCGGCGCCCCTCTATAGACGAGCTTCTAGGAGCCGCGAAGAAGGGTGCACGGGTGGAGCTACGTGTAGCGGGGCTGACTGCTGGGCGCATGCCGCGCGAGTACACGTGCGACGGCGCAGACGAGTCGCCGGATGTCAGCTGGGGCGAGCTTCCGCCCGGCACTAGGAGCCTGGTACTACTCTGCGTAGACCCCGACGCGCCCCGGGGAACATTCGTCCACTGGGTTCTCTACAACGTACCAGCAAGCGCCACCAGGGTTCCGCGGTCCCTTCCCAAGGCCCCCACAACGCCGTTCGGCCTCCAAGGAGTCAACGACTTCGGCTTCACGGGGTACGGGGGACCCTGCCCTCCCAGCGGGACCCACCGCTACGTATTCGTACTCCTAGCCCTCGACTCTGAGCTCGCGCTCAGCGGGGGAGCCGACGCCTTAACTGTGCTCAGCAAGGCTTCCGGGCACGTCATCGGCTACGGCGAGGTAGTGCTAACCTATTCGCGCGGATAGCTCGCGCGCTATCAATATATGTGCCATTTCCATTAGTAGCTTGTGGTGCGCGTGGAGGGCTTTGCGTCGCCCCGTGCGGGGCAGGCGGAGACTATAGGCGCGATACTGCTCGTAGTCGTAGCTGTGGCTGTCTGGGCGGCGGCGTGGGGCTTCTTCTACCCCGTATACCAGCAACTCTCGCAGCGCGTTGAGCGCGAAAGGCTTGTCGCCGAGAAGGGGCTCCGGGAGTACCTCCTCCTCGAGAGGCTCTACGTGGATCAGGGGAAGGTATGCGCCTACATAACGAACACCGGGGACGTTGAGACCGAGCTCGTATCCCTGTACTTCAACGATACCCTCGTGTGGAGCGGCTACCTAGACCTCAAGGTCGGGCAGTCGGCACAGGTGTGCACACCGCTAACCTCTAAGGGGACCTACAGGGTGAAGGCTTGTAGCTATACAGGTTGCTTCGAGGGGGTCGACTATGTCCCGTGACGGCTGCGCGAGGGGGCAGGCATCCGCCGTCGGAGCCGTATTCATAACCATGGTGTTCATACTCCTCGCGGTACTCGTCTCCAGGCAGATACAGGTTCAGACGGAGGTCCAGAGAATTGCCTCGGAGGTCCTGGAGGCCAGGAGGTCCGAGGGCGCCCTATCCCTCAAGGTAAACGACACGTATACCTCGAACAGCGCGGGCGTAGCGGTCGCCGAGGAGGGGCAGGGCACGTGCGACCCCGCGGCTCTCCTGAAGGAGGACGGCTACTACTGCACATTCAACGCGGTAAACATCGGTGGAACCTACGTCTTGAAGCTCAACCTCTCAGCGCAGAGCGTGCCGCCCACCCTCCTAAACACGACTTGTAGAATGCTCCTCTACTCCAACGCGACGCTCCAGGCATCGCTCTACGAGAAGGTCAACGCAAGCCTCGCGCTCCTCCAGACGTTCACCCTGCCGAACGCCACGTGGACGCGCCTCTCGGTGGGCTCGAAGACTCCGAGCTACGTGCTCCTCGCCCAGTCCCAGAGCCCCTTCCAGCTGAAGCTAGACTACCTCGGCTACACATACACCGTCTACAACTCCACAGGCTTCTACGCGATCGTAGCGAACGGGGGCCCCGGGCACGCCTACATATACGCGGTCTGGGCGGTTACAAGCGAAGCCCCCACAGGCAGGATAGCCGTTAACCGGCTACTGGAGCCCGGCGACAGCGTAACAGTATCGGTGCCCATACCAAGCTACAACGTCTCAGAGCTACGCGTAGCGACAAGCACCAGGGTGTACATCTACAAGATACGCGCATCACTGCCGCCTACACGTGGAGCCCCGCCGGGGGCACTCGCCAAGTTCGCTATTGTAAGCTACAACACCACGGTGACCGGGGCGACGGGCTCTCTGAAAAGGTTCGTAGCCAGTGTCAAGAACGTTGGGAATGCCAGCGGAACGGTGTCCGTAGAGGTTTACGACCATGCGGGCTCCCTCGTGGGCAAAACGTCGCTGAGCCTAAGCCCCGGGCAGGTGGGAGAAGCTAGCATCACTATCACGCTCCCAGGACAGCCCGGGACCTACACGTGGATGGTGCTAGCTAGGAACGCCGCCACGGGAGGCGTAGACGACTCGAAGAGCTTCACCGTGAACGCCGTGAGCTGGCTCTACTCAGGCTGGCTGTACAGGAAGGGCCACGACATTGTTGGCTCTACTGCGGGGGCTGTTTCCGGCTACCAGGTGAGGCTCAGGGTGTGTAGTGGTAGCGGGACTGACTCGGGGGATACTGTCTACTTGAACGGGAAGGGGAGGGCGGACTTCGGGGACCTCAGGTTCTCGTACCTCCAGCCCGACGGGAGAGAGGTAGCTATACCGTACTGGGTGGAGAGCGTTAGCGGCGGCTGCGCCACCGTATGGGTGAAGGTGCCGAGCATACCTGCCAGCCCCGGGACAGCCAGGATATACGTCTACTACGGAAACCCCTCTGCTACTAGCGAGAGCAACGGAGCGGCGACGTTCATCTACTTCAACGACTTCTCGAGCGCCATAGGTTTCACGAGCTTCCCATACGACAAGGGGGCGGACGGCTGGGGCGACGTGGACGGTAGCGACTCTTCTGGCTGGCAGCTCTTCCAGGGGGCTCTCAAGCACCGCGTGACTGTTGACGCTAGCCACATGTACGCGTTGACGGACGTCCAGAATGGTAACGTGGCTGTATGTGTCCTCATAAACCTCGGGAAGCTCGAGGAGATAGAGGAGGCGGGAGTAGCGGCTAGGCACAGTGTCGACGCCAACGGCTACATAAGGCAGTACTACGCTAGGCTCATATACGCGCCGAGCCTGATCGACTCGTTAACGTTTAGGCCAAGAGTTAACGTGGAGCTCGTTAAGAGTACTGGTCTGCCGAGCGAGGTAGAGCCCGTGCACGTCTATTACAGCTTGCAGGCTAATACTTGGTACAAGCTTGAGATGAGGCTGTACGGTGGGCACATAACAGTGTACGTGAACGACTCTAAGGTTATCGACTGGACCGACTCAAGCCCGATAACCTCCGGCTCCAGGCTAGGCCTCTTCAGCGCGTACAACAAGAACGTCGACCACCTATACGACAACTTCTACGTCCGCAACTACGTAGAGCCAGAGCCAAGCCACGGGCAGTGGCTCCCGGAGGAGACTCCGCCAGCGGATCCTTAACGCGAACGTTAGCCTTATGTACGTTCACGCGTCTAGGTACCGGGGGCTCCTTGAGGAAGGACGTGGAGATCGTGAACACAGCTTCTAACGTAGCGGTCGTCACCCTGTGGACTAAGAAGGAAGTCGTCGTCGAGCGCCTCGAGAAGCTCGGGGTGCTCGGCAAGGTCTACGCGGTTGGGACTCTCTACACGAAGTACGGCGTGAACTACCTTCTCCACACGCTGTCCACGACGCCCCAGGTCGACGTGCTAGTGGTCTTCGGGGCAGACCTGATGGGTAGCGGGGAGGCTCTGGTAAAGCTCTTCAAGGGCGAAGTGGACGAGGGGTTGAAGCTCCTCTGGAGCCTCGAAGAGCTAAAGCCGTTGCTCTCCTCGGTCAGGGTCGTCGACCTGAGGGAAGCGTTCAAGAGGGGGGACTGGGGCGCCCTCGCCAGGGCGATAGAGGAGAACTACAGGCCCGGCGCGAGGAGGCCCGCCGCGCCGCTGAGGATGGAGGAGGTGGAGCTAGAGTCCTGGCCCCTCCAGGTGGCGGGGCTCTACGTGCAGGAGACGAGCCTTTTCAGGGCGTGGGTCAAGCTCGTCGACGCCGTTATGACGTGGGGCTTCGTGAAGGGTAGCGAGTACGGCGAGAGGCAGAGGCAGCTCCTCGGCGCGGTGGTAGTGCTGGACGCCTCGCAACCCCTCGACGAGAGGGTGTACAGGTACTTCCCGCGGGAGGACTTCGAGAGGCAGGCGAAGTCAATACTCGAAGGCGAGGAGGGCGCTGTCTACAGCTACGGCGACAGGCTCAGGAGGCACCGTGAGGCGGGGGACCAGGTGCGGCGCATCGTCGAGAGGCTCGCGTCCTCGCCGGACACGAGGAGGGCTATAGCGCTCACGTGGGACTTCGCGACGGATACGAACTCCCAGGACCCCCCGTGCCTCGTAGCCGTGCAGGGAGACCTCAGCGGCGACACGTACAACCAGGTCGCCTTCTTCAGGAGCCACGACGCCTACGCCGCGTGGCCCCTCAACGCGTACGGGCTACTCGCCCTCATGCGCCGAGTCGCCGGCGAGCTATCCGAAAGGACCGGCAGAGCCGTGAAGCCCGGGTGGCTCGTCGTCTACAGCTCCTCGCTCCACGTCTACGAGCACGACTGGGGGAGGGCGCTGAGGCTAGTCCAGGAGAACGCCGCCGAGGCCAGGGGTGCCTTCGTGCCCGACAACAAGGGGAACTTCCTGGTGAGGGTGGAGGGCGGCAGGATAGTCGCGGAGCTGAGGACGCCGGACGGCCGCCTCTACAGGAGGTACGAGGGCGGTAGCGCCTCCGAGGTCCTGAGGCAGGTCGGCCTGGACGCCTTGATGCCGGGCCACGCCGCCTACCTCTCGAGGGAGCTCTACAGGGCTGAGAAGGCGCTGAGAGAGGGTGGCGAGTACGTCCAGGACGCCGTCTAGCCCGTAGCTAGCTTTTTGATTTTCTCGAGTACTGCGCCGAAGTACTCCACCTCCTCGGGCGTGTTGTAGAGGTATAAGCTAGCCCTCACGGTGCCCATCGGGCTCCCGAGCCTCTTCACAAGCGGCAGGGCGCAGTGGTGCCCGCTCCTCACCGCGATGCCCTCCAAGTCGAGCATTGAGGCTACCTCGTGCGGCGTCAACCCGTCTAGGTTGAAGCTTACCACGCCGAGCCTATCCTTCATGTCCCTGGGGCCGTAAATCCTCGCTCCGACACCCTCCAGCACCTCGAGTAGCTTCGCGGTAAGCCTCTTCTCGTGCTCCTCCACGTCCTCCATGCCCACGCTCCTCAAGTACTCCACCGCCTTCGCGAGCCCCACGGCGCCGGCAACGTTGGGAGTTCCAGCCTCAAACTTGTGGGGCGGGTGGAGCCACTCGGCGCTACACGAGTCCTCCGCGCAGCTCACCAGGGATATGGCGCCGCCGCCCGGGAACGGGGGTTCAAGCCTCTCGGCGAGATCCCCCCTTATGTAGAGCCCGCCCGTACCCATGGGTCCGAGCATCTTGTGCCCCGAGAACGCGAAGAAGTCCGCCCCGATATCCTTCACGTCTACCCGCATATGCGGAGTGCTCTGAGCGCCGTCTACGAGGCAGAAGGCGCCAGCGTCGTGCGCTAGCCTGCACAGCTCCTTCACTGGGTTCACGACGCCCGTCACATTGCTCACGTGGGTCACCGCGACTATCTTAGCGCCCCTCGACAGAGCCTTCTCGTACTCGTCGAGCCTAAGCCTGCCCTCGTCGTCCACGTCGACTACCCTCAGCTCGGCCCCCGCGAGCTTCGCTACCCGCACCCAGGGCAACAGGTTGCTGTGGTGCTCCATCCTCGTAACGACTATGGCGTCGCCCCTCGATATAAGCCCCGACACCAGCAACGAGTAGGCGGCTAGGTTTATGGACTCGGTAGTGTTCTTCGTGAAGACGAGCTCCTCGGGCTTCGCCCCTATAAACGCCGCGACAATCTTCCTCGAATCCTCGTAAGCCTCGGTAGCCCTGAGCCCAAGCTCGTGCACACTCCTACCTATGTTCGCGTTCAGCGACTTGTAAAACGACTCGACAGCCTCCACCACCTGGAGGGGCCTCTGGCTCGTAGCCGCGTTATCGAAGTAGACAAGCTGCTTCCCGTGAACCTTCTTCGAGAGTATGGGGAAATCCCTCCTAACCCTGTAGGGGTCGAGCAAGCCTCAACACCGTAGAAGAAATACGCCTACATACAGTTAAACCTTTTCGATTTTAAAGCTAAAAACATATATCCTCCTCAAGCTTAGTCAGCCGAGGTGCGTGCATGTCAAGCCTTCCTCAAAAACGGGTCTTCTTACCGGCTAGGCAGAAAAGGATACTCGACGCCGTCCTGAGCGGCGCCTCAGACCTGGACGAAATCGCGGGGAGGCTGGGGGCCAGGAGAGAGGACCTCATGAGGGACGTGGAGGAGCTGAGGGCCCGCGGCTTCGTCGAGGTGGAGAGGAGGGAGGTGGAGAGGCTCTCGCTCACCAGGGAGGGCGAGGAGTACCTGGAGAAGGGGTTGCCCGAGGAGAGGTTGCTCGCCCTGCTGGAGGCTAGGGGCGCAGTGCGCAGGGGCGAGGTAGCCGCGCTCGCGCGCGAGCTCGGGGTCGAGCTGGGCGAGGAGGAGGCTCAGATAGCGTTTTCCCACCTAGCGAGGGCGGGCGCGGTGTCGTTCTCCGGGGACGAGGTACGCCTCTCGGACCCCGAGAAGGCGAGGAGGCACGTTGAGTCCGTCAAGGAGTCCCTGCTCGCGGTTAAGCAGGGAAGGCAGCCGCCGCTGGACGTGTCGTACCTGAAGAGGAGGAGGCTCGTGGAGCCAAGGAGGTACGCGGTGATCCTGCTAAGGCCCTCCGAGGCTGCCCGCAGGCTGGCCGCCGAGGGGCTCCTCGCTGAGGCCCGCGTCGTGACCGAGCTTACCGGCGAGCTCATAGTGTCGGGAGGGTGGCGCGAGGTAGTATTCAAGGAGTTCGACCTGTCCGTCGAGGTCCCGCAGGCCGGCTTCGGGAGGAAGCACCCGTACCTCGAGTTCCTCGACTGGGTCAGGGAGATACTCGTGTCGATGGGCTTCGAGGAGATGAAGGGACCCCACGTCGAGCTCGAGCTCTGGAACTTCGACGCCCTCTTCCAGGCACAGGACCACCCCGCCAGGGAGATACACGACACCTACTTCGTCAAGGGGGGAGCCACGGGCAGGGTGGGGGACGAGGAGCTGTTGAGGAGGATAGCGTTGACACACGAAAACGGCTGGGTGACGGGGTCGAAGGGCTGGGGCTACAAGTGGGACCCGGCGCGGGCGCTCCGCCTCATACTCAGGACGCAGACGACAGCGGTCTCCGCGAGGACCCTCTACGCGCGAGGCGAGGGGGAGTACATGTGCTTCTCCCTTGACAGGGTGTTCCGCCCCGAGAACCTAGACGCGAAGCACAGCATGGAGTTCTACCAGCTGGAGGGCATAATAGTCGGCAGGAGGGTTACCTTCAGGAACCTGCTGGGCTTCTTCCAGGAGATGTCGCGCAGGCTCGGGCTCGGGGAGGTGAAGGTGAAGCCAGCTTACTTCCCGTTCACAGAGCCCAGCGTCGAGGGCTTCATAAAGCACCCCAAGCTGGGGTGGATCGAGGTTTTCCCCGGCGGCATGTTCCGCCCGGAGGTCCTCGCCCCCCTCGGGCTTAGAGGCGTGAACGTGGCGGCCTGGGGCATAGGGATCGACAGGATCGCGATGACGGTGCTAGGCGTCGACGACATCAGGGTGCTCTTCTCGCAGGACCTCGAGTACATAAAGTCCTCGCCCAGACCCCTCCCCCTGAGCCTGGTGACGAAGGGGTGAGCCGCGGTGCCAGTGGTCGAGGTTAAGCTCTGGGACCTCGAGCGGCTGACGGGCGCGAGCCTCGACGAGTCCACCGTGCGGGACCTGCTCCCCAGGCTCAAGTGCGAGGTAGAGGAGGTCAGCGGCGAGGACGTAGTCTACGAGGCGACCCACGACAGGCCCGACCTCTACTCCGCCGAGCTGCTATCGGTCTACCTCAAGGGGCTCCTCGGAGTCGAGGATGGGTTGCCGAGGCCCCGCGTGGGGTCGGCGGAGGGGGTAGCCGAGGTGGAGGGCCCCGCCTACAGGCCGTACGCCTTCTTCGCCGTGGTGAGGGGTGTGTCCCTGGACGACGAGGCGATAAGGCAGCTCATGCAGCTCCAGGAGAAGGTGCACCTCACCTACGGGAGGAACAGGAGGAAGGTCTCGATAGGGCTGTACGACCTCGACGGGATAAAGTTGCCCGTTAGGTACGTCGCGGCTAGCCCGGAGACGAGGATGAAGCCCCTCGGCTTCGCGATCGAGATGACGCTCAGGGAGGTCCTCGAGAAGCACCCGAAGGGCGTGGAGTACGGGCACCTCGTGAAGGGGCACGGGGAGTACCCGCTCATAGTGGACGCGGAGGGCAAGGTTGTGAGCTTCCCGCCGATAACGAACAGCGAGGACTTCAGGGTCACGGAGTCCACGAGGGACGTCCTCATAGACGTTACGTCCACAGACCCGGAGGCTGGGAGGAGGATAATCTCCCTCTTCGCCCACGCGGTCGCCGTGAGGGGCGGCGAGGTACGCCCGCTGAGGCTCAAGGGAGCCTTGGACGAGGAGTCCCCGAGGATGGAGCCGGAGGAAGTCGTGTACGACGTGTCGATGAACAGGGACCTCCTGGGCCTCGACCTGGGGGTAGAGGAGACCGTGAGGCTGCTCAGGGCCATGAGGATGGACGCGGAGCCCGCGGGCAACGGTAAGGTGGCGGTCAGGTACCCGTACTTCAGGGTAGACATACTGCACCCCGTCGACATAGCCGAGGAGGTAGCGATGGGCTACGGCTACGAGCGCATAGAGCCCGCTGTGATCCCGCCGCTCCACCCGGGCAGGGAGGACCCCATCGAGGTCTTCACGAGGGCGCTCAGGGAGGGGATGGTCGGGCTAGGCTTCGTGGAGGTCAACAACTACATGATGACTAGCGCCTCCCTGATGTTCGACGCGATGCTCCTGCCGAGGCAGCCGATAGTAGAGGTCGAGAACCCGAGGCACGAGGCCTACCACGCGCTGAGGACGTGGATAGTCCCCCAGCTACTCAGGCTCATGTCGAGCAGCAAGCACGCCGGCTACCCCCAGAGAGTGTTCGAGGCGGGCGACGTCGCGATACCGGACGAGTCGAGGGACAACAGGGTCCGGGAGGAGAGGCGCCTAGCCTTCGCAGTGGCCGGGAAGGGCGTCACGCTCACAGACGGCTTAGCGGCTCTAAAGGGGCTCTTCAGGCAGCTCGGGGTGAGCTTTAAGCTCGAGAAAGCCGAGCACCCGAGCTTCATCGCCGGCAGGGTTGCGCGCGTAGTGACAGAGGCGGGGGACGCCGGCATAGTCGGCGAGGTACACCCACAGGTCCTCGTGAACTTCGGCTTAGAGGTGCCCGTGGTCGCCGGCGAGCTCAACGTCGAGGTGGTCATGAAGTGCTACCTGGCCAGGCTTGGAGGGGCGTAGTCGTCGACCTCTGGGGCACGTTGCTCTACCCCTCGGTAAGCCTGGAGGAGTACTCGAGGGAGAGGGCCAGGAGGATAGCCGAGGCCCTCAGGGCCCGCGGCGCCTCTCTCGGGGAGGACGAGGTTCTCGAAGCCTACAAGCGGGCTAGGAGGCTCGCGGACAGGGTGAGGAACATAACGATGATCGAGGTTAGCCTGGAGGGCGAAGTAGTGATGCTCTTAGACGAGCTGGGGCTAGAGCCCTCCGAGGAGCTGGTATCCGAGGTCTCCGAGGCCTTCATACAGCCGTACCTCTCGCTCGTGAAGCCAGCCGAGGGGGCGCGGGGCTTCCTGGAGGGCGCCAAGAAGATGGGCTACAGGCTCGTACTAGCCTCCAACACTATGAGCACGAGGCACAGCGTGGAGCTCTTGAGGAGGCACGGGCTCGCCGAGCTATTCGACTACATGGCCTTCTCGGACAGCGTCGGCTTCAGGAAGCCCCACCCCAGGTTCTTCGCGCACATAGTCGCCGAGGCTGGCATAGCGCCGCGGGAAAGCTTCTTCGTGGGGGACGAGGAGGCGGACATAAGGGGCGCCAAGCTCTGCGGCTTCAAAACGATAGCGTACACGGGCTTCCACCCCTACACCGGCAACACCCAGCCCGACTGCACCGCGCACAGCTTCGACGCCGTGGCAGAGTGCATGGAGAAACTGGCCTAAGCCTTCCTCCCCGCCGCGTCCAGCGCGGACCTAAGCCTAGCCCTAAGCTCCTCGTAAGCCCTGACACCCTTCTCCGTAAGCTCTACGAGAGTCCTGGGGCCAGCTAGCGTCAACACCTTCCTAGCCGAGACGTAGCCGCGCTCCTCGAGGCTCCTGAGCTTGCTGTCCAGGTCGCCCCACGAGAAGCCTAAAGCCCGCTTAAGCTCGCCGACAGTCATGGGGCCCACCGCGTACAGCAACGTTACGATAGCGAACCGCTTGTAGTTCATGAGGAACGGGTCGACGCCCCCGAGGAGCTCGGCAAGCTCCTCTCCCTCCTCACCCACCGACGCCCCCCTCGAGCGCCCTGTGAGCGCGGCGAAGCGCGTAGATACCCGCCGCGTAGTAGGAGGCAAGCATGAGCCCAAGCGCTACGAGGTTCGCCGCGTAGCCCCTCGCAAGGGACAAGTAGAGCACGGCCGGGTACGTCGCCAGCATAGTGCTAGACGCGACCAGGAAAGGCTTAGACCACTCAGCCCCGCCGAACGAGACGTACACGAGGAGCAGGAAGAGCCCCACGTAGAGATACCAGGCACTCGCCGCGGCAGCCTCAGAGCCCGTAGCCACCGCCACGACGTAGAACACCGGTAACGGAGCCAAGAACGAGGCGACCCACCTCCACACCTCGACCCGAGGCGCGCGCGACGCAAACCTAGAGGTAACCGCGTACGCCACCACCATCAAAGCGGTAAACCCCGCGAGCACGGCGTACCGGTATTCCCACAGCTCCGGGAACCCCCATACGACGGAGAAATACGCGCCCGTAAGCATGCCGTACGTGAAGAAGTTTACAGCGGTCACCACGTTCTCGAAGTACCCCCTCATCCTCCCAGCCAGCTCGGCTAGCTCAGCGTACCTATCCAAGCCCACCACCAGTCACCAAAGCAACGCCCAGCTATATAAACCGGGTAGAAGCTCTCAAAAGCAGAGTGATCAACACCAGCTCCAGCATTAAGAGGAAAAATATTTAGGAAGATGCGCGGTTTTGCGGAGGGGGATACCCCATGACCACTGCTAGGGCGATCTACAGGGGGAGGCTGCTCGAGAAGAGGTACGGAGTCCTCGGCAAGGTGGCCAGGAGGTACCTAGAAGCGGGGCTCAGCGTCGAGCTCCTACACCCGACCAGGCACGGACCTATACACGTAATCGCCAGGGGCAACAAGCAGGTACTAGCGATAGAAGTAGCGGATAAGCCCGGGAAGGTGGGCGCCGACAGGGTAAAGCTACTGCTCGAAAAAGCCAAGCTAGTAAAAGCGAAGCCCGTACTCGTCCTCTACTCGGAGGGAGCCTTCCTCGACGAGGAAGCGCGCAAGCTCTGCGAAGAAAACAAAGTCAAAGTCAAGGTCGTAAAGCCCTAGCGGCGGGAGGCTCCTTGAGGAAAGCCTTACTCCTGGCGGTAGCCGTCGCGGCGGCGCTCGCGGCCTTCGCGTACGTGCAGTTCGAGCAGAGGAAAGCCTTCGAGAACTGCAAGCTAACCCTCGTCGACGTAAGAGTAAGCGAGCTGGGGCTCACGAGCGCGAAGCTAACGCTCGTAATAGACATCTACAACCCGGGAAGCATAACGGCGACACTCGACAGGGCAGAGTTCGACGTCTACGCCGACGGCACGTACCTCGGGCACGGCACAATACCCCAAAGGATAGATATACCCCCGAACGCCACGAGGAGGATCTCGGTACCCTTCGAGGCGAGCTACGCCGGCGTCCTCTCAGTGCTCAAGGGGCAACGCACGTGGACGATCAAGGGTACAGCGTACATAGACACCCCCTTCGGAGCGATAGCAGTACCGTTCGAGGTGAAAAAGTAAAACAAAGTTTTATCAAACAATAACATCATTATACCAGTTAATCTCTTTTCAAAATAGCTGTGAAAACATAGTTATACTGAAACAAAACAATGTTAGAAAAAAGTTACTCCGGCGGGGGCAGGGATCTCTTAAGTAGGTCGACGTGCTCCTCCGTCAAGTCGCTCTCGGCAAACTTTCTCAAGGCGAGTTTCCCGCCCTCCAAGGAGATCCTATTGAAGAAGAACTTCTTCGCGCCCAGATCAGCTGTGAAAACCCTAAGCTCAGGTAGCGAGCCCAGGTAACTGGAAACCTCCTCGTCTGCTAGAAGCGACGATAGTTGCTTCGTAGCGAGAAAAACTCTCACGTGGAAGATTACAGGAACCCTTAAACCCCTCCTCGAGAAAGCCTTGAGCACTTCGCGGGTAGCCGACGCGACGCGGCTCATCTTCTGCTCACCGCCCATCATAAGGCTTACAGCGTCGGGCTTAAAAGACTCTACCTGCCTCGCCAGCTCGTCCTCCCTTCCCTCCTCGTAGAAGAACACCTTGAAGCTACCGCTCCCGTAGCCATACCTGTGCATGTAGCCGGCAATCTGCGCTGCAACGATGGAGCAACAAATCCTGTCCGCGAAGGTCACGAATGCTATCCTCTTAAACCCTTCGTAGAGCTTCTCACCTACAAGGAAGCCCGTGAGGCCTCTCAGGTACACCTCTTCTTCTAGAGACGCCCTACTTATAGACATGTGCTTTTACCAAGTAAACCTGAAAAAGGCGACGTTATAAATATATGGTTTAGACTTCAAACCTCTCGGACAGCAAACCCGGAAAGCTAACCGGTACCTGATCCGCGAAAAGCATAAGGTTCTCCGAGTAGAATTACCCCGTGGCTTCTCCAGTTAAGGAAGACTTGTGGAGCATGCTCGAAAAGCTTCTCGAGAAGGAGCGCGGGTCCTCGGCGACAGAGGCGGAGAGGTTCCCGGCGAGGTTCCTCGGAGGCGAGAAGGTCCTGCTCTTCGAGAAGCGCGGAAAGCCCTTCAGCTTCGAGCCGGGAGACGTCGTGGGCGTCGCCGAGGGGGGATTGGTCGAGCCCCTAGGAGTCGTGCTCGACGCGACCTCGGAGACGCTCATAGTCGAGAACGTCTACCGGAAGAGGCTCCAGCAACTCCGAGAGGTAGAGCTGGCGGACGCGGAGTTAACGCTGGGGTACGACCTCCAGCTGGACCTCTTGAAGCAGGTGCGGGGCGGCAAGGCGGAGATCGTCGCGGTGTTCAACGAGAAGCCCGTGGAGCTCTTCGAGGGAGCCCCGCAGAAACCGCTCGGCAGGGTCGACGCGCGGACCGTGAAGGTATCCCTGGTGAAGCGCTCGGCGGGCGGCGGGGAGGCTCGGGAAGAGGTACGCCTAGACGAGTCGCAGTCGAGAGTGGTGAACGCCGCCCTCGAGCTAGAGGAAGGGGAGGTGCTGCTCGTCGTCGGGCCGCCGGGCACGGGGAAGACAACCACCATAGCGGGGATCGCGGAGAAGCTGGCGGAGCGCGGCGAGCGGGTACTGATCTCCTCCCACACGAACAGGGCTGTGGACAACGCCGTGGGGAAGCTTCCCATCGACTTCACCGTGAGGGTCGGCAGGCCGGAGAAGGTACTAAGGGAGATAGAGCCCTACCTGCTAAGCTACAAGGTAAAGAGCGCGCTGGGCGAGAGGTACGCGGACCTCCAAGAAAGGATAAACGAGTTGCTGGAAACAATAAGGATCCACCGAGGGTACCTCCGCGGAAAGGATAGGTCGACGTTTTCCCTTCTGGAGCGGAGCCTCCGGGAGCACGAGAGGGAGCTGAGGGAGCTCTTGGAGGAGCGGAGAAAGCTCATAGAGGAGGTCCAGAGCGAGGTCCTCGGAGGAGCCAGGGTAGTCGGCTCGACGCTAATAAAGTCCCAGCTCTACCCCCTCCGGGACTACCCGTTCGACACCGTGATAATAGACGAGGCAAGCCAGGTCTCGGTAACCCTAGCACTACTCGCAATGGTCAAGGGGAGAAAGTGGATAGTAGTAGGCGACCACAAGCAACTACTCCCCATATTCAGGTCCGAGGTAGCACGGGAAGAGCTGGAGGACCTGGGAGCGTTCACGAGGCTCATGCGGTTCTACGGGGAGAAGGGAGGCTACCCTAGAACCCTCTGGCTGAGGAAAAGCTACAGGAGCCACCCCGACATAGTGGGCTTCGCCGCCCGCTACGTCTACGAGGGCAAGATAAAGCCCGCCGCCAAGCCCAAGGAGAAAACGCTCGCGCTCAGCCCGGGGTACCCCGACTTCCTCGAGCCCCGCAAGCCCTTCACGCTAATACACGTAGACTCGCAGGAAGAGCGCCGGGGCGGCTCAAGGATCAACGAGGCGGAAGCCAGGGTATGCTACGAGCTCGTAGACGCGCTGACCAAGCACGGCGTACCACAGGAAGAGATAGGAGTAATCACGCCGTACAGAGCCCAGCGGAGCAGAATAAAGGAGTACCTCCAAGGCTTCAACGTCGAAGTAAACACCGTGGACGCATTTCAGGGGAGAGAGAAAGACGTGGTAATATTCTCCCTCACGGCTACACGGGAAGACTCGCTCGCATTCGCCGCAGACGCAAACAGGCTAAACGTAGCCATCACGAGAGCCAGGAAGAAGCTACTCTTCGTGGCAAACGCGAACGTAATGGAGCACGGCATACTGAAGGAGATCCGCGAGTGGGCCAAGAAGAAGAAAGCCATCTACGACTGGCGCCTAAAGAAGTGGACATAGAGAAACCGCGCACCCGGCGCTAGAGCGGTAGCGGGGCACCGCGTACGGAACCTTAGCTTCAAGGAGAAGCTTAAATACTGCGCAGTACGCAGTGCAAACCGTGGAGGTAGTCAGGGTTACCGAGAGATACCGGGTCACAATCCCCCTCAGCGTTCGGAGAGAGCTGGGGATCAAGGTGGGAGACAAGCTGAGAGTAAGGGTCGAGGGAAAGAGGATAATCCTGGAGCCCATCCCAGAGGAGCCGAGGAACCCCCTCGAAGACATGCTCAGCATACTCGACAAGCCCGTTGACGTAGACGCGGTCAGGCTGGTAGAGGGATCCTGGAGCGAGGACTAACGCCCAAGCAGGCGCGAACGTGCCACTCAACGTGATTATCAACTCGCGCGTACCGTATCCTCCGCCGCTACTATCGCGTGGACTCCGCCCTGCTACCAGAGCTGCGAGCCACTTGGTACCAACTAGTCCATCTTGGTACACTCAGTTAATTTCGTGTACCAATTGGTACCTTTAGTACCAAAGAAACTTTTTAAGAACCAACTGGTACCAAGTAGTACTGAGGAGAAATGACCGAGCGGAGCTACAGGTACAGGCAGGTAAAGTTCAACCTAAAAGAAGAAGAGTACGCTAAGCTCGAAAGCCTAGCAAAGGAGATTGGAACAACGCCGGCCGCACTCGCCAAGAAAATAGTGCTCGAACACCTCGGACTCGACGAATCCGTAACCCTCATCGAGAGAGTACGCACCCTCGAAGAAAGATACGAAAGAATGGCTAAAGAACTGGGAAGAATAGAGAAGGATCTAGCCTACGTCATAAGGGTTATCAGAGCAAAGAGGGGTTCTGTTTGAACATAGAAGATGTCAAAACCCTTCTAGACTCCTACAACCCTTGGTGGCGCGACAAAGAGTGGAGCCAGAACCACCCGTTGCTTAGAGCTGTCAGAGAGTCTATCCTACAAAATCCTCCACGCCTCTTTTACCACATCGTAAACTCCCTCCCAAAGCAAGGCTACTACGGAATAGTAACGATTAGAGGACCCAGGAGAGTTGGCAAAACAACATTGATAGTAAGAATAATTGACCACTTAATCTCAAAGTCTGGAATAAAGCCGGAGAATGTATTCTACATCCCACTCGACTACAAAAAGTTAGAAAGCTTAAACCTATTCGACTTGTTTTACGTTACTGCACAGCTACCCGAGGAGAAGTATATCTTTCTAGACGAAGCCTCTATGCGGAGAGACTGGGCACTTGTCCTCAAAAACCTCGTCGATGCCGGTTTAGTTGAGAAAGGCAAACTGAAAATCATAGTTACCGGGAGTCACTCCATGGATCTAGCGGAGGCAGTGAGCAAGTTGAGCGATAGACAAGGTCGTCTAGCCTCGTTATTTAACCTCGGAGGCAACCTTTTTCACGTTCCTCTACGTTTCGTGGAAATTCTTGAGGCTATCAGACCAGACATAGATGACTATCTGAGAAGATACCGTTTAAGGAAACCCCGCGAGAGGTTTAACATACTACTTCAGCTATGGCACGGTACCATACCTAAAGCTTTGGAGGACTTTTACAACGAGTTCTCCGAACTTCTCAACGAGATCTTCGAAGACTACCTCCTCCACGGAGGATTCCCCAAAACAGTAGACCAGTACCATAGAGAAGGAACAATAGAGCCGAGCTTCTATCACGACCTTGCCGAGCTCGTTATTTCCGACAGCGAAAACGCCGGGTTAAAACCCGAAAATACTAAACGCGTCCTTGAGTTTTTAACAGAGCATGAGAGGCTATCCTCTTTACTTGGACTGGAGAAAAGGGAGAACATAGGTAAACATGTTACGGGAGTAGACGAAGAAGGCTTTCCCTCCGCAAGATTTGGGTTCGGAAAATACCTAGAGTACCTAGAAACGACCAAGCTCTTCCTGTTTCCGTACCGTGAAGATTCTTCACAAACCTGCACGCCGAATTATAGGGCAGATAGGAAGGTTTATGTGATGGATCCATTCCCCTACTATGCTTTCAAAGCCCATATACATAACGAGGTGGATCCACTAGGCTTTTCAAAGAAATTGCTCAGCGAACCTGGGTTCAAAGGAAGACTCGTCGAAAGCGTAGTAGCAGCACACCTAGTTATGGCTCAGCAGTTCTTCGAGCACGTATCAACGGTAGACTATCACAAGGTTCTTTTATACTCCAAAAACGAAAAAGAGACAGACTACGTGCTCTGCCTGTCACGTAAAGGTGAAAAGCACAGGATTCTCATAGAGTCTAAATACCGAGAAAACGCGCGAAGAGAGGTTCCAGAAGGCAAGAAGATAATCTTGACAAAAAACAAGCTCGAAGTGGTCGAAGAAGAAGAAAATATGCACATCTACGTCCCAGTCACAGCTTTCCTAGCACTATTCTAGGCTAGGAATAAACGGCTCTCCACGCACCGGCGAACCCACACTTCAGGAATTTCCTAACCCCAAGTCTGCGAAGCGCGCGCTTCGAAAAGCTGGAAGAAACCCTGAACAACGAGAAAGTGAAGAGAAAAGTGGGCAACGCGATCGTAGTGAAAGTGTTGCACCACCACGGAGGAGTCAACACCCTACTCGTAAGCATGGCTAGAAGGGCGAAAGTAGAGGTGCAGAGGTGCGGCGACACCGTAGACCTAGACTCGATACTGCGCGAAAGAGGACTGCTGTAGCAAGGCGGAGAGGCCCCGGCAGAAAGAGTTAAACCTTTACCAGCCGCTTATAATACGAGGAGGGGTGCTCTCCAAGCAGGAGTTCGCGAGGTGGGTTGAAGCCTCGCACGCACTCTTCGACCTCTTCGACGGGAAGTACGACGCCTACCCCTTCGCCAGAAAGCTCGCCGCGCAGTGGCTTCGACACGGAGAATTCACCCTCGACGAAGAAGCCAGAAGGGGGCTCGCGGACTCGATACGCAACTTCAAGTACAACGTTTTCGGGCTCGGACCGAGGAAGCGCGAAAGGATAGAGCCGGAGCTCTGGGCACTCCTAGAAGCCATGGAGGCCGACAGGAGGAACGCCGGCTACGCAATCTCGATCTACTTCTTCACCTGGAACATCAGGAGGTTCATAAAGTACATCAAGGAGAACAGCTACTTCTCCATAGTGAAGTACTTCGAATCCCTCGGAGCAAAGCTCGAAGAAATGAGGAACAACCTCGTCCACTTCGCCGATAAACACATACTACGCGACGAAGTCGAAGACAAGGAAATCGTAAACCTCTTTAACAGGGCAAACCAAGCACTCAAAGCACTCGGAATAGGGGAAAATGAGCCAGTAGCAACAGCCAAGCTCCTCCACATATTCTCCCCCAGCTACTTCCCACTAATAGACAACCCCATCGCCGACTGCACAGGCATAAAGAAGATAGACGCCTACACCTACACCGAGTGGATCCACACACTGAAAAACTGGCTCAAAAACTACACCGAAGAAGCCCTACAACTAGAGAAAAACACCGGGCACACAATACTCAAACTCGTAGACGAAGGACTATACACAATGTGTTCCATAACACTCAAAGCAAGAATACACAGCCTAGGACTACCCAGCAAACAACCCACACTCCCAAGAAAAACCAAGCATCGCAAACACAGAAAAAGAAGACGACGCTAAGCCTCGCCGATCCTCGCGGAACCCCTGTCAGCATGCCGCCTAGCTCGGTAGGCGCAAATATCCACCAAAGACATAAGTCTTTTTATCTAATCAGTACGCAAATCGTGCTTGGGCCCCGAATGTCGCTACCCGTAGTGGTGGTTGACCCGGACCCAAGCAAAGCGAGAGACGTCGTCGGGGCGCTAGTCGAGGGCTACAGAAGGTTCTACGGCGAAGACCCCTCCGGCGAGCTCGTAGCGTCGTGGAGTAGCAGCGTTGCCCGCGTCCTAGGCGTCCTGGAGAGGGCGGGAGGCTTCCCCGCGGTGCTCGAGCTACCGCTGTTCGGGTCCGAGAGGGCCGACTTCGTAGTCGTCGGCAGGGGTAGGGCGCTCGTAGTCGAGGCGAAGGGCTGGAGCACGGTTGAGAAGCTGAACTACGTGGTGCAGGTCGACGGGCTGAGAGAGGTGGATCCGTGCTACCAGGTGGAGAACTACGTTTCGAAGCTCAAGTACTTCAGCACCGCCGCGGACAGGGTGAGGCACTTCGACGGGGTAGCGTACCTCTACGGAGGCGCGAGCTACTCGGATGGCTGCAGGATCGCGAGGAGCGACGCGGAGCTGGAGGAGTATGTAGGCTCCCTCGGCTCGCCCGGCGACGAGGGAGACGTCGAGGCGGTAGCAAGCGCCAAGTTCACGGTGAGGAGGGATATAGTCGAGTTCCTGCGGAGCCACAGAGACAAACTCCTCAAGGAGGCGGCGCGCTTCCTAGCCTCGGAGGGGTACGGGCTGGGCAGGGAGCAGCTAGTCCTGGTGCACGACGTCCTAGAGGCGCTGGAGGCGGGGTCTAGGAAGGCTTTCTTCGTCAGGGGCGGGACCGGCTCCGGGAAGACGCTCGTCGCCCTAACCCTCCTCTTCGAAGCGGTTTCGAGGGGCTACCACGCCGTCCTGGCTTACAAGAACAACAGGTTGCTCAACACGCTCAGGTACGCCCTCTCGTTGCGCGCACCGCGCGGTGCGCCCAAGCTCAGCGCACTCATAGTGTACTACTCTACCGGCAGAGGGCACGGGCTCGGGGAGAGAAGAGCGTACGAGAAGGGACTTTACAGAAACCTGAATCTCGCGGTGCTCGACGAAGCGCAGAGGATGACGCTCGAGAACATCGAGTACACAATGAAGAGCGCCCCCGTCACCGTCTACTTCTACGACGACAAGCAGATACTCATAGGCTACGAGGAGGGCTTCAGGGAAAACTTCCTCGAAGCGGCGGAGAGGCTCGGGCTCGCCTACGACGAGAGGGAGCTGAAAACGCTCTACAGGGTCCCGCCCGGCTACGTGAAGCTCGTGGAAAGCCTGGTCTACAGCGGGGCAGTCGCCCAGCAGGACGTCCAGGGCTACGACATCAAAGTATTCGATAACCCGGCAGACATGCTTGAAGCCCTCCAGGAGAAGGCGAACAAAGGCTTCAAGGTAGCCCTCGTGTGCGCCTTCACGGAGACGAGGGGCGACAAGAACGACCTGAACAGCCCGGAGAACAGGAGGCTCACAGTCAAGCGCGGAGACCGCGAAGAAGTAGTCACGTGGCTCATGGACGAAAAAGAGGAGTACCCCAAGTATTGGTGCGGAGAGCTGGGAAACCCCCTCACGCGCTGCGCCTCAGTCTACGGGGCACAAGGCTTCGAGGCAGACTACGTCGGAGTAGTATGGGGCAGAGACATGGTCTGGAGGTGCGGGCCGCTGGGCTGTGGGTGGAGCGTAAACCCCGACGCCATAACAGACTACGTAGGCGGGCAGTACTCGCTGGAGAAACTAGCCAGGAAAGACCCCGGCAAAGCCCTCGAACTACTCAAAAACAGGTACTACATCATGCTGACAAGAGGAATCAAGGGAACCTACATATACCCCGAAGACGGGGAAACAGGGCGCCTACTCAGAGAAGTAGTCGAAAAGCTACAGCAACACTAACAGGCAAGCCCCCGGCAAAACCCTAGGCATTTTTCACGTTATAAATCAGAAGCAATGTTTTCGGAGGAGGAATGAGCCCGGTTGTAAACGTTGCCAAGCTCGACGGCTTCCTCGTATGCCTCCCGGCTCCGGGCCGCATGCTCCCCGGCGTGGTAAAGGCTAGTAGCGTCTCGCTGGACGGGGTACGCCTAGAGGCGCCTCCCGGCGGCGAGCTCCTCGTAGCGCCCCGCCACCTGGAGGTTCGCGGTGGGAGGAGGGGCTTAAGGGTCGAGATAAGGGGCAGGGAGCCCTTCGCCGTCGGCTTGGCTAGGGTCTCGCAGGGGTACTACGTGCTCGCGCCGCTCGGCGGCTCCGAGTGCTGGAAGGCCTTCTCTATGGGGCTCGGCGAGGGCTTCGGGCTCATGGAATTTATATACCCCCTTGGAGTAAAAAATACGGTGGTATGATAAAGGTATGATCAGCGCGCTACTGTTGTTCTTTAAGGCTAAGAAGGCGCGTGGCCAGAAAGAGTTGCTAGAGGACTTCATAAAGGATCTGAGCAACCCCATGGCTCTGTGGGCACCCGTACCCGAGTCCTCGCTGAAGTATCTGCCGCGCGAGTTCGTCGAAGTAGCATTCCCGCAGTACGCGCAAAAGGTGCTTTAAGGTGAATTTCAGGAATGGCACATACCCTAGAAGAGACCGGGAGAGCTGTTAAAAAAGCTAAAAAGCCAAGCACCAGAAAAGTCGCTTTAGCTACCGGGCTAATAGCCCTCCTCAGCGTACTAGCCCTAGCAACTCTTCTCTACTACCAAGACAAAACTCCACCAAAAATCGAAATAAAGGAAAAGAAGGTTGATGAATACCTCTCCCTCCTCGCAAAGATCACAGACTACGAGTCAAAGGTAGAGGGAGCCTACGTTCTAATACATTTCCCAGATACCGGAAAAGTTTTGAACCAAACCCTAGTTCCTTTAAACCAAACACACTTCCTCCTACCCCCGGTCTCTCTAAACGAAGAAGGAAACTATCTAGTCACAATTGTTGCAAGAGACAGCAAAGGAAATGAGGCAAAAAGCTCCTTCACAGCTTCCCGCTTCGACAACCCGAGAATCGAATGGATTAAAGCACTTTACAGTTTCCCATACTTAAGCCTAAACGCAAGCATCAGCGATTTAGGTGGAGTAAGCAAAGTTATTCTCTCACTAGAAGGAAAAAACTACACCCTCTCCCCTTTACAAGTCGATGAAAAAGGAAGAGGAATCTATGGAATAAAAACTGAAGCCCACCCCTCTACTAAATCGCTAGGATACATTCTCTTCGCCCTCGATAGGTTTAACAGAAGTAGCAAGATAAGCAGTAACGTAACGCTTAGCTCTCGAGACTCTTTCATAAGCTGGGCTCTCTCAAAAGGTTACGACGCACAATTAGCGTCCCGCTTTTTCGATGACTTTTGGACTGTGAGGGATTTGTTTAATGCAAACGACACAACAACCTTAGAGAACATACTCCGCATAGCCTCTCTTAATGCAAGCCCCACTCCGAAGAACCTTGCCTACCAAATTCTCCGCAACATAGAAGACGATAACGAAGTTAGTCTGAAAAAAGATTCCATAAGGGCAGCTCTTAGCCTGCTTAACGACCTGGAAATATACGGATTAAACAAAGTAGAAACCCTTACTTTCCTCTCAAACTACAGCGTCGCGATAGGCCAGTCAAGGCTACCAAAACATGGTAAAAGCCTGCTTCTCAACGTGATAAGAGCAGGAGAAGAGTACCCATCCCTGCTAGACTTTTCTCCGATAATAATCAAAGTAGACTACAAATGCACCTATGTAGACAATAAAGTTCCAATATGTATAGGGAATTGGAGCTATTTGGATAGGGTACCAAGCAAAGATATGCTATACAGTTACGGAAGGGAGATACAAAATGGAAGCATTGTATACGTAGCAAAAACCGACATACCAATCGCCGCCTGGATGCTATGCGAGCATTTGAAGAGAACTCCATACCATCTGAAACACCCGGAAGTATTCGAAGCCCTTAACGCAAAGATGCAGCAAAATGCTTTAGACATTCTTCCGTACTACAGTCCATACAGCGATGAGCTTTGGAAAGAAATACTTCTTCCCCACTGGGAGTATTTCTGGAGCTCCACTCCTCAAGCTGGAAATTTAAGTAAAAGGTTAACGATTTTGCCTTGGTACAATTCGAGTTTGCTAAAGGAATGGATTGGTAATAAAAACGATAGAAAAATAGCACTTATGTTTCTTTTTCAATTACCTCAAAAAATAGAAGATTTGAACTATACGGAAGATAGACTCAACCCCAATGCAGTAGTTTATCGTGGGGCAGAGGCAATTAAATATTTTGTTAGGAATTTAGAAAGGGGCTATAGGACTGCCTTTAAAGATTACCCGCATGGTGTGAGATTAGTCCCTTATCCCAATTGCTACATTGCATGGATAACTGATAGATGGCTTCATGGGTTAAAAAATACTGCTGAGCAGTTTTTGGGAAAAAATATTATTAGTTATGAGGGATATCCTAATCTTATTGATCTTTATGTAGAAAGAAATCCAGATGCACCGAATACACATTTCGTTAAAAACTACCCCTACTATCGAATTCTACTGTATACATGGGGGGTCTTACTTGGAGTAGAGGAGCAAAGCACACATCCCATAGAGCCATTCATTAGAGCAGTAGGAATTCCGTATTCGTTAGGTAGCTACTATGAGCATTTTGCAAGCACATCAATAAACTATGTATGCACTGATGATTCTGTGTTCTACGGCTTTCCGGATAAAGTACTCGCTCCACTTAGAGAAGGGAAGTTTGGCAAGTTTCTAGTTCTTCCCGGCAATGGATTCTCCCCTATAGCCTCTGGCTTAGATGGATTGGTTCAAGATTTATACGATGGTTGGACATATAAAGAGAAGGACGTGGGTAGGGTTGCGAAATACATAGAAGTCTATGTTCCATTATTGAATCAAAAGGTTATCCTCGTAAAAGCCGGATTGGAAGGAGAAATAAAAGGCTAGCTGGGGAATGGTTCCACCTCATACTACGTAAATCTTCCTTTTTTTATAGAATTTATAGCGTGACCTTTTGCCTGCGCGATACCTAGCTCACGAAGCTACTGTAATGCACAAGCTTATTAGGAGGCTCCGCGCAAGTATACGTGGTGGGAGCCGTGAAGGTGTTGAGATGGCTGAAGGAGATTCTCGGGGGCTCCCAGCCGGAGGGCGCGCGCTTCTCGGAGAAGGCTACGATGGAGCTGTACAGGATGGAGCGCCTACAGCTAGCCGTGCAGCTGAGCTACATCTACAACTGGCAGCTCACGATGCACGCAGTGAAAGCCCTGCAGGCGCGTAAACCGCAGGGGTGAACGGTATGGCTAAGGTAGAGTTGCTCGTCGAGTGCCCGCACTGCGGCTACTCGGACCGCCTAGACTCCTTCAAGCTCCTCAGAGACCCCTGGAGGTACAGCTTCTACGAGGTTAGAAGGCTCCAGTGCCCCAAGTGCGGCGGGACGTTCAACTACTACTACGGCGTAAGCCCCAAGGGGGAGCTCTCAACCTTTACTATTAGATTCAAAACTGCGCAAGCATAGCTGAAGCCGTGGGCCACGTCAGAGTCAAGGCTAAAGTGTGCGATGCCCAGGGAGCTAGGTGCATCGAAGCCGAGTGCTTGGTGGACACTGGCGCCACCCTGTCGGTTATACCGAGGAGCCTAGCCCGGGAGCTAGGCGTAGAGGTTGTAGACAGGGATAGAGTCGAGACGGGCGCCGGCGTAGTCGAGGTCGACAGGGGCGTAGCGCTGATAGAGGTCGAGGGCAGAAAAACGGTATCCAACGTCTGGATCTCCGACGTAACCGACAAGGTTCTGATAGGAGCCGTAACCCTGGAGCTAGCGGGGCTGAAGCTCGACCCGAGGACAGGCAGGCTTGAGCCGGCGCAACTCCTACTCCACCGCCTAGCCTAGGCTAAGCGCGAAGCACCCGCCGCTACGGCAGTACCTGCCCCCAGAACGTGACGTAGTACGGTCCTCCCTCACAGCTCAAAGCGACCCTGCCGAACGGCGCCCACCTCACCTTGTACTCGCACACAACGGTCCCGTTACGCACGGTCCCGTCCACGACTCCCTTCTCCTCGAGAAGCCTGGCGCTAACCTCTCCATCGTCGAGCCACGGGGCCCAGAAGAGTAGCAAAACCAGGGCCGCGAAGGCGATTTCCACCGCCACGAGTAAGCGGCTAGCGCGCACACTCATCCCGGCACACCGCGGTAAACAACACCTACAGCCTAGGCTGAGCCCTCTCCTTCATCGACTCGATGAGCCAGACTCCCAGCCTTTCAGCCTCCTCCACCGCGCCGGGGGAGGCGCGGAGGCAGTAGAGCACCTTGACCACGGTCCCCGGGAACTTCTCCGGCCACCTCTCCACGGCGCCCTCAACCCTCTCCGCGAGTCTCCTAACGGTGGAGGGACCGGCCCTCACCTTCGCCTCCCCGACAACCGTCACCCTGCCGTCGGTCCCGTAGATGTCGAACTCGTGCTTCTCGTCGAAAACAGCCGGCGCAGTCTCGACGGCGAGCCCCCTCTGCCTCAACAAGTGCATAATCACGTCGTTAGCTTCCTCCTCCTCGCTCACCGCGAGCCTCTCTAGGAGCCCCTCAACCCTGGAGACGCGCTCGTCCAACCCCTCCGTCTCCCTGCGTAGCTCTATTATTTGCTTCGTATGTTCCTCGACCGTCTTCCTGAGCTCCTCCACCGAGCGGCGTAGCTCCACCACGGAGTCCCTGACCTCCCTCATCGAGCCCCTCAGATCCTCCAACCCTAGCAACGCCATCATCGCGTACCTGAACTCCTCGTCCTCCTTGAGGAGCCTGAACAACTCGCGCTTCAACTGCGCCGCCACAGCGACCTCCAGCCCTAAAACACGGCGCAACCCCTTATTTACTTAACCCGTCGGCGCCACTAATAACGCCTTGCCCCGCAACGGTGAGCGGGATGCACGCCCCAATAACGATTCCAGAGAGGCTTGTGAAGGAAGCCGTGAAGAAGGGCTTAGACATTGAAGCCAGTGCCGTCGACCCTGCGAAGACGCTGAACACAGACCCCAGCGCCGAGGCTAGGCTCGAGCTGGCCGAAAAGTCTCTCGGAGAAGCCGAGGAGTACTTGGCCAAGGGGGACGTCGTCCAAGCCAGCGAAAAGCTGTACAAAGCCGTCGAGGAGTGCGTGAAAGCCCTAGCCGAGAAGCTCGGCGCCAAGCAAGCCGAAGAGGCTAGGAGAAGGGGCAGGTGGGACACGTGGCTACTCGGCATGGCGGCTACAGACCTAGCCAGGACGCTTGGAGAGGACAGGGTAAGGCTGGCCTGGAAAGACGCGTACGACGTGCACGTATGGGGGTTCCACGAGGCAAAGTACAGAGTGGAGGACGTGGAAGCCGCACTACCGCTGGCGAGATGGCTACTAGACTACGCGGCGAAGATCGTCAAAGCCGAAGTCTCAAACCGAGACACGTAAAGTTTTCTCCGCGCAGGCGTAGCGCGCCGGCGCTTGACGGCCTTAAGAGGCGCGGGGTCTACAGGGCTGCTTGTCTCCCGCTGTAGGCGTAGATGTATGGGCGTATGCCCCGCGGCCCGCGTCCTCCCCTGCAGACACCCTTAAGTGTGAAGGCGTCTGGCTTGAAGTACAGGTTTCCCTTGAGCCGGTACTCCTCTGCAACCTCCCTAACGACACTCAGAGTCTCAGCGACGAGGCTCGGCGCAAGCGCCGACGGAACGCTACTCTCGTTAACCCTTACTCTAAAGGAAATACTATTATATGAGGTTACTAGAACATTGTTAGGGATCCCTAATGAAGACTTTGGTTTCCAGGAGAAGTGAGGATTACTTGAGAGTTATCTATGAAATTGCAGAAGCAAAAGGCTACGTTCGCATAAAAGATATTTCCAGGGCGCTGGGAGTTAAGCCATCAACTGCTGTGGAAATGGTGAGAAAGCTCCATGAGCTTGGCCTTGTTGATTACAAGAAGTACGAAGGCATAACTCTTACAGCGCGCGGAAAGGAGATAGCGGAGGCTGTTAAAAAGAGACGTGACATCTTCGAGAACTTCCTGAAAATAATCTTGGTTCCTGAAAACGTGGCAAAAAGGGATGCACATATACTGGAGCACCAGCTTAGCCCCGAAACTGTGTTACAGATCGCACGATTCGTCGAATTCGCTAGCCAGGCTAAAGAATGGATTGATGAATTCAGAAACTACTGCGAAATGATAAAAAGGCTTGATAAGAAGAGCCGTTAGGTTTTTAGTAGCTTTCCTAAAACTTTTAGAAGTAAAATGCAAAATACCTAACTTTTTTCGAATAGCCTTTAAAGTAGCCTAAGCTCGTAACATCAACGAGAGGTGGCAAGACGTGCAGAAAAAGCTAAGCGAGCTGAAGCCCGGGGAAAAGGGTATAGTTACGAGAGTCGAAGGGCCTAGTGCAGTTAGGAAAAGATTGTTGGACATGGGGCTGGTCAAAGGTACAGAGGTAGTAGTTATCAGGAGAGCTCCGCTCGGAGACCCCATCGAGCTCCTTGTGAAGGGGTACAACTTGAGTATAAGGAAGGCGGAAAGCGATTATGTCTACGTACTAGTTCCAGGCGACCCTGAAGAACTAACCAGTAGTTTCGCTAGCGGTGCTGGCGATGCGCCCGGAAGTTATTCCACTGGCAATGTGCCCAGAAGGTTGTGAAGGAATAGTAGTGGAGGTGAACGGTGGCATGGGTTTAATCAGAAGACTGGCTGAACTGGGCTTCACGAAAGGTGCCAGAGTGAGGGTTTTGCACTCCAGCCCTCCGGGTCCAGTGCTGGTGATGGTGAAGGGCTCAAGAATAGCTCTCGGTAGAGGCGTAGCAATGAGGGTAATGATTAGTCTTCAGGAGGTGATATAGTGAGGGTAAGAGTAGCACTTATAGGCAATCCCAACGTTGGCAAAACCTTAATTTTTAACGATCTGACCGGCGGAAAGGCCCACATTGGAAACTGGCCTGGGAAAACCGTAGAGAAGAAGGAGGGAAAACTCCTCCACAGGGGTGTAGAGATCCACATAACCGACCTGCCTGGAACCTACAGTCTAACGGCAAAGTCCATTGATGAGCTAATAGCGAGAAACTTCATAGTTGAAGAAAAGCCAGATGTTGTAGTAGATGTAGTCGATGCTTCTAATCTTGAGAGAAACCTCTACCTGGTACTCCAGCTTCTAGAGCTTGAAGCCAACGTTGTAATCGCGTTGAACAAGTATGATGTAGCGGAAGACCTTGGATACCAGATAGACGTGAACGAACTTTCGAAGTTTCTCGGAGTACCCGTTGTCCCAACGGTTGCGACTACGAAGCAGGGTATCGAGGAGCTTAAAGACACTATAATTGAGGCCGCGAGAACAAAGGATAAAAGCAAAAAGTTTTCAATTAATTACGGTAAACAAATCGAGGAATATATCTCGAAGATGATGGACATTTTGCAGAAGGATAATGAGCTCTCAAGCAAATACCCTGTTAGGTGGCTGGCGATAAAGATCCTAGAAGAGGACGACGAGGTTTTAAAGCTTATAGATGAGCGCCCAATCAAAGATGCCGTAAGAACCCTACTTTCGGAAGCAAAGAATGCTTTAGGAGAAGACGTAGGAGTCATCCTTGCCGAAAGGCGGTACTCTCTTATCAGCGAAGCCTTACCTAAGATCTTGAAGGGCGCGAAGCCGTTAACTCTTTCGGACTTACTGGATAAGGCTTTGCTAGATAAATACCTGGGTATCCCGATATTCTTGGCGTTATGGTGGGCTCTCTTCAGCTTCACATTTAACGTTTCGGCTCCATTTTCGGACCTGATAGACTGGTTCTTCTCAAAACTTGGAGAGATCGCGGAGACGTACATCAGCGACCAGCAACTAGCCTCACTCGTGGCTGACGGTATCTTCAGAGGGTTGGGCGGAGTCCTAGCCTTCCTACCCCCGATATTCTTCCTCTTCTTCGGATTGGCGCTTCTCGAAGACAGCGGTTATCTGGCTAGAGCCGCTTTCCTAATGGACAAAGTGATGTACAAGCTGGGGTTACACGGGAAATCCTTTATTCCCATGCTCTTAGGGTTCGGGTGCAACGTTCCAGCAGTCATGGCTACTAGAACCATTGATAGCGAAGAAGACCGCATACTAACCATTCTCGTGGCCCCCCTGATTTCTTGTAGCGCGAGGCTACCGATATACATCCTTGTAGGCTCGGCAGTACTCGGTGAATACGCGGCAGTGGGCGTTTTCTCCATGTACGTGCTCGGACTAGTACTTGCCGTCCTGGTAGCACTGTCCTTTAGGAGGCTACTCCCATACTTCAAAGGCAAGCCTTCCCCGCTGATTCTGGAGCTACCAATGTACGCAAAACCAACACTGAGAACTACGCTGATCCACATGTGGGAGAGGGGTAGCCTCTTCTTGAAGAAAGCCGGCACAATCATTTTCCTCGGAATAGTTGCCGTCTGGTTCCTCTCTAACTACCCGTGGGAGTCCGTGCACCAGGGAGACAGAGTCGTACTGGAAAACTCCTACCTCGGCGTGCTAGGGAAGTACCTCGAACCGCTCGTCCGCCCCTTAGGCTTCAACTGGATGCACGCCGTAGCCTTAATGCTAGGCTTCGTGGCAAAGGAAATCGTCGTCGGGACGTTCGCGACCCTCTTTGGTCTAACAGCTGAAGGTGAAACCTCGGAAAAATTAATCGATGCTCTGCGATCAAGCGGGGTATTCACACCGTTGACTGGGCTGGCTTTCATGGCTTTCTCCCTAATCTACATGCCATGCCTCGCAACTCTCGCCGCCATTCGCAGAGAAACAGGCTCATGGAAGTGGACGATATTCGCGGTGATCTACGGACTGGCTTTAGCGTACTCCGTCGCCTTGGTCATCGTTACTGTTGGTAGGTTACTCGGATATGCCTAGGGGGATGCACCATGAAGCTAGACATTAAAAACGGGCAAATCGTTGTCTACTCCGCAATCCTCGGAGCCGCATACACCGCTCTAGGAGTAGCCGAGTCCGCTCTAGGAATGCTCAACCTGCTTTCACCAATAACCGATACACCCGCTGGAGTTCCAGCGGACATCCTCGGAGGCTTCGCCGCACTGGTTATTGGACTAGCGTACCTTAGAGGCGCCATACCGCTATCAAGGGGGTCGCGCGAATCGTTGGGATACATCCTCGTTGGCACTTTTCTCTCAGCAATCTTCGGGATCTTGTACCTGCTAATAGTCTGTGCCGATGGACTCGGAGCTCTCTTGGCTCTCCTGGAAGGAGAAGAGTGGACGTGGGAATGGCTAACGAAGGGCAGCGCGGGTCCTGGCTTACTAAGGCCAGAAATCTGGCTCTTCTTCGCATCCCTACCGTTAGCGTACCTAACCTGGAAGAACACGAAAAAGATCATCCAACAGCCCAAAAACACCGGTTCCTACGAGTAAAAAGGCTTAACGATCTTTTATATCAACCTTCTCCCCCAGCTTTCAGGTATTCCTGCTACGCGCGAGAAAAATGAAAACAGTCTAAGCCTTGTACTTCTCCAAGAATTCTTCTGGCGTCAATACCTCTATCTCCTCATCTTCAACTGCTCTGAAGTCTCTCTTGTTCCTAGTTATTAACACGTCGGCCACTTCCTTTGCTGAGTGGAATTGAATAGCGTCCTCGAGATCCTTTATTCTGTTCTCACCCAACGCCTTCTTTATCACATCTTCTGACATGGATACTATATTAAAGCCGCGTATAGCCCTTTTCGTGACTTCTCTAGACTCTGCCTCGGATAGAGTTCTCGCTCCTAAGAAGTAAATTATCACAACAGTGAGGGCAGAGATATAACCTTCCACCTCTTTATTCCTCACTTTGTATTAGTGCCAGGCTACCCCTCCAGCCATCTCTACGCATTAAAACATCTATTAGAATATTTGCATCAAAGAAGGCTCGCATAGAGATCATCTAAACTTCTTGAGAATAGCCTCCCGTACGACTTCCTCATCCTCCTCAACGGGATTATACGGCAATATACCGACCAACTCGAGGAGATCCCTATCAAACTTCATGCCCGGATACTCCTCTTTGAGCTCCTCCTCAACGGCTTTAATTCTCTCCTCCCCGGAAGAGGCCATCTTGAACTCAACCTGCGCAATGCGGCGCTCCAACCTAGCCAACTCCTCCCTAAGGCGCGCAAGCCGCTTCCTGATCTCGCTTATCTCCTGGGCCATCATAATTGAATTCATCTCCAATGCTTAAAGTTGCCTGTTTGCCCATGTTCAAAGTCGCGCACGGGAGGGCAGAGTCAAGTACCCGTGGAGGGCGAGGATAGAGCCCCTAGCGGTAGGCGAAGCCAGCGTCGAAGAGCTAGCCCCAGGTATACCTTCGCGGCACGCCTGCTAACTTCAAGAGACCAATACCCAGGGAAGACGCGGAGACAATCCTAGAAGCCCTTAAAGCCTCCAGGGAAAGTTTAAGCGGAGAAGCCAAGCCGCGGCGGCTCCTCGGGAATAAGCGCAAACCTCGGCGGCTCGCGTCCTCCCTTACTCACCTTCCCAGCTTTGTCAGCAAGCTTCTCACATCGTTGATCCTCCTCCTCACAACCTCGTCTCCCCCAAGCTCCCCCTCGATTGCGTCAAGCAACTGTTTAACAACTTCCAGAGGGCTTCCCCCGACGATCCTCCGCAACCTCTCCCAGTCTATCCTGTCCCGGTACTGAACCATGAGTTGCACCGCGTCCTCGACATCCCTCAACGTCCTCAACACCGTTAGCTTCGCCGCTACAACGTCCTCAAGCGACGCTATCCTCACAGGCTCCCCACGTATGTTAACCTCCACGGCGTGCCGGATAGTCTCGAAGTCAAGCCAGGTACTAGCATACCTTATATCCACGCGGAGAGGCCCTACCAAAGCTGCTACAAGCCCCCTGTTCTGAAGAGCCTTCAAGGCATCGCTACTCGGTAACTCAATGCCCTCACTCCTCAGCTCCCTGACAAGCTTTTCAACATCCTCCCTAGCCCTGACAAGGACCACGACGTCCACGTCCTCCGTAACCCTCCTAACACCCATAAGTATGCAGGCTAACCCCCCGACAACCGCGTAGGGCAGGTCAGCCCTCCTCAGAGCCCTCGCCACCGAAACCATCAGCCGAACCACGTCCACGCCTACTCGCCTCAAGCCAACCCCTAACCCTCCTCAAAAGCTCAGCCTCACCCACCCTCACAGCGTAAAGCCTGACAAGCCACCGAGCGATAGAAGCCTCCTCCTCGTAGCCCCCCTCCAATCCCAGCCTCCTCCTCACCTCTCTCCTCGCAGACTCCAACGCCTCAAGCGTCCCGGCAAACTCCTCGACATTCCTATCCACAACCCTCTGCAACCAGCCCCTCCCCGCGTCCACGCAAACCACTCTCTCAACTATGGTTGGGCGTCTTCCTATAAAACCTTTCAGAAAAGGAACGGCGCGCTACCCCAGGCGTCGAGCCGAACGCATAAATACCTCGGGCGCCGATAAATCCCGTGTCAGACCCGAGAGCCTCTACAAGCTCGCCGGCAGAGTCTCCGCCGCCCTCACCAAGCTCTACGAGCTCTCCGAGAAGGAGGAGAAAGGCGGGGAGTACAAAGTCAGAGAAGAATTCCGGGCAAAGCCCCTCAAAGCCGGGGAGAAGCCCGGGCTCAGCTTCTCAATGGAAGACCTCGAAGACGAGGAGGTCCTGGAGGAGCTGAAGGAGTACGCCGAGTGGCGCGCGAGGAACGACGAAGTAAGGGTTACGAGGTTCAAGTACCCGGCTATAGCCATCAGCTGGAGCGGCTTCGGAATAGCCTGCGGCCCCACAAGCTTCTCCATAGAGTACTACGTAGTGCTAAAACCCGAGGAGAAAGGCGCAAAGGTAACGGCCGTCATGTGGGACGACGAGGCAGGCTTCATGATAAACGAGCTGGGCTTCCTCGAAGTAGAAGACGAGGAAAAAGCCGCAAAGGAACTCCTAAACCTGATAGTAAAACACGTACTACCGCTCACCGAGAACCCAGAACTAGTAGAAAAAGCATTCAAAGAGGCAGGCTAAGCGTCGAAACACTATCAAGCTTCAGGGAAAAATTAAAAGCCATCTTTTACAATGTAAAACCGATAGAAATGAACGCTTGTACCCGTTTCGATCCACACACCGGAAACAGGTTCTACGCGTACAGGTGGCACCCATGCCGGAGGAAAAGCCTACTCTACTAGAGTCGCCGAGCTTCCCGATAGAAAGTATTAACAAGGCTTCGAAGTCTGAGAAGACGGGTGGAGGGAGGCCCCCTTACTGGGAGATGGTTTTCTGGTGGACCAGGAAGCCTCTTGCCGGGGCAAGAGCAATAATAGCGGCTTCGCTACTATCACAGGACGACTACCCAGAAAGCTACAACTTCCTAAAAGACCTCTTCCCCTGTATGGACAAGAGGACTCCTCATTCTTGCAACCCTAACCAAAGACTCGTAGAGAAACTCAAGGGAAAGAAGCTCCTAGACCCCTTCGCCGGCTTTGGCTCAATACCCCTAGAGGCTGCAAGGCTAGGCCTCGACGTAACCGCGGTCGAGCTACTGCCGACAGCTTACGTGTTCCTCAAGGCTGTATTGGAATATCCAAAGGAGTACGGCAAAAGGCTTATCGAGATAAGCGGGAAAGAGGTCGAGAGCCTCGGCTTAAGAGACGCTGTCAGGCGGTTCAACGGCTCGGCAAAGATAATAGAGACGGGCAGGTACAAGGTGCCGCTACTAATATACGACGTGGCCAGGTGGGGCAGGTGGGTAACCGAGGAGCTTAAAAAAGACCCAGACTTCAAAGAACTCTACGACGAAGACGTCGCAGTATACATAGGTACATGGGAAATTAAATGCCCCGTCTGCGGGCGCTACACCCCACTTGTAGGCAACTGGTGGCTTGCCAGAGTAAAGTCGAAACGCGGCTACGAGAGGCTAGCCTGGATGCAATGGAGAGACGGAGAAATAGAGGTTGTAGACCTCAACGAAGCATGCAAGAAGACCGGAAGAAGCTCATGCAACGAGCTTCTCGCCAAGGTACAAGGCAAAGATGAAGAGTCCGGTGCTAGGGTAGAATGGAACGGCCAGGTATACGTTGTCCCCTCAAAGAATATCAACGCTAAGTTGGAAGAAGCTCAATGCCTTTACTGTAGGGCAAAAATCGACCACCGCGTAAAAGAAAACAGAATATTGAAACCTGTGAAAAATAAGAAAAAAGAAGGAGAATGGTACGTAAAATGGGCTCTTCAACGCTGGAACAGCCTCCTAGAAGATTATCTCTTTGGGAAGGTAAGCTTGGAGGAACTGAGAAACGCGCCCGCCAGGCCCAGGATACTGGTCAAAGTCAGGGTCACAGACGGGGACCTCGAGTTCGAGCCTGCAACACGAGAGGACACAGAGAAGTTATGGAAAGCCCTCGAAAAACTGAAGCAAAAGTGGAAAGAACCGGATGTACCATCAGAAGAGTTATGGAAGTATACTGCAAGTGGCGGAGGCGCGCTGAGCATATGGACATGGGGCTTTGACAAATTCTACAAACTTTTCAATCCTAGGCAGTTGCTGACATTGGTTAAGCTCGTCAGGCTAGTGAGGGAGGCCGGGAAGAGCGTCGAGGAGGAAAAGCTGAAGGAGGGCTGGAGCAAGGAAGACTCCTTTAGGTACGCCGAAGCGATAACAACATACCTGGCAATAGCATTATGTAAACAAATAAATTATGACAGTATTGTAACATCTACAGAGCCTGTACAGAAATTCATCCGAGAAACATTAGCGTTTAGAGGCATTGCTATGACATGGAACTGGGTAGAGGAGTTACCTGTAGCAGACGTTCTGGGTTCATATATAAGGTCGTTAAATTCCAGTGTTGGTAGCTTATCTTATCTTGTTTCTGCTGTGTATGGTAGCCCTAGCAGGGTTAAGGTTTTGCTCGACGACGCTACAACTCTGGACATGCTTGTGGGCGAGAAGTTCGACCTGATAGTCACGGATCCGCCTTACGCCGACGACGTGCCGTATACGGAGCTGAGCGACTTTTACTACGTGTGGCTCAAGAGAGCTTTAAGCGATGTCTCGGGCGGGAAGCTTATTCCCAGATTTCTGCCGGAAGCCTTCTTTGACGAGTTCGGAGAGGAGATAAAGACTCAGTGGGAGACCTTTGCTACGAGAGAGGTCAGCGAGAATACTGAGCGTTGGAAATACTTTAAGCTGAACATTTCCTTCAGTGAACTTCTGGCTAGGGCTTTTGCTAACGTTACAAGGTTCCTTGATGAAAAGGGTCTGCTGGTAACGTACTATGTTGCTAAGAAGCCGGAGGCTTGGGTAGCCTTGATAGATGCGCTCTGGCATATCAATGGTATGAGGGTTGTAGTTGCTTACCCCGTGGTTACGGAGGCTGAAGAAAATGTGGTAGCAAGGGGAAGGGCGGCAGTGATGGGAGGCTATGTTATGGGATGGCGGAGGAGGGAGGTGGAGAAGCCCTTGGATCTCTCGAGTGAGAAAGAGGCTGTTGTGACTACCGTCTCAGAGCGTCTAGGTAATTACTTAAAGGCCATAGATGTGAAGGAAGGTGCTACGGCGTGGGTTTATGCTTATCTTGCGGCTCTTAGCTATTTAACTTCTTTCTACCCCGTAAAGGATGGGGGCGTGGAGCTAGATGCTGAGGGTGTTGTTAGCCATGCGATGGCGTTGTCCTTTGAAGCTATGTTGAGGAAAGCTGGTGTAAACCTGCATGACCCGGCGGCGCTGGCATACCTTGCGCTGAGAGTTGTGGAGGATGAGAAGGGTAGGGTTGACAGCGACGTGCTTTCTCGGGTGGCGTTAGGGCTTGGGATTAGAGACGTGGAGCTCGTTAAACTGGGGCTTGTCAGGGAGGTTCGGAGCGGAGGGCCTAAGGTGGCTAAGCGTAAGGTGTTCGAGGTTATGGCGCCCAGGAACGAGACGGTCGACGAGGTTAGGCGCGTGTTGTACCCGTTGCGGGGGAAAGCTCCTGTGCTGGAGTGTTTTAGGAATCTTCAGCTCTCGGTGCTAGCGAGAACCCAGGTATCCTGTGATCAGCGGGCTAGGGAGGAGGCGAAGGAGCTTGCAAAAGCTATTGTAAGGCTTAGCGGGATGGGTCTTATTGACGAGGAGGATCCAGATGTTAGGCTTTCTAGGGCTGTGTTGGGTTTTGAGTGGTGGGAGCAATGAGTCTCGTGAATTTGCTTGCTGAGGGTAAGGTTAGCCCCGCGGTAGACATCTACGAGGTGTATAAGAGCCTCTTCAAGGGGGAAAAGCCTGAGAAGATCTACGAGCCTTACTGTGACCCCCGCTTGTTCTTCCAGCTGACGTTTGTGACGGACGGGTTTAAGCAGTACCTCGGCGATTTTCTCTCGAAGCTCGCGTCCGGAGAGTCTGAAGTGTACGTTATGCCGGCTCTTCTGGGGGCGGGTAAATCGCATTTCTTGGCTTTCGTACTGCATATACTCAGACTTTACAGGGATTGCAGGGGCGCTGGGGAGTGTGTCGAGAAAGCTTTGGAGGAGCTGGGAGTGAAGCTTAAAGTTCCCTCTCTCGAGAAGGTTCCCGAGGTTTTAGTGTTCCACGGGGAGCACAACGTTGACCTTAAGCCGTTGGACTTTTCAAGCAAGGATACTCTTAAAGCCTCCTTGAAGCCCCCCGTGGTCTTGATATTCGACGAGACACAGCACTTCGAGGCAAAGATTCGTGACTTCCCGTTGCTCATGCAGATGCTCGCAGAGGCTGTCGAGGAGCGGAGGGGGGTCTTTCTCTTCGTGTCCTTCTCCCTATTCTCCGGTGAAAGACCGGATCTTGCGGCTCCCAAATCCTTGGATGCTGTGCGCCGTGTCCACTACGTGACCGTCTCGCTGGATGTAACGCGGAACATAGTCGAAGTATTCAGGAGGTGGGCAGGGCTTAGTGGCGCGAGAAGCGTGGAGCTAGCCGGGCTCAAGGGCATTGTAACCGATGAAAGGCTCAGGGAGTTTGAGAACAGGCTTCGAGGCTCCTACCCATTCAACCCGTACCTGCTGGATGCTGTTTTACAGCTTGCAGACGAGTCCCTAGTTGAGAAGACAAGGGTTCAGCTGACTAGAGGGCTTCTGAGGATACTGGCCTCTGCCTACGTTAACAGGAGAGGCGAATTAGTGATATTCGCAGATCTACCAGAGCCAAAAGAGGTAGTTATTGCCGGCGATGTTTTTGCCGGGCAACTGAACGTCATCTTGAGGCTCTACGAGGACGACGCTAGGAAGGTTTCTGGAAGCATAGCTGCTCTTTCCGTGCTACGCCACATTCTCCTTGCAACCTTCTTCGCCAGGCTTCTTCCACATCGTCGAATGTATCCAACCGAGGAGGAACTTATACTCGGTAGCTACGACCCGGCGAGGGTGAAGCCTCTTGACGTTAAGATGTTCCTCGAGGATGCCGCGAGGCAGGGCTTGCATATAGAGAAAGTCAACGGTCGCTACATGTACTGGTTCATCGGAGGCATAGAAGAGAAAGTCAGGGACGCCATGTACAGGTTCGGCGATGATGACGGACTTGAAGTGGCTACGGACGAGGTCGCAAGCCTTGCCAGGGAGAGGGCAGGACCTTTCTCGAGTGTAGTAATCGCGGGCGTCGGAGGTACTAAGGCTCTCGGCAAGGTTAAAGTCGTGTCGAGTAGGGACGAGTGGGAGAAAGAGCTAAAGGATCAGGATAAGGCTATACTCGCTATAGACCTCCTTAACTTCGGAGTACCGGTTAAGCGGAATAATCTCATCGTTGTGAGAAGATACGATGAGGGAGAACCTCCGCAGACTACCTTAGAGCTGTTAAAAAGAGTAGGCGAGGGACCCAGAACTGTAAGGGAGGCTGTCGTGGATCTCGGACGCCTAGTAAAGGGGGTAGACGAGGTCTACGCGAACCTTATTGACTACTTCCCGGAACTTCTAGAGGAGGAGATGGAGGATATTCTTCGAAGGGAGTTGGAGCAACTTATTCGAGGAAGGCTTGAAAACCTGAAAAGCCGTGCAAAAGCGTACCTTAGGGAAAGCGTGGGGCTATGGTTGCGGCGTGGCGTTGTGGGCTTTAAAGACGTAGAGAAGCGCGGCTTCGACGAGTTGGTAGGAGAGCTTGTCAAAGATAAGAGAGACAGGCTTCGCGGAGTAGTCAAGGAGATATTCACGGGCGACCTTATAAACTGGGATAGCTTCAAGAAGGTTGGAGACCTTTGGAGCCTTTTCCTAAACAATGAATCATTCCCAGCGATTCCGGCGTCCTTCGAGGAGTTCCTAGAAGCACTGAGGGAGTACTGCAAGGGTTGTAACTGTTTGTTCGAGGAGGATGGAGAGGTTAAGTGGCTCGGCGAGAATGGATGTGTCATGCCGGAGCTCGATAAAGACGTGGGTGTAGCGCCGTTCATGTACAAGAAGAGGGTTACAGAGTGGGCTGTCGAAGGTTTCTTGAAGCAATACGGGTCCTCGGCGAAAAGAAGGGTTTACATTGTGTATAGGAAGCCTAGCGGTCCGGAGGCTAGAGCGACCCCAGAGGAACTTTTGTCGAAGCAGAATGAATGGATTTACCTTGAGGGCGGGAGGCTTGAAATCGAAGAAGTCCAGAAAGGCATCTCGGTATCCGTGGATGGCGTGGAAACGGTGAGCGTGGAGAGGCCTAGAGGCGCCACAATACTGGTCGAGGTGGAGTCTTCCTATGATTTGAAGAGCATCGAGTACACCTTGAATGGCGTGAAGAAAGTTTTCGACGTGAAGGGGAAGAGGCACGCCTTCAACGTGAAGGTTCCAGGAGAACCGGGTAGGTATGTTCTCAAAGTCAGAGCTGTTTTCGCCGACGATACCTTCGATGAGAGAGATGTGGCCATCATAGTGAGGGGGAAGTGTAAAAGAAAGATCACTGTCTTAAGCGTGAGCGTCGGAGAGGAAATAGTCGGGCTTAAAGCTGATACGGCTCAAGACGGGGAGATTCTTTTGAGGTACTTCAGGGATAGAGGGGTCCCGTTTAAGGCTACTGTATCCACTGAGTATAGCTATGGAGACGAGGAGATGATCGTTAACGTGAGGAAAAAGGTAAATAGTCCCGACGATGCAGACAAACTGCTCAAGATTCTTAAGGCAATTCAAGCGTTAACGCCTAACGCAGAGGTTACATTCGAGTTTATGGAGCCGCAGAAAGTGGACGAAGATATGGAGAAGAGGTTTAGGGGCCTTAAGGTTGTCTTTAGCGTAGAGCGGGAGGAGGAATGCTGATCCGAGCAATTAGAGGCGGGAGAGCTGTTAGGGTAAAGTGCGCAGAAGGTAGGTTCGAAGTTGGAGTGCCTTTCGAGGAGCTCTTCAGTTTTCTTGGCAGAATTTACCCCTGGGAGCTTGAAAGGCACATCGAGGTGGGAGATGGGGTGGCTGAGTTTAGGGAACGAATACCGTTTGAGAGGGCTCTCGCATACCTTTTGGCGCGTAGGGGCCGGCTTTCGCAGAAAGATGCCGAGCTAGTCGCCGCTGGTATTAGGCAACATGAGTTGTCGGCTATTGTGGACTCCTTTCTCTATAGGATGTGGCTCTGCAGGGTAGACGGTCGTAGCTGTAAGGAAGTGGTTGACGCTTTTTCCAAGATAGTTGCCGTGTACCGCAAGGTGCTCCCGTGATGGTATCCCTGATTGAGATACTGAGGTCTGCCGGCAAGGATCTCTACAAGCACCAGCTCGACTTTGTGTCTGATGCTCTGTGGTTTGACGAGCCCCGTATTCTCTTGGCTGACGACGTAGGGCTGGGTAAAACAATCCAGGCTCTCCTCTACATTAAGGCTCTCCTCGAGCTGGGGAGGGTGAACCATGTTCTAGTAATAGTGCCTCGTGCTGTCGTGGAGCAGTGGGCATCTGAGCTGGAGATGTTCGAGATACCATTCTACATCGTGGAGTCGCCTGACTTCCCGCTGGGACACAGGGTCTACCTAGTCACCCTGGATAGAGCTAAGGTGGACAGCTACATGGAGGCTTTGGACAAGATAAACTGGGACTTGGTAGTTGTTGATGAGGCTCACAAGCTGAGGCTAGAGACGCTCAGGTCTAAGGTGGCTATTCTGTGTAGAAGGGCGAGGGGATGTCTTTTACTCACTGCTACTCCGCATACGGGCGACGAGAGTAGCTTCAAGTTCCTGATAGGACTCGCGAACAGCTATGTTGTACGGCGTGAAAAGAAGGATGTGGAGGAGTATGAGGGGCGCAAGATATTCCCGTCTTTGGGGTACTGGATAGTGCAAGTGAAAGCAACGAAAGAGGAGAGTGACGCGCTTCATAAAGTGCTTAAATTCCTGGAAAACGATCAGATAGAGCAGATTGTGCGCGTAGTAGTGGAGAAGAGGGCGATGTCGAGCCCAACAGCGTTTTTCAAGACACTCGGAAAGGTTGTAGGAGGGTATTGCAGCGAAGAGTTACTGGAAGAGGGGGAGCTCGATGCCTGCATTGGTAACGTTGCCGGTGTAAAGAAGCTTGAGGAGCTCGCAAAGAAATATGCTAGCGCTGCCGACAGGAAGTTGGATGCTCTCGAAAAGTTGCTGAAGGATCACCTCAAGGGGAGAAAAGTACTTGTCTTCACAGAATATGCGACTACCGCCGAGTACCTATTTGAGAAGCTTGTTGAGAAGCTTGAGGGTTGTAAGATCGTAGATAGTGGGGAGGGCTACGCAAAGGCTGACTGTAGCGAGTTTGGAGTTATGTATGTTACAGCTAAGGCTAGGGACAGGATTGACGTAAGCAGGGAAGGCGCGCTCCTAGCGTCCGCGTATCCTACAGCTGTACTTATATCCACGGACATAATGTCCGAGGGCGTAAACCTCCAGGCTTTCGATGTTGTTGTTAACTACGAGGTTGTATGGAGCCCGACAAAGCATGTGCAAAGGATAGGTAGAATCTGGAGGTTTGGACAGAAGGCAGAGAAAATACTAGTTATCGACATGGTTCTAAAGACTACTCTCTCGCAGGACGAATACAGCAACTATTTGACTTTGTTGGAGAAATTGTACGAGATATCTCTCGCTGCCCTACCACCCCAGAGCTACGGCGAGTTCGAGATCTATGAGGTCGACCAAGAGCTCAGGAAGATAGTGGAGATAGGGTCTTCGGCTTATCTAGGAGAGGAGGAGGTCTACGAGGCTTTAAGGTCTGGTAGGCTGGAGGACCTGCGGAGCAGGATAAAGCGGATTCTCAAAGCTAAAGAGAACATGAGGTGGAAGAGCAGGAATGAGGTGGATGAGGGTTTACGCGTAAAGCTTGGCTACCCACCGGAGAAGAAGCCGGAGCCCGGGGGAGGATACTATGTTGCCAACGTTACTTTTGAGCGTAACGGAGTGAAGCTTTACTCCGAGCGTATACTCCTAAGGTTGCCAACACCGCTGAGTAGAAGTAGGTCGGTACAGGAGGGGGTCTTCAGAGAGCTGGAAGTTCCCTGGGATGCAGTAGTAGAGGATACTGGGTCGCTCAAGGAAGACGAGAGAGAGGAGGTTAATCGTATGGTGTGGATCGAGGTATGGCATCCACTGCAGCAGTACCTTTCAAGAAACAACCTTCCCGAAGGTGGTATTAACGTAGAAGTAAAACGTGCAAGGGTAGAGTCTATAGGGGTTGCAGAGCTAATACCCGTTACCTTGAGCTTCGAGGAGCTTGTCGAGAGAGAAGTGAGGTACAGTAGGAACAGGGAGCGCACAGAAAGGGCTGCTGCTAGATGCATCAGGAGTTTACTCGAAAATCTGGGCTATACAATTGTGGAGGAATATGCGAGTATTCCTCGACCCTTCGACATGGTGGTGAAAAAGGACGGCATTCTTTACACGGTGGAAGTCAAAGGTAAATGGGTTGGGAAGCGTGATGAACCGTTATCCTTCACTGCGAATGAGATTGACTGGGCTTCGAGGTTCCCAGATAGGCACATTGTGTGCATAGCATACGTGGACAGAGATTACTGTGAAGACGTGGAGTGCTACTACTTCAATGAATTTCAGAAGAAATGGGTTCTGGAAACTGTGAGAGGAATAGAGTACAAGTATAACGCTAGGAAAAAAAAGGGAGCCGACAAAACCGAACCTCAATAGCTGGGAGGAAAAGGAGAGTATCGAAGAATTCATGCTTTCTTGTCTCAATGGAGCTGACGTATAATAGAACCTAATTCATTTTCGGTGTACTCATCGAGGGTTTTTTATGGGACTACACCTTGGGTAATGTTGAGCATGGAGATGCTTGTGCTCGCAACGTCTGTGATGATGGTGTTTGCGACTACCTTTGCATATTTCGCGGCGATGCATGGAGGGTTTAAGCGCCTTGAGCATGTCTTAGTGTTTCGTATCCTTATTGTGTTGGGGCTTGTTGCGGCGTTACTTGTTTTCGTGCCTCACATGGTGTGGTACTGTGCGTTGGAAGCTTCCCGTATGCCAGTTGCCGCCGCTATAATCGCTCTTGTGTACTTCTCCTCTTCTCCTCTGATGGAGATTATAAGGCTACGCCGCGCGAAGAAGTTGGAGAAGCGGTATGTTGAGATCGGAGGGCGTGGTTACGAGTACTGGGTTGTGGATTCTGATGTGCTGAACGCATGCCGAAAGGGCAGGGAGATCTGTGTCACAAGGAAGCTTGCAGAAGTGTTCGAAGTTGACGAGCTGAAAGTCGTCCTCCTTCATGAGGAGGGGCATGATGGCATATTCGATAAGGTCGTGGTTGTAGGGAGGATTATTCTCCTTTCTTCTCTAATTATTCTTATCACGGATGCTTTTATGCTGGACGCGGAGATGTTTTTCTCTTCCCTCTCTGCGTACTTATTGGCCATTCCTGCTGCTACCCTTGCTAGCTGGGTCAACGAGCATGTAGCTGATCTTAACGCGGCAAAGATGTTCCCTCCTGAGCTAGTTGTGAGAACCTTTGTGAAGTTTTGGGCATGCGCCGTATTACGCGATTTGTGCACCAGGGAGGTTGTGAATGTGGTTGTCTTTAAGAACATTCAGGAACCTACGTTCCGAAAAGTTTTGTGGGAGGTGGCTAGATCGATGTTGGATAGTTTGAGGGGAAATCTCTCTATACACCCTCCACCGAGGTTCAGAATATACGCTGTTCTTGTACGTACATGAAAGGTTTGAAATTTTTCTTGCAGAGAAATTACTAGACGCGGGCTTAATTTTCTAAGAACAGCGACATCGCTGAAGGAGCTCGAGTTTCAAGCTAGGCCTGCCTCGGTGCTTCCTGTTCACTCTTCTTACCCGAGGCTCGTGGCGGAGGTTGCGCAGAAGGCGAGTGTGAGGGTTTTCAGGCAGGGGGTTTAGCCGCTGTGTGGGGGTGGTTGTTTTGCGGCGAGGTTTTGGGCTGGAATGTGTGGAGAAGCTTTCGGCGGTGTTAGGGGGATTTTGGCTGTGGGTTGTGTGTTCGAGGATTTTGGGGCGTAGGGCTGGGTTGCGGAGGTTGTTGAATTTTTGGGTTGTTGTGGCTTGTTGGCGTGTTGTTTTCAAAAAGTTTTAAGTATTGTTTTGAGTTTTAATTTTTGAGGCTGATGAAGGCGGTTACTTTCCTCAGCGTGAAGGGTGGCGTTGGGAAGACTACGCTCGCTGTTAACACCGCGGCTATGCTTGCCGATAGAGTTGGGGGTAGCGAGAAGGTTCTCGTCGTGGACTTGGATGCCCAGGCGAGCGCCACCGTGTATATTCTTGGGCATAAAAAGCAGAGAGGCTTTGAGGAAAGCAACCACACGGTCTACGGGTTGCTGAGTGGGGGTGTAGAGGCGCGTGACTGTGTGGTTAACGTCTCTGAGCATACGGATAAGTGGAGTTCTAGGCTTTACCTTGTCCCGGGGGACTCGAGGGTCACTGAGCTTGAGAGGAGGATAGTTGCGGAGAGTGCGGCGGGGGGTTACGGTTGGCTGTATATCGTTAGAAGGGCTCTCGAGAAGCTATCCGGGGAGGGCTTCAGCTATGTTTTCATAGATCCTCCGGCTACGCTGGGTGTTCTTTCTGAGGCGGCGCTTGCGGCTTCGAGGTACTTTATACTCCCCATAGTTCCCGACGACTTTGGTCGTACGTCGTTCAGGCTCTTCGCGAGCAGCTTCTTCAGCGGAGTTGCTATGAAGATCAGGACTGAGCTGGGCACGTTGCCTCTCTGTGGAGGCATAGTCTTCAATAAAGTGAAGTCAAATACTGCTATGGAGAAAATAGCCAATAGTATAGTGGAGGAGGTGCACAAGAGTAAGTTGTACGGCAAGTACCCGATTCCTTTGTATAAGACAAGGTTACATGAATATATAGCCTATACAAAATCTCTTGAAGAGCATGTCCCGTTGTGGAATATTAAAGAAAAGAAAAAACATGAGAATGCTATAAAAGAGTTCGAAGAATACTTCGATGAGTTCTACGAGTACGTTGTAAGGGATAAAGCGGCAGCAGGCGGGCAGGTTTGAGAGATTTCGCGAATGAAGGCGAGGTTTACCGTTTTCTCAGGTGGAAGCTTAGGGAACTTTGGGGGGCGAGGGTTGAGGAGCGCTATGGCCTTGGTAGGTTGTCGCCGGACGTGGATCTTCTCGTCGTGGCTGGTGGCGGGGTTTTCGGGCTGGAGGTGAAGTACTTTCAGGATAGGCCTCTTAGGGCTTACGAGGGGCTGGGGGAGGCGCTTGCGCTTTTGCTTTACTGTTTCGATGGGGTTTACTTGGTTCACGTGTTTGATTCTTCGCTTCGCGGGGTTTACGGAGAGGTTGTGGAGAGGGCTCTTAGGCTTGTGGATTTGACGCCTTTGGGCTACGTCGTCGTGGTGGGCCGCGGCGATCCCGAGGTGTTGCGTGTGCCTCGGGGTAACCCGTTCAAGCTTAGGGGTGAGTGCGAGGCGGTGGGACAGGACGCGTAGGCTTTTCTTCCAGGCGCTTTTCCAGGCTTTCTTCGTGCCTGGGGTTCTCGTGGCGAGAACGCTGGTACGCGTGTGGCGGCGCTTGGAGGGCTAGGTGTTCGTGTATACTTCTATTCCGAGTTGTTTTGCGGCTTTTAGTGCTTCTTCTTCTATGAAGGGTGTTACGAGGACTAGTCTTGGCTTTGTGCCGGTTTTCTTCTCGTATAGGCGTCCGAGCCTCCAGAGCTTTGCTATGTCTCCGCTGGAGGCGCTGGGTTTTACTTCGATGAGTACGTGTACCTTGTCTTTTATCAGTATGTCTGCTTCGACCCTGGAGGGGTATCCGAGGACTTCGCCGTCTTCGTCGTAGTAGACCCACCTGAGGACTTCGCCTGCGCCTAGTATTTCCTCGACGACTCCCCTCATGGCTTCTCTGAAAGCGGCTTCCGACTCGATGCCCCACCTGGCGCCCAGCGCTATGAGGCGTCTCTCGAAGGAGTCCATCTTTCTCGCGAGGATCCCTTGCTCCTCTCTGAGAGACTTCACTTCTTTCCACAGCTTTCCTTGCTCTTCTCTCAGCGCCTTAACCTCTTCCCATAGTTTCTCCTGTCCCTCTCTAAGAGCTTTCACTTCCTCCCACAGCTTTTCCTGGTTCTCCCTCAGAGCTTTTACCTCCTCCCACAGCTTCCTTACCTCTTCCCAGAGCTTCTCCTGTCCCTCTCTCAGTGCCTTGACCTCCTCCCAGAGCCTCTGCTGGCCTTCCCACAACTTCCCCTGGTCCTCTCTCAGCGCTCTAACCTCCTCCCATAGCTTTTCCTGGTTTTCTCTGAGAGCCTTAACTTCCTCCCACAGCCTCCTCTGATCCTCTCTCAGCGCCTTAACTTCTTCCCATAGCTTTCCCTGCCCCTCTCTGAGGGACTTCACTTCTTCCCACAGTTTTTCCTGGTTTCTCCACAGTTGCTCCTGTCCCTCCCTCAGCGCCCTTATCTCGTTCAGCGTTGCGTCCATCTTCTCGAGCAAATCCCTGAATCCCAGCAAACCGGCTAAAGCGTACCTAAGCTCCCTATCCTCCTCCAAAGCCTTAACCAACCGCTCCCACTCCCCCCTACCCAGCGCCGCCACCAGCCAAACCCGAGAAAAACTAACCGGAAGTATTTAAAATGGTTTTCTGGAAGGGGGTTGGCTCGGCGTGTTTTGGGTGTTAGTCGTGTTTTTCGGGCTCGATGACTACGGCTGTGCCTGTGGCTGTTACGACTATGAAGCCTTCGAGTATTTCCGAGGTTTCGAAGTTTACTCCTATCACGGCGTTGGCGCCTAGCTTGGAGGCTTCGGCTACCATGTCCTGTAGTGCCTCGTCTCTCGCTTTCTTCAACTCCTCTATGTAAGCTTCGCCCCGCCCGCCTACGAGTGCTTCGACGCTGGCCGCGAGTCTTCCCAGCACTCCCCTCGTCCTCACTCTCATCCCGGTGACTATTCCTAGAACTTTGACTACCCTGTACCCCGGCACCGAGTGTGTAGTCGAGATTATCACGTGTTCTGCTTCCACGAGGACCGCTATAAAGTCGTCGCTTTAGCCTACCTTGATCATCGCTTTGCCGGCCCACCTCGCTAGCTCCTCTCTGCTCGCTACGTGTATCTCTACGGGCGCGTCTACTGGGAGCGAGTACTTCTCGACTGCCCTGTCGACTATGTCCGCCGGGAGGTACTTCCTGTCCTCGTTGCCCGCCTTCTCCAGCACTACGAGGATGTCTATGTCGCTAAGCACGGTGGCCCTGCCCTCGGCGACGCTCCCGACAACGTATACCTCGGCGTCCGGCCTCAGGTCCTTAGCCGCCTTGGCGACGGCCTCGGCGTACTCGCGCCACCTCCTCAAGTGCGCGAAGTGGTACTTAACCCAGCTTGACATTCTCGGCGACCTCATCGAGTAGCTTGATCAAGTCTTTAACGGTGGCCGCGAGCCTTTCGACGTCCTTCGCCGAGTACTCGGCTTCGCCGTACCTGCTAGCGGTGTACGCTTCTTCGAGCAGTACGAGCTCCCTCCTCCTGCCGTCGACGAAGCCCAGGATCCTCCCCGCGGCCTCGCCGAAGCCGTAGGACTCGAGCTCCCTGGCGAGGAGCCCCAGTAGCTCCCTCACTCCGTGCCCGCGAGTCTCCCTGCCTACGAGCTCGAGTAGCGTAGCCTTCACGTAGAGCTGGGCCGCCTGCTCCAGGAAGAACGCCGCGAGATCCGCGTTCTTTGCGCTTAGGGCTTCGTCGAGGAAGTCCAGCGCTCTTCTCTTAAGCCTGGCTACGAGCTCTCCGCTCATTCACTGTTAGCGGGGTGAAGGCTATAGAATAACGTTTCGCAGAGCCTCGAAGAGCTCCCAGGTGGAAGCGGCTTCTTCGGCTTCCAGGCCCACGGCGTGTTTCCGCCGGCGCCGCGCTACTTCTCGCGCGTTCCGAGCGCCTTCACGAATATCGCCGGTAGGACCTCCCTGGCGAGGAGGACGGGTACTATGAACACGTTGCGCCCCTCTACGGGCTCGAAGCCGAGCCTCCTCTCGAATTCCCTCCTGGTAGCCTCCTTCCTCAACCCGTTCGAGAGCCTCCGCGGCGCGTTCGTTACTACGACCACGGTGAACGCTACGTCCCCGTACCTCGACCTGTACTCCTCTACGAGCCCCTCTAGCCTGGAGCAGAGCGCCCCGAAGTACCTTGCGGCGCCCCCGGTGTCGTGGCCTACTTCTATCTCGACGAACATCACCGCGTCTACCTTGCCCCCAGAGCTGTGCTCGATAACCACGTCTGGCCCCCTGGCCTGCCCCGGGGAGGCTTTAACGCTCCACCCGAACACCTCGGCGAGTATCTTCACGTACTCGACCGTGAAGTCGTGCAGAGTCTCCCTCGACATACCCTGAGCCTGGAGTTCCTTCAAGGGTAAAAAGGCTTACCGTTTTCCCGGGCGCAATGCTTAAATATTTCGTGAATTATCACGTAAATCGGTGAGACGGGATGGGTTGGGGTTGGTGGGGTGGGTGGCCTGGTAGGGGTCCTTTCAGCTACCTGCCGCCTTGGCAGAGGCCCGGCTGGGTGTTCGGTAGGGGTGCTTGCTGGTGGCTGCTAGGCGGACCCTGGACGCCGTGGACATACTACCCATGGACACCTTACTACTCCGCACCATACTACTATGCATACTACCCAACGCCCTACTACCCGGCGCCGTACGCGTACTGGCAGGCTAGGTACTGGTGGCCCTGGTGGTGAGCTGGATGTACTGGTACTACTACTTCCCGGGTGGCTGGTACCCGCCGTACTGGTACCCGGTGCCTTACCCTGACCCAGTGTCCCTGATGTACGCTTGGTCCTACATGTGGTCCTACTGGCTCTCAACGATATACTACATCGAGATGTACAAGGCGATGCTGGAGGCTTGGAGGAAGATGGTCGAGGCAACGTTCAAGGCTCCCGTAGTACCCACGGGGTAGCGCGGGTGGAGCTTTTTGGGCTACGGGTACGGTAGGCGAGGGTGGGGAGGCTTTGAGGGCGGCGCCTCCTGGGCTTCGGCGCAGATGCCGCCGCTACCCCCTCCTCCCCCTGGGACGCTAAGGGTCGCCGCGGGCACGGATACGGCGGACGGGCTCAACGCCCCCGTGTCGGCGAGGTTTGCCAGGACGCCCTTCCTGACCATTGTGGACATCGTGGACGGGAGGGCTACGAGGGTCGAGCCCATGCCTAACGCCTTCGCATCAGGCGCCGGCGGCGTCGGCGCTGCTGTCGGGCAGTGGCTCCTGAGCTCCGGTGTCAGCGTGGTCGTAGCCCCGAGCCTGGGCCCGAACATCTCGATGATCTTGGGGCAGGCGGGCGTCAGGGTCGAGGTCGTGCCTCCCGGCGTCCCCCTGGGCGAGGCGTTGAAGAGGCTGGGCCTGCTGAGGTGATTTTTTTGGAGGTAGTCGTGGCGAGCGGGAAGGGGGGTACTGGTAAGACTTTTTTCTCTTCTAACCTCGCCGTCTACCTGCGGGACAGGGGAGGCTGCGTAGCGGCGGACGCCGACGTGGAGGCGCCGGACTTCCTGCTCGCGCTCGGCGGGGCCCGGAGGGTTCTCTGGAGGGAGGAGTTCCGGGGGGTTAGGCGCCCCGTGGTGGACTACTCTGCCTGCGTCAAGTGCTGGGCGTGCGTGGATGCCTGCCAGTTCAACGCTATCCGGAGGGGGCCGGAGGGACCCGTCGTGGACTACGATAGGTGCGAGGGCCTCGGGACGTGCGCGTTCGTCTGCCCAGCCGGGGCTATAGGCTTCGCGGAGGAGAGGGCCGGCGAGATCTACGCCGCCGAGACGGAGCACGGTGTCACCGTGGTTACCGGGGACCTCGAGCTGGGGGGAGGCGCTAGCGGTAGGCTGGTCTACGAGCTCAAGGAGAGGGCCCGCAGGCTCTCGTCCGGGGCGGCGAGGTACGTCGTCGTCGACGCGGCGCCGGGGATCGGGTGCCCCGTGGTGTCGAGCGTCGCTGGGGCCGACTTGCTGGTCGTAGTGGTGGAGCCTACTCCTCAGTCCGCGAAGGGCGCCGCGCGGCTCCTCGAAGTCGCGGGGGCTCTGCGCGTAAAGGCGGTAGCCGTTGTCAACAAGTACGACTTGAACCCGAGCTACGCGGCGAGGCTCGAAGGAGAGCTCGGCGTGGATGTCGCCGGGCGAATACCGTACGACGAGGCGGTGGCGCGCTCCTACGCCGAGATGAAGCCCCTCATAGTTGCGTACCCCTCCTCCAAGGCGGCGCGGGCGCTCCTAGACGTCTTCTCATCGCTGGGGGTGTGAACTGTGGTGAAGGTAGTCGCGGTTACGGGCGGTAAGGGAGGGACGGGGAAGACGGTGGTGGCAGCCAGCCTGGCGAGGCTCCTGAGCGATGCCGGCGCGAGAACCCTCCTCGTCGACCTCGACGTGGAGAACCCCTGCTCCTACACCCTCCTGGGCGCCGAGCTCGGCTCAGCAGAGGAGGTAGCGCTTTTCAGCCCCGTGATCGTCGAGGAGAAGTGCACGTTGTGCGGAGCCTGCGCCTCCGCCTGCCCAGCTCACGCCCTCGTGTTAATCCCGGGGAAGCGCCTCCTGTTCCTGGAGCCCCTATGCGAGTCCTGCGCCACGTGCCTCTACGCGTGCCCCGCCGGCGCGGTTGCGAGGGGGAGGAAGGTCGTCGGCTGGGTGAAGAAGGGGCGCGCGGGGGGCGTGGACCTCGTGGTGGGGGAGCTGAAGCCCGGTAGCAGGCAGCACCACGAGGTGATGGAGAGGACGCTGGACTACGCGTCGAGCACTTGGAACGGCTACGACGTAGCGGTCCTGGACCTACCGCCTGGATCCGGGAAGGGTATCCGCTCCGCGTTGAAGCGCGCCGACCTAGCGCTCCTAGTCGCCGAGCCGACGCGGCTAAGCCTCGCCGACACTCGGAGGGTGCACAGCCTCGCCAGGGAGGCGGGCGTGAGAGAGGTCCTCGTCCTCAACAAGTACGGGCTTCCGGGCGGCGTGGACTCGGAGATAGAGGCCTTCGCAGCCAGCGAGGGGCTCGCGCTAGTGAAGGTCAGGTACGACTCGGCGCTCGCGGAGGCCTACGCGAGGGGAGAGCTCGTAGTCGGGAGCAAAGCCCCCTCGGCCGCCGACCTCGCGGAGCTGGCGAAAACGGTGGCGCAGCTCCTCGGGCTTCGGTAGGGTGCCCGCCTCTCTAAGTTTACGGCCTTTTAGCTCTTTAAGCGTCGGCGGTCCCTGCGGTGGGGATGCTTTCAATTCTATAGCGATGTATCGCTGAAAGTTTCCCGTAAATATGGGGCAAATGTTTAAGAAGATTGCTAGGTATTGATTAATACGGTGATGCAACGTGTCCTTCCTGAAGAAGCTCTTCAAGAAGGAGAAGAAGGAGGAGAAGAAAGAAGAAAAGAAGGAGGAGAAGCCTCAGGAGAAAAAGTGAACCAGTAGCAGGTTTTCTTTTTGCTTTTTTACGCGCGAGTAGCTTTTTCCTCTTGCGAAAGCTTTTAAGAAGAGGCTCACGGGTGGATAGTGGGAGATGTTGCTGGAGGGTGTTAAGAGCAGGCTTTCCTCTCTGAGAGATCCCTGCGTAAAAGCTGTGCTCGTGTTTGGGTCTGTGGCTAGGGGTGAGCAGGGCGAGAGGAGCGACTTGGACTTGCTTGTCCTCCACGAGGGGTGCGCTATCGAAGACCCCGTCGCTAGGAGGAGGTATTTCTACGCCCTTCTGAGGGAGGCTGTGGGAGACCTCTTCGAGGATCTGACGGTGCTGGACATGGAGCTTAAGCGCTTCCTGGAGCCCGGGGAGGTTTCGCCTCTCCTCCTGAACGTGTACTGGGACGCCGTCGTGGTCTACGACGCTACGGGGCTCGTCGAGGGCTTCCTGAGGCGCGCGAGGGAGGGGATTGTGAGGAGTGGGTTGAGGAGGGTTAAGGACGGAAAGGCTTACCGCTGGATCCTCCCAAAGCCGGCGGGGGTGGTCAGGGTACTTGATTAACCCTGTAAGCGAGGTCAGGTATAGGTACAGGTTGGCGGTCGAGCACTTGGAGAGGGCGGAGAGGCTTTTCTCGCTCGGGGACTGGGCAGGCGTCGTGGCGTACTCGCAGCTCGCTGTGGAGAACTTCGCTAAAGCCGTGGTAGCGGTGTTCGAGGTTCCAACGTGGAGCTACGACCCATCGAACCAGCTGAGATCACTGCTCGACGCTGTCCCCCTGGAGGCGCGAAGGGAGGCCGAGGAGCTGGCAAACATAGCCCGGGACCTAGCCCCGGAGCACGGTAGAACTTCTTACGGGGAGCCTAGCGCGGGGCTCGTGCCCAGCGATATCTACAAGCGGGAGCACGCTGTCGAAGCGCTGGAGAAGGGGAGGAGGGCCAGGGAGCTTGCCGGAAAAGTGCTCGGCGCGATGGGCATCGCCCCTTAAAGCTTCCTTGAAAAAGGTAATAAGGTCGTAATACGTTGGTGATACCATGCGCCCACCGGTTTTAGCGGCGCTACTCGCGCTACTAGTTGTCTCCGCGTACGTGTCCGCGCAGACGCCTACCCCTATGACTATCAACGTCAACAGGGACCTCAAGGTTATTGCTACATACCCGCTGGAGGTGAAGTACGGGAGCTGGGCTAGGCTCGTGCTAGACGTCACGGCCCTGAAGAACGTCACGGTGAACAAGCTCAGGGTGGTGATCGTCCTTGTCTACGAGAGCGGGGAGGCCGTGCTGGTGGACAGGGTTCTCCTCCAGGGCAAGCAGATGCCGGCCGGCTACGAGTACCAGGCAACCATCGAGTTCCAGGTGGCGGTGCCCCAGCCACCAGTCGAGCCTTTCCTCGAGCTCTACCTGGTGCTGGACTACTCGGTTAACGACACGGCGAGGTACTTCGAGTACAAGGCCCCCATAGCCATGGCTCCCCGCGCGACTTACGGCGAGCTCTCGGCGGCCCTCGCCGAAGCGCAGAGGAAGGCCTACGAGGCGGACAGGCTGGCCGAGCAGGTTAGCCAGCTGTCGCAGAGGGTGAGGAGCCTCGAAATAGCCCTCGCGAACGAGAGCGGCAAGTGCTCGGCGCTAGGCGAGCAACTGAGGAGCGTGAGCTCCGAGTGGGGCGCGCTGAAGGAGAAGGCGGGCGCGCTGAAAGCGGAGAACGACGCTCTCAAGGCTAGGGTGTCCGAGCTGGAGTCCGAGAACGCTAGGTTGAGGAGCGAGCTTGCATCCCTGAAGGAGGAGAAGGGGAGCCTCGCCTCCAGGCTTACCAGCGTCCAGGAGAGCTACCAGTCCCTCCTAACGGAGCTGGGCTCCCTCAGGCAGAAGTACGAGTCCCTCTCCTTCGTCGCCTCCGCCCTCCAGGCGGCGCTCGTAGCCTTAGCCGCAGTCGCGGCGGTAGCCTTCCTCAAAGCCCCCAGAGTAGCGCGCGCCGTAAAGCAGCAATCGCCCACCGCGCAGCAATTGCCGCCACAGCAGGACCGGCGCGGGGAGGATTACCGGGAAGCCCCGCCGGCGCACTGAGCCCCCGGTCTCCCGGAGCCGCGGTAGGAGCACAGGTCGCTGAGCGGGCACTCGGGGCACTTTGGCTTCCTGGTGCAGACGAGGGCTCCGAGGTCTATGAGCGCCAGGGAGATCTCCCTGGGGTTTCCGTGCCGCAGGAGCCTCTCCAGGAACGCCTCGGCCTCCTCTCGGGAGGAGGCGCCCGCCGCCCTGCCCAGCACTCTCTCGACGTTCGTGTCCACAACGGGTACCGGGGCTGAGTAGGCGAAGCAGAGGACAGCGGAGGCTATGTAGGGCCCAACGCCCTTGAGCTTGAGGAGCTCCTCCTTGCTGCGCGGCACGGAGCCGCCGTGCCTCTCCACGATCTCCCTCGCCGCCTCCCTGAGGGCGTCGGCGCGCCTCACTAGGCCCAGCCTCGAGAAGAACTTCCTCAGCTCCTCGGGGTCCGCGTTAGCGAGGCTCTCGGGGGACGGGTACCTGGAGAAGAACTCTTCGAAGACCTTCGCGACAGTCTCCGCCCTCGTGCGCTGGAGCAGGAACTCCGTCGCGAGGATGACGTAGGGGTCCCTGGTGTGCCTCCACGGGAAGTCGCGCCCCCTCCTCCTGTACCACTCCGCTAGCCTACGGGCAACTTCCTCGAAGTACTCCTCCCCGCGGTAGCCCACGCTCGGGCACCGCGCCTCGACCTTAAAAGCCTTCCCTCGAACCCCGGGAGGAATTGAACTAAAATCCTTAAAAAGCCAAACCTTTCGCATCGATGGGTGAACATCACATGTGGAACGTTGAGAACGCTATTAAGAGGAATGCGAACGTGTACCACGTCTACATAGCCTGCATGATCGCGAAGTTCAGGGAGCTCGGGCTGGTGAACTACGGCGTGATAAAGGGCGCCGCGGAGGCTACCGGTAGGTGCACAGCCGACTACTTCCTGGCGCACGGGCTGAAGCCCTCGTCCGTCGAGGATGCAATCGTCGCCCTCAACGAGATCACGGGCTTCACGGACGAAGTCAAAGTCGACTACAGGGACGGCGTCCTCGAGGTGCGGATGCACAGGGATAGCTGTAGGATATGCCCGAGGATGGTGGGAGGGCTCGAGCTACCCGGCGCTGCTTGCCCGAACGTCGGCTACATAAAGGGCTTCGTCGAGGGCCTCGGGCTGGCGAAGCTGGAGGACTTCGCTAGAGAGAAGGGGGAGGAGCCCGTAACCAAGGATGGAGAGTACTGCGTGATAAGGTACGTCGTGAAGGAGGCTAGCGCCCCCGTAAAGGAGGAGAAGGCTGTCGCCGCCCGGAGAGTCTAGCCCTCAGCCCAGTCCGCCAGTTGCTTAAGGACCGGGGAGAGCTCGGCTTTTTCCTTCTTTTTCTTCAGCTTTCCTATTACGTCGAGCCTAGCTATGTCGGAGTGCGCTGGAACGTAGTAGTCTGCAACCCTGCCTACAAGGGTTGATAGGCTGTCTATACCCTTGAGCACCTCCTGGCTCGGCTTAGCTTTTCCCTCCTCCTTTCCCTCGGGGTTCCTGATACCCCTCTCTGCGAGCGCGGAGGCTTCCCGGGTACCTGTGTCTACCAGGTTGTAGACGGCGAGTATCTTCGAGTAGAACGCACCGGTGCTTCCTCCAAGCCTGCCGGAGTGGTGCTGTGCGAGGTACCTTATCATCCTCAGCGTCCTCCTGAAGTCGACTATGCTTGGTCGTAGCACGACGGCGTACTTGTCGGAGGAGTAGAGGCTCAGCACAGTGTACCGCTCGTCGAAGAACGGGGCGCTGTCTACCACTACGTAGCGGAAGGAGGAGTAGACGCCTAGCTCTTCGAGGAGCCTCCGGAAGCTTTCCCCGGGGTTCCCGGGGCGCCACAGCTCCTCCACGACGCGCGGGAAGCTCTCGCCGGGTACGAGTACCTTGAAGTAGGAGTCCTTGAACGACGCCTCCCAGATGTACCTCTCGGGCTCGACCCTTCTACCCCTTTCGAAGAGGTCTTCGTAGGCGGCGCTCAGAGTCTTCCCCTCGTCCTCGGCCTTCGCGTAGTTTTCGTCGCCTAGCAGTAGGAGACTCAGCCCAGCGGTGGGGTCTAGGTCTACGAGTAGAATCTCCCTGGCGGGCACCCCCTTGACGTGCTGGAGGTACGCCGCGAAGAGCACTGAGAGCGTTGTCTTGCCGACTCCGCCGGAAGCCGATATGAATGCGAGCGTCCTCGACTGTTTAGCCGTACTCATAGAGCGGTCCACCCCTCACGTACACTGCCACCTTGACGCCCGCAGCCGCGCCCATCTTCTTCAGGTTCTCCAGGTAGAGCGGGTCGGCGCTCCAGACGACGTGTAGTAGCAGGGGCTTCTCGACCCCGCCGATCACCTTCAAGGCTAGCGCCTGCCCGAAGCCTTCATAGAACCTCTTTGGGTAAAGCTTCACCTCGGCGGCTTCCAGCCCGTCGTACAGGTCGGCTTCCACCCCGTTCAGCACCGCCTCGGACTCTGCGCCGAGGTAGGATGCGAGCACCCTGCAGAAAGACTTCTCTCCCTCCACTCTCTTTAACAATTCTTCAAGAAAGCCGCTCTCGGCGGCATCTCTTATTTTTTCGAGGAGCGGCATGACCCTCGAAATAAAATCGAAAACAAAGATATACGTTTTACCGGGGCAACCGTCTGGAAAAGGTTTTTCTACCGAACCGGTGTTTTCACGCGTATGAAGATCCTCGTAACGAACGACGATGGGCCGTTTTCGCCCGGACTCGCGATACTCAGGGAGGCTGTGAGGGGCCTCGGAGAGGCGACGGTGGTTGTCCCCGAGACTCCCAAGTCTGCGACGGGGCTCGGGTTGACGCTTCACAAGCCGCTCAGGGTGAACAGGCTCTCGCTGGACGGGGAGCCTGTGTACCTCGTCTCCGGCACTCCGAGCGACGTTATCTACATAGCGATGAACGTTATCTCCGGGAAGCCCGACCTCGTCGTGTCGGGGGTGAACATAGGGGACAACCTGAGCGTCCAGGTTATACTCACCTCGGGAACTCTCGGCGCAGTCCTCCAAGCGTCGATCGAGGGAGTCCCCGGGATAGCTTTCAGCGCCGCTGTCGACACGCCCGAGGAGCTGGAGGAGGGCGAGTACAGGAACTTCGTGCTCAGGTCTACGAAGGCGATAGTCAGGGCGGTGGTCGGCGAGGGCTTCCCGAAGGGGGTGGACGCGCTCAACGTGAACTTCCCCTCGGTCATAGCCAGCGACGTCGTCGTTGTGAGGCCCGCCCTGAAGAGGTTCTCCACGGCGGTTGTGAGGAGGAAGGACCCGCAGGGCCGCCCGTACTACTGGCTCTACGGGCACCCGGTCGAGGCGGAGGAGGGTAGCGACGTCCACGCCGTGCTGGAGGAGGGGAAGATAGCGATAACCCCGCTCAGCCTGTCCGGGATGCTCTCCTACAGCCCGGAGGCCCTCTCGGGGATCGTCAAGAAGGTGAAGGAGGAGCTCTCCAGGTGAGCGCTTGGCGGCGAAGAACTTCCTGCTCACGGGGAGGCCGGGGATCGGGAAGACTACCTGCGTCGTCAAGACGGCGGAGCTCCTGGTCTCCAGGGGCGTGAAGGTCGGCGGCATGGTGACTCACGAGGTCCGCGAGGGGGGCTCGAGGGTAGGCTTCAAGGTTCGGGACCTCCTCACGGGCAGGGAGGGCTTTCTCGCCAAGGTCGGCGCCGGCGCGGGGCCCCGGGTGGGCAAATACGTGGTGCACGTCGAGGAGCTGGAGGCGGTGGGAGTCGGCGCGATTCTGAGGGCGGTCTCCGAGGCTCAGGTCGTAGTCATCGACGAGATAGGCCCCATGGAGCTCTACAGCCCCAGTTTCCTGCCCGCCGTGCTGAAAGCCCTCGACTCCGATAAGCCGGTGCTCGCGACTATCCACGAGAGGGAGTCCTCCTCGGGGAGGCTCAGGGGTATACTGGAGAGGGGCGACGTGAAGCTCTACACGGTCACGCTCCAGAACAGGGACCTCCTGCCGCCTCAGCTGGCCCGCGAGATAGCCTCCCTCGTGGCGCGCTAGAACACCCTCTCGTAGATGTCCCGCACTATCTCCTCCGTCACCTCGAAGGGGGCGTTCGAGAGGTTCCTCTTGTACTTCAACCCCTCCCGGACGTAGTCGTCCAGCTCCTCCCTCCGAACCCCGAGCCCGCTCAGCGACGTCGGGGCTCCCACCTCCCTGCATAGCTCCTTGAAGAGCCCCCTCAGCCCTCCGACCCCCGTGGCCCCCACGTGCTCGGCGAACAGCCTGGCTCTCTCCGGCGCGTACTTCTCGTAGTACTCAAGGGCCCCCAGGAGGGGCACGGTGTTCGCGAAGCCGTGGGGTAGGTTTAGCCTCGTTGTGAGGGGGTATCCGAGCCCGTGCCCTATGTTGGTACCGGTGTAGTTGATAGCGTAGCCTGCCAGCATGCTCGCGTACAGCATCCACTCCCTGCAGTCCAGGAAGCCCTCCACGGCGCAGGGTAGCTTGCGGAACGCTATCCTGGAAGCCTCCAGCGCGAACATGTCGGTGAAGGGTGTCGCCCTGGAGCTGAAGAACGCCTCGATGGCGTGGGAGAGCGCGTCCAGCCCCGTGCTGGCCGACTGGTCGCTCGGTAGGTGCTTCAGCACGAGGGGGTCGAGGACGGCGAGCGTCGGTAGGAGCCCGCTCCCGGAGACGGCGACCTTCATGCCCGTCTCCCTGTCGACGAGGACGGAGTACTTCGTCACCTCGCTCCCGGTTCCGTGGGTTGTGGGCACGGCTACGAGCGGCCTGAGTTTCTCCTCGACGTTGCGGGGCCACAGGTAGTCCTTAGCGCTGCCCCCGAGGCTGTACACAACGTTAGCCGCCTTAGCGACGTCTATCACGCTTCCCCCGCCGAACGCTACGAAGAAGTCTACGCCCGCCTTCCGCGCCGCCTCGGCGCACCTGTCTGCAGTCTCGATGGTGGGGTTCGGCTCCACCTCCGAGAAGAAGTAGACCTCGACGCCCGCGGACTCGAGCTGGCTCTTTATGAGGGAGTCGTAGCCGTACTTCTTGGCGAACTGCCGGCCCGTGACTACGAGGGCTTTCCCGCCGAGCCCCTTCACGAGCTCGCCCAGCCTGTTGAGGGAGCCTCTCTCGAAAACAACGGTCGTCGGGTGCTTATGGGTGAACCTTAACCCTGCGGACACGCGGGTAGAAACAATGCCCGGGCTTATTTGCCTTACCCCTTATCTTTTCGCCAGGATCCTCAGGACGGGTATCTCCCTCAGATCCTCCTCGCGTAGGCGCTCCCAGAGTATACCCGGGGGCCTGGGGTACGCGCGTGCAGTCTTGAAGTGGGTGGTGGGCGTGAAGACGTAGTCCACCGGGACGTCGTGAACGTCCATCGGGACCTTCTCCACTACTTGGAGGTCATGAACCGTGGTGACGATCGGCGTCTCGTCGCTGAGCGCGTTTAGGGTTCTGAGTATGGCGTACTCGAGGTCGGAGAAGCCCCCGCCCTTCCCAACCCTGCCCCCAACCCTGTCCACAGCGACGCTTCCCGCGACCTTGAGGTCTACCCTCGGGAGGCTGTCCAGCACCTTCTCGCCGTAGGCGAAGGCGCCCCTAATCGTGCTCGCATACCTGTACTCCTCCTCCGGCACCCTGCCGGGGTCGAGTATCAGGAAGCCCTCCCGTAGCCGCGGGGAAGCCATGATCAGGGTCTTACCGTGCCGGAGCACGGCTTCGCGCACGTACCTCTGGGGCGAGTCGGGGTTGCAGAACACCACCCTCGCCTTCCTGAACACCTCGCTCTCCACGAGCCTCCTAGCCGCGGCGTCCGCCCCGCGGAAGTTCGGTATCCTGCCCCTCACGGGGAAGGGCGGGAGCGCGGCCCCGCTCCTCACGAGCCTCTCCCAGACCTCCTCCCGTATCCTCATCTTCTCCTCGCGCGGGTCCACGCGTTCACACCTCCGCGGCTAGCACCAGGGGCTCCTCCAGCCTCTCCTCCCTACCCCCGGCGCCAACCCCGGCTACCTCCGCCTTCACGCGCCCGCGCTCAGCGGTTAGCTTTACCTCGGATACGTAGACGAAGGTCTTCTCGACCCTCGATACTAGCCCCTCGAAGTCCGGCTCCCCGAGCCCGAGCACCCGGAATACCTGCTTGTAGGCCGAGAGGAGGAGCTGGTAGAGGTCGCCCTTCCCCACGCCGAGGAACCTGCCCCTCCTGAGCCTCCCGTAGACCTCCGCCGCCTCCTCGAAGCCCCTCCTGCGCAGGGCCTCCGCGACCTCGGAGTCCGAGAAGCAGAGCTCGCCGTCCCGGGCGGAGACGCACCTAGCGGCGCTGCGCAACCCCCTGTAAGCGTAGTTGAGCGCGTAGTGGAAGCGCCCGGCGAAGTAGTTCTCCAGGGAGAGCCCCACGCAGGCGAGCGCGTGCCTCTCGAGGAACTCTCGCGTCCGGCTCGTCACGGGCGGCGAGAAGTTCAGTGCCTCGTAGAGCGAGGTGTCCGCGTAGAGGATCTTCCCGCCCCTCAGGATCTCGTGGGCCAGGAACTCCCCGTTGCTCGCGAGTTGCTTGAGCTCCTCCACCGAGAGCACGACGACTGAGAAGTCGGTGCCGAGAGCCTCCGCTATCGCCACTCTCTCCTCGGGCGGGACCTTCCCGTTCGTTATCACTGCCACGTTTATGTCGCTTAGCGGCGTGAAGTCCTCCCTCCTCGCGGCGGAGCCGAAGAGCACTACACCGGCGAGCCTGTCCCCGAGCATTGAGAGTAGCGCGGACTGAATGGACTCCACGATACCTATTACCACGCCCCCTTATATCAAGGTGCCGCGGACGAGGAGCCTTCGCGATGCCTTTAAGAGGCCGGGTACCGGTAGGCTCTGCGTGCAGAGCGGTGGACGCGGAGTCGTGGAGGACTGCGTGTTCTGCAGGATAGTGAGGGGGCAGCTCGACGCGCACTTCGTCTACGTGGGAGGCAGGGTCGTCGTGTTCCTGGACAAGTACCCGGTGACTAGGGGCCATGCTCTCGTCGTCCCGAAGGACCACTACAGGGACGTCTTCGACGCCCCTGGCGACGTCCTCTCGGAGATGGTGTTCGTCGCGAAGGTTGTCGCGCTGGCGCAGAGGGAAGCCCTAGGGGCGAGGGGCGTTAGGCTGGTGATGAACAGCGGGAGGGAGGCGGGCCAGGAGATATTCCACGCGCACATGCACGTCATACCCTACGGCACCGAGAGGATGGATAGGCGCCCGCTGACCCGCGCCGAGGGCGAGGCTGTCGCGGAAGCATTGAGGAAAGCCCTGGAACGCTTACTCGGGGCTTCTCGATAAATGCACAGCCTTTATATAGGTCGGTGCTGAAAATAATTGAAGGCTTATGCCTAAGAAGGTTGTGAAAAGGTCGGGGAAAGTCGAGGAGTTCGACAGGGAGAAGCTCGTGCGCTCTATGGTGAACGCGGGGGCTCCGGAGGAGGTCGCGGTCGAGATCGCGAAGGAGGTTGAGTCGAAGGTACGGGACGGCGCCACGACGGACGAGATTAGGCGGTATGTGCTCGCGAGGCTGAAGGTGCTCGCGCCGCAGGCGTACGAGGCTTGGACGTTCTACGACAGGGTTGCGAAGGGGAGGATAACGTTCGAGGATGGCAAGTACGTGGTCGTGTCGAAGGGGCACCTCTACCTGGGGCGCGAGGTCAAGGACGTGGGTCCGAAGGGTCTATCCTCCTCGGAGGAGGTCGAGGGGATACTCAAGGAGCTTGAGGAGGACCTGGAGTACGGGGTCTCCAAGGCCACTATAAACGCGAGGCTCTACGCCCTCTTCATGGGGGTCTTGAAGAGCAAGGCTATGCCCGTCGAGGAGAAGGAGAAGTCCATCAAGCTGATAAACTCCTTCAGGGAGAAGCTGGGCTGGAAGCCCTACGAGCTGAAGAAGCCCCTCGCGTAGCGCGCAACGGTCGGGCTACCCCGGGCGCGCCTCCCCAGCATGGGCGCCGCGTCCACGAGCAAGGTGTGTGCCGTCGCAGCTAACCCCCCTGTCTATCAAGTCGTAGAAGCCCTCCCGGCACACGGCGAACGTAGCCCCGAGCCCGTGGGCTATCTCCCTGACCGTGGAGAGGACCCTGTACCTGTAGCTCTTCTCGGCGTACACGTAGCCGTGTAGCCTGTCGCCGCCCTCGAAGTACAGCTTCCTCAGGCGCGGCTCCAGCTCCGGGAAAGCTTTGAGGAGGCGGGCCAGGTTGTCCGGCTTAACCTTGTACGTCGAGGAAACTACGTGCCTAGCCCCGGCGCCCACGGCCGCCTCTACCACTTCCCTCACGGAGTCCTCTGAGTCGTTGAGCCCGGGTATCAGCGGGTCCAGGCGTAGCACCACGGGTACGCCGGCCTCGGAAAGCCTCTCCACGGCTTTCACCCTCCTACTCGGCGGGGGAGCCCCCGGCTCAAGCCTCTTCGCGACCTCGTTGTCCATGGTGGTTATAGTCACTGAGACCACGCTCTGCCCCCTCGCCAGCAGGTCGGCGTCCCTCGCTACGAGGTCGGACTTCGTGACTACCTCTACGACGTACCGCCCGACCGCGAGCTCCAGGAACCTCCGCGTATACCCGTACTTCGACTCCAGGGGCTGGTAGGGGTCGCTGCTGCTGGAGATGTTCACTATGGAGCCCTCGGGTATCCTCCTGAGGTCCCCGTAGACTACCTTGAGGAAGTCTTTCTTGGGCCTCGGGTTGAAGAAGTCCCTGATGTAGCTGGAAGCGTAGCAGTAGAGGCACCCGTGGCTACACCCGGTGTAGGGGTTCACGGTGTACTTGAAGGGGCACGTGCAGAGGCTCGTAGACCTCCACGGGTCGAAGGGCCTCACGTATGCCATTCGATTCCACCGTCATCTACTTGAATAGGTTTTTAAGCATCTCTGCGCGATTCTTCCAGGTGCGCTGATGGGCGAGGAGGAGAGGCGGGAAGAGGATACCGCGTCGCCGTTCGCGAGGCTGGAGTACGAGGAGTGGTTGAGGCACCAGAACCCGCACCTGGGCGTCGAAAAGAGCGGCGTCGTCGTAAAGCTACTGTTGTTGCTGGCGGGCGTGGGCGCCCTGCTGTTAGTTCTCTACCTCGTCTTCTTCATTTAAACTTTTACGGAAACGCTTTAATGGGGTTTTAGTCGGCTTCTCCCCCGACACGGTATGCCGAAAGTGAGGATAGGGGTAGCCGGGCTCGGGAGGATCGGGAGGGTTCACGCGGAGATAATTCTAACACGCCTTGAAAACGCGGAGCTCGTCGCCGTCGCGGACGTCGTTGAGAGCCTTGCGCGGTCAGTGGGCGAGAAGTACAGGGTTAAGTGGTACACGAATTTCGACGCAATGCTCAAGGACCCCGAGGTCGACGCTGTCTTCATCACTACTCCCACCAACCTGCACAAGGAGATGATCGTCAAGGCGGCGGAGGCGGGGAAGCACGTGTTCACCGAGAAGCCCATCACGGTGACGGTCGAGGAGGCGAGGGAGGCGGTCAGGGCGGCGGAGAAGGCAGGGGTGAAGCTCATGGTTGGCTACATGCGGCGATTCGACGACGCGTACAGCGCGGCTAAGGCGAGGATAGCTAGGGGCGAGATCGGGGAGCCACTGGTATTCATAAACATCGCGAGGGATCCGGGCCCGCCGCCGGGGTGGGCGCAGGACCCGAGGCTGAGCGGAGGGATATTCCTGGACATGCTCAGCCACGACTTCGACATGGCGAGGTTCCTGGTCGGGAGGGAGGTCAAGGAGGTCTACGTGAAGGGGGAGGCGGCTCTCTACGACGAGATCAGGCAGAAGGGCGACCTCGACCTCGTCACGATAAGCTTCACGTTCGAGGGGAAGGGCTACGGCCTCATACACGGGAGCCGTAAGAGCGTGTTCGGCTACGACCTGCGGACGGAGGTGCTCGGCACGGAGGGGACAGTGTACGTAGGGTCCCAGGTCGACCCGAACCTGGCTGTGGGGACGAAGCAGGGGCTGAGCTACAGGGGAGTTCAGTGGTTCTGGTCTAGGTTCTACGACGCGTACGTCAGGGAGGACGAGGCCTTCGTCAGCTCTATACTGAAGGACGAGGAGCCCCCGATAACCGGCGTGGACGGGCTTAGGGTCGTCGAGATCGCGGAGGCCTGCTGGAAGAGCTGGAGGGAGGGCAGGCCCGTAACGGTCGAGCGCTCCGCGTAGCGCGCAAGCGTGCACGAAGCGCGATATTTTTTCTCGCGCTACTCTTCCCAGTATTTCCTCGTCCTCGTGTAGTTAGCCTCGGCTACGAGGATGTTCCTCGCAAGGGTCTCCGGGTCCGTCCCCTTCGAAAGGATGCTCTTGGCTGTGGTAGGCCCTATCCCGTGGCCGGCTAGCACGAAGACCGCTGGGTAGCCGTAGGAGAGTACCAGCGAGGCGGACTGCCTGACTTTCTCCACGAACTTCTTCTCCTCGGGGGAGAGCTTCCCACCCTTCCGCCACTTCTCCAGCACCGGGAGCTTTTCCTCCTCGTACGGCCTAAGCACCGCTAAGGCCCTCGAGCCGCACTTGGGGCAGGAGGGGTACGCCTTCGCCTCCACCACCCTCATCGTGGCGTGCCAGTTGCCGCAGTGGACGCAGTAGAGTAGCACGTGGGTGTTCTCAATCCTCTTCACGACCGCGCTGACCATGCTGGAAACGGGGAGCTCGGAGGCCAGCGCGCCGGCCTTTACGACGGGCTTCTCGAATATAAGCTGGGCCAGCGGGCTCAGCTCGGGGAGCCTCTTGAACACGAGGGGTCTCCTGCCCTCCGAGACCTCCCTGACGAACTCCTCGACAGCCTCCAGGTCGAAGTACTCGAAGAGGCAGGTCCTCAACGCCTCCCTGTCCAGGGGTGTTCCCCTCATCCTCTTCCTCAGGCTTGACATCAGCCCCGGCTCCGGCTTAGACTTCTTCACGTCGACTACCCCCATCTTGGAGGCTACGTGCGAAAACGCTAGCGCGTACGAGTTGCTCTCTCTGACCACCTCCTCTAGGTTCCTGAGCGACCACTCGAGCCCGCTCCTCAGGCTCTCCAGCACCCTCTGGTCCGGTACCTCGTACTCGGTGACCACTAGGACCCTGTAGGGGTCTGCGAAGTACCTCGCTGAGGACCCCGTGTACCCCCGCACAGCGTGTGCGAGTAGGAGCGCGAGCAGGTTGTTGCCCTTCGTGCCCAGGTAGGAGTGCAGGGTTATAGCTGTCTTGCCCTTGTAGCTGGCGACCTCCGCGACGGCGTTGCGGTCGCTGGGCACTACGCCCAGTAGCCTCTTCTCCTCCTCGATTATCCTTACGAGCTTCTCGAAGGCTTTCTCGGGTATCGCGTACTCCTTCCTCAGCTTCTCGAGCTCCTCGGGGTTGCCGAGGCTTTCCCCGATCCTCCTGTAGAGGGAGCCCACCTCCCTCGCTACCTTCGCGTCCACGGGTAGGGTCATGCCGGTCCAGATGGGCGGCTCCCCGAACTCCTCCACGTTCTCGACTACGTAGACCTTGTTGGCATCCACGTCTACCTCCTCCACCGTCCAGGCTTTCCCGCCGAGTATTATCACCCTGCCCTTGTCGACCAGGGACGCGAACGCGTAGTCCAGCGCGCCTATAGTCCTCCTAGACGCCATGTCGACGACGTCGAAGGATAGGGTCTCCGGGATCATGGAGGCGGAGCCGTAGTAGTAGGAGATAGTCCTCCTCCCCATCTTGACGCGCTCTCCGTCGAACCTAACGACGCCTAGGGAGTCGAGGAACTCGAGGAGTTGCTTCAGCTCGCCCAGGCTAAGGTCGCGGAACGGGGCGGAGCGCGTGACGACCTCGTGGACCGTGTACACGTCTAGGTCCCGGTACTCGAGCACGAGGCCCGCCACCTGGTGCGAGAGCACGTCGAGAGGCTTCTCGTGGAACCCCTGCTTCTCGAGCGCCCTCAGGTACACTCTGCGCGCGAGGACCGCGGACTCGACTGCGTCCTCCAGGTACAGCGGGACTATGACCCCGCGGGAGACCTCCGAGAGGCTGTGCCCAGCCCTGCCCACCCTTTGCGCCAGCTTTATTGCCTGCCTGGGCGACCCGAACTGCACTACGAGCCTCGCGTACCCTATGTCCACGCCGAGCTCTAGGCTCGACGTAGCGACGATCGCGTCTACCCTGCCGCTCTTGAAGAGCCGCTCAGCCTCCTCCCTCTCCTGGCGGGAGAGGCTCCCGTGGTGCACCCTCACGTTCAAGCCGTAGTCGCGGGCGAGAACCCTCCCGATGAACTCCGCTGTGTCGCGCGTATTGGTGAACACTATCACGCCGCCGCCCCTGCACAGCTCGGCGACGCGCTTAACCCTCCCGGCGAGATCTCCCTCCTCGTCGATGTCCTCTACTACCAGCTCGTAGGCTTTACGCTCGAACCACTCGACGACTGTCCCCACCCTCCCGCCTGAGAGTAGCCTGAGCGCCGCCTCAGGGTCCCTCAGCGTAGCCGAGAGCCCGACGACGCGGAGCCCCGGCGAGATAAGCCTAAGCCTCTCGAGCGCCAGCGATAGCTGCGCCCCCCTCTTGTCGTCGAGTAGCTCGTGCACCTCGTCCACTACGACCCACCGGGTATTCTTCAAGTGCTCCCTGTACCTCCCGTCCACCAGCAGGAACTGCGTAGTCTCCGGCGTGGTGATGAGCATGTGCGGAGGAGACTCGGCTATCCTCCTGCGAACCCTCTGCGGCGTATCCCCGTGCCTCACTTCCGCCTCGAAGCCCAGGGCGCGAAAAAGCTCCACCATCCTGTCGTATATGTCCCTGTTGAGAGCACGTAGAGGCGTGACGTAGAGCGCGTATATGGGCTTCCCACCCTTCTCGACGAGATCCCGGAGAACGGGCAGAACCGCCGCCTCCGTTTTCCCGGCACCCGTGGGGGCGGAGATGAGCATGTTGGGGTACACTCTGGAGAGCTCTAGCGACTTCACCTGCACGTAGTTCAGCTCCCTGTACCCAAACCTGGAGAGAGCCTCGAGGATCCTTCCGGGTAGTAGGTCCCCGAGCTCCTCCAACCTACGGGAGCCTCCCCGATCCCTCCCCTTGACAACTTCGCCAAGCATCGAACTCCCTTCTCCTTTCGCATGAACGCTAAAAAGGCTTTCAGCGCGCGTGTAGCTTGCAAGCTACCATGCAAGGCGCCCGCCCCCCTTTTGCGTTGCGCGCAAGTTTAATACCTTGAGCAGTGTAGTTTTAGCGTCGATGGACGAGATAGAGGAGTACGCTAGGAGGCTTGGAGGGCTGATACGCGAGAAGGGTAGGCTAACGGTAGACGAGATACTAGACTGGGGGCAGAGGGAGGGGCTCAACTCTCTCACTTTGTACATGGTCGTGGAGAGCCTCCTGGAGGACGCCTCCTTCAAGCCGAGCGGGGAAAGGAGGGTAATAGACTCCTACTTAAACCTGGAGCTCCCGGAGAAGGTTGAATACGTAGCCGCGAAGGCTGAGGAGAAAGCCGGGGAGGTCCCCGCGAAGGCTCCTCCGCGCCCCAGGGAGGAGAAGGGGAGGAAGCCCAAAAAGCAACCTCCACGCGTGAAGCCGTCGAGGGAGCGCTCCCTCCTGGAGTTCTTCGGGGAAGAGCGGGAGGAGCCCTCTCGGGAGGAGCCGGTCGAGCGGGGAGAAGAGGGCGGCGAGGAGCCTGAACGAAGGGAGGAGCCTGCCCCTGAACCCGCGGCGGAGCCCCGGGCGAGCGTCGGGGTTCAAGAGGTAGACTGTAGCGAGGTCTCGGACCTGCTGGGGAACGAGGCTTACGAGAGGGCTTTAAGGTACCTTTGCACGTACTGGAGCATCGGGCTCTTAAGGCTGATGGACGACCTGATTAGGATGGGGGTCAAGGAGCCGAGGAAGTTCCTGGCGGAGCTGGCGAAGAGGGGTCTCATAGAGGTGACGGAGCTGGAGGTCGTCAACGCGAAGGAGAAGCTCCTCAAGCTTTCCGAGTGCTTCGGCAAGGATAGAAGCACGCTTGTCGATCTACTACCTATCTAGGCTTCCTTCTTGTGGCTCTTCGCAACGGGAACGTAGATCGGTACTCGGCTATTCTTATCGTAGGCAACAACGACGCCGCGCGACTCCAGCTCTCTCAGCACTTTCTTAGCCCTGCTGAGCTTTAGAGAGAACTTCGAAGCCAGCACGTACGGCGTGACGTACTTGAGCCCCCTGATCTCCTTTATCACGTGCTCCAGCGATACCTCCGTAAGGTTGCCCGTAGAAGCTTCTAGCTTCATCTGGGGCTTCTTTCCTCCTTCCTCCTTTTTCTTCTCCTCCTTCGTTACCCTTTTCTCGAGCTGCGAGACCGTGGGCCTCTTCTTCCCTCCGCCCATTGCCTACACCCTCACAGTAAGCTCTAGCCTTCCTTAAAAAGCTTATCGCGCGCGGCGACGCTAGACGTCCGTGACTCCGTCCTCCGTTATCGCGAACGCTACCTCTTTCTCTGCGTGCTTCGGGCTGTCGATTATGCGGGCTATGCGCTTACCCTCCTTGGCTTTTCTAAGCCAGATCCTGTACGTGCACCCGTGCGCCATTATGTTTCCACCGGCGGGTTTCAGCGGGTTTCCGAAGAATATGTCGGGCGAAGCCATTACCTGATTTGTCACGACAACCGCTAGGTTGTAGAGGCTCGCGAGCCTGTGTAGCTGGCTTATATGCTTGTTGAGCTTCTGTTGCCTCGAGGCGAGGTTCTCTCTGCCCGGGTACTCAGCCCTGAAGTGGTTGATGAGGCTGTCGACTATGATTAGCCTGATGTTGTACTTTTCGATGTACTTCTTCGCCTCGTCTATTAGAAGCATCTGGTGGTCGCTGTTGTAGGCTCTCGCGTATATTATGTTTTCTAGTGTTTTTTCTGGGTCTAGGCCTCTGGCCCTTGCTATCTGTACTATTCTCTCGGGCCTGAACGTTCCCTCTGTGTCCACGTACAGTGCCCTGGCGTTGAGCCCTCCCTTATCCTTCGGCAGCTGGACCATCACGCTGAGCTGGTGGCATATCTGAGTCTTACCAGCACCAAACTCCCCGATAAACTCAGTAATACTACCAACCTCAATACCACCCTCAAGCAAATCATCAAGACTACGAACACCAGTACTGATGTACTCGATGTTCTTCCTCTTCTCGAACAGTGTCTTCGCGGTTATAAACTCCTCTCCCCTGTTCACCAGCCTCTGCGCAGACCTGATTATAGCCATGGCTCTTTCCTCGGAGCCGAGGACTAGCGCTAGCTCGTGGGCAGAGGCAAACGCGAGGTCTCGAACAGTGTAGAACCCGGCCGCCCTGAGCTTCTGGGCCGTTATCCTTCCAACGCCTTCAAGGTCCTCCAGCCTTATCTCTCCCTCGGGTACCTCCTCGGGCGGGGCCTCCGCCGCGGCCTCGCCGAGGATATCCTCTACTAGCTCGTCTACGTTTACTTCCTCCTCTACCTTTTCCTCCTTCTCCTCTACCTCCTCGGTTTTCGCGCGTTTAGGCATCTTCAAGCACTATGAGAACTTCGCGGACCCTCTATTTATACGTTACGATACAGTACACCGAAAGTAAAACTCCGAGCGGAAGGGCTATACGCACGAATAGCTTTTTAACCCTAGAGGCTGTATTCCGGCATATGACGGTTGAATACCTGGACTTGAGTTCGATCAGGGAGGGGCTGTGGGTAGTCCTAGACGCCCTTGTAGGGCTTTGGCGCAGAAAGGGTTACAGGGCGTCCCAAGCGGGCATTCTCTCCGGGATGGGCTTCGACCAGCTTGACCCCTACTTGATAGTGTACGGCTACATTTCCAGAGGCTTACTGGCGAAGCGTAGTAGTGCCTTCCAGCTTACAAGGGAGGGGCTCGAGGCCCTGACAATAGTATCCGACGTCGCCGAGACGATAAGGGAGGACGCCGAGTTCCCGGAGTTCGACGGGGGCAAACTGCTGGGGGCAGTCGTGTACGCGCTCTACGACTGGCAGAACAGCTACCCGGGCGCCGAGGAATACCTGAAGTACCTCGGGGAAGTCAGGGAGCGGGTAGCGAGGCTGAAGTCGGAGAACCCGAAAGCCTTCAAGCTCGTGGCGATGACTCTTCCCAGGCTGAAGTTCGACGAGGGATACACGGTTGAAAGGTTGCTAGACGCCGCCGAGAAGGTTGCATTGTCGCACGCGCACCCCTCCTAGGCACGCGGTGCCCAGAACTAATCGTAGAACATATGAAGGTGCGGTGCGCAGGAGAACGGGGGAGCCTTGAAGAGGCTTAGAACGCTTGAATACGAGGTATTAAAGGCGGCTGTGGTCGCCAGGAGGTACGTGGACATAGCTAGGAGCACGGGTACCTCGCCTTCCTACGCCGCCCGCGTACTGGCGCGCCTCGAAGAGAAGGGCTTCAGGGTGAGGGGAGGCTTCGACTACCGCGTCCTATCACTGCAGGAGACGTTCATACTGGCACCCTACTCGCCCTCCGTCTACGAGAAGGTAGTCCCGTTCGTAGTAGAGAAGGCTATTGTCGAGCCCTCCAAGAAGAGGAGGCTCATCGCGCTCCGCGTGCTCGTCCCCGTAGGCGCCGCGGAGGAGGTTCTCGACATACTGCAGCTCGAGCCGGAGGTCTTCTCGGAGGTAGAGCGCTTCACCTGGAACCCCTACGCCTCCCGCGCTACGCGCTTCGAAGCAGGCCTTTTATCCGTGGACCCCGAGGGGCTCTCGGAGCTAGTGGAGGGGGGCGCGTTCCACAGGCCGAGCCCAGCGGCGCAGCCGATCATTCCCGACGAGGTAGACTTGATGCTCGTAGCCGAGATTACGAGAAACCCCTTCCTCAAGCTGTCAAAGCTGTCCGCAGAGAGGGGTCTAAGCGGCCAGGTGCTCAGCTACCACTACGTGAAACACGTGAAGAACGCTAGGCTCGACAACGAAGTGCGCCTCGAAGCCCCCGGTGAAACCCCGGGAAAGCTCTTCGAGGTATACACGCCCCCTGGCTCCGAGGAGCGGGTAGCGTGGGCTCTCTCGAACCTCTACTACACGCGGGAAGCCCTGGCGGCGCCCGGCAGGGGCTCTGTCTACGCCTTCACGTACCCGCAACCCTCGGAGGAGGGGGCCCTCTTGGACCTCCTGCGCAGGCACCCCTTGGTGGAGGATTACGCGTTCAGGGGCTACGTGTACGCCGCGCGGGAATACACGGTACCCTTCGGGGGAGTAGTGGGGGAGGGTGGCTACGTCCTCGACGCGATGTACGAGGCTCTCTACTCCCGGAGCAGAAAAACCAATTTCATAGTTTACGAGATCTAGTAGGTACAGGGGTCTTCGCGCAACCCATCCCTGCACTTCAGCTCTTTAGCGAGCTCGCGTGCCAGCGAGTCCAGGTAGGCTGCCTCCATGGGGGCGAGTTTCAGGCGCGTAACCAGGTAGAAGATGGGGAAGAGCAGGGCTTCGCGTAACCCCCACCTGGCGAAGACGAACACGGCGAAGGGCTCCCACACGGCGAGGACGTAGCCTAAGGGAAGCCTGCAGAACGAGACTTCTTCGTGCACGCGCTCGAGGAGCTCGCAGGGGAACGAGTATCTATCCTTACCGCACCCCCTCCTCAGCGACTCGTAGACCCGCCTAGCCTCCTCCTCGGGCATCTCGCTCAAGGTCTCGAAGCGCTCGCGCTCGAAGCAGTCGTCAAGCCACTCCCAGAAAACGGAGGACCTCAAACCGTACTCGCCGAGCAACACCCACCTCATGGCCCGCCACCAGTAGTACTAGGCGCCTTATAACGAGGTCGCGGGAGGAATCCGGGAGAGCGCCTCGAGGGCGCGCGAGTGAAAACGGAACGGGAAGAAAAACGGGTTTTTAGGGGTGTTCAGCCTTCCTCCGCGATCTTGTTGAGCTCGCTCTGCACTATCGCCGGCATGACTATGGTGAACAGCCAGAACACGAGGAAGTAGAGCACTGCCGACTCCTTCTTCGTCACCTGCGCGAAGCCCTCGGCGTACTTGTAGAGCCAGTAAATGTTCGCTATGGGGATTATGATGAGCCAGCACGTCGGTATGCGCGCTCCGAGCGCGTTGAGCTCCCTCTTCGTCCAGACGAGCCAGAGGTAGAAGTAGACGCCGAACGTTAGAAAGATGAGCGCGTAGACCTTCAGCAGGCTCCTCTTCTCCGGCACTTTTTTCTGACCGGGGGTCGTTGCGCCCATACGGTTCAACACCTGCTCCGGGTCCGTATAAACCCACCGCTACGTCGCGCGCAACGCGTCGAGGGCTAGTGCCTCCCAGTCTTTTACCTCGACCTCGCCGGAGGGCGTCTTGAGGCGTACCGACGGCTTGGTTGCAAAGTTGAGCTCTACGAGTAAGCCGTAGAGCGCCGCCTGCACCCTTTCCGCGCGCTTAACCGTGTCGTAGCTCTTCACCTCGTAGACCGCGACCGGCCTAGCTTTAACGAAGCGCACTAGGTCGGCGACACCGACGAGCCAGCCGAAGCGGAAGCGCCAAGCCAGGGGGAGCGGCGTCCACGCCTCCTCGAGCTCTAACACCCAGTCGAGGTCGCCCCAGAGCCTGCTGTGGTACTCTAAGCCGTGCTCCCTGCCGAGCCCCCTGCCGGGCGCAAGCCTAGACGAGACGCGCGTCACCGCTACCCTAGGCTCCCCGGACACCAGCGCCCTCTCGAACCTCGCCAGGGCGCGGGACAGTAGCCTGTACTCCCTCAAGGCTTAAACGTCACCCAGACCGTCGTCCCTTATCTCGAACTGCGCCGTCGCCCCCTTGGGTAGCCTCGGCGAGTCGAGAACCTCGATCAGCCACGAGTCCCCCGCCTTCTTCATGAGGAACCTGTGGGTGGAGGCGTGGGCGATTATGTTGCCGCCCGCCGGTAGCTTCACGGCTACGCCCCAGTTGCTCGGGACCGAGACTACCTGGTTCGTGATTACGACTACTATGCTGTAGACCCTGGCGAGCCTCTTCAACCAGTCCAAGGCGTAGTTGATCCGTTGCTGCCTCATCGCGAGCCACTCGCGCCCCCTGAACTGGGCCCTGTACAGCGCGATCACAGAGTCTATCACTACGAGCTTCACGCCGCCCTTGAGCAACGGCTTCAACCCCTTTATGACGAGCTCCTCCAGCTCGTCGACGCTGATAGGCCTCGCCACGTAGACTCCCTCCAGCGCTCCCTCCACGCCGAACCTCTCGGCGATCCTCTCTATCCTCGACGGGCTAAACGTCCCCTCGGTGTCCACGTAGACAACCTTGCCGCCGAGACCGCCCCGGCTCGGCGGTAGCTGCGCTGTGACTGACAGCTGGTGGCAGAGCTGGGTCTTCCCGGACCCGTACTCCCCGGCGAACTCGTAGATCTCCTGGGTTACGAGGCCCCCCTCTAGCAGCTCGTCCAGCGCCTTAACGCCCGTGGTGAGGGACTCCCGCTGAGAGAGTTGCGAGGCGTACTCGTCGCCCCTCACCGCCCTTACCTCCCAGCCCGCCAGCCGCCTAGCGGTCCTCACGAGCCTGAGCGCTCTCTCGAAGTCTATGCCGGCGAGCTCCTCGAGCTCCTCCGGGTTGTAGAGCACGAGGTCCTCCACGGTCTCTATGCCGGCGCTCTTCAGCCTGGAGATCGTGACCCTCCCTATGCCCTCCTCCTTCCCCAGCTCCTCAATAGGGATAGGCATGGGGCTCACCGCACGGCTCGCCGTCCACGAAGCAAGCCCTCTCGGGGCCCTCTCGTATGCACGCGAACCTCCTGGCGTACCTCCAAAGCCCCTCCGTCTCCTCGTCACCGTACACTACGACGGGCACCCTGTAGACGCGGGCAACCCTCGAGAGTATGTCTAGCGCGTACAACACCCCCTCCCGGGCCCACCTGGTAAACCTCCTCGGCATATCCTCGACCACCACGGGCGCCCTCGCGCCGTCCAGCTCCCGGGGAAGGTCGAAGAGCAGGTACTCCAGGAACTCCTCGTCGAGGTACTCCGGGACGTAGGTACACCTCGGCACGGAGAGCGAGGCACCCCTCACGTGCGTTATGCCCGGTGGTAGCGAGTACCTGTTTCCGCAGAACTCGACCTCCACGGATAGGGGGCTGGAGAAGACGACGGTAGCCTCCGCCACCCTTGCCAGGTCCTCGGCTACCTCGCCGAATATCTCCTCCAGCTCTTCGCGCCGAAACACCTTCAAGTGCCTCCTCGAGAACGTCTCGCTACCCACGACTATCGTCTCGCTCATGCCGACACCCTCGGCCTAACCTTCTCCGCGAGAACCTTGAGCCAAGGATTATCCCTCGCGAAGCTCGGGAGCTCCGCGCCGGCAACTTCCGGCTCAGCCTCTTCTACGGGCTCCCCGGCGGGGCCCTCGCCGTACACAACCCTCTTCGCCATCTCTAGGTACCTGTACACCTCCAGCCCCTTGGGGCTGAGAGACACTATGCGTAGCCTGCCCTTCCGGCTTTCCCTGACGAGCCCGTACTTGGAGAGAAGGCTTATGACCTCCTTGGCCTTCTTCGTGTTCCTGGAGATCTCCGTGGCCAGAACCTCGGAGCTCCCTATCCTGTTGACCCACATAACTATGCGCGTGAATTCGTCCACGAGTATTCGCGGGAAAAACAAGTATAAATTCGTTTCCATGGAGTAAAACTAAGTTATACGAGAAGGCAAATATTCGCGCGTCTGTTTTGGGGCTCTGTGTCTGAAGGCTTAAGAGAGAGGGTGTTCTGCCCGAAGTGCGGCGACTACGTGAAGCCGAGGGTTGAGCGCTCGATAACGCCTACGGGGGAGCTGGTCATAGAGTACCACTGCCCCGTGCACGGGTTGCTCGAGACGGAGAAGAGGAGGATCTTCGGAGATAACAAGTCGAGGGTCGACGGGGGGCTCTACGTGGCTCTCGAAGGGATAGACGGGAGCGGGAAGACTACCCAGGCGGCGATGCTCTACGAAAAGCTCTCGGCGGAGGGGTTCCAGGTAGTGATAGTGCGGGAGCCCTGGGTTCCCGCGATAAAGGAGTTCCTCTACAAGCACGACCTAGACGTCGAGGCCGAGGTCTACCTCTTCGCCGCGGACAGAATAATCCTGCAGCGCGAAGTCGTGCTCCCATCGCTGAGAGCGGGAAAGATAGTGGTATCCGACAGGTCTGTCTTCGCGAGCCTAGCGTACCAGTCCTCGAGGGGCGCGGACCAGGACTTCATACTCGCGGTAAACAAGTCCGTGAGGTTCCCCGACGTGGTCGTACTGCTGGACCTACCCGTCGAGGAGGCTATGAAAAGGCTTTCCTCGCGCGTAGCGCAGACACGCTTCGAGGACCCAGGGTACATGGAGAAAGTCCGCGCGAAGTACCTCCAGCTCGCCGAGGAGTACCCCGAAAAGTTCATCGTAGTCGACGCCTCCAAGCCCCCGGAGGAGGTTAACCGCGAGATACTCAGGGAGATAGTAAGCATCGTGCGCTCAAGGATACGAAGCGAACCGGGAGAACGGTAGCGACGCACAAGGAGAAACGGAGAAGAGCGCACGTGAGGTTTTAAAGGGGGTTAAACGTTATACTAAGCGTGAAGAGGAGAGGCTTGTCCTCTGGGACTATAGCCGCCGTCCTCATATTAATGGCCCTAGCGTTCTACGCCGGGTACCAGTACGCCCAGAGAAGCCTGCCCACGGGCGTCGCCGTAGTTTCTCAGCCCCAATGCAGCATACGCGTGATAAACGACAGGGACTACTACCCAACGCTCCTAGACTACATCTCCCGCGCAAATAAGTCCATCTACATAGCTATGTTCCAGTTTAAGAGCGATACGGACGTAATCTCGAAGATCGTCGAGCTACTCATATCGAAGAACAAGAAGGGGGTGGACGTGAAGGTAGTCCTGGAGAACACGATAGACGAGAACGAGCTCACGTACAGGAGGCTACTGGACAACGGCGTAGCAGTAAAGTTCGACTCGAGGTCCGTCACCACGCACGCCAAGCTCGTAATCATCGACGGTAGGTACGTCTTCGTCGGTAGCCATAACTGGAGCTACATGGCGATGATGAGGAACCACGAGGCAAGCGTGCTCATCGACTGCCCTTCCATAGCCGAGCAGGAGACGCAGTATTTCATGAATATCTACAGGGGAGGATAGAGAGATGGATAAGGACAGGGTTGCAGGCGCAGTCCTGCTCGCCGTGGCCGCCAGCCTAGGGTCTCTCTACGCGTACCTACTGTTCCTCGCCCAGCAGGAAGTACAGGTGCTCGTCATGAAGCTCACGGCGCTCTTCGTCGTGGAGACGTTCTTCCTCGTTGTGGCGTGGGTAGGGCTCACGCTGCTGACGTCTCCACCCGAGGCGAAGGTGAGGGAGATAGAGAGGAGGCTCGAGGAGGAGTACAGGAAGCTCAGGGAGCAGGGCTACCCGTTCCCGTGGTGACCCCGTTGGAGAACCGCCTCGGGAAGATCCCCCTAGCCGCGCTGCGGGAGCTTCTGCTCGGCGCTGGCGCCGGGCTCGAGCTGGACGCGAACCCCCTAACGGGAGACCTGCTCGTAACGACGAACCCGGCGATAGGCGTCCCGGAGGAGTGGCTCGGCTTCTTCGCCTACCACTACTCCGCATCCAACCTGGCTGTTAGCTTTGCGCGCCCGGAGCTAGCCGTGCTCAGCGCGGTGTTCCCGGAGGGCTACCCCGGCGAGGCGGTGGAGCGCGTACTGAGGTCTTTCGTCGAGGAGTGCAGGAAGTACGGGACCAGGCTCGTGGGAGGGCACACCGCCAGGTACAGGGGGCTGGAGCTACCCCTCCTATCCTCGACCATGGTGGGCAGAGCCGGGAGGCGTAGGGAAAAGCCGGCGGGCGGCGACAGGGTAGTCATCGTCGGCGAGGTGGGCGCCGAGGCGGCGTGGCTCGCGGGCGGAGACGTAGACCCCTCGACCCTCACCCCGCTCCCCGCCGCCCTCGCACTACAGGAAGAACCATCCATCAAGCTCATGCACGACGTCTCCGAGGGAGGGGTCATCGGCGCCCTTCTAGAGGTAGCCCAGAGGTACGGTGTAGCGCTGGAGGTCTCGTCGAGGGACGTAAAGGTGTTCGAAGGGCTCCCGCGAGGGGTGGAGCCTCTCTCGGCGCCGAGTTACGGAGCGATAATCGCTGTTACCGGCGACGCGGAAAGCCTGCTGAGCGCATGCGAGGAGAAAGGCCTCACGTGTAGCAACGCGGGAGTAGTGGCTGGGCCCGGCAACCCCCTGGTGGTAGTCGACGGGAGAGAGTACGCGGAGCCCCCCGTGAGCCCCCTCGTGTACCTTTACGGCGCGGAGAGAAGGTCGCCCGAGGAGGCAGCCGTCGCCCTGGCCGCCGAGGAGCTCGTAAGGATCTCCAGGCTGCTAGACGTGATACCGGAGGTCGGCGCTAACATCGCCTACGCGCCTGGCCCCGTCAGGAGCCCTAGAGACGTCCTAGCGCTCGACGGCAGGATAGTCAAGACGACGGAGGGGGCTAGGCTGTGCGGGAAGCCGCGCTACGGGGCATCGAGGCACCTCGCCGAGGTCCTCGCATCCGCCAGGGAGGCCGGCATGCCTTACAGCGCCGCGGTAAACCTCAAGTACTCCGAAGACCTCCTCGAAAAACTGAAGTCCATAGGCCTCCCGGTGTGCGACGCGACGCCCTACGAGGCCTCGTGCCCAGTCTCGGAGGCAATAAGGTCCGGGTGTAGGGCGCAGGTCTACTTCTACGCCGGTAAGCCGGGGCTCGAAGCATCGATAGTCTTACTAGCACGCGACCCCCTAGAAGCCATAGAAATACTGAGGAAAGTCGTCGAGCAGAAACGCTAGCCGGGTGCTTTTCCGGAAAGCTCGGCCCTGCTTTGCTTTTTTGCTTGCATAGAGTTTATAGGCATGTGCCCGGTGGTTGTAGCGAAATGATGAGGCGATTGCCCCCCGGTGAACGTGTGAGCCGGATTACCGCGTGCTGATTCTGCGCGCTGGGCGAAAAGCTAAAGAACCTCGGGGAGCCACCTATACCCATGGTCAAGCTACTATTCCAGGAAGACAGCTACCTGAAGGAGTTCGACGCGGTTGTCACGCGGGTCTCGGGGAACAAGGTTTTTCTCGACCAGACGGCGTTCCACCCTGGTCCCTCCGGGGGCCTCGACACGGACAAGGGGTGGCTCGTGCTGCCGACGGGCGACAGGGTCGAGGTTGTCCAGGCCTTGGAGGAGGGGGGCGACGTCGCCCACGTGCTAGCCCGCGCGGTGAACCTGAAGCCGGGGGACAGGGTGCGCGGAGTCATAGACTGGGAGAGGAGGTACAGGATGATGAAGCTCCACACGGCGTCTCACGTGCTTGCAGCCGTGCTGTACAAGAAGTACGGCGCGCTCGTAACAGGTGGACACATACAGCCCGAGGAGGCGAAGGACGACTTCGACCTCTCCGGCGTCGAGGACTGGAAGGCAGCCTTTCAGCAGGCAGTCGAGGAGACAAACAGAATCATCGGTGGCTGCCTAGAGGTAAAGGTGTACTGGCTGAGCAGGGATGAGGCCCTGAAGATCCCAGGCATAGTGAAGCTCGCCGGCAGGTTGCCCCCAGAGGTGGAGAAGCTCCGCATAGTGGAGATACCCGGCGTCGACGTACAGGCAGACGGCGGACCGCACGTGAAGAATACCTGCGAGATAGGCGGGATAGTCCTGAAGAAGCTCGAGAGCAAGGGGGCGAAGAGGAAGAGGATCTACTACTCGCTCAAGGAGTAGGTGCTCGCGCGGAGATGTCGCGCTATGCGCGGGCGGGGGATCCTGGAGCTTTTCAGCGAGGTAGCCGGGCAGTACGACTCCTGGTACGACTCGCCCGCGGGGAGAGTAGTCCTCGAAGTCGAAGCATCCATGCTCGACGAGGTGCTACCGAGCGGTATAGGCGTTGACGTCGGCGCCGGTACATGCCGCTTCGCGCCCTTTCTCTCCAGGGGGAGGGAGATAGTGTGCCTGGAGCCTGCTTACGGAATGCTCGTCTACGGATACGCTAGGGGGAGGTGCGAGCACCCCCTCTGCGCGACCTCGGAGAACGCCCCGCTAAGACCCTCCTTCGACTTCGCGTACATGGTCACTGTGCTCGAATTCCTGGAGGACCCGGCTCTCTCCCTGACGCGCATATGGGAGGCCTTGAAGAGCGGGGGCTTGCTGGCGGTTCTCTACGTTGAGCGCGACAGCAAGTGGGGGAAGCTGTACTCGGAGCTCGCAGAGAAGGGCGCAGACCCCGTGCTAGCGAGAGCTAGGTTCTACAGCCAGCCCGAAGTCGACAAGCTACTCTCGGCGGCGGGCTTCGAGGTAAGGGAGCACCTCAAGTCGCTCGACTACGAGCCCCTCACGGTCCCCGCGGAGAAGCCCAGGGTCTACAGGGAGAGTTGCGCCGACTGCGGCGTAACTTTGACCGTAGCCGTGAAAAAGTAATAACCGCGAAGGACGCGCCTCAAAGGGTTGACCTCCTCAACCTTTATTAGCGTGGAGTTTTCTTCGAAGTTGTGGGCGAAGCTTCGAAAGTCCTCGTCGCCGCTACCACGCGGGACGGCCGCCTGGTCTACTTGTCTGCAGTTGCTAAGCCTCAACAGCCGGGGCTAGACGAGGCTCTCGCGAGCCTCCTGAAAAGCTTGGCGTACCACAGCTACGAGGAGCTCCAGGGAGACAGGGTCCTGCTGGAGGCGAAGAAGGCTTTATCGTCGCAGGGCTTCAAGGTGGAGGACCTCGAGCTCTCTGTTTCCTTCAGATGCCCCTCCTGCGGAGCCTCCATAAACTTCTCGCCTGAAACCGTCGTCTACGTGTGCCCCTACTGCGGGTGGAGCGGCGACGTGTACGGGAGGGAGCTACGCGTGAAGGCTTGGCCCCCGGGAGGCAGGGAGAAGCTGGAGGAGATAGTCAGGGGTCTGGGGGGAGTCCTACACGACGCGGTTCTGCGCTACGTGCCCTTCTGGGTCTTCAAGGTGAAGGTAGAGGGCTCGTACGCGGGGACAGCGACGTACACTGTTACCAGGACGGAGTACGTCACGGTGATCCATGAGGGCAGGCCCCGGCAGATCCCGACGACCAGGACGGAGGTTAGGAGGAAGAAGGTTGCGGGCCGCGTGAGCTTCTCTACGGTCAAGGGCGTGGGGGCGCGGGTACTCGCCGAGGTGTTCGGAGGGGAAGGCCTGAAGAGGTGGGTGGAGTACGAGTGGGAGAACAACCCTCCCCCGGAGCTGAGCGCCGAGCAGGTTAAGCCCGTGGCGCAGAGCTTCCTCTCGGCCGAGGTGGACGCGGGGGAGGCGCTCGGCATTGCTAGGAGGGAGATAGACTCCGAAATATACGCAGAGATAGAGAGATCGGCGCGGAGGCAGGTGGAAGGCTCCCTGAAGGAAGTTGCGGTCGAGTCCCTCTCGGTGGACCTCAAGGTAGTCGAGAAGAGCCTCGTCTTCGTCCCGTACTGGTTCTTCACGTACAAAGTGGAGGGAAACCTCTACGCGGGGGCCGTGGCGGGACCGAAAGCCACCCTCCTGAAGGCCGAGCGTCGCATCTCGAACATCGAGAGGGCCGCGAGGCTCGCCGGAGCGTGGATAGCCGTGCTGGCCTCGGGCGCGCTGGCGCAGGTCTCGGTGGGTAGCGACCTCGGCTTCCCGGGCGTCCTAATGGCGTGGGCTATAGGGTTGGTAGGAGCCTACAAGCTCGCCGAGTCGGCGTTCGCCCCGGCGGAGGTGGTAGCGTGACTCTGTGCCCCTACTGCGGTGCGAACGTCGAGAGGAACCCCGGGGAGGTCGTGCTCACGTGCCCCTACTGCGGGACAGCCTTCACCGTCGAGGGCGGGGAGGTCGGAGAGCACCTGATGGGCAGGATTAACTACAGCGTGCAACAGGTATTCGAGAACTTCAAGTCGTGGGCACTCAGGATGCCGGAAACACCGAACGACTTCCTGGAGAAAGCCCTCTTCAAGAGCTACGAGGTACGCTTCTACCCGTTCTGGGTGTTCGTGTTCCAAGCAAGGGTGAGCTACGCGGGCGGCTACGAGGACTTAACGCTACCAGTCCACGTACCGGGCCACACCTCGATGCTGGGCACCCCACTCGAGAAGCTACGCCCCACCCTGGGCGGAAAGGTATTCTACAGCCACAGGTACGTGGTAAACGCTGGCGCAAAGCTCGTCAACCCCGACGTGGGCCCGGAGGACGCCGAGAAGAAAGCCGTAGAGCAGGCTGGAGAAATGGCCCTCGAATCCCTCTCCATAAGGTTCGGCGGGAGGGCCAGGCTTAGGGTAGAGTCCCTCGCCGTGTCGGAGAGGAAGCTCGTCCACCACCCAGTTATCCACGCAACGTACACCTACTCCGGAAGGGAGTACAAATTCATGGCAGACGCCTCGGACTCCAGGATACTCTACGCCGAGATACCGGTAGAGGCGAAGTTCAGAGCCGCGGCTGCCGCTGGCGGCCTCGCCTCGCTGGGACTCGCCCTGGCATCCCTCCTCGCCGCGAGAGACGCACCCATGTTCGCCGCCACATCACTACTAGGCTTCCTGGTCGTAGCCGGAGTCTCGCTCAGCAAAGCCTTCGCTCCCACAGCCGTCGTCACAAAATCCTTCGCTAGTTAGAGGCTAACATATATTAGCCAGAACGGTGGAACTCATACCGTGTCCGACGTCTATAGAAGCGTTTCTAGCAGGCTCCGCCTACTGGAAAAGCTGGAGCTAGTGATACCGGGCTACAGGGGCTACAAGGAGAAGGAGCTCAGGCGCGAGGCGGACCGCCTGATCAGGAGCTACCTGCTCTCCAAGCTGGAGCCGGCGTACAGGGACTTCAAGGGCGCCATGAAGGTAGTCGCGGCGACGGGAGACCCCTCGCTGGCGGCTACGTACAACGAGGTCCAGGCGGTGTTCGACAGGGTGGTGTCGAAGCTGAAGACGATGAGCTACGGGTATACGGGGTTCTTCGACGCTGTGAAGATAGAGGAAAAGGAGCTAGACAAGATGCTGGAGCTCGACTGGAGCCTCGCCTCCTCCGTCGACAAAGTCGTGGAGAAGGCTAGGGCAGTCGCCGCCGCTGAGCCCTCCAAGGTTTCAGCGGCGCTGAACGACCTTAGAGGCGAGCTACTAGCCTTCGAGGACTTGATAGTTAAGAGGGAGAACGCGATTAAGGGTATAGGGTGAGAGCGATGCCTCAAGTAATCGAGTGGGTCAACCCAGGGCCCGACGACATAGTCTGGCGCTACCCCGACGAGAACATAACGTGGGGCGCGCAGCTCATAGTCCACGAGTACGAGGTCGCCGTCTTCTTCCGGGACGGCAAGGCGTACGACGTGCTTGGACCCGGGAGGCACACGCTGACAACGCAGAACCTACCCCTGCTGACGAGGGTGCTGTCCGCCATCGCCGGCTACCCGACAACCCCGTTCAAGGCTACCGTCATATTCGTCTCAACGAAGCAGTTCAGAGGCTTGTTCGGTGGCAGGAGCCAGACGACGGAGCTAGCCCCACTCATGTTCAGGGGTTCCTACTGGTTCAGGGTCGGAGACCCCAAGCTCTTCGTAACCGAGGTCGTCGGAGGCCAAGGGAAGTATACCAGCGCCGAGGTAAACGAGTTCATAAGGGGCTTCATAAACGAGAAGGTAATAAAGCACCTCTCCGGGTACTCCTTGGCGGAGGCGTTCTCGAGCCTCGAGCAGGTATCCTTCAAGACGAAGGCCTTCCTCCTGGAGGAGGTGAGGAGGATAGGCCTCGAGCTCATAGACCTTAAGTTCGAAGCCATAGACACGACCCCCGAGTACAGGGACAGGCTCTTCTGGATAAAGCAGACCGGCGCGGCTGGCTACGTGCTACAAATGGACACAGCGAAGGAAGTCGCCAGGGAGCTTGGCAAATCCCCAGGCGCAGCCGTAGGAGCAGGGGTAGTTATGATACCCCCACTCTTCCAGCCCCCACCACAGCAACCCCTGCCCCAGCAACCTCCCGCCGCCCAGCCGCCGGCCACCAAGACCTGCCCACAGTGCGGGCGCCCGGTACCCTTAGACGCCCTGTTCTGCCCGTACTGTGGCTACCGATTCCAGCCCGCCACGAAGAAGTGCCCCAACTGCGGTAGAGAGGTACCGGCAGACGCCCTCTACTGTCCGTACTGCGGTACGAAGCTCGCCTAGCCCCTCGCGACAGCCTTCAACCCGAGTCTCGCGAAGAACGCGGGGTACCTCAGCGAGAACCCGAGAAGTTCCCTTGGCTCGACGTTCCCAGCTGTCACTCTCTCGAGGAGCTCCAGGGGCGCCGAGGAAAAGACCCTCACCCTCTCCTCCGGCGTCGATTTCTCCAGAAGGCTCAGTATCCTCAGCTGTAACTCCACGTTGAGAGCTAGCCCGCTAGTCTTCAGGTGCTCTTCGAGAGGCTTGCCCTTTGCTATGCTCTCGTAGACCGCTCTCGCGGAGATTAGCCCGGGGCGTATACCCTCGCCCGTCAAAGGCATCACGGCGCCCAGCGCCTCTCCCACGGCTAGCCTGCCTTTACCGGGCTTTAAGCCCCCGCTGGCTATCGGGGAACCGGATACCCGTACAACTTCGCCTCTGACTGTTCTAAGGAGCTCCGCGAGCCTCCTCTCGAGGAACTCCTTCCCAGCCAGCCCCCCTACCCCCACGTGCGCGGCGCGGTCCCCGGCCGGGAAGACCCAGCCGTACCCAACGAGGTCCGAGTAGAAGTACACCCATATCTCCTCGCGCGGAGGCTCCACCCTGACGGTAGCCTGGAGCGCTAGAGCTTTTCTCCCCGGGTACGCCGCGTGCCCCCTCGCGTCTACCACGAGGCTGTACTCCGAGAGCCTGCCGGGAGAAACGCCCACGTGCACCACGTCTACGCCTTCCAGCAGGTACCGTATGAACGCCTCCTTATCGACTATGTCTCCCAGCCTCCTACCGCTGTACTCGTGCAGGAGCCTCCCGTCGACGAAGATCCTGTACCCCCGCACGGTCTCGAGGACGGCGTCCCCGGGGATCCTGAGGACATCGTCGACCGAGTACGGGACTCCCCAGCCGCAGGGCTTCACGGCGAACTTCCTGTTAGCCTCGAAGACGGTTACGTCGTAGCCTTCCTCCGAGAGGAGCCTCGCGAGGTACGCCCCGGAGGGTCCAGCCCCGACTACGGCTATCCTGCCCCCCGTAGCCCCTCCCTTTTTTCACAGTTTCTTTATCTCTTCCTCGATTTCCTCTATTGATAGCTTGCTGAACTGTAGTATTACTTGTACTTTGTCTGGCTCTAGGAGCGTTATTATGGCGTCTTTGTACACGCCTTTAACCAGAGGCCCGTACCTAGCCGTAACCTTCCCAGCCCTCTCAAGCCACTCGGCAACTCTACCCAAACACCCCTCCTCGACAGCGAGCAAGTATGTCTTACTAGAAGCGCAAACAAGGCTCCTAGACTTAACCAGGCACATTGCGAGCCCACCGGGTTAACTATGCCTGGCTATAATAAATGCTTTATATAATGCGCGTTTTTAAGCTTCGGGCGCTTGAGGGGGGCGATGAGCGTAAACCCTGTCGACGCGGCTGTAGGTGCCTCTATACTGCTCGTACCTTCGCTCGTTCTCGGCGTCCTGAAGAAGGACGTAGTTACGGCTTCCCTGGCTACGTTCGCTACCGTCGTCGCCGCGGCCCTACTGCAGTCCAAGGCCGGCGCCGTCTTCAGGGCTGCCCCAGTCGGCGCGTGGACGGGTGTCCAGATCTCGTTGCTAATAGTAGCCGCTATCTACTTCTACAAGGCGTACGAGTCCCTGGGCTACGTCGGGAGGCTCAGGGAAAGCCTGACCTCCGGGAAAGGCGTAGAGGTCTTCCTGGCAGTCTACTTCTCGGGATTCATCGAGAGCATGTCCGGCTACGGCGTCTCCCCCGCCGTGACGGCACCAATCCTGGCGGGGCTGGGCGTGGGAGCCGTGGAGGCAACGCTTCTGCCGATGTTCGGGCACGTGTGGGCAGTCCCCTTCGCCAGCCTCGGCGTCCCAACGCTCGTACTCTCGCAAGTCACGGGGGCTGACGCGGAGAGCTTAGCGGCGTTCACCGCGAGAATCCTCTTCGCCCCCCTCGTCTTGATCCTGGCGCTAGCCCTGCTGGTAGGTAGGGCTAGGCGGCGAGCGGCGCTCGTGGCGCTCGCGTCCTCCGCCCTCCTACCGCTGTTCGCCGTAGCAGGCACCATGGTCGCAGCCTTAACCGGGTTCGCTGGCCTAGTTCTAGGCCTCCTGGCTACCCAGGGCCTAGCCGCTACCCGTAGAACGCTTAGGCTGGTAAGCCCGTACGTTATGCTAGTCGCCTCGGTGATAGCTCTAGGCGCGCTGGGCGCCAGGGGCCTGCTCTGGGTGGCGCTCACCACGGTTGCGGTGTCCCTCGCCGTACAGCTCGCGCACAGAAGGTTCTCCCGGGAAGCGGCGGTATCGGCGTTATCCATGACGAAGAGGTCGGTGGTCGCCGTTATCCTCTTCTCGGCCGTGGCGGAAGTCTCGAAGCAGGCTGGCTACACGGTGGCGCTAGCCGAAGTAGTGGCGGTGACCGCTGGGAAGGCTTACCTCCCCCTCGTCCCCGTGGTCGCCGTTCTCGGAGCGTTCATAACTGGTAGCGCGACTAACAGCAACCTGCTCCTAGGCCTCTTGCAGAAGACTTTCGGCGAGCTAGCCGGGGTAGACCAGTCTCTGGTTCTCGCGCTCCAGAACGCGGGAGCGGGTCTGGGAAGCGGGATAGCGCCGGCGAAGATATCCGTAGCCGCCTCGACGACCGGTGGTAAACGCGTCGAAGCGGAGGTCTTCCGGCGCGTCGTCCCGGTGATCGCGTTGCTAGTAGCGCCCCTATCGATCCTAGCGGTGCTCGCGTGCATGGCTAAGGCTTGAACCCCCGCTTCTCGCGCGAATGCTTAATAGGGCTCTCGGCGCATCTAGACCGAGGTGTACATGAAGGCTTCGCGCCTGCTCGCCGCGCTTGCCGCGTTGCTGGCCGTGGTACTGGTAGTCGCAGTGCTTCAGACCGGGGAGAGCCCGGAGAAGGTTATCGTCGACGCTAGGAACAGGTTGCTCGGCTCTAAGGGCTGGGTCTTCGAGGAACGCGTGAACTTCACGAAGGGCTGGGTCAGGGTGCTCGTAAGCGGCACCGTGGATCTAGGGTCCCACACCTTAAACACCACGGTGGTTGTTTTAAGGGGGTCTCAGCCGTCCCTAAGCGTCATCTACTCGAACAGGAGCGTCACTCTGGTAAACCTGGGGGGAGGGTGGGCGAGGGCTGGGGAGGGGTGGAGGGTTAACGACACGGTCATTTACCGCCTCCTGGAGCTCGCGCGGGCCTCTCCGGAGAAGCACTTGAAGCCGTCAGCGAAGGGGTTTACGGTGTTCTTCGGGGGTGGGTGCACGGACACGTGCACGGGGCTCTACCAGTACTTGTTAAGGCTCGCTGGGCTGGAGGGCTCCAACCCCACCAGCTATAAAGGTGTTCTCACAGTGGAGGAGGGGTACCCCCGCGCAGTCTACGTGGAGTTCTACGAGGGAGGCGAGGCTACGTGTAGCCTCCTATACTCCCTGAGACCCCTAAATGTGTAAAAATATAAGGGTGCGTGCCTCGATTAAGCGATGGCGCCTTCCGCGAAAGATCTGCTGGAGCTCTTCAAGGTGAAGCAGACCGCGTTGCTACTAGTCACGGGGGTATGCGCTTACCTCGAAGGCGCGGGGAAACCAGACCCGGCTACGCTTGTCTTAGCGTCTCTCTCCATGTTCCTGTCCATAGCTGGAACCACGGGCTTCAACATGGTCCTAGACGCCGACATAGACTCCGCGATGTTTAGAACCAGGAACAGACCTCTACCCGCGAGGAGGATGAGCGCGAAGGACGCTGTCCTCGCCAGCTCAGCGGCCCTAGCCGCGGGCCTCGCCGCTGGGGTAGCGGTCAACCCCTACGTTTTCGTAGCGGGGCTCCTGGGCTTCCTGATAGACATAGCGGTGTACACCGTCCTGCTCAAGAGGAAGAGCCCTTGGAGCGTTGTCTTCGGGGGCTTCGCGGGCGGCATGCCGGCGCTGGGCGGCTGGGCGGCGGCCACGGGGGGATTCGGCTACCAGGGGGTGCTGCTCATGCTCCTCGTAGCGGTCTGGAGCTCCCTGCACATATGGACGCTGAGCACGTACTACTCCGAGGACTACAGGAGGGCTGGCGTCCCGATGCTACCCGCAGTCTACGGGGAGAGGGCGGGTGTTGTTGCTTCTCTTGCCGCGGCTGTCGCCGTGTTCCTAGTGGCATTCCTGGCGTTCAGGGCCGGCTTGATCTCTGCGGTGGGCTTCGCGGTGGCGGCAGTCCCCCTGGTACTGGCGGTGGCGGTGCTTCTGAAGGGTCTTGTCAGCGGGGAGTACAGGGAGAAAGCGTACAGGGCTTTCAAGCTTGTAAACATCTTCATGGGGCTATTCTTCGTCTTGCTGGTGCTTACCTAGCACCCGTCGTACACGCTTAACTCGTACCTAAGCATTTTCTCGAACCCCCCGCTGAACCAGAACCTACCGTACACGCAGCGCCCCTCCAAAACCCGAGGAAGCCACACCCTGTCGTCCTCCCACATCTCGTCGTAGGGTATCTCCCCCACTTTGAACCACGTCGGGACAGCCTCATCGGAGGGTCTCGCTTCGCCCGCGAAATCCCTGGACACGAAGACGTGCACGATTATCTCGGGTTCCTCGCCGCCGGCGTAGAACTCCAGTAGACCCCTGTAGGAAAGCCCCTTCACCTCAACCCCCGTCTCCTCGAGAACCTCCCTCATCGCGGCGCGCCAGATGTCCTCGCCTTCCTCGACTTTCCCGCCGACGCCGTTGTACTTCCCCGCCCCGAATCCTCTTAGCTTGCGTATAAGCAGTACCTCGTCCCCCCTGAGCAGGTAGCATAGAGTAGCGATCCACACGAGGGTGGAAGCGTCTTAAGGTATAAAAATCGATTTTTATGCTCGCGCAACGAGGGTGCTTAACAGTATCCCGGCTATGTAGAGAAGCCCGAAGTTCTGCACGAGTTGCGCCGTGAGGGGGTCCGCAGTCTCCGGTATCTTCTCCCTGAAAGCCTTGCACAGCCTGAAGGCCTGCGGCAAGGAGAGGAGGGCTAGGAGGGAGCCGAGCGGTAGCACGCCGAGCAACACTAGGGCAATCGTTGCGGCGTAGGCCGAAAACACTTCGAAGGCGTAGAAAGCCAGCCCCCTAGAGCGTCCCAGCACGACGGCGAGAGTTACAGCCCCCCTACTGGAGTCGAACTCTATGTCTCTCAGGTTGTTCGCAGTGAGCACTGCGGCCACCAGAAGGCCCACCGGGATGCCCGCTAGCACCGGTAGAAGGGAAAGCTCCCCCGTGAGCACGTAGAAAGTCCCCAGCCACATGAAGACGCCCCAGCTCAGGAATACTCCGAGCTCCCCCAAAGCCCTGTACTTGAGGCCGGGCGGACCCGAGTACGTGAAGAGTAGCACGACCCCGGTGAGCGCCAGCAGGACTACCACGACCTGGCGTACAAGCGCTAACGCAAAGGCGAAGGCAAGCCCACCCGCCATCAACGCCAAGCCGAAGTTACGCACCTGCCCCGCTGACATCTTCCCGGCGATGATGGGGTGCGGTCTGTAGCGAGTAGTCGGAGCCCCCTCGACGTCCACGCCCCTAACTGTGTCGTAGTAGTCGTTCAGCACGTTTGCAGACGCGTGGAGCAACGTTACCCCGAGAAGCGTGGCGGCGTAGAGCAAGGGGTCGAAGCTACGCGCAAGGTAGTACGTGTAAGCAGCCGCCCCCGTTATCGATATAGCCGTCATTACGAAGGACCATGGCCTCGTAAAGATGAAGAGTTCTTTCAGCCTCACGCCGCAGAAGACCTCCATGCATACATAAAACCTTTGCGTGCAAGAAGGGGAGAAAAAGAAAAGCCGGCTTTCTCGGGACTTCGTCGAAGAACCGCATAGAATGCGCCCTGCTAGGGCACGAGAATAAAGGGGTAAGAACCACCAGGGAAAGGCGCCCGGCCCTCTCCTTAGCGTGCTACACGAGGCGCGCGCAGCGTGTAAAAAAGTTTTAATTCCCGAGGGTTTTTCTCGTTTCCCCGTGGGTGGATGGCTGGGGAGGGTTAGGGAGTCCCTTGGAAGGGTTCCTAGGAACATCAAGGTGCTAGCGCTAGGCTGGCTCGTCTGGTCGCCGGTACAGGCGATGGCGGGGCCGTACACGCAGCTCTACGTTAGCCGCCTGGGGGCATCTCCCGAGGACATCTCGCTGGTGCAGTCAGCAACGCAAGTGGCGAACGCGCTTTCAAGGATAGTCGGCGGCTTCCTCTCGGACAGGTACGGTAGGAAGAGGGTTCTGTGGGTGGGGACGTTCCTCGTAGCGCTCGCATACCTCTTGATGAGCGTTGCAACCGACTGGCGGAGCTACGCCATTGCCAGCGTGCTCAACGGCTTCGCCCTCTTTTACCAGCCTGCGCTCGAAGGGATACAGGCGGACTCGGTTCCCTTGCACCTCAGGGGGAGGATGAACGCACTCCTACACCTGGTGCCGGGCCTGGCATCCTCGCTGTCCCCGCTCGGCGGAGCCGCATTGGTAAATGCTTACGGGCTCGTCGGCGGCGTGAGGGTGATATTCTTCCTCTCGTTCGTTACCGGCGTAGCCATCGCGGTTGCAAGGCTACTATGGATAGAGGAGACCCTCGAGCCGAGGGGCTCCGGGGTAAACATGCTCGAATCCTACGTGGACGCCTTGAGGCACGTGTCCCGCGATGTCTACACGCTGATAACGCTGGACACCCTCTTCAACCTCGTGGGCGCGATGTCCTTCCTCTCGAACTACTACATGTACTACTACCTCGGGGTCGACAAGAGCGAGCTAGCCATGCTGGCCTCCCTGGGAAGCCTCGTGAACCTAGGCCTGCTGATACCCGCCGGGAGGGCTGTGGACACCAGGGGGAGGAACTTCTCGATAACCCTGGGCTTCCTGATGGGCACGCTGAGCCAGCTATTCTTCGTCCTCTCCCCGCCATCCTCCAGCTTCACGCTACCGGCACTCATCGTCTCCACGCTTTTCGGAGCGGTGGGAGGAGCCTTCTACGGGCTCGCGTACTCGTCTCTCAGGGCGGACCTCGTAGCGAAAGAGTACAGGGGGAGGATCTACGCCCTCTGGGGGCTCGCGCCGGCGGCGAGCTGGAGCCTAGGCGCGTACATAGGGGGGTGGATGTACAGCAACCTGGGGCCCCAAACCCCCTTCGTTGCCAGCTTCATGCTCAGAGTCCTGCTCACCCCGCTCGCCCTCACCCTCTTCGGGAAGCTCACGAGGAAAGTCGACCTAGCGTTGCGAAACGTCGAGGGAAGCTAAACCCCCACCTTGATCACGTAGGGAGGCCTCCTCTTGTGCTCGCTCCTCCTGTGGAGCTCGAGAACTCTCTCCACGAGCTCCCTGCCGACGCCCAGCATGCCCGGCACTTCGGATGGGTCTACCCCCCTGTCGAAGAGCAGGTAGAGGATCTTGTCTGCAACCTCGTAGGTGAGCTTCAGCTCCTCCTCGGCTACGTGCCCGGGCCACAGCCGCGGGCTACTCGGCTTGAATGCTATCCTCTCGGGTAGCCCGAGGTGCAACCCGAGCCTGCGGACCTGCGTCTTGTAGAGGTCCCCTATCGGGAGCACGTCGACCCCGCCGTCGCCGTACTTCGTGAAGTAGCCCAGGAGGAGCTCGCTCTTATCCCCCGTGCCGATAACCAGGCTGTTCCTCCTGTACGCCCGCGCGTGGAGAATGCACATCCTCACCCTAGCCGCGAGGTTCCCCCTCTCAACCCTTGTGAGCGGGCCCAGGCTCTCCTCGAACCTGGACAGTATAGGCTCTATGTCGACTGTCTCCACGTTCCCGCCGGGTAAACCGGCGATCCTCACGACCTCGTAGGCATCGCGCAGATCCTCCTCCGGCGTCGCGCTCGAAGGCATGATCAACGCGTAGGTATTCTCGGGCCCCAGCGCCCTCGCAGTCAGCAACAAGGTTACGGCGCTGTCAACCCCTCCGCTGACGCCGACAACTCCCCCGCTCTTCCCAGCCTCCTCGAAGACGTACCGCCTAAGCTCCCGGGTTATAACCTCCTCTACTACCCTCCAGTCGAGCTCCGGCAAGACGCCTCCCGAGACACCCATACAGGCTCCCGGACCATCATAGATCCTGGGGACGTATATAGGTAGCGTGCGCGCGCTGAGCCAAGGGGACAGTCTTTCTGGTTGACGAGAAACGTTGAGCGCGCGTCACGCTTAGAGTTGCTCGGTACCCCAAGCCTTTTTAAGCGGCGAAGTGCGAAAAATGACTTGGTAGGAGGATGTCGCGCGTCAGCAGGGTTAACCTGGAGAAGTTGAGGAGTTTCACCTCGAAGACTGGGCTGTACTCGTGGGAGGAGAGGGAGGGCAGGGTCACCGTTACGTTCTCGTCTGTCGCGCTGGAGGAGGTTCTCGGCGAGAACGCCGAGATAAAGATCAGCGGCTTCAAGGAAGGAGAGGACCTCGTGGTGGACAGGGTTGTAATCGTGCGTGGGGGGCAACGGGAAGAGGTGGATCCCAAGGTTCTCGAGGGGTGGCTGAGGTACATAGAGCAGAGCGAGAAGCGCGGTGTGACTTAACGGTAAGTTTTACACTGCTTATTTATAACCGGCCAAGGGTTATTTCCTTGATGAAGCTGGTATACCTGGTATTGGACGGCGTTGCTGACAAGCCGGAGGATGGTCCAACGTCGCTCGAGGTTGCCAGGAAGCCCGCCCTCGACGGGGTCGCCTCCAAGTCTGCGTGCGGCCTCGTATACACGGTGGGCAGGGGGGTTGCGCCGGAGAGCGACGCTGCCGTCTTCTCCATACTGGGCTACGACCCCCACACCGAGTACACGGGTAGGGGGCCCATAGAGGCTGTGGGCGCCGGCCTAGAGATAAGGGAGGGCTTCGAGGTCGCCTTCAGGGCAAACTTCGCGACTGTAGACCCCGAAACGAGGAGGATTATCGACAGGAGGTGCGGGAGGAACCTCTCGAGCGAGGAGGCCCGCGAGCTCGCGCGGGCACTGGACGGCGTGGACCTCGGGGTGCACGACGGGTACGCGCGTGTAGTGGCGACGGTCGGGCATAGAGCTGTCGTCGTCATCGGGAGTAGGTCGAGGAGGCTCTCGGACAACGTGGGCAACACGGACCCCGCTTACGAGAAGAGGGGCTACGTATCCGTAGCGAAGCCCAGCTTTGAGCCGTTCGTGGCGGAGGCGCGCCCCCTCGACGACTCGGAGGAGGCTAGGCGGACGGCGGACCTCGTGAATGCCTTCACCGAGCTCTCCATAAGGGTTCTCCGAGGCCACCCCGTGAACATGGCGAGGGCCAGGGAGGGGAAGCTACCGGCGAACGCGATACTCTTGAGGGACTCCGGGGGGAGGCTTCCGAGGCTCCAGAGGATAAGCGAGAAGTACGGGTTGCGCTTCGGCGCAGTCGCCGAGATGCCCGTCGAGATAGGCATTGCGCGGATACTGGGGATGGACATGGCGAGCGTCCCGCCGCCCAGCGAGGACAAAGCCAAGGACTACGCCGACAGGCTTGAAGCCACCCTGAAGCTACTCGAGAGGAACGACGTGGTATACGTCCACCTGAAGGGGCCCGACGAGCCGGGCCACGACGGGGACCTTAAGAGGAAGGTTGAAGCAATAGAGGCTATCGACAAGTACTACCTGGCGCCGCTCCTAAGGGAGATAGACCCCGCCACCACGGCGCTACTCGTAACTGCAGACCACGCCACGCCTTACACCAGAAAATCCCACACGGACGACCCGGTACCCCTAGCCCTGATGGCTCCCGGAGTAACGCCCGACGGCGTCCCGAGGTTCACGGAGAAAGAGTGCTCCCGAGGCTCCCTCGGAGTCTTCGAGCACGGCTACGAGGTGCTCCCGCGGCTCCTGGAGAGGCTTAGGAGGGTCTACGCTTAAGGTGGGTCTCGCAGTACTCGTCTCCCCTCAAGACGCACTTCTTTTCCTCAACCCAGACCTCCCCGTACGGTGCGCCCCAAAGCCCGCTGACAAGCCCTGCGAGCATCCCCTTCGTTATGAACTCGGCTGGGACCTCCGTCCCCTTCAAGGCCTTCGCCTCCGTGCCGTCGTAGACCTTTACCACCACTTCTCTCTCGCTGTAGCTGGAAACCTTGAACACGCCTAAACCGAAGACTCTCAGAATCTCCTCTACGAGGAGGAGCCTGTCCTCCAGCTTGCTACTCTTCGGGGCTATGTACTCGTCGAACACCCTCCTAGCCGCCTGGAAGGACGAGTAAAAGAGTATACCGCCGTAGCCGTCTCCAAGCTTCCTCCACCCACCCAGTATGAACCCCCTCAGGAACTCCTCGTCGAAGAAGACGACCCTCTTCTCGTCGAAAAGCAGAGGGAAGCTCCACAAGTCCATCGCGAAGCCGTCGAATAGCGGCGGCGCAGTCTCCACACTGAGGACGTGGGGCAGGGAGCTGAGGGAGGATACGAGGTCGCGTAGCTCCCCCATCCTACCGGTCAGGTCGGCCGCCAACACCACCCTTCCGGGCTCGCTGATACCCGGGCGGCTACCCGAGACTTTAAAAGTTAAGATGCTAACGTTTGCCCTCCTGAATACTTCCAATATTCTCTCCAGGACGCCTACTTCCTCCAGTGCCGCGGGGCTTAACGAGATATTGAAGAAGACAGGGGTTTTACCCACGGCATAAACGGTCCTACCCACCCGGTAGGGTTTGTATTTCTCCATACGTTACATTGTTTTAGCGACGTTGCTTATAAATTTTTTATGAGCTTTAACTTATGTAAACGGTAAGAATCTCGAAGTTTTAGCGTTAGCTATGCGCGTTACCGCGGAGACCCCTAGCCTACGCGTACTGCTACAGTATCTTCAGCTTTTTCCCGGTCACTATGCCCGGCAGGAAGGACTTCTGGAGCTTCTCGGCTGCCAAGTTGCAGTCGTCGAGGAGGAGGCGTATTCTCTCCCTCTTCTCCGGCATTTTTTCGAGCTCGCGTATAAGCGGCTTGATATCTTGTTCAAGCATTCTCCTAGCGATTTCCCCCACGAGGTCCGTGATATTTTTCTCAGAGTAGTAAAGCTTCTTTCTACCGCTCCTAACGAACGACACAAACCCCAGCCCCGTTAAGAAGGCGAGAGCCGAGCTAACCTGGCTCAGGCTGTACCCAGTAGCCTTGACCAGCTCTAGCTGTGAAAGCGGGTGCTCGGAGAGGACTAGCACGGCTAGAACCTTGGACGCCGCCTCTCCAAGCTCGAGCCTGGATATAAGCCTGGCCAAGAGGTTTACAGCCGCGTCGGGCATCGAGACTCGAAAGAAAGACCCCGGAATCCTTAATATGTTTTTAGGTCTATGCCTTAGACGCGTGTGTACGCTTAATCCTAGTCTTCTCGCGCGTGGTTAGATCAGCCCCAGCCTCCTGAACTCCTCGGCGTCCTCCTCGACGCCGCCGTCAGTCCTCGCACTCCGCTTTAGGCTCCAGGCATGCATTGGCAAAACAGCCAGGAAAAAACGCCGCCTATTTTTCCCACTAGAAGCGCGCCATACGGGGGATGGAAAAACCTTTGATTGTGAAGAGGTTTTTCGCTTCTCTAAGCTTCGCGTATGTAGTGGAGGGTTGCCACGATTGCGCTTGCGCCTATGAACAAGGCACCGGCGAGCTCGAGTATGGCTACGGAGGGCCAGCCTACCGTCGCTTCAATGAGTGTTCCCAGCGGTACGGGGACGAGCCCTAGTGCGAGCAGAGCCGTGCCTACAGCCTTTCTACCGCTCAGGAGTAGGGCTATGCCGAGAGCCGTTGATGCGATGAACGACTGCAAGTAGAACCAGAGGCTCACGAACGTGTGTGGCTTCGTGCCGCTCGGGTAGTACCCTATCAGGAAGAGGAACACGCCGGCTACGAATAGTAGGCCCGCGGCGAATGACTCGTACTTGGTCTTCGAGGCTAGGAGCACCCCGAACGAGTAGACGACGACCAGAAGCCCCATAGCCATGAGCCCGTAGTTGAATATCCACGGATTCGCCGCCCTGGGGCCTCCGAGGTCGCTGAAGGCATGCTTGTAGAGGCTCCACCAGGGGTTGCTGGACGCCGAGAAGTACACGACGACTGGGAACGCTGCGAATGCTAGGGGGCCTGCCAGTAGCAGGGTTTTTACGAGGTTTTTCACATAAACAAGTTAAACTAAAGAATCTTAAATCTTTCCGCGCGCCTCGCACCCGTGAAGCCCAGGAAGTCTCTAAGTGTGTCCCTGGTAGCGCTCTGCGCCGCTCTCTACGCGGTGTTAGGCTACCTGACCTACCTAGGGCTCTTCGCCCCCGTGATAGGGACAGTCAGGTTTTGGCCCTCGGTCTTCGTCCCGGCGACGTTCGCGGTAGCCTTCTCCCCGCTCATAGGAGGGCTGGGCGCCGCTATAGGTATATTCATAAGCGATATGGCGGTGCACGGTAACCCCTTGCTGAGCCTGTCCGTGGGGGTTCCGGCGAACTTCCTCGGATTCTACGCGGTGGGGGCGGTCTACAGGCTCGCCAGGGACGAGCGGAGGGTACTGGCCGGGATAGCGGTGGAGCTCGTGGCCACGGTCCTAGCCCTGTCGGCGCTGTACTACGCGCGCATCCTCGACGAATCCTTCGTCGTCGCGTCTGCCGTTGCCCTAGCCTTCACGGTGACCCCCATGGTCGTCGCGAGGCAGAGCAGGAGGATAGTGTTCGCGGGGTCGACGGGGCTCATGCTGGGCTCGGCCATAATAGGGGTCGGCGTGTGGGCCTACAGCCAGTTCTTCGTGCTCCCCACGGGGCAGGCGCAGCTACCGGCGTGGGCGGCGCTGGTATGGTTCGTGTGGACCTACCTCACGGAGATACCCTTCATAGCCCTCTTCGTGCCCCCGACCGTCAGGGTTCTCGAGAAGGCGGGGCTGGTGTTCGAGGAGTAAGGCTATGAGGTGCGCGAAGGCGTGGAGCCCCGCCGGGCTAAGCGGGCTCTTCGAAACCCACATAGTGGAAGGCGACTACCTGGCGACGGGGGCTAGGGGGGCGGGGCTAGCGCTGAAGAAAGGAGTCCTCGTCGAAGCGTGCCTGACGGGCGGCGAAGGGGTAAGGGTAGAGGTCAGCAACGGAGTTAGGATCATGCCGACCGTGGAGACCGTGGCGCGCGACCTTTTGGCGAGGGCGGGGCTGAGCGGGGGGCTAGAGGTCAGGGTTGACGTATCGGTCCCCGTGGGCGGAGGCCTGGGGACTAGCGGTGCGAGCGCGCTCGCAACGGCTCTAGCGCTGGGCAAGCTCCTCGGGTTAAAGCTCGGCTACATGGAGCTCGCGAGGGTCGCCCACGTAGCGGAGGTAAAGAACAGGACGGGCCTGGGGACGGTATCGGGGCTAGTGGTGGGAGGCGCCGTCGTAGTCCTGAAGCCCGGGGCCCCGGGCTTCGACGCTGTAGACAGGATACTCTTCGACGACGTAAAGGTCGTAGTGGGCTTCTTCGGCGCGGTGCCGAAGCCCAGCATACTCTCCTCGAAGAACCTCGCGGAGATAGACCGGGTGGGGAGAAGGCTCGTAGACGAGCTAGCCCGAGAAATGACTATCGAGAAGTTCGCCGAGGTCTCCAAGAGGTTCTCGCTCGAAACCGGGCTCGCGACGCCCAACGTGAGGAAAGCCTTCAAGCTCGCAGAAGAACTGGGGGCGGTGGGCGCCGGGCAGGCACAGATAGGGGACACGGCGTTCCTCCTGGTCTACGAGGACAAGGTGGAGCGAGCCTCGCGCGCCCTCTCGGAGATGGGCGCAAGGGTCGTTGTCTCGGAGATAAGCTGGGAGCCTGCGCACGTGCTCGCGTAGCGAAAGCCTTTTTTCCCTCGGCGGGCTACTTAAGGAGAGGTGGTCTGCCATCGCTGTTGGTAGCGGTGTTTCGGGGCGTGGCCAGCGCCTCGTGAGGGCGCACATATACGTCTCGGGTCTCGTTCAAGGGGTGTTCTTCAGGGCGTCGATGCAGGAGGTGGCGAGGAGCCTCGGCGTGAACGGCTGGGTCCGCAACCTGCCGGACGGGAGGGTGGAGGCTGTGCTGGAAGGCGAGGAGGGCGCGGTTCTCAAGGTCATCGAGTGGGCGAGGCGGGGACCGCCGCTGGCTAGGGTGGAGCGCGTGGACGTCGAGTGGGAGGAGTACAGGGGAGAGTTCAGGGACTTCTACATCAAGTACAGGTGACGCGGTATTAGGGAGTTGCACAGCGTCGGCAGGGTTCTCGGGGAGGTTTCCGGCCTCCTCTCCCGGCCGCCCGCAGAGAGCGTGCCGGTCCTCGACTCTCTCGGTAGGTACTCCGCCGAGACCGTAGTGTCGTCCTTCAAGCTCCCCCCTGCCCCGAAGAGCGTGGTAGACGGCTACGCCGTCAGAGCTGAAGACGTGGAGCCCGCGTCTCCGGGCGCCCCGGTTACCCTGAGGTTGCTGGAAGGAGTCCTGAGGCCCGGCTCAACCGAGGGGTTCGAGTTGCCGAGGGGCTCCGCGGTAAGGGTTGAGACGGGCGCTCTTCTACCGGTGGGCGCGGACGCCGTCGTGCCCGTCGAGGACGCCTTGGAGGAGGACGGCAGGGTCCACCTGTTCAGGAGGGTCGCGAGGTACGAGAACGTCTCCCTGCCGGGCGAGGAGTACGAGGAGGGAGTCCCCATAGTTAGGGTGGGCGACCGCATCCAGCCGCACCACCTCTCGGCCCTCGTGCTCGAGGGGAGGAGCCACGTGAACGTGTTCAGAGTCGAGGCGAGCATCCTCAACGTGGGCGACGAGATAGTGGGGGGCACGTACTTCAGGCCGTTCACGCACTTCCTCGTAGCCTCCTGGCTGAGGAGCCTGGGCTTCAGGGTGACCGACGTCTCCGTGGCCCCCGACTCCCCCGAGGCAGTGGCGGAGTGGGCGGGGAGCAGGGGTGAGTGGCTCGTCGTGATCCTAGGCGGGACCTCGATGGGTGGGCACGACTTCACCGTTAAGGCGCTCGAATCCCTAGGGCCCGAGTACATCGTGCACGGGCTCGCGCTTCAACCGGGCAAAACGGCTTGCGTAGCCGTGAAGGGCGGCCGCCTCTACCTCGCAGCTAGCGGGCTCCCCGTGGCAGCCCTCTCCACGCTCGAGGTCTTCCTGAGGCCCCTCCTCAGACGCGTAGGCCTGAAGGTCCCGCTACTCCCGAGGGTGAAGGCGAGGCTAACGAGGAGGATCACCGTCAAGGCCGGCGTGGTCGGGTTCGCCAGGGTCAGGGTGTACAGGGAGGGAGGCACCCTTCTAGCTGAGCCTGTCATGCTGGGCGGCTCCGGGGCGCTTGCGAGCCTTTTGAGGGGCAACGGCTACGTGATCGTGCCGGAGGGCCTAGAGGGCTACGACGAGGGAGAAGAGGTCGAGGTACACCTCTACGGGGAGGTCGAGGAGTGATGCAGCGCAAGATCTACAGGAGCCTGGTTGGGGTGGACGAGGTTCTACCCATCATAGAGTCGTACAGGCCGCTGGTACCCCTCGGAGTCGTCGAGCTACCGGTGTCCGAGGCTGTCGGGAGGGTTCTCGCGGAGAACGTTTTCTCCCCGCTCAACTACCCGCCCTACACGCGGGCCCTCGTAGACGGCTACGCCGTTCGCAGCGACGACCTCGTCGGCGTATACGAGGATAGGCCAAGGAAGCTGAGGCTTGTAGGCAAGGTTTCGACTGGGGAGACTAGGCTCGTCACGATAGGCAGGGGCGAGTGCGTCGAGGTATCCACGGGGGCGGTAGTCCCCTACCCCGCGGACGCCGTTGTTCCGGTCGAGTACACCCACCAGGAGGGGGGAGAGGTCACTTTCTACAGGTCGGTCGCGCGCGGCGAAAACGTGGACGCCGCCGGCTCGGACGTAGCCGAGGGCGAAGTCGTAGCCTGGAAGGGCACCCAGCTTACCCCCACGCTCGCCGCGACGCTCGCCGCGCTCGGAGTTCGAACAGTGAAGGTCTACAGGCCCGTAAGGCTCGGCATAGTCCCCACGGGGAACGAGCTCAGGCAGCCGGGAGAACCGCTGGAGTACGGCCAGGTGTACGACTCGAACTCCACGATGGTGTACGCCTACGCGAAGCTAGCGGGCGCCGAGCCCAAAGTGTACCCCCGTGCGCGCGACGAACTCGGAGAAGTCGAGGAGGTCCTGCACAGAGCCCTCGACGAGAACGACGTCGTAGCCACGATCGGCGGGACCTCAGCGGGGCCCGAGGACCTAGTATACAGGGCCCTTTCGAGGCTGGACCCGGGGATAATCCTCCACGGAGTCCGCGAGAAGCCCGGGAGGCCCCTCGCCGTCGCCCTGCACGGCGAGAAGATAGTCTTCAGCCTGCCCGGCTTCCCGATGTCCTGCCTCCTAACGGTCAACCTGTACCTGCTACCCGTAATCCTCAGGCTTCAGGGAGTGTCTCCCCAGCAGCTCCCCCGGAGGAGGGCGGTCATCGCTACGCCGCTCCGCGGCGAGGCCGGGATAAGGGTCTTTGTCCCGGTGATACTGGCGGAGAGGGGTGGGCGCCAGGCGGCTTTCCCGTTGCCGGGGCACAGCGGGAGAGTATCCTTGATGGTCCTCGTCGACGGCTTCGCGGTGATCCCGGAGAACCTCGAGTACGCCCCCGAGGGGAGCGAGCTGGAAGTAGTGCTGAACCCGTTCCAGAGGGCTTACCGGGTGAACATCATCGGGAGCCACGACCCGTTGCTCCAGTCGATAGTAGCCAGTATCCCGGAGGCCGGGGAAGTGCGCGTGGTGAACGTGGGTAGCCTCGCCGGGCTACAGGCGGTGAAGTCTGGCGTAGCGGATATCGCCGGCACACACCTCCTCGACCCCGAGACGGGGGAGTACAACGTCCCCTACGTTAAGCGCCTCGGGATAAGGGACGCCGTCCTCGTGAAGGGCTACAAGCGCGAGCAAGGATTCGTCTACAGGAAAGAGGTAGGCCCGGTATCGAGCTTCGCGGAGGTAATAGAGGGGGGCTACAGGTTCGTGAACAGGAACCCCGGGAGCGGTACCCGGGTACTCGTAGACCACCTCCTAGAGGAGGAAGCCAGGGGGAAAGGCGTCGACGCGGCGGAGCTCAAGGAGAGGCTTAAAGGCTACTCGTTCGAGGTTAAAACCCACGAAGCCGTAGCCTACCTCGTAAGCCGGGGAGTAGCCGACGTCGGCGTAGCCGTGAGGTACGTTGCGGAGCGCTACGGGCTGGGCTTCACGTACCTGGCGAGCGAGGAGTACGACCTCCTAGTCAGGAAGGAGTCCCTCGAAAAAAGCGCGGTGAAGCGGATTATCGAGGCTTTAAGGGAGCTTTCCCGCAGGGGAGACGCCGGCTTAAAGGGCTACATCGTGGGCCCGGAGACGGGCAGTATAATCGAGCTCTGACTTAGCATTATTTAAAAGGAATTAGAAAAGTTTATAAGAAGGAATATAATTGTATACCCGTGGCGGCGCAGGAAAAGGGAAAGAAGGGAGTAAACAAGCTTCTTATCGCCGTTGCTGTACTGGTTATCGTAGCACTAGCGGCTGTAGCCCTCTACCCGATGTTCGCTCCTAAACCGGCGCCTAAACAGGTAAAGATAACTATATGGACGGCGTGGACTGGCGGAGAGTACGACGCACTTAAAGCCGTTATAGACGATTTCAGGGCGAAGAACCCCAACTACCAGATAGACATAGTCAACGTCCCCTTCGACCAGCTCAAGAACAAGGTTATACAGGCGGTACCGGTCGGCGAAGGGCCGGACCTCTTCACCGGCCCGCACGACTGGACGGGCGAGCTCGTCCAGGCGGGCGCTCTCGTAGACATCACGGACAAAGTCTCCGCCTTTAAGGGAGAGTACATGGAGAGCGCCCTCCAGGGAGTAACGCTGAAGGGCAAGATCTACGGGCTACCCGAGAGCATCAAGCTACCGGCCTTGATAGTGAACAAGAAGCTCCTAGCCACTCCCCCGAAGACGCTCGACGAGCTGTGGAGCATAATGGACCAGTTCAAGGCTAAGGGGATGTACGGCCTCGCGTACGACGTGCAGAACGCGTACTTCAGTAGCTGCTGGTTCTACGGGCTCGGAGCCTACTACCTCGACCCCAACACCCTGGAGACAGCGCTGGACAGCCCCGGCGCCGTCCAGGCGTTCCAGATAATCGCCAAGTTCAGCAAGTACCTCCCGCCGGACATCAGCTACGACATGATGACCAACCTCTTCATGAACGGTAAAGCCGCGATGGCCATAAACGGTCCATGGTGGATCGGAGACCTCAAAAAGGCTTTCGGCGAGAACCTCGCGGACATCGAGATAACCCTCATACCGGCTATAGACCCGGCGCACCCGGCCAGGCCCTTCATGACGGTGGAGGCGGTCTTCGTGACTAAGAACGCCGCCGAGAGGGGCGTCCTCGACGAAGCAATAGCGCTGGCGCACTACATAACGGGCGAAGCCTCCGTAAAGCTCGCCAAGATGGCTGGACACGTACCCACGTGGAAGAACGCCATGAAGGACCCGGCAGTCTCCGGTGACAAGGTTATCAGCGCGTTCTTCAAGCAGGCCGAGTACGGCGTACCGATGCCGAACGTACCCGAGGTCGCGCAGATGTGGAACGTCGTGCCGAAGTACATAAGCCAGGTCTACCAGGGACAGCTATCCCCGCAGGACGCGGCGAAGGCGGCGGCCCAGGAGCTAAGAGCGGCCCTGAAGAAATGAGTTAAAAACTTTTTTATTTACCGTTTTCATTGGTGGTGGTTTGTTTGCCCGTATCCTCCGTTAAGAAGTATAGCGCCCCCATACTCTTCCTCCTACCGGCGCTCGTAGTGCTCGCCATGGTAAGCTTCTACCCACTAGTATTCGGCTTCTACATGGCGTTCACGGACATGTCCACAACGAAGGGTAAGTGGATCTCCTGGGACTTCGTAGGCCTCGAGAACTTCCGGAGAATAGTGGAGGAGCTGCTAACGCCCGAGCTCGGCCTGGGTAGAGCCTTGCTCAACACAGTGTTCTTCACGGTGGTAAACGTCGCCCTGCAGGTACTAGTCGGGGTAGCCTTCGCCTTCATGCTTAACTCGGACAAGCTACTCTGGCGCAGGTTCTGGCAGGCTGTGTTCATCGTTCCCTGGGCCGTCCCAGGCTATATAAGCATAATGGCGTGGTTCTTCCTCTACCAGTACTCCTACGGCTACTTCAACCAGATACTCATGAACCTGGGGCTCGAGAGAATAGACTGGCTCGGGCAGAGGCTGGACACGTTCTGGCCCTGGGTGTCCATCAACGCTACGAATGTCTGGCTGGCGTACCCCTTCATAATGACGGTCACCCTGGCGGCTCTGCAAACGCTTCCGAGGGACCTGCTGGACGCGGCGAAGGTCGACGGCGCGGGCGGGTGGCAGACGTTCCGCTACGTAGTGCTCCCGCACATAAAGCCGCCCCTAACGATCGCGACGGTTTTGACTACGATAACGACCTTCCAGCAGTTCGGCGTAGTGTGGCTCTTGACGGGGGGAGGCCCGCAGATATTCGTGAAGGCTATCGGCACCACCATCTACGTTACCGACCTGCTCATGACCTATGGCTACAGGACGATATGGCAGTTCGGGGACTACGGCTACGGAGCGGCCTTCTCCATATTCCTGGCACTGCTCGTAGTACCGGCCAGCATATACGCCATGAAGAAGCTGAGAGTCGTGGGTGAGTAGGCGGTGGCGAAGGCGCACTCCCTGGCGCAGAGGATCGCCCTCCTAGTCCTCGTCGCCGTGCTGAGCTACGCAATCGTCTACCCGGTCACGTGGGTTGTCCTGACGAGCCTGAGGAAGTTCGGGGCCTCGCTACCCACGGAGAAGATAAGCCTCTTGGACGCCCTGTTCCCGAAGCCGGACTCTCTGCCCTCCTCAATTGAGGAGACGACCTACTACATGTTACTCTTTAAGACGAAGTTCCCGCTATTCATGTGGAACAGCGTTTACGTGAGCACCTTGACCATGCTGCTCGCCGTCCTCGTCGGCACGATGTCGGGCTACGCTTTCAGCAGGTACAACTTCCCGGGCAAGAGGAAGCTACTCTGGACGCTCCTCGTACTCAACAGCATACCCGGGCTCGTAACGTTCATACCGCTATACAGGCTCCTGGTGTTCTACGACCAGACGTTCAGGGCCATAGGGTTGCCCAAGGGGACCTTCCTGGGCCCCGGGGGCCTGATACTCGTGTACCTAGCGGGCGCTATACCGTACTCGTCCTGGTTCCTGAAGTCCTTCTTCGACACCATCCCGCGGGAGCTAGACGAGCAGGCGCTCGTAGACGGGGCTACGCCGTTCCAGATCTTCTGGAAGATTACCCTCCCGCTCGCGCTACCCGGGATAGCCACGATAGCGATACTGGTCTTCCTAGGCGCTTGGAACGAGTTCATGCTCGCCACGCTCCTTCTCAGCAACGAGAACTACTACACCCTACCGGTGTTCATAACCCAGCTTAGAAACCAGCAGTACGCCAGCACCTACGGAGGGATACCCGCGTTCGCCGCGGCAAGCTTCATGGCATCGATACCAGTCGTCATACTCTTCGTGGTGAGTCAGAAGTACCTGAAGTCAGGGCTTACGATGGGCGCAGTGAAAGGGTAGCGCCTAGAGAGGCTCCATCGTTATAAATATTTTTGGGCTCAAATAGATAATATATATAGAAAGCCTTATTAGCTACATAGATTTTCTCCAGCTCGGTATACATGCCGCTAACAAGTAGAGGAGCCGCGCTGACCGTACTCCTAGTGGGGCTCGCGCTAGCGGCGGTACTATGGATAGGCTCGCAGCAGGCGCAGCGAGAGGTCCTCCTCAAGGGTAGCGGGGCCACATTCCCCATGCCCCAGATACAGGCCTGGGCGTACAGGTTTACCTCGAAGCACCCCGGCATCAAGATCGAGTACGCCGGCGTAGGCTCGGGGCAGGGGATAAGCGACTTCTTAAACGGCATCGTCGACTTCGCGGGGAGCGATGTACCACTCAACGACCAGCAGTACAGCGCCGCCCGGAGCAGGTTCGGCGAGGTATACCAGCTACCTTACATCCTCGGCGGCGTGGCAGTGGTGTACAACGTGCCTGAGATCAAGGGGGCAGGCAACCTCAGGCTTACCGGGGAGGTTCTTGCCGACATACTGCTCGGCAAGATAGCGTACTGGGACGACCCGAGAATAAGGGAGCTGAACCCCGGCCTTAACCTGCCGCACAAGGAGATAGTACTCGTGTACAGAAGCGACGCGAGCGGCACGAACGAAGTCTTCACGAAGTACTTGTCCTACGTCTCGCCGGAGTGGAGGAAAACCGTGGGGGCGGGTAAAACCGTGCAGTGGCCCCTCGCAGGGCTCGGCCGCGCGGTGGGCGCGAAGGGGAACCCCGGAGTAGCCCAGGCTGTGAACAGCACGCCCTACGCTTTAGGGTACGTGGAGCTCGCGTACACGAAGGGCCTCGGCGTCGCGGCTATAAGAAACAAGTCCGGAAACTTCGTTCTACCGACACCGAGAAGCGTTACGATCGCCGCCTCAGCCCTCCCAGCGCTCGACCCCTCCTCGAGCATAGCCGGCGTAAACTACCTAGAGGCGATATTCGGAAACCCCGACCCAGACGCCTACCCCATATCCACTCCCACCTTCCTGGTAGTCAAAGGCCCGAAGAACTACGACCCCCCGAAGGCTAAAGCCCTGGCACTCTTCCTAAAGTACATAGCCACGGAGGGTCAGAGCCCCGAGAGCATCGTAGAGGGCTATGCCCCCGTACCGCAGCAGTTGCGCGAAGCAATACTCAGGGTCGCCGCCATCCTCGAGGCTGGGGGCTAACTTTAAAAACTATATATTTTTTGCAATAACTTTCTATTACGTTCAATTACTAAAGAAAGCTATATAAGTGGAGCTGCGGCGATATAACTGGGACCTCCATGGAGCTGGACGCTTTACGCCTCGTGCTTGCACCCGTAGCCCTCGTCCTTCTACTCGCCGTGGGCTCTATGGTTGTCGTGCTCGCCCGTGAGTCCATCCCGGTGTTAGCGCGCGAGGGTCTCGCGATCCTTACCAGCAATGCCTGGAGGCCCTCCGAAGACCCCTCCGAGGAGCTCTACGGCGTCGCTGTCCCAGTTCTTGGTTCGCTGTACACTGCGGCGTTGGCGCTCGCGCTCGTAGCGCTATTCTCGCTATCGCTGACTGTTTTCGTCGAGGAAGTGGCTCCGCGCCCCCTAAGGGCGGCGCTCGAGGAGGCGCTAAACGTCGCCGCGTCCGTCCCCACGGTGGTGTACGGGCTCTGGGGCTTATCCACAGTGGTCCCGGCCGTGAGGTGGCTCGGGAGAACCCTGGGGATGGAGGGAGTCAGCGGTCCGAGCATACTCTCGGCTTCCATCGTACTGGCCACGATGATAACGCCTTACGCTGCGGCAATGATGCTCGTAGCTTACAAGTCGGTCCCGCTCGCGTACGTAGAGGCGGTGACGAGCCTCGGCGCCACGAGGGTTGAGCGTGCCCGGATAATTCTCGGAATGATCCGCGGCTTCTTCGCGGCTTCGCTCCTCATAGGTTTCGGCAGGGCGGTTGGAGAGACGACGGCTGTCAGCATGGTCGTCGGGAACGTCTACAACCTCTCTCCCAACGTCTTCGAGCCATCCTACACGGTTACAAGCCTAATAGCGAACCAGTTCGGCATGGCGTACTACTACAGGTACCTGCCGAGCGCCCTCTACTTCGCCGCCCTCCTCCTACTCGCCGTGAGCTCGATTGCAACGTACGCTGGGCTGAGGCTAGCCTCAAGGGCGGGGCTCCCGGCGCACAGAGGTGGTGGCAGGTGAACAGGAGGAGGCTCGTGAACACCGCTGTAGCCGCAGGTGCAACCGTGTTCTCAGCGACGGTGTTCCTGCTCATAGCACTCCTCGTGGCCAAGCCGCTGTACGCAGGCGCCTCGGTGGTGCTGAGAAGAGGCATCTCGTTCTTCACGGAACCCCCCGCTCCCCCAGGGGTGGGGGAGACGGGAGGAGTCATCTACGCGCTGCTCGGAACCCTGCTTATGACCCTGATAGCAGTCCTCGTGTCCTCGCCTCTAGGCGTCCTGACGGGGATATACGTGAGCGAGTACCCCCGAGACCCCCTCGCCAGGCTGGCGGAGCACGCGTCCCAGTTCCTCAGCGAGGTACCAAGCGTGCTTCTAGGCGTATTCGTATACGGGGCGGTCGTAGTGTACACGAAGAGCCCCTCTCTGCTGGCAGGCGCGCTGAGTCTCTCCCTGGTGGTAACGCCGTACATCGTGGTGCATACGAAGGAGATTCTCTCCTCCATACCGTTCGCCTACAGAGAGGCTGCCTTCGCGCTAGGCCTCCCAAAGTGGAAGACCGTGCTACTAGTCCTGCTACCGATGAACCTCAGGGGCATAGCGAGCTCCCTCCTCGCGGCCTACTTCAGGGCCCTCGGGGAAACAGCGCCGGTGCTCTTCACGGCGGGCGCCGCGTTCAACGGCTTCTACGGGTTGCTCGGCCCTTCGAGCACGCTCTCGCTACTCGTGTGGACGTACGGGCAGAGCCCCTTCGAGAACTGGCAGGAGCTCGCCTGGGGGGCGGCCTTCATCCTCGTAGCATTCACGCTCGCCGCGTCTATCGCCCTGAGAGTCTCGGTGAGGGAGGTGAGGCTATGAGCGACCCAGCGGTCAGAACAGTGAACCTGAACGTGTACTACGGCAAGGAGCAAGTACTCTTCGACGTGAACATCTCCGTCCCGCGGAGAGGGATATACGCGGTAATGGGGCCCAGCGGCTGCGGCAAGTCGACGCTTCTCAGAACGATAAACAGGCTTATCGAGCTGAGGCCCGAGGCGAGGGTTAAGGGGAGGGTCGAGGTCAACGGGCTGGACGTCTACAGGGATCTAAGCCCAGAGCAAGTAGCGAGGATGGTCGGCATGGTCTTCCAGACGCCCAACCCGCTCCCCCACCTCTCGATCTACGACAACGTCGCCCTGGGACCGCGCCTCCACGGCTTGGCGAGGGGGAGGCAGCTCGACGCCATCGTCCGCGAGGCACTGGAGCAGGCAGCCCTCTGGGACGAGGTCAAAGACAAGCTCAGAAAGCCGGCGACAACGCTGAGCGGCGGGCAACAGCAACGCCTATGCATAGCCAGGGCCCTCGCGCTTAAGCCCTCCGTACTCTTAATGGACGAGCCGACCGCCAACCTAGACCCCGTGAACGCCGCGAAGATAGAAGACCTCGTGAAGAGCCTCTCAAGGGAGATAACGGTGATAATAGTGACGCACGACCCGGAGCAAGCCCTGCGGCTCGCGTCGAGGGGCGCCCTACTCTTCAAGGGGAGGGTAGTGAGGGAGGGTGTTCTGAGCTCCGTGATCACGAGTAGCCGCGAGTACTACGACATCCTTCGAAGGCTGGCAGTCGAGACCCCGGTAGCACGCGCGTAGCGCGCTACTCGTACTCGATCGTGGCCGGGGGTTTATGCGTGATGTCGTAGAGGACCCTGTTGACTCCTTCTACCTCGTTGACTAGCCGCTCGGCTAAGCGCTCGAGGAAATCCCACGGTAGCTTCGCGAAGCTCGCCGTCATCGCGTCTTCGCTGTAGACGACCCTCAGCGCTACCGCGTACTCATAGCTCCTAGAGTCCCCCTTCACCCCGACGGTCTTCACGGGGAGAAGCACGGGGAACGCCTGCCACACCTCCCTGTAAAGCCCGCTCTTCTTGAACTCCTCCTCCACTATGCTCGTAGCCCTGCGCAGTATCCTGAGCTTCTCCTCGGTTACCTCGCCTACAACCCTGACGGCGAGGCCCGGCCCGGGGAACGGGTGCTGGTACACGATGTCCTCCGGGACCCCGAGCAGGAGCGCTATCCTCCTCACCTCGTCCTTGTAGAAATCGGCCAGAGGCTCGACGAGCTCCACGCCTGGAACCTCGCCCATCACGACGTTGTGGTGGCTCTTGATCTTTGCGGTTGCCTTGCCAGTCCTCCCGCTCTCCACCCTGTCCGGGTAGATCGTGCCCTGAGCCAGGAACCTGAAGGGGCCGTACCTCTCCTCTATTTCCCTTATCTTCTCCGAGAAAACCTCGGCGAATGTCTCCGCGATAATGCGCCTCTTCTCCTCGGGGTCCGTCACCCCCCTAAGCCTCTCGAGGAACCTCCTGCTGGCGTCGACGTAGTGTACGTGCCTGAACCCTAGCCTGGAGAGTGTCTCCAGGACTCTCTCCGGCTCACCCTCCCTGAGGAGGCCGGTGTTCACGTATACTACGTGGACGGGGTCGGGCCCCAGCGCTTTGAGCAGGAGGACCGCCGTAGTTGTCGAGTCGACGCCGCCGCTCACCGCTATCAGCACGTTCCCCTTAACCTTCTCCCTGATCTCCCTGATCTTCTCCTCCACGAGGTTCTCTACGAACCAGTTGGGCTTGGCGCCTGCGACTTCGGAGAGGAAGTTTCTCAGAATTGCGAGCCCGTACGCCGTGTGCCTTACCTCGGGGTGGAACTGTACCCCGTATATAGGCTTGGATCTGTGCCGGAAAGCCGCTATGAAGGAGTAATCCGTCTCCGCTATCCTGACGGCGTCTGGGGGTAGCTCGACGACGGCGTCCCTGTGGGACATCCAGACGTCCTGCTCGCCCGGCGTGCCCTTGAAGAGCGGGTCCTCCGAGACCACCCTAAGCCTGCTTATACCGTACTCCGCCTTCTCCCGCCTCTCCACCTTCCCGCCGAGAGCCCTCGCCAGCAACTGGTGCCCGTAGCATATACCCAGCACCGCGACGCTCCCCGAGAGAAGCCACTCCAGCACCTCCCTCCTGGGCCACGGGCTCCCCTCCTCGTAGATACTGGAGGGCCCCCCGGAGAGGATTACCGCTACTGGCTTCAGGGAGAGCACATCCTCGAGGGGTGAGTCGTAGTCAACGAGTAGCGAGCGGTAGTTGAGCTCGCGCACCCTCCTGGCGATCAGGTGGGCGTACTGCCCCCCGAAGTCCAGGACGACAACGCTATACTCCGTGCTTCTCGAAGGCCCTCTTAACCCTCTCCCGCTTGACTCTCTCGACATCGTCCCTCCCCAGCTCGTAGCCCGCGATCACGCCCTCCCTCACCAGCAGCCTTCCACCGATAAAAACGTGGCTAGGCCTGGCCTCGCCTCTAACCACCCTTGAAAGCGGCTCGTCGAACGCGGCGAGGTCTCCCTCGGGCTTAAACCCCAGCAACAGGTAGCCGCCCAGGGTCGCCCTCTCCAGTAGCCTGTACGACGGCCCGTGCACGGCCACCGCGTCCCCGTACGTCTTGAGGAGGGTGCCCGTTACCAGCGGCCAGTCGCTCCCGAGAGAGTCGAAGTACTCGAGCCCGCGGAGAGTCCTCCCGTAGAGGTAGAGGTTCGAGGTTGGGCAGTGCACCACCCTGAGCCCGTGCCTCCTGCACTTCTCCGCGCCCTCGAAGCAGTGAACAGCGATAACGCCCCGCGTATCGCCCTCCAAGGCCTCAACAAGCTCGTCAGCCTCGTCCACTCCCTCCGACAGGTGGAGCGCGAAGGGGACGCCGAGCCTCTCCGCCATCCTCTTCGAGGCCCTCAGCATGGACCTGTCAGCCATCCTCAGGGAGTGCACGAAGAACCCCAGCGAGTAGTACCCGTCCCACATGCTCAGGTTCTTCACGTACTTCACGTATATACTCTCGGGGAGGCTCCAGCCCTCGCCCCTCATAACCGTGGGTAGAAGCACCGTTCGGGGGGCTACCTTCAGCCTCCTAACGGCCTCTATGTTGCCCTCGAGGCTACCTGTCAGCGCCACCAGCGTGACCCCGTCGAGCAGGGAGAGGAGCAGGGCTACCTCCGCGAGCTCAGCCGATGTCTCCGCGTCCCGCCTAAGCGACGCCTCGTTTACGCGTAGACGCCTCCCCTCTATCCACTCGTACGAGTTCCTCCACCTACCCCCCTCGCCTACGTCCACTACTTGGGGGTGGGCGTGGGCATCGCTGAAGCCAGGGGACACTGCGGACTCGAAGTAAAAGTCCTCGGAGACCCCCGGCATGACGAGCCTAGCCCTCTCCAGGACCCTCCCGCCCGCGAACAGCTCTCCTACCTCGACTACCCCCATCAGTACTTCACCTCCAGTAGCCCCCTGGGGCCGCTCTCCCTCACACCCGCGTGCGTAAGCCTCACGAACTCCGCCTTTACGCGTAGCTCCTCCAGGTTCCTCGCGCCGACGTAGCCCATACCCTGCTTAAGCCCGTTCACCAGGAACTCCACCACGCCCTCGACGGGACCCCTGCACGGCACGAGCCCCTCCACCCCCTCGGGTACCCGCTTGAACTCGCCGTAGCGTGTCGAGCCGCTCCGAAGAGCCCCCCTACTACCCATGCCCCTGTACACCTTGAAGCATTCCCCGCCGCGTACAACGACGTGCCCCGGTGCCTCGTCGCTTCCGGCGAGCAGATAGCCAAGCATGACGGCGTCCGCCCCGGCTGCGAGCGCCTTGACGATGTCCGCGGGCTTCTCTATGCCGCCGTCCGCCACTACCGAGACTCCGTGGCTCCTAGCGGCGTCCGCGACTTTCGCGACCGCCGATAGCTGGGGGTACCCGACGCCGGCTACCTCCCGGGTGGTACACGCGTGCCCGGGACCAACGCCTACCCTCAGGGATACAGCCCCGGCGCCTATCAAGTCTAGGGCAGCCTCTGCCGTCACTATGTTCCCGGCCATGACCTCGGCCCCCATACCCGCGTACCTACGCGTAGCCTCCAAGACGTTCCTGCTGTGGCCGTGCGCCGTGTCGATGACTATTATCGAGGCGCCGGCGTCTAGGGCCTTCGAAACCCTCTCATCGTCGAAGGGTCCTACGGCTACGCCGACGGGGAGGTTTTCCCCGGAGATCTTCTTAACGTACTCGACGACGGCGTCCAGGGGGATATTCCTCGGTAGAACGCCGAGCCCCCCGAGCTCGCCGAGCTTTCTCGCCATCTCGAAGCCGGTTACGGTGTCCATGGGGCTACTGATTATGGGGATCTTGAGGAGGAGGTTTTTCGTAAGCCTTGTCGACACGTCTACCTCGTCTATCCTCACGTCGGAGTACTTGGGGACTAGTAGAACGTCGTCGAAGCTCAGCCCCAGCTCGGAGTTTTTAATCTTCTCTTCGAATAGCCCCATACAAAGTAAACCCAGGCCTAGAAATAAAGCGTTTCGTATAAACAGTAAGTATTTATCCATGTAAGTATATACCTTGCTCGTGGCGTACGCGAGGAAGCTCATAAGGCTCGGGAAGTCGAGCCTCGCGGTAACCCTTCCGTCCAAGTGGCTGAAGAGGCACTCGCTACGAGAGGGCGACGTGGTGTACCTGGAGGAGAGGGAGGAAGGCTTGCTCGTAGCCCCGGGCCTCCGGGAGCAACGCGAGCGGCTGGAGCAAGCCAGGGTGGAGCTCGCCCCGGGAGAGGAAGAGTCGGCGGAGAGGATGATAATCTCCTTCTACCAGGCGGGCTACTCGGAGATAAGGATCGTGTACAGCGGTGGGAGGATGCCCGCGGGGCTTCTGAGCCAGGTGAGAGGCTCCCTGGCTAGGCTCGTGGGCTTAGAGGTGTTCGAGGAAGGTGAGAACTACGTCCAGCTCCAGATGGTTGCCGACACGTCTACGATGAGCCTCGAGAGGATACTCTCTAGGATGGAGATCTTGGTCAAGAACGACGTGAGAGACCTCGAAGACTACTACGAGGAAAAGGACTCCTCGTACCTGCGCAGCGTCGTCGAGAGAGACGTAGAGCTCGACAAGTTCTACTTCCTCCTGAGCAGGCAGGTAGCCCTCTCGCTGAAGTCCTCCTCGTACGCGGAGAAGATAGGCGTGAAGAGTAGACCTCTCCTCCTACCGTACTTTAACTACGGGAAGACTCTCGAAAGGGTGGGCGACGTCCTCGTCAGCATCGCAAGAGCCCTCCTGGCGGGTGAAAGCATCGCGAAGTCTCACCTCTACACCGCTCGGAGAGCCGTGGAGAACGGGATAAACGTGTTCAGAACGGGGGACAAGGCGAGCAAGTCGAGTCTCGTGAACCTCTACTCAAGGTACTTCTCGACGACCCATAGGCAGAGCCTGGTAGACTACCTCGTAGGGAACCTTCTCTCGCTCTCGCTGGACATGCTGGAGTCCAGGATCGACCTAGAAGCCCTCGAGAAAATCGCCTAGGAGTAGCCGGAGAAGCGCGCAGTAGTTAAGAGAAAAGTATTTATGTGTGATCATTTTTGTAGACTTATGCAAGTTTATGTCGCAAAGATAGCTTTTATGAGCATAGGTAGCCTGAAGCCCCACGAGGAGTTCTCCGAGGAAAGAGTGGAGGAGCTTCTCCGCGACATGCTCGAGAGGGGGGTGCTAATCAAGCCTATCGCTGCCGAGTCGAGGTACGGAGTGATCCTGGACGGCCACCACAGGGTGGAGGCGCTTAGAAGGCTCGGGGTGAAGGAGGTTCCGGTCGCGCTGGTAGACTACGACGACGAGCGCATAGTCGTGCGGTCGTGGAGAGAGGGGTTTAGCCCGTCGAAGAGAGAGGTTATCGAGAGGGCTCTTAAGGGGAGCCTGTACCCCTACAAGACCACGAGGCACGTGGTAGTCATAGACGGGAAGGAGCTCCACATCTCGGAGGTCGTTCCCAATGTGTACTACAAGCTCAAGCCTCTGCTTGTACAAGATTAATCAGGCTTGAAGCATCGTACCAACCGCAACTAGTAATCTTCTCCAGGTCGACCCTCCCCTCGACCGTTATCGAGACCTTCTCGTCGAGGAGAGGAAGGCTCAGCTCTATCCTCCTATGCGTGTCCGACGACACGAACGTGACGCTGTACCAGACCCCGCCGGGCCTCATCCCCTCGAACCCGCTCGGCCCAGCCTTCGCGAGGATGGTTAGCCTCTCCCTGAACTCCACCTCCGCCTCCCCGCTGAAGCCGCCCCGCGCATCCCTCTCCGCGAGGTTCTTCACCATCCTACCGTCGGCGAAGACCACGAAGTAGGCTCGCACGACCCCTCTACCCACACGCCTCCTAGCAAGGAACACTCCTCCCATCTTCACCGTCGTCAAGTGGCTTCAAGCCCTGTCTAGCGCATACGCACGTTTAAATCGATAACGATTTTTCCGCGTAGCGCGCGAGTTTCTGGAGGACCCTCTCACTCTCTATGATAGTTAGCCGGAAAAAGGTTTTTTATGAGATCCCCGGCTCGTAATCTTCGTGGAGTTCAAAGTAACAGAGGTCGCTACTAGCGGTGTGCGCATCTCCATTGTCGATGGAAGAGAGGTAGCCCACTGCTACATCTACCTGATCAAAAACGATCTTCACCCGGAGCCTTACGCGTTACTAGAGGATGTCTACGTCGACGAGGAGTACAGGGGGAGGGGTATAGGGACGGAGCTCGTGAAGAAGGCAATCGAAGTGGCTAGGAGTATGAACTGCTACAAGATAATAGCGACCAGCAGGTTCGAGCGCGAAGCTGTGCACAAGTGGTACGAGAAGCTAGGCTTCAAGAGGTATGGGTACGAGTTCAGGCTCAACCTCAAGTGAACCAAAAAGGCTCCCAGAACCCGGTTTTTTCGCTACAGCGCGCTAGGTTATGTCGTGCAGGTCTATCGTAGCTTCAAGGATGTCTGTACTGTAGTCGAAGATCCTACGGTAGCTACCAACCATCAGCCTAACTGCTAGAATCTCCTCGGGAATCCTCCTGGCGAGCTCGTCGAATACTTTCCTCTCCAGGGCTTTTAGCTTCTCCGCGTCGACGTCGAGCAGTCTGTTTGCAGTCGTCTTGTCCCTGTCGAGGAACACGTGTACAGAGGCTGTGAAGAACTCGGATACCTTGTCGGAAAGCGTCGAGATGGGATTCTTGATCTTCTCTGCCTCCCTTACATGCGGCAAGGCCTGTGCGATCGAGGCGGCGTGGTCGGCTATGCGCTCGATGTTCTTAAGAACCATGCCGTGCGGCAACACTTCCTCCACCTTCCTTAGCCCGATCTCCTCGAGACCGACGTAGCCCCTCAGCGCGGCGTGTAGCTGGCGTAGACCGTAGAGGTATAGCTTATCCACGATGTCGTCCCTCGAGACTATCTCGGAGGCTATCTTCTCCACGTCTCCCCCTCCGAGCGCCGCCTTTACGTCTTCAAGCATACCCGTGACCGCGTCGCGCATCTTGGTTATAATCGTGGAGACGGGGAGGTCCTCCACGTTCACGAGAACCTGGAGAACGACCTCCCTGGAGTCCTCGTGTAGTATTTCGACGCCTATAAGCTTCCTCGCGATCGTGTCTTTCAACACGTGCCTAAACTCCGGGTCGTCCCGCTCGAATACAACCCTTATCATCTTGTACCCCATCAGGTACTTGGACATTACCTCGCGGAGCGCAGCCCCCCGCGTCGTATCCTCTCTAACAGAGACCTCGGCGGACGAGAGGGCTTCGGGGCGCTTGAGGCTCGGAACTATGCGTATAGACCCGTCGTTCTCGAGCGACAGCACGAGCAGGCTCCCCTTCCCTATGCTCAGCTTTTCTGCCCACTCCTTGGGTATTGAGACTATAAACGTTGAACCGCCTGTTAACTGAACCCTCCTAACTACTTTATTGCTCGTCATTTCTCTCAATAATGCTCCGTTGCAGATAACATATATATTTTTCTATATTCTTTCTTGTCGCGTACAGTCAAAGCCTCGGGGCGCGGCGTGGAAGAGCAGCACGTACATTCCCTGTAACATAGGTAAAAGATAAATTGATGTTTGTCTAGGCAGTTGTGGAGGATTCCAAGCATTTTTTAGTATTACGTAAAAATATGAAGGGCGCGTTATAAAAGATTATTAACATGCGGTAATAAATCTAGTACATATATGTTTTTTGAAATGTAGTTTTTGAGACATGTCATGAGGGGAGATCTGGGCTTTCGGCGTAAAAGCCTCTGGGTATATCACTTTAACTCTGGTGGGTGCAACGGGTGCGACATAGAGTTTGTCGCTGCTCTTACGCCCCGCTTCGACCTTGAAAGGCTCGGGGTACAGCTTGTGCCCAGTCCTAGGCATGCGGATGTCCTGGTTGTAACTGGCCCCGTGACGAGGGCTTCTGCGGATGCCTTGAAGACTATATACGACCAGGTGCCGGAGCCTAGGATCGTGGTAGCCTTCGGGACGTGCGCGTGTAGCGGGGGTGTATTCTCCAATTGCTACAATGTTCTGGGGGGTGCCGACAAGGTTCTCCCGGTGGACGTGAAGATCCCGGGGTGTCCTCCCAAGCCTGAAAGCTTGCTTCACGCCTTGTCAAGGATAGTTCTGGGTGAGGCTAATGGGGGGAGGTAGGATACAGGGTAAGGTTCAGGTTCCTCCCGAAGGCATACGGGAAGCTGTTAGAAGGCTCGTCGCCGAAGGTTACGCTCACCTAACGGCGATAACGGCGGTCGACCTCCAGGACTCCATAGAGCTGATATACCACTTCGACGGGGGCGGCGGCTACAGACACGTCTCCGTGAAGCTACCCAGGGCTAACCCGACCCTTCCCTCCATCGCCCAGGTAGTCCCCGGCGCCGACTACTACGAGAAAGAGGTACGCGACTTGTTCGGCGTCAACTTCCAGGACGGCGCGGAGAAGAGGCGCTTCATACTCCCGGAGTGCTACCCGCCCGACGCGCCTCCCCCCTTACTAAAGGACGTCGACCCTGCCTCGGTGAAAGCGCTAGTCGCCGAGGCGCCGACGTGCCAGGTTGACGCCGTGGGTTTGCACGCGCCTCTTTCCCCAGAAAGCGTGGTCGTACCCGTAGGCCCGTACCACCCGGCCTTCAAGGAGCCGGAGTACTTCAGCCTGGTGGTAGACGGGGAGAGGATAGTGAAGGCCTTTGTACGCATAGGGTTCGTGCACAGGGGTATAGAGAAGGCTGCGGAGTCTAGGAGCTTCTTCAGGGACATCTTCCTCGTGGAGAGGATATGCGGGATATGCAGTACTTCCCACGCGTGGTGCTTCGTAGAGGCTGTCGAGAGGCTCTTAAACATGGAGGTGCCCAGGAGGGCGGCCTACCTTCGAACCCTCGTCGCGGAGCTGGAGAGAATACACTCCCACGCTCTCTGGCTGGGCCTCGTGGGCTACTGGACGGGCTTCGAGACAATGTTCATGTGGGTCTGGGGGCTCCGAGAGACCATAATGGACCTACTCGAGGAGATCTCCGGGAACAGGGTCCACAAGTCCTTCGTAACCATAGGCGGGGTGCGGCGCGACGTTCCCGACGCCCTGCTGAGACGCGTCTCCGAGAGGGTTGAGACGTTCCGCAGGGAGTTCGAGTCCCTGCTTGAAAGCCTGTCGTACTCCGAGGAGATAATCTCCAGGACGAAGGGGATAGGGAGGTACAGCCTGGATGATGCCAGGAAGTACTGCGCTGTGGGGCCTGTTAGGAGGGCTGCGGGAGACCCGTTCGACGTGAGAAGAATAGAGCCCTACGGGGCCTACCCGGAGGTGGAATTCGAGGTCCCCACGTCCAACGAGGGAGACGTGTACAACCTCATTAGGGTCCGAGTAAAGGAGGTCGTAGAGTCGGCCAGCATAATCCAGCAGTTGGTCGAAAAGATGCCTTCGGGCAACCCCGTACCTCCTAAGCCGTTCATGGGCACGGTTCCCGAGGGTGAGGCTTACAGCAGGATCGAGGCTCCGAGGGGCGAGCTGTTCTACTACGTAAAGGCGAATAACACACACAACCCCTACAGGGTTAAGGTTAGAACCCCGACCCTGGCGAACATCCAGCTCGCGGCGAAGATCCTCGAGGGGCAGACGCTGTCCGACTTCCCAGTCGTCGTCACGAGCATAGACCCCTGCTTCAGCTGTATGGACAGGGTGACTATAATCGACTTGTCCGGGAAGAGAAGGGAAGTTTCTTCCAAGTTTTTCGAGTCGCTTAGAGGGGTGAGGAGATGAACAAGTATAGGAGTAAGCTGGAAATACTAAAAACCGCCGTTAAAAGCCTCTTACAGCCGCCGCTAACCGTACCTTATACAGGCCACCTCAACAACTCGTTCATAAGGGGGGCGCCGCTCCTCGATAGGGACAAGTGCCTGGGATGCAGCCTCTGCGCGAGGTCCTGCCCCTCGGGTGCTATAACGATGGTCCCCGGGGGGAAGAAGGTTGTAGGTGGGAAGGAGGTCGAGCGGAAAATACCCTCTTTCAACTACTACCAGTGCATATACTGCGGGGTATGCGCGGAGGTATGCCCCGGCCGGGCGATAAGCATGGTTAAAAAGCAACCCGTGGAGATAATTTCCCTCGCCTCCCTCCTCCCGCTCGCAACGGGCGAGCCAGAGGCGCTCAAGGTGCTTTTTTCCTTCCTTCTACTCCTCGTAGCCGTAAGCTTTGCGTACTGGCTTTCGGGTAGGGTCGCCGCCAGGGGGAAGCACACTGAGAAGGCGCGGGAGCCGTTCACGGGCGGTGTAGCCCCCAGGTTGCCCACCTACAGGTACCACGTAGAGGAGCTCTACACGTTCGTGATCCTCTTCGTAATGCTCGAGATCACCGCCTTTACCATGATCCTTGAAAGGGACGCCTCGGTAATCCTGCCCTGCCTCCTCTTCCTGGCTTACCTGTTACTACTCGCGTCCCCGGCTACCCGGGGGAGGTGACCGCAGTGCTCGACATTGTCCTCGGCGTCCTGGTCTTCCCCGGGCTCCTGTTCACCGTGGCTATGGGCTTCTGGTTCGAGTACCTCGAGAGAAAAGTTACCGCGAGGATCCAGAGAAGGGTGGGCCCCTTGTACGCGGGCCCCCACGGGCTTCTCCAACCCGTCTACGACTTCTTCAAGCTTCTCTTGAAGGAGGAGATAGTCCCTGGGTGGACCGACGTCTTTACGTTCAGGGTCGCGCCGATCCTAGCCGTAACCATACCTGTCTTCGGTATGTGCGTCCTCCCGGTGGCGAGCACCAAGGGCCTGCTGTCGTTCGAAGGTGACTTCGCGCTAGTTTTCCTTTTGCTGGCGCTCGGCGTGCTGACCCTGTCCCTCACCGGCTACTCCGTCCTAAGCCCCTACACGGCGATAGGTGTTGGAAGGCTCCTCGTGCAGTACTCGATGTACGAAGGGGTGTTCCTCTTAAGCCTTGCGTCGGCCGCCCTGCAGGCGAAGACAATGAGCTTCGAAGGCATACTCGCGTACCAGGAGTCCCACGGCTTCCTCGGTCTCTACCAGCCGGTCTCGCTCGCCGCCGCGCTCGTCGCGCTACTAGCTAAGCTCGAGAAGCGCCCCTTCGACCTCCCCCACGCCAAGCAGGAGGTCGTAGCGGGCTGGATGACCGAGCTCAGCGGGAGGGGTCTAGCCTTCATGAGGCTCTACGAGGACTTGAGCATGGTTTGGGGGATAGCGCTCATAGTCGTAGTTTTCCTCGGGGGACCGCTGGGCCCCGGCTACAAGGAGCTGGGCGCGCTGGCCGGTTTCGCGTGGTTCGCGCTGAAATCGCTAATCGTCGCACTTGCAGTCATCCTCGTTAGCGCGACTACGAGTAGAGTCAGGGTCTATGGGCTCGCGGAGGTCTTCTGGAAGAGGGTTTACCCGCTAGTCCTGCTCCAGCTAGTCGTGGCGTTCCTTCTGGGGTGGTGGGCGTGATCGAGGAGCTTCTCTCCGTTCTCGGCGCAGTGATAATCGTGGGAGCCCTCTACTCCAAGAGGGTCTCTCTATCGCTGTTGCTACTCTCCCTCGGCACGGTTCTCGTAGCCATGTCTATAGGTCTTCTCGTAGGCGCGACGGCGGGCATCCTTGTGGCTACGGTGTTCGCGGGGGCACTGGTAGCGCTTTTATCGCTCTGGCTGATAGTCACGGAGAAAGAGGAGGCGAGAGCAGACTCGATCTACGTGGTGGCGGCAGTATTCTTCGTGTTGATAACGGTGGCTTTCGCCGTGCTCCTCGCATTCGCCTATAGGCTCTCCCCGGTACCCGTTATCCTCAGGAAGTTTACGGCGGAGGACGCTTACCTGCTCCTCACGTTGCTCCTCGTCTCCGTTACAAGTTCAATCTACGTTTTGAGGGGTGATAGAGTTGCCTGAAAGTATCGTGCTATTAGGCGTTGGGGGATTGCTCGTCATCGCCGGTGCAACCTCGGTAGCCGCTACCAGGAACCTCGTAAAGGTGGCTATGGGGCTTCAGGCAATGATTCTAGGCTCGTTACTCATACTGTCCACTGCTGTTGGGTCGTCGCCTACCCCCTCCGTCGACCCCGTACTCCTGGTGGTCGCGGCCGCCGGAGCATCGGAGGTCGTGTCGATCTCTGTGCTTTACCTGGCGTGGAGTAGGCACAGGACGATAGACCCCCACAGGATCTCAGAGCTGAAGGGGTGATAGGCGTGGGTGTAGCAGTTGTACCGGCTTTACTGATACTTTCGAGCCTCGTATGCGCTGTGCTAGGACCGCTGTCGCGTCGTCTATGCGAGGCTCTCGCGGTGCTCGCAACGTTCGTAGGCGCCTGCCTATCCGCCGCTTTCTTCGCCGGATACCTGCCACCGGGCCCCGGAGCTTACGGGGACTGGATTTCCCGCCTGATGCTAGCCGTAGTGAACGTCCTAGGCTTCCTCATAACGCTGTACAGCGTCGGCTACATGTCGGGAGAGGCCGGCTACGTCCGCTACTACTCGCTGATACTCCTGTTCATAGGCTCGATGTCGGGGCTCGTCCTCACCGAGGACCTAGTCCTCCTCTACTTGTTCTGGGAGCTCGTAGGGGTATGTAGCGCACTGCTCATCGCGTACTGGTGGGAGAAGCCGGAAGCAAGGAGGGCGGGCCTCAAGGCGTTCACCGTGACGAGAGTGGGAGACGTAGGGCTCCTACTGGCTCTGGCAACGGTAATCCAAGCTACCGGGACGACGCGCATCCCCGGGGTGATCGCCTCCCTCTCGGGCAACGCGCAGCTAGCCCTGACGGTGTGCAGTCTCCTGCTCGTAGCGGCTGTGGGCAAGTCCGCTCAATTCCCCCTCTTCGTCTGGTTGCCGGACGCAATGGAGGGGCCCACGTCTGTCAGCGCCCTGATACACGCCGCGACAATGGTCAAGGCCGGTGTCTACCTGCTCGCGCGCTTCTACCCGCTCCTACAGGTTGCGCCCGGGCTAGGCGAGCTCGTTGTCTACCTGTCCGTATTCACGGCTCTACTCTCGGCGCTCGCAGCCCTGGGAGCCTCTGACCTGAAGAAGGTATTAGCGTATAGCACGATAAACCACCTAGCGCTAATGTTCCTGGCGATAGGTGCAGGCGCACTCGGAGCGGCGATGTACCACTTGCTCGCGCACTCGATGTTCAAAGCGCTCCTATTCCTCTGCGCCGGTCTAATAATCCATGAGACGAAGACGAGGAGCCTTGACAAGCTCGAAGGGCTTTGGGACGCCGGGCTGAAGTTTACCGCTGTGGCGTTCCTCGTCGGGGCGCTAAGCCTTGCCGGGCTACCCCCGCTCCCCGGCTTCTTCACCAAGGAGGCTGTCCTCGCCTCGCTGGAAAGCGCTATACACGGCGAGGCTGTCCTAGCCCTCTGCTTCGCGCTGAGTGCTCTCTCCTCCCTATACATCTTCAGGCTGTTCTTCAGGCTATTCACTGGTTGTTGCTTCAGGCCTCTACACGAGGAGCTCGACGCGATGACTGTGCCTATAGCTGTGCTCGCAGTACTTACCGCCCTAGGGCTACCAGTGTTACAGGCTGTGCATGCCTACCTCGGAGTTCCCCTCGAGCTCTCCGAGGTGAACCTCCCGGCCGTCGTCGGCGCTTTCGCCGGGCTAGCCGTTTCGTACGCGGTGTGGGGTAGGCACGCTCTCGCCGAGCTGAGGCTGTTCCTGAGACCCCTAGCGCGGGTAGCGGACAGGGGCTTCTACTTCGACGACCTCTACACCTTCCTGGCAAAGAGGGTAGTCAGCATTCTCTCGGGCACGTTTACGAGGCTTCAGTACGGCAACCCAGCTGTTAACACCCTGTGGCTCCTCGGCTTCCTCCTCGTCTTGTTGATAGTTGTCCTGGGGGTGATCTAGGTGGAGAAGGAGATTGTAACCCTTGTCTTTGCGGGGTCCCTGGCCATCCTTTCCTCGGGCTTCCTCCCGGGGAAAGCGTCTAGATACGCGTCCACGGCTCTTTCATCGGCAGTGATGCTGGCACTCCTGTATATAAGCCTGGGAAACCCCGGGCTAGCGGGGTACGTGGGCTTCGTTTCCTCGGTGATAGGGCTCGCCGCCGTGATCTCCGGCTTGGACCTCGTAGAGGAGTCTAAACCCCTGCACGACGCGCTGGTCACCGTGCTTACAGCCAGCCTGCCCCTCCTGCTCCTACTCGGCGACCTGCTCAGGCTGTTCGTGGCGTGGGAAACTATCAGCGTCTGTATACTCGCGTTGACGGCTTTCCACAGGGATAGGGAGAGCGCCGAGGCCGCGGTAAAGTACATCATGCTGTGCGGAGTGGCATCTCTGCTCGCGCTTGCAGGCATAGCGCTATCCTACTTGGAGACAGGCTCCCTGTCCGTCGAGTCCTTCGCTAAGGCAAGCCTCGCGGCGAAAATGCTCGTAGTAGTGGGCTTCGGCGCCGAGGCCGCGGTGTTTCCGCTCCACTTCTGGCTACCGGATGCGCACATGGTGGCACCGAGCACTGCGAGTGCAGTCCTTTCGGGGATAACGATAGAGGCGGCAGGGCTACTCGTCTACAGGCTAGTAGGCTCTGAGCCCATCCTACTGAGGCTCCTCTCGGTGTTGGCAGTGGCTGGCGCACTTCTCGGAAACTTCTCAGCGTACAGGCAGGTCGACGTCAAGAGGCTACTGGCGTACAGCTCGGTTGCAAACGTAGGCTACATCTTCCTCGGGTTAACCTCCGGGAATGCTACCGCGAGGACAGCCGCCTACCTCCACGTAGCGGGCCACGGCTTCCTAAAGGCTGCCCTCTTCATACTCTCGGGCGTGCTCCTGGCGGACTTCGGCTCAAGGAGGCTCGACAAGCTTCAAGGCTCCCTCTCGGGGAGCAAGGTCCTCAAGGCCGTGCTCGTAGTGGCCGCGCTCGGCTTAACGGGGGCACCGCTAGCCCTCACATTTTGGTCGGAGCTCTACATAATAGTCGGAGTTGCCCAGTCATCGCTACTGCTAGCGCTCCTAGCCTTAACGGCGGTAATAGCCTCTTTCGGCTACTACTTCAACCTGGTATACGCGCTCTGCGTAGGGGAAGGCTCCAGGCCTTCTGGGAAGCCTAGGCTCGCGGCAGAACTCTCCATCGTGGGGCTCGTCGCTCTCTCCGCCTCGTTGCTAGTGCTCTACGGATGGATCGCCGGCTACTTCGCTCTCTGACGCGCAGTATCCCTGAAGGCAAAGCGAGGCTAGACTTTACCGGAAGCCTCTTTTTTACTTTGGTCAAGCGCTTTCTTTACCGCCCAGCTGAAACAGATATATCAAGATTATTAGCTATTAACGTAAAGATTTAAATCCTCGGGTCAAAGGTTTTTAAAGAGGTGTACGCGGTGTCTCCTTCGAGTACACTCGCGTTGACCCTGTTCTTGGGGATCGTAGCGGGGCTACTAGTAGTCGTCCTGGCGCTCATACTCGTTAAGGGGCCCGAGGGTAAGTTTAAGAGGAAGAGGTACGAGGCTGGGAACCCTCCCAGCGGCGAGGCTAAGACGCAGCTACCCTACCAGTACTACGGGTACCTCCTACTCTACCTGACGGTAGAGCCTCTGCTGGCGTTCCTGTACCTTTACCCGGGCGTTCCAAGGGAACAAGCCTTACCCTCTTTCCTCGTGCTCCTCTCCGCGTTCCTGTTCCTCGCCCCCCTCGTCGCCTGGGGCGTAAAAGCCGCCGATGAGCTGGAGAGGTGGAGAGCTTGAGCTGCCCCCTCGGCTTCGTAATGGTGGGTAGGCTCGAAGAGTCCGCCAGAAAGGCTGCGCAGTGGCTCGTAGAGAAAACGCCGATAAGGTCCCTGAGGGACTGGGCGATAACATTCAGCCTGTGGCCTGTCCACTTCACCACTTCTTGTTGCGGCGCGGAATTTGCCGCTACCTCTGCTCCGCGCTTCGACGCCGAGAGGTTCGGCTTCCTACCGTTCAACTCGCCCCGCCAGACGAACCTGATGGTTATTGAGGGTACTCTTACGAAGAAGATGGGGGAGGCCGCCAAGATAGTCTATGACCAGATGCCGTGGCCAAAGTTCGTCATAGCCATGGGTGCATGCGCGATAGACGGCGGCCTGTTCTACAACAGCTATAACATAGTGAGGCCTAAGGACATACTCCCCGTGGAGTACTTCATTCCCGGTTGCCCGCCCAGGCCCGAGGCAGTAGCCCAGGCGATAATCATGCTTCAAGAGAAGGTGAGGAAGGGTGAGTGGAGAAAAGCCTAGCTGGCTGGTAGCCCTGGAGGGCAGGTTGAGGGAGCTGGGCGCGGAGCTCGAGGTACAGGGGAGCATACTCAGGGTGAGGCCAGCGCCGGGCAAAGTCCGGGAAGTAGCCGCGGCGGCCGTGGAGGCGGGCTTCGACCACCTAGCCTCCGTCGAGGGCATCGACTGGCCGTCCAAGGGGGTTATCGAGGTGGTTTACCACGCCGAGAGCTACGAGCCTGAGAAGAGGAGGTTCCTCTTCGAGGTCAGGGTGCAGTTGCCGCGCGAGAAGCCCGTTACCCCGTCTCTCTTCGACGTATGGCCGAACGCGCTCTTCATGGAGAGGGAGACCTGGGAAATGCTGGGGGTAATCTTCGAGGGGCACCCGGAGCTCCGCAGGCTACTACTGCCCCCGGGCTGGGAGGGGCCCCCGCCCTTGAGGAAGGACTTCAAGGTTGTAGAGGAGGGTATATATGTTGAGTACGAGTAGCGGTGTCGTATACTCGAGGCTGTTACTCAGGGAGGGCGACGAGTCCGTCTACGAGCTCTTCATAGGGCCGCAACACCCATCCTCGGGCCACATGAGGTTCATAGTGAGGCTTCAGGGAGACGTAATAGTGTCCGTCGACCCGGACATAGGCTACGTGCACCGCACGATGGAGAAGCTCGCCGAGGGGCGGGAGGCCATAAAGGCGATACCGCTCCTCGAAAGGCTGACGATAATAGACTCGCATAACGCCACGGTAGGCCTGGTAACGGCGATGGAGAGGCTTCTCGACGTGGAGCCTCCGCCGCGGGCCCTCTACCTCAGGACTCTTCTCTCGGAGATAAACAGGATAGCGAGCCACCTGTACGGGATGGGCATAGCCGGGATCATGCTGAACCACTCGACGATGTTCATGTGGGCGTTCGGGGACCGCGAGGTGTGGCTCCAGCTCGCCGAGGAATTGACGGGGGCCAGGCTCACACACACCTACAGCGTGCCAGGGGGTGTGAGGAGGGATCTTCCGCAGGGCTTCGGGGAGAAGTTCGAGAAAGCAGCTAGGTACATGGAGAGGAGGTTGCAGGATTACATGAGGATCTTCCTGGAGAACCCCCAGGTGGTCGCGAGGTACGAAGGCGTAGGGGTGTTGAAGAAGTCCGAGGCCTCCAGGCTCGGGGTCGTGGGCCCGAACCTACGCGCGAGCGGCGTGAAATACGACGCTAGGCTCGCGGACGACTACGGTGCCTACAAGGACCTCGAGTTCGAGGTTCCAACCCGAGAGGAGGGCGACTGTATGGCTAGGATGCTGGTTAGAGTGGAGGAGATAAAGCAGAGCATCTCGATCATACGCCAAGTACTCCGGAAGATGCCGGATGGACCCATACTCTCCGAGAAGTACCTCAAGCTCCTGCCGCCCAAGACTCGCGAGAGGGTTTTGCAGGAGGGGAGGGTCAAGTTCCCGGCGCTCTTCGCCTCCCTGAAGTTGCCCGCCGGCGAAGCCGTGGCTAGGGCCGAGATGGGGCACGGCGAGATATTCTACCACATCACGGGGGACGGGTCGGCGAAGCCGTACAGGCTCCGGGTCGTAACGCCCTCCTTCAGGAACGTCATACTGTTCAGGTACCTGGCCCCCGGTCACAGGTTTATGGATTTCCCCGCGATATACGGTTCTCTGGACTACTTCCCTCCCGAGGCGGATAGGTGATCCTGTATGGGGCTAGTCGAGTGGATAGTAAGGCTCGTGCTCTCCCCCGGGGTGTTCGCCCCGGTGATATTCCCGGGTTTGCTCACAGCGCTGGCGGTACTGCTCATAGTAATATGGGCCGAGAGAAAGATAGCCGCTAGGGTCCAGATGCGCGTTGGACCCCTCTACGTTACGAGGCACTTCGGAGGAGTACTGCAGATGCTGGCCGATGGTACGCGCTACATGTTCCAGGAGTTCATCGTACCGGAGACCGCGGACAAGGTTCCCTACATGCTTGCACCGGCGCTCGCGCTAACCCTGGCTATAGCCCCCTTCGCCCTGATACCCTCTGCTCCGGGCTTCGCGCCGGTAAAGTCTCCGTACTCCCTCCCCGCCCTGCTGGCTATCCTGGCGAGCACGCCGCTCTCAGTCCTGCTCATGGGCTGGTCTTCTAACAACAAGTTCAGCATACAGGGCGCTGTCAGGGAGGCGTTCATGACTCTAGCCTACGAGGTCCCCCTCTTCCTGTCGGCTCTCTCCATGGCTATACTCTACGGGTCGATGGATCTCGAAGAGATCGTTGGCAGGCAGTTCCTGCCCGGAGCGCTCCTGAACCCCGTCGCGGCCTTCACCTTCTTCGTCGCGATGGTCATGAGCTCCGGGAGGCTACCCTTCGACATTGTTGAGGGCGAACAGGAGATAGTGGCAGGCCCCTACGTCGAGTACACGGGGATCGTTTTCGGGATAGGCATGGGCTTAGCGTACCTAAAGCTCTACGCCCTCTCGCTACTCTACTCGCTACTCTTTCTGTCGGGCTGGGAGCCCCTGCCCCGCGCCCTCTACTCGGTGTACCCCGGGCTCGCCGGCGTATGGCTCTTCGCGAAAGCGTTTACGCTGATGCTGTTCGTAGTCTTCCTCAGGTCCGTGTACGGGAGGTACAGGCTGGACCAGGCTCTCCGCGCAGGGTGGAGGGTGTACCTGGTCCTAGCCGTTGTTTCGATTCTTCTTTCATGCTTGCTTAGGGTGGTGGTGAATGTCTAGCTACGTGAAGAACTTTGGGGGGCACGTGAGGGCGGTCCTCACGGGGCTAAAGTACCTCGTGAAGCCCAACAGGATCACGGTCTACTACCCGGAGTACTACGTGGAGCCCCCGGAAGGCTACAGGGGCATGATCAAGTACTACCCGGAGAAATGCATCCAGTGCGGCCTCTGCGCTATGATATGCCCGGCGGGCGCCATGAAGATGTACGTCAAGAAGGGCGAGAAGAAGGGCAGGCCGGGAGTGAACTACCAGCGGTGTATCTTCTGCGGCTTCTGCGTGGACATTTGCCCCCAGGACGCCCTGGAGATGACGAAGGTCCACGATGTCGCTTTCTCCAGCTTGGAGGAGCTAGTCTTCCCGCCGGAAAAGCTGGCAGTCGAGGTGCAGTCCCCCGCGCTTCTGAGGGGCGCCGTCAAGGTGAAGCCTGTTTTCGACGAGGAGAGGGGGTTGAGGCATGAGTAGCCTGTTGCTCGTATACGTGTTGATCTCGTGCGCCGTCGCGGTGGCGTCCTCCCTGCTCGCGGTGAAGGTGAAGGAGGACTTCTACGCCGCAGTACTGCTCGGCTTCGTTGGCCTCTCGGTAGCCTCGCTGATAGCACTGCTCGGCTTTACCTACGTCGCCGTGTTCCACGCGCTAGTCTACGTCGGCGCCACGGTGCTCTTCGTGATAATGGGGGTGATATTCATAGGCAGGGGGCTGGGCTACGAGAGGAGGATGCTCGCCGCCGGGGTGCTCACATCGGTGTTTGCAGGCTCCCTCTTCTACTACGCGCTCCAGAGCTCCGCGGCCAGCGGGAGCCCCGCCCCCAGAGTCGGCGTCGACCTGCAACAGCTCTCCCAGGCAGTCCTGCAGAACCAGGTCGCCCTCGTCTTTCTGGTGTTCGCCCTCGCCCTCCTCCTCGTCGCGGGTTTACCCGTTGCTAGGGGTGATGCTAGATGATTGAAGCCCTGTACGCCTACCTAGCGGCGTCCGCCGCCCTCTTCGGCATCGGAGCACTAGGGGCGGTTGTAAGCAGGAGCGTGGTGAAGGTGATGATATCCCTCGAGATAATGTTCAACGGGGTACTGCTAGCGTTGCTAACTCTAGCCAGCATGGGCAACCCGCTCGTAGGCTATACTCTCTCCCTCTTCGCGATAGCTTTGAGCTCGGTCGAGGTGGGCTTACTCGTTTCTGTTTTCATCCTCCTCTACAGGAGGACTAGAAGTTTGGACGTTTATGAGATTCCCGGTTTAGGTGAGTAGTATGGGTGTACCGTACCTCTGGTTGGCGTTGCTGGTACCCTTAGCGGCGTCACTGGCCTCGCTGGCGTTAAAGAGCAGGAAAGCTCTAGCCGCGCTGAACTCCTCTGCCCTAGCGTTCTCGGCCGCCGTCCTCCTCCTACTCTACCTCACCAACGGCTCGAACAGGTGGTTCGACCCCCTCTCGTTCAAGCTGGGAAGCCTGGGGACTTTCTCGCTGGTTATGGACCCCATGGTATTCCTGGTAGCGTTCAGCGTGGCGGTTACAACCTCTGTCATCGCGCTCTACAGCTCCCCCTACATGGAGCATAGATTCGAGGAGCTTGAACGCGAAGGGGTCTCGGCGCCCGGGTGGGGGGCCTACTACTTCCTCTACACGCTCTTTGCCCTCTCGATGATGGGCACCGTCATGTCCACGAACATAATTGAGTTCTACGTGTTCCTCGAGCTAACGCTCATCCCCAGCTTCCTGCTGATAGCCTTCTACGGCTACGGCGAGAGGCTGAAGATAGCCATAATGTACCTCATCTGGACCCACGTGGGCGCCCTCCTCTTCCTCATAGGTGCGCTGACCGTGGGCTCCAAGGTGGGCTTCGACTTCGTAGATCCCGAGAAGGGCTTCCTCCTGGGGCTGGGCGAAGGCGTGGGCGTGCTCGCCTTCTGGCTTATGGTGGTAGGGCTCTCGGTGAAGCTAGCGGCGGCGGGCCTGCACATGTGGCTCCCCTACGCCCACGCTGAGGCCCCCACGCCCATCTCGGCGCTCCTAAGCCCGAACCTCATCGGGCTGGGAGGAGCGATGATGTTCCGCGTCGTCTACGTGCTTTTCCCGAAAACCTTCGCCGCCGCCTCGCCGGTACTGATGGCGTGGGCCCTCGTAACGATGATCTACGGCGGGCTTATGGCGCTGAGCCAGTCCGATTTCAAGAGGCTCCTCGCGTACAGTAGCATCAGCCAGATGGGCTACCTCCTGCTGGGGCTCGCCTCGGTCGACGTGTACGGCGTCGCCGGGACGTTCCTGCACTACATGGTGCACGCCTTCGGCAAGGCTATACTCTTCGCCGTGGCGGGCATACTGATAGCCACGTACCACGGCCTGCGGGACATAACGAGGATGGGAGGCCTCGCCTCGAAGATGCCCTACACGGCCTCGCTGGCGCTCATCGGCTTCATGCACATCACGGGTATACCTCCAACCCTGGGCATCTGGAGCGAGTACCTGATACTAAGAGGAGCCGTCGCGCACGCCCTAGCCCTTGGAGCCCCCTCGTACGTGCTCCTGGCGGCGGCCCTTCTCGTGGGTATAGGGCTCTCGACAGCCTACTCCTTCCTGACGATGAGGAGGGTGTTCTACGGGCCCCTAAAGGTACCTGAGGCGCGTGAGGCCGGTAAAGCCCTCTGGGCGCCGCTCCTAGCCTTCGCAGTGCTGGGCGTGCTGTTCTTCGTGTGCGCCTCCCTGCTCATAGACCCGCTGGTCTCGTCGCTCGGAGGGCTCGGGCTGGGTGGTTGAAAGTGAGAGAAGCCTTACTGCTCGCCTGGCTCTCACCCTATGTTGGGACCCTGGCGGTCCTGCTCGCCAACAGGTACTCGTGGAGGGTTAAGTCCGCGATATCCATACTCTCCATACTGGTCTCGGCCTTAACGTCCACGTATGCCGCCGCGGAGTTCCTGTCCTCGAAGGAGCCCATACACCTGCAGTACACGTGGGTCGGCTCCCTAGGCGTGACCGTGGGGGTCTTCTTCGACGGGCTCTCGACGCTCATGGCCCTCGTCGTGTCCTGGCTCTGCTTCCTGATCGCCGTTTACAGCTACGAGTACATGAGAGGGGAGGTCGGCGAGACGCGGTACTGGCTGTTCTTCACGTTCTTCGTGGGGAGCATGATGCTACTCGTGCTCTCCGACAACCTGGTATCCCTCTTCGTAGGATGGGAGGGCACCGGCCTCGCGAGCTACGCGCTCATAGGGCACTGGTTCACAGACGAGGAGGAGCGCATGGTGGGCGACTACGGTAGGAGGGCCCTGGGCGTACCGATGTGGTCCGAGCCAAGCCACTCCGGGCTGAGGGCCATAGTCTTCACGAGGCTCGGAGACGTCGGAATGGTTGTAGGCATAGCCACGCTACACACGTTGCTAGGCACGACGCTGATACCGGCGGTGGCGCAGGCCTCGTGGGCCTCCGAGCTCTTCGCCAGGGGCGTGCTACCGGCGTTCCTGTGGCTCCTGTTCCTGGGGGCCCTCGCGAAGAGCGCGCAGTTCCCGTTCCACGAGTGGCTCGTGACGGCGATGACGGGCCCGACCTCTGTGAGCGCGTTGATACACGCAGCCACGATGGTAAAGGCGGGGGTCTACTTCGCCCTGAGGTTTGCGCCCATACTCGTAGCCGCCTATCTAGCCCTGGAGCCCGTAGGGGGCTCCGCGGTGGTGCAGGGGTTCCTCGGAGGCCTAGCCTTGCTGGGCGCGTTCACCGCGTTCATGATGGCCACGATGGCCGTTGTAAGCAGGGAGCTTAAACTCGTACTAGCCTTCTCGACTGCCAGCCAGCTCGGCTACATGTTCCTGGGCGTGGCGGCGGGTACGCTGGCCGCGGGCGCGGTCGGCGGGCTCTACGCGGGCTTCTCGCATCTCATGAGCCACGCTGTCTTCAAGGCTTCCCTGTTCCTGGCGGCAGGCGCCGTGATACACGCCGTTCACTCGAGGTTCATCGACGACATGGGCGGGCTCTCGAAGGACATGCCGCTGACAGCCGCCGCCTTCCTGCTCGCCGCCCTCAGCCTAGCCGGAGTCCCTCCGTTCGCGGGGTTCTGGACAAAGGACGAGGTGATACACGCGTCTATAGAGGCGGGGCTCGCCCTGCCGGCAACGCTGGCCGTAGTCACCGCCGCCCTCACGGCGGCCTATACCGCGAGGGTTTTCTCGAGGGTTTTCCTCGGCAAAGCCCACCACGAGGGACACGAGCCGGGGGTGTTCATGGTGGCTCCCTACCTGTTGCTCGGGCTCGCGAGCCTCGGCCTCGGGCTGGCTTGGCCCTACGCTTCGAGGGGCATCGAGGAGGCGTTATCCCACAGCGTTGGCGGCGAGCTGAGCCTTCACACCGCGGAGGCCAAAGGAGCCGGCTGGGTGCTTGAAGCCACGGTAACGCTGGTACTGGTTGTCTTCGCGGCAACTCTGTACCTCTACGCCGCGAGGGGAGTAACCCCCTACCAGGACGTAAAGGGCACTGTGCTCGAAAAGGTGCACGCATTCCTGTACGACCGCTGGTACCTGAACGCGGTTTACTACAGGGTCGTCGTGGGAGGCTTCCGGCGTGCGTCGTCCTCCGCGAGCAAGTACGTGGACGGCCTGCTCGTGGACGGCTTCTACCACAAAGCCCTGCCTAGGCTCTTCCAGGGCCTGGTGTTCATCAGCTCCAGGTACGTCGAGTCGAACTGGGACAAGGCTCTGCACGTCCACCTCGTCGACGCGTTCAGAGGCCTGTGGGCGTCTTTCAGGAGGATGCAGACAGGCAAGGCTCCAACGTACCTCGTGTACCTCTGGGTAGGGCTCGCCGCCCTCATACTCGCTCTCGCGATTGCGGGGTGGTTGCCGTGAACCCTGCGCAGACGGTAACAGCGGCGACGGGGTTGCTGGCCGCCGTAGCCGCTCTCTCGCCGTACTTCAAGGGGAAGACTAGGCAGTTGCTCGCCTTAACTCTGCTCGACGTCGCGCTCGCCGCTCTCGCAGAGCTCCACGTGATCTTCTCGGGCGGCCTAAGTCAGGGGGAGCTCCTAGCGGATAGGTACGCCGCGTTGCTGGCGCTGGTATTCCTCCTCGACCTCTCGATAGTCCTTCTGGGATCGTCGTCCACGGTAGCCCAGTACGAGGAAGGCAACGCGCTGATCGGAGCGGTAGCGCTGGCGGCCGCCGGGCTCCTCGGGATTAGCGTCTCGGGCACGGTGCCGCTCCTCCTCGTATCGTGGGTCCTCGTGTCAGCCGCTAGCTACGCGTCCATAGCCCTGCCCAGGGACAAGTACTCCGCCTCCGGCGCCTCCAAGTACGGCCTGATGAGCCTCGCCTCGTCCATGCTGCTCCTAACGGCCCTCGGCCTCGCATCGTTCAACAGCCCGTCCCTAAGCCTACCGAGCGTGGTTCCCGCCGGGCGCGAGGTGGCGGCCCTCGCCCTAGCGTTCACCGTGGCATCGGTTGGCTTCAAGGCGGGCGCCTTCCCCTTCCACGCGTGGCTGCCGGACACGTACGGGGTATCCGACCCCTACCCCGTCTCGATCGTGGCTCCCCTATCCAAGGGCGCCGTGCTACTAGCGTTCTATAAGGTCTCTGCCATCCTGGCCCCCGAGGCGCGCCAAGAGTGGCTTTGGATCGTGGGGCTGATAGCGCTACTCACGATGACTTACGGCAACATAACGGCGCTCCTCCAGAGGGGGTTCCAGGGGCTACTCGCCTACAGCAGCATCGCGCACGCAGGCTACCTCCTCGTCGGAGTAGCCGCGCTATCCTCGCAGCAAGCCGCGCCGACAGCTCTCTACGGCCTCGTGTTACAGCTAGCCGCGTACTCCTTCGCCAAGACGGGGCTATTCCTACTGGCACGGCTGGCGAGAGCCCGGGAAGGCCCCCCAGTCGCGCTCGACGACCTCAGAGGCTTATCCACCGTCGATAAGCCCCTAGCGGCGTCCGCGACGATACTAGTCCTAAGCCTCATGGGGATGCCGCCGCTCGCCGGCTTCTGGGGCAAGCTGTTCATCTTTCTCGCGGCCGTAGGCCCGGCGCCCTGGCTCACCGCGGTTGCGCTGATAAACACGGGTATAGCCGCCGCCTACTACGCGAGGATAATAAAGGCGGTGTACTTCGAGCCGGGGAAGCCCCACCTCTACGCGGACAGGGGCCTGAAAGTCGTCATCGTGGTCACCGCGGCCGCGAGCCTCCTCGCGGGTCTTGTCCCTCTAGTGCTCCCCCCAGCCTGAACCCCTAAACCTGTATTTTTTACGACTTCCCTTCGGATAACCCTGAAAATTTTTCCTCCATCTTCGAGTAAGCGTTAAAAAGGCGTAGAGGAGCTTCCCTCTATGCAGGGAGAAGACTTCGAAAGGGCTTTCAAGCAGCTCCGCGACAAGGGCGTAAAGTTCTTCGAGGTTGTATTCCAGGATCTCGGAGGAGTTCTACGGGGCAGGGTTCTAAAGCCGGAGAAGCCCGACGACGTTGCGCGCGGCTTCAGGATAGACGCGTTCAGCACGGGTTTCAGCGGCGTCGAGGACTCCGACGCAACGTTGCTACCGGACCTCTCCACGCTGAGAGTATACGAGTCCTCGATAGGTAGGACAGGCTTCCTCATAGGGGACCTCTACCGCGGGGGCAAGCCCATGGAGACGTACCCGAGGAACCTGCTGAAGAAGTGGGAGGCGGAGTCCAGGTACAAGGTCCTGCTGGGGGCGGAGCTCGAGTTCTACCTGGCGAGGGACTACAAGCCAGTGGACAACGGCGGCTACATGTACGTCTCCCCCTACTCGACCGTGTACCCCGTGATCGCAGAGATAGTCACGAAAGCGGAGGAAGCGGGGCTAGCGCTGAAAGCCGCGCACCACGAGGTAGGCCCCGGGCAGTACGAGGTGTTACCGACGCCCATGAGCCCCCTAGCCCTCTCCGACGCCATAGTCTTCCTGAAGAAGCTCATATGGGAGGCTGCGAGCGCGAGAGGCCTCCAGGCCACCTTTATGCCTAAGCCCTTCAACGGTTTGCCGGGCAACGGGCTCCACGTGCACATCTCGGTGCACGACGGCGACAGGAACGTCCTCTTCGAGGACGGCGAGCTGACCGAGGAGGGCCGCTCCGTGATCGGAGGGCTACTGGCTTACACCGTCCCGCTTATACTGTTCACGAACCCCACTATTAACTCCTACAAGAGGCTCGTACCCGGCTTCGAAGCCCCGATCTACCTAACCTGGGGGAGGGGGAACAGGTCCACGATGATCCGGGTCCCGATGGGGCTTAGAGGCGCCTCGGGCGTCGTGGAGTACAGGCTACCGGACTCCTCCGGGAACGTGTACCTGAAGGCCCTCGCGGTCCTATACTCGGCGGAGAGGGGGCTGAGGGAGAGGGTAGACCCCGGGCCGGAGTGCAGGGTTAACGCCTTCCTCGCAGACGGGTACCCGCGCATACCGGGGACTCTCGGAGAAGCACTCGAGAAATCCCTGGAGTCTATCGGCAAGGCCCCGGAGCTAAGGGACCTGCTATCCAAGGTGGCCGAGCTCGAGAAAGGGGAGTGGCGCCGCTACTTGGAGGAGGCGGGCTCCCCAGAGGCCTCCGAAGTCACGGAGTGGGAGGTGAAGAGGTACTTCCTGGGCTGATACGCCCGGCTGGCGCGTGCGAGGTTTTCTTCGCCCAGCGCGCTACAGGGGCTTGAGGGACTCGAAGTACTTTTCTAGGTAGCGTTTGTTCGCCTCGTCGCCTCCCGGCACGTTCGCGCTCATCCAGACCTCGGGCTTCACCCCCGCCGAGAGGAGTTTCTGCACAGTCCTGGCTACGAGTAGCTGGAGTATGAAGGAGCACACGATCGTAGACACGGGCGCCACTTTTTGCTCGCACCCCTCTATCTTGAGGATCGCGTCGCCCTCGGGGACCTTGTTGTCTATAACGACGTCGGCTACCTCGTAGAGCCTCTTCCCGAGGGGGTTGCTCGGAGGCACCTTCCTGCTGTACTCCACGGAGGTTATAGCTATGACCTTGACTCCCCTGTTCCTCGCCTCTACCGCCATCTCGACGGGAACAGCGTTCTTCCCGGAGTTGCTCACAATTATCAGCGAGGAGTTCGGCTTTATAGGCGTGGAGTCGAGGAGCGCCTTCGCGTAGCCGGGCAACCTCTCCATGTACGTGCTCTTAAGCGCGCCGTTAAAGCCGGAGACGCTTAGGTCGAGGAGGGGGTAGACGCGTACAAGCCCTCCAGCCCTGTAGAACACCTCCATGGCCATCAGCATGGAGTGCCCGGTCCCGAACACGTAGATGAAGCCGCCGCTCTTCAAGGTATGGGCGAGGACCTCGGAAGCCTTTTCGAGGTTGAGCTTTTCCTCCCGGAGAATCCTGTCGAATATGCCTACAACGCCCCTGTAAAACTCGGTGTAGACGTCCTGCACCATTCGGTACCAAGCCTACATAGTACGGGTAAAGATATAAACGTTCGCATTGTACCGCGTCCGAGGGCTTATGAAGACCCTGAAGGTGAAGGTTTCCAATAGGAGCGGTCTGCACGCGAGGCCCGCGGCGGTCTTCGTTCAGACAGCCAGGAAGTTCAAGTCTAGGATAACTGTGAGGAAGCTGGACAAGGCGGCGGACTCCAAGAACATCCTACAGCTGCTCGCGCTGGGAGTGGACATGGGCGACGAGATAGAAATTGTGGCGGAGGGCCCCGACGAGGAGGAGGCCATAGCCGAGCTGGGAAAACTGCTCACAGAGGTTCTACCGTCCATAGACAAGTAAGAGTTACTCGAAGACCCTAATGCCCCTTCTCTCCAGGTAGCTCCTAGCCCAAGCTCTAACCTCCCTGGACGTGCTCGCGGACTCTACGACCTCCCTAACCTCCCTCGAAGCCTCCTCGAGGTCTATCCTCCTCACTACGTACTTCACCCTCCCGACGAAGACGGGGGCTACGCTCAGCCCCTGCACCCCGAGCCCCAGTAGGGCTGGGACGGCGAGGGTTCTGCTAGCCATCTCCCCGCAGACCTCGACCTCCGCCCTCCCGCCCAGCTTGTCCACAGCGTAGGCTATCAGCCTGAGAACTGCGGGGTTAAGCTCGTCGTACACCTTGCCGACGTGCGCGCTCCCCCTGTCCGCCGCCAGGACGTACTGCGTCAAGTCGTTGGTTCCGAAGCTGACGAAGCTCAAACCCCCCTTCTCGACTAGCTCGCGGCTGAGAAGCGCGGCGGAGGGGACTTCTACCATCACGCCCAGCCTCGGGACCCTCGCTTCGAAGCCCTCGCTCCTCAGCTCCTCCTCGGCCCTCCTGACCTCCTCCGAGAGCTCCTCGACCTCCTCGACCGTCGAGACCATGGGGAACATGAGCCTCAAGTCGCCGTGGACAGCCGCCCTCAGCGCCGCCCTGAGCAGCGGCCTGAGCAGTTTATCCCTGTACTCGAGCAGTAGGCGCGTACCGCGGAGCCCCAGCTGGGGGTTCGCCTCCTTCGGGAGCTCCAGGAAGTTCACAGGCTTGTCGCCCCCTATATCGGGAGCCCTGACCGTGAGGGGCCTGCCGCCGAGCACCTCCAGACTCTTCTTGAACAGCCCGTAGAGCTCCTCCTCGCCCGGCGCCTCCTGACGCACCATGTACGCGAACTCTATCCTGAAGAGCCCTATACCGCCGCACCCGTAGCCCGGAGCGGCTCTGACCTCCTCGAGCCCCCCGGCGTTGCACAACACGTCGACGCGGCGGCCGTCCAGCGTTACGGGCTCGAGCCCCTCCTCCTTCGAGAACAGCGCTAGCATTCTGTTGTACTCCTCGGCCAACGCCCCGTAGCGTTCCTCCTCCTCGGCCGTCGGGTTGACGAGGAGAACGCCGTTCACGCAGTCCAGCACCGCCTCGTCGCCGTCCCTGACGAGGCCAAGGTCGAGCTCTCCGGAGATCATGTAAGGCACTCCCTTGAGCCTCGCCAGTATGGATACGTGGGCCGTCAACCCTCCTTTACGGGTCACGAGGCCCGCCAACCCCTCCTCGGCAGCTTCCAGGAACTGTATCGGGTCGAGCTCCTCCGCCACAGCGATCCTCCCGGAGTAGCCCCCGCCGGCCGTCTTCCCACCGGTCAAAACCGAGACGAGCCTGGACGCGAGGTCCCGGAGGTCCTGCACTCTGAGCGCGAAGAGCTCGCTACCGCTCTTCAGCATCTCGGCGTACTTCTCGTAGACGCTCTTCACCGCGTACTCGGCGGAGAGGGAAGAGGACTTCACGAGCTCCCCCGCCTCGGCTACGAGGGATTCCAGCATCAACAGCTGTGCGTCCACGATCTCGCGCTCCGCGGCCGGCAATACCCTCTTAAGCTCTTCCAGCCTCTCCCTAACGAGCGAGCCAGCCCGCGACAGCCTCTCGAGCTCCCCCTCGACATCGCCGACGCGCCTCTCCTCGACTAGCCCGAGCACGTCGACAGCGCGCACGACGAGTAGACGTCCTCTGGCAACCCCCTGAGAAACCACCTGGCCTCTAAACTTCAGGCTTTGAGGCACGCTAAACAACTTCAGGACCCCTTATTTAAGCCTGTGCACACCTTTAAGTAGGAGTTCTCCGCAACATACCCCGGGTGGGGCTGTTGAGAGTACTCGTGAAGAACGCCCACGTTCTCACCCCTCTGGGCGACCTCGGGGTCGTCAACGTGATGGTGAAGGACGGCGTCGTCGAAGGCTTCGACGTCGAGGCTGTCCCCGATAGGGTCGTAGACGCGGAGCGCTACTACGTCGCGCCGGGCTTCATAGACACGCACATACACGGCTACGGAGGCGTAGACGTAACCGAAGCCAGCGCGGAGGAGATACTCGAAATGTCCGGCGGGCTCGCGGAGCACGGGGTCACGGGTTTCCTCGCATCGACGGTGGCGGCGCCCCACGAGAGACTCCTCCAGGCGTGTAGCAACGTCGCCGCGGCGAGCTCGCGGTGGAGCCCCTCAAAGGGGGCGAGGATCCTCGGAGTCCACCTTGAAGGTCCATACCTCAACCCGAAGATGAAGGGGGCTATGAACGAGCAGTACTTCCGCAAGCCTAGCCTAAGGGAGCTCGACGAGTACGTCTCGGCGTCGAGGGGCCTCGTGAGGCAGGTCACAGTAGCCCCCGAAGTCGAGGGTGCCTTGGAGTTCATAGAGGAGGCGAGCAGGAGGGGCATCACGGTGAGCGTAGGGCACACGGACGCCACGTACGAGCAGGCGCTCAGGGCGGTCGAGGCGGGAGCCCGGAAGGCGAACCACATCTTCAACCAGATGAGGGGCTTCCACCACAGGGAGCCTGGCACCGCCATGGCGTTACTCCTAGATACGGACGTCTTCGTGGAGATGATAGTGGACTTCGTGCACCTACACCCGGCGACCGTGAGGCTTGTTTACCGCCTGGCGGGCCCCCTGAGGACAGTGCTCATAACTGACGCAGTGCGCGCGGCGGGGCTCCCCGACGGCGAGTACACCCTCGGGGGCTTGCGGATAGTGGTGAAGGAGGGGGTTTCCAGGCTGGCAGACTCGGGGGCTCTCGCCGGCTCGACGCTCACGATGGACAGGGCGGTCAGGAACATGACGAAGGTGGGTGCGAACACTCTCGAAGCCCTGACGATGGCGAGCTACACCCCGGCGAAAAGCGTAGGGGCTCTTGGAAGGGAGAGGGTCGGCCTGCTCAGACCCGGGTACGCGGCGGACATGGTAGTCCTAGACGAGAGGCTAGAGGTTAAGAAAACGATTATAGCCGGAGAAGTCGTGTACGAGGCTTGAGGCGAGGCGGATGGGGGGCATATTCGGGGCCGTGTCTAGGAGCGGCGGGAACGTCGTCCCGCTCGTCGTGACAGGCCTCGAAAGGCTGAAGTACAGGGGCACCGACAACTCGGGAATAGCCGTAGCCCGAGAAGGGCGCCTAGAGGTCTACAAGGACACAGGGCCCATAGACGTGGTAGCGCGCAAGCTAGGCCTCGACAAGCTCCAGGGTAGCGTAGCCCTCGGGCACACGCGCTACGCCACTCACGGTAGGCCTACAGCCGAGAACGCCCACCCCCACGTCGACTGCGGGAGACGCTTAGCGGTAGTCGGCGACGGCTCTATCTCGAACTACGAGGAGCTGAAGGACAAGGTGTTACTCAACGGGCACAGGCTAACGTCGAGGAGCGACTTCGAAGTCGTGGCCCACGTCCTGGAGGAAGCGTTCAGGGAGGGCCGCGCCCCCGAGGCTTTACCGGGAGTGCTCTCCGAGAAGCTGCAGGGCTTCTTCGCCGTAGCCTTCCTGGACGCATCCACGGGTAGCATCTACGCCGCGACGACGGGGCCGCAACTCTTCCTCGGCGCGTCCCGGGAACTCTTCCTCGTATCTACGAGCAAGTACGCTATGCACGGCTTCGCGGAGCGCTACAGGGAGGTGAGGAGGGGCGAGGTAGTCCGGGTCTCCAGCGAGGGAGTCGAGGTGTACACGGGCGCGGGGGTCGGGGGGCTCGGGGAACTACAACCCTTGCATCTCGACCCCTCCCTTGTGGAGAAGAACGGCTACAAGCACCACATGCTCCGGGAGATATACGAGGTGCCCGAGTCCCTTATGAGGACCCTGAGCTCCGTGCAGAAGAAGTACCTCCAGCTCGCGGCAAGGCTCGTTACAGGCGCGGACAACGTCTACATAATCGCCAACGGTACGAGCCTGCATGCGGGGATGGTCGCTTCCTACTACTTCTCGGAGCTCGTAGGGGTAAACCCCGTAGTGGTCAGCGCGGCGGAGTTCCCGCTCTACTACCTCGAAAACATAGGCCCCGGCAGCCTGGTCCTAGCGATATCCCAGTCCGGCGAGACGGGGGACGTGCTCTCCTCCCTCTACGAGGCGAAGCTCCGCGGGGCGACGATACTGGGCATAACGAACTACGTGGGCTCGCGGCTCGCCCGCCTCTCAAACCTCTACCTCCCGATAGCGGCCGGCCCCGAGCTAGCGGTTCCGGCGACGAAGACCTTTACCTCTACTCTGCTACTGCTGTACCTGGTGGCCCTCAGGGCGTCCAGGCAGGAGGGCAGGATAGACGAGGACACGCTTAACTCGAAGCTAGCCGCGGTAGCCGAGGCGGCGCGGCAACTCGGGGAGTGGCTACCCAAGGTTGACTCGGAGGCCTCCAAGGCGGCAAACGAGGTATCCGAGTGCAGGGGAGGCTACGTGGTGTCGAGGGGGCTTACCTACCCGCTCGCGCTCGAAGGGGCCTTGAAGCTGAAAGAAGCCTCCTACTTCCACGCCGAGGGGGTAGAGGCGGGCGAGTTCAAGCACGGTCCATTCGTACTCGTCGAGAAGGGCTTCGGCGTGGTATTCGTCGTACCTGTCGAGAAAGTCTCCGCCGAGGCTACCTACCCGCTAGTCGGGATGGCTCTGGAAGCCGGCGCCAAGGTCGTAGCGGTAGGCTTCGCCGGAGACCAGAGCCTGGAAGCCCTCTCGGAGAAAGGCGCCGCCGTCGTAGCCGCGCCGCCCGCGGAGAGGCACCTCGCGCCGATAGTCCTGGCGGTTCCCCTGCAGCTACTGGCCTACAGGCTGGGCGAGAGGCTTTCAAGACCAATCGATTCCCCGCGCTACCTGACGAAAGCCGTTACCCAGTGACGCCGGAATGGCGGCTATAGGGGTAGCCCTCGGAGCCGTACCCATAACCCCCTCCCCGCCCGCGGGCCACGAGCTCGCAGGCTACATAGCCAGGCAGGGGCGCTCGCTCGGAGCCCACGACGACGTCGAGGCTAGGTGCATGCTTATAGACTGGCAACCGGCAGTCCTGCTGGTAAACCTAGACCTTCTCGGCGTCGACTCGGGGATAGTTGAAACCGTTCACAGGGTGGCGGAAAGGGAGGTCGGGGCGGTGGAGGTCGTTGTAAGCGCTACGCACACCCACTCCGCGCCAGCAACACTCTTCACAAACCCACTGCTGACGTTCGGGGGGAGTTTCCTGCGCCGAGACTACCTGGCATACTTCGAAGAGAGGCTCAGAATCCTTTTTCAGGACCTCGCGGGGAGGGTTGAGCGGCACGATGTACTCGTAGGGAAGGGATCCGTGAGCGGCGTGGTTACGGACAGGGAGGATCCAGGCAGAAAGGTGGACGACGAGGCACTGGTAGTCGTGTTTAAAAGGGGGCTCCAGACGGCTGGGTACCTGCTTAACTACGCGGTACACCCCACGGTTCTGGGCCCCGACAACCTGCTGATCTCGAAGGACCTCGTAGACCCCGTCCTCAGGTACCTGGGCGCGGCGTGGAAAGCGGGGGTAGGCTTGTTCCTGAATGGCGCGGCTGCAAACGTGTCTACCAGGTTTACGAGAAGGGGGCAAACATTCGAGGAAGCAGAAAGGCTCGGAAAGCTACTCGTGGACCAACTCCTCCTGTTACCTCTTAGAGGCATGCCCGGGGATGCCGCAGAGGTGGATTTACAAGCCAAAAGGGTCAGTGTGTCCTTTAGGCAACCGTCGCCGGAGGAACTGTCAGCAGCGTTACGCGTGGGTGCAGGGTCGGCGCACCCCAGGGTGAGGGAAGCTATCCTCGAAGGCGTGAAAGCGCTGGAGAGGATAACCCCCTACCTATCCTCCGCTGGGCGCAGCGAGGTCGAGCTACGTGTTCTCAGGATAGGGTCCTTGAGGCTTCTCTTCGCGCCCTTCGAGCTCCACTCCGACTTCTCTCTACGACTGAAGCGGTTTGCCGGATCCGGTAAGCTGGGGCTCGTAGGCTACTCGGGGGAGTATCTAGGCTACCTCGTCCCAAGGGACTACGCGCTCGGCTATGAGTCTGTCATGCAGGTTCTCGACGAGGAGAGCTCGGAGAGGGTTTTAAGGGGGTTAGAGGAGGTGTTAGACTTCGATCCACTTCCCGCTTGAACTAGACTCGTAGACGGCGTCGAGAAGTTTTTGGCTCCGGACACCGTCACTAATTGTCGGGTGGTAGTCTTCCCTCAGCCCCGAGAGGTACTCGAAGAAAGTCTTGTAGAGTATCACGTAGGAGAACACCCAGCCCTCGAAACTCTTGGGTAGAGGCCAGGCAAGGTCGCCGTAGATCTCCTCGTAGCCCTTAACTATTTTCTCTGTCCTCCCTGTTTCGCGCCGGTAGAGGTGGAGGACGTGGGGCTCGCTTAGCGAGAACCTCGCACCACCCCTATCCCCGTAAACCTCTACCCTCATTTGCTCCTCGAAGCCCGGCGATACTTTCGAAGCCTCTACTGAGCCCACAGCCCCAGCCTCGTACTCCAGTACTGCGAAGCCAATATCCTCTGTATCAACCCTCCTCTTCAACCCCGTAGCGGGGTCTACCCTCTCGCCGACAAGCGTGTAAACCTTGCCGAAAACCCTCCTAACCCTCCCCCCAGTCACGTACTCAGACAAGTCGAGTACGTGCACACCTATATCCGCGAAAACCCCTCCACCAGCCACGCTCCTATCCATCCTCCACTCAAACGGTGTATCCTTGTAGGCATGCTTCGCGTGCGCTATAACCCCCCTGAACTCCAAGAAGTCGCCAAGCTCTCCCCGCACGACAAGATCCCTCAAAACCTGTATCCCCGGTGTAAACCGGGATACAAGGCAAACAGCGACACTCCTACCAACCCTCCTCGAGTATCTCTCAATCTCCTCGGCTTCCCGAGCATTAAAAGCGACAGGCTTCTCGAGCACAACGTTAAACCCCCTCTCGAGTGCCCTCAAAGCGTAGGGGTAGTGCGTGTTGTTAGGAGAAGCTATACCGACAACGTCCAAATCCTCCCCGAAGAACTCCGACTCACTCGTAGTCCACTTCTCGAAGCCATACTGCCTAGCAAGAGCCTCCGCGTGAGCAGGAGTCCTGCTAAACACAACCCTCAACTCAACCTCGGGGAAGCCGCTCCTCCTCACAACCCTCCCAAGACTAGACAAGGAGAATGCCTGAGCAGAAGCCGACCACCCAGAGCCTATAAGCCCAACCCTTATCCTCATTAAGCACACCTAGAATTTCAGTTTTCTAAGCTTCTCCTCGAGGTCGACGGGTTTCGGCGGGAAGTCTGGGAGCTGCTGGTAGTAGACCTTTATGCCCATGTCGAGGAGTCTTAGTAGCGCTTTGTGCTCCTCCGGTCCCACGTCGAACGTCTTCTCTACTTTGACGCGCCCAGCCCTGTAGCCCATCTGCCCCGCCAGTATCCAGTCCACCTTTACGCCGGACTTTTCGATGAAGGCTAGCACGTCGATCGGGTTTTCGAAGAGCATTAAAACCCTGGTGTTATTCCCTACGTTCCTCGCCTTGGCGGCGGCCTCCTCTACCTTTAAAACCTCCACGGAGATGCCTGGAGGCGCCAGCATTATTTGCAACTGCTTCAAGGCTGGGTTTCCCGCTATTTTATCGTTGACAACCCATATGGCGTTTGCCTCGAACTTCTTCGTCCACGCGGCCGTTACCTGCCCGTGGATAAACCTGTCATCTATACGGATAAAGATGTTCTGCTTTTTCTCCATATCACCCACCTGCAAGCTTTTTGGATAACGGTCACCTCTTTCTAAAAATCTTTTCCGGAGGGACCCTCTTCCTTTTTACCCGTTAACTCCCGGAGCCCTGGACCTACGAATGCCCTTACACCCTCCATGCCTGCGCTTTTTGCTCCAAGAACGAGCGACTCCAGGTCTTCGTCCTGGGAGGATAGGAGCTGTATAACCATTGCCATGTTGAAGCCTGTAATCACCGCTTTCACCTTGGATTCCTGTAGGAGCATGAGTGCCGCCTTGCTTGGTGTCCCCCCGAAGAGGTCCGCTAAGACTATAGTGTCCCCGTCAACCCTGCTCGCAAGCTTCTCGTAGTAGTTTTCGAAGCTTTCACCTTCCAGGAGCTCGACGCAGTCGGTGACTTCTTTCACGGAGACCCCTAGGATCATCGCGACTGCCTCCCGCATGGCACAGCCTAGCCCTCCGTGCGAGGCAAACACTACTCTCAAGGCTCTCACCTCAAGTGGGACATCGCGACACGCCTATATGTGTGTCTAACACCCCTCACCGCTACCGATAGTTCGAGTATGTTCTCAGGCACGGCGACGCCCATCCTGTACCCGGAGTCTCCTATGTGGTGTATGTCGCAACCGCATGCCTTCGAGGCCAACCCTATCTTCCTGATTACGGAGCTACTCGAGCCTTCCTGGGAAGTGCCGATCGCGCACATGAGGAGAGCGTCGTACTTGTAGACCAGCCGCGCCACGGCGCTTACTCTTTCCGGGAGAGACCCGGGGACGGTGTAAGGGGCAGGCACGACTACGCCGTCGGCGCCCGCCGCTAGCACGTCCTCTATCAGTTTCAGGTCGTAGATGTCCTCGCCGCGAATCCCCCCGCTGTGCATCTTACCCCCGAACACCAGTGCTCTCTCGCCGACTATGCGCTTCGAAGCTTCGACCCCCTCCCTGATCCTGGACCACGTTACGCCGAGACCGGGGTTACCAGTCACCACTATGAGTCTAGAACCCTGCTCGATGCTCTTTTCGATGCTTCGCGGCGACAGCCTCCTCCCCTCGGGTATAACGCCCGGATCCACGGGTTCAAGGTTATTTCCAACGAATCTCTGCAGGAACTCGGAGAGATCCGAGATGCTCGCGTACTCCTCCGGCACCCCCTCTACCCTGGGGTTAAAAACGTCGTACATGTTCAACAGGACCATGTCCGCCCCGAAGGACGCCGCTAGCTCTACGTTGGAGACTCCATCCACGAGTGGAGGAGACTGGACGACGACTTCCGCGCAGATAGTCCTACCCTCGGAGCTTACGACGGAAGACTTGAAGTCTTTAGCTGAAATCTTTGCAAGCTCCCTACCACTCAGATCTAATACTCTTTTCGCCATTCCGGGTGAACCTGAAACTAAGCCCACCGAATTAAGTTTTCGTCGTAAAGCACAATCTTTATAAATAGGTTGGTAAAAGCCTATTTGTATGGCGACCATAGGCCCACTCGAGGTAGGGCTTCTAGGACTGCTAGCCTTCATCTTCGGACTGGACTACATCTGGGTAACACCTCTCGGAATCTGGCGCCCCGTGGTCGCGGGGACCCTCACAGGCATTATTCTAGGAGACCCCTTGACAGGGCTACTCGTAGGCTCGCTACTAGAGTTCGTGTTCGCTGGGCTATTCACGATAGGAGGCGGGACCGTTCCGGAGGCTGCTAGCGGGACGATAGCCTCCGTGGTTGTCGCCGTTACTACGGGGTTAAAGCCTGAGGCGGCGGTACCGCTGGCTATACCCGTAGCAGTGCTTACAATGAACTTGGAGATAGTTGTCAGGTCTTTCGACGCGGTGTTCACGCACTGGGCTGACAGGGAGATAGAGAGGGGGAACTACGGGGCAATCCCCCTGATAAACATTCTCGGCGCGGTACCATGGGGGCTCAGCAGGGCAATACCTATCTGGCTATTCGCGGGAGCCTTAGCCATAAACCCACAGGCCGTTAAAGCGGCGATAGATGCCCTCCAAGTGGTTCAAATCGGACCCTTCACGGTGCGCTTCTGGGACGCGATGGCAGTCGCGGGCGCCGTACTCCCAGCGCTCGGTGCCGCCATTCTAATGAAACTCATGATCTCGCGTAGGAACGTGATGTTCTTTGTACTCGGCTTCGCTCTCGCAGCCTACCTGAAGCTAAGCCTCCTGGCGATAGCCCTCGTAGCGGGATCCATAATCTTCGCTATCTACTACTTCACCCACCGCGAGGCATTGGAGGCTGGAGCCGCGGTAACCACAGCGGCACCACCCACCGGCAAGGCAACGACGAAGGACTTCATAAGGTGGTTCGGGGTCTCATGGTTCATACAGTCGTCCTGGAACTACGAGAGAATGATGGGGACAGGCTTCGCGCACGGTATGCTTGAAATAGAGAAGAAGCTTAGAAAGGACCCGGAGGAGCTGAAGTCCTGGATGAGGCTACACAACGAGTTCTACAACACCGAGCCCCACCTCCACAACGCCATTTACGGGATGGTGATATCCCTAGAGGAACAGGGGGCGGATCAGGATACGATAAGAGGAGTCAAAACAGCGCTTATGGGTCCATTCGCAGGGCTCGGAGACTCGATAATGTGGTTCACGATCCTCCCGATAGCGTTCCTCTTAGGAGCCTCGCTGGGAGCCCAGGGCAACATACTCGGCCCGGTAATAGCGCTACTGATATGGATACCAGTCTCCTGGGCCGTTAAGTACTACACGCTCGTCTACGGGTACAAGTACGGCTTATCCCTGGCGGAAATACTCAAGGGAGAAGTCCTGAAGATATTTAGGGAGGGTATAGCAGCCTTCGCGATGGCAATGGTCGGAGGAATCGCGGCGACATACGTCAGGGCGACAACCCCGATAGTACTGGCCCAGTACGCTGGTCACGCCATTAAGCTACAACCAGTACTGGACCAGTTGATGCCATCCCTGCTCCCACTGCTCTTCACCCTCTACGCCTACTGGCTAATAAAGGTCAAAGGCTACAGCTACGGTAAAGCCGTCGTCATACTCTTCCTCACGGCATTCATACTCGCACTGCTAGGAGTACTCGGTTAAAACAATTTTAATTCCTTTTTTTGTAAACGTTATTTACGCTAAGGTTGCCACTGAAAGACTCAGCTATAGCTCATACGGTTAACTATCTCCTCGATTACTCTTACCACGCAGTCCCCGTACTTCTCTTCGCAAACTATGTCCGCTTTCTCCTTGACTTCTCGCGCGGCGTTCCCAACGGCCACCTTGACCTTCGACTTTTGGAAGAGCGGTAGGTCCGTGCGGCTATCTCCGATGCTTACTATCATGGCGTCGCTCCACCCAGTCAGCTTGAGAAGCCTCTCGAGACCCACACCCTTATCGATGCCCCTAGGCATGAACGCATACGTCCGCGAGCCGACCTTCGCGAGGTCGTACCCGAAGGCTCCCAGCTTCTCCCTAGCAACTCTCTCCGCTACCTGGAGTTCCTCCTCGTCGACGTAGTACAGCACTCTCCCCTCGTTTACAGCCGGTACGCTTTCCCTGAGTACTGCCCGGAGCCTATCCCACCCCCACGGCTTGAATATAACCTCCAATGCTTCGGGCAACGCTACGACTGAGCCCACCTCCAGTATGAGCGCGTCTACGAGCCAGAGCTTACCCACGAACCTCGATATGTCCTCCAGGGGTCGCGCCGTCGCTATAACGAACTTGAAGGGGTACTTTGCTTTGAGCTCTTCGAGCTTCTCCAAGACGCGGGGCTCCACCTCTCTGTTCTCCTCGGCCAGCGTACCGTCGTAGTCGGACACCACGATCCACTCGCCGCTCATCACGTATGCTACGCGTGGAACAGCTATATCTGTAGCGCGCGTCTACGGCTGGGTGGAGCCTTGGGATGCTAGCTCTAGGATAACCATTGTCTGGATGTCCCGCGTTAACACGGATTTCCAGGCTTCGCTGAGCGATACCAGGGCCAGGACCCCTACGGGCTCGGCGTCCGCCTCGTCTATGAGGCTTAAGAGAGCCTTCAAGGTTCTACCGGTTCGCAACAGGTCGTCGACTATCAGAACCCTAGCCCCCCTCTCTAGCAGGCTCGAAGGCACGTACAGGGGGACTACGCTCGGCGGGTCGCGCTGGAACAGGTAGGCAGTTAGGTACTTCATCGAGGGGCTCTCCCTCTCCCTCCTCGCGACTGCAAGCCTGGCGTCGAGCGCCCACGCGGCGAAGGACGCTAGGGGTATCCCGTTCACGGCGGCTGTAAGCACCACGTCTACGCCCCTGAAGAACGTGGGGTAGGCGCTCGCAACAGCCGCCGAGAGGACTTCTACGTCGTACGCCAGCTGTGCAACGTTCACTACGCCGTTCTCGTCCATGGATATCTTCTTCGAGAGGATCTCGCGAAGCAACCCCCTCCTCTTAAGCGCGACGAGGATATGCACAGCCTTTAGGCTCGGGGGAAGGGAGTGCCCAGCCGCGTACCTGGATAGCTCTGACGGCGATACCTCTACCTTCTCCTCCCTCAAAGCCCTGTAGACCTCCTGTAAGGGTACGTACGACTTCAGGCTTCTCAGAACCCTCGATGCGAGTATCCTCGGAACCTCCGCCTCGCTCCTAGAGATGGGCATGTTTTCACTTATCACAAAGTTATATATAAGCTTTTCTATTAAGCTCAGAGAAAAATTTATAAAAAGAGATGCGCAACCGTTCACGTGACGGAGAAAGTAAAAAGGAAAGTAACCTGGATGCACATAGTGACGTTCGTGTTCGCTACAGCAGTCGCCTACGTGCTCGCAGTGGTCTCAAGCCTGATATTCCCCGTCCTCGGCGCTCCGGGAGTCTCCGCCCTCTACGTGGCAGCCGCGGTATACGTGCCTCTAGGCGTGTGGATGGGGGCTTGGGGCGCCCTTGCAGGCTACTTTAGCTGCTTCTTCCTGGGGCTATACCCCTCCGGCTACACAGTGGTGCAGTCGCTCGTATGGTCCTTCGCGGACTTCCTCGAAGCCATAGTGCCAGCCTTCCTTTTCCGGGCCCTGAGGGTAGACCCGGACTTCACGGTGAAGAGGGGGTGGGCGGCTAAGCTCTTCCCAGTGCTGATCTCGCTTGGCTCCATCGTGCTGTTGCTGGGGATAGTCGTACAGGTGCTCTGGGGTAGCCTGGGCGAGCCGTTCACGAGCATCTACGTCTACTCGGTTTACACGGGCCTAGCCCTAGCAGTGCTGGGGCTCCTCGTGGGTCTCGCCGTCGGGAACGCTAAGACATGGGCTACGTACATAGTCGGGGTAGTCTTAACGTCGTTCATCTCCGGGCTATGGGGAGCCGGGACTCTTACTCTCTTCAACTTCCCACCACCCCTACCCGCGGCGGCCTTCTGGCCTGTGTTCGTAGGGTGGGTTGTAGGCGACCTCATAGTGCTCTCCGTCCTATCCACGGCGCTGCTAGTAGCGCTCACGCCGGTCTTCAAGCGTACTGGGCTCTACGTCGAGGGATGGTGGGCGTAAGGGATGCCGACGATACTCGGAGAGTTGACGGGCTTCGAAGCGGAGAGCAAGCTGTACATGGGGCTAAGCCCCCTCGTTAAAATAGTGGTTCCTCTTTCTTTCTCCCTCGACGTGCTCCTAGTGAAGGACGTTCCATCGGCTGCGGCGCTGACCCTGGCTGTCTTTCTAGTTGTTCTGGCGGTAAAGGTTCCCTTGAGGGTCGTGAAGGGCTTCCTAGTCCTCATCGCAAGCCTAAGCGCTTTCATAGTTCTGAGCTTAACCCTCTTTACGAGCCTCCCGGGCAGGGTTCTCTTCGAGTACACGTTACTCTCAGTGAAGGCCGAGAAGGGGGTCCTCGCCTGGAGAATAGTAGTCACGGACGAGGCCCTTTCGAGGTCCTTCTTCTTCGTTCTCCGCATACTGGCGATGATACTCACGGCTACACTCTTCGTAGCTACGGTTAGCGACAGGGACGTTGTACGAGCCTTGAGGGGGCTCCGCCTCCCGCTGGGCGTCGCGGTCGCGGCTTCCCTCTTCTTCAGGGGGATAAGCATGTTCCTGGACGACTTCAGGGTGATCAGGGAGGCTATGATGGCGCGCGGCGTGGACTTCGAGAAGACGAGCCTTTACAGGAGGTTTTTCCTCTACGTCAACGCGCTCATCCCGCTGATATCACTCATGGTCAGCAGGAGCTACGAAGTCTCGCTGGCCCTCGAGTCGAAGGGATTATCGCCGCTGAGCGGCCCACGCGGCGGCTACGCGTTCGCGCTTACCCGGGCTGACCGCCTAGTCCTAGGGCTCGCCGCACTGCAGTTCGCATTACTGGCGGCGTGGTGGGTATGCGCGTAGTAGAAATCGAGGGGCTCAAGTGGAGGTACAGGGGGTCGCCGCACTACGCCTTGAACGGCGTAAACCTCGGCGTCGAGAAGGGCGAGTTCCTCGCGATCACAGGGCTAAGCGGGGCGGGCAAGACGACTCTCGTCCTCTCGATCCTCGGCATAATACCCCAGAGGCTCCCCGGCGAGTTCAGCGGCAAGGTGAAGGTCCTCGGCCTCTCCACGCTCTCGACGGACGTGACCATCATCGCGCAGAGAGTAGGCGTGGTGTTCGAGGACCCGGAGATACAGTTCGTCATGGGCACGGTGGAGGACGAGGTCGCTCTCTCCCTCGAAGCCATGGGGCTACCGCCGGAGGAAGTCAGGGAGAGGACGCTGTGGGCGCTGGAGCTCGTCGGGCTCGGCGCCGGCTTCCTCCAAAGGAACCCCTCGCAGCTCTCGGGGGGCGAGAAACAGCGGGTGGCGATAGCGTCCGCGGTCGCGAAGGAGCCGGAGCTACTCATACTCGACGAACCAACCTCGGACCTGGACCCCGCCGGCAAGGAGGAAGTCGTGTCGGCGATCGAGAGCCTGCGCAGGCAGCTCGACGTCACCATAGTAATGGTTGAACAGGAGCCCGACATCATATACAGGTTCGCGGACAGAGTGGTCGTGCTGGAGAAGGGCAGGGTCGCGCTCGAAGGCACCCCGCGCGAACTCTACCACAGAATGGAGGAGCTGAGGAGGCTGTCCCTGCGCCCTCCGGAGCTCTACGAGCTGTGCAGGGCCGCCGGCCTACGGGAACCGTCCCTGGAGGAGCTCGTAAGGCTCGCGGAGAAAGGGTTGCTCGACGGCTCCGTGTGCGGTGAGCCGCGCGGGCGGCGAGGAGGGCTCGAGGAAGTGGTGAGGGTTCAAGGCGTTACCCACGTCTACCCTGGAGGGATCAGGGCGCTGGACAACGTGACGCTCACCCTGTACTCGGGGGAGCTCGTAGCGCTGATGGGCCCCAACGGGAGCGGGAAGACCACGCTGGCAAAGGTGATCGCGGGGCTCGTGCGCCCGACGAGCGGGAGAGTCCTCGTAAGGGGGCGGGACGTCTCCAGCTACGGCAGGCTGGAGCTCTCGTCGATAGTGGGCTACGTCTACCAGAACCCCCAGCACCAGCTCTTCTGCCAGTCTGTCTACGAGGAGGTAGCGTTCGGCCTAAGGTTGCGCGGAGCAGGAGAGGGCGAGGTGAGGAAGGCGGTCGACGAGGCGCTGAGGCTCTTCAACCTGGAAGGCAAGGCAGAGGAGCACCCGTTCTTCCTGAGCAAGGGAGAGAAGAGGAGGCTCGCGCTTGCGAGTGTATACGCGCTGAACCCTTCTGTGCTGATAGTGGACGAGCCCACCACGGGGCAGGACAGAGCGTTCTCGGAGTACCTCTTCTCGACGCTGAGGAGGCTCGCGGAAGAGGGGAAAGCCGTAGTCGCGATAACGCACAGCGTCGACCTGGCCTCGGCGTACGCCGACAGGGTGGTCGTAATGTGTGGGGGCAGAATCGTAGCTGACGGCGAGCCGGACAGCGTGCTGGCAGACCCCGGTGTAGCGGAGAAGGCGAGGATCAAGCGCCCACTGAGGTACGTCCTCTGCAGGCAGAGCCGGCACGGCTAGAGCCTGGCGAAACTCGCAAGTATTTCTTCGTTGTAGACCTCCGGGTGGAACGCCAGGGCGTAGACTTCCCTATCCTTGACCTTGAAGAACACGTTTTCCCCCTCGCTCACGCCGAGCACCTCGACTGCGCTACTCGGCGCCGGTAGCTTTGAGGTAACGAAGTAGGCTTTCAGCTTCCCCGTCTTCGCGAGCCTGTTCTCTCTGACTACCTCTACCTCTCTGACCCCGATGACAAGCTTGTCCCTAAGCCCCACTCTGAACACGAGCGAGACTAGCTGGAGACCGGCGCATATGCCGAGCACCGGTCCTTCGAACTCCTTGACCCAGCTAAACCTATCCACGTACCTCAAGTAGTCGAAGTCCTTCAAAGCAGTCCCGGAGATAACCACCTTGTCGTACCTCTCCACGACGCCCGGGCCCACCTCCCTGTAGGATACGACCTCGTAGCTGTCGTACCTCCCGAGGATCCTCGCCAGCGGTTTAACGAACTCGTACTCGCTCAGCCTGTCCGCGCAAGTGCTCACTATGAGTATCACGTCAGACCCCCCTTCTCCTCCAGCCTAGCCCTCTTCACCCTGTAAACCCCCGAGTAGTTCGAGTAAACCTTCTCCGCTTCCAGCACGACTACCCTCTTCCTGTAGAAGGGGGCGTCGAGAACGGTGGTCTCGAGCTCTCCCCCCTCCCCGGCCATGCTGACACCGTACCTCTCCTTCAGCTTTCCCAGCTCCTCTACGAGCCCCCAGTCGACCCTCCTCCCGAGGAGGCTCGCGTCGAGGGGGTACGAGAAGACCCCCGAGACTATTACCTCGAAGCCGTTCTCGAGTAGCTCCCTGTAGACCTCGTACTCGTCCTCCAGCCACAGGGGGTTGAAGCACCAGAGGTCGAGCTCCCTGCAGACTCTCTGCACGCGGGTAGACTGGTAGGTAGACCTTATCGCCCCCGTCACGACGCCCTCCACGGCGTACCTCTCCACGGCTAATTCGAGCGCTCTCCTCAAGTCCTCCAGCTCCTCCTTCCTCCCCTCGCTCTCCACCTTCACGAGCGGTAGCCCTATCGCCTCCGCCTGTAGCTCCGTCAAGTGGATGTTGGGGACGTGGAACATGTAGCTCTCCGGGTTCCTCGACTCAACGGTAACGAGGCACGCCACCTCGTGGTGCCTCATAGCCCTGAACATAGCGAGGTGCGAGTCCTTGCCTCCAGAGAAGAGCACGGCGAGCCGCACGGCGCCACACCGTCCAGGAGCTACGGGCCGCAGTATTCCTCCGAGGAGGCCCTTTCCAGGCCGTCCACCCTCTTCCTGTAAACCTCTTCGAGCCAGTCGGGGTACCACCCTCTCTCCGCTAGGATGCTTCTCAGCTCCTCGAGCTTCGCGCGGGACCTCTCTAAGTGGCCCGGTATGCGCCCTCTCTCCAAGCCCTCGCCGTTGAAGAGCAAGCACTGTCTCTCGCTCCAGTCCCCGGGCTGATCCATTCCGGGGAAGTATTCCCCCACCATGTCCCTCAGCGTCCTCTCGTCTACAATGCCTCCTAGAACCTTGCCTCCCTTACCGTCGGGACCGTACAGTGGCATGTCGAACCTGTTCGAGGCAAGCGCGGCCACGTCCTGCATTGCTATGAACTTTGCGTCGAGGCCGACCTTCTCCGCCAGGGATGCCAGCCTCCTCAGCCCCTCCTCCGCGATAAAGCCGTACACGATTATCCTCCTCAGGTTAATGCCCTTTATCTCGGCGATCTTCAGGGTGAAGTTAACTGTTGCCTCCAGGGTCGCGCCAGTAGCCACGGTATCCGCTACGACGAGCGTATCGCTCCCCTTCGTAAACGCGCCTACAGAGGAAAAAGTGACGTTTCCCTCGCCGTGTTGCGAGTGGCTGGTAATCTTCACGAAGCCTTCCCGTAGCCTGGCCCCAGCCTTCGCGAGAGCCTCGTGCAGCATGTAGCCGGGCGACCCGCGCAGGACGTGTAGAAACATGAGCTCCTCGGAGCCCGCGAGCCTCAAGACGAGCTTAGCAGCCACCTCCGCCAGCGAGAAGGCCTCCGCGGAAAGCCTAGCCCCAACGATCTCCGGCATCGAGGCTATCCTGGCACCCTGAGGCGTGTCCAGGATGTAGACATCAGCCGCCACGTCGAGGTCAACCCTGAAGACTCTCGCCTCCCCGCCCGGAAGAAGGCCCTCCACGGGCTTCGTCAAGTCAAGCCTCGGACCAAACTCCTCCACGACCTCCCTCGCCGCCTTCTCAGCGTCGAACACGCCACACACCTCCGAGCTAATCACGCGCAGGTATATTAACTGATAGCGGACAAAGAAGCCTTTAGCTTTGTGCTAGGCGTAGAGGATCCAGGCGAGCTTCCATCGCTGTGGTGTGAGTGGAGGAGTGTTTGCCAGGGTGTGAGAGCGCTACGATGTAGCCTCTTGGCCCAGGCGTAGTAAAAATTTTTAAAGCGGAGTTGAAAATAAAAGCGATATGCGAAGCAAATATAAATGGTTCGTGGTTCTGTTCTTCTTCACCTTCCTGACTATACACCAGGCGGACCGCTTCATAGTCTCGGCTGTTGCGCCGCAAGTAATGGACGAGTTCAAGGTGTCGTACAGCCAGCTAGGTCTAGTATTCTCTCTTACGGTGCTGGTAGCCGCTTTCCTCTACCCGGTGTGGGGCTACCTCTACGACAGGTACTCGCGGAAGCTCTTAGCCGGTCTAGCGGCGCTGATATGGGGTTTCACCACCATCTTCAACGCCCTCTCGAGAACCTTCTCCGAGTTCTTCGCTACGAGGCTCGCCACGGGTATCGACGACGCGGCGCCTCCCGGAATTTATAGCCTCGTGGCAGACTACTTTGACCCCTACAGCCGCGGGAAGGCTCTCGGCTTGCTTAACGCGACGGGGCCTCTCGGGGCGATCATAGGGACTATACTCTCGTTGAGCATAGTGGCGGCGGGGCTTAGCTGGAGGAACGCGTTCTTCATAACTGGTCCCATAGGGGTTGCGATCGGCGCGTTAACCTTCTTCCTGGTAAAGGATGTGCCGAGGGGTGTTTCCGAGCCAGAGCTCAAGGACGTGTTAACGGAGGATATCTACAGGGCGAAGCTATCCGACCTGCCAAAGGTGCTGGAGAACAAATCCCTCGTACTCCTCTACCTGCAGGGCTTCTGGGGCGTTTTCCCGTGGAACGCGATTACCTTCTGGTTCGTGACGTACATGGAGAAGGAGAGGGGGCTGTCCCCCGACACCGTGATGGTGGTAATGTCCCTGTCGCTCATCGCCATGGTCGCAGGGAACATAGTCGCAGGGATTATCGGAGACTGGTTGTTCAAAAAGACGAAGAGGGGTAGGGCGATTCTCGGGGCGGTAGTAGTGTTCTTCTCGGCAGTGCTCATCTACCTCGCGATTAGGGCTGAAAGCACGGAGGAGTTCATTCTGTTCACTGTTCTCACAGCGTTCGAGATTCCCATGGCGGCCCCGAACGTAGTCGCTGCCATCACGGATGTCACCGAGCCCGAGCTGAGGTCCAGCGCTACCGGATACCTAAGGTTCTTCGAGAACCTCGGTAGCGCTACGTCGCCGTTTCTGACAGGCGTACTGGCGGAGTCCATGGGCCTTGGGGAGGCTATACTGCTGGTAAGCGTGTATACGTGGCTTCTGTGCTTCGTCTTCTTCGCGGTACTAGCAGCGATAATCCCCCGCGACATAGACAGGCTGAGAAACCTCATTAGGGAGAGGGCGGAGAGACTGAGGGGTGGGCGCTGATGTTCCCGAAGAGTTTCCTCTGGGGAGTATCCCTAGCAGGCTTCCAGTTCGAGATGGGGGACCCCGCGGGGGAAGCTTTGGACCCTAACACCGACTGGTACGTGTGGGTACACGACGAGTACAACATAAGGGAGGGAATAGTCAGCGGGGATCTGCCGGAGAAAGGGATAGACTACTGGCACCTTTTCAGGGAGGACCACTCTCTGGCGAAAAGCCTGGGGCTAAACGCCTACAGGCTTAACGTCGAGTGGAGCAGGGTGTTTCCGGAGCCGACGTTCAGCGTAGAGGTTGGGGTGGAAGAGGAGGACGGCGTTAAGACCGGTATAGACATCGACGACTCCGACTTAGAGAAGCTGGACAGCATTGCGAACAAGAAGGCGGTGCAACACTACAGGGAGGTCGTGGAGGACCTCCGCGAGAAGGGCTTCTACGTCATCCTCAACTTGGTCCACTTCACGCTTCCAACCTGGATCCACGACCCTCTAACCGCGCGCGCCACGAACGCGAAGAAGGGGCCACTGGGCTACGCGGACCCCAGGTTCCCGGTGGAGTTCGCGAAGTTCGCCGCCTACGTTGCGGCGAGCTTCGGGGATCTCGTAGACGCGTGGTCAACGTTCAACGAGCCGAGCGTGGTGACCGAGTCGGGCTTCCTGAAGAGGAGGGGGAAGTTCCCGCCCGGCATATTCAACTTCGACGCGTACAAGCGGGCTATGATCAACATCGCACAAGCACACCTACTGGCGTACATCGCTATCAAGAAGTTCGACAGGGTGAAAGCTTATTCTGACTCCGCGGAGTCAGCGTCCGTCGGAATTATACACAACATGATACCGTTCCACCCCCTCGACCCCTCCAGGAAGCGCGACCGGGACGCATCTATGGTAACACACCACCTCCATAACTCCTGGATCCCGAACTCCCTTGTAAACGGGTGGATAGACAGGGACTTCGACCTCAAACAGGAGCCCAGCGAAGTATTCGAGAAGTACAAGTCGAGGCTTGACTGGATGGGCATCAACTACTACTCGAGGTCCGTCGTCAAGGGTAAGGTCAACCTCCTCAGGCCTGTAATCCCGTTCCCCGCGTTCCCCGTGCTCGTGAAGGGGTACGGGTTTGAGTGTGCACCGAACTCTCAGAGCCTGGCAGGGAGACCTACCACGGACTTCGGGTGGGAAGTATACCCCGAGGGCATAGTAGAGGTTGTAAAAATGGCAATGCAGTACAACGTTCCTCTACTCGTAACGGAGAACGGGGTCGCAGACGCGCGGGACGAGCTGAGGCCGCACTTCCTAGCCCTCCACCTAAAGCTCCTCGAGGACGCGTTGGAAAGCCGCGAGATAAGCCTTAAAGGCTACCTTCACTGGGCTCTGACGGACAACTACGAGTGGGCGGATGGCTTCAGGATGCGCTTCGGCCTATTCGAGGTAGACCTCTCCAGCAAGAGAAGAGTGAAGCGCCCGAGCGCGGATCTCTTTGCGAGGATAGTCTCGGAGGGGACTGTCCCAGACGAGGCGGTCAGGAAGGCGAGGGAAAAGCTTTCCGTCAACCTTTAACCAGCCTTACGAAGTTCCTCCCGGCTTTCTTCTCTATCTTCACGTAGCCCAGTTTCTCCAGCCTCCTTATCCTCCTCCAAAGCGTGGTAGGCGGTAGGCTCACGTAGAGCCCTATGTCCGACTGGAAGGCTCCTCCACCAAGCTTCTTCAGAACCCCTATTATCTCCTCGTCCTCCTCTCCCAGCTCCCGCCCCCCGCGCGCCTTCAGGAGGAGGGCTAGCACGACAGCCGCCCCCGCGGCCCCCAGGACGGCTATGTAGAGAGGCTCTATGGGCATACCAGAAGGCGTGGTCTTAGCCGGGGCTGGTTGCTGGGGGCTCGGCGTGGGCTGGGGTTGAGATGCAGGTTGCGAGGCGTTTACCCGTGAAGGTTGCGAGGTCTGCGGAGGGGCTTGTTGTGGCGGTTGCTGGGGCACGTAGACGTAGGAAAAGCTGACCCTGCCCGGCTGGAAGCTCAGTACGAGCGACTGGTTCTGCACCGTGACGGAAGTGGGAACCGTTGAGAGGGATGACAGGGCTGTGCCGGCCGGTAGCCGTACCGTGCTCGGGAGGGGGGACACGTAGCTAACAGTCCAAACGCCTTTACTCATGGAGAGTATGCTACTCGTGAAGTAGCTTATCGAGACGAGAGAGGAGCCCAGGGTGATTATCCTCATGGTACCGGTGGTCTCGTTAACCATGTAGGCTAGAGGTGTACCGTGCTCGTCGACTACGACGACGCCGTACTCGGGGAGGGGGGTTCCGACGAGCTGTATGTCTAGCAGGGAGGCGTTACCAACGCTCACGGAGTAGTCTACTTTCGCGACGCCAGTAGGGAGAATCGTGATCGCCACGGAGTTAACCGGGACGCTACCCGCGGGGAGAATAACGCAGACAGTGATCAACGCGGCGAGCATAACCAACGATCTGCTCCTCATAGGGGTCTTGGTTGTTGAAAGATTTTTCGATATATTAGCTTTGCCGACGCGCAAAGGCGGTAAACGGCTTACCACGCGCTAAGAGGTGCCGCACACCCTCCCGCGCGCGGCGTAGCCGTTGGCCTTCAGCTTTTCGACGCCCCTTCTGAAAGCTTCTCTGAGCTCGCCCGCCCTCTCCTCGGGGAGACCGTCGTACGTGAACACCCAGCCTCCCCACTCTATCCCTGCAGGGTACTTCAGCTTGTCGGCAGACCTGTGAACCGGGTAGAACTCTACGTGGAGGTGTAGGGAGCCCTCATCCCTACAGGGGGACTGGTGGAAGACCATGATGTAGGGCAGGCTGAAGCCGAAGAGAGAGTTGTACGCGGCAACAGTCACGCGTAGAGCGTCCGCCAGGGAGACCCTCTCGTCGCTACTCAGCGTGTTTAGGCTTCCAACGTGCCTCTTCGGGTACACGTGAAGCTCGTAAGGCCACATCGCGAAGAACGGTAAGAAGACCAGGAAATGCTCGTTCTCGTAGACGGTCCTCGCGCCTTCCTCTGCTTCGAGCTCCAGCACGTGGCAGAACAGGCACCCGCCCCTCTTCTCCCTGAACTCCCGGGCCATCGCCATCTCCCGGCTTACCCTCGGGGGTACGAAGGGGAGAACGTAGACCTGGCTGTGGGGGTGTGTCAGGGAGACGCCTATGACCTCCCCCTTGTTCCTGAAAGGTAGCACGTACGCCACTCTTTCGTCCCGGCACTCCTCCTCCGTTACCCTGCCGAGAGACTCCAAGTACTTGACGAGGTTCTCAAAGGGTATCGAGTCGAGGTCTCCCTCGTGCTCCGGCGTCTCTACGACGACCTTCGCGGCTCCGTAAGCCTCCCTAACGACGTACAAGTCCCTGGAACTCCTGGAGACGCGGGCATCGCGTCGCAACGCTGGGAATTTGTTGTCGAGCACCAGTACGTCCCAGCCGTACCCCGTCTCCTCGCTCCCAGGGCAGAACGGGCACTTCTCGACGCGCCTCCACGGACGCCTAGCCCTCGAGCTCGAGACTATGACCCAGCAACCCAGTACGGGGTTCCACCTTAACTCGTTGTAACTGTCCTCCACGCGCTAGACCAGGTCGCAAAAAAACAAATAGTTTTACGCGGGGGCTTTAGAGGAGCGTCGGCAGGAAGAGGCCGAACAGCGCGTTGATTAGGTATACGAGCACGGCGAGAACCGCTGCTCCGAGCCACCCTACCCCCTGGATCTTTCGCAGGGCGTAGAGCCATACGAGTATCGCTAACAGCGTCCCAAACGGTATGTGAAGTACTTTGAAGACCCAGAAGATGAGCGCTCCGATGAGCGCTGTTAGGAAGGCGCCAGGGATGGACTCTGCCTTCTGCTTTCCCGGGAAGAGCTTCAGCGCAAGCCACACGGCGATGCCCGAGACGATCCAGCCTACCAGGAAGTTCACTATGCCGATCTGCATGCAAAAATATCTTCGCAGAAGGACTTTTATACATTACGGGGGATATCCGCTCGTGGCGGGAGGGAGGTTCACTGCATCGGCTCCGGGTAGGGTGGATTTCCTGAACACGCACCAGGACTACAAGGGGCTCCCGGTCGTACCCGTAGCTATAAACCTGCGTACGTACGTGGATGTTCTGGGAAGGAGCGAGCTGTTCGAGGTTAAAAGCGAGGCTCTGTGCGCGGAGGGCTTAGAGTGCGTAGACAGGTTTCCGCCCACCAATCCTCCTCTGGTCGAGGGGAGGTGGTGGGGGAACTACCTGCGCGCCGTTGTGAGGGCTGTCGAGGAGTACCTCGGGAAGCCCCTCCCGGAGGGCTTCAGGGCTGTCGTGAGGAGCGAGGTGCCCGTGGGTAGCGGTTTGTCGAGTAGCGCTGCGCTCGAAGTCTCGTTTCTAAAGGCTATCGACTACTACTTCAACCTCGGGCTCGGGAAAAAGGAGCTAGCGGAGCTGGCATTCCAGGCTGAGAACAGGATTGCGGGTATACCTTGCGGCAGGCTAGACCAGTACGCGTCCGCGTACGGCGGCGTGATACTCCTCAAGCCCAGACCCCCGGTTGAAGTCGAGGAGCTAGAGCCGGGTAGCCTCAGGTTCGTAGTCGTAGACTCCGGTATACGCCACAGCGTGGCAGACATCCACCCGAAGAGGCAGGAAGAGATAAACCGGGGGCTGAGAGCGCTCATGGAGGACCCCTCCGTTCCTCCTGGCCTTAAGAGGCTACTCGGGTACCGTTACGACGAGCCCAGGTGGGAGGAGCTATCCCTGGAGGATCTCCAGCCGTACCTAGACAGGCTGGACGAGGCTTCGAGAAAGAGGATACTGTTCACGTTGCTAATGCAGGCATCCACCTCGAGGGCTGTCGGGATTCTAAGGAGGAAAGGCTGGAAGCCGCGGGAACTGGCCCCCGAGGTGAACTACCAGCACGAGCTCCTGAGAGACCTCTACGAGGTTAGCCTCCCGGAGCTCGAGAGGATACGTGACGCGATGCTCCGCTCGGGTGCCCTAGCAGCCAAGATAAGCGGGGCCGGGATGGGCGGAAGCCTTCTAGCCTTAACCGAGGGCGGAGAAGAGGAGGTCGTGGGCTCGGCGCTAAGGGAGGGCGGCAAAAAAGCTTGGATTCTCGTACCGGACGAGGGCGCTCGGATCGACCGCGTAGACGGCTAGCCTTGCAGCTTCCCGGGAGCCTGCTCCCCGGATCCTCCTCCCAGTGCTTTGCCTAGATCCTCCCGTAGCTTTTCCCTAAGCTTCTTCAGCTCCTCCAGCCTTGTAAGCGCCTCCTCGAGTACGGGCTTCGAGGCCTCGATGCCTTTATGCACGAAGAAGGCTACAGCCTCGCTCCTACTCTTGAATATCCCGGCCTCGACTAGCGCGTCTATTACTTCCACGTCTCTCTCCGATAGCCTTATCGACGACACGACGAGGGACGGTCCCGGCACGCCTTTCTCCAAGGCTTCCTTCAGCTTCGCCAGAGACTCTTCGAGGGCGCTCGTAGCCTGGCGTATACTCATCTCCACCACTTTCTCGAAACTCTCAAAGGGGCGCCTGTACTCCCTGACAGCCTCCCTTGCATCGCTCAGCGCCTCGGAGAAGTAATCCAGCATGTCGTCCCACTTATCGAAGAACTTCTCTACCTCCTCCTCCAATTCTTCTACCACGTCCTCGTCCAGCTCGAGGCGCGTCTTCGAGAGCAGCCCTTTGAGCTCCACTTTCGCGGCGAGAAGCCTCTTCCTCAGTGCCCGTAGCTCTTCCTTCAACTGTTCGAACTCCTGGAGGCTCGGTGACTCCTTGCTTACAAGCTTTTTGAGCTCCTCCTCAAGTCTACCCAGCTCGCCCCTGAGCTCCTCCTCTATCTCCTTTAACCTCCTCTTTACAGTCTCCGCCATCAGTATGTAACTTACAACCATACATTTTAAAGTTTTCTTCGTGCAGGGGACGCTACGTTTTTGTGGCGTACAACAATGATGTTTTCGTGGCGGCGGGGCAACCATTGATAGACGCGTACAAGTTTGGGCGCCTCGTTGTAGGCGGCAGGGCCTATGAGAGGGATGTCATCATAACTCCCTCGGGCGTAGTGCCTAACTGGTGGAGACTCGAGGGTCATAGGCTCCAGCTGGAAGACGTGAAAAAGTATCTTGGTCTCGATGTCGACGCGGTAGTGGTAGGCACGGGGTACCACGGCTTTATGCGCGTGGACAGTGAGGTCGTCGAGAGTTTTAGGAGGATGGGTAGAGAGGTCTACGTGCTCGAGACTGGTAGGGCTGTCGAGAAGTACAACGAGCTTGTAGCTAGGGGTAGGAGGGTTCTCGCGATGTTGCATTTAACGTGTTAGCGCAGAGCTCTACTCGAAGCAACCGTAGCTACCGGCTAGGTCGAGGTACCCGCACCGAGTCAGCTGGGCGCAAACGGCGTAGTTCTTCTTTCCCGTCGTTCTTTTAAGTAGCGAGGCTGCGTCGAAGAGCATGCCGGCGTACTCGCACCCCTCCCTGACCAGGAGCTTTACTAAGCCTTCGAGCTCGCTCAAGGCCTTCTCCCTCTCACCCTTCTTCAGCCACGCCTCGGAGAGCGACAGCTTCACTGAGAAGAAGAGCGCGTCCGCTCTCCCGCTCTCCTCGTACATGGCGAGCACTCTAGCCAGGGCGCTTTCCGCCTCGCCGTACCTCTCCAGTTGTAGCAGGGCAAACCCCCGCAAAGCCAGGGACCTAGCGGTCTCCGGTAACCCGAGCTCCTCCCTCCTCTTCAAGGTGTACAGGCAGAGCTCCGGCAACCCCCTTCCAAGCCTTACCTCCGCGAGCTCTTCGAGCACGGAGCCCAGGAGGACCCTGTACTCCTCGCCGTGGGGGGCGAGCCTTTCCAGGATGCTTGCCGAGAGGTGGGCGAGCTCCTCCGAGACTGCGAGCGCACCGCTAGACCTCGCATACCTCTCCAGGACTCCCAGCCTGTGGAGCGTCGAGCCCCTCAGGAACCCCGAGACTGTGCCGGGCCTCAGTATGGCCACGGCCTCTAGTGCTTGGAGTGAGGCCTCTTCAGTCAAGCTGTTCAGCGAGGTGTACGCTAGGACTCTGCCCGCGCCAGGGACGCCTGACACGAGGATCCATGAAGCCACGAATGGTTGCTCAGAGGAGTATGCCAGCTCAGCCACGCCAGCCGGGGCTGCGGGGATCCCTCTAAACGCTAGCTGGAGCGGCGTAGACCTGAAGGAGTAAAGCCCCAGGTGCGGCACCCTTAAAAGCAACCTGTCCGCGTACTCCTTGTACTCCTCCGCGGCGCTCCCCAGCACCCCAGCCGGGAAGCTCCTCGTCCTGAACGAGGCAGGGATGGACAGGGCTTCCCGGAAGCCCGGGGGCACAGCCTCCCTCACCCTCTCGTAGACTGATTGTCCGCCGGGCCCCAGGTCGCAGGGCTTCCCGGCTTGCCGGCAGAGCGCGAGGTAAAGCGACGCGGCGTCTACGCAGGAGGGGTTCCCGGGGCACTTCTCGGCGATCTCGCGGGCGAGTTTCCCGCCTCCAAGCCCCTCCCAGGCGAGCCTAGCCTCCGCTATCTCCAGTAGCTCTTTCTCCGAGTACACCCCGTCCAGAACCACCGGGGCCGGCGGATCCCCGCTCCAGCCCGAGGGGGCAAACACTATCTCGCTGGACACAGTGAACACGGCTTTCTTACCGGAGAGGAGCGAAGCGTGAGCCGGGTCGCCGTAGTAGAGGGAGTACCCTTCTTCGAGTAGCCTGGAGGCGAGCAGGTAGGCTAGCGAGTGCCTACCGGACCCCGCCTTGCCCTTGAGCGCCACAGCCCGCCCTTCTTCAAGTAGCCCGATTGACCTCGAAATTGCGGAGGAGGAGCCCTCCCCGGATACCAGCTCGGAGAGTAGCGGCCAAAGCTCGTCCAGAACCCACGGCAGGCTCTCCGTATCCACCTGTAGGAGGCTCGGCCTCGCTGGTACGTCCAGCTCTACGACGTTGAAGCTAATCCTGTCCCTTATCTCCCGCAGGATACTCCTAGCGGTATCCGAGCCGGCGCCGAGCACCGACTCCAGCTCGTCGAGGGAGGCTAACAGCCAGTCAACGGTGTCCAGCGTTAAAAGCGAGACATCTACGCCCCCCAAGAAAGCCTCGAGCAAAGACACTACATACCTGTGGAGCACGCGCCTCTCGCCCTCTGGGGCTCCCTGTAGCCCGTGCCCAGCCACCCGTACTTTCTCCGCGGCGTCTTCGAGTACCTGAAGGCTTACCTCGCCCAGCGAGGCAGCGAGAACGCTCTCGACGTCCTCCCAGTGCTTCTTCCCGCAGTCGAGGAGTATCTGCGCGAGGCGCACAAAGTCTCCTCCGGGCGGCGCCTTCCTTGCTTCTGCGGCTACGCAGGCGTAGTAGGACATAGGGCTCGATGCAGGAGTCTCCGCGAGCCCCTAAAAAACCTGCGCGCGACAAGTGGGAGGAGTCAAAGACTAAAGAGGGGGCTCCCGGCCTTTCAGGGAACCCGTGCCTATTGCACAAGGCTAGCCTCGAAGATCTTTATCTCTGACCCCTCCCACTTTGCCAGCATGACTTTACCGTTCTTTATCCTAACGTATGTCTTGTTATCCACCCCGGTCGAGGAGTTGCTTCGAACCCAGCTACCCGTATTCAGTATCAACCTGCCGCCCTCGGCAAGGTACTCCGGCACGTGCGTGTGCCCGAACACCACTAGGTCCAGCTTACCCACGGAGGGGAAGGACTCTAGGAACCCGATCAGCCTCCTCAGAGGCTTGCTTACGGCGAGCGACTGGAGGGACTTCCCGCGTAGCCTGCTCTTGAGTAGCCTCGAAGCTAGTGGTTGCACGAAGCCGTACCAGATCTTGTCCTGGGCCTTCCTCCACAGCAGTATCACCATCGGCGAGAGCAGTATCAAGGCGGACAGGGCGATCGCAGCCTCCATGAGCAGGGACGTTGCCTGTATGAGCACCATGAGTAGAAGCACCGTGGTAGCAGCTACCGCCGCGAAGACCCATTCGAGAGGCCCGGGAAGGGACATCAGGGACTCGGAGAATATGTAGACGTACGATTGAAGCTTCCAGAGCCCCTTCACGGCAAGGAACAGCCCGTCGAGCTGGTGCCCGTGGAACAGCAGAACTTTCTTCCCGTCGATGTCGAGCAGTACGATCTCCGGCGCTATCACGAAGCCACCCCCGCCCCTAAGGCTCTCCAAGTGGAGCCTCGTAGTCACCCTGTCGTGGTTACCGGGGACGAAGACGATCGTCGAGTCCAGCCTGGATAGAAGCCTAAGCGAGTCGAAAGCATCAGAGAAAACATCCCTGAGGCTGGCGCTCCACAGCTCGAATATATCTCCCAGCAGTACCACCAGCCTGGGATGCTCGCCTCCCTCCAGGACGGATTCCAGGAACTCCGCCAGCTCCTCGTGGAGCGAGAGCTCCCTGCCGTTAAACCTAAGGCCGAAGTGGACGTCTGAGAACACGAGAACCTCCTCGTCTCTCGTAAGGTGGAACACTGGCACCTTCAAGCCCTCTACGTCCAACTCCTCGCTCCACATCGCAGTGCACGCTTCGCGAGCGTCTAAAAAACCTAACTAAACTAATTACGAAAAGTCTTAAAGGCGTCCGGAGCTTTGAGTCCTGCTGGCTCTAGGAGGAGGATCCATGAGGGAACGCGTCGCGCTACTAACCTTCCTCGCCGTGCTGGGGATCACGGTTGCTAAGCTCGCCGTCTACGCTCTCACATCGAGCATGGCAGCCTTCACAGAGTTCGTGGACTCTGTTACCGACATAGCTACCTCTGCGCTAGCCCTGCTGTCCGTTAGGCTGAGCAGAAAGCCGCCGGACGAGGACCACCACTACGGGCACGGGAAAGCTGAGGCGCTGGCAGGCTACACTATAGGGCTCTTCGCGGGTACGTCTCTGGCCTACGTAGTCGCGGAGCTCGTGAAGAGGGTCCTGGAGGGCTATATCGTGAGAAGCGACCCCCTAGCCGTCCAGATCGCCGCGGCGATAGTGGCCGTGGACTCGGGGCTGGCCGGCGTGAACTACCTCGGGTACAGGGCGAGCAAAAGCGTAGCCCTGAGGGCGAACGCTGTTAACTACATGGGTGACTCCCTGAGAGCTCTGGGAGTCCTCACCGCGATAACCACTGCGTGGCTGGATCCCTTTGTGACTGCCGTCCTTGCCTCTATACTCGCCGTAGAGGTTTTCCACCTACTTCGGGAGAGCACGTCGATCCTCATGGATGAGGCCTCCGAGGAGCTCACGAGGCGGATAGCCGAGTCCTTGAGGGGTGTCGAGGAAGTGGAGGAGGTGAGGAAGATCAGGGTTAGGCACTCGGGTACGCACTACCAGGTCGACGTCGTCGTGGCGGTTAAAGGCGGGAAAACAATCGAGGAGGCTCACAGGGCGGCAGACGAGGTGGAGAAGAGGGTTAAGGCGGCGTTGGGTGCCGAAGTAGACGTGCTCGTACACGTGGAGCCCTGCTAGGAGCCCGGGACTTTTTCTCGTAGAGAAACGTAGTTTTCTCGGGGTTTTCCGCGGCATTCCTTATCAAAGACCCCTTTCTACAACTATTCACGGTGAAAGCAGATGAAAACGAGGATCGTCGGGCTAGCACTAGTAGCCCTACTGCTACTGGCACCCCTGCAGATAGCCCTCGCGGGCACAGACACTTCGGCCGAGATCCTAGTATCGAACGCGAAGCGCCTCCAGCAACTGGTACACTACAGGAACACCGTGATCTCCTCAACGCTAAACGTCACGAGCATAGGATCCAACTGGACCCTGATACTCAACCTGACCCTCCAGGCCGACCTATACCTTAACGCTAGCATACAGGCCCTCAACGCGGGTAACTACACCGAGGCGAAGATCTACGCCATAAAAGCGATAAACACCTACGGCCAGGTACTAGAACTCCAAGAGGAGCTTGCCGAGGAGTACGACATACACTTCAAGCTTGAAGGGGAAATCGAGGAAGGCTACGCCAACGCCACGAAGCTCGGGGTAAACGCCTCAATAGCCATTAACCGCACCGCCCTCACCCTCCAGCTCGAAGTCCTGGAGAACAGGGTAGACCTACTCCTCGAAGTCCTCGGAAAGGTGAACACATCCCTCTACAACGTCTCGGGCGCCATAAGCCTGCTCCAAGAGGCGAAGCTCCTCCTAGAGGAGGCTGAGGCCAAGCTGGAGGCGGGCAACATCACCGTCCCGGAGCTCGCGAAGACACTCGCCGTGGTGAAGAAGATACTGGGACTCGTGAACGCCGAGCTCCACAGGGCGTCGCTGGCGCTTACAGTTAACCGCGCGATGAAGCTAGGCCTCCTGAAGAAGAACGAGACCCTGCCGCTCAACATGTCCCCCTTAATAAACCACACGAAGATAAAAGTCAAGGGGCTCAAAGGCAACCTCACGGAGCGCTTGGAGGAACTGGAGGAAGAGCTCAACGAGACGGCGGCGAAGATAGCGGCCGGCAACGTGTCGGCGAAGGAAGTGAAGAAAGCCGGTAAGCAACTCGAAAAGGAGCTCAAGGAGGTAGAGAAGAAGCTCAACGAAGTCTTCAGCCGCGTTGAGAACAAGATCGCGACGAAAGCAAAGGAGAAGGGAGGATGGAAGCACGAGATCAAGGTAGAAGTCAAAGAGAAGCACGGACAGGGCCCGCAGCCCTGGACTCCGAGTGTAACGCAAGGAGAAAGTGAGGAAGAGCACGAGGAAGGCGAAGGAAGAGGTAGAGGAAAGTAAAACCAATTTTTTTCTTTTTCCTATTTTTTTTAAAAAAAGCTTATGATTGGGTATTTCGAGCTTAAACTCTCGAGGTGAGGGCCTCTTCTCCTTTAAAGGATGCCCAATCACCACCGTATCGTGCCGTTATCCTAGACAGAGAGCTCTGTCTACGTTGCGCAGGCAGTGTCTGGGTTGTTGAACTCTCAGAAACACAGAGTATTATTTTCGGTGAAAATATAGCGAGAATTACATAAGGTTTTATAAACATGGCTAGATAATCATATATCGATATGGCAGAACTTACAAGGAGAGATGCAATCAAGCTCGGGGCACTGCTCGCCATAGCCTCTTCGCTTAATCTACCAGTAAAGGTTCAGAGACCATCCCGGGAAGTAGAAGCCTCCGCGGCTACAGCCAGGATACCCGTAATGTGCAGTATGTGCGCCGCGGGATGCGGGATTCTCCTAGTCAAGGAGGGAAACGGCACGGTCTACGTTGAGCCGAACCTCGAGCACCCGCAGCCGGGGCTCTGCGCGAGGGCGGCTTCCGCGCTCCAGCTGTGGAACCACCCCTTGAGGCTGAAGAAGCCCTTGAAGAGGGTTGGCGAAAGGGGTGAGGGCAAGTTCCAGGAGGTCGACTGGGATACTGCTCTCAACGAGATAGCTACGAAGCTGAAGGAGATAATCTCCAAGTATGGTCCCGAGTCTGTCGTATTCACGTACCACGACTTCTACGCCTGGCACATGCCGCTCATAGCGTTCACGCTCGGCACGCCTAACCACGTTCAGCACGCGTCTTGTTGCCACAACGCAAGCACGTACGCGAGGATGCTGGTTCTAGGGGCAGGTGGACCTCCGACCGTCGACCCGGACTACGAGCGGGCACGCTACGTAGTGTTCGTGGGCCGAGTTCTGTGCGCGGCGATGGGCATGGTTCAAAGGCTTCAGAAAGCGCGGGAGTCCGGCGTGAAGCTAGTCTTCGTGGACCCCAGGATGGGCAACGCGGCGATGGCAGAGGGTGAGTGGGTCCCCATACTGCCCGGTACGGACGCCGCCTTCCTGCTCTCCATGATCCACGTCATACTCAGCGAGAAGCTGTACGACGAGTCCTTTTTGAAGAAGTACACGAACGCGACTTTCCTCATAAAGCCCGACGGAAGCCCCCTCACAGAGAAAGACCTCGGCAGGGAGGGCTCAGACTACGTTGTCTACGACGCCGACGCGAAAGACTTCCTGAGCTACAAGAAGTCGAAGAACCCGGCCCTCGAGTGGGAGGGCGACGTCGCCGGCTTCCACGTGAAGACAGCGTTCCTGCTACTCAAGGAGAGGGCTTCGCAGTACGCCCCTGAGCAGGCCGAGAAGATATGCGGGGTCCCGGCGGACACTATCAGGAGGATTGCCCGCGAGTTCGCCAACGCTAGGGGAGTGGTGGAGGACGGCTGGTGGTCCGCGAAGAACGCGAACGACTCAGATGCTTATAGGGCCGCGCTTACACTCAACGCCCTCGTCGGTAGCATCGAGACTGCGGGGGGTCTCTACATAAAGCTGGGGTCTAAGATGCCCCCCTCAGCCACGGCGACTGCCGAAAAAGTAACCACGATTACGGGCGGAACGCTTCCCGGGATCAGGGCGAAGAGGATAGACACGCAGAAGTACCCAGCTGTACCCCATGTTTTCGACGCCGTGCTTGACGCCGCGCTCGAAGGCAAGCCGTACCCGGTTAAAGCTCTGTTCATCGTGGGCGCCGAGCCTTTCACTAGGGATGTGAACACCGAGAAACTGAAAAAGGCCCTCAAAGCCATGGAGCTCGTCGTGGTAATCGACGTTGTACCGAACGATAGCGTTGACTACGCGGACTACGTGCTCCCGGACAACATCTTCCTGGAAAGGGAGGAGCTCACAGACGTCAAGTTTACTCCGCACGCGGCGATACAGCTGTCGCACAAAGCCCTCGACCCGCCTCCCGGCATAGACGCGCGGAACGGCTTCTGGATCATGATGGAAATCCTGCGCCGAACAGTCCCCGAGAGAGCCAAGGCAGTAGGCTACACCGAGGAGTATTCCAGCTACGAGAAGTTCAAGGAGTTCGAAGCGCTTGTCAAGCGGAAAGTCTTGGAGTCCCTCTCGAAGACGTGGAACGTCCCGGTGGAAGACATAGAGAAGTCCCTTGAGGAGAAAGGCTTCTATGTGTTCAAGCACTGGATGCCGAAGGCGGGCCCGGGAACCCTCCCCACGCCCAGCGGCCTCGTCGAGATATACAGCCTGGCAGCGCTAAAGTACAACGACGACCCGCTACCAAAGTGGAAGCGCCCGCCGTACACACTTCCGAGCAACCCGGACGAGTTCTACCTCGTGAGCGGAAGGGACCAGTTCGTCACCGCGCACGCTGTGTGGACGAAGAACATTATCCACCTAGTAGACAGGAGGGTCTGGATGAACCCCAACGACGCTAAGCGCCTGGGCATAAAGGACGGCGACCTCATAGAGCTCGAAGGGCTGGACAACCACTACAAGGCCCGCGCGAGGGTAAAGGTGACGAACAGGGTTAGGGAAGGCGTTCTGTTCGTGTACAGCAGAGCGGGAGGACGCTTCTCGAGGCTTATCACGGGCGAGTACGAAGTTATGAAGGAGGGGATAAACCCGAACATGTTCACTCTGAGCTGGCTGGAGCCGCTCAACGGGTCGACGGGTCTTAACTCTACGGTTAAGGTTAGAAGGGTGGGAGCATGAGGCTGGCGCACCTCTGGGATCAGAGCAGGTGTATAGGTTGCGGGGCTTGCATAGCGGCGTGCAACGCGGCTAACTACCGCTCCACCACGAAGGACAACCCGACGTGGGGAGGAGTACAGACGAACATTAAGCGCATAGTCTTCGACCTCAAGGAGAAACCGTACATCCTGCTGGTACAGTGCCAGCACTGCGAAAACGCTCCCTGCGTTGCCGTCTGCCCCACAGGCGCCTCGTACATCGATAGGGATGGCCTCGTTAAGATAAACCCCGACCTCTGCATAGGGTGCAAGTACTGCATGACCGCCTGCCCCTACGGTATGCGCTGGCTCGACCCCGACTTCGGGCTACCGGAGAAGTGCATGGGCGAGACGTGCCAGTCGAGGGTCAAGGCGGGCTTGATGCCCGTATGCGTTACCGTGTGCCCCGCCGGCGCGAGAGCGTTCGGAGACCTCGACGACCCGAATAGCGAGGTGAACAAGAGGCTTAAGAAGGGTAGGGTCGTCAGGCTCCTCGAGTATAAAGGTACGAGGCCAAAGTTCTTCGTGGTGGTGGGAAGATGATGTTCCAGGAGGTTTGGAACCCGGTAATCATTGGGCTGTTCCTCTGGTTCGCCGGCATAGCCGGGATGGGGAGCGTTGCGTACGCGTTGATGAAGCTGGGCAAGGTGGAGGAGAAGACCAAGGAGCTATCCTGCGTGGTGTTCGCGTCCATAGTGCTGGCCCTAGTATTCGTGGTGGCAGACCTCTCAAGGCCTCTCAACATGCCCCTAGCGATTATACGCTCGGTTCTCAGCGGCACGTTCTTCTACAAGCTCTCTACATCCTGGATGACGATAGGCATCTCCCTGCTCTCCATCCTCCTGCTACTCGCACTACTAGTGCTCCTCCGCGAGACAGTGGCTAAAGGGCTCCAAAAGATCGTTGACGCGAAGTGGTACCTCGTGCTAACGGGCTTCGTGGGCTTCATGGTAGTGATATACAGCGGCTTCCTGATAGCAGACGCGCCCGGAGTGCCCTTCTGGAACAACTCCCTGATCCCGGTGCTCTGGATACTCTCCGCCTCTATATGCGCGATCGCAGTACTGAAAATCCTAGTGCACAAGCCCGAGGTCTCGAACTTCCTTACGAAGTCGGGCCTCGCGGTAGACATCGCGGAGGCTGTAGCCCTAGCGTCGCTGCTGAACGTCTCGCTGTACTCCGGCGTAGAGGCGGCGCGGAGGAGCGCGGAGGCTCTCGTAGCAGGCGAGCTCGCCGCGGCTTTCTGGCTCCTGGTAGTTCTCGTAGGGGTAGCGGTGCCGATGGTGCTAGGCTTCATGCTGCTCAGGAAGGAGGATAGGAGGCTCGCACTCCTAGCCGCCGCCTGCGCCCTAGTAGGCGCGCTCGCGCTCAGAATACTAGTACTACAGGCAGGAATCTTCCTGGAACTGTCTCTTTAAAAAAACCTTTTTTTATTTTAGTAGCACTAGCACGTTGAATGCTACTATCCACGTGGCTAGCGCTATCCCCAGCGCTGTCAGTACTTTTCTGGATTTCTCCTCGCTCAGCAACTTCGACTCCACGAGGACCATGTGGAGCCCGTATAGAGCGTGGTAGGTAGCCGAGAACGCCAGTACGAGCTCTCCGAGCATTACGAGCGGGTTCTTGAGAGCCGCCAAGACCTCTTCGTAGGTGGGTATGCCGTGCGCCGACCCGAGCAGGTGCACTCTGACTATGTGGGCTGAGACGGCTAGCGCGAGCACTGCTCCGGTTACTGCCTGGAGGAACCAGGCTACCCCGCTTTTACCGGAAGGCATTCACTATCACCGCCGCGCCGACGGCGAAGAGCACGACTATTGCCAGCCAGCTCGCGGCTAAGAGTTGCCTCCTCTTCTCCAGGAGGAACCCCGACTCTACTACCGCGGAGTAGGCTCCGAGCACACCGTGCACGACCAGCACCCCCCATAGGAAGAGGTCCACGAGTACCGCTGGAGGAGAAGTGAACACCTTGAGGAAGGAGTCGTAGACCTCCTTGCCGAGCACGACGGTCGATATGTCGACCATGTGCACGAGGAAGTACAGGGCTAGCACTATCCCGGAAAGCCTTCTCAACGAGAACGACACGTGCTCCAGGCTTCTACCCTTAACGCGGAACCACGACGACAAGACAACCCGCAACCTCTCCACCTACCTCACCCCGAGCTTACCCGATAGGAAACCCCTCCTAACCTTCATTATAGTCTCGCCCGGCTTGAAGCCAACCGGGCACCTCACGCTACACTCGAAGGCCGCGTGACAGGCCCACACGCCCCTCCTCGAGTCTAGAACGGCGGGGACCTTCCCGTCCTTCGAGGACCTGTAGGCAAGCGCTATGACCGAGGGGCCCAGGTACTCCGGGAAAGTGTTCGCTATGGGGCACGCAGAGTAGCATACCCCGCACTCCACGCAGTCGAAGAGCTTTTCCAGCTCGACCACCCCGTCTACCCTCTCCAGTGTGCCGGGCTCTACGAGCGCGTACTGGGAGAACATCCTCGACTTGTCCACGGCTAGGTCGCTGACAACGCGGAACCCTCTGAGCGGCTCGACCACAACTACGCCTCCCCTGGCAACCTCGCCTATCCTGGTCACGCAGGCAAGCCTCTCCACGCCGTTTATGACCATGCCGCAAGCCCCGCACACGCCGTGGTGGCATGCGTGCTCGAACGTCAGCGTGGGGTCCTGTTCCAGGCTTACCTTTTCGAGCGCGTCGAGCACCGATGTATCAGGGTCAACGTCTACCTCGTAGGCCCTGTACTCCGCTTCCCTCCAGCCCTGCTTGTACCTCCTAACCACTAAACGGTACCTCACGTCGACCACCTCCTAGGTGAAGTACGCCCAGTACGGTGCGAGGGGGGTCTCCGCCGTGCGGGAGGGCGTGGAGACACCGAGCCTCTCGGCTACGAAGTCGCCCGTCTTCTCCGCCATGAGCCTAGCAGTCGTGAACTTCCCGCCTATAACGCTTGCCATGTTGCCGGCGCCTTCCCGCGAGTGGTCGATGATGGCGAAGCTCCTGCTGACCTCCCTACCGGTACCCGCCGGCAGGCTCCCCACCAGGGGGCGGGACGACACGTACACAGCTTTCACCCTCAGCTTGGAGGTCACCGGGGCAAGCTCCCTCCCGCGCCTGAGCAGTAGCTCCACGTGCTCCCTGGGGGCCTCCACCTTGTCGGGATCCTCCACTACCCAGGAAGTCGTGCCTATAACCGAGGTCCCCCTGTGGTGGACTATTATATCCCCGTCCCCCGGCTTGTTTAGCCTGTTGAAGACCCTGAAGCCTACCCGCCCATCCAGCGCGACCATGACTCCCGGGCTGGGCTTCACCGGGACGTCGAGCCCCGCCAGCCTGGCGACCTTCTTGGCCCACGCCCCGGTCGCGTTAACGAAGAAGTCGGCCTCGAGCTCGTACTCCCTCAGGGATACCTTGTCCCTCACTTTAACCGCCTTCACCTCTCCCCCCTCCACCCTGAAGCCCACGACCTCGTTGTACGGCCTAATGTCGGCCCCGCGCTGTTTAGCCGAAGCTAAAAAGCTCAGGATGACCTTTAAGGGGTCGAAGGTACCGTCGGGGACAAGCACCGCCGCCTTCAAGTCGGGGTTGAGGTTCGGCTCCAGCTTGAGAGCCTCCTCCCGGCTAACCTCCTTCACCGGTATGCCTGCCTCCTCGCACTTCTTGAGGAAGAAGTCCTTGTACTCCAGGTCTGACTCGTCCACGGCCACGAAAATCCCGCCGTTCTTCTCGAAGAGGAACGGCGCTATCCTCCGGAGCACCACGTTCTCGGAGTAACACTCCCTTGCCACCTCCACGTCCGCCACGTACCTACACCCGCTATGCAGGAGCCCGTGGGTTCTCCCGCTCGTACCGCTCCCGATGGAGCCTCTCTCGAGTAGCGTTACCCTCAGCCCGCGTAGCGCCAAGTCGTAGGCAAGCGCTGCTCCCGTGACGCCTCCGCCTATCACGACGACCTTCTTCGTCAAGGGAGGTCAACCTGTAACTTTATTGATAGTTATTTAAACTTTGTTGAGTAAATAGGGTGGATACTTAGTAGCCGTACGCCCAGGGAACCTCCTTGGCCCAGCCGAGCGCCCGCTTGACGGCGGCCTTCCAGCCGGCGTAGAGCTGTTCCCTTTTCTCGCGGCTCATCTGGGGCGTAAACCTCTTCTCCTCCCTCCAGAGCCTCCCCACCTCGTCCAGGCTGCTCCAAACGCCTACAGCTAAACCCGCCAGGTAGGCTGCCCCGAGAGCGGTCGTCTCCCGTACGAGGGGTCTTACAACGTCTACTCCCAGAATGTCTGCCTGGAACTGTAGGAGGAAGTCGCTCCTTGCAGCGCCCCCGTCCGCTTTAAGAATCCTCACAGCGTAGCCAGCATCTGCCTGCATGGCTTCCACAACGTCCCTCGTGAGGTAGGCTATGCTTTCGAGTACTGCCCGCGCTAAATGCTTTCTCGTGGTTCCGCGGGTAATCCCTATGATGAGCCCCCTCGCGTAGGGATCCCAGTAGGGGGCTCCGAGCCCCGTGAACGCCGGGACGAAGTACAGCCCGCCCGTATCGTCCGCCGACTCCGCGAGGGGGTCGATCTCCGGGGACACTTCTATCAGTTTCAGCCCGTCTCTTAGCCACTGGATAGCAGCCCCAGTTATGAATATGCTTCCTTCGAGCGCGTAGGTCGCTCTACCCTTTGATAGAGAGTAGAACACCGTGGTTAGAAGCCCGCTCCTCGAGTAGCGTATCTCCCCGCCTGTATTCATGAGTATAAAGTTCCCGGTGCCATACGTGCATTTAACGTCTCCCGGCGTGAACCCCGCCTGCCCGAATAGCGCTGCCTGCTGGTCTCCAGCGTCCCCGGCGACGGCTATGCTCTTACCGTTGAATATACCGTTAAGTTCCGGGCCGGTGTACCCGTATATCTCCGGGTCCGAGGAGGGCCTCGGCGTTGGAAGAGAGTCCTCCGGTATCCCGCCCATAGCCTCCAGTAGCTCTGGGTCCCACTCAAGCCTCTTTATGTTGAACAACATGGTCCTACTGGCGTTTGAGTAGTCGGTTACATGGGCGCCGCCTTTCTCAGGGGTTAACACCTCCCTGGATCCGCGCGTAAGGTTCCATATGATCCAGGAGTCTATCGTGCCGAAGACAGCCTCCCGCCTAGCTACCTTTTCGCGAAGCCCCTCCACGTTCTCGAGCAACCACTGTATCTTGCTCCCGGAGAAGTAGGGGTCCGGGATAAGCCCGGTCTTCTCGCGTATCTCCTCCAGCCGCTCCTCCTTCAATTTATCAGTTATCGGGGCTGTACGCCTATCCTGCCACACTATCGCGTTGTAGAGAGGGTTCCCGGTGCGGACGTCCCAGACGACAACAGTCTCCCTCTGGTTAGTCACTCCTATCGCGGCTATCTCGCCCGGGTCCACCTTGGACCTCCTCACGGCGTCCCTTATGCACTCTAGCGTTTTCTCCCAGATCTCTAGGGGGTTGTGCTCAACCCACCCAGGCCTGGGGTAGATCTGCGTGTGCTCCCTGTAAGACCACCCGCCAGGCACGGGTCTACCTTCCGGGTCGAAAATAGCCGCTCGGGTTCCAGTAGTACCCTGATCTATTACCAAGACTAGCTTTGACATAGCTTAAATGGCTTGAGGATAAAAAATATAAAGATTCCTTTTGAAACAAAGCGTTGGAGTAGCCTTTCGACTCATTCGTGCGCAGGAAGTATGGGTACATTCACGCTCGGATGGAGGCTTGTAAAAGGAACATACGCGGCAGATGGGCTTGAAACGAGAACTCATGTAAACAACACTTGGTAGACATGTGCTTCTCTTTTTATGTCTACTTTCGTAGTGAAACGTTTATAGGTTCTGCTTCTCTAGGCTACTGGTCGCGTATGGAGGAGGTCGAGCTGATAAAGAGGAGGATGCTGAGAGAGCTGGTCTCTAGGAGGGGCTCCACCGCGGGGAGCGCCCGTTGCCCCTACGAGAGGTGGGCTAGAGCCCCTACGTTCAACGACGCGCTGTCTAAGTGTAAGGTGGCGCTTGCGGATTTCTGGGCTGAGTGGTGCGGGCCCTGCAGGTTAACGGAGCCTATCTTCGAGGAGCTCGCCGCCAAGTATGCCGGGAGGGTCGCCTTCCTCAAGGTGAACGTAGACGAGAACCCCGACCTCGCGGTGCAGTACGACGTTATGAGCATACCCACGATGATAGTGTTTAAGGGTGGCAAGGAGTTCAAGCGCTTCATAGGGTACTCCCCGCTACTCGCGAGGCAACTCGACCTAACGCTTCAAGGGCTAATAGCCGGGTAGCGCGCACTGTAGAGCAAGGGCCGACGAAGCACTTAAGTTCTGCAACGACTCCAAGTGGCACGAGTACCTACGCAGGTTCCCGGACTCAGCTGTACCACTTGAGTGCATCGAGGCGCTTTGTGAAGCAGTAGAGCGGGGTGTACGCGTAGATCCCTACAAGCTGCTGATTGACTGTGCTAAGCACCCGGGTACGTGCAAAGCCGATTAGGCCCGTGTTGCTAATTCGTATGGGCACGAAAGGCTGTAAGGTGTATCAAAGGTGTATCACTTATAGAGAAGAGAAGCAACTGTGACTTTCTCAAGCAGTCGATGAGCCCAGAACTACAATTGTTGCTGTAGCTTTTTCACACGTGTCCTAGCTAGTTCGAGTAGGTTTTCCGCGCTGAATACTTCTATCCCCTTCGGCTCTCTCGGCAGAACGTCCCCTCTTGGAACCACCAAGATCTTCCTGCACTTATACCTCGACAGCCTTTCCTCGATCTTCTCGACGTCGCTTGAAGTGAGAGTCTCCCTCCACTTTACCTCCACCGCTGCCTTAAGCGATTTAAAGTCTACAAGAGCCACGTCTACCTCGTGTCCTGGCTCAACTATCTTCTCAGCCCAGAGCCCCATCGACTTGGAGAGTAGGTAGGCAACGAACTGTTCAACGTAGAGAGGCATTTTCTCCCTCAGCACTCTCAAGGCTTGCTCCTCCTCCAATTCCCTCTCGCTTATACCGTACTTTGCGTCCATGTAGAAGAAGAGGTCAACCACGGGGGAAACATGCCTGTACATGTATCTATTCTTCCCGTAGAACTTCACCTTCTCGAGTATCCCTATCCTCTCCAAGACTCTGAGGTAAGGATGCACTAAGCTTGGATCCTGGGCGGCCATGAGCCTGTTGGAGTAGAGGTAAGCCGCTATTTCCGACGAGACGCTCTTCCCGCTGGCTACAGCTTTAAGTACTCCCTCATACACTCTTGAAAGAAAGCGCTCCTCCTCCCTGAATACCTCGCCTACAAGAGCCGGCACCGTGTACCTCAGGGTCTGCACGACCCCTCTCTCGAAGTTGCTTGCTCTCTCCCACACCGGAGTGAGCCACGGCTCCCTGAGCAGGACGGATACTTCAACAAGTCTTTTCGGGTCTGAAACATAGCTCGACAAGTTCACCAGTATGTCTGCCTCGTCAACCAGGCCCATCTTGAACTCTGTCATCATGCCGAGCAATGGGGATCTACCACTGAGAATTTCCCTCGAAAGCCACAGGGTGGAGGAAACAGCGACTAGGCGCCCCCTGGTCCCCAGGCTATGCAACATGTCGCTAAACTCGCTGGGCAACCTTTGGAACTCATCGACCACGACAGTCTCATTGTGCTTCAGCTTCTCAGCTAGTTCCCTTCTGAAGGCCTCGTAGCTTATCCTCTCGGAGTCGACGAAGATTTCCCCCTCCCTGCCGACAAAGTAGTACGAGTCCCACTTAGTGAAATTTCTGATGAAGTAGCTTTTTCCAACTTTCCTCCTCCCGTAGACGAGAACCCAGGCTCCTGTACTCTTCCACCTGGCCAAATCCGAATGCCTCACTATACTAACCACAGTTAGACTAACCATGATTATACTTTATAACCCTTTCTTTTAAGTTACCGACCGCGTGTGGAGGAGATTGGGCAGGCAAGGTGGCGCTTGCGGGTTTCTGGGTTGAGTGGTGCGGGCCCTGCAGGTTAACGGAGCCTTCAAGCGCACGGATACCCGGGCTCAGCGTGGCGGGAGGGCTCGCGCCTTCCGCTTTCTACCAGGTTTGTAAGGTTACATGCAGGTTCGTGAAGGTTAAGCACACTGTGGTCTACTTCATGCGCGCGAGCGATAAGCATTTCTGGCGAAGCCGGGTATTCTTACTCGGCAGAGGAGCGTGAGGGAAGAGGCCTCGCTGTGGTTCAGGCAGGCAGAGAGGGACCTCGAAAAGGCGAGGAACGACCTAGTCACACATGACTGGGATTCGGCGGCTTTCTGGAGCCAGCAAGCAGCTGAGAAGGCCTTGAAAGCCCTCCTTCTAAGCCGGGGGAGGGTCTATAGGGGGCACAGCCTGCTCGCCTTGGCGGAAACCGCTAAGAGCGAGCTGGGGCTAAGCGTCGACGATATCATCGGGGATTTGAGGGAGCTCACAGTTCACTACACGATTTCGAGGTACCCCAACGCGGCGAACGCTTTTCCCTACGAGCTCTACGACGAGGCGAAGGCGAGGGAGCTGGTGGAGAGGGCCAGGAGGGTCGTGGAATGGGTAAGGCGCCATCTGCCCTAAGGTCCCAGGAGAAGGCCCTGGAGGTTGCGAAGAGGGTTGCCGGGAGGGCTGCCAAGCTCTGCGAGGGCAGGGGGTTCAAGCTCGTGGGTGCCTACCTGGTTGGTAGCAGGGCACGGGGAGACTACCTGGAGACTAGCGACGTCGACCTGGTACTCGTGGTCGAAGGCGTGGAGGGGCTAAACGCCCTGCAGAGGCTCGAGCTTTTCAAAGAGGTCCTGGAGCCGGAAGTCGATCTCCTCGTGCTCTCCCCCGAAGAGTGGCGGGAAGGGCGTAGCGCCTGGGTGGAAACCCTCAAGAAGGAAGCCGTACCCCTAGTCTAGAGTCTCGCGCGCTAATAGAAAACTTTATCTTCTTACCTGGCTCCTAGCCCTGATTCGAATGAGCGGCTTGGAGAAGGTTTTGGCGGAAGTGAAGGTGTTTTCCTTCGATGTCGACGGGACGTTGCTGGACAGCTACACGTACATGAGGGACGTGCTCCAGATACTCCTGCTCTACATAGGCGTGCCTGCAGGCATGCTGGAGATGGTGACGGACGATGTGTACAGGTCTTGGTACGATCTCGAGAAGAGGGGCGTGTTCGACTACGGCAAGATGCACCTTTTCCTAGAGGAGTTCGCGAGGAAGTACGCGGTCCCGGTGAGGTACGACGTCAAGGAGTTCCAGGACCTACTCCTGGAGGCGAGAGTTAAGGGCTCGGAGCCCTACAGGTGCGCCGTGAAGCTACTATCGGAGCTGAAGAAGAGGGGGAAGATCGTTGTAAGCGTGTCGGGAGGCGACGGTGTCCCCGGCATGAAGAGGAGGCGCATAGAGGAGGGCGTACCCGTGAAGCTCTTCGACAAGATACTCGTAGTCCCCGAGGACGCTCCGTCGAGGGTGGAGGCCCTCAACGCCGTGAGGGAGGAGTTCGGGGTGTCAAACGAGGAGGTGCTACACGTAGACGACAGGCCTCAGCACGCGGCCGAGGCGTACAGCGCGGGCTTCAAAGCCATGGTCGTGAAGACGGGCTTCTACGACCCGTACTTCCGGTTGCCGGACGGCGTCCTGGTAGTCGACGACCTCTGCGCGGTGCTGGACGCCCTGTCGAAGCTCTAGGCTGTACGGGACTGTCGCGGTATGGTGCCCCTAGACTCCTGGAGCGTTGTTACCGTTTTTGTCGCGTCCGTGGTGGTAGGTAGGGCGCTGAGGCTTAGCCTGCCCAAGGCTTTCTTCGACGTCTCGGTGGGCGTCCTAGTTTGGGCTATAAGCGCGTGGGCGGCGTCGAGCGGCCTGGAAGCGCTAAAGTACTCGCTGGCGCAGACCCTCCTCTTCCTGGCGGCAATAGTGTGCTACGTGGTGGTGCTGGGCGCCCTAGCCTCAAGAGGCGCGGCGCACGCTAGAGCGGGCGCGCGACCCCGGCCCAACGTATACCTCTTGGCGCTTATAGCCGTGGGCTGGGCGTCGGGCCTCTCGGCGGGCTGGCTTAGACCCTACCTTTCGGAGGCGCTACCGGTGCTCGTGCTCGCAGTCATAGCGGCTACGGGGCTCACGATGCACTCAGCCTTAAGCGTAGCTTCTCTGAGGAGAGGAGGGGTCGTCGCCCTAAAGGCTGTCGCTGTAACCCTGGCGTCGGCGGTACTCGCGGGGCTTACGGTGGCTGCCCTCCTCGGGCTTTCCCCGCACTACGCCCTCTCGGTCACCCTGGGGCTGGGCTGGTACAGCTTCGCGGGGTCCTTCGTCGCCCAGTTCCTGGGCCCCGAGCAGGGCTTCACGGCCTTCCTTGTGAACATTCTGAGGGAGCAGTTGACCTTCGCCCTCGTCCCGGTCATCTCGAGGTTCAGGGTGTCGGCGATAAGCCTTGGCGGCGCTACGACGATGGACAACACGCTTCCAGTCTACGCGTACGTGTACGGCGACGACGCGGTTGTCCCGAGCATAGTCCACGGGTTCCTCTTGACGTTCCTCGTGCCCTTCCTGGAGGCCCTCGTGGTCCGGGCTGTGTGAGGTGGTAGCCTTGAGCGGGAGGCTAGCGTACGCCCTGTCGTTCTCCATGTCGTTGCTACAGTCGCTCATGATCCCCGTGCTGGTCCTCTACATGCTCCAGCTAGGCTACACCGAGGCGGAGGTAGGGCTCGTGACGGGGACGGCGTCCGCGGTCTACATAGCAGGCGCTCTCCTCTCCTCCGTCCTCGCGGGCAGGCTGGGGGACTCGAAGACAATCCTCCTCTCGCTAGCCAGCATGGCTACCGGCTACGCCCTCCTCTCCGCCTCCACAGGCCTTTACGCGATCCTGCTGGCGTCGGGCGTCGTCCTGCTGGGCTTCGGCGTCTTCTGGCCCGCAGTCGAGAACCTGGTCTCGTCGTCGGGAGGGAAGGTCTCCGCGTTCTCGTTCTCCTGGAGCTCGGGCTCGCTCGCAGGGATGCTGCTAGTGTACCCGCTGAGCCTCCTGGATCCGAGGGCGCTCTACGCGGCTTTCTCGGCTTCCTCGCTCCTGCTAGCACTGTCGGTGAGGCGGGGGGAGGAGAGGGCCAGGGCTCGGGCAACCTTCGGCGACGTGTTATCCTCTCTATACTCCCTGAGGGCCTCCTGGGTTCTGTGCGTCGCGTACTCCCTGAGCTCCTCGGGCCTGATAACGTTCTACCCGGTGCTCGTAGAGCGGGCAGGGTTGCCGAGGTTCATGCTGTCGCTCGCCCTCTTCCTGATGATACTGTCTAGGACCGCGGTGTTCTTCGCCTACGACGCTCTCCCGGCGCCACTGAAGAGGGTTGAGATCGCGGCGCCCGTCCTGCTGGCATCCTCGCTTATACCATTCGTCGACAACCCCTTCCTCCACTTGCCACTCTCGCTAATAGCCGGCGCCGGGCAGGGCGTTATCTACGGGATAGCGCTCGAAGGAGTGTTCAAGTCGGGGAGCGACAGGGTCCACAACTACACCGCCCTCTTCGAGTCCTTCATAGGCGCAGGCTACTCTCTGGGCCCTCTCCTCGCAGCGTTGCTCGGCGAGTACGCCGGTCTTCAGCCTCTGCTCTCCACCTCTCTGCTGGCAAGCCTGGCGGCCCTCCTCGCAGGGAGAAAACCGCGCGGGTCGGCACCTGCGTCGCGCGGGTAAACTGAAAAATTTTTATAATCGCGGTGCATAACTGGTATTGGAGTTCTGTTCCTCTCAGCGCTTGTAGCCAGCCAGGCAGAGGTGTCTTTGGATGTACGTCGTCGAGGCCAGGGACCTTAGGAAGACGTACGTGTCCAGGAAGAGGAGGGGGCTGTTCAGGGTAGAGGAGACTAGGGTCGAGGCTTTGAAGGGTGTTTCCCTCACGGCGGTGAAGGGGGAGGTTCTGGGCATACTCGGGCCTAACGGCGCCGGGAAGTCCACCCTCGTAAAGATACTCGCAACGCTCCTGCTCCCCGACTCCGGCTATGCGAGGATAATGGGCTTCGACGTCGTCTCCGAGAGGGACGAGGTCAGGAAGCTCATAGGGGTATCGCTCAGCGTGGAGAAAGGCTTCTTCTACAAGCTGACGGGGCGCGAGAACCTCAAGTACTTTGGGATGCTGTACGGGCTGGACGGGAAGGCGCTGGAGGAGAGGGTGAACGAGGTACTGAGGGACGTGGGGCTACAGCCGTACGCCGACAAGCTCTACGAGGAGATGTCTCTCGGCATGAAGGCGAGGCTGAGCATCGCTAGGGCACTCCTCACTGACCCGCCCGTGCTTATACTCGACGAGCCCACCCTGGGGCTAGACCCCGTATCCGCTAGGAGGATCCGGTCCCTGCTCACAAGCCTCGCTCACTCGAAGGGGAAGACGGTGCTGGTAACTACGCACAACATGTTCGAAGCCGAGATAATATGCGACCGCGTCGCGATAATATCCGAGGGGAGGATACTCGCCGTGGACTCCGTCGACTCGCTGAAGAAGAGGGTTGCCGACAGCGTCTTCCTGGAGATAAGGATAGCCGGGCTCGCCGGCCTCCAGGTCCAGAACGTGCTGAGAAACGTGCCGGGGGTAGAGGTCAGGACGGCGCACAGGAAGGGGCTGGGAGACAAGGTCGTGGTATCAGTCCCCGTGGCGCACGCCGAGGAAGCCTTCGAGAGGGTGCTACACGAGCTGAGGTCCGCCGGGCTTAAGGTGAGGAGTATAAGCATAGTCGAGCCCTCCCTGGAGGACGTGTTCATAAAGCTCGCCGGCCACAGGGTGAGCTCCCCGTGAAGGCGGGAGACGTCGCGAGGATCTTCAAGGCGGGCGTACTCTTCGAGGTCTCAATGCTCAAGTCCAACAAGGGGTACTTTGCCGCCACCCTTGCCCGCCCCTACTTCGTCTACGCGCTCCTCCTCTTGATATCGAAGCAGCTCGGCGCGGGCTACACGCCTAGAGACGTCGTGGTGCAGACCCTCGCCGTCACCGGCTCCATAGACGTCCTCTGGGACGTCGCCGGGCAGGGAATACTGCTAAGGGTCTCCGGGGTCCTACCGTACTACACCCTGTCGCCGGGAGGAGTACTCCTCGCGCTCGTCGTGAGCTACCTCCCGAGGTACATCCTCGAAACTCTCCTCAAAGCCGTAGCGTTCCTGCCTGTCCTCGCGCTCGAAGAGGGGCCCGCGGACGCGCTTTTACACCTCCTCGCGGCCTACGCGCTCCTCCTCCTAGGATTGCTCCCGCTACTGGGCATAAGCACGCTGGTCGCCGGGGCGACGCTCCTGGTACACGAAGAGTCCCCCGTGCTCGAGTGGGTTACGCCGCTCGTCCTGCTCCTCTCCGGGGCGGTGTACCCGGTGAGCGTACTGCCGGGGTGGATGCGGGCGCTCTCCGCTCTCATACCTGTGACCTACGTCGTGGAGCTCTCTAGGGCCCTAGAGGGGGGCGGGGGAGTCCAGGCTTTCTACAGCGGGGCTTTCGCGCTACTGATATCCCTCTCCATACTCTACAACGCCGCTGCCAGCAGGCTGTTCAGGAAGGCCGAGGAGGCCCTGCTAAGGAAGGGTGTCTAGCGTGGGCAGGCGTAAAGCCGTGCTCTGGCTCCACCTAATGCGGTCCAAGAGGTACGCGCTCAGCCTAGTCTCCGGCTCGCTCACCGACGCCCTTTGGATGATAATCCTGCTGGCCGGCTTCATCCTCGCCGGGAAGGCCCCCGAGGCCTCCAGCAACTACTGGGGGCTCGTCGCTTGGACCATCCTGTCGAACGCTACCTGGATGATCGGCGGCTGGGTCGACTACCTCGTGCTCCTAGGCCTAGTGGAGGAGCACGAGGTGCGCGGAGTCTCTGTGTTCGAGCTCGTAGCCGGGAGGGCTATCCCGATGCTCGCCTCCTCGGCTATCTCGTCTCTCGCGGCCTACGCCTTTCTAAGCCTCGCGGGGGCACGCGTAAGCGTTGCAAGCATCCCCGTGCTCGCCTCGTCGCTAGCCTTGCTCTACGCCCAGTCACTGTGCTACGGGTTGCTACTTGCGTCTCTATCGCTGAGGACGGGCACGCCGAGCTACATGCTGGACATACTCAGCCTCGCCTTCCTGGGCCTCGCCTTCTCGCCCACCCCGGCCTCGCCCAGCGTCGCGCTGATCCCGCTACTGGGACCCATGCTACTCGCAAAGCTCTCCTCCACGGGTAGCGTCCAGCCGGCCGCGGTAGCCTACGGGGTACCCGCAACCCTCTTCCTGGCTGTCGCCGCGCTACTCGCCTGTCGCTCGACGGAGGAGCACGCCAGGAGGAGGGGTGTACGGGCGGTGGGGCTAGTCTAGCACGCAGTAGGGGTGCACGCGCCTAAAGGCATGAAAAAGAATGTGTAACGCCCTATTCTCGCACGCGCCCAGAAACAGTGGATTAAGGCTCTCCGGAGTAGACGTAGGGCACGCCTAGCGCTGAGGCAAGGTCCCTGTTCAGCGATGCCACGTCCTCCGGGGACACGTCGCCGATGCTGTACTTACCCAGCGCCGAGACTATCATCTGGGTCTCAACCCTTGTAGCCTCGATGAAGTTCCTGACACCAGCCTCGTCCTTAACCATCGCGGCTACGATGAACGGTCTACCGACGTATATCGCCGTAGCCCCCAGGGCTCTCGCCTTAACGATGTGTGCCCCGTTGAACAGTCTACCCGCTAGTAGCAGGCTCATTCTATCGTCTACGCCCATTAGCCTAGCCTTCCTGATCTTAGCTAGACCGACCACCGTCGGGTAGCCCAGCTCCTTCATAGCCACCGAGGGTGCCATACCGGTTCCACCCTCCTTACCGTCTATTATCACCGCGTCTGCGCCCTCCTCGTAGGACACCTTTACCACTTCGAGTACATCCCTGAAAGGCCCTACCTTGATCCACACCTTAGCCCTCGGGTAGCTGGTCTTCATTAGCCTAATCATACCCCTCAGTATGTCGGCCGTGTAGGTCCCCGGGGCGGAGTACCTCTCTACCCACGCGGTCCTCGCCTCGGCCGGGTCCTCCAGGAAGTGGTACTTCTCCTTGACCTTGACGGCCTCCTCCTTCCTCATCTTTATCACTCCTCCGAGCCCCGGCTTAGCGCCCTGGCCGACCTTGATCTCGAAGGCCACCCTGCCCTCGTCGAGGTACGGCTCCAGGTCTTTGTCGCTGTACACCTTGTTCCAGTGCTCGTCGTAGGCGTCTTCAACGTTCTGCTGGATGATTACTCCGCCGTACTTATCGATATTCGTCAGGTAGGCCATGACCCTCTCCTTGAAGCTGGGGTGCCCCCTGGTCAACCTCCTGTCGTAGCCTCGAATCGTGTGCACGTTTTCTCCGATGCCGTAGGGTATACCCTCTTTGGCGGCGGCCCTTGCGATCACTAGGCTATACCTGCTGGCAATGTCCGTCGAGCCCATCGTACCCACAACGAGCGGCATCGACGACTTCAAGCCACCTATGCTGGTCTCCAGGTTAACGTCGGTGAACACGGGCTCTCTGAGGAGCTCCGCCATTTTCTCCAGCCTCTTCGGCGTGAAAGCGGGAGGCGTTAGGACCAAGTCGTCCATCGTTAGGAACCTCGGGTAACCCTTCCTGTGAACAGTCGCCCCGAGCAGCGCCGCGCCGTAGGTGGCTAGCTCTCCGAAGGGGTAGACGCCCTCGCTCCCCTTAATAGCTTTGAGCAGTATCTCGTCTAAGGGGTAGTCTTCCATGAACTCGCTTATCCCCCTTAGGGTCACCAGGCTACCCTTAACCTTGAGCACAAGCTCGCCTAGCTTAAGCGCAAACCACTCGAGCACGCCGACCACCTTTAGGGGGTTGGGCCTATCCCGGCGACCTTGGGGTACGGCCTAGACTCCCACACAGCCCTAAGGCCGCATATGTACCTAGTCAGCCTCTCCACCCCTATGCCGAAGCCGGCCGTCTTTAAGGGGTAGAAGTCCCTGAGCATCTCCAGGAACCACTTGTACTTCTTCGGGTCCTCCCCGGACTCCTTTATCCTAGCGATAACCTTGGCCGGCTCGTACTCGCGCTCGCCTCCCGATATAGCCTCCCCGAAGCCCTCGGGGTAAAGCATGTCGAAGTCCCTTAGGTAGCCAGGCCTCTCCGGGTCCTCCCTGTTGTAGAAGCCCCTAGACCCCTTGGGATACCCGTATATGAACAGAGGGCTCGTGTGGTGGGCCGATAGAACCTTCTCGCACTCCCAGAGGATCTCGGTGTTCCTCGGGTTTCTACAGCCCAGCCTGTTTACCAGCTCCACCGCCTCGGCGTGGGTATACCTCGCGAACGGTGTCCTGTACTCTGGGAGGGTCCTACCAAGCTTCTCGAGGTCCGCGCCGTGCACCTCCTCGACGTACCTAGCAACATGCATGAATAAGCCCTCGGCCAGGCTCATAGCGTCCTCCAGCGTGCCGTCCAGAATCTCTATGTCGACCTGGAAGAACTCGACGAGGTGCCTACCCGTGAAAATGCTGTCGTTGGGCTCAAGCCTGATGTTCGGAGAGACGAAGTAGACCTTACCCAATACCGCCGCCATGTACTGCTTGTAGAGTATAGCGCTGGACATGACCTTGTACTCGTGCCCGTAGAAGTCCACGGTAACCTGCTTAGCCCCCCTTATGCCCGGGTCAGTGACGGGACCTATTATCGGCGGCAACGCCTCAGTAAAGCCGTGGGAGTCCAAGTACTCTCGAATAGCGCGGAGTATCGACGCTTGGATCCTGAAGACCGTGGCGTACTTGCTTTCCCTAGCCCACTTCCACGAGTACCTTGTCCACTCCTCTAGGAACTTGACGTACGAATCCCTATCCCTAGCCATCTTCTCGAGCTCCAGCACCGCCGGGTGAAGTTTTGCCAAACTTTCGCGTGCACTGTTAAATGCGATAAACCGGGTTTCCTGTCCCATGCTTATCGTTCAACGCCCTATGCACTGTCTTAAAATCATTTTCTGATCGAAACCTGAATTTCTTGCAAATGTTTCCGTTAGCTTTCCGGTGGAAGCTGTAAAAAATTCCGGAGAAGAGGCCCAACCCCCTGCCGCGGAACACGCGCATAGAGTGCAGCAAGGCTAGCCTAGCCTCGATGCAGTCGCGTACTCGTCTCCCCCTAGGTGTAGCAACAGGCGCGCCTTCGCTAGGTCGTAGACGGCCCCGCTCCAGGCGTCCCGCCTAGCCCTAGCGGCCTGCACCTCGCCGACTAGAATGGAATGGTCGCCGGCGGGGTACTCGGCCCAGAGCCTGCACTCCAGGCAGGCGAGCGCACCCTCGATGCACGGCGCCCCCACCCTGAGGGCTGGCAGGAACCTTACGCCCAGCGAGGAAGCCTTGTCGACATCCCTCCCGGAGACGGACCCGGCCTCCTCGACTACCCTGAGCATGCCCGCGTCGACAGGGTTCACCGTGAACACCCCGCTGGACTTCACCAAGCTGTAGGTGTACCTCTCCGGCGCCACCGCTACCGCTACGAGCGGGGGCTTCACAGATACAGGTGTGAGCCACGCGGCCGGCATGAAGTTCGGCCTACCCGAGGCGTCGACGGAGACTATGAGCGCGACGAGCTTGGGGTGGAGTAGCCTAGTGTGCCTCCTAAGCTCTACCTCGACGTACCCAACGCCTTGCACGGCTGTATTCGCGCTAAATCGACATATAATTTTTTAGACGCGCGCGCAGTTCAACCAGGTGGGCGAGGCTGTCCCAGTCCCCCTCGCTAGAGCCATTGCACGCGAAGTCAAAAAGACGCTCTTATAGCGCGCGTTCCGAAAAAGGTTTTCTCGCTCCTTGGTTTACAAACATGGGAGAAAGCTGAAACCGAGGATCTCCCCGGTTTACAAACCCAGGGAAAAAGGAAAAGGGAGAGTTTTTACGCCAGCCCGAGCCCCCTTAGCTCTTCGACGTCCTCCTCAAGCTCTCTCGCCAGCTCTTCGTCCTCCTCGAGCCTCGCCGGCGCGCTTCTCACGGAGGCTAGGAACTCCTCTACCGCGTCCAGCGCCTCGACGAGGCGCGCCTCGTACAGCCCGTCGCGCCTAAGAGTGCTCGCCAGTAGCCGCGAAAGCGCGCCGATGGTTCGCACGGTAACCCTCGGGTCACTCATGCTCGGTCAACACTCTTTCCCGGCCTCTCCCTCCACGCTGACCCCTGATGCCGCGCCCTCGTAGGGCGCCTCTTTCCACCATTTAAGGGAGGGGTGAAATATGGTTGGAGAGAAGATGATGGGGTATGAGGGGGTCGAGGGAGAGGTTAGGGAGGAGACGTGGAGGAGGGCGGCTTTAAGCCTCTACTCGACCGAGGTCGAGGATAAGAGGAAGGGCAGGACACATTACCGCGGCCTGTATCACACTGTGAGCGAGGTTGACTGGGACTTCACGCGCTTCTTGGTGAACGGCTACAGCGTTGTGCCGGACGAGGTCTACCCGAGGTTTCACCGCTTCCTCGACATCGACGCGAGGAAGTATCTTTTGCTGAACGACGACAGCAGGCCGAGGGAGGGAAGCGCTGTCGTAGAGCTACGCGATAGGCTACAGTCGATAGTCGACGCCGGCGCCGATGATCTTAGAGCCGAGAGGCATGGAAAGCACTGGCGCGTATACCCGCCCAGGGAGAACTGGTACGTGAGGGTCGCGAGACCCAACGCGCATAGCTGGGCTGTCCGCGTACCGCTGGAGGGCTTCTGGGTCGAATCGGAGTTTCCGGAGGTTCTAGTGAACACTCCTAGGGAGGTTCTCAAGAGCCTGCAGAGGGGGTGGATCCTTACGGATGTGACACCCCCTCATGGGCGCCGCAGCGACGTGCGTTTCGGCACTACCCAGAGCTGGCAACTTCCCAGTACGCTCGCGGCTTTTCCAAGCGACGATATCAGGCTCGGCATTAAAGCAGGAGTTCTCGGCAGTACCAGGATGAGCATTGAGTGGGAAGTGAGCATCTACGGTTACACGGAGGAGCTGGGCTGGGCCTCCACGCTTATCGGCGAGGTTAAACGTGTAGAATACCGCAGGTTGGTCGACGAGTGCAGAAAGCTCAACGGCGACCCAGTGGCTCTTTTCACTGCCTTCCTGGGAGACGGGCTACGCACATTCTTTCTGAGGATTCGGGTGCTCTTCTTCGGGATTGGCCACGAGATAGTTTACTTGCCGACGGAGAGCGCTGTCTTTAATGCCCGTTTGGCTGTGGAGAGGGCTAGCGAGTACGTGCGCTTTGTATCGCTGGTAACTAAGTGTCCAAAGATTAAACACTTCTTATTCGTCAGCCTCGGATTGCCGCAGAAGAGGGGCAGGAAAAATGGGCGGAGAAACAACCCGTTCTACGCAAACATTGCAGGAGCACAGCTACTCCTAGTCTACATCTCTACGATGAACCTCGTCTACGCTAGGATCGCGGTTGACGCTGTGCCTCAAGGCTGGTACGAGAAGGCAATCGAGGAAGGCTGGGACGTCCGGGTAGTTACCTCGGGCACTCCTTCGGGTAGCAAGAAGTACTACGCTGTGCCTCAAGGCTCTCTCTTCGAGCATGCCCGCCACGACGCAGAGCTACGCGCAACGCTCCTCGCCTTCACAAGGTACAAGGCCGAGCAGTACCCCAGAGCCTGGGAGCTCGTGAATCGCCTCGAAAAGCTGGGGCGAGAAAACTAAGGGTATAGACCACCAGGGAAAGGCGCCCGGCCTCCTCCCGTTTTGCGTCGAAGGGTGTGCTAGTCCTCGCGCGCGAACTCGTCCTCCTCGGCGCGCTCCTTGATCCTCCTGGCAACCTTCTCGGGGAGGGACTCGTCTTCAAGCCTCCTGGCGAGCGGCCTTACAAGGGTTAAGCCCTCCTTGTCGCGTATCTGTATCTCCCAGGCCCGCAGGTCGTGCGGGGTCTGCCTCATCTTCTCGACTATGATGTACCTCGTGAGGACTCCGTCCACTACTCTCCGCTTGAAGTGGATGATGCCGTCGGCGACGTGCTCTATACCCCACCCGAACGCGCTTCCAGTCGTGATAGCGTACTGGCTCGTAGCGTAGATCGTGAAGCCCCACTTGTTCAGGATACGCTTCACTGTGTAGCTATCCTCCCGGGCCTTGACGGGAGCCCTCAACCAGAAAGCGCTCATAGAGTCTATGACGAGCCTCCTCGCGGACCGCCCGAGCCTCTTCTTGGCCTCTATGACCCTGCTGAGCATCTCCTCCACTGCCAGCTCCCTCATCATCCACTCGTCCTCCTTCTCCCTCATCAAAGCGTCGATGATGATTAGCCTCCCGGACTTCTGGGCCCCCTCGAAGTCCATCCCGAACTGGGCGGCCTGCCTTACTATGCTCTCCCTGCTCTCCTCGGTCGTAACGTAGATCGCGCTTTCCCCAGCCTTCAGGCCCGCCCACACGAAGTGGAGGCACGCTATGGTCTTCCCCGTGCCGGGCATCCCGACGAGAGCCACGAAAAAGCCCTCCGGCACTCCGCCCGCGAGTAGCTTGTCGAGCCCAGCCACGCCCGTCGAAAGACGCCTAGCCTCCACCACTCCCCGAGAACACTACACGCAGAGCCCCCTAAAAAGTTTCCCCCAGTACGGAGGACACGGCGACCCGCTGGGCTTCACGCGCGTTTCGGAGCGATATATATACCTCGAGCGCGGCTATATACCCGTGGGAAGGCGCAGAGTAGCATTAGCACTCCTGGCGGTGCTCTTCCTAGTCTCTGCGCTTTCCTACGCTGTGAAGCACGCCGAGGCACCCGAAGTCTTCGAGTACGGTAGCGCCACCGTAGTCTACCGGAACCCGGTGCTAGCGCCGCCACGCGTAGTGGTTAAGATTCAGGGAGCCTCGCCCAGCGACAGGGTCGTAGTATCCGCGTACATCTGGGCGCCTAGCGGCGAGATAAAGCCTCTCGGAAACTACACGGGTACAGGCTCCGTCGAGCTGAACTACGGGAGGGTCAAGGAGAGCTACGAGGAGTGGGCAAGGCACCTTAGAAGCAGGGGCACAGACCCCTCCGCCGTGTCGATAGGCATGCTGATCCTCGCCACCATCTACAAGCCCGAAGAAGCCTACGCAACTATATCCGCGGTTCCCATCAAGCCGAGCGAGCTGGAAGCAAGTAGAGCAGTCGAAGTAACGCTAGCCGAGGAGCCCCTACCCATGCCTGGGAAAGGCGCGCCTCAGCCGCAAGCCACACAGCAAGGCTGGCCCCCGGAATACATACCCGACACGCAGAAACCGGGCTTCTGGTACTTGAAGAAGCAGTACTACGCCTCCACGAAGGGAGTAGCACTCGCAACCGTAGACATCTGGGGAAGAGTAGAGAAGCTGGACGTAGTGATTCTAAAGGCATCCCTCACAGCTGACAGGACTCTAGGAATAAGGATAGGCTTCTCCGCTCTAGCTGGCTTTAAGCCAACGGGGAGTAGCACCGTTTCGTGGAAAATCGCGGGCTACGCATGGTCCGCTGAAGACAAGCAGGGTGCAAGCCTGGACTACTACAAGGTGTTCTACTACGGCTCGGACTTCGACAAGGAGAGCGTGTTAGCCGTGGGCTTCTACGGAGACCTGGCGTACGCGGAGTACACGTACTACGACTGCAACTGGTACACGTGCGTCCCCCGCGGCACTGCGAACCTCACACTTGCGAGGCCAGCCGGAGGACAAGCCCTCACAAACAACCTCGCATGGTACACCGTGGAGCCGGACCCCTGGATCTACCCGTACGCCGCCGGCGAGACGGCAGAAGCCTACAAGCTCTTCTACCTCAACTGGAACAGAAGCCCGGAGAAAGTAGCACAAAACGTGTTCACACTGGACAGTATCAACGTAACAAGGGAGGTTCAGACGAGCCCCCTCTTCGCGCTTTCCCTGGACTTCGTAAAGCTCACGCTGGGAACCTCTCCCCCAGCTCCTCTGTTCGCAGTCTCTGTAGGCGGCGAATCCTCGTACTCGGCTAGCGTGCTAAGCTTTGCCTCCGCCACTGTAACTACGCAGAGGAACTACAGGCCCTGCGAGCTTCGGTACAAGTACCTCTACTCTCCGGTGAAGTACGGGCTTGGAGGGTACTACTACCCCGTCGCTACGATGTACGTTGACGTCTACATACCCTAAACTTTCTTTTTGGAATGTTTTCAGCATTAACGGGGAAAACCTGGAAAAATTACTCTGAACACGAAACTCTTGCGAAAAGAATGCCACAAAACCAAGCGGAAAAAAAAATACCCCCGCGTCACAATATACTTGACCAGCATGCAGAACGTGAACAAAGGTATTCTTCTAGTGGTCCTAGTAGCGCTACTTAGTCTTATCTTTCTTTTCTTTCTAGCTTTACCTGCTCGCGTAGAGCGTGGATCTCTTCAGGCTGGAACCCCTACGCCTTCCCTGAAGCTGGACTGGAGAGTCGCGGTTGTAAGCGACGACCCTGAATTCGTATCCGCGGTAGCCTCGTCGCTCTCCCCGAGGGAGCTCTCAGCGCTCCCGGCTGATAGCGCGGGTAGGGCTGTCGGCTACGACCTAGTCGTCGTGGGCTGGGACGCTCTACCCAGGGTTTCGGGCGACCCAGAGCTCGTGCTCTCGCTACTGCGGTCTGGGAGGGTTCTCGCCGTGTCGAAGCCCGGGGAGGATGCCCTCTACCAGCTCTTCTCGCGGGTAGTGAAGCCGGTGAAGCTCGGAGAGGGGAAAACGCCCCCCGAGGATCCCTTCGCCTTCCTCCCACTCATCGAGAGAGACGGCTACCTCTACCCGGGTTGCGGCTGCGAGGCTGTGCTCGTGGAGACGCAACCTAGGGGCGGGAAGCTCGCCGCGTACTATACCGTTACGCGGCTCGAGTCGAAGCAGTCTCTCGTATACGCGTTGATGAGCGTTCTACAGCGGTCTCGCCAAGAGGCTACAGCGGTTAGACTGGCCTCATATGTATCCACGTGGATGCGCGCGGGAATAGGCGTAGAGCCTGCGCAAGTCTTAGGAACCTACATAGGGCATTACACTAGCGTATGTTACGACGTTGTGGGCCCGGGCGACAGCATTGTTGGCTGTACAGACTTCGGGCTCGACGTGGGCTTAGGTATCGGCACGAGGTCGCGGAGCGACACGTACCGCTGGGTCGTAGAGGTGAAGCACCACGGGGAAAAGACTTGGAGTGGTTTCAGCCCTCCCGTTAAAATGCTTGGATTACTGTGGGTTGTGGAACCGAGTAGCGTGGTCGTGGATTCCCTGACAGGGGTGTTTCCGGATCAGCGGCTTAGCGGTCTAGAACCCGCGAGTCGGAGTGTAGACGGGCAAGTAAGCGTTTTTCTCGCAATCCCGCCGGGCATATTCCCCGCAGCGCTGCATGGCGTGTTCCAGCGGGTCACGTGGGAAAGCGATCTCGACTACTGCAGTAGCTCGTTCTACGGAGGCGCCGTGGCGTGTAAGGGTATTTGGAGGTGGGGGCTTACGGGCTACGATGGTAGCGGCTCCACGTTCTACCTCATGGCGAGCGTAGCGGAGTTCGAGGCGCTGGACCCGCTTTACTTCGACGTTGCAATAAAGGCTAACGGGTACTTCTACTCCAGCGGCGTAATGGTTCAGGCGTCCTCCGGGGTTAAACTCGTACACTTCAGGGCTTCAACCTCGACTCTGACCGCCCTGGGTGGAGGGTAGCCGCGGGCTCTACGCTTCGAGTACCGCGAGTAGCTCGTCTAGCCCCCTTATCCCGTCGCCGCCACTCCTGGAGAGCAGGTAGGCCCTCAGCCCGGCTTTCCGCGGGTTCTCGTAGTCGTGCACCGGGTCGTCGCCCACGTGTACCACCTCTTCGGGGCGGGCGCCCAGCTCCCTCAGTATTATCCTGAAGAACTCGGGGGGCTTCCCGGGCAGGGAGTAGTCGGAGGAAGACGAGAACACCCTGCGGAAAACCCCCCTCAGGAAGGGCTCCCTCTCCATGACCAGCTCTACGAACTCCCTGGAGGCGCTCGTGCTCAGCACCGCTATGAGCGAGCCTGGTAGGCTTTCGAGGAACCTCCTAGCGTCCTCGTAGACCCTCACGAGCCTTCCAGCCTCCCTCAGGGCGTCGCCGAGCCACTCCTCTATCCCGAACCTCTTGAACCAGTAGGACGGCTGGTACCACCTCATGTCCCCCGGGCCCACCTCGTCGTACGCAGAGTACACCAGCCTCTTCGCCTCCTCGAGGTTCAACCCGTGCCTCCGCGCGTAAAGCCTAGGCACGAGCTCCAGCCAGAAGTAGTCGACGTACTCCCTGCTAACCACGGTTCCGTCGAGGTCTAGAGACACGACTCTGACCTTCAAGGCGCGCCCCCACAGCCTACAAAGCCCCCCACAGCTTATAAGAATCACGCAATTTCCCAATGCTTTCACAGCCTCTTCCGACCCATTTTCTCCGCGTGCCCGGAAACCGCGGGAAGAGTGTTTCCGTGAGTTTCATCGGCGTGTACGCGCGCGTAAGCCTTAAAGCGGCGTGCCCCGGGGGTATGGGGGATGAGGGACTTGTTGGGGCTTGCGGAGCGGAAGAAGTCGCGCTTAATACTAGCGCTGGACTTCGTTTCCGGCGACCCCGCGGTGTTCGCCGATAGGCTTCTGGCGGCGCTGGAGCCGCTTGTCGTCGGTGTCAAGGTGGGCCTCCCCTTAGCCTTGAGGATGGGTTTCAGGGGTGTCTGCGAGCTCGTCGAGAGGTACGGGTCTGGGTACTACTTCCTCGCGGACTTCAAGCTTGCCGATATACCGGACGTGGTGAGGGAGGAGTTGGCGCTACTCTCGGAGGCCGGGTTCGACGGCTCCATAGTTCACCTCTTCCCCATGGGGCTCGAGGAGGCTTTGAGCGGGGTTCGCGGGCACGACGTGTTCGGGCTTGTCGCCATGAGCCACGCGGGTTCCAGGTTGCTCGACGAGCACTTCGAGGACTTGTTGCGCTACGCCTCGAGGCTGGGGATTAGGGGCGTCGTCGCCCCCGCGACGAAGCCGGGGCTGGTGGCGCGGGCGAGGGCTTTCCTGCCGGAGGACTACCTGATACTCTCGCCGGGGGTGGGCGCGCAGGGGGCGGAGCCGGGTAGCGCGCTCAGGCACGGCGCTACCTTCGAGATAGTTGGACGCTCGATAACGGCGTCCGAGGACTACTACGGCGCGGCGGAGAGGGTAGTGGAGTCGCAGAGGAGGGTGATCGGGGAGTGATAGAGGAGATACTCTGGGAGATAGGGGCTGTCAAGACCGGGGAGTTCAGGCTGACCTCCGGGAAGGTTAGCAACGTGTACATCGACCTCAGGAAGCTCCCGTCGCACCCCCAGGCCTTCAGGAGGGTTGTCGAGGCCCTCGCCGCGGTAGCCAGAACCATCGAGTTCGACGCCGTCTGCGGGATAGCGGTGGGAGGCCTACCCATAGCCACTGCCCTCGCGTACACGCTGGGCAAGCCCTTGATCTACGCTAGGCGCGAGAAGAAGGCCCACGGCACCATGAAGCAACTGGAGGGTGACTACGCGAGGGGTATGAAGGTGCTGCTAGTAGACGACGTAGCGACGACAGGGGGGACGCTTCTCGACATAGCAAGGCTCCTGAAGTCCGAGGGCTTAGAGGTGGTGGAGGCTCTCGTCGTGGTCGATAGGGAGGAGGGGGCATCCGAGGCCTTGAGGAGCGAGGGACTGAGGCTGAGGAGCCTCACGACGCTCAAGAAGGTCCTCTCGGCTCGCGCGTAGAAAGAAAGGTTTTTTTCCCGGGGCTACTCGACCCTGTAGCTCCGCACAACCCTGAGTAGCTCCTCGCTCCTCGAGTCGAAGAGGTAGAGGGGCCCCACGGGCTTTAAGCGTACCTCGGCGTTAAGCTCCGGCTGGGCGTGCTCCCTTTTCTCGGAGTACGCGGTGACCTCGAAGCCTTCGAAGACTCCGTGGAGTATCGAGCCCGTGCCGAGCCTCTCGACGCCCACGACCCGCACTGGGAGCCCCTCCTCGCCTACCTCGAGGTGCTGGGGGCGTATGCCGAGGATTACCTCGCCCTCGGCTAGCCCCTCTAGCTCCTCGGAGCGGATAGCGAGGTTGCCGAGGCGTAGCGTCTTCTCAGCGACCCTGGCTGGCAGGAAGTTCATGGGCGGTGTTCCTATGAATCCCGCGACGAAGGTGTTTGATGGCTTCTCGAAGAGCTCGTCGGGGGTGCCTACCTGTACCAGTTGCCCTCTGTTGATAACGCCTACGCGATCCGCCATCGTCATTGCTTCGACCTGGTCGTGGGTGACGTAGATCGTGGTTGTTTTCAGCTCGTCGTGGAGGAGCTTCCTCAACTCGAACCTTAGCTTTACGCGGAGCTTGGCGTCCAGGTTGCTGAGAGGCTCGTCGAGGAGGAATACCCGGGGCTTCCTCACGATAGCCCTCGCCAGGGCTACTCTCTGTTGCTCGCCGCCCGAGAGCTGGTAGGGGTACTTGGAGAGGTGGTTCGTAAGCCCTAGCATGGAGGCGACTTCGAGCACGCGCGCGTGGATCTGGTCCTTCGGGACCTTCCTCATCCTGAGCGGGAACGCTATGTTGTCGTAGACCGTCATGTGCGGGTAGAGGGCGTAGTTCTGGAACACGAAAGCTATGTCCCTCTCGCTCGGGTCTACGTCGTTCACGACTCTGCCCCCGATGATAACCTCTCCCTCGTCGGGCTCTTCGAGGCCCGCTATTATGCGTAGGAGCGTAGACTTACCCGACCCCGAGGGGCCGAGTAGCACGAAGAACTCTCCGCTCTCTACGCGCAGGTTGACGTTGTACACCGCGGCTACTTCCCCGAACCTCTTCGTTACGTTTCTAAGCTCCACGCTCACATCCCTCACCCTTTCTTCGCCGACACAACTACGCCCCTAATCATGTACTTGTTGAGCAAGACGTAGAGGATTATCGTGGGCAGGGAGGCTAGAAGGCTACCGGCTATGATCGGCGTGTACTCGGTCCACATGCTCCTGCTGAAGGCGAAGTTCAGCCCCACGGGTAGCGTGTAGTTTTCGGGGCTTCTGAGGAAGACGAGCGGCCCGAGGAAGGAGTTCCAGGCGCCCAGGAACTGGTATATGGCCAGCGCACCGAGCGCTGGCTTGGAGAGGGGGAGGGCTACGTAGACGAATGCTCTGAGAGGTCCTGCGCCGTCGAGCCTAGCCGCCTCGAAGAGCTCCCGTCCCAGGGAGAGGTAGTACTGCCTCATGAGGAATATCCCCGAGACGCTCGCAGAGCCCAGGAAGGCTAAGCCGAAGAGGTTGTCTATCAGCCCCATCTTCACTACGAGTATGTAGTTCGGTATCAGCGTGATGAACGGGGGTACCATGAGGAGCGCTAGAAGCGCGCTGAAGATCTTGTTTTTTCCGGGGAATCTGAGAAACGCGAATGCGTAGCCCGCCGTAGCGGAGGTCACGATGTTGGCGGCTACGACGAGCCCGCTTACGAGCGCTGTGTTGAGGACCCACCTAGGGAACAGGCTTAGCCTGAAGAGCTTCGCGTAGTTCTCCAGCGTGAATGGGTTCGGAACCCACTCGGGCGGGAACGCCGATGCCTGGGACCACGTCATGAACGAGGCTACAGCCGACCTGATGAAGGGCATGAGGTAGATGGCTGCGAGCACGCTCATAACGAGGTACGAGAGGAGTAGCACTATCCTCTTCTTCAGCGGAGCTCTCCGCATCTCACGCCACCCTGAAGTACTTCATCTTCTCCTGGATGTAGTAGTTGAGGGAGAATACTATCAGGAAGAGGAGCACGGCTTTAGCGGCGGCGTACCCGTACCTTAGCTGCAGGAAGGCTGTGTTGTAGATATCCAGGGCGACCGTGTACCCGGCGCCCCCGGGTCCACCGCTCTGCCCCGCCATGACCCACGCCAAGTCGAACATCTGGAGGGCCCCGATGCTTCCCAGCACCACAGCGTAGACTATGAGAGGCTTCATGAGCGGTATAGTAATGTAGATGAACCGTTTCAGCGCGTTTGCCCCGTCTATCCTGGCCGCCTCGTAGACCTCCTTCGGGAGCGCCTGTAGCCCGGCTAGGAAGGTCGCCGAGAAGTGTGCGCTAGTACCCCATATGGCAACGATGGCTATAGCCGGTAGGAGGAACAGCGGGTCGTTCAGCCAGTCGGGCCTGAAGCCCCCGGTTACAGCGCTTACGAAGTAGTTCACGAAGCCGTCCCTCATGAAGAGCCAGATGAATATCAACGATACTATGACAGGGCACGTCGTCGCCGGCAGGAAGTAAGCCACCCTGAAGAAGTGCGAGCCCCTCACCTTCTGGTTGGCGAGGACTGCCAGCACCAGCGCCAGTAGCGTCTGCGTTGGGACGACAAGGAGGGTGTAGAGAAGCACGTTGCGCAGACCGTTGAAGAACGGGGTTTTAAGGTAGACGAGGCGGGGGTCGGTCAGCATGATCGAGAAGCCCTGGACGAGCTCGCCGGCGAGCTTCGCGTAGTTTTCAAGCCCGACGAACTTCATGGGCGAGAGTATGTCCCAGTCGAAGAAGCTCAGCGCGAAGGCGAAGATCATCGAGAAGTACCCGAACACGAAGTTGAGAGTTAAGGGGTAGATCGTGAGCAGTATGAACGCCACGTGCTCCGGCTTTAACCTCTTCGATAGAAAAAACATTATTTTAACCCCGGGTTTAATCCCTTTTCCCTAGGATTTAAAGGCTTCTGCAACCTTGTCTTTCATCAGCCTTAGCGCTTCGTCTATCGTTATCTCCCCCCTGACCGCAGACTGGATGATCTGGTTTATGCTTCCCTCTATCTGTCCTGTCTTCGGGCCGTAGAAGAAGAGCGCCACGCGGTCGTACTTGTTCACGAACGATAGCTCCTTAGCGTGAGAGGGCCAGAGGTCTGGGTCGTTTGCTAGCGCCTTTATGGACGGGAGGGTATGACCCATCTTCACCACTAGTAGCTTCTGCCCTTCAATGCCTTCAACGTACTGCAGGAACTTCAGCGCCGCGTCCAGGTTCTCGGTCTTGGAGTTCACTCCGAGCGCCACGGTGTAAGCCATGCTTGCCCTGCCGGCGGGACCCTTAGGTAGCATCGCGAGGTCCCAGTCGGAGCCGTACTTGAAGTTGGGGAACTGGTCCGCGAGGTAGGGTATCATCCAGCTACCCTCGATAGTCATCGCGGCGAGCTGCTTGCCGAAGGCCTCCCCGTTCCAGCCGGCGTTCACGTCCGAGGGCAGGACTATGTAGCCCTCTTTACGCCCCTCCTGTATCTTGGCTATCATCTTCGAAATCGCGTTCCTAACCTCGGGCTTGTCGAAGTAGGCGGCGTCGGCCGCCGAGTCGAAGCGCGGTGGGGGAGCACCGTTGGAGACGAGGAAGGGTACCCACCTGTTGAGCTCTGCGTGTACGACTAGCCCGGGCTTACCGGTCTTCTGGTAGATGGTCTTAGCGGCGTTGAAGAGGTCGTCCCAGGTCCAGTCGGCGGTGGGCTCGGGTACTCCTGCCTGGGCGAACAACTTCTTGTTGTAGAACAGCGAGAGCACGGACCAGTCCTTCGGTAATCCGTAGATCTTCCCGTCAGGCCCCTTGAACGGTTCGAGGAGGAACGGGTAGAACTGGTCGATGAAGTCCTTGGGTAGCTTGTCGCCTATGGGGTAGAGAGCGCCCTTACTGATGAACGTGGGCGCCCACGCAGAGTCAACGTAGAATATGTCGGGAGCGGCGCCGGCCGCGTAGCTTGCTAGAATGTTCTCGGAGAACATCTGGGTTATTACCTCGTACTTGACGATTATATCCGGGTTAGCCTTTTGGAAGTCCTCGATTATCTTCTGGTAGTTCTTCATCTCTGTTTCTCCGGCGCTCCACCCGGCGAACCTTATCACGGCTACCTTGGACGGCGCGGCGGTTGGTTTAGGCCAGAGGAGTATGGCGGCTACTGCTAGGAGAACTACGGCGGCGAGAACTACTGCGAGCAGTGTCTTACTTAAACCCTTTTGCTGGGTTTTTTGCTCGCTCATCAGGAGTTTACTACTAAAAGTAGTATTTAAATTTTTCCCAGAAAGCCTTTTCTTGAAGCCCGCCGTTAACGCCGCTGTGAAGGCGAAAATACTGTCAGCTGGGGATCCTCTCTCGAAGCTCCTCGCGGAGAAGGTAGGGCGCAGAGCAGAGCTTAGGGGGCTGAGGCGCGGCTTGGAGCAGGACGTATTCGAAAGGCTGGCGTACATCACTCCGATCCGCGTAGAGGTAACGAACTACGCGAGAAGACCGGTAGCCGTCTTCAACCCGGGTGCCGCGCTGGAGGGCTCGAATGTCGCCATTTTCCCAAGGATGGTCTTCGACTACTACTGGTACGTTTCATCGGTGGGGAGAATACGCGTAGGCGTGGACGACCTTCTCTCGGGGAGTATACCCGGAACCCTGAAGGCAGACCTGGTGATATACCCGAGCGAGGAATGGGAGCTGAGAGGGTGCGAGGACCCGAGGGTCTACGGCGCCGATGGAAACTACCTCGTGCTCTACACCGGCGTCCTGCCCTTGCAGAACGGCGTGCTACCTCTACAGGCCGTTGCCAGGTACTCGGAGGGCCGTGTCGAGAAGCTCGGCTACCTGGCTTTCGAGTATGGAGGCGAAAGGTACGTGGCGCCCTGGAAGGACAGCGCCATTCTCTCGGAGGGTGGCGGCGAGGCTCTGGCGCTCGTGCGCCCCTCCGTGCCGGTGCCGGGGGGTTTCCTGGAGGCCGGCTGGTTTACGCGCTTCGACCTGGCAGGGCTTACAGTGGACCCGGGCGAAGCGGTTCCCTTGCTCGTTGCAGAGAGCTTTGAATACAAGGTTGGGTGGTCTACGAACGCCTTGAAGCTGTCGAGCGGAGAGTACCTGGTGGGGTGGCACGGGGTAGGGGTGGACAACGTCTACAGGAATGGGCTCGCGGTGGTAAGCGAGGAGGGGGAGCTCTTGGAGCTTTCCGAGTACCTCCTGGTCCCGCGGAAAAGCTTAGAGGAGTTCTACGGCGATAGGCCTGGCGTGGTCTTCGGGTGCGGGTTGCTGAGAATCAAGGAGAAGCTCGTCTGGGTAGGCGGCGTCTCGGACTACGCGGTAGGCGTATTCGCCGTGGACATGGACAAGGCGCTGGAGCACTTGAAGAGAGTCTCGCGCTGAGAGCGCCCCCTACTCCCGCGCCTCAACGGTTATTTCGTAGGCTTCCACGTCCTCCAGGTAAGCTCCTACTCCGCCCACGCTGACCTCTCTTCCGTCCTCTAGCTTCAAGAGGATTGTACCAACGCTTCTGAACGAGTTCTCGAAGAGCCTTACGGGAACCCCCCTTACAGTAGCCTCCTCCCCCGTGGCGACCCACCTGCCCCGAACGGTAAGCACGGGCTTCCGCCCGGCGCCTAGAAGCGCGTTGATGTGCTCGAGTGCCCTTGTCATGTGGTGGTACGTCCTCCGCTCGAGCTGACCGAACTTGGCTGCAACTACCTTGCCGCTACCGCGCAGGTAGTCGAGGTAGTAAACGGCGAAAATCCTCATCAAGTTATCATCGGTAACCTTGTAGGCTGTTACCTGCCCCGACTCCCAGCCGGAGACTATGACTACCTGGGAGAAATCCGGTATCGCCATCTGGGGGGCCCTCGTAGGCCTCAGCCTGACCTCGTCGAACACGTTTACGAAGCTTCCTATGTCCTCCCCGTCGTAGAGCACTAGGCACGTCGCGAGATCAGTCCTCGCAAGCCTGTCCAGGAACCCTCTGAGGAACTTCGAGTAGCCCGCCACGAGGAGCTCGTGCCGGGCCGATTCCAAAGCCGAGAGGAAGAGGCTTTCCCCGGCGTTCTGCCCTACAGCTGTCCACACGCCCGGCTCCTCGCGCCTCAAGCTAGCCGACTCCAGGAGCCTAAGTATGGAGTTGAGCGTACTCGTTTCCTCGGCGTGCCTCCTCTCCACGTACCTCTTCAAGGCCACCCTGGGGTCTAGCGCGGAGAACTTCCTGGGCTTTCCCTCGGATATCGCTACTAGGCCCTTCTCCTCCAGCGCCTTCACTACGTCGTAGACCCTCGGCTGGGGTAGCTCGCTCCTCTTAGCGAGCTCTGTAGCCGTCATTGAACCGTAGAGAACCAGGGCTATGTAAGCTCTAGCCTCATACTCTCTCAGGCCAAGGCTCTCGGCAAGCCTGTAGAGATCCTTAAGGCTAAGCTCCGCTCCCTCCATTCTCGGGGGCTAACCGAAAGCCGAGATATAAATCTCTCGCACTTAGAAGAACTTTAGAGCTCAGTTATCCTGTACTCGGAGCCCCTAGCCTCTACTCTGTGTAGCTTACCCCTAAACCAAACGTTTAGCTCGACGCCGAGCCCCTCCGGGAGGCGTGGCTCCGCGACCAGTTTTCCGCCGCGGGGCTCTAGCCCGAGGAAGCCTAGTAGTAGTGCCATCCATGATCCTGCAGCTGCTGCTACGTGGAAGCCGTCTTCAAGGTTTCCGTAAGTATCCTCTAGGTCTGTGGAGGCAGCTTTCCTCAACAACGCTAAAGCTTCCTCCACTCTACCCAGGTACGCAGCCATAGCCGCGTACATAGGTAGGGATAGCGAGGATGCGTGAGTAGTTCTACGCAAGTAGTACTCGTAGTTCCCCTCTAAAACCCTCCTATCGAAAAACCTCCTCAACAAAAACAAGCCAGCAACAACATCCGCCTGCTTAACTAGGCGAGTAGAACCCACATCTAAGCCTTTAGCACAGGAATCCCCGAAGCAGTTGGAAACCTCTAAGTCTTTAAGCTTGAAGTAGCCCTCAAACTCTTCGCATAAACCACCCGGCTCGCAGGGAACCCTAACCCTCCCGGCAACCTCGAGCCACCCCTCAGCCTCCTCTCTACTCACACCCTCCTCTACGGCAACCCTCAGCCAGCCAGGCTTAGACTGGGATAAAGCGTAGTACTTAGCGCCGAGGACGAGGTTGTACCTAGCCATTACGTTCGTGTAGAAACTATCGTCTACGCCTACGTGGTACTCGTCGGGGCCTATAACGCCCCGGATGTGGTAGTAGCCGTCACCACCAAGCTCGACTCTCGAAGCCCAGAACCTAGCAGTCTCGAATATAATCCTTAAACCACACCTCTCCATGAACTCCTCGTCACCCGTATACTCGTAGTACATGTCTACAGCGTATGCTACGTCAGCAGTTATGTGTTGTTCAAGCCTACCAGTCTCTATGAAGGCCTTCCTGGAGCCCTCGAGGTCTAAAGGAACCTCTACGGGTGTAGCCTCCCTACAGTCATCAACACCCTCCCAGGGGTACCTAGCACCCCTAAAGCCTGTACTGGAAGCGTACTCCCTAGCCGCGCCCAGACACCTACACCTGTACTCCAGTATCTTCCTAGCGGCCTCGGGCTCTAGTAGCAGGTAGAATGGTAGGGAGTAGGTGTCGGAGTCCCAGAAAACATGCCCTCTATACCCGTAGCCGTGTAAACCCCTAGCTGGAAGCATAAACTCCCCTCCACCCTCATTGTACAATTGTAGCAAGTGGAAAGCGTTAAAGACAAGTGCATCCTCCAGTGCAGAATCACCGTAAAGCCTAAAACCAACCCTACCCCACAAACCCCTCCAAAAACCAACATGAGAAGAAACAAGCCCACCGAAGCTCTCCGAGGTAGCGATCCCCCTGAACTTTTCGAGCTCTTCCTTGCTGAGAGCGACGATCACAACCTTTTCCCCTTCGACCACGGAGCCCGGCTTCACGTCTACACAGTAGCAGGAGCCGACCTCCTTCCCCGTGTAGTAGCTCTTAGGCTCTGCGGGGCTACCTCTCACTATCAGGGCGTAGAGCACCCTGTAGGCATTGTCGGCTGTTCTCACGGAGAGCGAGGGGGAAGAGCCCTCGGCGGATACTTCCTCGACTTTGTAAAGCTTCACCTTGACCTCCGGGGGAGACGATACGTTGAGGGTATCGAGCTCTATGGGGTGTTTGATGCAGAGGCGCCCCTCGGCGTTGCGGGAGGCTAGGCGGTACCGTAGCGCGAATATACCTTTGAACTTCTTGTGTGTAAGCCTCAGGCTCTCGTATTCCAGCTCGCCTAGGCTCGACCCAAGGATAGCCTTGTAGCTCAGAGTTCCTCCCTCCGCGTCCAGGAGGAACTCGTTGCTACCCTGGACGGGTAGCATGGGCACGCCGTCTAGCTCCACGTATACGGGGGTTATCCTCGGGAGGTTGACCAGCTCCCTGTAGAATATGGGCGTATAGCTGTAGACTCCCGCAACGAGCGTGCCGTACTCCGAGGGCGCAGTCTCCGGGTCCCCGCGGACGCTGAGAAAACCGTTGGAGAGAGTTGTAAGCGTGGCTATCTTCCTGATAGGCCTCTCCCTATCGCTAAACGCGTACTTCTTCAAGCCTCACACCCCACCTTTCTCAAAACGTCTAGGGGGTTGAGCCCTTCGAAGCTCTCAACGGTGTAGTTGGCCCCGCTACCCGCGAGCCTAGGGTTGAAGCAGCCCACGACCTTGAAGCCCAGGAGCCTCCCGGCCTCGACTCCAGCCGGCGAATCTTCGAAGAGAACGTTACAAGCTACGGCGGGCCACCGCTCCCTGACTACTCTCAGCGCGGAGGAGAGGACTTCGTCCTTGGATCTACCGCTCCCACTGACGTCTGCGTCGAAAAGCCCCAAGAGGGATGGCTCCTTCCTCAAGACGACGAGGACGTTGCGGGACGCGGAGGCGAGCACCTGGGGTATTCCTTCTCTGCGCGCATAGCTAATGAAGTTGACAACGTCGCGGCGCACCCTGTACCTCCCTTCGCCGACTAGCCGGAGGTATATCTCGGTCTTCCTCTCGGCGAACTCGGCTACTCGCTTCTCGAAGTCAGGTTGCGAGGGGCTCAGCCCACCCAGCATGGAAAGCACATTCCTAGCCCCCTCCAGCCTTGGACGCCCGGACACGTACTCCTCGTAGAACTCGTGGTCGAAGCCCTCTAACCCCCACTCACGGCACGCCGCCGCCCAGGCTTCTTCGTGCGGCGTCTCGACGATTACTCCGTCGAAGTCCCAGACGAAGGATGCCTTGACACGCACATACTACTTCGAATAGTAAACAATTATAAACTTTCCCTTGATAAGCCGGCGGAGGGCTACCAGGGAGCTCCGCGCGAAAGGCTTTTTAGCCGGGGCGGCGGGGTTTGGAGCGGGCATTTGGTTTCGGGTTTAGGGTCTCGTGGGAACCCCTTCTACGGTAGGGACGTCCTGTCGATACTCGACTTCTCGAGGAGCGACCTCGAGTACCTCTTCGCGGAGGCGGACAGGGTTCGGCGCGACCCCTCGGCGTTCAGCGGGGAGCTGAGGGGCTACGTGTTGGCGACTGCCTTCTTCGAGCCCAGCACCAGGACGAGGCTGAGCTTCCAGGCGGCGATGCTGAGGCTCGGCGGCTCCTGCATAGACCTGGGCGAGCTCGAGAAGAGCTCTATAGCTAAGGGGGAGAACTTCGCGGATACCGTGAGGATGCTCGACGCCTACGCGGACGTCATAGTCGTTAGGCACAGGCTTGAGGGGGCGGCGAGGTTCGCGGCGGAGGTGGCGGAGAAGCCGGTTATAAACGCCGGCGACGGAAAGAGGCACCACCCCACGCAGGCCATGCTCGACCTGTACTCCGTCAAGACGCTGAAGGGCTCTGTGGACGGGCTGGTCTACGGGGTTCTCGGGGACTTGAAGTACGGGAGGGCTGCCGCGAGCTTCATCCTGGGGCTTTCCCTGTTCAAGCCGAGGAAGGTCTACCTTATATCGCCGGGGCTTCTCAAGGCGCGGGAAGACGTGAAGGAGGCCTTGAGGGAGAGGGGTGTGGGCTTCGAGGAGGTAGAGTCCCCGTCGGAGGTGATCGGCGAGCTCGACGTGCTCTACGTTACGAGGATCCAGCGGGAGCGCTTCCCGGACCCCTCCGAGTACGAGAAGGTCAGGGGTAGCTACGTCGTGGACTCGAAGTTGCTGAGGAACGCTAAGGAGGGCTTGATCGTGCTCCACCCGCTTCCACGCGTAGACGAGATCTCGTTCGACGTCGACGGGACTCCTCACGCCAAGTACTTCGAGCAGGCAAGGCTGGGCATCCCCCTGAGGATGGCTTTGCTGAAGCTCGTCTTGAAGGGGTGAGGGGGCTTGGAGGAAGGGTTGCTCGTCAGGAAGATTAGGGAGGGCACGGTGATCGACCACATACCCGCCGGGAGGGCTCTCAACGTGCTGAAGATCCTCGGACTCACGGGCCGGGAGGGCTTAACGATAGCGGTGGTCATGAACGTTCCGAGCAGGAAGCTCGGGGTGAAGGACATAGTGAAGGTCGAGAAGAGGTTCCTCGAGCCCTCCGAGGTGGACAAGATAGCCCTCATAGCCCCGTCCGCCACTATAAACATAATCAGGGACTTCCAGGTAGCGTCGAAGAGGCGCGTCGAGCCACCCGCGGTGGTTACAGGCATACTGCGCTGCCCGAACCCCAACTGCGTCACGAACTCGGAGCGGGAGCCCGTCACCCCGAGGTTCGTCAGGGTTTCCCTCAGCCCGCTGAAACTCAAGTGCGCGTACTGCGAGGAAACGCTCAGCGAGGCCGAGATCGTAGACCAGCTCGTGAGCCCCTATGGGTAGAGCGTTCGACCTCGTGGTCACCGGGAAGGCCTACATCGGCGGCAGGGTAGTCGAGGCGTCCATAGGCGTTGAGGACGGCAGGATAGCGGCTGTGTCCTCGCCGGCTCTGGCGGGGAGCGCCGAGGAGAGAATCGAGCTGGGCAAAGGCTACCTCGTGCTCCCGGGCATGGTGGACATACACGTGCACATGCGGGAGCCGGGGCAGGAGTACAAGGAGGACTGGCGCACCGGGTCGCGGGCCGCCGTCAAGGGGGGAGTGACCTTCGTGGCAGACATGCCTAACAACAAGCCTCCAGCTAACACCTGCGAGAGGCTCGCCGAGAAGCTCAGAAGGGCGGGGGAGAAGTCCCTCGTAGACTTCGCGTTCTATGCGGGCTTCTCGGAGAACCCCGAGGAGTTGCTACGGTGCCCGGAGCTCTTCGTGGGCGGGAAGCTCTACCCAGAGGAGCTCTTTTCGCGGTCAGCCGCTTACTTCGCGCGCCTCATGGCGAAGCTCGGGAAGCCGCTCGTAGTGCACGCGGAGGATCCGAGCATGTTCCGCGAGTCCAGGGGCTTGCCCCACAGCTACGCGAGGCCCCCCGAGGCCGAGCTGAGCGGAGTGAGGAGGGCCCTGAGGCTCTGCGGGGAGGCCGGGGCATGGGTACATGTAACGCACGTGAGCACTGGCGCCGCGGTGACGGAGCTCCTCTCGGCGAAGCTCTCGGGTCTCAAGGCCACGTTCGACGTTACGCCCCACCACGCACTCCTCACCGACTCCCTCTACTCGACTACTCTCAGCAGGATCGCCAAGGTGAACCCGCCGCTGAGAGGCGAGGCGGACAGGTCGGCGGTCTACTCCGCGCTGGCGCGGGGGCTCCCGGACGCGCTCGTAACGGACCACGCGCCCCACTCGCCGGAGGAGAAGGCCTCGGAAGACCCACCCCCGGGCTTCCCGGGGCTCGAGCTCGCTCTCCACCTGCTACTCAGCGAGGTGCTCGCCGGCAGGCTACCGCTCGGCGTTATCGACCTCTACAGCTCCAGGCCGGCGTCCCTCCTCGGCGTCGAAAAGGGGGCTATAGCCGTGGGGATGGACGCTGACCTCGTGGTCGTTAAGAGGGAGGAGTGGGTTGTGAGGGGCGACGAGATGGTGTCGAAGGCCAGGTACACCCCCTTCGAGGGCTGGCGCCTCTCGACGAAGACGCACGCAGTCTTCGTGCGCGGCAGGATGGTCTACGCCGAGGGAGAGTTCTTCGAAGACGCGAGGGGCTCTCTGCGCGCCCCCCGGGGGGCTCCGGAGCGGTGGTGGTGAGCGGCATGGGGTACACCAGGGCTAGGGTGGCGGAGGTCCTGGACCTAGCCCCCTCCGTGAAGATGTACATCCTCGAGCTTTCCAGGCCCTTCGGCTCCCAGCCCGGCCAGTACGTCATGGTGTGGCTCCCCGGGGTTGGCGAGTTCCCCGTCAGCGTGGCCGGCGAGAAGGGCGGCGCACTCAGGCTCGTTGTCGCGAGGAAGGGTAGGGCTACCGGCTACATGCACGAGAGGGTCGCGGAGGGGGGCTACGTGTTCGTGAGGGGGCCGCTCGGGAGGGGCTTCAGGCTCGACGCGCGTAAAGCCCTGCTGGTGGGCGGGGGGTACGGGGCAGCCCCCCTGCTCTACCTGGCAGAAAGGTTGTCCGGGGCCGGGGCAACTGTGCACGCGGTGCTGGGTTTCCGGTCGCGCGAGCACGCCCTGCTGGTCGAGGACTTCAGGAGGGTTGCCGGGGAGGTCTGGGTCGCGACGGAGGATGGTAGCGAGGGCTTTAAGGGTACAGCGGTCGACCTCTTCGAGCGCGTTTTCCCGGGCGGGGGCTACGACGCCGTCTACACGTGCGGGAAGGAGCTGATGATGGAGAAGGTCGTGAGGAGGGCCGTGGAGGCGGGGGTGAGGGTTCAGGCGTCCCTTGAGAGGATAATCAAGTGCGGAGTCGGCGTCTGCGGGGCGTGCGCCTTGGAGCCGCTGGGGCTGAGGGTGTGCTCGGACGGACCGGTCTTCGACGGGGAGACCCTGCTATCGCTGGAGGACTTCGGTAGGTACTGGCGCGACCACTCGGGAAGGAGGGTCCCGTTGCCCCCGTGAGGTGGCGTCGATGGTGGAGCTCTCTGTGGAGGTCGCCGGGTTGCGGCTGAGGAACCCCGTCGTAGTGGCGTCGGGAGTCCTCGGGGTCAGCGTCGGGCTCATGAAGAGGGCTGAGGACGCGGGCGCAGGCGCCGTCACCTCGAAGACCGTGACGCTGAACCCCAGGGAGGGCTACCCCAACCCCGTGGTCTACGAGCTGGACTACGGGCTCGTGAACTCTATGGGACTCCCGAACCCCGGCGCAGAGGAGATGGGAAGGATCCTGCGCGAAGCCAGGCGGGTCCTCGGCATACCGGTCATCGCGAGCATAGGGGCGAGCACGCCCGACGAGGCGCTACGCATCGCAGAGGCGCTCGAGGGCTTCGACGCCCTAGAGCTCAACGCGAGTTGCCCGCACGTGAAGGGGCTGGGAGCAGACCTCATGTCCGACCCCGACGCCGTTTACGGCATAGTCTCCGCCCTCAAGTCCTCCGGGTACAGGGTCTTCCTGAAGCTGAGCCCCCACGGGGACTACCTGGCGGTCGCGAGGAAGGCTTACAGCGCCGGCGTCGACGGGTTCACGGCGATAAACACCGCGAAAGCCATGGTAATCGACGTCTACGCCAGGAAGCCCGTGCTGGGGGGAGTCGTGGGAGGGCTCTCGGGCAGGGCGATACACCCCATAGCGGTCAGGGTCGTCTACGAGTTGCACCGAGAGTTCCCCGAAGTCCCCGTAATAGGCACCGGGGGCGTAGAGGGGTGGGTCGAGGCGGTCGAGCTGATCCTCGCGGGCGCGTCCGCCGTAGGGGTCGGCACCGCCCTCAAGAGGGGCTTCGAGGTCATAGGGGAGATCCTGGGGGGCATCGAGAGGTACCTGCGGGACGAGGGCTTCCCAAGCGTTGAGAGCATAGTGGGGCTAGCGCACAAGTAGCGGGGCTCAGCAAGGGAGACTGGAAGCCTCCTCACCGCTCAGAGAGGTCCCCACACATCAGCGCCTACAGCCATCACCGCGCCCCCTGTTTATCTCTTTTTCCCCCGCGGGCTAGGCTTCCCCCACCCACTCCTTCAGGAACCTCTCGAGGAACTCCTCCATGAACCTGTGCCTACCCTCGGCGATCCTCCTCGCAGGCTCTGTGTTCAGGGTGTCCTTCACCTTGAGTAACTTCTCGTAGAAGTGGTTGACAACGGTCTCCGAATGTCCGTCGTACCTCTCCTTCGGGGGCTTAGAGGGGTCGTAGAAGGGCGTGCCGCGAGCCCCTCCCCTCGCGAAGGCCCTTGCCACCCCGATAGCCCCAAGAGCGTCAAGCCTGTCCGCGTCCTGGAGTATCTGGGCCTCGATGCTGGAAGGCCTCCCGCCTCCCCTGTACCTGTGCGCCTCGATGCAGTACGCAACTCTCTCGATCTTATCCTCCGGGAAGCCCACCCTCTTCAGGATCTCGCGGGCGATCCTCGCCCCCTCCCGGGCGTGGTCCTCGACGAGCCCCTCGTCCTCCATGGACCTAGCCACGTCGTGCAGGATCGCGGCTGCTCCGAGAACCTCCAGGTCGACCCCCGCGCCAAGCTCCCTGGCTATGCGCATCGCCAGCCTGTAGACTCTCTCCACGTGCGAGAGATCGTGGTGCGAGCCTCTGTAGAACTTCACAGCCTCCTCGGCGACCCTCCTGAGCATCTCGCCCTCTACTACCTCCAGGAGCACGCCTCAACCCACGAAGCCCGGCTATAAGAGCCTTACGTGACGCGCGAAAAGGCTTTTAGGTGCGTAGCCGCATAACCGTCTATGCAGACCCGCTACGTATTCGTGACTGGCGGTGTTGTCAGCGGGCTCGGGAAGGGGGCTGTCGCGGCTTCGATAGGGAAGCTCATGCAGCTCCGGGGCTTCAAGGTCGACATGATAAAGATCGACCCCTACCTCAACGTCGACCCGGGGACACTCAACCCCGTCGAGCACGGAGAGGTCTTCGTCTGCGAGGAGGTGTGGGAGTTTGAGCCGGCGCCGGGCTACAGGTTCACGATAGCCGAGATAGACCAGGACTTCGGGACCTACGAGCGCTTCCTCGACGTCAACATGCACCCCTCGAACAACATCACGTCGGGGCAGGTCTACCTCAGCGTCATCCTGAAGGAGCGCATGGGGGAGTACCTGGGCAGGACGATCCAAGTGATACCCCATGTCACGGAGGAGATAAAGAGGAGGATAAGGGCCGTCGCCGAGAGGAGTAGGCCCGACGTGCTCGTAGTCGAGGTCGGCGGCACCGTGGGAGACATAGAGGCTATGCCTTTCCTCGAGGCCATCCGCCAGTTCAGGCTGGAGTATCCGCCGGGCTACACCGCGCTCGTACACGTGACGCTGGTGCCCTACCTTTCGTCTCTCGGCCAGCTGAAGACGAAGCCCACGCAGCACAGCGTGAAGGAGCTCCAGAGCATGGGGCTTCAGCCGGACGTGGTTATAGGCAGGTCCGACAGGCCCCTCCCAGAGGATATCCGCAGGAAGATAGCCCTCTACTCCAGCGTACCGCTGGAAGCGGTGTTCTCCGACCCCGACCTGGAGTCTGTGTACCTCCTGCCCGTAGTCCTGGAGGAGCAGGGGCTCGGGGACTACCTCTGCAGGGTACTCCGCCTCGACGGGCGGCTGGACGCCGCGCGCTTCGAGGAGTGGAGGAGGGTCGCCGAGAGGTTCGTGAAGTACAGCGAGGAGGTGGTCGTCGCCATGCCCGGTAAGTACACGATGATACAGGATTCCTATATCAGCATAAACGAGGCTCTCTCCCACGCGGGGGCCCACCTAGGCGCGAAGGTGAAGAGGCTCTACATCGAGGCGGAGGACATAGAAGAGAACCCCGAGAAGGTGAGGGAGGTTCTCGACTCGTCGCACGGTATACTGCTGACGCCGGGCTTCGGGTCCCGGGGCGTCGAGGGCATGATCCAAGCCGCGAGGTACGCGCTGGACACCGGGAAGCCGTTCCTCGGGATATGCTTCGGCGCGCAACTACTATTCGTGGCGTTCATGAGGTACAGGGTCGGCCTCGCCGGCGCCCACTCGACGGAGATAGACCCGGAGACCCCCCACCCGGTAGTCGACCTCCTCCCCGAGCAGAAGGGGGTCGCGTTCAAGGGGGGAACGATGAGGCTCGGCGCCCACCCCGTGAAGGTAGTCCCCGGGACGAGGCTCTTCGAGGCCTACAAGTCCGAGCTCATCTACGAGAGGTTCAGGCACCGCTACCACATCAACCCCGCGTACCGCGAGCTCGCCGAGAGGCACGGTCTCGTCGTCTCGTCCACGGATCCCTCGGGCAGGATTATAAACTCGATAGAGGTTGCGGGTGACGCCTGGATAGTCGGGGTACAGTTCCACCCGGAGTTCAAGAGCAGGCCCGCGAGGCCATCGCCCGTCTACCTAGAGTTCCTCAAGGCGGCTCTAAGGTACAAGCGGGCCCGCGGAGGCTAGCCACTGCTTATTAAGCTTGATGCACATCGAAAATATAGTGTTTTTGCGGCGTAGAAAAGCGGTTGGCATGCCGAAGACTATATGGGATCTCCCGTCCCCGCCGCCAGCAAGGGGCCACGCGGGGCTCGCGGTTTTCCTAGCGTCGCAGGGCTTCCCGGAGCTAGGCGCGGACCACTTGCTCAACCCACTCACGGCGCCCAGGTACTCGGAGCTCGTAGGGCAGGTCGTCAGGAGGGTCGGGCTGTTGCTACGCGGGGACGCGGGGCTGGAGCTCGCCCGTAACGCTGTGAAGCTCCTGGTAGAGGTGGGTCTTAACAGTGTAGGCTTCGAAGCCGTGTGGGCAGGCGTCCCCGCCGCCGAGTCCGAGAAGGCTTACCGGTTCGCGGTGAGCTTCCTCGGGGAGCTGGAGGAGGACGAGAGGGTCAGAGAGGCGGCGTCCGCGGTCGTTAAGGGCATGCTCTCCGACATGGGGAAGGTCATGTCGAGCAACCCTAGGGCTAAGAGCATGCTGAGGTGGATGTCCGAGGAGATAGAGAGGCAGGTCGACTGGCGCCACCCCGCTTCAAGCTTCCTGGCCGGCGCGAGGAGGGTTATAGAGGGGAACGCCTACTACAGGATGTACAAGCTCGGGCTTTGCCGCTTCGGCAACGACTACGCCTTGGGGCTGAGGTGGCTTAGGCGCCTAGGCTTCGTCCAGGTCTCGACGAACCCCGTTCTCGCAGCGGAGGCGTACAAGGACGACCCCGGGCTCTGGGAGGCCTTCGAGGAGTACCTGAGAAGGCACCCGGAGCTCGTTGAGAGGGCCGAGAGCGACCCGGACGAGCTCGCAATGGCGGCTACACTCATAGCCCTCTGGCCGAACATGGAGGTCTTCCGACCCGTCGCGCACCTCCTCGACTTCAAGGACGGGATGATAAGCTACCAGCTGAACCCCAACGTCGCCGACAGCGTGGAGGGTAGCGTTAGGGACGCGTTGAAGATATACAGGCTCAGCGAGGAGTACTTCGAGAAGTACGACGAGTACCTTCTCTGGGGGTGGCCCAGCACCATGGAGAGGGGGAGGCCCAACATAGTCTTCAAGGTTGCCGGTAGTAGCGAGGCGGCGATAGAGATCACGAGGATGCTCGAGAGCATGGGCATAGGCACGAACAACACGGTTACGTTCGCCGTCTCCCAGGAGGTGCAACTCATCCTCGCCAAGCTCGACGGAAGGGCGAAGGCCGTCAAGAAGGGGGTCAAGCTCACGAAGTCCTACGAGACTAACATGGGCGGCAGGCTAGAGGCCCACCTCCGGGAGGTCAAGGCGGCGGAGCTCATAAAGACGGCCCTCAGGCAGCTCGAAAACCCAGAGGAGGAGCTCGCGCGGCTAGCCAGGGAGCTCGGAGTACAAGGGGCGGAGCCCGGTAAGCCCTGGGAGGCTCCCACGGGCTGGGGCTACAGCGTGAGGGCGGAGACGCTCGACGAGAAGGCAGAGCTCGTAGCGAGCCAGGCCTACGTGAAGTCCTTGAAGGATCCGCGGCTCGCCGAGTTCCTGCTGAAAGCGAGGGTCTGCGGGGCTACACGCGAGGAGGTCGAGGCCTGCCTGGCCGCCTGGGAGGAGGCGATAAGCCTCTCCGGGACGCTGGTTGCCAGGAGGGTTTGGGGTATATTCTTCAGCGACGAGAACATGCCGAGGTGGATAGCCTACCTCGTCTCCAGGTACGGGCTCAGCTACGACGAGGCAGTCGAGGTGCTCGGCGGCATAGACGTGTTGCCGGCCTCGAAGAGGAAGCCCGAGGACACCCTCTACACGCTCGCCGCGAGGAACATGACGAACACGGAGTTCCCGAACCACCAGCTGAACGTGCACATGGCGTACGCAAGCGGCAAGGTCCGCCTGGAGGACTACGCTAACGCCGTGCTCAGAGGTGCCCCCAGGGAGGTGGAGGAGCTCTTAGTGAAGATGGAGGACTTCAGAAAGGCCTACGAGCTTACAGAGGAGCTCTTAAGAGTGCTCAGAGAGGTGGGGATACCCGGCGCCGAGCTCCTCGGAAGCGGCGGGTTGAAGCCGGAGGAATGGGTCTCCTTCGGCCCCAGGGTTAAGACGATGAAGGGCTTCACGAACGCCTACAACGAGTTTAGATCCAGGTGCTTGGAGCTCGCCAAGCGCCTCGCCGCGAAATGATAAACTTCCCATATTAGTAAAAATATATTTGGGGGAAAGCTTTTATCTAGTTACCGCTAAAAAGTAGGTGGTGGGAGGGCTTTGGCACGTGTAGCCGTCAAAGATCTTGTGAAAAGGTTTGGAAAAGTGGTTGCCGTCGACAGGGTCTCCTTCGAGGCTAAGGACGGCGAGTTCCTCGTTCTCCTCGGCCCCAGCGGGTGCGGGAAGACCACTACCCTGAGGATGATAGCCGGGCTAGAGACGCCAGACGAGGGAGAGATCTACATCGGGGACAGGCTCGTGAACGACCTGCCGCCCAAGGATAGGGACGTGGCGATGGTGTTCCAAAACTACGCTCTCTACCCGCACATGAAGGTATACGATAACATCGCTTTCCCGCTCAGGATAAGGAAGCTGCCGGCCGACGAGATAGACCGCAGAGTCAGAGAGGTGGCAAAGCTCCTGAGGATAGAGGAGTTGCTGGACAGGTACCCGAGGCAGCTGAGCGGCGGGCAACAGCAGAGGGTCGCCCTGGGTAGGGCTCTCGTGAGGCAGCCACAGGTCTTCCTGATGGACGAGCCTCTCAGCAACCTCGACGCAAAGCTGAGGGTGTACATGAGGGCTGAGCTGAAGAGGCTTCAGAGAGAGCTCGGCATAACAACGATCTACGTTACCCACGACCAAGCGGAGGCTATGACCATGGCGGACAGGGTAGCTGTGATGAACGAGGGGAAGATAATGCAGCTCGCAGACCCCGCCGAGCTCTACTTCAGGCCCGCGAACACCTTCGTTGCGGGCTTCATAGGAGCCCCGGCGATGAACTTCGTAGACGCCTCGGCGAAGGTTGAAGACGACACGGTCGTGCTCGACACGGGGATCTACCGCATCAGGCTCCCCAAGGACGCCTCCGAGGTGCTGATAAAGCAGGGCGTGCCGAGCGAGGTCATATTCGGTATAAGGCCTGAGCACATCACCGTTAGCAAGCAGGAGTTCCCCGGGAGCTTCGCCGCGGAGGTCTTCGTAACGGAGCCCCTAGGATCGGAGACGATAATCGACTTCAAGCATGGAGACGCTATACTCAAGGCGAAGTACCCCGGGCACTTCGAGGCCTCTCCGGGAGAGAAGATATACATAGGCTTCCAGCTACAGTACGCCCACGTGTTCGACAAGAAGACAGGAAAAGCCCTAGTCTAGAAATTTTCAGGGTTATTTTGCCTCGTCTTCTACCTCGAAGCTTCCCCTACCGTACCCTTTCACCGAGATCTCCAAGGCTACTTTATGCTTGCCGGGCGCGTAGCTACCGGGGATTCTCACCTCTACCTCGGTCCCCACCGGGACCTCCACCGGGTTGGCCTCGGAGATCTCCGAGGACTTCAGTGTTCTTCCGGAGACGACTATCACTACTTCCTCGGGCTTTACCTCTGCGTCGTCAACCTTCACCTTCACCGGGGCGTTGAGAGAAGCTGTTGCCAGGCTGTTCTTGAGCTTGAAGGAGAGGTAGCCGTGCTCGAGCTTCATGCTACCCTTCACGTACAGCCTTTTGAGAAGGGCTCGCGGAAGGAATGCCATAGCTATCGATAATTCTTTGCGCGCTAAAGATAAATATTTTTTGGGGCTTCTCTACGCGTGCCCGGGAAAAACTTCAGCTTGACGGGTCATAGGGGCGCAGCCGCGCTGGAGCCGGAAAACACCCTCCCCTCCTTTCTGAAGGCCTACGAGTGCGGGGCTACGGGTATCGAGTTCGACGTGCGCTTGACGCGTGACGGCGTCGTCGTGGCGCACGACGACGAGTTAGAGAGGGTTGCGGGGGTTAAGGGTAGGGTGAGCGAGAAGACCTACTCGGAGTTGCTCGGGGTCAGGGTGGGGGGCAGGGCGCGTATCCCGACTCTCAGGGAGGTTCTCTCCCTGGCTAAGGGCAGGCTGAGCGTGGATATAGAGCTTAAGGTCGTGGGGGCGGAGGCTGAGGTCGTGGATTCCCTGAGAGAGTTGCGGATGGTCGACGACGCGCTGGTAACGTCGTTTGTACCCGAGGCTCTGCGGAGAGTCAAGGAGCTGGCGCCGGAGGTGAGCGTGGGTGTACTGCTCGAAGAGTGGGACGACGAGTACCTCGAGATAGCCGAAAAGCTGGGTGCAGAGGCTTTGCTACCGTACTACGAGGCGCTGAGCCGCGACCTTGTCGAGAGGATAAAGAAGCGGGGCTTCAAGGTGATAACGTGGACCGTGGACGACCCGGAGGTCGCGGAGCGGCTCTACAGGCTGGGGATCGACGGGGTAATAACGGACGACCCTTGCCTGCTTGCACGCAGGCTTAGGTTCACGGGAGGCTAGCACTCTCAAAGTTTATAGGTCTCGGCGTTTTTCCTAGGTACGTGGCGAGAAGGCTTTCCGCGGTTGTGCTCCTCCTCTTGGTGGTTTTCTCGGTAGCTGAGAGCTCCGGGTCTCCGGGGGTCGAGGTTACAGGCTTAACAGTCAAGGTCGGGACTCTAGTAGGCGGCGTGTTTGTCGAGAGGCCTAACAGGACTGTGAACGCCGGGGAGAAGGTCGCCGTCAAGGTCGTAGTGGAGGTGCGCGGGGATGCGGGCACGAGGTACGAGGGGAGCCTCAAGCTGTCCGTAGCCAACCCCCTCGGAGTAGTCGTGGGCGAAGACTCCAGGAACTGGTCCTCCACCCTCCGGGGCGCTGGCGAGGAGTGGGAGTTCACGTTCGTCTACGAGTTTCCCCCCTCCGCCCTGAGGGGGTACTACAACGTCGACGTCTCGGTGAAGGTTTTGAACAGCGTTTCCCGCGGGAGGGTCTCCTTCTTCTACAGGGGGCTCGTCGATAGGAGGAACGTCGTGAACGTTACCTACGTGCTCGTGCTAGAGGGCACGGGGGAAGTCGGGGAGCTGAGGGTAGCGCTCCCCCAGGCCGACTCCATGACCTTCGCCGCCGGCCCGGTAGTGTCGCCTAGGCCTTCGAGGGTAGAGAAGGACGAGCTCGGCAACGTGTACGCGGTTTACGAGAAGGTAGCCGAGGGGGCGTTCAGGAAGGAGTTCAAAGTCAGCTTCGTAGGGGTGCAGGAAGTCAGTCTGGTGAGCGCCGACGCGCCTATAGACTCTCTCAGAAGCCTCCCGCCCGGGCTCGAGGAGTTCCTGCGCCCGTCCCCGTACATAGAGAGCGATAGCCCGGAGATAGTCGAGGTTGCCAGGAGGCTTTCGTCGGGCGTCTCCACGGTGCGCCAGCTAGCGTCGAGGATAGCGGACTACGTCTCCTCGACTCTCAGGTACAACGACGCCCTCAGGAGCATAAGGGACTCCTGGAGCCTAGGAGCCCTCTGGGCTCTCCACGCGAAGCAGGGCATGTGCCTCCAGTTCGCCCGGCTGTACGTCGCCATAGCGCGTGCCGCGGGGCTACCAGCCAGGGTCGTCGAGGGGCTCGTGGTTACGCCGCCCGGAGGCTCCTCCTCGTACCTCCACGCGTACGCCGAGTTCTACCTGCCGGGCTACGGGTGGGTGCCCGTAGAGCCGCAACTCCCCGGGAGGTACGTGGGGCTCGTCCCTCCTGTCCCCGGGTACGTCCCGCTGGTCAAGGGGCTTGGGGAGGAGAGGGCGGGCTCCCGGGACTCTGTGAGCACGCAGTTTACCTACTCGTACCGCTTGTACCCCTACGAGGGGTTGTCGGGGAGCGTGAAGCTATCAGTGAAGTACCCGAGAGAGCTACTCTACGGCGACCTGATCAAGGTCAACGTCAGCGTGGAGCCTAGGGACGCGGTATCGGAGGTCGCCGTCACCGCCCCTAACGGCTCGCGCTACGAGTACAGGCTCGTAGGCCCCGGGAGCGTAGTCCTCGCGGCGAGCGACGCGGGCAACTGGACCGTCGAGGTGTTCTCGATGAGGCAGGGCTACCTGCCAGCCTACACCGTTGCAGTCGTACCGGTAAGGCCGCGTCCCATCAAGCTTTCCGTCGAGGTCGAAGGACTACCCCTCCTCGGCAGGCCAGCTTTCATAGTCAGAGTGAGCCCCCCTGTACCCGGCATAACCGTAGCTGTGAACTCCTCCAACTGCCTCTACTACGAGGCTCGGACCCTGGAGACGAACTCCTCCGGCGTCGCCGTCTACGAGCCCCCGGTACTCCTGTGCCCGGCTACCATCGAGTTCCGGGCGAGGGGGAGGGGATACACGGAGGCGGTAGAGGTTTACCAGTACGACTACTCGCGCCTAGTCCCCCTATACGCGCTAATCCTGCTCGTCGCAGTCCTGCTCGTAGCCGTGCGTGCAATACGCAAAAAGCATTAATCTTGGCTTGGCGATTGAGGTTTGGGATGACGAACAGCCGGAGGGCTTACGGAGCCGTGAAGAGTGCGGCCGTAGCTGATCCGTAAAGCTTTTTTAGAGAGTTCTCGTGGCTAGATCCGTGAGGGTACTGGTAACCGGTGGCGCCGGCTTCATCGGTAGCCACCTCGTCGAAAGGCTCGTTGCGCGCGGCTACGAGGTCGTCGTGCTCGACAACCTGTCCTCGGGCTCCCTGGAGAACCTGAGGAGCGTGCTCGGAGACGTTGAGTTTGTCCGAGGGGACGTGAGGAGCCGGGAGGACGTCGAGAAGGCTCTTCGGGGCGTGGACGCGGTTTTCCACTTCGCCGCGAACCCCGAGGTCAGGGTTGGCGATCCCCGGGAGCACTTCGAGCACAACGTTTTCGCTACGTTCAACGTGCTTGAAGCTATGAGGAGGCTCGGCGTGTCGGACATAGTGTTCGCTTCTTCGAGCACCGTTTACGGCGACGCCGAGAAGTTGCCGACACCGGAGGACTACGGCCCCCTGAAGCCCATATCCGTGTACGGTGCCTCGAAGCTCGCGTGCGAGGCGCTCATATCCAGCTACACGCACACGTTCGGCTTCAAGGGGGTTGCGCTTCGCTACGCGAACGTCGTGGGACCGAGGGCTACGAGAGGCGTGGTGAAGGACTTCGTCAGGAAGCTGAGGGAGAACCCCCGGGTCCTCGAGATACTCGGCGACGGGACCCAGAGGAAGAGCTACGTCTGGATAGAGGACGCGGTCGAGGCAACCCTGCTGGCCTGGGAGAGGACGGGCGAGGGCTTCGAGGCATACAACGTGGGGAGCGAGGACGCCATAACGGTGAGGGAGGTTGCCGACATAGTGGTCAGCGCGATGGGCTTGTCGAACGTTGAGTACAGGTTCACCGGTGGCGTGATGGGAGGCAGGGGGTGGGTGGGGGACGTTAAGAACATGCACCTAGATATAGGCAAGCTGAAAAAGCTCGGGTGGAGCCCGAGGTACACGAGCAGGGACGCGGTGAGGCTCGCCACTCTCGAAGCGATTAAAGGCGGCTAAGCGCTACTTCTCCCCCAGTGCCCGCTTGAATGCATCGAAGACGGCGAGGAAGCCCTCCGCGGTTATCGTGCCTTCGTGCTTGTACATCCTGGTTATCTTCCCGTTTTCTCGTACCAGGAAGACGAGAGTGGGGGATACGTGTACGTCGAATATCTCGAAGAGCCTCTTCGCGGTCTCCGAGCGGCAGGATCTCGCGAACCAGTCGCACAGGACAACAACGAACGTAGCGCCGCTTAGCTCCTTGGTGAGCTTGAACCACGTCTCGTTGAATTTCCTGCACGCCCCGCACATCGTGTTGCTAAAGTAGACTACGTAGAAGCCGTCGGCGTCCAGGGGGATCTTCTCCGAGAGTACCCAGCGCCCAGCCCCGTACACGTAGACTCCGTTCTGCGACAGCCCCTCCTCAAGCCTCTCCGTACCTCTCACCCCGTGAACTCCTTGAGGAGCGGCTGGTAAACAGAGTTTGCTACCGTTGCCTTAAGCACGAAGTCCAGCGCTATCAAGACGAGCGCGTAGAGCAATAGCCTCCTAGCCTCGTCCTCCACGACGAGCCTTCTCTGGGAAAACACCAGCACCGCGATTCTCGACAGCGCGACTCCCAGGAAAACGTAGCCGACGACCCTCAGGACGGCGTAGACTTGCCACGAAAGGAGGGCTACCTGCAGGAGGTAGCCCGGCTTCGCATGGGCGAGCAGGACGCCGACGTAGTAGTTCATGTAGTTCAGCAGGATAGCGCCCATGAGGAGCCCCAGCAACCCGGCGGAGGCGGCGGTAGCCGCGGCGAACAACGCTACCTCGCGTAGCTTCGGGATTAGAAAGAGGCTGATGTCCCCCTCCGCGCCCCTCCCGGTGGCTATCCACTCGAACATCTCCTTAACGTAGCTCTCCCCGTTAATCACTCTCGCCGACGCCCAGCCTCTCGAGTTATAGGACGCGGCAATAACTGGTAGCGACACCGAGACAGCCCACACCAGGACGGTCAGCGCCGCTACCCATAGCCTCCCGCCCCTCACGTGCCTGAAGAAGAAGGGGTAGACGGCGGCCACCTGGAGCGCTGGTAGCAGTAGCTGGTTAACCGCGGCGAGCTCGAGCCCCAAGTAGGTGGCAACAGCACCGAGGGACGCCACGGTCACTACTTCTTCGAGTAGCCGCGCGCGCGGCGCTGTCTTCTCGCTGAAAGGCTTAAACCCAGCCATGGTTCGCCACGGTTGAAAGAAGAGTATAAAGCATTAAAAACTTGCTAGCGAAAAAGCAAAGCTTTTTAGCGCATCCCGGGTATAACTTCCAATGTACGCGGTTCAGGTAGAGAATCTGACCAAGGTTTTCGGGAACTTCCAGGCGCTGAGAGGGGTTAGCTTCGCCGTCGAGGAGGGCGAGGTTTTCGGGTTGATAGGCCCTAACGGTGCCGGGAAGACGACTACCTTCAGGATACTCGCGGGGCTCCTACCCCCGACTTCCGGCAAGGTCCTCGTGCTCGGCAAGGCGCCCGGCTCCCCTGAGCTCAAGAGGGTGGTAACCTACCTGCCGGAGGACGCCGGCACTTACAGGAACCTCACGGGCTACGAGTTCCTCAGAATGGTCTCCGAGCTTTACTTCGGGAGAAGCAGGGAGGCCGAGGAGGCCTTGGAGCTCGGGGTCAAGATAGCGTCGCTGGGCGAGAAGATACACGAGAAGATGAAGGGGTACAGCAAGGGGATGAAAAGGAGGATACAGGTAGCCAGGGCCCTCATGGTGAAGCCGCGCCTAGCCATACTGGACGAGCCCACCGTGGGGCTGGACGTCGTGCACGCGAAGGAGATAAGGACACTGATCAAGGAATTCGCCAGGGAGCACGGCTCCACGATCCTCCTATCGAGCCACAACATGCTCGAAGTGGAGGATGTCTGCGGCGAGGTCGCGATAATCGATCGGGGGGTGGTGCTCCTGCAGGGCAAGGTGAGGGATCTCCTCAGCGAGCACGGGGCGCGCAACCTGGAAGAGCTGTTCTTCATGGTCGCCGGTAGGGGTGAGGCGATGTGATGCGTATACGCGTGCTGGTAGCCAAGGAGGTTAAGGACACGCTCCGCGACCCCCGGATAATAATCCCCTTCGTAATATCGGCCCTTATCCTGCCAGTAATAGGGCTCGCGGTCTCCATACCCATGAAGGCCGCCGTGCAACAGGCCGTCGAGGGCGCGAAGGTAGTAGCGGTCATCGACTTGGACCGCACGGCGTACAGCAGGGAGTTCGTCGAATGGCTGCGCTCTAAGCTCAGCGTTGTAGAGCTACCGGCGGACTACGCGGGCAACGTTGAGAAAGCCGCGGAAGCGGCTTCGGCGAAGGGGGCTAGTGTCATCCTGGTGCTGGACAAGGGCTTCGGCGAGAGCCTCTCGGCGCGCAGGAGGGCGGAGGTACGCGTTATAAGCGTCGTAGACGAGATATACTTCCTCGCGGGGGTAGAGTCCAGCTCGGTTCAACGGCTGGTAGACGACTTCGCTCTCTCGAAGATCCTCGAGGGAACGGGCATTGCGCCGGGGGTTGTTCGGAGGCCCGTGAACTTCTCGGAGGAGACGTACGTCAAGGCGAAGGGGGTGGCGTTGCCGTACCCGCCAGCCGCTCTCGCTGGGATCTCGATGTCCGTGATGCTTGTACCCATGATAGTCCTCTCGATGGCTATGGTTGTCATGCAGATGTCCGCCACCTCGGCGGCAGTCGAGAACGAGGAGAAAACGCTGGAAACGCTCCTCACGCTTCCCGTGACTAGCACCGAGATACTGCTCTCGAAGCTTGCCGGCATGTTCATAGTATCGCTCGTGGGGTCGGCGCTCGAAGTCATAGGCCTAGTGCTCTACCTCCAAACCTTCGCCTGGGCTATGACGGGACCATCAGCCGCGGAAGGTCTCCTCGGCTCCGCGGGGGGTCTTTCCCAGTTCGTCGGAACCGGGGACGTAGCCCTCCTGGCCGCAAGCCTCGTGCTCTCCCTCCTCTTCTCGGCCGCTATCGGCGTGATGGTCGGCGCGCTGAGCAAAGACGTGAGAATTGCGAGCACGTTGATGAGCCCTATAGCCATGCTCGTACTAATACCAGGCTACATCGTGGCGTTTGCCCCCTCGAGGTTCCTCGGAGTCTACCTGAAAACCCTACTCTACGTGGTCCCGGTGACCCAGCCGGTAGTGATGTCCAGGGATATCATCGGCGCACGGGTACCGCCGGAGGCGCCCCTCTACCTCCTCGCCTCGTTGACTCTATCCCTAGCGGTGATGTACCTGGCGGGCAAGTTCTTCTCGCTGGAGACACTGTCATCCCTGCAGTACAGGGTCGAGCGGATAGCATCGAGGCTTAAGCGGAAATAGAGGGATACCTAGAATAACGAGTGTATTTTCTTCCCTGAAAACGATCTAATCTCTGTGAAGATAAAAGCATTTCCACGAAAGTTTATTAGAAGTAATAGTTGAACAGTAACACGCTATGAGCCAGAAAAAAGGCCTGCAGAAGACCACAGCGATACTGCTCGTAGTAGTCCTGCTGGTAGGGCTACTAGCCGGCTACTTCATAGGAGTTTCCACTGCGCCGAAAGCCCCCGCGGAGGAGGTAGTGCCCAAATCCCAGTACGAGCAGCTACAGAAGGAGCTCGAGTCCGTAAAGGCTCAGCTACAGCAGATGGCCGCGCAGCAGGGCAAGCCTGTCGAGATAGTAATCACCGCGTGGACTCAGGGGCCCGAAAGGGAGTCGATATACAGGCAGCTGAACCTCGTAGAAGCGGCTAACAGGCTGAACCAGATATTCAAGGTGGTGGGCGTCCCGGCGACTGTCAAGGTTGAGGGAGACTTCTCCACGGCGTCTTGGACGGATTACAGGAAGAAGGTATTCCTGGCGCTTGAAGGCGGGACGGGGCCCTGCATATTCCAGATGGAGCACGTGTGGTCTGCGGTTCTCGCTGAGAACGGGTGGATAATCCCGCTCGACGACTACGTGAAGAAGTACTGGAACTGGACGTACTATGACATCATCCCCGGCCTATGGTCCTCCGTGACCTACAAGGGGAAGATATGGGGCATTCCGCAGGACACGGAGGCCAGGCCGATCTACTTCAACAAGCTCCTCCTCAAGAAGCTCGGGTGGACCGACGAGCAGATAAACGCACTCCCTGAGAAGATCAGAAGGGGCGAGTTCACGCTCCAGGACATGTTGATGGTAGCGAAGGAGGCTGTCGACAAGGGAGTCGTGGCGCCTGGCTACGGCATCTGGCACCGCCCGACTGCTGGCCCTGACTGGCCCATAGTATACCTGGCATTCGGAGGCAAGCTTTACGACGAGACCAGCGGGAAGCTAGTAGCGGACATGAAGGTTTGGAAGAAGGTCTTCGACTGGTTCTACGCGGCCTCGATGCAGAAGTATAAGGTGATAACGGATAAGATGACGTCGCTCGACTGGAACAGGGACGTTCACCCAACAATAGTAGCCGGTAAAGTATTGTTCTGGATGGGAGGAACGTGGCACAAGGGGCAGTGGGTCGGCTCCTTCAACCTCTCCGAGAGCAAGTTCTGGGAAATGTTCGGCTTCGCCCTCTACCCCGCAGGCGAGCCGGGACTTAAGCCTGTCACCCTCTCGCAACCACAGGCTTACTTCATCTCGAAGACATGCAAGTACCCGGAGATCGCGTTCCTCATAATAACCCTGGCTACCGACCCCTACCTCAACTCGTTGCACGCCGTTAAAAGCGCACACCTAGCGATAATGTACCGGCAGCTGTCCGACCCTGTATACACGAAGGACAAGTTCCTCGCTATGACGGGCTACATGGTAGAGTACGCGCAGTACCAGCCGATGCACCCGAGATGGGGAGACTACAACACGATAATATTCAATACGATAAAGGGTATCGAGACAGGGCAGTTCGACGCCGACCAGGCTCTGCAGGTCTTCAAGCAGAACCTCCAGTCCACGCTTGGCGATAACGTAATAATAAAAGAATAAATAAAAAAATGTATTTTTTTGGTGATGAAGTATGGTGCGGCTTTCTAGGAGGATGTCGAAATACCTCGTCATGGCGCTCTTCCTCCTTCCCGCCGCGGCGATCATAGTGCTTTTCCTAGTCGTACCCTCCGTACTCACTATCCTAATCTCTTTAACAAACCTTGACTACAGGTTTAAGTGGGAGTGGGTCGGTCTCTCTAACTACCAGACGTTCGTCTCGGATCCTAACACGCCGATATTCGTTAGGAACACCATAATATACGTTACCGGTACCCTCGCTTTCAACGTCGGGGTCGGCCTCCTTCTTGCGCTTCTCTCCACGCACGTTCACGATGCGCTAGGAACCTTCATGAGGGCTGCCTGGTACCTGCCGAGGGTTCTTCCGAGCGTTATATGGGCTTTCGTAATGATGTGGATATTCTCACCTATGGATACGGGCTTCCTGAACTCGTTGCTGAAGAGCGCTGGCCTCTCGCCGGTACCCTGGACCTTCAAGTATTACTGGCCCTTCCTCTACATAGTTAACGGCTTTATAGGGTGTAGCCTGGGAATGGTCATCTTCAGTAGCGCGATCAAGTCGATACCCCAGGACCTCATAGTCGCCGCCAAGGTTGACGGTGCGTCAGGTCTGACGATCGTGAGGAGGATAATACTGCCCCTAATCAAGTGGCACATAGCCTTCGTGGTCGCCTACCAGACCCTCTCCCTGCTAGCCTCCTTCGAGTACATACTGCTCACCCTGGACGGGGGACCGGGCTACTACTCCACGGAGGTCATGATCCTGCAAGCGTACCACCTGGCGTTCGGGCAGTACCTCGCCGCCATGAGGTACGGCTACGCCGCAGTCTTCGTGACAATACTCCTGGTGATAGGCCTTGTCCTCTCGGTAGTGTACTGGAAGGTCTTCCGCCTGCATAAACTTATGGCGGAGCCTGTGCTCGAGTGAGGTGGTGTGCATGAAGATTAGGAGCCTAGCTCTGCACATGATCGCTCTGGCAGTAGCTGTTATACCGCTAGTGCCCCTCGTCCTACTGTTAGCGCTCGCATTCAGCGAAAGCCAGGTTGACATAAGGGGCTTCACGCTGAGGAACTTCGACTTTCTGAGAAACGGGGTTCTCTTCGCGGAGGATCCTGTGTACAGCAAGCTCTACCCGAATGTGTATACGGTAGCCTTCAACACTTTCCTCCTCGCGCTAGGAAACATGCTTATCGTAGTGTTGATATCCTCCATGGCTGGGTACATAATCTCGAGGTACAGCTTCAAGGGTAGGAGCGCCCTCCTGGGATCCTTCCTCGTCATACACGGCGTGCCGGCATCTGTTTTGCTGATTGCGCTGTACTACATGCTGAAATCCATGGGTCTGCTCAATACTCTGCTCGGAGTGGTACTCGTAAAGGTGGCCGTGGACCTGCCTCTTGGAGTCTGGGTGCTGAAAGGCTTCTACGACAGCATTCCGTGGGACATAGAGATAGCTAGCCTGGTAGACGGCTCTAGCAGGCTGGGCGCCTTCTTCCGCGTTATGCTACCGCTCGTCAAGCCGGGGATATTCGCCGTGGGTCTTTTCTCCTTCCTTAGCGGGTGGGGTGAGTACATCTTCGTGTACACGTTCATCCAGTCCTCGACGAACTGGACGTTCTCGCTTCTAATACGGAGCCTCATCGGGGAGATGGGAGGCATAAACCTCGCGCTGATAGCCGCGCTGAGCATAATTTATCTAATACCAGTCATCGTGATATTCGTGGTCGGTGAAAAGTACTTAGTGAGAGTCACGGTAGGCGGTGTAAAGGGGTGAGGGGGAATGGTTAGGGTTGTACTGGAAAACGTCTCGAAAACCTTTAAGGGAGGAGTAAACGCCGTGAAGAACCTCAACCTCACGATTAACGACAAGGAGTTCATGGTCCTTCTGGGACCCTCGGGTTGCGGCAAGACCACCACTCTCCTCATGATCGCGGGAGTATACAAGCCGACGAGCGGCTACATATACTTCGACGACAGGATAGTGAACGACCTCGAACCGAAGGATCGCAACGTAGGCATGGTCTTCCAGAGCTACGCCCTCTACCCGCACATGACCGTCTACGAGAACATCGCCTTCCCGCTGAAGCTGAAGAAGCTCCCGAAGGGGGAGATAGACAGGAGAGTGAAGGAGGTAGCCTCAATGCTTAGGATCGACAACCTGCTGGACAGGTACCCGAGGCAGCTGAGCGGCGGGCAACAGCAGAGAGTAGCGCTCGCGAGGGCTATAGCCAAGCAACCCGACATCTTCCTGATGGACGAGCCCCTCAGCAACCTCGACGCGAAGATACGCGTCGAAGTGAGGGCTGAGCTGAAGAGGCTTCAGAGAGAGCTCGGTATAACAACGATCTACGTTACCCACGACCAAGCGGAAGCGCTAAGCCTGGCCGACAGGATAGCCGTAATGAACGAGGGCGTCCTCCAGCAGGTAGGCACCCCGGACGACCTCTACAACAGGCCCGCGAACACCTTCGTTGCAGGCTTCATAGGCTCGCCTGCCGCCAACCTGGTGGACGCCGACGTAGTCGAGGCCGGCGGGGAGTACTACCTGGAGATGCTCGGGTCGAGGTTTAAGTTACCGAGCGACCTAGCGGCGATCGTCAAGGGTGAGAGCAGGGTCATCTTCATGGTGAGACCGGAGGACGTGAAGGTCGTCGAGGGTCAGGGCTTCCTCGTGTACTCCGTCGAGTGGCTGGGAAGGGAGGCTTTAGCGCACGTAAGGGCCCCCGACGGCACGTTGCTCAGAGTGCTACTCCCGCCGGAGTCGAAGCTCACAATAGGCGCGGAGGTATCGGTAACCTTTAACTACGCCAAGGTGCACGTGTACAAACCCTCGGGCGAGCTCATAGCTTAAGACCCGGTTTAAAGAGGCTCTTTCTCGCGCGTCCCGCGAGTATTTATACCTCTTAGACTCTAGAGCGGAGGTGGTAGCGGTTGGAGTGGGAGCGCCTGCTCAGCTTGAGGCACCTTCCGCGGACTGGCTGGGTTCTGCGCGGAGTCCCAGCATCCATAGCGGAGACAGTCGCCGACCACTCGTTTCTCACAGCCCTCGTAGCGATCGACGTAGCCCGCCGCGCCAGGGAGCGGGGCTTCGAACTCGAACTCGAGAAGGTTCTAGCAATGAGCATTCTCCACGACGTGGCCGAAGCGGTTACGGGGGACGTCGTGAGGTACGTCAAGCAGCTGGACGAGGAGCTGTTCGGAAAAGCGGAGGAAGAGGCCCTCCGGAGCCTCGGGCTCGGGGCGTACAGCGCCCTACTCGCAGAGCTGAGGAGGCTTGAGAGCCCGGAAGCCCTGGTCGTCAAAGCGAGCGACGACCTGGCTACGATAATAGAGGGCTCCAGGCTCCTCAGGCAGGGATACGCGGGGGTTGAAGAGATACTGGACAATGTGTGCAGGCACGTTGAAGAACTCTCGGCGAGGGCGAGGAGAGAGTTCGGGGACTCTCTGGCCGACGCCGTAGAGGCTGTCCTCAAGGATTCGGGAGCCTACTGCCCTCCACGCTCCCAGCCGCGGCGCGGGGAAAGCTTACCCTAAAGTATTTTAGGGGAGTGGGTTTTCTGAGGCTCGTGCTGAGAAGCCTGGCTCACGCGCTGGAAGCCGCGCGCGTATGGGCAGTAGCGATGTACGCGGTGTACGGCCTGCCGGTGCTGATCCTAGCTTCGAAAAGCCCCGGCTTCGACGCGGTCATGGCTGTCTACGGGCTTGCAGGCGGGGGCCTCATAGAAGCGTGGACCCACCTCGTGAACGACTACTTCGACTTCGTACACGGGGTAGACTTGCCGGGAGTCTCGGGGACGACGGTCTACAGGAAGCACCTGTTGGTGGAGGGGTATCCTCGGGCTAAGCTCCTCCGGTTGCTCGTAGTCCTCGCCGGGGTCGTACTGTTGATGGCATTCGTAGCCGCGGCTGTGGGCCGACCCTACGCTGTGGCTCTGGCGGCGGCCGGGCTTTTCCTCGGCTACGCGTACACGGGTCCCCCGTTTACCTTCAAGTACCGCGCCTTGGGGCACGTCAACCTGCTAGCCGGCTGGTGGCTCGTAAACACGCCGGCACTCTACTACATGGCTACGGGGTCTTTCTCCGCGAAGCCTCTCCTCGTCTCGTTGCCGGGAATACTACTCGTAATCGCTGTTCTGATGGGCGACAACATCCGGGACCTGGAGGTCGACCGGAGGGCCGGGGTAAGGACGCTTGAGGTTATCCTCGGGAAAAAGCCCTCGAGGATACTGTTCGCGGTATACGTGGCCTCGGCTTACGCCGCCCAGCTAGCCCTATCGCTCTTGCTCGGCGCCGGTATGCTTCTACCGCTCCTCTCGCTACCTCTCCTGCCAAGCGCCGTGAAAGCCGTGATGAGCGACCCTCCGCCGCCGAACACCGACCCCCTCGTGGCTAGGCTTACGCTCACGTTCTGCGCCCTGGAGTCCCTCGCGCTATGGGTGTACGTATGAGCAGGGTTCTGCCCTGGTACGTCCCGCCCACGCTCTTCGTGCGGCAGGTTTTATCCGCGGCGACCGTCCGGAGTGCTACGGGTTGGTCTCCCGGCTCGCGGTGGGTGAAGTCGCTGTCCTCCCTGCTGAGAAGCGCCAACGGGGCTAAAGCCATGGGGTGTTTCGGCTACGCCCCGCACCCCGTCTACGAGGTGACTGCCGCGTGCAACTTGAGGTGTGCGCACTGCCACGCGTCCGCCGGGAGGCCTTACCCCGGGGAGCTCGACACCGAGGGCGCGAAGAGGGTTATAGAGAGCCTCACGACCGTGAAGGACTTCAGAACCCTCGTCTTCACGGGCGGGGAGCCCCTCGTGAGGAAGGACATATGGGAGCTGACCAGGCACGCGGTAGACCTGGGCTTCGGGGTCGTATTCGCAACGAACGGGGTTCTCGTCAGCGAGAGTGTCGCCGCCGAGATGCGGAGGCTGGGCGTCCTGGGCGCAGCCGTGAGCCTGGACTCTTCAAGGCCGCTTGTACACGACAAGCTGAGAGGCGTCCCGGGCGCCTGGAGGGGAGCGGTGAGGGGGATCAAGAACCTCTTGAAAGAGGGCCTATACGTGCAGGTAAACATAACCGCGAACAGGCTTAACGTCGACGAAATAGAGGATGTAGTGAGACTCGCAGACTCGCTGGGCTCCCACGTGATCTTTCTCTACACGTTCGTCTCCGTGGGGAGAGGATCGTCCAACGACTGGCTCTCCTTAACCCCGGAGGAATTCGTAAAGCTCTCCAGGAGGATCCTAAAGGTTCAGGGAGAGGTGCAGAGCCTAATCATACCAGTCGCCATGCCGTGGTACTTCCCCCTCCTCCTGCAGGAAGCCCGGCTCAAACCCGAGGTGGCGTCGAGGTGGGTATCCGGGTGCATAGCGGCTAGGGGGATGTTCTACGTAAAGCCCAACGGGGACGCCTGGCCCTGCGCCTTCATACCCGTCTCAGGGGGAAACGTCGCCCGGCAACCAGCCATCGAGGTGTGGGAGGGAGACCTCTTCAAGGCGATACGGAACAGGGAGAACCTCGAGGAGCCCTGCAGGAGTTGCAGGTTCAGGGAGGTCTGCGGAGGGTGCAGGTCGAGAGCCTACCTAGCAACCGGGAGACTGACAGCCCCAGACCCGCTGTGCCCCCTCGTGCGCCGAAGGCTAAGCACCTCAACGGCACCGAGCGGTCCACTACAGCCCGCCGCCAAGAGCGGCGAGCCTAACTAGGAGACCCGCGAGGACGTACCTGACGCGCCACCTTTACAGCGAGACCATAGTCGAGGAGCCCCTTAAAGCTGTGGGTAAAGTTGCTTATCACTCACAGCACTCCCAGTTTCCCGCTTGCGATGCACAAAGAAAAAGATCTTCTAGCTAGGTTAGCCCTGACTTACTTCTGAACTTTTAACATATGCTGTGTACGATGATTGTCCATAGGTATACGCTGTGCCTCCACACCGTGGAGTAGTGTATCCTTTAACCTCGCTGTAAAAATAATGGGTTACTATGAGAGGTTCGTAGCCATATTCTTTCCTGGGATCCAAGTAGAATATAGCAGAGGGCTCGACACGCCAAGTCGTGTCGGTAACGTGCTGGCAGGGACTATGGATCCACTTTACAATGCCAGTGTCCACGTCAACGGAGGAAGTATAGCTCATCTGATTTGGGTTATAGCTTACCGACACTCTAGCGATTACACCACTAACTTCAGCGGATACCTCATAGCTAATGCTACTAACACACGTCATAGCATTTATAGGCCCCATGTCGTCGAAAACCTGGCCCGGGAATGTATCCGTGTGTCCATCTATCTCCGTTTTGGCCTTGTGGAGAGCCCAGTTAGCGTATGGGCAGGCTCCGCACCAAGTCGTAGCCCCATAACCTGTGGTGAGATGGTTCACATAAATCAGGAACCATTTGTAGAAGACTTCGCCAACCCTCTCTCCGTAATAGTAGTATTCACTTTTAGCTTGGAGTTTACCAACGTTGTTGTTGCAATATTTGATATAATAGGTTTTCCAATCGATAGATCCTACGTATTTAAAGCCGTTGACCTCAGTTATACTATAGTGCTTAACCTCACCGTCAACTATGCCTAAATCAATCAACCAGTTAAGTAGCTCTGCTATGTCTCTTTCAAGGTCTTCTTCTATGCTCTCTATAACTAGGTATTCCGGAACTAGTAGATCGCCTTGACTCCTACGAGTGATAATCGAGAATAACTTAACATCGGCGGGCAGTTCTAGGTTTGGAGTTTTATTACTAAATGGTTCGCCTCCAATGTAAAGCGATAATTCGTTTAGAAAGAAGTCTCTGCCAACAAGCTCTATGAATTTATTGCCAGCATCGGAACCATAACAGGCAACAGGTTTTCTAAGTCTAACAGTGTCTTTCACGAGCTCCCTATACCTCACCCCTATGGATCCAGCCCAGTCCGAGTCTATTAGAACTACATCACTCCACTCTATCCCGCTTCTATCAAGTACACTGGATACCTTTACGTTCAGTCCTAGCTTATGCAGTGCACTCTCAGCTTTACCGGTCCTATCACCAACGCCGATCACGTAAACATTTACGGTTTTCCTCCACTTAGCATCTTGGACCAGGTGGGTATTATTGCTGTCTTTCCAATAGCCGCCGTTACAATGTGCATATTCGCTAAACGCTTGCTGAAAGCCATTGTATAGAGCTAACGAGGCTACGAGAATCAATACGAGAACAGCCAATAAGAGCGCGCGCCCTACGCTCTTAACATGAGTCATTTTTTCCCTTAAGGAAAATATCGCGCTACATAGTTAAATACTTTTCGCTACGCGAAGTGCACAGCTAGCACCCTGCTCCTTAGGACTGCGGGAACCAGTCTTCAGCGCTTGGGGGGCGTTGCCGGCGCGCGTTAATTTTAGCCTCTGAATTTCCTTAGCTTCTCGAGGTCTTCTAACGCGCGTATTTTCAGGATAGACGCTAAACCAGGCATTCTTTCGACGATTATCTGGCCGCTACTAAGGATTCTGTATGTAAAGGCTGGCGGTGCGTAATCAAGGAGCTGAACGTCCAGGGCAATATCTATCTTTAAAGCCTCCTGGAGCCTATCTCTAAGCCTATCAACATAGAACACTGTATCCATGAACGGTAGTTTATGGCCGAGGTAGACAGCTATATCTATGTCCCTGAAGATATCTGACGATATAAAACCACCGTGAACCACAGCTATTAAAACCTCTGGTCTATCCATAAGGAGTTGGGCTATTCTCGCTATGATCTCCCTCCTAGCATCCCATGGAATAAACCTAGGTCTTCTAAGCTTTTCTTCAAGGATCCTTAGTTTCGACATACCTTAATACCTCATCGATAAATTCTCTTACAGCTTTAGTACCACTCCCCTTGGCCTCATTTAAAATTCTTGCATCATCTATAGCCCAATACCTGTGCACAATGATATTTCTTAAACTAGCTAGTTTAGCCATTTTCATTGCTGTTTCCATGCTGACAACCCCCTTTTCGCCCAGCTTCAAGAATGCTTCTGCATAGCTTTCCGGGGAAATCCTAAACTCCTTTTCGAGTATTGCTATAGCTATATCGGCTAGGCTTTCAACAATCAGAACTATCGAAATACCTTAGACTAAAACGCATCGTCCTATTTGCAAGAACCCTGCTAGGTTCTAAGCTACATATTGCTTCAATCTCTTTTAATGCCTCTTCAGCGTCTTTAAGCATTGAATGCACGAATTCCCTATCCACTCCTACCATGCGTTAACACCCATGGCAAGCTTATATTAGTACCTCCAGTACACGTCGTAATAACTAGTGCTTAGCCTCACTGTTCGCTGAATGCTAAATTATTTTCTCTGAATCGTGCGCGAAGTGCACAACTAGCACCCTGCTCCTTAGGACTACGGGAACCAGTCCTCAGCGCTTAGAGGGGCGTCGCCGGCATCAACCCACCTCCTCCTCTCGATGAACCTCCAGAACCTCCACCGGTAGCTCTTCGCGCTTCCCGGCGGGCAGAGGAGCTCGCCGGGCGGCATGTCGACTTTAAGCTCTCTAAGCGTGGATAGGAGCGCCGCTCTCTTCTCGTGCGAGAACTGCCCGACAAGGATCGCCCTGTTCTTGTCTACCAGCGCGAAGTGCGCGCCCGGGAGGCGGACCAGTATGCGCGCAGCGGGGGCGGAGCGCCAGCCCTCCAGCAGGTAGACGCCGACGGGCTCCGTGTCCGAGTAGCGGTAGGCGTAGTTCCCGTTCCAGTGTGGCAACACGTGTTTTTTCACGTGGCGGTTCAATGTCTGCGCGGTGAGCCTCGGGAGGTCCGGGTCCAGGGACCTAGACGACTCGTAAGCCTTCCTGAACGTGGCGAGCGGGGACGTAAGCTTACCCGAGATCACCGCCAGGTCTACCTTGTCGGGCCTTACCCTAGCGCCCCCCTCCTCGGGTAAGTCCATCAAGTCCATTACGCCGGGGTAGCTCAGGGGGCTGAACCCGTAACCCGCCTTTTCGAGTAGCTCGTCGGGAGTCCAGAAGCTGTACTCGAGCGCCTCCACCACTGTCACCGGTTTAAGCCTGTCTAGGAGCGCGTCAACCCGTTGCTCGTCTACGAGAGCCACCACGAGGAACAGCTTCTCCAGCCCCTCCAGGGGGTACACCTTCAGGACGAAGGGGTAGGCCTCCGGGCTCCTCTCCGATAGTACACCCACGAACCTGAGGCCTAGCGCCCGGAAGTCGAACCTCCACCTCAGCCTCCAAGGAGTGCCCGGCCCTAGGAGGGTCTTCCTGAGCGCGCGGATGGGGAGCCCCGTCGCCCTAGCCAGCCCAGATAGGCTTCTCGCAAACCTAAGCGCGGAGAACAGGGAGGCGTCGCTACCCTGCGGCAAGGTTGCTACCCTCTCAGCGCTTCGTAGATGCCGCTCCTTATCAGGGAGACTGCCAGCACTGCTAGGAGTAGCGAGAAAATCCTCGAGAGAACGAGGATCGTGTTCTTACCAGCCTTCTCCAGGAGCACGTTGCTCTTCGTCAGAATGAGGTAGCTTGCAAGCGTGTTGAGGGCTATGCTCACCAGGGTTGGGAGGAGGCCGTAGACGCTGTTAAGGTACATGACCATGTAGATAGCCCCGGGGCCCGCCAGTAGCGGGGTCGCCATCGGGACTACGGCGAGGTCCTCGCTCCTCAAGGCCTCGGCCTCCACGCGCCCGAAAACCCCCTGCAGCGCTATGATCAACAGGAGGAGCCCTCCGGCTATCTTGAAGTCCGTGAACGATACGCCGTAGTACTGGAAGAAGGGGTAGCCGAATACCGCGAAGAAAACCAGTAGCGCCGAGGCCACGGCTACCGATTTCTCGAATATCTTGATCCTCTCCTCCCTCCCCATGCCGGACGTCAGGGAGTAGAAGATCGGTATGTTACCAATGCTGTCCACCACGATGAACAGCATCAGGAACGTATCCCATAGCTCCTTCAAGCTCTCGACCACGAAGCCCACCGCGCGTGTTAGGCGCGCTTTCTTAAAAATATCATGATACACCCAGTTTCCCCAGCACTTCGGACAAGTCGAAGGACTCCTGGGCCCTCACCCACGCCTCCTCCACGTAGAACTTAACCGCCAGCCTCAACGCCTCCCTGTCTATGGGTAGGACCTCCTCGTCCCCCCTCAGGTAGTTGGCCAGGGAAAGGGCGGCGGCCAGCTGTAGCGCCCTTCTCTCTAGCCTGAGGGAGAACGGCAGGACCCCTACCTCCCCTAACGCCTCGAACACCTTTTCGCGCGCTTCCCCCACGGCTTCCAGCTCCTTCTCCGTCAGGAGGACTTTCCTGCGCTTAACGCCCTCCACCCTAACCCTCCCCGTCGACACGGAGTACACAAGCGTCAAGTGGTCGCGTATCTTGGGCGCCATCTCCGCCATCTTCCGCGTCGAGATACCCAGCATTAGCCTCCTCTGGCTCTCGGCGAGCTCCCTGTACTTCTCCTTCGTGAGCCTGTGAAGCCTGCACAGCATCCTGTCCTCTATCGCGTTGAAGTTCGGGTCCTTAACTGTGACCTCGTAGCCCCTCTCGAAGACGTGCGTATTGTAGTTCACGCTGAAGAAAGAGTCGAACTTGTAGGGGCCAACCCTGTAGGTCCGGGTCTCGTAGAATATCTCGCCCCCCTCCATCGCGAGCTTCAAAGGCTCCACCATTCCCTTGTACTTGAACCAGTCGTTGAACTCCGTCACTATGAAGTTAAACCTTCTACCGACGTAGGCCTCTCCGATCGCTATGAACATCGCGGGCGTCATCCCGCCGCAGTACCTGTTGATCCCCGGTATCCCGTGCGGAGGCACGCCGAGCTTCTCGTTGCCGAGTATGAAGTCCTTCGTGGCGAAGGTCTTCCCGGTGCCCGGCTCGCCGAACAGCGCCAGGTTGAAGCCCGTGCTCAAAGCCTTGTGGCCATCCTCGGTGACTATGTCCACGTCCGCGAGGGAGTACTGCTGCGCTAGAGTCAGTAGCTCGTCGAAGAAGACGACCCGCCCGAAGAGGTCCACCAGGTAGCCTTCGAGCTCGCCCACCGAGAACTTCTCCCCGAAGTCCAGCACCTCGTCCAGCCTCTCCCTAAGCAGCGTCCTAACGTAGTTGTCCAGCTCCTCCTCGCGCCTCAACACCTCGAGGAACTCCTCCTCAGCCTGCCGCGTGCTAAACCTCCTCAAGCCGCCTGCCTCGTACCTGGCAAGCGCCGCCGCCACGAAGGGCCTAATCTCCTCCGGTATCTTCCAAAGCTTCTCCTCCCGGTCCCCCGCCTCCCACACGAGCCCCCACCTGTCGCGTAGCTCCGCGAGGATACGCGCGGGGTACACGCGCTCGCCGAGTATCTCCGAGGCCTTAGCGGCTACGTAGCCGAAGGGCGCCTCGTGGGCGTCCAGAAGAGCCTTAAGAACAGCGTAAGCCTTTAAACCGTGAATCCTGACAGCCTCGTGGACAGCCCTCTCAACAGCCCCGCTCGAATCCTCGAAGAGTAGCTCGCCGTTCCTAACAGTGTAGTACCTCCCCCGGAAGTCGTAGATACCCCTGTACGGCGAGTACATCAACATGTGCTTCAACTGCTCGTCTGTAACCACGCGGGCAATCTCCTCTATGGTCTTAGGCTGGTCGAGCACCCCGAGCCCTAGAACCTCCCTCAAAACCTTAACCCTGAAGGCGTTTGGAGGAGGACCGTCCAGCTGCGGGAGGAACCTCCTCAGCAACAGTACGCGCTCGGAGAACTTCTCGTCGCCCGCTCCACCCTCGCCCATACATCGCCTCAATGGTTATGGGTAAGAGAGGTATAAAGCTTATGCGTACAATTAGCCGACGTAGACGCTGCCAACTCTCTCTTCGGCGGCTATTTTATGCAACTGTTCGTCTCCCGTATAGAACTCCTCGGCTCCTACGTATTTCGCCGAGACGAGCTGAAGAGCGTCAGCCTCGTAGACGTGGTATTTCTCCACTATGCGCCAAGTCTCTATTAGTAGCTTGGTCCTAACGGGAACTATTTTCAGAAGCCTCAGCTTTAACAGTCTTATAGTCTCGCCCAGGAACTGAAACCTCGCTTTCTCGTAATCCTCCCTGCTCAGCCACCCCCGCCTGTAGTACTTATCCAGGACCCCTAAAACCTCGCCTATATTCCATGCCGAAAAAGAGAGAGTGCTCTCTCCGTTCAGCGCCTTGTAGTACACTCTGCTGACGACCTCGCTACCGGGCTCAAGTACGTAGCGCTTAACTACGGCGCTAGAGTCCAAGTAGACCACGGTCAAAGCCTAGCCCCCCTTAGCTCCCTGACAGCTTCCCCTGCGTTCGTAGCCACTCTGGGCTTAACGGGAGTAACGTCCAGCGGCACCTCCCCCTCTCCCAGCAGTTTTTCTAAAGCTTTAACTACGAGCACATCGCTGACCTCCTCCTCTAAAGCTTCCTCTATGGCGCGGCTAAGAGCCCTCAAACCTCTCTCGCTACCAACCCTAGATTTGAACTCCTCCCAAAGCTCGCTGTCGACCGTGATGCTCGTTTTCACCTTTCTCATGTGTAACTATGTAAGGGTTGGAGTAATTACTCTAATAAAGTTTACTGTATACTCTTCGCTGGGTAGATCGGCTCGGAGGCTAGCCTGTCTAAAGGTATAAAACGCTCACAGAGCAAAGCCTAACAAGCCTCCCGGGCAATCCCAGCCTTTTGAAGGCTTTAATTTATGCTTGTGGGAAATCTATAAACGCAGTTATCGCTACAAAAAGCCGCGGGGAAGGGCCTTGAGGGGACTACTAGCCTTACTAGTGGCCTTAGCCGTGTCCGCGGCTTTGATCAGCGTTGCTGTAGCCCTCGGAAGCCTACCCTACCTCGCTGGCCCCCCACCGCCTCCCAAGCCTCCGGCCCCCGCCGCGCACCCAGAGGGATCCGGGAGGCTACTCACGCGGGAGGAGAAGGAAACCCTACTATCGGTTTTGCGGAGGGATAGCTTCCTCGCCCCATACCTTTCCCGCTCGAACTGGACCGTCAAAAACCTCGACCAGCTCCGCGTATACCCGGGAAGCAAGGTCGAGGCTCTGGTAGAGCTCGCTGAGCCTCAGTGGATCGAGGGCTTAGAGACGCCGAAGTACAGGGCTAGCATGTGGGCGCGCACACTGATAGTCACGGTTAACCTCACGGCTGGGCGTGTAGAGAGGGTGGAGGCAGTGCCTACGCGGCCACCCCGCGATACCCCCTTGAGCCCCAGGCTGGAGGAGGCTAGGAGGGTGGCTGCGAGCCACAGACTCGTACAGTCGCTGGGTCCCAGCGTGAACCTGTACCTCGTCGCGGTGTACCACAGCGGGGAGTACCCGGGAGGGCTCGCGGTTTTCAGCGCCTTCTCCGATAAGGGCGAGGTGCTGGTAGCCGTGGATCTGGCAACCATGACCGTCGTGGAGAGGTACACGTCTCCTGTGTATACTCCGTGAGGTGACGGGTATGGCTTTGGGGAGAAGGCTTCTCTCCCTGATCGTTGTTTCGTGCATAGTTCTCTCGCTGAGGGTCGCCAGCGGGGGCTTAACGGCTCTCTGGGTTACAAGCACCGGTTTCTACAACTACGACTTCAAGAGCCAGGTTGTCAGTAGCAGTAACGTCGACTGGCCTGTAACCATGGTTTTCTACGGGAACGCCGACGTGAACAAGGTTAAGAACATATTCTTCGGCTTAACGATACTCGCTAACCCCATGTACGCGTATATCTACAGCAACGGCTGGGTCTGGGACACGGATCGGGGCACTAAGGGCGTAGTATACAGCAACTACCTCAACGGGTACGTCTACCTACACATGAGGGTGTACGCACCGAACCCACCGGACTACATCTACGACCCCGCCTGGGGTAAGTACGTCATTGGAACTACGCACTACGACGAGTACCCGCTCGAGAGCTGGAGCGGCTACCCCGAGTACGCCGAGCACGACTTCGCGGCTATAGCAAGGAGCAAGGGCTACACGGTGTACCAAGACTGGGCGTACTTCTACAACGACCAGGGTAGCCCGGGTAGCATAACTTACAACGACGGGTACGCAACGGCGGTATACGTCCCCTAGACTATTTTTCCCTTTTCTCTTTCTGTCTTAACTGTAGCAGGCTCAGCGTCTTGGCTAGGTGGGTACTTTCTCCTCGGGCGGCGGTGTCCAGTTCTTCGTAAGCTCGGCGAGTCTTCTGAATACTCCCGGCTCGCCTCTGAAGCGTTGCTTCAACTCTTCGAGTATCGAGATTAGCTCGTCGTACGTCTTCCTGTCCACGGGGAACGGTACCCCGTCCTTTCCCCCCACCGCGTACGCGAACTTGAAGGGGTCCACTTGGTGCGTTACGGGGTCGCGCCACGACGGGGGCGTCTCGTATACGAGCTCGGCGACTAGCGCGAGCGCCCTTATAGCTGAGGGCCCCACGGCTTTCGCGGCGAGAATATCCCTGAAGCTCTCCACGCCCCTGCCTGCGAGCGATGCTAGAGCCTCGCGGCTTAGGGAGGGCTTGCCCAGGCGCCTCATCCTCTCGCGCAGGGACCGCGCCTTCTCGGCGCTGTAGGGCGCGTAGCTGACGAGCGGGCTGTAGCCTTCCAGAACGCGGAGCGCTTCGCTCACGAGGCGTTCAAGCCTGGAGGCCCCCTCACCTACGAGGTCGACTACCAGCCTGCGGAACTCCCCCGCCTCGGCGGCTACCGTGTTGAGCGCGAAGGGCTCCCTGAACCCATGGATGCCGCTGTGAGGCTCGACGGTGACGTCGCCCACGCGCTCCGAGAACCAGTGGTACCTCCTAGCAGTGCGAGTAGAAGGCTTCATACCCTGCTGGACGACAGCCCACCTGCCCTCCTCGTCGAAGAAGAACGCGTGGTGGTACAGCTGGTAGCCGGCCTGTAGCGCCGCGCTGTCCACCTTCGCGACGAGGTAGGAGGTGGACACGAGCCCCGACGGGTCAAGCCCGTACTTCTCGGCGTGGAGCCTTATCTCCTCGGGGGCCTTCCTGCTCGAAGAGCCCTTCCCACCGCAAGCCTTTACCCCCAGCTCCCTCTCCTCCAGCACTTTCTTCAGCACGGCCGTAGTCACCGTCGTCGAGCCCGAGCTGTCCCAGTCCATGCCTATTATGTTGTTGATAGCCTGGAAGTACACCGGGTCGGCTAACCTTTCGAGAAGGCCCCGCGTACCGTACTCCTCGACTATCATCTCTACGAGGATCCCCGCTAGCCTCTCCATCCTGGCTATGAGCCAGCGGGGGACGCTCCCGTCGTGCAGAGGCAGCTCTGCTACCCCGGTCTTCATGCTTCGCTAAGATGTGCAAAAACGGGGATAAATACTGATTCTCGAGTTGCCCGAAAGTTTACTGCTACACCGCGAGGATGTAGATCGCTGCCAGCACGAGCCCGACGGCGATTATCTTCTTCACTGTGAGTTCCTCGTGGAGGATTAGGACGGAGAGTAGGACTACGAACGCGAGGCTAGACTTGTCCACCAGCGATACGGGCGTTGTCTCCCCCTTCTGCAACGCGAGGAAGTAGAGGACCCAGGAGGCGCCCCCCGCGATCCCGCTCAGGAGTATGTAGAGGGCCTCCCTGGAGGTTATGGTCGATACGAAGCCTGTACCCCTGAACGCTAGCATCATCCCGACGGCGAACAGCATCATCACCACGGACCGCAGAGCAGTGGCTGTGATGGAGTCAACGTTCTGCAGGCCGATCTTAGCGAAGATCGTGGCGAGCGCGGCGAAGAATGCGTCCAGGAGTGCGAGCAGGAACCACTCGTTCATGCCCATCGCTCACCGGGGAGGTGCGGGGGGATATTAGTCAATCGGTTAAGAGAGTCCTAGACAACGGTGTACCTTACCTTGACCCCGACAACCTCCCTCTCCACGCCGAGCACCTTGATCCGCCCAACCTCCCTCGTGTTCGAGACGTGGGTACCGGTGCAAGGCATCGCGTTCACCCCGGGGATCTCGACGACCCGGTACTCCTCGGAGGGCGGGAGCCTGGAGACGTTGGGGGCGTTGTATATGTGGGCTTGTAGCTCTCCCCGAGGTACGAACTTCACGGCGACGCTCAACCCCCTCTCTACGACCTTGTTCGCCTCCTCCTCCAGCCTGTACGCGTCGGGCGGCTCGCTCACGCTGTACACGAGGTAGGCCTCCGGGGGCCCGTGGAAAGCGTCAAGCGTCTCGACGAGCCGCCCGTAAAGCCTGAGCATCGCGTAGTCCAGTATGTGTCCAGCGGTGTGTAGCCTCATCACTAAGTACCTCTTCTCCCAGTTCAGCTCGCACCGCACGGTGTCTCCTACCTCCAAGCTTCCAGCCTCGATCCTCCCCCAGTGCCTGATCCTACCTCTATCCCTGATCGCTTTCTTCACCGCGAAGGCGCCGCGGGGCGAGACTATAGAGCCCTCGTCCGAGGGTTGTCCGCCGCCGAGCGGGTGGAAGATCGTCCTGTCCAGCTCCACGTAGGCCTTAGACCCCTTGAGAAGCTCGACCCCTGTAACCGTGGCCTCGCAGCTCCTCAAGTAGGAGTCCCTCAGAAAGAGCTCCTCGGTCAGCGGGCACCACCTCTCAGGGCAGGGCCCTAGCGATAACAACGATCTCGGAGCTCGACTCCGTGAAGGGTTTCCCGGAGTAGTCCTCGAACGTCTTTACGAGCTCGAAACCGCTCTCCCTAAGCACGTGGACTATCTCTCTCAGCGTGAAGAGCCTTAGCTTCAAGGAGTGCTTGAAGACATCTATCTCGCCTTTAGCGAGGTCAAGTATCGACCACTGTATCTCGGCGTAGGCAACCTGGTCCAGGAAGTCCACCCTCCAGTTTTCCTCCTTTATTGCCAGTTGCGAGCCGGACTTCCTGAAGCTTGAGAACGGAGTCTCGTAGTAGACCCTCTTCTCAAGCACCCCGACAAGGCTCCAGGTGTCGAACACGAATACAGAGCCGGGCTTGATTGCCCTCCTAACGGAGCGCAGGAAGCCGAGTAGGGACTCGTCGTCCACGAAGTAGCTCACAACGCCGTACATCGCTATAGCTGCGTCGAACTCCGAGTTGAAGCCGAGCTTAGTCGCGTCCGAGAGTATGAACTCGACGTTCGTCATTTCCCGAGCCTTCGACCTCGCTACTTCCAGCATGTTCTGCGAGATATCCACCCCGACGGCCCTGTACCCCCTCCTACCGAGCTCGATCGTGTGGAGACCAGTTCCGCAGCCAACGTCCAGAACGCTCTTCACGGGTATCAGCGAGTAGTCTCTGAACACTCTTTCGAGGAAGTCTACCTCCGCGCCTATATCCCTGTGAGAGTACAGTAAGTCGTAGTACAACGCGTAAGAATCGTCCTTTATCACGGCATACTTAACCTTAGCCTCTCATAAAAACTTGACTTAAATATTTGTAACCGGTCCCCGAGAGAACCCTTTACGTTTTTCCGACAGGGAGATAAGAATATTACGGGGGGCCGAGGTTTAGTGGCGTGAACGAAGGTTCACTCGAAGACTACGCGAGGAAGCTAGCCTCGGAGCTAGGCCCCGAGGAGGCCTTGAGGAGGGTTGCCGCAGAGCTGTTCGAAGAGCTGAAGAACCCCTTCGAAGACGCGGAGAGGGTGCTCTGCGTGGGGCCGCACCCGGACGACTGCGAGTACGGCGCCGGAGGGACGCTCGCGTACCTCGCTAGGAGCGGGAAAAGGGTCGTGTACCTAATCCTGACCGACGGCTCCAAGGGGACTACGAGCCCGGGCGTCGACCCCCGAGAGCTGGCGGAGATCCGCAGGAAGGAGCAGGAGGAGGCGGCCAGGATAATCGGTGTCGAAAAGGTAATCTGGCTCGGCTACCCCGACACCGAGCTGCCCTACACCCCGGAGGCCAGGAACAGCGTTATCCGGGTGATAAGGGAGGAGAGGCCGGACGTAGTGTTCTCGCCCGACCCATGGTTGCTCTACGAGGCTCACCCCGACCACAGGGTCGGAGGACTGCTCGCGGCGGAGGCAGTGATGCTATCACCGTTACCGCTGGTACACGTCGGCGCGCCTCACGCTGTTAAACGCTTGGTCTTCTACTACACTGCTAGGCCTAACTTCTTCCAGCCGGTTGACGGTTACGTGGACATCAAGCTAAACGCCCTTAGAAGCCACCGGAGCCAGTTCGAGGAAAACTGGGGGCTATTCGAGCTATACCTGAAGACGCTGATGGCGGCTTACGGCGCGAGGGTCGGTGCGAGGTACGCGGAGCCACTGAGAGTCCTCCCGGCAACCCTGTTACACGCCACTGCCCTCTCGGAGATAGTCTAGGGTAAAAGAGTAGCGCGCAAAACCTTCGGGGACGCGGATGGGGGAGCAGAGGCTACGTAGAAGGATCGGGTTGCTCGAGGCCTTCAGCTTCGGCTACGCGGACGTAGGGGCAGGTATCTACATGACCCTGGGGCTCGTCGCCGCCTACGCCGGGCCAGCGACACCCCTAGCATTCGCAGTCGCGTCGGTGTCGTACCTTTTCACGGCTCTCAGCTACGCGGAGCTCAGCGCAGCCTACCCTGAGGCTGGGGGCGGGATGGTATTCGCGGATAGGGCTTTTGGAAGGCTGGCCGCTTTCATAGCCGGGTGGAGCCTCCTGCTGGACTACGTCGTTACCGGCTCTATATTCGCTCTCTCGACTACGGGCTACCTGGGGCACCTCTTCCCCTTGCTGAAGCGGGACGAGTTCTTCGGGCCCGTAGCGGCTCTGCTCGTCTTCTTCCTCGTCGTGCTGAACATTCTCGGCATCAGGGAGTCCGCGGCCTTTAGCTCTGCGCTAGTCCTGCTCGACATCGCCGGTCTAAGCGTGATAATGGGTATAGGCTACCTGACGAGCTTCAAACCATTCTTCGACAAGGTAAACCTGGGGGTGAACCCGGATTGGCAGAGCTTCATGTACGGCTCGACGCTCGCGATGGCGTCGTACCTCGGGATAGAGGTAATCTCGCAGACGGCCGAGGAGACCAGGAGGGCGGGGGCTACGATACCGAGGGCTGTGAAGCTCGTGAGCGTAGTTGTCATCTTCTTCGCGCTTCTCTTCTCGACGCTCGCTGTCGGCACTGTCGGGTGGGAGGTTCTCGCCGCCTCCCAGAAGGACCCGGCGGCTGTGGTGGCGGAGCACCTGCCTTACGGATCGGTGCTCGCACTGTGGGTCTCCGTGATAGGTATGACGGTCTGCTACGCCGCGACGAACACCGGGATCGTGGGGGTGTCGAGGATGGTTTACGCGATGGGGAGGGAGGGGATGCTTCCCCGCTGGTTGACGGAGCTACACGGCCGCTTCAAGACCCCCTACAGGGCTATAGTGGTCTTCGCGGTAATCCAGCTACTGCTAGCCTACGTCGGGCACCTCGGGTTAGCGGCAGACCTCTACAACTTCGGCGCCCTGCTATCCTACATGGTCGTCAACCTCTCGGTCCTGGCGCTCCGCGTTAAGGACCCGCACAGGTACAGGCCGTACAAGGTTCCGGGCAACGTCCCGCTCAGAGTGGGCGGCAGGAAGGTGTACGTGCCCCTGGGGGCCGTCCTAGGCTTCCTGACGAACTTGGCGATGTGGCTCATGGTGGTATCCACGCACAAGGAGGGCAGGCTCGTAGGGTTCGCCTGGCTCCTCGCAGGCCTCCTGGTCTACGCCGTTTACTCTAGGAGGCGCCGAGCCGAGCCCCTCACTCCCTCGTCGCCCTGACCGCTTTGTACACCCTTCTGAGTAAGCGCGACCTTACCTCGTCCTTCCTCTGGGGGTTAAGCACCCTCACTCTTACCCTCAGGTAAACCGCGTCGGGCTCAAGCCCTACGACGAAGATCTCCGGCTCCTCGAGCCCCTCCTCCTTGGCTTCCTCCTCGATGGCGCCCTTGACCTTCCTCAGTAGCTGGTCTAACCCCTCCGAGGGGCTCGCGGCGAAGTCTACGTCGACGTAGAAGCCTGTACCCGCGGTCAGGTTGTACACCCTTTCCTGCAGAAGCCTGCTGTTCGGGATGTAGAGCTTCTCGTGGGACGACGTGAAGACGACCGTGTAGAGGTCGTTGACGTCGATCACTCTTCCGCAAGTATCGCCGACCCTAATCCAGTCTCCAACCCTGAAAGGCTTGTACATTTCGAGGAACTGCCGTGCGAAGATGCTCGGTAGCACGTCCTTCAAGCCTAGGATTACAAGCGCGCCTAGAAGCGCCGTGAACACGAGGACTGTCTCGAGCCTCAGGTTCAGGAGCTCTAACGACACAAGGAGCCCTACCACGTAGATAGTCCATGAGCCGTAGCGGCTGATTATCTCGGAGAGGAGGGGGTTGATCTTTCCTAGCGACTTCCTCACTACCACCGAGAAAAGGTAGCCGGCTACGACCGTCAGCGCTATGCTAGCCAGGAAGAGTAGTAGGTTGGCAAAGCCCCAAGGCAGGCTGAGCTCGAACATCCATTATCCAAGAATATCCTGCCTAGTCTCATTTATTGCTTCCTCTCTCCCGGCGAGCACGAGCCTATCGTCGGCTTCCAACACGAGGTCTTCCCCCGCCTCCACGAGGCTCCCGTCCCGCACGACCGCCACCACTTTCAAGCCCTTCTCGACGAGCTCCCGCAGGGGCTTGCCTATCGCCGGGGAGTCCGGCAACACTCTGATCTCTACGACCGCGAAACCCCCATGCTTGAAGAGAACCCTGTAGTCTACCTCTGTCACAGCCCTTACGAAGAGCTCTGCCACCTCGTCCAGGCATATGACCTCGTCTGCCCCCGACTGGGCCGCCTTCTCCTTGTTCTCGGCGTGGTTCACCCTGACGACAACCCTCGGTACCCCGAACCTCTTCTTGGCAACAGACGCTACGCGTATGTTTAGGGAGTCGCTACCCGACACCGCGAAGAGGACGTCGGCCTTGTTTACCCCGGCCTCCTCGAGTAGCCTGATAGACCTGGCGTCACCGCAGTAAACGGTGACGTCGAGGCTCCCGGCAAGCTCGCCGCACACCTTCTCGTTTTTCTCCACGACGACAACCCTGTCGCCCCTCTTGGAGAAGAACTCCGCTATCGAGTAGCCGACCCTTCCCCCGCCTATCACCGCGACGAACATAGCGCTCCCTAGAGGTACTCCTAGAGAACTTAAAAACCTTTAGAGAGACACGCTTATCTAGCTGTTTCTCCAGTTTTACCTCAATGTACGACCTGGTAGTCGTCGGGGGAGGACCCGCAGGGTCCTCCGCGGCTATCGCGGCGGCACGGGCAGGGCTGTCCGTGGTGGTTCTCGAGAAGGGCGAGAGGAACAGGGACAAGTACTGCGGCGGAGGGATATCCGTGCTTACCCAGAACAGCCTTAGAGAGCTGGGCGCCGCGGAGGCGTTGGAAACGTTCGAGAACTACGCTGAGGGACACGTGCTTGTACTACCCGGCGAGAAGGTACTCGTAGACGCTATACCGGGGCTTGGCTACGGTCTCGTGAGGCGTAGCGTTTTCGACGCGAAGCTGAGGGAGCTCGCGGAGAGCTACGGGGCTACGGTTAAGCACGGCTTCGAAGCCTCCTCCATAACCGTTGACGGCGATAAGGTGGTTGTGAGGAGCAGGAAGGGAGAGGTGGTCGAGGGGAGGTACGCGGTCGTAGCAACCGGGGCGGGGAACTTCCCAGAGAGGGCTCTCGGCTTCCCGCCTCTGAGGCCGGAGAACCTGGGGCACTGCTGGGGCACCGAGGCGGAGTACCCGGTATCCGCGGAGGTGGAGAGGTGGCGTCACGAGTACGGCTTCACTCCGATATTCCTGATGTTCGGCTTCGTCACCTACGGGTACATGTGGGTATTCCCGAAGAGGAACCACATGAACGTCGGGATGGGCACCACGCTGGCAGAGTCCGCAAGGTACGGCAGGCTACACCTGGAGGGCTTCGCCCGGGGGCTCGAGCTAGCCCGGAGGATGGGCATTCTGAGCGAGCCCGGGCGCCTACGTGTGGACAGGTCGTGGCTGATCCCCGGGAAGCCTAGGGCGGTCACGTACTCCCAGGAGAGGAGAGTGCTCCTAGCCGGGGACGCGGCAGGCTTCGTGCACCCGTTAACAGGCGAGGGGATCTCGGGGGCTGTGCGGAGCGGGCGGCTAGCCGCGGAGACCGTTAAGCAGGCGCTCGACAAGGAGGATCCCGGGTTGCTGAAGGAGTACGAGGCTAAGTGGTGGGCAGACTTCGGGGAAGACGCGTACGCCTACGGCTTGAAGCTCACGAGGCTCATGTACTCGAGCCCGGCGCTGCAGAGGCTGGGGCTCTCCATGGTGTTTTCCGACGAGGAAGCTTCGAGGCTACTCTCCATGCTACTCTACAGGGCCGACAGAAGCGCTAGCCGCAGGCTCTACGAATACCTCTTGAAGCACTTCCCGGAGCTCCTCCTGAAGCAACCCTTCGCGGGGAAGAAGAGGGACTACTCGAAGAAAAGGCTAAAAGCCGGGTAGCGCGACAGCGGCTGATGCCTCAGCGCGAGAGGGCTGGGAACTTGACGCCGAGAAGCTCCTCCGCGAACCTAGAGCTATCCTCCCAGGATACTGTGCTGAAGAAATCCCTGTCGGCGTTTATCGCCGCCTCCACTATTCTCTCGGCGCCGATCTCCCGGAGAGCGTAGAAACCGTGTATCCCCCTCCCCCCGGGTAGCGGTCTCCACATGCTTATCCACCTCTCCTCTTCGCCGAGCATCCTGAAGGCTGTCTGCGTGGCTCCCTCGTAGGCACCCGCGAGGAAGTAGAACACGTTTACACCCTCGGGAACCTCTATGCTGTAGAAAGCCTCCTTACCCTCCCCCTCCTCGATGGTTATCCAGAGAACCCCATCCGCTACGGGCTTAGCGTTAAGCCTCGGCAGGTGCCCGGCGAAGATGTACCAAGCCCCCTCCCCGAATACCTTGACGAAGCCGGCGAGCTTTCCCGGGTCGAACCTGCGCGGCCACAGCGCGGATAGATCCTCGGGCTTAGCCATCCTCGTCATCGCTATTGTGCCACTCCACACGCCGTTCCTGAAAAGCGCCTTGTTGACTTCGCTCGGCGAAGACACCTCCCTGGCTACGCTTGAAACCATGTAGGCAAATAGCATCTGTGGTACCAGCACGTGAACCGTTGGGGCAAAATGCTTCTGTATCCTCATCAGGATTCTGGCTATCTCCGTCGCCATTGTCTGCACGCCTCGCGCAATCGCGCAACGCGCGCTATTAAGGTTAACTCTCGTCTAGAAGGCTACCCGCGTCTTGAACCCTGCTATGAAGCCTTTCGTCATCAAGGAGTCCGCTATCCTCTTAACCTCGCCGTAGCTCTTACCCGTGATCCTAGCTATCTCGGCCAGCCCCCTCTTACCGTCGCAGAGCTCGAACACTGCCAGCTCTTCCTCGGACAGCGCACCCTTACCCGGAGCCTTGGGGGCAGGTACGGGTACGAGGTCTACGGGTACAGGCGGGGCTACCGCCCGGGGTTGCTCGGGCTTCCTGACCTCGGGGCGCCGCCCCTCGAGCACCCAGAGTCTAAGCTCTTCGATGCTCCCGGGGTCCTTCACGGAGGCTGCGAAGAACTCGAACCCCCTTTCCCCGGCGAAGCCCTTAAGCCTCGCGACAGTGTCTCCGTAGGGGGAATCCGCCTTCGCCGCCACCAAGCACTTTCTCTCCGCGTTCTCGACGACTACGAGCGCCTTTGGTTCGAGGGCCCTCTGGAACGGCTGGCTGGCATCGGCGACTAGGACTCCGACGCTAATCCTCCACCTCCCGGCGATCGTCGAGACCACGTCTAGGGACTCGTGCCTACCTGCAACCTCCCGCACCACGACCCCTCCGCTCAGGGGGTAGTCCCTGTAGTAGGACGGCTCGTCGAACCTTACGTCGAGCTCCGGGAAGAGAGCCTTTATAAGGGAGGACTTGCCCGAGCCCTTCGCGCCTGCGAAGACTACGAGCTTGTAGAGCGACATCTACGCTCAGTGAACGTAAACCCGTACACCTTTATGTATTTCGCATGCTAATATATTAGGTCCACTTGCGCGTAAGTAGCGCCGGTGAAAAGCATGAAGATAGTTGTTGTCGGTTGCGGGGCTGTCGGCTCCCTCGTGGCTAGGCTCGCGGCCAAGTGGAAGGTTGCGGACGAGGTTCTGTGCTTGGACAAGGACGTGGAGAGGGCTAAGAGGTACCTCGACTACCCGGAGCCGCTAGGCATACCGGTGGAGAGGGCGGACGCCCTCGCCGCCGAGGAGCTAAAGGCGAAGGTAGCGGGCTACGACTTCTTGGTGAACTCTCTCCCGACGTTCGTAAAGGTCGACAAGGCTGAAAGGTTGCTCAACCCGCAGCTAATGAGCGTCGCGCTGAAAGCGGGGCTCAACTACGCGGACCTCGCCTGCTACGGGGGGAAGAGGAGGAGGGCCGAGCAGCTCTCCTTCTCCAAGGCGTTCAGCGAGGCGGGCCTTCTCGCCCTCATAAACATGGGGGCCTCCCCCGGCCTTTCCAACATACTCGCGAGGGAGGTCTACGAGGATCTCGACTCGGCGGAGTCTCTCTACGTGATGTCCCTCGAGGACCAGAGGGGGAGCTCGTTCGTGATTCCGTGGTCGAGGGAGGAGATGCTCAACGTTGCTTCGCCTGAGCTGTGTTTCCGCGGCAGGAAGTACTCCCTCAGGGAGCCCTTCTCCGAGAGCGCGCTCTGCAACTTCCCGGAGCCCATAGGCCCCGTTAGGTGCTACTCCGTCTCTAATGACGAAGCCTACACGATCCCGGCTTTCCTGAGGATCTCGAACTTCTACTACCTGGCCGGCGGGAGCGACATAGAAGTCCTGAGGGCTCTGTACAGGCTCGGCATACTGAGCGACGTGCCCGTGAAGCTACGCAAGGCGACGGTAACCCCCAGGGAGCTACTCTACCACATCCTGCCCCCGACCCCCTCCCCCGAGTACATAGTCAGGGTGGTAAAGGAGGGGGACCTCGAGGACGCCTACTTCGCGCTACAGGTGTACGCCGAGGGCGAGGTTAGAGGCGAGAGGGCGGTCTCGAAGAGGTACCTCGTCTTCCCATCGCAGAGAAGGGTAAACGAGCTGATGCCGGGGGCTACCTACATCACGTACCCCACGGCTCTGAGCCTCCTAGCCGTGCTCAGCGCGGTTAAGGGGAGAAGGCTTAGGGGGGTCGTACCCGGTGAAGCCCTACCCGGGCCCATTAGGCGCGCGGTACTGGACTACCTGAGGGTTCAGGGGATAACTGTAGGCGAGGAGTTCAGGACCGTTGCCTAGCGGGGCGCCTACGGGATCTGGAGGTAGACAGCCGCGAAGCCCAGGGCGAGGGTTGCCGCCGTAACCGGTAGCCCGACTCTCAGCCACTCCTTGAACCCGGCGGACCTGCCCAGCCTTTTCTCCAGGACGCTGAGCGCCACTATGTTCGCAGTGCTACCTATCGGTGAAAGGTTCCCGGCGTAGACGGCCGAGAATAGCGTCAGCCACCAGAACGGCTCTGTGTGGAACCCCTGGGCGCCTAGCTCGTGTACAACCCGGGATAGAATCGCGACGGCGATCACGTTGTCCATGAAGGCGCTCATAAGGGAGGAAGAAAGCGTGAACGCTCCCATGAAGGCGCCTACCCCCGACGCGGACAGAGAGCCTAGACTCTTCGACAGAACCTCTACGACGCCCGTTTTCTCCAAGGCTCCGACCGATGCGAAGAGCAACAAGAAGAATACGAGGGTAGGCCACTCCACCTTAGTTTCCAGCGCGTGAAACCCCCTCGAAGGGTCTAGCAACATTATGAGCCCAGCCACCATCAGTGGGGCTGCTAGGAGGAGGGAGTTCTTCGGCAAGCCGAGAGCCTCCTCTAAAACGTGGTGCGCGGCTATGAAGAGTATCGTAGCGGAGAACACGGACGCGTCCCTGTAGAGGGTTCTCCTTTCCAGGGATGCCACGCTCCACCCATCGGTAAACCTCTGCGAGGCGAGGGCGTTTCCCTCCTCGATGTACCCCCTAAACAAATGCATGAGTATAGCCGCCGCTACCACCAGGGACAGCGCGGAGACGGGCGCGGCCCGCGCCAGGAAGTCCGAGAAGGTCAGCCCGGACTCGAACGCCACGAGAACGCCCACAGGGTTCCCGAGCGGGGTCATAGCGCTACCTATGTTCGTCGCGAAGATGGAGGCAATGACTAGCGGTAGGGGGTCGACGCCTATCTTTCCGCTCAGCGGGAGCACTACGGACAGCATAACGAGTATCGAGGTAACCTCGTCGACCAGCGGGGCCAGGAAGCCGGACAGGAAGACTACCACCAGGAACGTTGCCCTGAAGTTTACACCGACCCTCCTCACGATCTCCTGGGCGATGAACTCGAAGAACCTGTCCTCCTCCAGGTAGCCCACGATAGTCATCATCGCTATCAGGAAGGCTATCACGTCCAGGTGCGAGTGCTCGACAAAGTACTCTACATCGAGCACGCCGAGCAGGAAGAGGGCGGAGACCCCCAGGAACGCGAAGGGGAGCCTGTAGGTCCAGAGTAGCAGGGTCGCGTATATCGTCATCAGGAAGGCTGTCAGGGCGAGCACTTGCTGGGCCTCCAACCCGAGGAGCGAGGACGCGAGAGCGGTGACCAGACCGGCTACCAGCACTAGGAGAACCCTGAAGGCGTACTGCTGGGAGGCCGCGCGCTCCACGACCATGAAGCTTCAACGGCAAAGAACGGAAAAACATAAGAGTTTTCCCACGAAGTACTCCAGAGGTGTACGCCGCGTGTCCAGCGATGCACAAAAATGGGTTCAGACGGCGGCGAACTTCGCCCGGGTAGGGGAGCTGTCGGTGAGGATAGGCATCCTCGTAGCCGTGGTCTACGGTATCTTCTGGGCAATCAAGCTGTTCTTCGAGTACATCCACGGGCTACAGTTCCTGAGCAGGCCCTTCGTCGAGTACATGGCGTTCTCCGCAGTCTCCTTCGCCGTAGCCGCGCTCACGTCCTACGCGAACGAGCGTTACTCGGAGAAGGGCAACTTCCGCATGGCGGGACTCACCGCGCTGGTAGCGGCGTCAGTGCTACTTATCCCGGCGACCGTGGCAGGCGTGCTACTGCTCCTAGGCGGCCTGGCGCTCTACATTAGCGCCGAGATAGTCAACGTCGCGAAGATAGAGTTCAAGAAAGCCTAGCGCGAGCCGGGGGCTCAGGCGGAAACTTAGCCCCGAATCCCCGCCCTAGCGAGGAATCTCTCCGGGTCACTCGCGCGCGTGCGCGAGCAAAGTATAAATGCCCCCGCTGGGCTTATGACGGCGGGATATGATGAGCGGACTGGAGGTACGCGGCTTAAGGGTGTCGGTTAACGGGAAGCTTGTACTCAGGGGAGTCGACCTAGAGGTCCCTCCGGGGGTTATCGTAGGCCTCATAGGCCCCAATGGTAGCGGTAAAACCTCCCTGGCTTACTCCATAATGGGCCACCCGCTCTACAGGGTCGAGGAAGGAGAGATAACGCTGGACGGGGAGGTTATCAACCACTTGAAGACTGAGGAGAGGGCTTCCAGGGGGTTATTCCTCGTCTTCCAGTCTCCCCCGGAGATAGGGGGGTTGCCGGTCTCGGTATTCCTGAGGGAGGTCCTCGCGCGCAGAGGAGTAGAGGTAGGCGAAGAGGCTCTCTCCATGTACATGCGGGAGGTGGGCCTCGGCGAGGAGTACCTGTCGCGCTACGTCCACGAGGGCTTCTCCGGAGGCGAGAAGAGGAGGTTCGAGTTCCTGCAAGCACTACTCTTCAAGCCTAAAATACTCATAGTCGACGAGCTGGACTCGGGGCTAGACCTCGAGGGTGTGAAGAGCCTCACTGGGAAAGTCAGAGAGCTCGCAGAGAGCGGTGCAGGAGTCCTCTACATTTCCCACAACCCCCTGGCTCTCCGCACCCTGAGGCCCCACAGGATAGTGGTGCTCGTCGACGGCAAGGTGCGCGCCGCCGGAGGGCTAGAGCTCCTGGACGAAGTGGAGGAAAAGGGCTACCAGGTGGTTCTGGGTGAGTAAGACCAGCCTGCTGGAGAGCCTCAGCCTCGGCGAGGTAAGCCTGGACGCGTTGAGGCTTAAGCCTAGGATCACGCTTAAAGGTAGGATCTCGCGTAGCCTCGTGGAGGAGATCTCGCGCTCGAAAGGAGAGCCCGAGTGGATGCTGAGGCTACGCTTGCGGAGCCTAGAGCTCTTCGAGAAGCTCCCGGAGCCGAACTGGCTCGTCGGCGTCGACGAGCTAGACCTCGAGGAGCTCGCCCACTACGTGCACCCGGACGTCGAGAGGGTGTCTCGCTGGGAGGACTTGCCGGAGGACGTCAGGAAGGTGTACGAGAGGCTCGGGTTGCCGGAGATAGAGAGGCGCGTGCTCTCAGGGCTCGCAGCACAGCTGGAGAGCGAGAACGTATACCTGGCCTTCAAGAAGTTCCTGGAGAAGCAGGGGGTAATACTGATGGATATGAGCGAGGCGGTCCAGAGGTACCCCGACCTCGTGAAGAAGTACTTCATGAGGGTCTTCCCGCCGAGCGACCACAAGTTTGCCGCGTTGCACGGCGCCCTCTGGAGCGGGGGAGTCTTCCTCTACGTCCCGCCAAACGTAAGGATAGAGGCACCGATAGAGGCGTTCTTCTTCATAGCCAGCGAGCTGGAGAGCCAGATGGAGCACACGATAGTAGTAGCCGACGAGGGGAGCTTCGTACACTTCATCGAGGGTTGCGCGGCGCCCATGTTCAAGAAGTACAGCTTCCACAACGGAATGGTAGAGGTCTACGCCCACAAGGGTTCACACGTGAAGTTCACGACTGCCCAGAACTGGAGCAAGAACCTCGTGAACTTCAACAACAAGAGGGCTCTCGTCGAGGAGGGGGCGGTCGTCGAGTGGGTGGAGGGTAGCATTGGGAGCAAGGTGAGCTACGTCTACCCCTCGGCGATCCTCAGAGGCGCGAATGCGCGCGTATCGATAACGAACATAACCCTCGCGAAGGGACCCGTGTGGAAGGACGGAGGGGCAAAGGTGTACCACTTGGCGCCCTCCACGAGTAGCGAGGTGGTAAGCAAGAGTATAAGCGCGGACGGGGGCACAGCTGTCTACAGGGGCCTAGTGAAGGTCGCGAGGGGCGCCCGGGGCTCCACGGCGGCGGTCAAGTGCGACAGCCTCATACTCGACAAGAAGTCCAAGGCCCTCACCTACCCGAGGAACGAGGTCGACGAGGAGGACTCCACCGTGGTCCACGAGGCGACGACCGGGAGGCTAAGCGAGGAGGCTCTCTTCTACCTGAAGACCAGGGGTCTCAGCGAGTCCGAAGCCAGGAGGCTCGTAGTACTGGGCTACGTCGGGGACGTGCTCGGGAAGCTCCCCTTCGAGTACCAGGTGGTATTCCGGAGAGTACTCGAGCTAGAATTCGAGGAAATAGGTGGCTACGCGTGAAGGTAGCCTACGAGAACCTCCCGTACCAGCACGTGGCCGACTCGCCCGCGACGAAGCACTACGCTAACTGGGAGGTCTTCGAGGAGTACGTGGCCAGGCGGGAAAGGGCGTCCAGGCTCGGCGTCGACGCGGGGCTCCTGGTGCTCCGGCCAGACGTAACCCTGTCCCCAGGCACCGTGGGCGTGGAGGACGAGCCCTCCTGGCCCCTACCCGTGGACACGAAGCTACCGGCGTTCCACTTCTCGAACCTCGCCTCCTCGCTGAGCCTAGAACTCTCCGGCGAGAAGCTCGTCGTGGCAGTAGAGAAGCCCCTCGAAGGCTTCTACTCGGCACACCTGAACGTGAGGCTCCGGGGCTCCTCCTCGCTTATCCTCGTCTCCCTGGCGCCCCCAGAGGCGGCGGGGCTCTCGACGCTATCTCTGAACGTCTCCGTCGAGGAGGGCTCCAGGTCGCGTCTCGAGGTAATACTGTTCGACTCGGGAAGCTCGGCGACCGCGTTGATGGCCGTGGCCCGGCTAGGGGAAGGCTCGGCGCTCCAGGAATCGGTAGTCGCCGTGTCGGGCAGAGCCCTCTACGCGGACCTAAAGGCCTCGCTTAGAGGAGGAGGCTCGTCGCTGGACAGTTCGATACTCGCCGTGTCCCCGCGGGAGGCTCACGCAAGCCTCAACACGGATGTAGCGGTAGAGTCGCCGCGCTCATCCGCCCTCATCAGGCTCGTAGGAGCCTCGGCGGACGGCTTCCTGGCGCACAAGGGGGCAGTGAAGATAGTCAGAGGCTCCGTGAACGCCCGGGGAAGGCTCTCATCGAGGCTAATACCCCTCACCCCCTCCTCCAAGGTCTACGCCTCCCCCACCCTCGAGATAGAGTCTGACGACGCGGAAGAAGCCCAGCACTCGGCGTCCCAAAGCCCGGTAGACCCCCAGAGGATATTCTACCTCAGGAGCAGGGGCTTCACGGAGCAAGAGGCGCTCCGCCTCGCCCTGAAGGCAGAGGCCTTCAAGGCGTTCGAGGGAAGAAGCCCGAATGGCTACGTGCTGTTCTACATCGAGGAAGCCCTGAAGGCCGCGTTGCGAAGCGTCTCGGCTGGCTAGCGAACTAAAAAACTTTGAATCGAAGGGAGGCCGTAAGGGTCTATGCTTTTAAGCATTTTCCGCAAGGTTAATAGGAGTTATAATTTCCAAGGGTTAACGATAAAAATGTCCCAGCAGAAAACCGGCCCAGCCGGCAAGACCCTGGCTGTAGCGGTCGTGATAGGCCTTCTCATCGGCGCAGTAATCGGCTACGGGATCGCCGCGGCAACCATGGTTCCCTACTCCAAGTACGCCGAGCTCGAAAAGAAGCTCGAACAGCTACAAGCCGGCGCCGCCGCCCCGGAGTACACGTTCTACTACGTCTCCCACGGAGGCCCCGCTGACCCGTGGTGGGCCCCAGTAATCAAGGGATCCCAGGACGCGGCGAGGCTCCTCAACGTGAAGGTCGTGTACAGCGGGCCCGAGAAGTTCAGCATACAGGCCCTGGTCGACCTGCTGAACAGTGCTATCGCGGCTAAGCCTCAGGGCATTATACTCACGATCACGGACTACAAGGCGCTCGACGAGCCGGCGAGGAGGGCTATCGCGCAGGGAATACCCATAATTGCCGTCAACGTCCCTGACCCCAGGCCGCCGAACGAGAGGATACCCTACCTTAGCTACGTCGGGCAGAACGAGTACGACGCTGGCTACTACCTAGCCAAGTACCTTGTAGACAAGGGCTACAAGCCGAAGCGCGTAGTGATAGGGATACACGAGGTAGGGCACATAGGTCTCGAGACAAGGGCGAAGGGGATAACCGACGCGATCACCCAGGCGTACCCGGGGACACCCGTCGAGAAGCTCGACATAACGACGGACCCGACGAAGGCCGCGGAGGTCTTTAAGAGCTACCTAACCGCGCACCCGGACACCGACGTCATATTCACGCTCGGACCCCTCGGGGCCCACCCGGCGCTCCAGGTTCTCCGCGAGATGAAGCTAACGGGCAAGGTCCACCTCCTAACCGTCGATATCGACAACGTGATACTTAAAGCCATAGAGGCTGGAGAGCTCGACGCGGCTGTAAGCCAGCAGCCCTACGCGCAGGGCTTCCTGCCCGTAGTCTTCATGTACCTCTACGTGAAGTACGGGATAATCCCGCCGCCCCAGGTGCCGACAGGGCCCACCGTTATCGACAAGGCGAAGCTGGAGACCGTGAAGAAGCAGATAGCGACGACAGGGGGAGCCTAAAAATTTGTTTTTCTTTTTCCCCTGGTGACCGGGTATGGCTACACGGGCAGAGGGTCTGCGTAAAGCCGGTTTCCTGGCGCAACACCCGGAGATAGGGGTTGTCTCGAGCTTTTTCTCGATAGCCGCTGTTTTCCTCGTGCTCGTCCCGGACAAGTTCCTAACGCTACCTACGTTCTACAGCATACTCACGCTCGCAGGCGAGCTCGGCGTCGTGAGCCTCGGGGTAGCGTTCCTCATGATCACCGGGGAGTTCAACCTGTCCGTGAGCTCCGTCTACGCCCTCGTGCCCATGGGGGTAGCCATCATGGCGAACATGGGTGTAGACATGTTGCTAGCATCCGTGGTTATGCTCGCGCTCGCGTACGGGATAGGGGTACTCGTCGGCTACGTGACCATAAAGACAGGGATACCGAGCTTCATAACGTCGCTCGGCATGATGATGTTCCTGCGCGGCATACTGCTAGCAATCACGGGCGGCTTCCCCGTCAGGCTCGAGCACGACCACTGGCTCATGTACGCCCTCAACGGCCCAGTCGGGGAGCAGGGGCTCAGGACGAGCGCCGCGTGGCTCGTAGCACTCACCGCGCTGCTAGCGTTCATCCTCGACTGGACCCCCTACGGCAACTGGACGTACGCCGTGGGGGCGAGCCCGAACACGGCTAGGGAGCTGGGAGTCTCCGTCACGAAGGTCAAGCTCCTGAACTTCGGCCTCTCGTCCCTGCTAGCGGGGCTCGCGGGGCTAATGGCGCTGAGCAGGTTCAAGGTCGTAGACCCCACGCTGGGGCAAGGCCTGGAGCTGGAAGCCATAACGTCCGCGGTACTCGGGGGGTGCCTGCTCACCGGGGGTTACGGCAGCATAACGGGGACCTTCCTCGGAGCCTTCCTCATAGCCATGACGCGCGTCGGGCTCGTCCTCGCGAAGGCGCCCGCCTACTGGTACAGCGCGTTCATAGGAGTGATACTGATAGTAGCCACCGTGATAAACATATTCGTGGTGAGGAAGTACGTAGCCGGTGGGTGAGAGCGTGGCGGAGCCGTTGCTGGAGATGAGGGGGATAGTGAAGAGGTTCGGCAGGGTGGAGGCGCTTAGAGGCGTAGACTTCCACGTCGGCAGAGCCGAGGTGGTCGGGCTAGTCGGCGACAACGGGGCGGGGAAGTCCACCCTCGTGAAGATAATCGCCGGCGTCTACCAGCCGGACGCCGGGCAGATGTTCTTCGAGGGGCAACCCGTCGTGTTCAGGCACCCGAGCGAGGCTAGGGCTAGGGGCATAGAGATAGTCTACCAGCACCTCGCGCTGATAGACTTGCTGAGCATAGACAGGAACATATTCCTCGGAAGGGAGCCCACCAAGAGGATAGGCCCAATAGCGATCCTAGACAAGGCGAGGATGGAGAGGGAGGCGTGGAGCATACTGCAGGACATCGGGCTTAGGAGGATCCGCTCGCCGTCTGAGAGAGTAGCGAAGCTCAGCGGGGGAGAGAGGCAGAGCGTGGCTATAGGGAGAGCCATGCACTTCAAGGCAAAGCTACTAATACTCGACGAGCCGACAGCCGCCCTCTCGGTGCGCGAAACGCGGAGAGTGCTCGACCACGTACTAGAGGTCAAGAAGCAGGGAGTAAGCGTCATAATAATCTCCCACAACATCTACCACGTCTACGAGGTATCCGACAGGATAGTAGCACTGGACCACGGCAGAAAGATACTCGACGTGCCAAGGGAGAAGGTTACCCCCGAGGAAGTAATAGACGTAATCAGGACGGGAGCCCCCGCCACCCCACAGCCAGAAGAAAACCAGCGCGTATAAACGAATCGCGTATAAACGAAAAGCATATATTATTCGCCGTTACTAACGGCACATGTCTGCGGAAGGCGAAAAATTCTCGCTAGTAGCTACGTTCGACCCGGCAACGCAGAAACTAGTCATCGAGTTCCACCCGGCGACCTCGGAGCCCCCGGACGCCACCCTCTCCTGGGCTGAGGGGAGGCCCTCCCGGCTCGTGATACACGACTACAAGAGCTTCCTCTGTAAAATACTCGAAGAAGTGTTGCGCCGCTAAGGGCGGCTAGGCTAGCTCGGCGACCTCTCGGAGGACTTCCCACACAGTCTTCTCCCACTCAGCGGAAGGCTTCAGGCTCTTCAAGTCGTAGAGCTCCCAGAACGGCTTCCCGGGGTTCGGGCTGGAAAGCTTGTCGGCGTACTTCTCGTACAGCTCCAGAGCGGCGGACCACGCCGCGCCCACGCTCACCTTTTTCTCGGCGACGAGGTCCGCCAGGCTCGCGACGAACCACGACTCGAAGCCACCGCCGTTCGGCTGGGTCCCGTTCGCCGGTACGGGTCCAAGCACGTTGAGCCCCGACGCTACGGCGACGAACGTGTTGGCGGCCGCCTCGTAGAGGTACTCTCTCGTGCCGCCCCCGTTGGCAGGCCAGATGTCTGCCACGACCGGGAGTCCCATGTACCTGTTCGCGAGGCCGACGACGGACTCTACCCACATGCATTCAAGCGTCGAGGTCGCCTTCCTCAGTATGTGAACCGGGTGCACCAGGAAGTAGCCAGCCTCGTAAGCGACCAGCGCGAGGAGAGTCTCGGCGACGCTGACGATAGCGGAGCCCGCGGGCCCCCTCGCGTACCCGCCCACCACGGGGTCTACCAGGGCGGCCCCTATGAGCCCCCTCGCTAGCCCGACGTACGCCTTAGTCAACTGACCATAGTCCGTTTTAAGCTCGTTAAGCACGGGGAGCAACTGGGCGTCCCCCTCTCCCAGGAGCCCGAGGGAGAGGGCGGAGAGGCTCCCCACCGAGGACACGCTACTCTCAGCCCCCAGTACGTGCATACCGGGCCTCCCGACAGCCCGCAGAGCCCTCCTAACCCCCTCAGCCTCCTCGATACCCGCCAGCGCCTCGCTCGGCGCGTAGCCCCGCACAGCCTCCCCCGCTACAGCCTGGATGCTCCCGTGGTCCAAGGCGTCTACCCTCGGCACAGCGGCGTACGAAGCCGCGGACGCCTCGAAGAACTCCAGAGGGACGGGCGTCCCCGCAAGGCCCCCGAACACGAAGACCCTGTCCCCCGGGCCCCTCGCTCGGAGCACCCTCTCGTCCTTGCCGCGCCCGACCCTGAGCTCCCTCGGGGCGTTCCTCAAAGCCTCCCTGACCTCCTCCTCGGTGAACCTCGCAACGCGCGACTCGTCGACCACGTAGAGCCCCGTCTCGACGGCGAGGGTGAACCCAGCCTCGAAGACGGGTTTAGCCAGGTCCTCGCTGGGAGCCGGGCTCGACGGGTCGAAGCTAACCCCGTACTCCTTCTCCAGCTCGGCGACCCTCCTGGAAACCCTCTCCAAGTCGAACCTCTTCTGCTCTACGTACTCCCCCTTCCTCGCCCTCAGCTCTACGAGGAGCGGCCCCCTCACGCTGTGGAAAACGCTCCGCGAGCTTATATACTTGAAGCGCGTGCTCTGCGTAGCTCCTCTACGAGCTTCGCACACTTCTCCACGGCGTCCACCGCGTCCCTGCCGTAGGCGTCCGCGCCTATCTCCCTCGCGATCTCCTCGGTTACGGGGGCTCCCCCCACTATCACCTTGACCTTGTCCCTGAGGCCCGCCGCCTTCAACGCGTCTATAACGTTCCTCATCTCCAGCATCGTGGTAGTGAGGAGAGCGCTCATACCGACAACCTCCGCCCCGTACTTCTCGACCGCCTCCACGAACCTCTCGGGCGGCACGTCCACCCCGAGGTCCACCACCTCGAAGCCGTTAACCCTGAGCATAGTGGCGACGAGGTTCTTGCCGATATCGTGTATATCCCCGCGCACCGTCCCTATCACCACGCGCCCCCTAACGCCGGCCCGGGAGCCCTTAAGCCTCGGCAACACGTACTTCTCCATCACCGAGTTGAATATGTCCCCAGCCTCGACGAGCTCCGGGAGGAAGTACTCGCCTCTCTCAAACCTAACGCCGACCTCCACCATCCCCTTTCTCAACCCCTCCTCGACGACCTCCACGACGTCGCAGCCAGCCTCGAGAGCCTCGGAGACCAGGCGCTCGACAGTCCCGGCGTCCAGGTCGGCGAGCCTCCTCGAGATCTCCGCGTAGACACCCCTGCAGTCCACGGGGATCACTCCAGTATCAAGACAACCCTCTCGGGCACGAACCTCAGCTCCTCCCCCTCCCTGAGGAAGCGGTAGGCAACCCTAGCCCCTCCCTCGAACTCCTCCACGTCTACCACGCCGACGCGTACACCCCTTTCCGCGACCATCAACGCGAAGTCCTCGAAGTAGTCGTAGAAGCCGCAAGTCACGCAGAAGCTACCCACGAACTCGGCGACAAAGCCGTCCCCACGCCACTCCACGACCCTCACCTGCCCCTCGCTACCGTGAAGCCTGTTAAACTCCTCCACAGCCTCCTCAACGGCTACGCGAGCCTCAACCACGCCGCAAGAAACGAGCAGAAAAAGAAAAACCTTACTCTTACCCTCTGTACGTGAATACGTAGGAAGCCTTAGTGCCGTACTTCGTGACAACCTCGACAGTATAGGTATTACCGGCTGTTAGAGTGACAGAAGTAGTCACCGTACTGACTTGTCCAGGACTAATTACTACGGGAGTTGCAAGTTGATAATTATTATTATTACTGTTTATTATTGTTCCTGAACCGTTAAAGACGTAGATCGTGGTGATGTTAACCTTTACATCTCCAACGTTTCTCACGTATGCGGTTAACGTAGTGCCATTGTAGCTTACTGCTTCTATTGCGATTCTCTCTTGTAGCTGGGTTGTGCTTGCTTGCTGTGTGAGGGTTCCTTGGTACCCGGTGATCCAGATGTACGCTAGGACTGCCGCGGCTACTGCTATGACTATTAGGAGTAGTGTTGCTATTACGGGGCTTACGCCCCTCTTTTTCATCGTTTTCACCGGTAATACCTTTGTATTTTTAGCTTTATATACGTAGCGATAAAAATGGCTATATGTTGCCGCCGTAGTAGTCTGCCCGGGTTAGCTTGAGGAAGAGTTTCTTCGTGTCCTCTATTTCCCGCTTGACGCGCGGGTCCTCCACCTCCTTTCTGCGCTTCTCGTTGGACTCCAGGACGAACTCGAATAGCTTCGAGGGGTAGGCTTTGTTCAGTATCTCGGTGTTGGGTATCAGGCAGTGACCACCTATGTAGTCGGGGAAGTAGACGGGCCTGTCTCCCAGCACCTCGTGTACCTCCGCTATGAATTCGGCTACGACCCTTATGTCGGCGCCGTACCTCGCCGCGACCCTGTGTAGCTCCTGCCACGAGGCTATCATCACGGCTCTATACACGGTCTCCCAGAGCTTCGCTATCTCGAGCGACTCGGGGCTACTGGCGAGCTTCACCTTGAAGCCTGCCGCCTCCAAGTGCCTCTTCGCCTCTTCGGTGAAGCCCTCGGGGACCGCACTGACCCACTTCGGCCAGAAGAGCAGGTGCTTCTTCAGGTTTGGGTGCTTCCCCCTGACGGGGGTGTAGGCGACGGGTAGCCTTGCCTCGCCGTGTAGGAGCCTCGTCGTGCCCGGCGCGACCGTGGAGTGCACGAAGACAGCCCTCGGCTTCAGCTTCTCCGCGTAGGACTTGACGGCGTCGACGAAGCGCGGAGTGAACGGTATGGCTACGTGCAGGTAGTCCAGCGGCGCCGGCACGTCTTCCAGCCTGTGCACGGTCTTCGACGGGTCCAGGTCGTAGCCGTAGACCTCCATCCTCCCGGAGTCCCTGAGAACCTCGTAGACAGCGGAGCCAACCTCTCCTAGACCTACGACGAGCACTCTCTCCATACCCTTCGAGCTTCACGGCGAATCAAAAATACTTTGTGGTTTACGGTTGCATGAAGCCCTCGGACTTCAGTAGCTCTACGCCGTTCTTCAAGAGGTGCGACGCTGCGAGTATGGCGACGAACAGGAAGACCGCCTTTCCGAACAGGTAGAGCACCTCGCTGAGCATGGAGCTGAACGCGGCCCCCGCGTCCCCGCCTATCTGCGGCTTCTGGTACGAGAGGGCTGCCTGCACTGCCAGCACGAAGACGAGGACTATGAGCGCGGCGCCTGAGGCCAGTAGGAGGGCGGCGATCTTCCTGTTGCTCATACCCGACGTAGAGATTCTCCGCGCGCCTCTATTTATTGCTTGCCGGGCACTTTTCCTTGAACCTCGAGGCGTCCTGAGCCATGTAGACGTTGTTGAACATCACGTAGACCTCCTCGGCGCCCAGCCCGCTCACAATCGAGCAGAGCGTCGATAAGTCCTCGTCGGTGTACCGGTACCTGTAGTTCACCTCGCCCGGGCCTATCCCGTGGAGCCTGAAGTAGGCCGTGGGCCTCTCGACGACGGGCTTCGACCTGAACGGGTCTACGACGTGGACCACGCGGCTAAACCTCCCCACAACCTCGGCTATCCTCTCGGGCTTCCTGAGCCAGTCGCCTCTAGGCTCCCAGCCCAGCAGGAAGTCCCCCGTCTCCACCGAGGAGAAGAACTCGACGGCGTTCCTCAGGTTCTCGTCGCTCGCGTCGAAGCTGGGCGGAGTCTGCAGGACTACGAGCCTCGCCCCCAGGGCTTTCGCGGCCCTAGCGGTCAGCTCCCACGCCTCGAAGACCTCCTTCGTCGGCCTGAGGAAGCCGTACCTGTCGGCGAGCTCCTTCCCGGGCTTAACCCTCGCCCTCTTCCACGTCGGGCTGTCGAGAGGGTGCGTAACGGCCTGCCAGGCTTTCATCGTGAAGACAAAGCCCTCCGGCGCCTCCCTCCTCAGCTTCGCGAGCTTCTCGGGGTCGGGCGGGTTGTAGAAAGTCTCCTGGAGCTCCACGGCGCTGAACATCGAGTAGTACTTGGAGCGCCCCACGGGGAAGCCGCAACACCCGACGAGCAGCCTCGCCATCGTTAAAAGAGCCGAGTAGCGAGCGATAAGCCTAACGTTCAAGCCCTCCGCTCGTGGGCGAAGCCTAAGCCTCGCTCAAGCTCTCGGGCGTAAAGCTTTAAGCTTTGTTGAACAGTTTACCTTGACCGGGTATGAAGGAGAAGTTGTTGCTGGTCTTGAGCCTCGCCAGCGTTGCTCTCATCTTCTCGTTGCTACTGCAGGCACTGGTCCCCGTTTCCGGCTTCTACGGCCCCGTGGGTGCTTGGTGGGCGCTGGACTTCATCGGCTACGCGCTTGCGATGGCTGTGCTCGTAACGGCTCCGTCCCTCTTCGGCAAGTACCTCACCCCGACACCCTCAAACCTAGGGGTGTTGAGGTCCTCGATGATCGCCACGATGGCCGGCGTGCTGGGCGGGTTTGGGCTCGTAGCTTTGGGGGTTTCGAGCCTGCTTGGCGCGGAGCTCACAGGCCAGCTTCTCTCCCTGGCTATAGTCTTCGCTCTCGTGCCCTCGCTCTTCTCCTGGCTCTTCTCCCCCCTACTCATAAACGTCATGTACGGGTGCAAGCCGGACCCAGTGCTCCAGGACATAGTCAACAGGGTCGCGCAGAGGGCCGGGATGAAGCCGCCGAAAGCTGTTATCGCCACCCGTATGCGCGAGCCTAACGCCTTCGCCTATTCCTCCCCGCTGTTCGGGAGCTACGTCGCCGTCACGGAGGGCATGATGCGGCTCGCCAAGGGCGAGGAGCTGGAGGCGGTCATAGGGCACGAGCTGGGCCACCACAAGCACAAGGACAACACCGTGATGCTGATCTTCGGGCTAATACCCTCCGTCGTGTACTTCCTAGGGCGCTTCCTGGCGTACATGGGCTTCTTCTCGTCCGGGGCCAGGTACGACGGCGACGGGGAGAGGAGAGGGGGAGGCGGGGGCTTCCTCCTGGTGCTCGTCGGGATAGCCCTCATGGCTGTAAGCGTGATCATACAGCTGGCCGTGCTTGCCCTCTCGAGACTGAGGGAGCACTACGCCGACGTCCACGGCGCCATGGTGACATCCCCCGACGCCATGATATCGGCGCTAGCGTCCCTCGACTCATACTACGGTAGCCGAGAGGTGGCGAAGAGGAGGGTCGAGGACAGCAAGCTCAAGATGTTCTTCATCTACGCGCTCGCAGAGCCGCTGGTAAGCCTCGAAGAGCTGCTCGCAACTCATCCGCCGATAGAGAAGAGGATAGCCTTCCTCGAGGCGCTCAAGCGCACCTCTCTCCGCGCTTAAACACGAAATAAGAATAAATACTATTTTCCGCATTTTTTATCGCGCGGAGAAAGCTGAAACCGCGGGCCTCCCGCGTTTACAAACCAGGGGGAAAAGAAAAAAGGAAAGTTTTTACGCTAGCCCGTGCTCCCTAAGCACTTCGACGCCTTCTCTCAGCTTGCGCGCCAACTTCTCGTCTTCCTTGACCTGTGGGGCGCCCCTCACGGAGGCTAGGAATTCCTCTATTGCGTCCAAAGCATCTATAAGCCTAGCCTCGTAGAGCCCGTCGCGCCTAAGAGTACTTGCCAGGAGCCGCGAAAGCGCGCCGATAGCCCGCACGGTAACCCCTCGAGCACGCCCTCGCGAGGCGCCCCGTCCACCATTTAAGGAAAGGTTAAGTATTGTTGGAGAAAAAATGAAGGAGGATGAGGCTGTGGCGGCTGGGGAGGCAGGAGCCGAGTTCGACGAGGAGTTCGTCCGCGGGAAGCTCAGAGAGCTCCTGAGGAAGGCGCTTTTCCACCGATATAACTACAGGGGTCTCGAGGCTACACATAACAAGGTTATGTGGGAGCTAATTAACATCAAAGCTAATTATGCGCGATACGGCGAAGCCTACGTAGAGCTTGTCAACAAGTTTGAGGTTGGCAAGGAGAAAGCCTTCAGGATCGCGCGGAAGGTGGCGAAGGAGGCTTTAGAACGCATAGACGAGCTCGAAATCAAGAGGACGGGGAAGACAACGTGGCAGGTGAAACTTCCAGGAGAGAGATGGAGGGTCTACATATACTTAAAGCCGAGTGGCAAGTGGTGCGTGGAGATTCGCTTGTACATCAAGGTCGCCAAGCTCAGACTTCCCGATATTCTGAAGCTTCCTCCCGAGTGGTTGCGCATAGCGCAGGAAGGCTGGGTTTTCGGAGACGCAACGTACCGCGCGCGTTACAGAGAAATCGCGATGACCACTTCGCAGGCGTGGCAGGTAGCCTCTTTCCCCGGTTTCTGGCCGGGGAAGGAGGTCGAAGTGCATATTAAAAGCATAGCGATCCATGAGAAGAGACATGTCAGCATTATGTGGACCGTCAAAGTAAAGGGTGTCTGCAACGTTCCTAGGGTGTGGAGCTTTCCCAAAGTGGTGAAACAGAGGATAATCGTGGACGAAATAGAGAAGGCGAACGAAGGAGAAATAGATGAGCAAAGGGCGCTAAAGCTTGCACTGCTATACGCGGCCGATGGTGAGTATCCAGGATCAAACTCGGCTAGACGTGTACTGGAATTCGCGGTTGGCCGAAGATCCCGCTGGATTAGAACAGAGCAGTCCGTCAGGCTGGCAAAGTTGCTCCTCGAAAAGGCTCCACAGGTAGTAGCCTTCCTGTGCGCTTCAGGGTGTAGGAAGGCACAATACCTGGCGCGCCTCGCACTCGTTGAATCGCGAAAGCCACGCGCGGCGCGCCAGCAACACGGCTTCTATGCGCCCATTGCAGGAGCAATGCTGAACCTCGTGATAGTGACCACCGGAGACGAGTACGCCTACATCTACGCCAGGATGCCCGTTAGTAACGCGCCTCAAGGCTGGTACGAGAGAGCAGTAGAAGAGGGGTGGACTGTGAATGTTGTCAGGAACGCCGGTACGCTCTACTACGAGGTTCCCCAGGACTCTCTTTTCGAGCACGCGAGCGAGGATCCGGAGCTCTGGGAGGCGCTATACAGCTTCGCCCTTGCAAAGGCACAGGCTAAGCCAGCCGCGAAGAAGCTAGTCGAAAAACTGCTAAGAATTAAACCAGCCAGGGCACAAGAATAAAGGGTAAAACCACCAGGGAAAGGTGCCTCGGCTCTCTCCTCCGTTACGAGCATAACTAGTTGTAGTATCGCACGAAATATACATATAAAAGGAAGGCCCACATCTTTTACTACGTTGGTGCAGAGCGCGTGCGGGAAGTTAGGCTCTACCTCTCCAGGGACAAGCTCTCCTGGCTTATGTACTCCTCGTTCTTCTTATCGTTGCTTCTCGTCAAGCCCTCCAGGAGACCCCTACTCGCGGTCCACTACGTCCACGTAGACTCCCCGTCTCTCTACGGGCTCTACTACAGGTTCCTGAGGGAGGAGGGTCTCCGGGACGCGGACGAGGCTGTGTTCAGGGGCGTCAAAGCCTTGCCCTGCGTCGTGGTCGACGACCAGGTAGTCATCGAGGGGAGGTACGTCTTCGCGAGAGGAGCTCTAAGGTTGCTCAAGTGGTACCCCTTTATAGACGTTCTCGCGTTCGCCGCGTCCTCCGCCCTCCTCGTGGCAACGGTGCTTGGCTCAACGTACGCGGCGGTCCGCCTCTTCCCCGGGGCTCCGGGAGGGCTCTTGGCGGTCCTCGCGCTCCTAGCGGCTTCCGTAGCGTTCGCCGTGGCTTTCTACAACGTGTACGTAGCGGCTCTGAGGGGGCTTGTAAGGGTATTCCTGGGAGCTCTCAGCGTGGACCCCGGAAGGGTAGGCGTGCCCCTAGACTTCGAGAAGCCGCGGGGGTGCGGAGACGTGCTCGCAGTAGAGGCGAGGGCGCTCGGACTTTCGGCTAACGCTTTCGACGCGGTCGACAAGGCTAGGACTAGCATACTGCTGGGTAGGCACGACTGGCTCAGGTGCTTCCTCGCCGCGGTCGACATCGCGCTGGGACGGGTTAAAGGCCCCGAGGAGCTCCGGAGGGAGCTCGAGCACTCCCATGAGCTTGCACGCTCCCTCAAGGCCTCCTTAGAGAAGAAGGTCTCGAGCATCGGCGGGTGGGTCTGCCCGTCCTGCGGCGCGCTGAACCCTCCTGGCAACGCTACTTGCAGGGCCTGCGGGTCGACGAGGCCTATCGCTGGGCTCGAGGGGCTGGGGCCCGTGCACGTGGATATCCTGAGGATCCTCTACTCCATGGGCGGAGAGGCGACGCACGGCGCGCTACTGTCTCGCCTGGGCTACGAGAAGCCCCAGGTCGTAGACGCTTTGAGGGCTCTCTTCGCCCGCAAGCTCATATCGCCCGCGCTTATGCAGTACGAGGGGAGGCCCGTGCTGGGCTACCGCCTGACAGGCGAGGGGGCGAAGGTGGCCTCCGTGCTGGCGCGGGAGGCTTCCGCTCGCAGAGCGCTCTAACGAAACGTCTTAAGACTCCTTCTAACGTAAGCTTAAAATTCTTCCAGAGGGTATTCCTGAGGCTATGAGTAGAGGGGTAGCGGTAAAGATATCCAACTTCGTCAAGAAGTTCGGGGATACCGTAGCAGTAGACGGGCTGAACCTCGACATATACGAGGGGGAGATATTCGGGCTTCTAGGCCCCAACGGCTCCGGGAAGACCACGACCCTCCTAACCATAGCCACCGTGTACAAGCCTACCTCCGGCGACATCTACGTCCACGGATACTCCGTGTCGAGGCAGGGGGACATCGTGAGGAAGTACGTGGGGATAGCCTTCCAGGAGCCTAAGGCTCTCTGGGTGGACACGCCGTACGAGCTCCTGCTGTGGCACGCAAGGGTCGTCGGGTACTCTTCCTCGGAGGCGCGGGCAGTCGTGAAGGAGGTTATGGAGCAGCTTAACCTGTGGGAGCACAGGAAGAAGCAGTTCTACCAGCTGAGCGGGGGTACGAGGAAGAAGCTCGAGATAGCGAAGGTGTTGATACAGAGGCCGAAGGTGGCGATATTCGACGAGCCGACCGCGCAGGTAGACGTCCTCACGAAGCACGCGCTTTGGGACATTATAAGGGGTCTCCGCGATGAGGGAACCACGGTTATCGTAGCTACGAACGATATGTTCGAGGCGGAGAGGATCTGCGAGAGGCTGGGCATAATATACAAGGGGAAGCTACGCGCGCTGGGCACCGTGAGCGAGCTCAAGGACATGGTCCCGGCCGGCGACGTCATTGAGATTTCCTTCGAGGGGCCCGAGGAAAACGTGAGGAAGCTCCTCTCGGAGCTGGAGGGCGTGAGCAACTACACGGTGACTGACCACAGCCTGAGGATCCACCTGAACAGGGGGGAGGAGAGGGCGGCCGAAATCGTGGAGCTCCTGGCGTCCTCCGGCGTGAAGGTTAGGAAGCTGATGGTTCACGAGCCTACGCTCGACGACGTATTCTTCTACTTCACCGGGGCGAGGCTGAGGGAGGAGCATGGAGCTACTTAAAGACCTCCGGGCAATGTACATGCTCGTCCTCTGGGACTTGTCGCAGATGAAGCGGAGGACGGTATTCGTGGTCATGCGCGTAGCCTGGTTCGCCCTGCAGGTAACGGTCTTCGGGCTGGCGATGAACGCGATCGTGAGGTTCAGGGGCGTGGTGGCGCAGGGGATCGACTACTACCACTTCTACCTCTTCGGGGTCTACGCCTCCATGCTCTTCTCGATAAGCGTCTCCAAGGCGTACGACGTGGCGGAGGAGTTCGAGGAGGGCATGATCGAGTACCTGCTGAGCCTGCCGATGAAGAGGAAGATCCTATCCCTCGGGAGGTCCATAGGCGGGGGCCTCTCGGCGTTCCTGTTCACCCTGCCGATGTACGCCGTGGTGGTGCTACTCCTCGGCGTGTACGACCCGGTAGCCGTGCTACTATCGTTGCTCTCGGCGCTAGTTTTCGCTGTCGGAGTGACGGGCTTCGTTATAAGCGTGGTGCTCAGCTTGAAGTCGAGCGACTACACGGACATATTCTTCGGGGTGCTGGACGCCCTGATAATACGTCTAAGCACGGTCTTCTACCCAGCGGTCGTCGTGGCGAAGATAGCGCCGTACTACTACGCGGCGCTGGTGAACCCCGTCTCCCACTTCGTAGACCTGCTGAGGACTTTCTTCTTCTTCGAGGAGTTCAAGCACCTCTCGGTGTCGTCCCCCTACCTGATGGCTTCCTACATACTCGGCTTCGCCGCGGGGGTTTCGAGCGCCGCGATATACATCGTCGAGAAGAGGGTCGAGGGGGGTGGGTGGAAGTGAGGCTCGACGGGATCCGGGGAGGGTTGCTGATAGCGCTCCGCGACCTCGACCGCTTCTGGAAGTACAAGTTCTGGCTGGGGGCGCAGGTAGCTATGAACCTGGCGGACATACTGATCTTCGCCGTGATATTCAACAACATAGTGAACAGGCAGTACATACCCGACTACGTGAAGTTCCTCGCTACGGGCGTCCTCGCGCTCTCGACGTTCGCCTCCGCGTTCTCGATAGGGAGAGAGGTCGGGATCGAGATAAGGAGGGAGTTCACCCACTACCTCCTCTCCATCCCGGTCTCCAGGGAGGCGCTAGTCTTCGGGCGGATACTCAGCGGGACTCTCAGGGGGCTGATATACCAGGCTTCCTTCATAGTCCTCGCGGCGCTAATCGTCGGGACCCCCACGGCGCTCGGGGCGGTCCTCGTCCTGTCAACCTCGGCTATGCTCTCGGCGTCTATGTCTAGCCTCGCGATAGCGATATCCACCTCTACGCGTGACTTCAACCTCCAGGCGACGTTCAGGTCCCTCACCTACTACGTGCTCTTCTTCTTCTCGAACGTCTTCTACCCGGAGGAGATCCTCAAGCAACGCTTCCCCGGCGCTGTCGTATTCCTCATAAAGCTGTCGCCCGTCTCCCTAGCCGCGGACGTGTACAGGTGGGCGTTCGGGTACAACACGTCTATAAACGTGTTCCACGAGTACGCCTTGCTCCTCGCCTGGACGCTGGTAACGCTCGTGCTGGCGTCGGCGCTCTACCTGAGAAACCTTACGAGGATGTAGCGCCCTGGCGCGTTACCGATAAATATAATTCACGAAGTGTGAGGGGTGGTCTGCATGGTTACCGTTAAGACTGGGAGGGGGTTCGCCTACCCCGAGTACGAGCCGGTGTGGCCCCCCGAGCCACCCTTCGAGCTTCTCGAGGTGAGGGCGGAGGTCGACGTCGACTTCGAGTCGAGGACTCTGAGAGGGGTCTGCGTTAACAGGCTAAAGGTTACCGCGCCTGCAGAGAGGGTAGTGTTCCACGCGGTGGACATGAAGATTGAAGAGGTCCTGGTGAACGGCCGGAAGGCCGCCTACACCTACGACGGCAGGGAGCTATCCGTCGGCGTTGAGGGAGTCGGCGCGGGCGGAGAGGTAGAAGTCTACGTGAGGTACGCGACCGTGGAGCCCAAGGCTGGAGCATGGTTCGTGCCTGTCGACGGGGGCAAGCCTTACATGGTGTACACGCAGGGGCAACCCGAGGACACGAGGTACTGGCTCCCCACGTACGACTACCCTAACAGGAAGGCCAAGGTTTCCCTGGCGGTCACCGTGCCCAAGGGGATAGTCGTCGTCGCCAACGGGGTCCTGGTGGGCCGAGAGGAGCTCGGGGACAAGGAGAGGTGGAGCTTCAGGCTGGACTCGAGGATCCCGACCTACCTCATCGCGTTCGCGGCTGGAGACTTTTCGGTGGTAGAGGAGGAGTACGGCGGGGTGAAGCTTCAGTACGTCGTGCCGAGGGGGAGGGAGGGGGATATCCCGAGGAGCTTCTCGCAGACGAAGGAGATGGTAAGGTTCTTCGAGGAGTTCACGGGGGTGAAGTACCCCTACCCCAAGTACGCGCAGGTGTGCGTCGACGAGTTCGTCGCGGGAGGGATGGAGAACGCCTCCGTGACAATACTGACTAGCGCGACCCTGCACGACGAGAAGGCCCACGCCGACTTCAGGAGCGAGCCCCTGGTATCGCACGAGCTCGCCCACCAGTGGTTCGGGGATCTGGTGACGTGCAGGGACTGGTCCCACCTCTGGCTCAACGAGAGCTTCGCGACGCTTATGGAGGCGCTGTGGAGGAGGCGGGAGCTCGGCGAGGAGGAGTTCGTGTACGACCTCATAGGGATGCTGGACTCTTACCTCTCGGAGTACGGGAAGTACGCGAGGCCCATAGTGACGCGGCTCTACAAGTACCCCGACGAGGTCTTCGACGCACACAGCTACCCGAAGGGGGCGCTCGTCCTCTGGACGCTCATGAACATAGTCGGAGAGGAGGCGTTCCGGAGGGGGGTTAAGAAGTACCTCGAGTCGAGGAGGGAGGACAACGCAGTCACGGACGACCTGAGGAGGGCTCTCGAGGAAGCCTCGGGGGCTAGGCTGGACTGGTTCTTCGAGCAGTACGTGTTCAACGCCGGGCACCCGGCACTTTCCGTGTCCTACAAGTGGGTCGAGAAGGAGGGAGTCCTGGAGCTGAGGGTCTCCCAGACCCAGGGGGACGACTCGCTCCCGAGGTACAGGGTTCCCTTGGAGGTCGAGTTCCTGGGCGAGGGGTTCCGCGAGAGGCGCACAGTGTGGGTCGAGGAGAGGCAGTCCGTCTTCTCGTTCAGGTTGCCTTCCAAGCCCACCGCCGTCTGCGTAGACCCCTCCTTCAAGGCCTTCAAGGCCCTTAGCCTCGACCTCGGCGTGGAGGAGCTACTATCGATAGTGAAGCACTGCCCCTACCTCTACCCGAGGGTCGCCGCCGTCAGGGAGCTAGCCAAGAAGGCCTCGCCCACGGCTGTAGAGGAGCTGAAGGGCCTGTTGCTGTCCGAGGACGAGTTCTGGGGGCTTAGGAGCGAGGTCGCCTCGGCAATCGGGAGCATAGGCGGGCAGGCGGCGCTCAACGCCCTACTCGAAGCGCTCGACAAGGTCAGGCACCCGAAGGTTAGGAGGGCTATCGTCAGGGCCCTGGGAGGCTACAGGGAGAAGGCCGTCGCGGAGAGGCTATCGAAGGTGCTGAAAGACGAGTCCGAGAGCTACTACGTAAGGGCGGAGGCCGCCCTCTCAATAGCGAAGACGGGCTTCCGCGAGTACTCCGACGCCTTGAAGGAGGCCTTGAACGTTCCCTCCCACAACCACGTGATAGCTGCCTCCGCGCTGGAGGCGCTCGCAATGCTCCTAGGCGACGAAGTTCTCGACCTGCTGGAGAAGTACGCGTCCCCCTCGACGCCTATGCCCCTCAGGAGGGCGGCTATAGCGTCCCTGGGCTACCTCCCGCCCAGCCAGAGGGTCCTCTCGCTACTGGAGTACTCCTCCAGGAGCAGGCACCCGCACGTGAAGCTCTCAGTGATATCCGCCTGTACGCGGCTACTCTCCCCGAGGGTGCTCCCGATACTCGAGCGGCTACAGGGGGACACCTCCGGGAGGGTCGCGAGGAGCGCGAGGGACGCGGCGGAGCAAATAAAGAAGCACATGGAGAGGGGCGAGGAGTACAGGAAGCTCAAGGAGGAGCTCGACAAGCTGAGGGAAGAGGAGAGAAGGCTGAGCGAGCGGGTCGAGAGGCTCGAGAAGAGGTAGAAGATGATGACATTTATTAAGCAGAGGGCGGCTTTATGCAATGCGTAGGGGGTTAACGCTATGAGCAAGGACCAGCTGGTCGGGTGGGCTTTAGCGCTCATCTCGGTGGTCGTGATCCTGCTGTACGGGTGGCTCGTCTTCTTCACTTCCTGGGACGTCCTCGTACTAAAGCTCACGGGCTTCGCCGCGGTGGCCGGGGTATTCGGGATACTCGCCTGGATAGGCTATACCCTTGCCACTACTCCTCCTCCTAAGCCGATAGAGGAGATAGAGAAGGAGATAGAGGAGGAGCTGAAGAGGCTCGAACAAGAGTCGCAACAGGCACAGCAAGGGGCGCAGTAGCCGCACGTACAATTTCCTCTTAAAAATACTTATATCTCGGCGCCTAGACATTTATCGTTGCAGGCGACGAAGGTATGCCGGAAGAGTTTGAACCTTACGGCGAATTTGTGGTCAAGAGCTACCTGCCGGATCCCGATAAAGACGTCATTGTCACATTTAGGGTTACTCCGAGCGAGGGCTTCACAATAGAGGACGCAGCGGGAGGCGTAGCCGCGGAGAGCAGCGTCGGCACGTGGACTACCCTGTACCAGTGGTACGATAAGAGCAGGATCGACAGGCTCAAGGGGAAGGCTTACTACATGGAGAGCCTGGGCGACGGGTCATACATCCTCCGGGTCGCGTACCCCGTCGAGCTGTTCGAAGAGGGGAACATGCCGGCCTTCCTGGCGTCCGTTGCCGGCAACATTTTCGGCATGAGGAGGGTCCGCTCCCTGAGGGTTGAGGACATATACTTGCCCGAAGCCTTCCTGAAGCACTTCAAGGGCCCCTCGCAGGGCGTCGAGGGTGTACGCGGGAAGCTGAAGATCTGGGGGAGGCCCATAATAGGCACCGTGCCGAAGCCGAAGGTCGGGTACTCCCCCGAGGAGGTCGAGAAGCTGGCCTACGAGATACTGGTCGGGGGCATGGACTTCGTGAAGGACGACGAGAACCTGGCGGGCCCGAGCTACTGCAGGTTCGAGGAGAGGGCTAAGGCGATAATGAAGGCGATAGACAGGGCCGAAAAGGAGACGGGCGAGAGGAAGGCCTGGCTCGCCAACATAACGGCGGACGTCAGGGAGATGGAGCGCAGGCTTAAGCTTGTAGCGGAGCTCGGCAACACGCACGTCATGGTCGACGTGGTGATAGCGGGCTGGTCCTCCCTGACGTACGTAAGGGATCTAGCCGCGGACTACAAGCTGGCGATACACGGGCACAGGGCTTTCCACGCCGCCTTCACCCGGAACCCCTACCACGGTGTATCGATGTTCACCCTCGCGAAGCTGTACAGGATAATCGGCGTCGACCAGCTACACGTAGGGACACCGGAGGTCGGCAAGCTGGAGGCGAAAGCCGTAGACGTGATCAGGATGGCGCGCCTACTCAGGGAGCAGACGTACAAGCCAGACATTGAGGACGGGCTCCACATGCAGCAACCATTCCCCGGGATAAAGCCGGCTTTCCCCGTCTCCAGCGGAGGCCTCCACCCGGGCACGCTACCCGCTGTCATCAAGGCTATGGGCGTAGACACCGTCATCCAGGTTGGAGGGGGCGTTGTAGGGCACCCCGACGGACCGAGGGCGGGCGCCGCCGCGGCTAGGCAGGCTGTAGAAGCGTACCTCGAGGGAGTCCCGCTACAGGAGTACGCGAAGACGCACAGAGAGCTTGCAAGAGCCCTCGAGAAATGGGGGCAAGTGATACCCGTCTAGGCGCGGACGACGCTTTCCCGCCGCCTCTCTAGGGCTTGCTTTTCTTCGAAGAGTTGCTTGATCTCCTCGTCAATCCTCGACGCTCTACGCTCAACGTAGGATATGAAGGCCTCGAGGAAGAACCTTAAAGGCGCCATGTGCGCCCCCTTGAGGTAGAACTTGCCCATTATCTCCCGGGCCCAGTAGAGGTCGTGCCTCAAGCAAGCCTTCATGACCTCTACGTGCTCCCTGGTTATCATCTCCCTCCTGAACTTCTCCATGTTCTTCAGCTTCCCCATGGGGACGAAGAGCATGGGCACTATGAGGCTCCTGTAGGGCTTCAAGTCGTCGACGAGCTCCGCGGTCTTGACGACGTCGTCCGGGGTCTCGCCGGGTAGCCCGAGTATAAGCGTAGCCGCTGGGACAACCCTGTTGTCGTGCATTATCGCGAAGGCGTCCTTCACGACCTCCACCCACTCCTCCGCCCTGTAGGGTAGCGCCTTCGCCGGCATGACCTCCCTCGCCAATCTCGCGCTACCCGTCTCTATCCCGACCTCCACCCCAAGTATCTCCTGCCTCTCGCTCAGCATCTCCATTAATCGCGATACCAGCCTGTAGTTATCCTCGGCGTACTTCACGGCGGATAGGCTTGCGTGGGACCACGCGACGCTGCCGGGTGCCTCTTTGAGCACCTCGGCGTGGAGCTTTAGGACGGGCTCGGGCCTCGGCTTTACGCCGTCGGCGCCGTAGAGCAGGACGTCCTCGCTGTGTAGCAGGACGTTCCTCAGCCCAGCCCTCACGTTGACCCTGACCTCCGCCACAACCTTCTCTATGGGCATGAACCTCAGGGGTCTCAGCGTCACGGAGCAGAACCTGCAGCCCCTGGGGCAACCCCTCATTATCTCTACCAGCCCGTTGACGCTGGCGCCCCTGATCACCGGTATCTCCTCTATGCTTGGAGCGTCGCGGGGGCTCACGTAGACGTACTCTGGGAGCGGCTCCCCCCTGTAAACCTTCTCGACTAGGTCCACGACGACCCCCTCACCCTCCCCGTCGACGACGGTGTCCACGCCCCACTTCTTCCAGCTCTCCAGCTCCCAGAGCCACTGCCACGCCGCGGGCCCCCCGGCGATTATCTTCACGCCTTTCTCCTTCGCCTTGCGCACAGCGGGGGACTCCATGAGCCTCCTGAAGCTCCTCCTGTTAACAGGCTCCCTGCCCGTGATAACCCACCACTCGCTGCTCGGCGGGCCGTAAGCAAAGTAGTCGTGGTGCCCCACTAGGAGCACCTTCATAGTGTCCAAGTGCTTGTCCAAGTGGTCTGGGTCGACGATGGCGGCGTTGAAGCCAGCCTCCTGGAGCTTCGCCTCTATCTTCCTGAGCCCGTAGGGCGCTACGCGCGGCCTGCCGAGCCTGTCGACCTTGGGCTTCGGGCAGCACGCCCACATCCAGAGCCTCTCCGGGACCCCTATAGCGGGCCCAGTGGCCATGAAGCCTATGAACTCCTTGCCGTGGTGGTCCGTTATCATTGTCCTATCGGACGTTATAACTACCTCGAAAACCACCGACGTCACCCCTCAACGCACGGCGAACTCTCCACGCCGCCCGCCCCGACTTTCAGCTCTACGCAGTCCCCGAGAGGCCCCCTCCACTCCTCCGCAGGGTAAACCTCGACGCCCACGGCTATGTTGTTGCTCAGAAAGTCCTTGAGAACCTCCATGTGGAGCGGCGCCTCTCCTCCCTTCACGAGGATCCTCACCCTCCCCGCCCTCTTCCCGCGTATAGCGCGGAAAAGCGCGCTCGAAAGGCTCTTGGCATCCACGCCGTTCGACGCGTCTACCACAACTGTGAGGTCCACGCGCCACCACCTTTTCGTAAATTCTGGAAATCAACGCCTTTAAGAAAAGAAACACTTATATAGATTCCTTCCCTGCGTGAAAGTAAACGCTTATATACTTTTCCTCGGGTAGAGGGGGTCGTGGGTATGAAGGAGGTGGAAAGGTTCTACCTGGTGTTGCACCCGAGGCCTGCGTACATAATCGGGAGCGGGAGGGTGGGCGAGAAGGCGAACTTCATGGCGGCTTCCTGGGTGACCCCCGTAGCCGAGGAGCCGCCCCTCGTCGGAGTTGCGATCGACGTGGAGAGCTTGACGCACGAGCTGATAGAGAGGTACGGGGAGTTCACCGTGAACGTGGTTCCTACGAGCATGCTGGACAAGCTCTACTACGCCGGTAGCAGGAGCGGTAGGGACGAGGACAAGGCTTCCTCCATTCCGCACAGGAAGGGGGAGAAGGTGTCGGCGCCCGTAGTCGAAGGCGCCGTGGGGGTCGTCGAGTGCGTGGTTCACGGGAAGCTTAGAGCGGAGGACGTGACGTTCTTCGCGGGGAGGGTCGTGTACGCGGCTGTCGACGAGCGCTTCTTCAACGAGAGGAGCGGCTGGCTCTTCAAGGAGATAGACCTCCCACTGCACAACTGGGGTAGGGGCTTCTACGGGGTGGGGCGCTTCTACAAGGCTTAGGCCGTGGGCGCTACCCCGGTTTCCCTGAGCACCTTCCAGGCGAGCCCCTCGTTGAGCTCGACTACGTCGAGGATCGTGAACCTCTTTCTCAGCTCCCTGGCCTTGAGGAGGGCGCGGACCGCGTCCTCCCCGGTTACCCCGAGCCCCTCCACGGTCGTCGGCGCCCCGACCTTCGCGAGGGCGTCCCGGATAACCCTCCAGTTGAACCCGTGGAGGTACGACGCTATGATCGCGCCCACGCCTACCTGCTCCCCGTGGAGGCTCTTCTTCCACGGCACATACTTGTCCAGGGAGTGGCTGAAGAGGTGCTCCGAGCCGCTACAGGGCCTCGAGCTACCGGCCACCGCCATGGCCATGCCTGCGAGTAGCCCGGCCTGCGCCAGGACGCCTACACCCCTCTCAGTCCACGAAGCTATCTCGTCCACCTCGTCCAGGACCATCCTGGCCGCCGTCTCCGCCATCCTGAGGGCTACCTCCGGGACCTCCTCACCTGTAAGCCTCTGGGCAAGCCTGGCGTCCGCGACGCTGGTAACCTTTCCGACTATGTCCCCGACCCCGCTCGCGAGGAGCCTCCTCGGAGCCCTCGACACGACCGCCAGGTCCACGAGCACGGCGGCGGGCGGCCTCGTGAATATAGACAGGGGGTTCCCCTCCGGGTCCTTGAGCGCCACTATGGGCGAGGCGAAGCCGTCGTGGCTTATCGCCGTGGGCACGCTCACGAAGGGGAGCCCCTCCATGAACGCCGCGTACTTCGCGACGTCGACGGGCCGCCCGCCCCCCAGCCCAGCCACGGCGCAAGCCTCCACCCTCCTAGCCGCCGAGCGCGCTCTCTCAACGTTCGAGTTATCCGCCGCCTCGATATATACGACCTCGTAGGCCAGCCCCCTTAAAGCACCCTCGACGACGCTCCCCACAACGCTCCAAACACCACTATCCGTTACGACTACGGTCTTCGAGCATCCAAGCTCGCGTAGAACCTCGGGTAGAAACTGCAAGGCTCCCCTCTCGACTACAACCCTCTTCGGGAGCTCAGCCCTCAAAGCCCATCGAACCCTTCTCTCCACACCTGATAAAAAGCCTTTTCGCAGGCTCGGGAAGCATGTTCAGAGCGGGTGAGTAGCAGTTTTAATAATCCGTCGCGCGTACTCGGCGACGTGGTTAGAGTAGCCTTACACCAGCTCGCGGTTTCCGGGGAGAAGAGGGAGAACCTGGAGAAAGCGCTCAGGCTACTAGAGTTGGGCGACGCCTACTTGCACGTCTTCCCGGAGTACCTCATGGGCGTCGACCCGGGTGGGCCGACGAGGGACTACGTCTGGAGGGTCGCGGAGCCCATCGATGGCGAGTTCGCATCGAGGATAGTCGAGAAGACCGGGGAGCTCGGAGTAGCGGCTGTCTTCACCATGTTCCTGAGGGAGGGTCCCGGCGTGTACAACGCGGCGGTGCTAGCCGAGGAGGGCAAGGTTAAGGCGGTGTACAGGAAGATCCACCTTTTCGACGCCTACGGCTACAGGGAGTCCAGCGTCTTCTCCCCGGGCAGGGAGCCCGTAGTGGCGGACCTTAAGGGGCTCCGGCTCGGCATCGCGGTGTGCTTCGACCTCAGGTTCCCGGAGCTCTTCCGGTCGATGTTCCTCAGGGGGGCCGAAGTCTTCGTAGTGCCCTCCGCCTGGTACAGGGGCCCCTACAAGGTTGAGCAGTGGAAAGCCCTCACGGCCGCCAGGGCCCACGAGAACACCTCCTACCTCGTCGCGGTGAACCAGGTGGGCGAGAGCTTCACGGGGCACAGCCTAGTCGCTACGCCGCTCGGCCACCTGCTCGTAGACCTCGGCGAGGGGGAGAGGAGCATCGCCGTAGACCTGGACGAAGGGGAGCTCGCCTCGGCCAGGGAGAGGATACCGGTCAGGGACCTACTGAGGCTGGAGCTGTACAGGGAGTGGTACGCCGGCTTCAAGCGACCCGGAGAAGCCTCGGGATAACCCCGGGCACCTCCTCTAGCCTCCTGACAACCGCGATTCTCAGCGACTCGTCTACGAAGGCCTCGCCCCGCCCCCCGTCTACGAGCACGCCGGCAACCCCGGCCGCCAAGGCTCCCGCGAGGTCCTCCTGGGGGCTATCGCCCACGTGCACCACCCCCTCCCGCGGGGCCCCCGTGAGCCTGAGGAGCTCCGCGAAGAAGCCTGGGTCAGGCTTGAGCCGCCCCACCTCGTCGGCGTAGACCTGGACCCTGAAGAACCTGGAGAAGCCGGCCCTGTCGAGGAGAACCCTGGTCACGTAGCCCGGCCAGTAGATAACGTTGCTCGCAACAGCCAGCGAGTAGCCCTCCTCGTGTAACCGCTCAACGGTCTCCAGGCTCCCGGGGATGAGGAGATCCGAGACGGAGACCCTGTTCGCAGCCCTAGCGAATGCCAGGAAGACGTCGCCCTTCGTCAACCCGGCCCCGGAGGAGCCCAGCGCTACGGCGACAGAGCTTCCGATGACGTCGCCCGGGTCTATCGCTCCAAGCCTGCGAGCGCCCTTAACCTCCCTGTAGCCCTTCACAAGGAGATCGAGGGCCTCCCGAAAGCCGAGTATCCCGAGCTCCTCCATGGCCCGCGCCGCCGCCTCGTAGAACGGCTCTATCCTGAGCAAAGTCCCCCAAACGTCGAAAGAGACTAGGCGCATCGCCACCCCTAACGACGAGAGTACTTAAGTCTTTAACGTCGCATACACCTGCAGGAGGCTACGAAGTAGTCTTTGGAGACCCTGAGGTCCATGCAGGAGAGGTGCTTCGCCGCGACCTTGGCGAAGAGCCCGGGAGGCCAGCCCTCCCCCGAGCCGGGTATCATCAACCTGCTCGAAGGAGTAAGCCCCCCGATAACCAGGCGCCCCCCGGCCCCCAGAACCCTGCAGGCCTCCTTCAGGAAGCCCTCCAGCTCGTCCGCCCTCTCGATGCACGCGAAGCACAGCAAGAGCCCCACGGACCCCTCCCTGAACGGCAGGCGCAATGCCTCCGCGTAGACGGCCGCGGCGCCCTCTGGGAGGCCGCGCGGCGACCCGGAGGGCTCGATTACCACGTAGGCGTCGAGGCCTTCCGGGAGGCTTTCCAACGGGAGGACGCGGTACGCGGGGGGCGCCGGAAGAACTAGGGCTACGCGCGGCGTCGCGTCCCGGGCGGCTATCGAGGCGACGTCTGCGAGCACGTCTTTCAGTAGCATCAGCGTCTCTCTCCGAGCGCCGCCCAGGCTTTAAAGCGTTTCGCATGAGAAGGCTTAAATGGGGCGCCGTCTTACAGTGGTTCTCATGGGGTACCCGGAGGGGCTGCAGGTAGAGCCTACCAACGAGTGCAACCTGAGTTGCGTTATGTGCGTGAGGAGGACCTGGAGGGGCGGGGCTTTCGGCTTCATGGACCTCGGGCTTTACCGGAGGCTGGTGGACGAGGGCTCCGGGAAGCTGAGGAGGCTGGCTCTCTACGGGTTCGGGGAGCCCCTGCTTCACCCCGGCTTCCCGGAGATGGTTAGGTACGCTAGGGAGGTTCTCGGCGACTCGGCCTACATACTCACGGTTACCAACGGGACGCTTATGTCCCCGGCGAGGGCCGCGGAGGTCTTCGGGGCGGGGATAGACGAGGTTGCGTTCTCGGTGGACGCGCCTGAGCTGGACCTCCTCTCCAGGATAAGGGTGGGCGTTCAGTCGTACGACGTTTTGGGGAACCTTAGGTCGGCGGCGAGGCTTAAGGAAGACTACGGCGTGAGGCTGGGCGTCTCGCTGGTGCTCATGAAGTCTAACTACAGGAGGCTTCCGAGGGTAGCCGAGGCGGCGGGGGAGCTCGGGCTAGACTTCCTCGTCGTCTCGCACGTCGTACCGTACTCGCCGGGGATGGTCGGGGAAGCTGTTTACACGACGGCTAGCAGGTTCTCGGTGGAGTTCTACGAGAAGAGCGGGCAGGACCTGAGCGTGTTAGCGCGTGAAGCCATGCAGGACGAGTTCCTCCTGCACTACACCTACGCGTCGAGGGGTAAGAGGAAGCTGTACCTCCAGCTCGTAGACCGCCTGGCGTCGAGCGGCTACAGCGTCAACGCCGAGATAGCGAGGGACGCTTTGTCGAAGAAGAGCCTCTTCGAGGAGGTCCAGCTCTACCTGAAGGAAGCCGCTAGGATCGCAGAAGAGTACGGGGTCGAGGTGAAGCTCCCCTCGCTGTACGCCGACGCGAAGAGGAGGTCCTGCCCCTACATAGACTCCAACTACGCGGTGGTACTGTGGAACGGGGACGTAGTACCATGCATGGACCTCGCCTACACGCACCCCCTATACACGAACATGCACTACAAGCTGGTGAGGCGCGTGGTATTCGGGAACGCCTCCAGGGAGCCCCTCGGAGAGATATGGGAAAGCCCGAGGTACAGGGCGTTCCGAGAGGCCCGCAGGAAGCTCTCCGACAACGTGCCCTGGTGCGGAGACTGCCCCTTCGCTACCTCGAACTGCTGGTACGTATCGGCGAACGAGTTCGACTGCTACGGCAACGAGGTGGGCTGCAACGAGTGCCTGTACAGCGCGGGGCTAGCGCACTGCCTGGTCTAGGCGTACGAGCGAGTACTGGACTGTTATCACCCCGCTAACCCCGCGAAGGGCGGAGATCAGGTTCTTCAGCCTCCCACCCTCCCCCCGCACCCCTAGAACCTCCAGGCAGAGGTCCTCGCTGAGGTGCATGTGGAGCGACGCGGAGATCTCGGGGTAGTCGTGCTGGGCGTCTGTGACCCCGTAGACTGTCTCGCCCCGGGAGTGGTCGTAGAGGACTATTATCGCCCCGGCATAGCGCGCGCCGTCCTCCAGGCTCTGCGAGGCGTACGCCATTATGGCGTCCGAGACCAGCCTGGAGCGGTTACTTATCCTCGTCCTCTCCGCGAGCTCCTCGAGGGCTTTGTAGACCTCGTCGGGCACCGTGAGGCTAATACGCCTCATAGGTATTCTGGTGCGACGAAGGTAAATAAAGGCAGTGCTCGGGGCGCGCGAAACCAGGAAAAAGGAAACAATGGAGATTTTACGCTAGCCCGAGCCCCTCAGCCCTCCGATATCCTCCTCCAGCTACCTCTCCAGCCCCCGTGCACGTCGTTAAGCCTGCTTTACGGGGACCTCGACCGCCGCCGCGAAGCCCTTCTCGACGAGCTCCCGGAGGTCCAGCCTCACCAGGTGCCTTTCGTCGCCTCCCCCCGCGTAGACCTCCCCGGCATCGAGTAGCCTCGAGTCGACGTAGACCTTGAGGCGCTTCCTGTGCCCGACCGGTGGAACCCCGCCGGGCTCGTACCCAGTCTCCTCTACTACCTCCTCCCTACGGGCTAGGCGGAGCCTCCTGTACCCGAGGAGCCTGGCGAGCCTCGACTGGTCTACCTTCAAGTCTGCCCTCACGACTACGAGCACCGTTTCGCCTCCATCGGACTTGAAGACTACGGTCTTGGCTATCCTGTCCAAGCCTACCCCGAGGCTCTCGGAGGCTTCAAGCGACGTGGCGGCGCGGGACACCTCGACTATCTCGAAGCGGAGGCCGGCAGACGAGAGAAACGACTCCAGGTCCTTCGCGCCGAGCACCGCGGTCACCGCTGCTACTCCTGGTACACCTTCACGTAGTCTACCTCGAGGAACGTCCTCGACCTGTTCTCCTGCGTCAAGTGCCTGTACACCTGCCCCGCGTCCCTGGGGTTGTAGCCGAACACGGCGTTGTCTATCCATATGTCCGCCCTCGCCCGGGACTCGTAGCCCTTGTTCGGCAACCTCGCCGCGAGCACGCCGTCCACATAGAACCTAACCTCCGAGGCTCCCCACTCCACCCTGTAGACATGCCACTGCGTTAAGTCGAGGTGCTGCATCGACGGCTTATGGGTATGCACGACGACGCCCGGTAAACCCCCGAGCAAGCGGGTGGCTACGCTGTAGGGTAGCAGCGAGCCCCTGTACACCTTTATAGGGGCGAAGTGGTTCCGGACCTGGGCGAAGAAGCCCTGGAACGGGTAAGGCCCCCTGCTCTGCAAGTGTATAAACCACATGGGCATGCACGTCTGGAAGACCATAGTGTGGTTCCAGAACCCCCAGCCAGCCGAGCCGTAGTGTAGCCCGCTCATCCTTATCTTCGCCTCGAAGACGGCGCGGCTCCACGGTAGCTCGTCGAACGCGCCGTCGGAGAGCTCAGCGTTGGAGTAGTAGAGCGCCTCCGTGGGCCCCATCCAGAGCCGTAGAACGCTGTTTCCGAGCTCGAACCCAGCGTAGTTGTCGACCCTGTACTTCCAGTACTCGCTCTTCTCGAGGAAGTCGTCGAAAACGAGCTTACTAGGTTTTCCCGCGACCATCAAGGTTGAAGAAAATTACTGGCTAAAACCTTTTCTATGATGGCTTGAAGATGAACGTTTTGGAAAGCTCTAAGGCTTTTTCCTGGGGACCTCTATGGCACGCGATACTCGCGTGCATCTTCATTTTTACCTCTTGCCAGGGTTCTCCGGCGGGAAACGCGGAAAACTTTGAGAAAGGTTAGAGGTCTCGGTTTTTAGGCTAGCCGGTAAGCCGAGCGTTCTCTGAAAGCCCGGTATAAATTCGAGCAAAGAAGTCTATCGCTTTCTGCTCGTGAAAAGATATTTAACTGCCCTCGTGTAGCTATACACGCTGTAGGTGGAGTACTTAGAGTATGTCATTTGAGGTTCAAGACCTCTACGACGTTATCAAGATCTCGATCCTGCTGGCGCTGGAGGACGACCCGAGGCTGAGGCTAGACGAGCTAGAGTCCAGGCTAAGGGAGCTCTACGGGAACGAAGTCGGCCTGGACCCCGCCGAGATTAGGAAGGCTCTCTCCGAGCTCTCCGGCGAGGGTTTAGTTGTTTGCAAGGACGGCGTCCTAGAGCTCACGGAGGCCGGTCTTAAGATAAGCGAGGACTGGAGGAACCTGTTGCTGAAGAGCGAGCCTGTGCTGGAAGTAGTGGCAGGGCTCACGGATGGTACCGTGACTGGCCTCATAACCGTAATCTCCTCCCACCTCGCCGGGCTCTCCTCGAAGCTCACGGTGTTCGCATCCCTCCTCGCCCTGACGTCCGTTGCTGTGACGAACTTCTCGAGCTTCTTCCTGGGCGGGGTCACGGAGGACCTCTCGGAGGTAGTGGCGCTGAGGAGGCTGATGGCGTACAGCCTGAGCGACCACCCGGACAAGAGGCAAGTCTCCAGATCACTCAAGCTCCTGGGCCGCCTCTACAGGGTGCTCTACAGGGAGATCCGGAGGGCAAACGTTCTCTCAGCCGCCCTCTCCGGTGTAGCCACGCTCGCCGCCGGCTTCGTACCCATAGCTCTCTACCTCGCGCTACCCCCGCCGTTCAACCTCCTGGCGTCCATCGCCGTGGTGAGCGCGGCTATCCTGGCGCTGGCGAAGTACCGCTCAAGCGCCGCGAGGACGCACTTCAAGAGGACGCTCGCCGAGACCCTGCTGGTGATACTGCTCGTCGTGCTCGTATCCCTGCTCCTAGGGCTCAACGCCTAGGCGCGGAACAGGCCCGGGGTAGCATAACGCCTGCCCTTCGCCTTCTTCGCCTCGTCCCACTCGTGGAGTATCTTCACAGCCTCGTTCGCGGTACGCACAGCAGCCTCCACGCCAGCGTTCTCTACGAGTTCGTCCTTAACCCTGTTTGCCACGACGGCCAGCACGGCGCCGCCGCGCGCCCCGTAGATCGAGGACAGCGTTAGGATGGTTGAAGCCTCCATCTCGAAGCTCAGCACCCCGGCCCTCTGGAGGTCCGGTATGAGGTCCTTCATCCAGCTCTGCTCGTAGCCCTTGAAGCCCGGCCTCGCCTGGCCCGTGTAGAAGGAGTCCGTTGAAGCCACTACCCCCACGTGGTACCTGGCGCCTACGCTCTCGGCCGCCTCTATCAGCGCCTCCACGACCTCGAAGTGCGCGATAGCCGGGTACTCCGCCCTCACGTACTGCTTCGTCGTCCCGTCGAGCCTAACGGCGCCCGCGACTATTATCACGTCGCCCACGTCGATGAAGGGCTGTATAGCCCCCGTCGTTCCTACGCGTATAAACGTCGACGCGCCCACCCTCAGCAACTCCTCCACTGCTATCGCCGCCGCGGGGCCGCCTATACCCGTGGAGGTAGCCGAGACCTCGACGCCCTTATACCTACCCGTGTGCGTCACGTACTCCCTGTGCCTCGCGACCTCCCTGTACTCGTCCCAGAAGCTGGAGATGTAGGGCACTCTCTCCGGGTCGCCCGGAAGGAGCACGGTCGGGGCGACGTCCCCCGGCCTGCACTTTATGTGGTACTGGAGCCCCCCGCTACCCGAAGGCTCCCGGGCGCGCACCTTCTCCCCAGTCACCGCCAACCCTCCGGTCCGGCGCGGGCCAGGCATATAAGCGTAGCGTCACGGATTTAACCCCCCGCGGCTAGGCTGTACGCGATGAAGGTAGCTTTCGGGGCGGACGATAACTACTCGATAGCGAGGTTCGTAGTAGAGGAGCTTAAGCGCAGGGGCCACGAGGTCGTGCTGGTAGGCTCCCCGCTGACGGGGAAGCCCTACCCCTGGCCAAAAGTGGCTGTGGAGGTTGCGGAGCTCGTTGCGAGCGGCAAGGTGGATACGGGGATAGTCATGTGCTACACCGGGACGGGGGTGAGCATAGCCGCGAACAAGGTCAAGGGAGTCAGGGCTGCTCTCTGCACCGACGCGAAGAACGCCAGGGGCGCGCGCCTGTGGAACGACGCCAACGTGCTCGCGCTAAGCGCGAGGCTCCTCTCGGAGGAGGTCGCGAAGGAGATACTCGACGAGTGGTTCTCGGTCGAGAAGCCGGACCCCAGCGAGCTGGAGAACATAGAGTTCGTGAAGAAGCTGGACCTCTCAAGGTGAGCCCAGGACCCTCCACAGCTCCTCCGCGGCTTCCCGGTCGACCTCCAGGAACCTCTCGAGCACGCGTAGCCTCTCGACCTTGCCCCCCGCCGCGAGGTAGACCCTGCCGCCCTCCACGGCTACTAGCTGGTAGACGACTCCGCGGAACTCGAGCTCGCCTACCCTCAGCTCCTCCGCGATCGCGTCGAGCAAGCCCCCCGTGTCTACGAAGCCCTTGAAGAACTCCTCGACCCTGCGCATAGCCCCCCTGACGCCGAGCATCCTCACCGCGAAGTAGTCGACAGCCTCGAAGGACGCGCCTAAAGGCCTCTCGCGCGGCTGCGGGGGCGGCGGGATCCCCCTAACTATACCTTCGTTGCAGTCCCGCGAGGGGACCAGGGGCGCCGCCACGGGCGGGTCACCCTCCTTGACTGCACCCTCCGGGATCCTCCGGGCCAGGAGTATCAGGGCCCGCCGCCCGCCCCGCGCCCCCGCGAAGCAGTCGAAGAGGTAGAGGTAGCCGGGCTCCCCGGCCCGGCGGAAAGCGGCGTAGGGGTACCAGGCCTTCCTGAGCCGCTCGACTCTCCTCAGAGCCTTGGCGGAGACGTCCACGTAGTACACTGGGACGGCACCTCTACGTGTCCACCCGCGAGACGAGCCCCGCGTACCCCGTGTGGAGCCTCGGGTGGTTCTCCTCGAAGGAGAAGCCCTCGGCGTTCAGCAGGAAGAGCTCGTCGGCGCGTACCCGTAGCCCCCTGCGCCCGGCCATAGCGAGGAAGTCCCCGGACGCCAGCGACGTGTAGCCGCTCCACGACTCCACGGGGAACTGGTCGTAGTGCGTCGTGCCGACAGCGGTGATCTCGCCGGCGCGGACCTCGTAGACGCGCATGTGGAGGTAGAGGTAGGCGTTGAACGTCGGGGAGTAGACCACGCCCTTTGTGCCCCTGTCGCCGAGCCAGGTGCCCGCCGGCCAGACCTGCATCTTCATCTCGTTGCCGTACGGTGTTCCACCGAAGAACAAGCCCCTAACCTCTCCGGCGCCCCCGAAGCCCGCGAAAACCAGGGAGACGGGCCAGTCGACGTTGTCCAGGCCTACCCTCTCGGACTGGAAGTCGTAGTTGTAGAATGACACGCCCCCGGCGGACAGCTTTGCAAGCCCGCACTTAGCCCTCGACCTGGCCTCCCGCGCCCTCTCGACGTGGGAGGAAACGTCGCGCGCCTCCCCGGGACGGCTAGCCCCGTGAAGCGCTCAACGATCCGCCCGCCCGGCTCAACCCCCACGAGCGCAGCGCCGCCAGCCGTTAGCACCTCGTATACCCTCAGGCTCCCCAGCTGGCCGTAGGAGTACTCGCCTACCAGGCGCGCCTCCCCAGCCTCCCCCCACAGCCTACCGGCAAACTCGAGCACCCTCGCGAGCTCCCCCGAGTCCGCCCGCAACCCCTCCCCACCTCCCAGGAGGGGGTCCAGCAGAACCACCCTCCCGCGCCCCCTGTCGTAGAAGACGTGGAGCCCGCCCGCCACTACGCGCGCGGAGTAGCTCGCCCCCCTCAGGAAGTCCGCGAACACTCCTTCGACCTCGACGCGGCCGGCTAGGCGGAGAAGCGCTACGCAGCCGGTGAAGCCCATCGAGCGCCAGGAGCCCGAGACCAGTAGCTCCCACTCGGCGTGCCCAATCACTCTTCCAAGCAGTGGGTCAGACCTCAGCGCCTCCTCCAGCCTCCCCGCCTCCCACCCGCAGTAGTCTACCTCGCTTCTCTCCTCGACGAGACTTGCATCCAACCCTACCGGCATAGCCTACTCCTCACGCTACGGGCAGCCATAAAGCTTTAACGTAGCATGCGTAGCCGTTCCCGGTAGAAGCTTCTCCGCGCGTTAGCTTTAACTGAAGCTTTTCGGATGCCGCGTGATAGCTTCATTAATAAATATAACGCGGAGTCTTTTTAGTTTATCCCTCCCGAAGCGAGCTCCACGTTTTCACGATAAACTAATATTCTTCGAGGCCCTCCCATTACTGTTGATTATTATTCAAAGCTTTAACTCCTGCTTTGACGGAATTCTTCATGTATTTCTTTCTCAATGTAAAGTAAAATGTTTATTAATGCTTAAAGACAGTTTAGGTTGTGCAACAGGCGCAGAAAAAGGGCTTGAGTAAGAGCGCGTTGTACGCCATTATAGCCGTTGCGTTGATTCTCGTAGTTGTAGCCGTCTACCTCTTGGCCCCGAAGGGTGCGGGACCAGCTGGCCCCGCCGCCGTGGCTAAGCCGTTCCACAAGCAGATTCTCTACGTGATCGTCAACGACGAGGGGACTAGGATAAACATGTACAAGACCGGTGTCTTCGACATCGCTGCCGTAACGCCGGCTAGGTGGCCCGACGTTAACAATACTCGTGTCGGGAACTTCACGCTCCACCTCGTGAGGAGGCCCGACAAGCCGCAGCTAACGATACAGTACATAGGGTTGAACCCGATGAAGGAGCCGCTGAACATACCGGAGGTCAGGCAGGCGCTGGCCTACGCGACGCCCTACGACGTGATACTGAAGCAGGTTTTCGGCGGGCTCTACGTTAGGCTCTACACGATCATCCCCAAGGGGATGTCCGGCTACACGGAGTTCGGTATAAACAAGTACGAGTACGACATGGCGAAGGCCCAGCAGATAATCAGCCAGCTGAAGGCTAAGGGCTTCGACCCGGGCAAGTACGTGATCACTATAATATACAACGAGGGCAACACGGCGCGCCAGCAGATAGCCACGCTCCTCCAGCAGTCGTGGAGCCAGCTCGGCTTCAAGGTTACCGTGGAGTCGTACTCCTGGCCCAAGTACCTCGACCTCGTCGACCACTTCCAGTACCAGGTGATGTTGCTCGGGTGGATACCCGACTACTTCGACCCCGACGACTACCTCATGCCGTTCGTCTGGGGAGGCGCCGAGTTCAAGGACATAGAGGTACACTCGAACGTCGCGCCGGGAGACGTCGGTAAGTACCTCGCGAACGTCAACATGACCGTCGAGACAGAGAAGTTCATCGTAGTAGCGGGAGAGAAGGGCACAGGCGCCACCTACAAGGGACCGACGAACAAGCCGATAATAACAGTCGGCTACGTCGTAGACTGGGACACGACGAAGTCTAACTGGGCGGAGCCCGTGAACATGGTTACCCTCGGCACCGGGGGGTTGAAGGACGTTGCTCTCAGCGCGCTGTGCAAGGCGGCCCAGAGGATAATCGACCCGACGGTTAGAGAGGCCGTCATGCAGGCCGCCGTCATCTACTTCAACAAGCAGGCAACCATGCTGATACTCGGGCAACAGATAACGGGCGAGAACTACGGATCGTGGGTTCACGGCATGTACTACCCGCTCGCAACTTTCGCGAGGTACGACCTCGTCTGGGAGGACCCCAACGCCCCGGTTGTCGACACGGGCGTTCTCAACATTAAGAACAGCCCCGAGACGATGGTTATCGGCGATATAGGCTGGCCGGACACCTTCGACCCCGCCAAGTCCTACGAGAGCTTCGGCTGGGAGATCTTCTGGCACATATACGGAAAGCTTGTCACGATGTGGAAGGAGGACACGGAGCCCATACCGGAGCTCTCCGTGGCCTGGGCGTTCAGCAAGGACATGACGGACCTCTACTTCGTGATGAGGGGCAACGTGAAGGCCTACGATCCGTGGAACAACAAGACGTACCCCATAACCGCCGTGGACGCCTTGTTCAGCATCTGGCGCGCCGTTAGGCTGAACCTGCCCGGAGGACCCCAGTGGATGATCGATAGCTACATAGACGTCAACGCCTCGAGCGTGCTCACGGAGAGCGAGCTAGACAGCATCGCCAAGTCCCAGGGCCTCGTAACAGTGTACAAGGGCAAGTCGGCGGAAGTCCACAGCCTCAAGGAGCTACTCGACTTCTTCGGCTACTCGGGCCCCACAGCCGGGGTCGTGAAGTTCAAGCTACGCTTCCCGTACGTGCCGATACTGCAGATATTCGTGACGGGCGTAGGCTCGATAATACCGATGCAGTACGCGCTCGGAGACAAGTACCAGGCCGCCCTCGCCGACTCCAATAACGGCAGGAACCCCGCGGCGTGGGCTAAGTACGTCGGTGTCGGCGATACCGACGCGACGTTCAAGCTACTGTCGACGAAGCCTGTATCCACGGGGCCGTACTACGTTGCGGACTACAAGGAGGACAGCTACATACTCCTCAAGTACAACCCCTACTACTGGAACGCCACGCTCTGGCAGGAGCTGTATGGCTTCAAACCATAAGTTTTTTTTTTTAAATTTCCCGTTTTTCTCTCGGGTGAAGGTGGATGGGTCTAGCTAGCTATCTGGTGAGGAGGCTTGCAACGTTTCTCCCGAGCGTCCTCGGGGCGCTCCTCATAACCTACCTCATAGCCTACGTTATCCCCACGGACCCCGTGAGGGCGTGGGTAGGGGAGAAGCTCATGGACCCCTCGACCCTAGAGAGGCTGAGGAAGGAGTACAAGTTCGACGCGCCGTGGTACGAGCAGTTCGCCTTCCTGGTCGAGAAGCTCCTAACGGGCACGCTCGTAGACCCCACCAGGGGTATCCCCGTCGTCCAGCAGGTGGCGCAGAGGTTCCCGATAACCGTCGAGCTGGCTATATTCGGCATGCTGTTCACAGTGGCTATAGGCATACCGCTGGGGATACTGGCAGCGGCGAAGAAGGACAGCTTCGTGGACTTCTTCGTAAGGGTATTCGCGCTCTTCGGGAGCTCCATGCCGGCCTTCGTGCTCTACTACTTCCTGATACTGGCGTTCTACGTCTACGTGAGAGCCTCGCTACTAGCCGGGGTTCCCTCCCTGTCTCCAGCGTGCGCCGCCAGCCTGGACTCCGTCAGGAACGCGGTTCCCCTCCTGGGCTACGTCGTGTGGGCGGTAGGCCAGGTCCCGATGTTCGGCGGTCTCATGTGCGGGGATCTGGGGGTTGTCTCTGCGACGTTCGTTAGGATGTGGCTTCCGGGGTTGGCGCTGGGGCTCCTCTCCGGCGGCTTCATAGCGAGGATAGTTAGGAACAGCTTGCTCGACGCGCTGAGTTCGGACGCGATCCTCTTTGCAAGGGCAAGGGGCCTTACGAGCGGCAGGATATGGCGGCACGCCTTGAAGAACGCGTTCGCGCCTATAGTCACGATTCTCGGCCTCAACTTCGCCGGCCTGCTCACGGGCGCCGTGATAGCGGAGACTGTCTTCAATATCCCCGGCATGGGGCTCTACATGTACCAGGGGATCACGAGGCTGAACTTCCCGATAATAATCGCCGGGACGTTCATATTCTCGGTGATATACATCGTGATGAACCTCCTGGTAGACCTCGTCTACGCGCTGATAGACCCGCGCGTCAGGTACTAGGGGTGGTAAGCGTGAACGTCGTCTACGCCCTGGGTAGCAGGCTTATAGACGCCTACGCCAGGCTCAGGGATAGGCTCTCGCCCGGCTGGCTCGAGAAAAACAAGTCCAAGCTCGTAGAGACGAAGCTCTCGCTGTACGTCTTCTCGTCCTCCAAGATAGGCTTGACGGGGCTCGCTCTCGTCACGGTCACGCTCTTCCTGGCGATCTTCGGCCCCTTCATAGCGTGGGAGCCCTACGACGTGTACCCAGTGCTCTCGAACCCGGACCTCGCCGGCAAGCTACCCCACCCCCCGTGCCTCGGTAACTGCGAGGGGTTGCCGCCCGCGGGTACGGACCAGTACGGGAGAGACGTGCTCAGCCTGGTGATCAGGGGCTTCCGGATATCCCTCGTGATGAGCGTGATAATCGTCGTTACCAGCGCCGTGCTGGGAGTAGTCCTCGGGCTCGTCTCCGGCTACTTCGGAGGAGCGGTAGACGAGGCCATAATGAGGTTTACCGACATGATGCTCGCCTTCCCGGGCCTAATACTCGCGATAGCCTTCAGCCTAACGTTGAGGCTCTCCCTGAGGGACTTCATGATGTCCAACCCCGCGTTCACAGGGCTCGTCGCATCCATGTTCGCGCTGGACCCCAGGGACGCGCCCAACCTGGCGAACCTCCTCTCGGTGTTCCTGGCGCTCATACTCGTCTGGTGGCCGCCGTACGCGAGGGTAGTTAGGGGCTCCGTGCTGACAGTCAAGGAGCAGGGGTTCATAGAGGCGGCGAGGGCTCTCGGGCTGTCGACGCGGAAGGTGCTCTTCAGGCACGTCCTCCCCAACATCATGTCCCCGCTCCTCGTCATGGTAACCTTCGACTTCGCGACAGCCACTCTGAGCTCAGCGGCTCTCTCCTTCCTGGGGCTCGGCCCCCAGCCGCCCGTACCGGACCTGGGGCTGATAATATCCCAGGCGGGGCAGTTCTTCCCGGAGAGGAGCTGGTGGATAGTCGTGGAGGCGGGGACCGCCCTGCTACTCATATCCCTCGGGTGGAACCTCGTGGGGGACGCGCTCAGGGACGTCTTCGACCCGAAGACGAGGCGCTCCATAGAGCTTAAGGCGAAGATAGAGGTGAGACCATGAGCGCGTTGGAGGACAGGCAGGTGCTCTCGGCTAGGGGCGTAACCGTCAGGTTCTACACGTACGCCGGCGTCGTCCACGCGGTCACGGACGCCTACCTCGACGTCTACGAGGGCGAGAGCGTAGCCCTGGTGGGCGAGACGGGTAGCGGTAAGTCCGTGTTCACGAAGGCGCTTACAGGCCTCATAGACCCCCCGGGGCGCATAGAGTCCGGGAGCGTTCTCTTCAGGAGGCGGGACGGCAGGGTGGTCGACCTGCTGAAGCTTTCCCCGGAGGAGGTCCGGGAGATAAGGGGCGACGAGATATCCTACGTGTTCCAGGACCCTTCGAGCGCGCTCGACCCCCTCTACACGGCGGGGGACCACATAGCCGAGACTATAACGGAGCACAGAGGCGTCCCCAAGGGGGACGCGCTCAGGGAGGCCGTCTCCCTCCTAAGGGACGTCATGATCCCGAACCCGGAGGTCAGGGTGAAGAACTACCCGCACGAGCTGAGCGGCGGGATGAGGCAGAGGGTAGTCATAGCCACCGCTATTGCGAACAAGCCGCGCCTACTCATAGCGGACGAGCCCACGACAAACCTCGACGTGACTGTCCAGGCCCAGATACTCGACCTCCTGAAGGACCTCAGGTCCAAGTACGGTATGAGCCTGCTACTCATAACCCACAACCTGGGCGTCGTCGCCGAGACGGCGGACAGGGTCTACGTCATGTACGGCGGGAGGATAGCGGAGACGGCGGACGTGTACACGGTGTTCGAGTCGCCGGCACACCCCTACACGCAGCTCCTCCTCCGCTCCGTCCCGAACCCGCTGAAAAAGATCGAGCGCCTCGAGTCGATCCCGGGGACTGTCCCCAACCTGATAGACATGAAGCCGGGGTGCCCGTTCGCTCCGAGGTGCCCCTTCGCCATGGAGGTTTGCAGCAGGGAGGACCCCCCGCGGGTAGACCTGGGTGGGGGGCACGTCGTCCACTGCTGGTTGCACGCTAAGAGGTGATGGGAGTGTCCGAGCTGGTAGTGGTTAGGGACCTCAAGAAGTACTTCAAGGTTAGGGGTAGCTTCTCCAAAACGGTCAAGGCCGTCGACGGGGTTTCCTTCGAGATAAGGGAGGGCGAGACTCTCGGGCTCGTTGGGGAGAGCGGGTGCGGCAAGTCCACGCTGGGGAGGGTCGTGATCAGGCTCCTCGAGCCTACCGGTGGGAAGGTTTTCTTCAAGGGGCAGGACGTAGCCGCTCTGAAGGGCGAGAAGCTGAAGCAGTTCAGGAGGCAGGCCCAGATAGTGTTCCAGGACCCCAACACATCGCTGAACCCTAGGATGACCATACTGGAGATCCTGAGCGAGCCTCTCTACGAGCACAATATACCCGTCGACGACCCCGAGGACTTCATAACCAAGCAACTGGAAAGCGTGGGGCTGGGGCGGGAGCACCTCTACCGCTACCCCCACGAGCTCAGCGGTGGGCAGAAGCAAAGGGTAGCCATACTGAGGGCGCTCCTCCTCAACCCGAGCTTCGTAGTGCTTGACGAGCCGACGTCGTCGCTCGACGTCTCCGTCCAGGCACAGATACTCAACATGCTCAAGGACTTCCAGGCGCAGAGGAAGCTCTCCTACCTCTTCATCTCCCACGACATAGGCGTCGTGAAGTACATGAGCCAAAGGATAGCCGTGATGTACCTAGGCAAGATCGTCGAGCTAGGACCCTCGGACGCCGTCTTCGAGAACCCCCTCCACCCCTACACGAAGTTCCTGCTAAGCGCGGTCCCCGTGCCCGACCCCAAGTACGCGAGGGCGAGGAAAAGGCTGGCAATACCGGGCGAGCCGCCATCGCCTATAAACGTGCCGCCCGGCTGCAGGTTCCACCCCAGGTGCCCCTACGCGACGGAGAAGTGCAGGACAGGCGAGCCGCCCGTAGTCGAGGCAGAGCCCGGGCACTTCGTCGCGTGCTGGCTGTACAGCAAGGGCTAGCGCCCCTTAGTCACTACACTGTTACTCCCCGGCGTCGCCGGTTAACAGTGTTTTCTCTTTCGATGATTGCAGGCTTTGATGCTGTAAACCTTTGTTTATTCAGAGAGGGTGAGGAGTTTAGTCTAGCTTAGCTGTTCTCGTAGCCTCCAGCCCTCTTCTTACTTTTCGACACAGAGTCCTCTGAGCCTCTGTGTAGAGGTACGTAATAATAACAACTAATGTTCCCTTAGTGTTTAGACACACATATTAGAGTGGAATTCATCGGTAAGAGGGGAGCATGGACGTAGTTATTGTAGCGGCAGGCGAGGCTTCGAGGCTTAGGCCTTACTCCGAGGAAATGCCGAAAACACTCATGGAACTGAGGCCCGGCCTTCCTATAATCGACTTCATACTGAAAAGGGTTATGGCTCTCTCTCCTAGGAAGGTGGTGGTTGTTACGAGAAGGACGTGGAAGGATATTCTCGCCTCGCATCTCGCCGGCTTAGCCGAAGTCGTTACAGTAGACCTCGAGGGCGGGTTTGGGAACCTCTACAGCGTGTACACGGCGCTCACAAGAGTCGGGGACGAGTTCCTGATATTGATGTCTGACCACATATTCGAGGAGGAAGTACTGATGAGGCTTGCAGAACACGCGAGCAAAGCGTCGTTTACCGTTTGTCTCGACAGGAATCCCTCCCGCTCCGAGGCTGTGGAAGGTTTGAAAGTTATAATCGAAGGAGGACTGGTTAGGGACGCTGGCAAAGATGCGGCGCCCCGGTACGGGATCGATACAGGGGCGATAATGGCGCGCGGGAGAGCCAAAGAGTTTATCGAGGAAGTGATCAGACAGAAAGGTCCAGGGGCATCTATTGCCGACGTGCTGAGATTCGCCGCCTCTAAGGGAGAGGAGGTCGACTACGTAGACGTTACGGGGCTTTTATGGAAAGATATCGACACCCCCGAGGACCTCGTTAAGGCTAGGAAACTCGTCGAGAAGGTGGAGCTCAGGGAGCTAGCGAAGAGGACTGGGGATCCCCTCTCGCGAGCTCTTTTGAAACCCCTAACGACGAGGCTTTCGATGCTCGCCTTAAAGAACTCTCTGCTGAAACCCGCCATGCTTACTAGCTGGGCTTCGGCGTTTTTAGCATCGTGGGCTCTGCTTCTCCCACAGGTGGAGAGCAACGCGCTTCTAATGTTTCCCCTATTAGCCGTGCACGTAGTAGCGAGCGAACTTCTACGCGAGCTAGCAGTGCTAGCATCGTGGGACGTCACGGCGATATCGCAGGTAGATTTCCTCGCTACACTACCCTTAGCGGCTTTTGTCTCAAGGCTTGCCGATACATGGCCTTTGTCTGTGCTTGCGGGGGCTGGGATACTTTTCACTTCGCTTGCCGGGCTCCCCAGAATGGCAAGCGCGGAGGGTTACTCAGGGTTACTGGTCTCCAAGCTTCTCGCTACTATCGTGCTTTCGCTCTCTCTTTTCGTGGGTGGGGCGATCTACGGGGTAGCCTTTTGCGCACTAATGCCCTGGTTGCACATAGCTTTAAGGCTTAAGCCGCGTAGATCTGGGCTTGCCAGAGGGAAAGAGCCTTCCCATGTACCCATCCCCGCGGTTCGTGTTGACGAGATCGCCGAGAAAATCGAGTCCCTTGTAACGAATGTGGTGAAGCTAGCGGTGGTTCTAGCTGTGCTTACGATGCTCTCCCCCCTCTCATCGGACGTCCTCTTCCAAGTCGATGAATATTCGCTACGCGTGGGGACTCTTCTAACGGTCGCGCAGTTAACCGCCGTTGTGTACTATGGCTATAAGATCCTGGAACCTCTCTTTAGCCTGCTAGACGCCCTGGCGACAAGACTCGTCGAGAAACTCGGGGTAACAAGGTACACTGCTAGGCGTATACTGGTAGAGTCCGTGTACTTGGTGCTAATAGTGCTTACATGGTTCCTCCTCCCCAGCCTCAAGAACATACCCGGTATTGGCGGTGTGCTCTACAGGGTTCTAACGATAGTTATCGTCGCGCTTTTTGCCCTTATCTCCTACGACTTGGTGAGGCTTCTCTTCAGGGTATTCGAGGACACGCTTAAGCGCATAGTACACGCTATAGCCCGTTTTGTCTCCGGGTGAGCATGTCAATGAAGGGCGTTGTAATGTTCACGGAGGAGGATCGTTGTTGCTATGAGCTAAAGCTGTGCGGCGTACCGGTCTACCTCCGCGTAATAGCTGCGCTCATCCAGGGGGGCGTAAGGGAGATAGTCTGCGTGAATGCCCCGAGCCGCGTAAAATCGGCGTTAGGCGACGGGAGAGAGCTGAACGCCAGGGTAACGTACTTGGATTCAGCGGCGCGGGTCGAGGGTTTGGGAGACGCTGTCCTGCTAGAGGCATCGACTATTATCGACGTAGCACTGGTGCGGGCGGCTAGTACGTTTAAAGAGGACACGGTGGTGCTCGACGAGAAGAGTGGAGGAAAGGTGTGGGTACTGCGGAAAGCCAGCGCGAGGCTAGAGGGTAAAAGTGCTGGTGAACTACCGGTAATACTAGGCGAGCTCGAGAAGTCTTCGCTCAAACGGGTAAGCGTCCGAGAAATAGCCTTTATGGATCCTGAGCTCAAGCGTGAAGTGGAGCCTCTTTGCGTTAAGATCCGTGACCCCCTGGACGCACGCGAAGTAAAAAAGTTGCTGGTCAAAAGGGCTGGTAAAAGGTTGCACATAACCTCGCGGGTGAACACCGTAATTGAGGACAGGGTAGTCGAAATGCTATGCGAGCACAGCTGGGTAACGCCTAACAGGGTTACACTCCTCGTAGACTTACTAGCGTTTATGGTAGCATTCTTTATACTGCAGGCGAGCTTGCCCCTGGCGCTCGTAGCGGCGTACCTCGTAGGAGTTCTGGACGGGGTAGACGGGAAGCTGGCAAGGGTCAGGTTTCCCTCAAAGGTGGGTAGCCTCGAGCACTCGTTCGACGCGCTATACGAGCAGACCTGGTATGCTTTCCTCGCCTGGAGGTTGTTCGTAGACACGGGATCTCACCTACCCCTTATGCTCGGCTTTGCCTTTCTCGTCGTGGACACCTTCGTCCGGCACGTGTACATGCAGTTTAAAATGACGATGGGTATACCCCTTACGGCTTACTCCAGATTCGACAGGGCTTTTGCCGCCATCGACGGTAGGCGGAACGTTTATCTCATTTACTTCCTCGTCTCCTCGCTTCTCGGACAACCGCTCTGCGGTCTGCTAGCGGCGCTTGCACACGCGCTTATAACGGCTACGTTCTACTCGCTGAGAGCGTTAAAACATGCAAGGAACGTCGACAAAGCGTCAGGCCTCTCGCGCCTCTTAGAACTGAGTAAAAGCACTAGGAAAGACTAAGGTATCGACACAAGCATCTAGCCGTCGTGGGAGGGCTTAGAGCCGGCCCTAGGTACTGTCATCCCCGTGAAGCGGGCAGCCTCTGCTACCAGCATCCTGAGGGCGTGGTAGAGCAACTGGTCCCTTACGAGTACTTTCTCCCCCCTCATGGCTCTCGCTAAGAGCCCTTCTCCCGCCACGTTGAGTACCACCACGTCGAAAGGTAGGCCGGTCTCCCTTTCGAGAACCCTGCCCAGGAGCTCAGAGTACTCGGCCGCCTCATATAGGTCCACGCTCCTAGCGAGGTAAACGGCGAGGTCTACGTCCCTCGCGAACCCCCCTCTGACGAAGCTCCCGAATATCAGGGCCAGGGCTACCTCTTCTCTAGGTTCGAGGACCTTCCTCACTTTACCCTTCACGGCCTCCCTAAGCTCCTCCGTCACCCTGAAGGGTCTCCTACCCTTCAACAAACCTTCTGACACTTTTCACCGCCTCCTCCACAGTTTTCACACCGCTTTTACGGGCCTCCTCTAAAATCTTCTCGTCGCTCACCTCCCAGTACCTATGAACCAAGAGGTTCCTGAGCCTAGCCAGCCTTACGAGCTCCTCGCCCACAGCCGGATCTACGATCCCTGCTCTCGCTAGAAAGCTCATAGCCTCCACGTAGCCCTCTACGACTGTTCCGCGGAGCTCGGCCAGCCTTGACGCTATGACTGCCAGCCCCTCCACTACTTGTATCACCGCGTACCTGAGGGCGAAAGCGTCGGCTAGGTCCCGTACACCCCTCTCGGCGCACAGCCTTAGAACTCCCAACGCCTGCTCGACCTCGTAGAGAACCTTCCTCACCAGCGCCTTGTCCTCGGCGCTTAATTCGCCGCTCGACACCGTCTCCCTAACTGCATACCCGGTAGATAAGCCTTGCCGCGCGCGAGCGCGAGGCTTAAAGCCTTAGCCACGCATCTTCCATGTAGCGATGTGGAGGATAAGCCTCTACAGGAAGCTCTGGAGCTCCGAGAAGGAGTGCAAGGTCTGCGGTAAAAAGTCCATGCTGGTATCGGAGGCTATCGGGGTGTGCGCCGAGTGCTTGAGGAGCGACCCCGGGGCGGTGGAGGTAGCCCTGGAGGGCCACAGGAAGGAGAGGGCCTCTCTAGGCTTGCCGCCCGACCCTCCGAGGGATCCTCGGGGCACTCCGTGCGGCCTGTGCAACCTGGGCTGCAGGATACCCGAGGGCGGGCTGGGCTACTGCGGGCTCGTGAAGAACGAGGGCGGGAGGATTGTCCACCTCTCGGGGCAACCCGGGAGCGGCGTGCTCGAGTACTACTACGACCCCCACCCGACGAACTGCGTAGCATTCTGGTTCTGCCCCGGCGCCACGGGGGCCGGCTACCCCAGGTACGCGGTTAGGCCTGGTTGCGAGGAGGGGTACGTGAACCTGGCCGTCTTCTACGGCGCCTGCAACCACAACTGCGCGTTCTGCCAGAACTGGTTCTACAGGAGGAACGCCGTCTCCAGGTCCCCGAGGGTCAGCGTCGAAGAGCTACTCGAGGCCGCGCTAGACCCCAGGGTTACCTGCGTCTGCTTCTTCGGCGGCGACCCCGCCCCCCAAGTACTGCACGCGCTCGCCTTCACCAGGGAGTTGCTCGAGAGGGCTAGGGGCAGGATTATGAGGGTTTGCTGGGAGTCCAACGGGCACTTCAGCCCTAAGATTCTCCCGAGGGTCATCGAAGCCTCCCTGAGGAGCGGCGGCACCGTCAAGTTCGACTTGAAGGCGTGGAGCCCGGGCATATACAGGGCTCTAACAGGCGTCGAGCAGGGCTCCCTGCTGGACAACGCCGGGAGGGTCGCCGAGGCCGCCAAGGAGAGGCCGGAGGTACCGCTGTTCACCGCCAGCACGCTCCTAGTCCCCGGCTACGTGGACGAGGAGGAGGTAAGGGCTATCGCGCGCTTCCTCGCATCCCTCTCCCCCGACATCCCGTACACCCTGCTCGCCTTCCACCCCGACCACAGGATGCTCGACCTACCCCCGACGAGCAGGAGGCACGCCGAGGAAGCCGCGAGGGTTGCCAGGGAGGAGGGGTTGCTGAGGGTGAGGATCGGGAACCCGTGGTTGCTCGGCGACTACTACTAGAGCCTCTGAAACTACACCGTGCTCTTCATCGTCATCAGCTACGTAGCATTCCCTGGTAGCTTGATGGAGGTTCGATGGGTTAAGTTAACAGTTAGCTAAAAATACCGGGCAGGTCTTGGTATTGTCGGTGGTTGGATGCCCAAGAAGAAGTCGGAGAGCGCCGGGGAGGCGGGCAAGAAGAGGGGTTGCGGTAGCCGGAGAAAGGCCTCCAAGGAGGAGGGCGCCTCCCAGTAGCATTGGGTAAATAAAGTTTTTTCTTTTTCTCGGTTAGGCGGATCTACCCGTTAGTGTGAGCATGCCTCTGATGAAGTACTTGCTCATGAAGAGGAATACTACTAGCGGTGGGAGCGAGCCTATGAGGGCGGCGGCGAACATCTCGTTGTAGATCGTTCCCGCCTGTCCCACGTAGCTGAAGATTTTCAGGGTGACGAACTTCTCGTATCCTCTCGTCATGGAGAGCGGGATGAAGAGGTTGTTCCACATGTTTATCAGTAGGAATATCAGCGTGGAGACGAAGCCCGGCCCGAGGAGCGGTAGCGCGACTCTCCAGTAAATAGTCGGCAGGCCTGCGCCGTCCACGAGGGAGGCCTCTATGGGCTCTCTGGGCATAGCGTTGGAGAATATGAACATCAGGAGAGTCGCCATGGGAGTGTAGTACACGAGGAGCACTAGGAAGAGCCCTTGGGAGGTATCGTAGAGGGGTATACCCGTGGCTACCTCCACCTGCCTGATCACGGAGACTAGCGGGACTATTATCGCCTGGTAGGGAATGTAGGTAGTCAGGGCGATTACCACTGGTAGCCAGTCCGCTACCTTGCCGCCGTACAGCCTTATCGCGAAGGCTGAGAGCGAGCCGAGGAGCGTCGCGGCGAACGCCGCTGGGAGCACTATGAGCCCCGTCAGGGCTATAGTCGAGGAGAACTTCTCGAGCGCCGCAACCACGTTCCCGAAGTCTGGCTGGGAGGGTGGCTGGAGTACGGGCGTTCCCATCGCGTCGGCCAGGTTTTTGAGCGAGCCGGCCACCAAGGCGTAGAGCGGTATCGCCCAGAGGGCTCCCAGCAGTAGGAGCAGTACTGCCGCCGCGTACTCGGCCTTCACCTTACCACCCCGAGGATCCACTTCCTCAGGCCGTAGGTAGAGTAGGGTATTGCTATCGACGCCGAGAGGGCTATGAGGAATATGCAGGCGGCTGCCGAGAGGTTGAAGACCATGTACGCGAACTTGTTGTAGAGGTACATTACCAGGGTGGAGGTGAACGGGTTTATGTAGAGGACGGAGTACGGCAGGTCGAACATCTGTAGCGCGAAGAGCGTGGAGAATACGACCCCGAGTATCAGCCCAAGCTTCGACGCGGGTATCACTATCTTAACCATAACGGTCAGCATGTCGGCACCGTCTACGAGCGCAGCCTCTATAGCGCTCGCCGGGACGTTGTAGAACGCGGCGAGGTACATCAGCGCTACGAAGCCGGAGTACACCCAGAGGGATACCAGGACGAGGCTCCAGAAAGCGTTGTTCCCGCTGAGCCACTCTACCCTGGGAAAGCCCAGCGGCGCTAGGACGGCGTTAAAGCCCTTCACGGAGTCGAAGAGCCACCGCCATATCACCCCGCTCGCGACCAAGGGCACCGCCATTGGGTAGATGAAGTAGGATGTAAGCACGGATCTAAGCTTGCTGCTCCTCAGCTGGAAGATAGAGCTGGCTATAACCAGGCCCAGCACGTTGCCGCCGAGGACCAGTAGCAAGGCCCAGGCCAGGGTTCTCACGAGAGCGTTCACGAAGTCCGGGTCCGAGAAGAGCTGGGCGTACGTGTTCAGCCCGACGAACTCTAGCACTGGGCGGTAGATCGAGTACGAGGTGAGCGATAGCCAGAAGTTCCAGCCCACCCCGTAGTAGATTACGGCGACGAATACCAGGAGGGGGCTGAGGAATACTAGGAGCTCGCGAGTTTTAATCAGCCTGAGAGGCATCCTAGGATCACCACAAAAGAGGATCAAAAAATAAAAACATTTTTTGGTTTTCTACTTCTTTGCCCAGGGCGGGAGGTAGCCGGCGAACGGCTTCTCGGGGGTTCCCAGGAAGAGCCCGCTCTGCTCCCAGAGCTGTCTCTCGAGCTTAATCGCGTCGCTGACGGTCGAGTACCACATCGAGGTCTGCTTTGTCTGCGCTAGGAGCACTGCGCCGCTCAGAAGCTTGCTCCAGACGTCGGAGAACAGGGCACCGTGCGTGATGCTGAATACCTGCGACTTGGAAGCCGCGTACTGGCTTACCTCCCACTTCTGTATCGAGGTCGGGTATATGTCGGTCGGTAGGTCCGCGTAGCACGCTATCGAGCCTTTAAGCGGGTTGAATATCTTCTGACCGTCCCTCGAGGCGAAGAACTTGGCGAACTGGACTCCGAGGTCCTGGGCGGGACCCTTGGGCACGGCTACGGCGTCGATGACCATGTTGTAGATGCCCTGCGTGCCCGGGAACGGCGCCACTATGATGTTGCAGTCAGGGGTAATGGCGTCTATGGGGCACATCTTCACGTTCGGGTAGACGTTGTAGATAAGCCCGACAGCCCAGTCCCCGTCCACGTGGAAGGCTCCCATGCCCTTTACCACCCTGTCTACCGCGGAGGTCCAGTCGAGGGCCATCCAGTCCGGCGGGAACGTGTCAACGTAGCCGAGGAATATCTGGGTGGCCTGGGTTATGCTGGGGTCGTTGGGGTCGAGGGTCCCGTACATGAACTTTATGAACTTATCGGGTCCCGCCACGGCGAGGAATATCTGCTCCCAGAGGTGTAGCACCGTGAACTGGTCCGCTCCTGCCTGCACGAGGCACGGTACTCCCGCCGCCTTGAGCTTGCTGCAAGCGGCGTTCAGCTCGTCGATCGTGGTCGGAGGCTTTACGCCGTACTTGTCGAGTACCTGCTTGTTCATGAAGATCAGGTTAGCCCTGTGGAGGTTCACTGGGAGCGTGTAGAGGCGCCCGCTCAGCATGCACACCTGCCCGGGAGGAGTCGCCGTGAGGCCTATCTCCTGCCCGACGGAGGTCAGGTCGACGAAGTCGTCTTTTCCGTGTGGCGCCGCCATGAAGTAGCTAATCATCTCGGGCCCGCAGTGTACCTGGAAGGCCTCCGGGGGCTTCCCGGCCATTATCAGCGCTATGATGGCGTACTTAGCGTTTACCCCCGCGCCTCCGGGTACCGCCGTCTTTTCAACAGCAACCCCCGTATTCTTCGTGAAGTTGCCGATAAGCGCGTCTATGGCGAACCTCTCGAGCCCGGCCCACCACGTGTAGAACGTTATCTTCGAGGGCTTAGTGGGGGCGGCTGGAGGCTTGTAGAGCAGGAACGCCGCGGCGACGAGGACCACTATGACTACCAGGATTCCGGCGATTAGAAGCGGCGAAACTTTCTTCTTGGTTGCCTGCTGGCTCACGTGTTGTAATAACTGAACAGCTTATATAAATTCTTTACGCAAAACAGACATTTTATAATCATTCAATGAGGACAGGTTATGTTTTATATATCGTGCCACGTGTATGTGGGTTGTGCGGTCGGAGCCTGGAGTTGTGGATAGGGAGGCTTACTGCCTCCGCAACGGCAGGCTGGAGAGGTGTGTCGACAGGGTGGTCGTGGAGAGGGCTTACGCGGTGTACGTGAACGGGTCAAGGCTCGTGTCGCTTTCCTGCTCGCCGGGCATGGAGGAGGAGCTGGCGCTGGGCTTCCTCGCTGGGCTCGGCTTCTCGCCGTCCCGGGGCTACTCCGTCTCAGTGGAGGGCGGGAGGGTGGAGGTTCGCGGCGAGCTGGAGAGGGCTCCGTGGAGGAGGGGGTGGGGGAAGTTTCCCGCCGAGGTTGTGGTGAGGGCTGTGGAGAGGCTCGCGGAGCTTGGAGAGGGCTTCAGGGCTACAGGCGCCCTTCACGGGGCGCTCTGCTTCACGCCCGGGGGAGAGGTTGTGGGCTTCGTCGAGGATGTGAGTAGGCACTGCGCGGTCGACAAGTGCTTAGGGCTCGCCGTTAAGAGGGGGCTGGACCTCGGCTCGCTGGGCTTCGCGGTTACGTGTAGGCTTACGGGTAGCGTGGTGGAGAAGTTCGTCTCAGCGTCCGTGCCCCTCGTAGCCTCTAAGGCGGCGGTCACCCTCCAGGGGGTGCTGGCGGCGGAGAGGGGCGGGGTAACGCTAGTGGGCTTCGCGAGGGGTGGCAGGTTCAACGTCTACACCTACCCTAAGAGAATAGCGCTAAGTTAATAGGGCACCCCTCCCTCGTAGGGCGTGTCTTCGATAAGGTTCGGCGAGGTAGTCTCGGGGAGGCTTTCGGACCACTTCTACTGCTGGGTTAGGAAGCCCCTCGACAAGGGCGAGGTCTTCGCCCCCGACGACCCCTCGAAGTACTGGGTCTACTCCCTCGAGGAAGAGGAGTACACGCGCTTCAAGAACAGCTTCATAAAGCGGCCGAAGGGCGTCTTGACGCTGTCCCTGAGGAGCAGGAAGACGTTCAGGTACGGCTTCTTCCAGCTCGCCGCGGCCCTACCCTCGTGGGGCAGGGGGTCCCCGATGCTGTGGTTTGGCTTCGAGAACGAGGACCTCTTCGGCGGCGGTGTCGCGCACTTCCTCTTCTCGGAGGACGAGCTCTATGCCTTTGCCGGCGCATGGGGGTCTAGCGTGCTTCAGCTGAGGCTACCCGTCGACGTGGGGGAGCTGAAGAGGGGTAGCCACGTTTTCACGGTGAGGGTCTACGAGGGCCTAGCTGTGTGGAGCGTGGATTCCGAGGTGAAGGGGGTAGCGGTGCTCGCCGACACCGGCCAGCCCGTCGTCGCCTACGAGGGGGCGCCCTACTCGGCCGGGGTGACTGGGAGGAGCCCCCCGCCGAGCATGGGCGTGCTCATCGACATCGACGGGGGCCCCGGCGACGAGGACTGGGTGTGGTGGAACGTGAACCCCTGGCACTTGAGGGTCGCCGAGGGAGGGCCGAGGCCTTTCATGGCGCTCAGGCTCTACGAGTGGGGCACCGGGAGGCAGTGGGAGGGCTTCAGGGCCTCCGGGAGGCTCGTGTCGCAACCGGTCCCCACGCTCGGGCGGAGCGTAACCCTGACCCTCGCCCCGGCGAACGGGATGCTGAGAGTGGAGGCTCTCACGCTTTCGAACAGGTGGGTCACAGTCTACGAGCGGAGGGTGCAGGGGGTTGCCAGGGTGTACCTCGACGGGGGCGACTTGTTCTCGAGGTTTGTCTACGAGCCCGAAGGAGAGCAGGCGATAAGCGTCGCGGAAGTCACGGTAACGTAGACAACCTCGCGCGAAGTTTTTTATACTCTGGCGGGGGCAGTTGGAGTTGTGAAGAGCGGTGTAACCGCGTTCGCGCTACTCGCCCTGCTCGCGGCGACCCAGCTCGCGCTCGCCCAGCCCCTGGAGGTTCTCTACGTACTGCCGGGCGGCCTGGTACAGGGCTACGTCGTCTTCACGGTTCCGGGGACGGGCTTCGCCGAGTTCAAGCTTCCCGGCTCGGTCGAATCCCTCGGGGTCACGGGTACGGGCTCCTCGCCCCCCGTCTTCAACCTCAGCGGCGGCGTTCTCTCGGTGCTCGCAGACCCGGGCTCCACTGTCAACGCGTCCTTCGTGTCCAGGCTTCCGCGCGACTCCGTCACCACGCTGAGCGTGCCGGCCGAGAACCAGTCCCTCAAGGTCTACGTGAGTAGCGAGTACGTCGTGCTAGGCGTATCCCCCACGCCGACAACCATAGCCTACACGCAGGGCTACGTGCTCCTAGGCTTCGACGTGCTCGCGGAGGACCTCCAGGTTGTACTCGTCGAGACGGGTTCCGCGCAGGCTGGGCAGGGAGCCCCCGCCGCGCAGCAAGGCGGTGCCCCTCAGTTGCAGCAGCTCCTGCCCTACGCCGTGCTCGTAGCGGTTGCCGTCGCCGCGGTGTTGCTGGCGCTGAGGCTGAAGAGGAGGGGGGAGGGGGGCGTGGTGCTAGAGGAGGACGAGGCGATACTGGACTTCCTGAGGCGTAGCGGGGGGAGGGCTTACCTCAAGGAGATCAGGGAAGCCCTGGGAATCCCCTCGACTACGCTCCTGAGGAGGGTTAGGAGGCTCGAGAAGGCAGGCTACCTCAGGCTCGAGAAGACCCCCGGAGGGCTCCTAGTGATACTCAAGAAATAAATACCTTGGCCGGCTATTCTATCTGGGTGACCGCGGTGGGGGAGGAGGTGCTCCTCGTAGGCGAGAAGCCGGAGAGCGCCTACACGCTTGAACTCATGACCATGCTGGGCAAGGGCGCGCCCCGCGTCGTAGTGAGGGCCGTCGGGAGGAACATCTCTAAGGCTGTCTACGTCACGGAGGGCGTCCGGCGCCTAACGGGGGACAAGATAGCCTACGGGAAGATCAGGATATACTCGACGGAGGTCGGCGAGGTAAAGGAGGAAAAGTCCGTCCCGGTGATAGAGATAGAGGTAGTAAACCTGGGGGTGGAGCGCCGGGCGTAGCTAGAGGAGGTTTGCGGAATACAATTCCGCATACTTTATAAGGGTGTGTGGAGCAGTAATCCACATGGGCTTCTTGAGGGAGCTCACAGAGGAGTACCTGGGGTCGCTCAAGTACGTTGCGCGCATCGTCCCCAGGGAGGTCGAGCTTCCGCGCGAGTCCCCGGACATAGTGGCCGTGGTGGGGCCGAGGAGGTCCGGGAAGACGTTCGTCATGCTGAGGAGCGTCGAGAGAGACCTGGCGGAGGGGCTCCAGGCTCTCTACGTGCCGCTGGACGAGCCGTCCCTGCGGAGGCTCGACGCGAGGAGGTTCGCCGAGATGGTGAGGGAGGAGTACAGGGAGGGCAGGGTCCGGCTCTACATGGACGAGGTCCAGGACTGGGAGGACTGGGACTCGAAGCTACGCTGGCTCCACGACGTGAAGGACTTCCAGCTGTACGTTACAGGGTCCTCCTCCGCCCTCCAGTCCTCGGAGATACCGAGCAGGCTCAGGGGGAGGTACGTCTCGAGGCTCGTCCTCCCCTTCTCGTTCAGGGAGGTCGCGCGGGCAGAGCTAGGCGCGGAGCCCTCGACCTTCAGGGAGAGGGGCGCCTTGAAGGGCTTGCTCAGGGAGTACCTGGCCTGGGGAGGCTTCCCGGAGGTGTGGCTGTACAGGTCGAGGGAGAAGGCCGTCGCGCTACTCGAGACGATGTTCTACAGGGACATCGTGGAGAGGCACAGGGTTAGGGAGCCGGAGGCGCTCCTGGAGCTCGCGTACGTGGTCCTCTCGAGTTACGCGAGCCCCGTCACGTGGCGCTCCCTGGCGAGGAGCCTGAAGGGGCTGGGGGTCGAGGTGGACGCTAAGACCGCGGCTAGCTACGTCGAGTACATGCGCCAAGCCTTCCTGGTCTTCGTCGTGAAGCGCTTCGCGTACTCGGAGAGGCTGAGGGCCAGGTCCCCGAGGAAGGTCTACGTCGTGGACCCGGCGGTGGCGAGCCTCTTCGAGAGGCCACTCGACCTCGGCAGGAGGGCCGAGAACGTCGTCCTCGTCGAGCTCGTGAGGAGGGGTTGCGAGCCGGGCTACTACGTCACGTCGAGGGGCAGAGAGGTGGACTTCGCTGCTAAGTGCGGGGGCTCGCTGAGGCTCGTCGAGGTGTGCCTAGAGGTCGAGGAGGGGCACGTGAGGAAAGTCGCCGAGGCCATGCGGGAGCTGAGGCTCAGGGAGGCAGAGCTCGTATCGTGGGACGACGAGGACGAAAGGGAGGTTGAGGGCGGGAGGGTGAGGGTAGTGCCGCTCTGGAAGTGGCTACTCGGAGCGTAGCCCTCCTGAAAAGCCTCGGTAAAGAATATAGGGCGCGTTGCGGCAAGAAGAGTCGTGCGCAACCCGTCAGGACACCGGGAAGCTCACGTAGTGACCGTTGGGACCAGCATCCTCAGGAACGCCGCCTCCAGGGCCTCCGGGGACCTCGCGGGGAGGCTTAGGTCCTGGGCTTCCGCGCGCGTAGGGTCGCGGGAGGACGCCGAGGCGGGCGAGAGGGCCGCGCCGGGGACTCCGGAGTTCAAGTTTCTCTACGACGTGCTCGCGCTCGACCCGCGCGGCGTGAGCGCAGAGCTGAACGCGATGTGGCCGTACCTGGAGGCTGGGCGCGTGGCCGCCGCGTACCTACTCGCGAGCGACTCCGGGGCGTCGACGCTGTGCGCCAGCGTCCTGAAGGAGTACCTGGGGGAGCACGGGGTGGAGGTGGAGGTCGAGCGCGTAGCAGACCTGGGGAGGGACTTCGACAAGGGTCTCTACAACCTGCTAGACGCGCTGTCTAGGGCTGTCGAGGGCTACAGGAGGAGGGGCTACGCCGTCTACGTCAACGCTACCGGGGGCTTCAAGCCCGAGACCGCGGTGGTCTACGCGGCGGCGTCGCTCTTCGGGGCTTCGAGGGTCTACTACATACACGAGACGATGGGCGAGGTCGTAGAGCTCCCAACGCTACCCCTAGCGCTGAGCCCGGGCTACGAGGACTTCGCGAGGCTACTCGAGGAGCCCCTGGCGAGGAGGGAGCTGGAGGCGAAGGTGAGGCCCGAGGCTATCAAGGACGCCCTAGCCAGGGGCATACTGGTCGAGGAGGGGTCCCAGCTGAGGGTCAGGAGGTGGGTCAGGC